>NZ_BOOY01000018.1 GCF_016863475.1 Spirilliplanes yamanashiensis
GAGGCCGAGACGCCGCCGCCGGTCACGCCGAAGGCGAAGCCCGACGCCGACACGCCGCCGGCGGCCCCCGCGGCGAAGTCGGCGACCGACACCCCGCCGCCGAAGTCCTTCAAGGAGCTGAGCCAGCACCCGATCGCGCAGGTGGTCGACGAGACCATCGACGAGGCCCTGGAGGAGGTCAGCCAGACGCTGCTGGCGTACATCCCCCAGTTCGCCGCCGGCGACCGCGACAGCATCGACCCCAAGGAAGTCCTCATGGCGCTCGCCGGCGGCGCCATGATCGGCGGCGTCGCGTCCACGGTCATGCAATTGTGGGCGAAGATGCTGCCGAAGTTCGCGCAGACGAACATCGGCCGCGCGCTCGGCTCCGGCGCGGGCGAGGTCCTCGGCGAGTTCCTGTTCAGCACGATCGTCAACGGCGACTTCAACGCCGGCGCCACGATGGTGTCGTCCATGTTCGGCTCACTGGCGGTCGACCTCGCGCACGACACCAACCAGGCCGTGGTCGGCACGCTCCCGCCGAAGGACGACACCGGCCAGGGCACCGTCCCGTTCGACCCGGACACGTCGACCGGCTCGACGCCCCCACCCGCCGGCCCGCCCGCCCCCACCGGCCCGGCCACCGTCGACGGCGGCGTGACGACCACCACCGGCGGCGACACCGTCACGACGGGCGGCACCACCACCACGGTCGACGCCACGACCACCGTCACCGGCGGCACACCCACCACAGTGGACGGTGTCACCACGATCACCGGCGGCACCACCGTCTCGACCGGCGGCACCACGACGACGACGGACAGCACCACCACCAGCACGGGCGGCACGACGTCCACATCGGGCGGCACGACGACGACGGGCGCCACGACTTCAGCGGATGGCACGACCACGGCCGGCGGCACCACGACCTCCACCGGCGGCACGACCACCACGACCGGCGGCGTCACGGTGACCCCGGGCGGCACGACCACCACCACGGGCGGCGTCACCACCATCACCGGCGGCACGACGACCACGAGCCCCGACGGCGTGACGACCACGACGGGCGGCACGGTCACCACGACGGGCGGCACGAGCACCACCACCGGCGGCACCCCGAGCACCTTCGGCGGCACCACCACCAACACCGGCGGCACCACGACGACCACGGGCGGCACCACCACCTCCGCACCCGGCACACCGCCCACGACGGCCGCCGACCCGGTGACGGCGGGCGGCCCCCCACCGGCGACCGCGGGCACGACGACCACCACGAGCGGCCCCCCGGCCACGACCGGCACGACTGGAGACACGGCGGGCAACACGGCTGGCGGACCTGATGGAAACGCCACCGGCGGCACCCCGACGACACCCGGCGGCACGCCGGCCACCGCAGGTGGAAGCACCCCCAACACCGCCACGAGTGGCACTCCCGCGACGACCGCGGGGGGTTCCACCACGGGCGGGACCACCACGTCGGGAGGGACCACCGCAACAGGCGGAACCCCCACCACCACGGGTGGCACCCCCACCACAACTGGAGGAACCCCCACCACCGGAGCAACGCCCACCACCGGCGGAACCCCGACGACTGCGGCCGGCACGACCACCACCGGCGGGACACCCACCACCACGGCTGGCACCCCGACCACGGCCGGCACAACCACCACCGGCGGAACACCCACGACCACCGGCGGCACGCCGACCACCACCGGCGGGACACCCACCACCACCGGCGACACCCCGACCACCACGGCCGGCACAACCACCACCGGCGGAACACCCACCACCACCGGCAGCACGCCGACCACCACCGGCAGCACGCTGACCACGACCGGCACGACCACCACCGGCGGCACGCCGACCACCACCGGCGGCACGCCGACCACCACCGGCGGCACGCCGACCACCGGCGGCAACACGCCGGCCACCAGCGGCGGAACACCCACCACCGCGGGCGGCACGACGACCACCGCCGCCGGGACACCAACCTCGACCGGCGGGACGCCCAGCACCACCGCGCCGACCACCACCGGCGGGACGCCGACCACCCCCGGCAGCAACCAGACCACCAACCCGCCCGGCACAACCCCGAAGGACCCGGCCACCGCGCCCGTCACCCCCACGACCGGCAGCACCCCCACCTTCCCGACCCCCGCACAGAACGGCGCCACCGAAAGCCCCGACACCAGCCAGCCATCCACAGAGGACAGAACCGAGACGACAAGGCCGGACCGCCCGTCGCTGCCGCCCCTGGACACCTCCGTAGGCGACGCGACCAGCCCGGTGTCACCGATCGACGGACCGGCCTACGACGGCGACTCCCCCGTCTCGCCGCTGGGGTCGGACGGCGACATGCCGCCGTGGCAGCAGGCGCCCGACTACGTCACCGTTCCCCAGGGCGGGCTGGTGTTGCTGGACGACGGGCCGGCGGAGCGGGACAACCGGGAGGCGGCGCGGGCCTACCGCACCCACCCGGACCGCTACCCGGTGCTGGTGCACGCTACCCCGGCCGGGCCGGTCGTGGGTGGGCGGCCGGTGGGCCTGGAGCAGTTGCGGGACCTCATCGTCGCCGATCCGCGGTCGGCCGGGAAGACGGTCGAGCTGGTGGCGTGTCACGGCGCCGTGCCGCAGGGTGGCTGGGCGGCGGAGCTGGCGTTGCTGTTGCCGGACGGCACGCCGGAGGTGATCGCGGCGACCGATGCGGCGTGGACGCATCCGACGGCGGACGGGGGGCCGACCCGAGTTTTCGCGTACGCGGCGGGGTTCGGCGCGGACGGCACGCCGACGTTGACGCCGGCGGGCTGGCAAGGGTTCGCGAAGCCGGCCGCGCCGGGGGGCCGGGGGCCGGTCGTCACGCAGTACGGCATCGCGAAGCCGGGGCCGGCGGAGCCGGGGGTCCGGCTGACCGGTCCGGACGGGACGCCGTTGCCGGCGCCCGAGGTGCGCGACGGGTTGGCGCGGCGGCCGCTGGACTTCACGCTGCCCGTCGACTCGGTCGCCGACCGGTCCGGCGCGCACCCGCCGCAGCCGGTGGCGTGGGCGGGCGGGGCCGCGCCGGCGGTGGCGACGCGGTCGTACGACGGCGGGTTGTCGCCGGCGGGTCAGGACGCGGTGGCGCGGGTGCTGGCGGCGGCGGACGGGTTGCCGGGGCCGGTGGCGGACCGGGTGCGGCGGTTCGCCGGGGACGTGCGGGGCGCGGTGTCGCAGGTGATGGTGGCCGCGGACCGGGCGGACGTGGCGCCGCTGTCGCCGCGCCGGGCCGACGTGGTGCTGGCGCAGCTCGCCGACCAGGTGGAGGCGGGCCGGGACCCGTTCACCGATCCGGCGTCGCCGCTGGCCGGCGTCCCCTACGACCCGGGTGCGGCGGACGCGGCGCGCCTGGCGCAGCTGGCCCTGGTCAACCTCAGCCCGGCGGGGCGCGCGGCGGTCACGGCGGACCCGCTGTTCGACCGGCTGGTGGCGGCGGATCCGCGGGTGCTGGCGGCGGCGCTGCGCGGCGGCCCGCACGACACGGTGGACGACGTGACCGCGGCGGCGCTGCGCGGCGGCGCCGGCATGGACGCGCAGCAGTTCCTGAACACGTGCCTGGCGGCGGCGGTGAACAGCCAGGTGCGGTCGCTGGCGCCGTCGATCGTGGCGCAGCTCGCGATCGGCGACGACACCGTGGCGCAGCTGGAGCAGCTGCTGGCCGACGCCCGGGCGGCGAACGCGCCGTGGCTGGCCGGTCGGGACCGGTCGGCGCGGACGCTCGAGCAGCTGGTGGCGGACCGGGTGGCGCAGGCGCGGGGTGCGTTCGCCGCGCTGCGCGCCGACGCGGACGGGCTGGTCACGAACGGGGTCCCCGACCCGGCCGCGTGGGCGGCGCTGAGCGACCGGTGGGGCCGGCAGATGCAGAAGCTGGCCGCGGTGGCGGACCCGGCCGGCGGCGTACCGGTGCTGACGCGCAAGCGGACGAACAGCTGGGCGCTGGGCGCGGTGCTCGCCGCGCCGGCGGGCGTGGACCGCCCGGGGCGCCGGTCGCAGGGCATCGACGAGAACGCGTACGCGCCGAAGGTGGCCCGGCTGCTCGACCCGGACGCCGCGGCGGCGGCCGTGCCCGCGGCGGTGCAGCCGCCGGTGGCCGGGCGGCCGCTCGCGGCGCAGGTCTCCGACGACTTCTGGAACCGGCTGCACCACCACGGCCCGCAGGTGGTGTCGCTGACCCGCACGGTCGCGCCGCTGGGCGGGCACGCCGCCACGATCAGCGCCGTCACCGACGACGACGGCGGGCGGGCGTACCTGATCGGCGACCCGGCGAAGCCGCGCCCGCAGGTGGTCTCCCCGGCCGGGATGCGGTCGTGGCTGGCCGGGTGGGGCAGCGTGGAGATGGCGCCGCTGGCGCCCGTGCCCGCTCCGGTGCGGGCGGCGCCGAACACCCCGTCGCAGGTGCCGGCGTTCCAGGCGCCGGGCACGATCGTGCAGCCGGACGACTACGTGCTGACCAGCGACGGCACGCAGCCGCCGTTCACCCGGGTGCAGCCCGACGCGCAGGTGCGCGACAACGGCCCGGACGCGTTCCCCCGGTTCACCGTCGAAAGACTCACCGTCCACGACGCCAAGCCGCCGCTGCTCGTGTCGCCCGACGGCAGCATCGCGGTGAACGCCGCCGGGCACGAGAACGGCGTCTTCGACAAGGACAACGGGCGCCGGCACGAGTTCTACACCACGCCCGAGCGGATCGCGCACGCCAACCGCCTGCTCGCGGAGGCCGGCAGCGACGTCGAGCTGCGGGCCGTGCCGGGCAACACGGTGCAACTGCCGGGCGGGCCGCCGCTGGTGATGGCCCGGCCCGCGTTCCTGAGCCCGCTGCCGGCGATCTGCCGTGACTTCGCCCAGGGCGTCGCGGGCGGCACGATCTCGCACGCCGTGCTGCGCCCCGCCGGCGGGCCGGCCGCGATCGCCCCGGTGAACGCCCAGGACGGCCTGGAGGTCACCGGCATCTACCACCTGGCCGACGCGCTGACCCGGGCCGTCCTCGACGACGCCGCCGGCACCGTGACGCCGGACTGGGGCGCGGCGGCGATCGCCGCCGACACCCGCCCGGTCGGCCGCACCGACGGCGCGCCGCGGCCCGGCCGCGAGTTCGGGCTGGCCGTCCACGGCGAGCCGGCGATGGACGACGCGCTGCGCCGGCTGGGCCTGAACCACCACACCGGGCCGGTGCACGTCGGCGAGGTGTTGATGACGGCGACCGTCGCCGACCGGGGCGAGGGCCCGGACATCGACCCGACCACGAACTACGCCGTGGACGGCAAGCCCGTCACAACCGGCGCCCCGTGGGGGTACCACTTCGCGCCGGTCGTCGCCACGAGCACCGACGAGGCCACGCACGTCACCCTGGAGAACGCCCGCCCGCAGACCAGCTTCGTGGGCGCCGCCACCGACGAGGCCCTCGCGAGGAACCTGGCCTACCACCGCGACCACCCGCCCACGGGCGAGCTCGGCCCCCGGCAGCAGGCCCTCTACGACACGCTGGTGCAGGTCGACGCCCTGGCCGACCCGGCCGCCCGCGAACAGGCCCTCGTCCGGGCCCGGTTCGACCTGCAGGCGCAGTCGCCGCACCTGCTGCCGGACACCGAGATGTGGCAGGTCCGGGTGTTCGGCGCGGCCCCGGAGCACTCGCACCACGCGTTCGTCCGTACCGGCCGGACGAACAACCCGCTGACCGCCGTCGTGCTCGCCAACGCCGCCGCCACCACGACGGTCGACAGCAGCGTCCCGCCGGCCGCCGACGACCAGCGCCTGCAACGCCTCGCCGACCAGGCCGCCCACGTGGCCCGCTGGAACGCCGACAACGGCCTGCCGCCGCCGGTCGTCGAGGCCACGACGACGGGCGACCGGCACACGCTGCGCATCAACCCCACGCCCGCCGCGACGCCGCCGGCCGCGCCGCCCACCGCGGCCGCCGCCACCGTGGCGAACACCCTGCGGGGCGTCCTCGCCACCACCGCGCCGGCCGTCACGGTCACCCACACCCCCGCCACGCCCGCGCCGGGCGTCCGCGGCACCACCGGCGGCCTGCTGCACCGGTTCAGCGCCGGCGTCCGCCGCGGGCTGCGCCGGGCCGCCCACTGGGGACCCGCCCCCGGCGACGCCCCGGTCCACGACCGCACCCCCACCGAGTTCGCCGAGTACGGCCCGGACGACGCGCCCCGCCTGGTGCTGCTCGACGACACCGGCGACAACACCGCCAACCGGGCCGTGGCCGACGCGTTCCGCACCCACCCGGACCGCTACCCGGTGCTCGTGCACGCCACCGCCGCCGGGCCGGTCGTCGACGGCAAGCTGCTCACCCCGGACCAGCTCGCCGAGCTCATCACCGCCGACCCCCGCAGCCACGGCAAGGACGTCGAACTCATCGCCTGCGAGCTGGCCGACCCCACCGGCAAGCCCGTCACCGACGCCTGGGCCGCCCAGCTCTGGCAGGCGCTGCCGCGCACCAACGCCCGGGTCATCGCCGCCATGGACAAGGCGTGGACACCCCTGCCCGGCGACAGTGCCGACACGGACACCGTCACGCCCGCGGTCAGCGTCACCGCCACCTTCGCCGCGGACGGCACCCCGACCCTCACCGGCTCCGCCGGCTGGCGCGCGTTCGGGGACCCGCCGGGCGCGCCCGCCGACGCGCCGCGCACCCGCCCGGTGGTCACCCAGTTCGGCGCGGACAAGCCCGCCCCGGGCGCGGCCGGCGTCCCGCTGACCGACGCCCACGGCACCCCACTCGCCGACCCGGACGCCGTCCGCGCCGCTTCCGAGACCGGCCCGCCGCCCGCGATCGACGCCCCCGGCGCCACGTGGGCCAACGCCCCGCCCGCCGACCCCGACACCGCCGCCGAGTCGGAGTCGGAGTCCGAGTCGGACGCCGGGTCGGAGTCCGGGTCGGTGGTGTCGACGCGGTCGGAACGCTCGTACCGGGAGGGGTTGTCGGCCGCGGGCGGCGACGCGGTCACGCGGGCGCTGACGGCGGCCGGCGGGTTGCCGGCGCCGGTCGCGGCGACGGTCCGCCGGTTCGTCGAGGACGTGCGCGACGCGCTGGCGCAGGTGATGGTGGCCGCCGACGGCACGGACGTGGCGCCGCTGACGCCGCGCCGCGCCGACGCGGTGCTGGCGCAGCTGGCCGACCAGGTGGAGGCGGGCCGGGACCCGTTCACCGATCCGGCGTCGCCGCTGCGCGGCGTCCCCTACGACCCGGCCGCGGCGGACGCGGCGCGCCTGGCGCAGCTGGCCCTGGTCAACCTGAGCCCGGCAGGGCGGGCGGCCGTGGCCGCGGACCCGCTGTCCGCCCAGCTGCTGGGCGCGGACCCGCGGGTGGTCGGCGCGGCGCTGCAGGGCGGACTGCACGACGCGGTGGACGACGTGACCGCGGCGGCGCTGCGCGGCGGCGCCGGCATGGACGCCCAGCAGTTCCTGAACACCTGCCTGGCGGCCGCCGTCAACACGCAGGTGCGCTCGCTGGCGCCGACGATCGTCGCGCAGCTGGCGATCGGCGACGACGCCCTCGGCCAGGTGCGGCAGACCCTCGCCGACGCCCGGGCGGCGAACGCGCCGTGGCTGGGCGACCGGGACCGGTCGTCGCGCACGGTCGAGCAGCTGGTCGCCGACCGGGTGGCGCAGACGACGGCGGAGTTCGCCGCGCTGCGCGCCGACGCGTCCCGGCTGATCACGGACGGCAGCACCGACCCGGCCGCGTGGGCGGAGCTGAGCAAGCGGTGGGGCCGGCAGATGCAGAAGCTGGCCGCCGTGATGGACCCGGCCGGTGGCGTGCCGAAGCTGACGAAGAAGGTGACCGGCAGCTGGGGGCTCAGCGCCGCCCTGGCCGCGCCGGTGGGCGCCGACAGCCCCGGGCGGCGAACCCAGGGCATCGACGAGAACGTGTACGCCCCCACGCTCGGCCGCCTGCTCGACCCGGAGGCCGCGGCCGCGGCGGTCCCGGCGGCCGTCCAGCCGCCCGTGGCGCCGCGCCCGCTGACCGCGCGGGTCACCGACGACTTCTGGCAGCGGCTGCACCACCACGGCCCGCAGCTGCTGTCGCTGACCCGCACGGTGGCCCCGCTCGGCGGGCACGCCGCCACGATCAGCGCCGTCACCGACGACGAGGACGAGCACGCGTACCTCATCAGCGACCCGGCGAAGCCGCACCCGCAGGTCGTGACGCCCGGCGGCCTGCAGGCGTGGCTCGACGGCTGGGGCAGCGTCGAGATGGCGCCGCTGGCGCCCGTGCCCGCCCCGGTGCGGGCGGCGCCGAACACTCCCTCGCAGGTGCCGGCGTTCCAGGCCCCCGGCACGATCGTGCAGCCCGGCGACTACGAGCTGACCAGCGACGGCGCGCAGCCGCCGTTCACCCGGGTGCAGCCGGACGCGCATGTCCGCGACAACGGCCCCGGCGCGTTCCCGCGGTTCACCGTCGCACGGATCACCGTCCACGACGCGAAGCCGCCGCTGCTGGTCTCCGCCGACGGCACCGTGGCGATGAACGCCGCCGGGCACGAGAACGGCGTCTTCGACAAGGACAACGGCCGCCGCCACGAGTTCTACACCACGCCCGAGCGCATCGCGCACGCCAACCGGCTGCTCGCCGAGGCCGGCAGCGCGGTGACCCTGGAGGCCGTCCCGGGCAACTCGGTGCGGCTGCCCGGCGGGCCGGGCCTGGTGATGGCCCGCCCCCAGTTCCTCACGTCGCTGCCGGCGATCTGCCGCGACTTCGCCCAGGGCGTCGCGGGCGGCACGATCTCGCACGCCGTCCTGCGCCCCGCCGGCGGGCCGGCCGCGATCGCCCCGGTCAACGCGCAGGACGGCCTGGAGGTCACCGGCATCTACCAGCTCGCCGACGCGCTCACCCGGGCGGTGCTCGACGACGACCTCGACGCCGTCACCCCCGGCTGGGCGGCCGCCCAGGTGGCCGCGGACACCCGCACCGCCGGCCGCACCGACGGCGCACCCCGGCCCGGCCGGGAGTTCGGCCTGGCCACGCACGGCGACCCGGCCATGGCGGAGGCCCTGCGCCGGCTGGGGCTGAACCAGCACACCGGGCCCGTGCACGTCGGCGAGGTGCTGATGACCTCGACGGTCGCCGACCGCGGCGAGGGACCCGACATCGACCCGACCACCAACTACGCCGTCGACGGCAAGCCCGTCACCACCGGCGCCCCGTGGGGCTACCACTTCGCGCCGGTCGTGGCGACCAGCGGCGACGAGGCCCTGCACGTCACGCTGGAGAACGCCCGCCCCCAGACCAGCTTCGTCGGCGCCGCCACCGACGAGGCCCTCGCGCGGAACCTGGCGTACCACCGCGACCATCCGCCCACCGGCGACCTGACCCCGCAGCAGCAGGGCCTCTACGACACGCTCGTCGAACTCGACGGCGCCACCGACCCCACCGCCCGCGACCGGGCCCTCGCCCGCGCCAAACTCGACCTGCAGAGCCAGTCGCCCGAACTGCTGCCCGACACCGAGATGTGGCAGGTGCGCGCCTTCGGCGAGGCACCGGAGCACTCGCACCACGCGTTCGTCCGCACCGGCCGGACCAACAACCCGCTGACCGCCGTCGTGCTGGCCAACGCCGCCGCGACCGCCACGGTCGACAGCACCACGTCGCCGGCGTCGCGCGGTCAGCGCCTGCAGCGCCTCGCCGACCAGGCCGCCCACGTCGCCCGGTGGAACGCCGACAACGGCCTGCCGCCGCCGGCCGTCGAGATCACCACGGCCGGCGACCGGCACACGCTGCGCCTCAACCCGGCGCCGGCCACGGCCCCCGCCCCGGCTCCCACCCCGGCCGCCGCGGCCGTGCAGAACGCCGTGCAGGGCGCGCTCGCCACCACCGCACCCGGCGTCACCGTCACCCACACCGCCGACGCCGGCACCCGCGCGCGCAGCGGCACCGGCAACCTGATGCGCCGGGCCAGCGTGAGCATCCGCCGCCGCCTGAGCCGGGCCACCCACTGGGGACCCACCCCCGGCGACGCCCCGGCCCACGACCGCACCCCCACGGAGTTCGCCGAGTACGGCCCCGACGACGCCCCCCGCCTGGTGCTGCTCGACCACTCCGCGGACAATGCCACGAACCTCGCGGTCGCCGACGCGTTCCGCACCCACCCGGACCGCTACCCGGTGCTCGTCCACGCCACCGCCGCGGGCCCGGTCGTCGACGGCAAGGTCCTCACGCCGGAGCAGCTCGCCGAGCTGATCACCGCCGACCCGCGCAGCCACGGCAAGGACGTCGAGCTGATCGCCTGCGAGCTGGCCGACCCGACCGGGCGGCCGGTCACCGACGCCTGGGCCGCGCAGCTGTGGCAGGCGCTGCCGCGCTCCAACGGCCGGGTCATCGCCGCGATGGACAAGGCCTGGACACCGCTGCCGGGCGACAACACCGACACGGTCACGCCCGTGGTCACCGCCACCGCCACGTTCGCCGCGGACGGGACCCCGACGGTCACCGGCTCCGCGGGGTGGCGCGCGTTCGAGGACCCGCCGGGCGCGCCCGCCGACGCGCCCCGGACCCGGCCGGTCGTCACCCAGCACGGCACGGTCAAGCCGGACCCCGGGGCGCCCGGGATCCCGCTCACCGGCGCCGACGGCACCCCGCTGAGCGCGGAGCAGGTCCGCGCGGCCGCGGACACCGCCGGCCGGCCGATCGACCCGGGCGCCCTGGCCGCCCTGTGGGCCGCCGGCATCGAGATCGAGACCCGCAACGTCCTGTCGTTCCCCACCGCCGGCGACGACTCCGACGACGACGGCGAGATCCCGTACCGCACCCCGCTGCTGGTGGGCGACGGGTTCACCGTGATGGTCGACCACTACGGCGGACGTCACCAGCCGATCGCGGAGATCGTCACCGAGCCGCTGCGCGTGTACGACGCCGAGTCGCGCGCCGACGCCGACCGCGTCCTCGACCGCATCGAGGCCGTCCTCGCCCGCTTCGCCTCCGTGCCGCCGGGGCGGCAGCGGTCGCTGCAGGACCTGTTCGGCGACCTGGACGGCGTCCACGTCGCCCCCGAGGTCGCCGGGATCGCCGGCCAGATCCAGGTCGCGGGCGCCGCCGCACCTAACCCCAACACCCAGTTCACCGTGGGTGTGCCGATGGCCGGGCTGGCGCCGTTCCTGCAGCACATGGTCGACCACGCCTACCGCGGGCGGGTCAACGACCCGAAGCAGCAGCTGCTGCGCGAGGGCCTCACCGCCGGGACGACCGTCGCGGACCTGTACCGCCGGGAGCACCCCGGCGCCACCGACGCCGACCTCGACGCGCTGCGCGGCTACACCGCCGTCAGCTACCCGATGGTCGCCGGCGGCCTGCTGTCCGCCCTGGACCAGCGCGCCGGCAACCCGTACCTCGCCAAGCACTATCTCGGCGCCGCCGGCCGCGTCGCCTACCCGGCCGTCCTCGCCGGACTGCCCCCGGCCGTGCGCGACTTCCTGGCCACCCACCACGCCGCCGTCCGCGACGCCCTCGAACAGCAGTTCCGCGCGGCGCACCCGGCCGCCGCCCCGGACCTCACCCGGGTGACGCGGGGGCGCCCGCCGCGGCTGTTCGACACCGAGTTCACCACCCACGACCCCGACCCGGACGACCCCTACCGCCCCGAGGTCCCCGTCACCGTCGACCAGCTCCTCGACAACCTGCTACTCCCACCCGCCCCCGGCCGGCCCAGGCTCACCCCCGAGATCTTCGGCATCTACACCCACTTCCCCACTCTCGACACCGACAACGGCCGCCTGCCCTTCCCCCTACACCTGCTCGAACTACGCACCTACGGCCGCAACACCGGCATCGACGGCATCCGCGCCAACTTCACCACCCTGCGCACCCTGCTCACCGCCCTCGCACCCGCGACGCGCACCCGCCCCGCCGTCCCACCCAAGCCCGCCGCCCTGCGCTCCGGCACCACGTGGACCGCCTGGAGCAGCGGCCCCGCGGCGGAGCCGGAAACCGAGTCGGACGAGGATTCGGACGTCGAGTCGGACGCCGGTTCCGTGGTGTCGACGCGCTCGGAGCGCTCGTACCGGGACGGGGTGTCGGCCGCCGGCACCGACGCGGCGGCCCGGGTGCTGGCGGCGGCCGACGCGCTGCCGGCACCCCTGGCCGACCGGGTCCGGCGGTTCGCCGACGACGTGCGCGACGCCGTGTCGCAGGTGATGGTGGCCGCCGACCGCACCGACGTCATGCCGCTGACGCCGCACCGCGCCGACACCGTCCTCACCCAGCTGGCCGACCAGGTGGAGGCCGGGCGCGACCCGTTCACCGATCCGGCGTCGCCGCTGCGCGGGGTGCCGTACGACCCGGCCGCCGGGCGCACGGCCCGGCTGGCGCAGGTCGCGCTGGTCAACCTGACCCCGGCGGGCCGGGCGACCGTGGCCGCCGACCCGCTGTTCACCCGGCTGCTCGCGGCCGGGCCGGAGGTGCTGGCCGCCGCCCTGCAGGGCGGCCCGCACGACACCGTCGACGACGTGACCGCCGCGGCGCTGCGCGGCGGCACCGGCATGGACGCCCAGCAGTTCCTCAACACCTGCCTGGCCGCCGCCGTCAACACCCAGCTGCGGTCCCTCGCGCCGACCGTCGTCGCGCAGCTCGCCATCGGCGACGACACGCTGGCGCAGGTGCGGCAGACCCTCGCCGACGCCCGGGCGGCGAACGCGCCCTGGCTGGCCGACCGGGACCACGCGTCGCGCACCGTCGAGCAGCTGGTCGCCGACCGGGTGGCGCAGGCGCAGGGCGAGTTCGCCGCGCTGCGCGCCGACGCCGGCCGGCTCGTCGACGACGGCGTCACCGACCCGGCCGCCTGGGCGGAGCTGAGCGACCGGTGGGGCCGGCAGATGCAGAAGCTCGCCGCCGTGATCGACCCGGCCGGCGGCGTGCCGAAGCTGACGAAGAAGCTGACCGGCAGCTGGGGCCTCAGCGCCGCGCTGGCCGCGCCGAAGGGCGCCGACAGCCCCGGGCGGCGCAGCCAGGGCATCGACGAGAACGCGTACGCGCCCGGCGTCACCCGGCTGCTCGACCCGGACGCGGCGGCGCCGGCCGTGCCCGCGGCCGTGCAGCCGCCGATCGCGCCGCGGCCGCTCACCAGCCGGCTGTCCGACGATTTCTGGCACCGGCTGCGCCACCACGGCCCGCAGCTGCTGTCGCTGACCCGCACGGTGGCGCCGCTGGGCGGGCACGCCGCCACGATCAGCGCCGTCACCGACGACGACGGCGAGCCCGTGTACCTGATCAGCGACCCGGCGAAGCCGCGGCCGCGGCTGGCCACCCCCGAGCAGGCGCAGTCCTGGCTGGACGGCTGGGGCAGCGTCGAGATGGCCCCGCTGCCGCCGGTGCCCGCCGCCGCCCGCACGAGGCCGAACGCCGCGTCCCAGGTGCCGCCGTTCCGGCCGCCGGGCACCGTGGTCGCGCCCGGCGACTACGTGCTGACCAGCGACGGCACGCAGCCGCCGTTCACCCGGGTACAGCCCGACGCCCAGGTGCGCGACAACGGCCCGGACGCCTTCCCCCGGTACACCGTCGAGCGGCGCACCGTGCACGACCCGAAGCCGCCGCTGCTGGTCTCCGCCGACGGCACCCTCGCGATGAACGCCACCGGCCACGACGGCGACATGTACGCCAAGGACAACGGCCGCCGGCACGAGTTCTACGCCACGCCCGAGCGCATCGCCCACGCCCGGCGGGCCCTGGCCGAGTCCGGCAGCGAGGCCGACCTCGAGGAGGTGCCGGGCAACACGGTGCGCCTGCCGGGCGGGCCCGTGCTGGTGATGGCCCGGCCGGTGTTCCGCACCTCGCTGCCCGCGATCTGCCGCGACTTCGCCCAGGGCGTCGCCGGCGGCACCATCTCGCACGCCGTCCTGCGCCCCGCCGACGGCCCCACCGCGATCGCGCCGGTCAACGCCCAGGACGGCCTGGAGGTCACCGGCATCTACCAGCTCGCCGACGCCCTCACCCGGGCCGTCCTCGACGACGACCTCGACACCGTCACCCCCGGCTGGGCAGCCGCCCAGGTGGCCGCCGACACCCGCACCGCCGGCCGCACCGACGGCGCACCCCGCCCCGGCCGCGAGTACGGCCTGGCCACCCACGGCGACCCCGCCATGGCCGAGGCCCTGCGCAAGCTCGGCCTCAACCAGCACACCGGCCCGGTGCACGTGGGCGAGGTGCTGCTGACGGCGACCGTCGCCGACCGCGGCGAGGGACCCGACATCGACCCGACGACGGACTACGCCACCGCGGGCCGGCCCGTGACGACGGACGCCCCGTGGGGGTACCACTTCGCCCCCGTGGTGGCGACCAGCGGCGACGACGGCACCCACGTGACGCTGGAGAACGCCCGCCCGCAGACCAGCTTCGTCGGCGCCGCCACCGACGAGGCCCTCGCGAAGAACCTGGCGTACCACCGCGACCACCCGCCCACCGGCGACCTCACCCCCCAGCAGCGGGACCTGCGCGACGCCCTCGCCCAGATCGACGGCGCCACCGACCCCACCGCCCGCGACCGGGCCCTCGCCCGCGCCAAGCTCGACCTGCAGAGCCAGTCACCCGAACTGCTGCCCGACACCGAGATGTGGCAGGTGCGCGCCTTCGGCGACGCGCCGGAGCACTCCCACCACGCCTACGTCCGCACCGGCCGCACCAACAACCCGCTCACCGCCGTCGTGCTCGCCAACGCCGCCGCCACCACGACGGTCGACAGCACCGTCCCGCCGGCCCCGGCCGATCCGCGCCTGCAACGCCTCGCCCACCAGGCCGCCCACGTCGCCCGCTGGAACGCCGACAACGGCCTCCCGCCGCCCGCCGTCGAGATCACCACCACCGGCAACCGGCACACCCTGCGCATCGACCCGACCCCGGCCGCCGCCCCGGCCCCGGCGCCGACCGCCGCGGCGGCCACCGTGGACACCGCGCTGCGCGGCGCCCTCGCCGGGACGGCGCCCGGCGTCACGGTGACCCACACCGCCGCCACCCGCGCCCGCAGCGGCACCGGCAACCTCATGCGCCGGGCGAGCGTCCGCGTCCGCCGCCGCCTCAGCCGGGCCACCCACTGGGGCCCCGACACCGCCGACCGGCCCGTGCACGACCGCACCCCCGCCGAGTTCGCCGCGTACGGCCCCGACGACGCACCCCGACTCGTGCTGCTCGACGACACCGGCGCCAACGCCACCAACCGCGCCGTCGCCGACGCGTTCCGCACCCACCCCGACCGCTATCCCGTCCTGGTCCACGCCACCGCCGCCGGGCCCGTCGTCGACGGCAAGGTCCTCACCCCGGAGCAGCTCGCCGACCTCATCACCGCCGACCCGCGCTCGCAGGGCAAGGACATCGAACTCATCGCCTGCGAGCTGGCCGACCCCACCGGCAAGCCTGTCACCGACGCCTGGGCCGCCCGCCTCTGGCAGGCACTCCCCCGCACCAACGGCCGCGTCATCGCCGCCATGGACAAGGCCTGGACACCCCTGCCCGGCGACACCACCGACACCGTCACACCCGTGATCACCGCCACCGCCACCTTCGCCGCCGACGGCACCCCCACCGTCACCGGCTCCGCCGGCTGGCGCACCTTCGAGGACCCGCCGGGCGCACCCGCCGACGCACCCCGCACCCGCCCGGTCGTCACCCAGCACGGCACCGACAAGCCCGGCCCCGAGGCGCCCGGCATCCCGCTCACCGACGCCGACGGCACCCCGCTGAGCACGGAGCAGATCCGCGCCGCCGCGAACACCACCGGCCGGCCGATCGACCCCGGCGCCCTGGCCGCGCTGTGGGCCGCCGGCATCGAGATCGAGACCCGCAACGTCCTGTCGTTCCCCACCGACTTCTTCGGCCCCGAGGTGCCCTACCGGACGCCGCTGCTCATCGGCGACGGGTTCACCGTAGTGGTCGACCACTACGGCGGCCGCCACCAGCCGGTCGCCGAGATCGTCACCGACCCGCTGCGCGTGTACGACGCCGAGTCGCGCGCCGACGCCGAGCGCGTCCTGGACCGCGTCGAGGCCGTGCTGGCCCGGCTGAACTCCGTGCCCGCGGGACAGCAGCGCTCGCTGCAGGCGCTGTTCGGCGACCTGGACGGGGTCCGCTTCGCCGACGAGATCGCCGCCCAGTCGCCCGGCATCATGATCGCGGGCGCGTCCGCGCCGAACCCGAACACCCAGTTCACCGTCGGCGTGCCGATGACCGGCCTGGCGCCGTTCGTGGAGCACCTGGTCGACCACGCCTTCCGGGGCCGGATCGACCAGAAGAAGGACATCCTGCGCGACGGCCTCGCCACCGGCGCCGCCGTCGCCGACCTGTACCGCCGGCGGCACCCCGGCGCCACCGACGCCGACCTCGACCTGCTGCGCGGCTACACCGCCGTCAGCTACCCCATGGTCGCCGGCGGCCTGCTGTCCGCCCTGGACCAGCGCACCGGCAACCCGTACCTCGCCAAGCACTACCTCGGCGCCGCCGGGCGCATCGCCTATCCCGCCGTCCTCGCCGCCCTGCCGCCGCAGCTGCGCGACTTCCTCCGCGACGAGCACCGCGCCGTCCGCGACCTCATTGAACAGCGGTTCCGCGCCGCCCACCCGCAGGCCGCCGACGGCCTCACCCGCGTCACCCGCGGCCGCCCGCCGCGGCTGTTCGACACCGAGTTCACCACCCACGACCCCGACCCGGACGACCCCTACGCCGAGGAGGTCCCGGTCACGATCGACCAGCTCCTCGACAACCTGCTCCTGCCCCCGGCCCCCGGCACCCCCGCCCTCACCCCCGAGATCTTCGGCATCTACACCCACTTCCCCACCCTCGACACCGACAACGGCCGCCTCCCCTTCCCCCTGCACCTGCTCGAACTACGCACCTACGGCCGCAACACCGGCATCGACGGCATCCGCGCCAACTTCACCACCCTCCGCACCCTGCTCACCGCCCTCGCACCCGCGGCGCGCACCCGCCCCGCCGTCCCACCCAAGCCCGCCGCCCTGCGCTCCGGCACGTGGGCCGGCTGGGCGCCCCCGGCCACCGCCCCCGCGACCGCCGCCGTGCTGGAGCGCGACCTGCGCGCCGCGACGGGCGGCCCGGCCGGTGACGCGCCGCCGCTGCCGGGCCGGCGCGCGGAGCAGGTGCGCCACCAGGTCGCCGAGCAGGTGGCCCAGGGCCGCGACCCGCTGACCGACCCGCGGTCGCCGCTGCACGGCACCGGCTACGCCGCCGGCGACCCCGAGCCCGTCCGGATGGCGCGGCTGGCGCTGCTCAACCTGACGCCCGACGGCCGCGCCCGGGTGACCGCCGACCCGCTGTTCCAGCGGCTGCTCGACGCCGGCCCGGACGTGCTCGGCGCCGCCCTGCGCGGCGGCGCCGGCGTGGACGGCCGGCGGTTCGGCAACGCCGACGCGGCGGCCGCGCTGAACACGGTGGCGCGGTCCGCGGCGCCCACCATCGTGGCGCAGCTGGCGCTCGGCCGGTCGGTCACCGAGCAGATCCGCGAGACCCTGCGCGAGGTGCAGCGCACCAACCCGGGGCTGCTGACGGAGACGGACCGGGCCGTGCCCGCGCGGACCGTCGCGGGCCTGATCACCGACCGGCTGCGGGACGCCGACCGCGAGTTCGGCCTCCTGCACGCCGAGGCCGAGCGCCTGGTCCGTGACGGCGTCGCCGACCCGGCCGCGTGGGCCGCGCTGAGCGACCGCTGGGGCCGGCAGATGCAGAAGCTGGCGCCGATCGTGCCGCCCTGGCCCGCCACGGCGGCCGGCTTCCCCGTCCTGACCCGGCAGCAGCCCGGCCGGTGGGTGGACGCGGTGCGCTCGGCGCTGGCGTCGCGGGTGGACCGCGGGGCGCGGCGCCGCACCCCCGTCGGCCTGGACGCGTACCGGCAGACCCTCGGCCGGGTGCTGGAGCCGGCGGCCCTGCCCTCGCCGGCCCTGGCGCCGCTGACCGGCACGGCCGACATGCCCGCGTTCTGGCAGTCGCTGCGCGACGGCGGGCCGCAGGTGCTCGTCGACGGGCCCCGGCACCGAGTGATCGGCGCCGCCACCGACGCGGACGGGCACGCCGTGTTCGTCGTCGGCGACCCGGCGTCGGCGGGGCCGCCGGTGCGGCTGCGCCCGGCGCAGCTGCCGGCGTGGCTGGGCGACCGCCCCGTCCTGGTGACCGGCCCGGCGCCGGAGCCGGACCCGGCGGACGGCGTGACCCGCAGCTCCACGGCCACGGACTTCTCGTCGCGGACGCCGTCCGACCTGTCCCGGACCGACTCCGTCACCGCGGCCCGGCAGGCCGAGCAGGTGCAGGCGGCCTGGCGGGACGCCACGGCGGGCGCGGACCGGGCCGCGGGCGCGGCGGTCGACGACGCGGTGGCCCGCTGGGTGCGGCACGAGGGCGCCGGCCCGCAGGTCCGCTCCTTCGTGGACGCCACCCGGGCGGTGCTGGCGGCCGTGCGGGCGCTGCCGGTCGACGCCGGCCCGGCCATCGCCGACGCCGCCCGCCGGCTGGTGGCCGACGTCCGCGCCAACCAGTACGCGCACACCTGGCACAACGCCACGTACGCCGACCGGGAGCACGCCGACACCGACAGCGCGCGGTTCGGCACCGAGGTGCGCCGCCACCGCGGCGCCCGCCGCCACCCCGACGACGTGCGCGTGCTGACCGAGCACGCCGACGACTCGCTGGGCGACCTGCTCACCGGCCGGCACGCGCCCGCGGGCGCGTACGTCGTGTCGGCGCACTTCTCCGGCGAGGTGCCCATCCACGCCGCGGCGATGCTGCTGGACCCGGACCGGAAGCTGGTCGTCGAGTACGACCTGACGTACTTCCTCGACGAGCAGCGCGCCCGCGAACGCGCGAGCCTGACCGCCGACGCCGACCGGGTGCCCGCGGAGACGCTCGTGCGCCGCGGCCGGGACCGGGCGCAGGCCCTGCGCGACGAGCTGGTGGCGCTCGGCGTCGACCCGTCCCGGATCACCCTGCGGCAAGTCTTCGACGTCGAGGGCACCGGCTACCGGCGCACCATCAGCGACACCCACCGGCAGGTCGCCGAGGCGTTCGAGGCGGACGAGCCGGGCGCCCGCCGCGCGCTGCGCGACGCCGTCCTGGACCAGCCGGGCCGGCGCACCCGCGCGGACCTCGGCGCCCGCGCGGCGGCGAAGCTGGGGCTGGCCCCGGGCGAGCGGGTGGCGCTGCTGTGGGTGCGCCGGTCGGCGCGCAACGCCGGCGGCAACTACCCCGAGCTGGACATGACCGACGGCATGCTCGGCCGGCTGACGGCCGGGCTGCGCCGGTCCGGCGGGCCGGACGCCCCGCCGACCCGGGTGGTGCTCGTCGGCGACGACCCCGGCGCGCACGCCGCCACCCGCGACGACCACCTCATCACGTTCTGGGACGACCCGGCCCTGACCGGCGGCGGTCCGCGCCTGGACCGCGCCGAGCAGCTCGCCGTCATCGATTACCTCACCGAGCACCACGGCGCCGTCGCCGTCGGCATGGAGAGCGGCGCGCTGGAGCTGCCCGCGCTGCTCGGCACCCCCACCGTCTACCTGGAGCAGCGCGCGATGCGCGGCGACAAGGCGCAGCGGTGGATGTTCGTCTCCGGCGCCGCGATCGGCGACGCCGTCGACGCCCCGCCGGGACCGGCCGGGCCGGTCAGCACCCTGCGCCGCCAGCAGTTCGAGGCCCCCGTCGAGTGGCTGCACCACGCCGGCACCGTCGGCCGGGTGCTGGACCGCGCCGCCGGGCACACCATCGGCGAGGTCACCGCCGCGCTCCGCGACGCCCTGCACGGCTGGCGCGACGCCATCGCCGCGTACGCCGCCGCCCGCACCGCGTCCACCCCCGACGCCGTCGACTGGATCACCCGCGCCGACGACCTCGCCACCGCCGTCACCGGCGTGCTCACCGTCGCCGACACCGGCAACGCGGCCGCCTTCGCCGACCGCGCCCGCACCCTGCTCGACACGTTCCGGGCCCACCTCGCCCCCGCCGTCACGCTGACGGACACCGAGCTGGGCGGCGTCCGCGACCGCATCGCCGTGCTCGACCAGCAGCGCGGCACCGTGCCCGCGAAGGTCACCGTCGCGGACATCGTCAACCGGATGGCCGACGACCGGGCCGCGGACGAGCCGCAGAGCTGGTATCCCGACCCGGCGCTGCACCTGGACACCAACCGCGTCCACGAGCGCGACGACGACGACACGATCTTCCAGCTGTACGCGCTGCGCAACGAGGTCCACACGTTCGCCGCGGACGTCGCCGGCACCCCGGCGCGCGGCGTCCACCAGCCCGTCATGCACGCCTGGGCCGGCACCATCACCCACCTGCGGCACCGGCTCGACGCGCTCGGCGACCGCGCGGCCGGCTGGGTCCCCGCCGGGGACGGCGGGCGCGGCGGCCCGAACCTCGCCGAGCAGCTCCACGACGAGCTGGCCCGGCGGTTCGCCGCCGCGAACGACACCATCGGCGACCTCGTCGCCGAGCGCGCCGCCATCCTGACCAACGACCACGCCACCGCCAAGAAGCCGCTGCCGCCGGCCGTGTGGCGCAACCGGGCGCAGGCCGTCACCGACCTAGCCGCCCGGTACCGCGACGCCGGCCTCGCCCACCCGCGCCTCGACGACGCCCTCCGCACGATGTACGACACCCTCGGCATCGAGCGGCCCGCCGCGGACCAGCCGGCCACCAGCGTCCCGTGGCGGGCCGACGAACAGCCGCCCGCCGGCTGGGTGCGGCCCGTCCCGGCCGGCACGTACCTCGGGGACCCGGCCGACGACGACGCCCGCGCCGCCGCCGAGGCCGTCACCGCCCGGCCCGGCCGGCACGCCCTCGTCGCGCGCGGCGTGCCCGTCGACACCCCGGACGGCGTCCGGCACATGCCCGTGGTCGACGGCCGGCCGGTGCCCGGGCACGTCGCCGCCCGCTGGGTGGCGGCGAACCCCGCGTCGCGCACCGCCGACGGCGGCCGCAAGCCCCTCGACCTCGTCATGGGGTACGCCGCCGCGGCCGGCGCCCCCGGCGACGCCTACCACGCGGCGGTGTCCCGCGGCTGGCGCGACGCCGACGTCCGGGCGTTCCCCGGCGCCGTGTTCACCACCACCGGCGGCCACCTGGTCGGCGGCGACCCCGACACCGGCGGCCCGGCCGCCGGACCCACCACGGCGCACGTCGCGCACACCCCCGCCGGGCCGAACGCGGCCACCGTCCACCGCACCCACGACACCGCGCAGCCCCCGCCGGCCACGGCGTTCCGCCGCTGGGGCGCCCCCACCCCGGCCGCCGAGACCCGCCACCGCCTGCGGGAGCTGCAGGCCCGGCCCGAGGTGCGGGACGCGGCGGCACAGGCGGCGGCGAAGCTGCGCGCCGTCATCCAGGGCCACCACGGCACGGCGGCCGCGCTGCTGCGGCACGGGCCCACGCTGGCCCGCCTGCGCTCCGCCGACCCGGACACCCGGCTCGACGCGGTGTTCGGCGCGCTCAGCTCCGACGGCACCGCCCAGCTGCCGAAGATCGTCCGCGACCTCGTCGTCGCGGGCGCGGACGGCGCGCGGCTCGGGCTGGACCCGCAGCTGGTCGCGCACATCGCCGCCGCCACCGGCGGCCCCCGCCGCGGCGAGCTGACCGCCGACGCCCTGGCCGCCGTCCACCGCGCCACCGCCCAGGACCCGGACTCCCTCGCCGTCGTCCTCGGCGACCGGCCGTCGCCCGAGGCCGCCCGCGCCACCCTGCTGCTGCGCGCCCTGGGCCTCGACGAGGACGCCACCGACGCCCTCGTGCCGGCGCTGACGCTGTGGCTGCGGGTGCGCTCGCCCGGCACCCCCGCGGACGCCGTCCGGGCGGGCGTGCTGCTCGGCGGCGGGATGCCGCCCGTCGACGCGTACACCCTGGACATGGAGCCGACCACGGTCGTTCCCACCGCCCTGACCCGCCGCACGCTGTTCCAGGACTCCGGGCGCATCCAGTCGGTCAGCTTCACCCCCGACCCCGACGAGGACACCCTCGACGTGCGGCGGTTCCTCGCCGGCGACTTCACCACGTACGTGTCGGACCCGGTCAGCAACGAGGACGACACCGCCGCCCGGCTGGCCATCGAGGACGGCGCCGCCGGCCGGACGCACGAGGAGCAGCGGCAGGCGTGGCAGCGGTACAACCGGGAGAAGGCCGCCCGCTCCGCGGTGCGCCCGATGCCCGGCGGGGGCCGCCCCGGGCTCGGCGACGCCGACGTCCTGATCGTCGACAGCCACGCCGGGCCGGAGACGTTCGCCGTCCACGACCAGCACACCGACGCCCACTACCTGCTGCGCGGCGACGGGCTGGCCCAGGCGATGCGGTCGCTCGGCTCGCTGGACCACCTCGGCGCCGACGACCGGGTCGTGTTCCTCGGCTGCAGCTCCGGGCGGCTGCCCCGGCCCGGCGGCGCCGCCCACGACTTCGTCCGGCAGCTGCGCGCCTGGCGGTACCGGGGCCGGGGCACCGCCGCCACCGGGCCGGTGCACGCCCTCGGCGACACCCCGGCGCCCGGCGCCCCCGCCGTCGCCGTGCTCGACGGCGGCGCGTTCGCCGACATCGACCCGCCGGCCGCCGGCGACCCGCCCCACCGGTGGGGCGCCGCCGGCGCGCCCGCCCCGGGCGCCGAGCCGTGGACCGTCCACGACGACCCGCCCGCGGGCTGGCTGCACCACGTGCCCGGCGGCACCTACCTCGGCGACCCCGCCGACGCCGCCGGCCTCGCCGACGCCCGGGCCGTCCCCGACCGGCCCGGCCGGCACGCCCTCATCAGCGAGGGGTACGCCGTGCCGACACCCACCGGCGTCCAGCACATGCCGGTGGTCGACGGCCGCCCCGTACCCCCCGAGGTGGCCGCCCGGTGGACCCGGACCAACCCCGCCGCCCGCACCGGCACCGGCGCCCTCAAGGACCTCGACCTGGTCATCTGCCGCGCGGCCGCCACCACCACCGACGGCGACCAGGACCACGACCCCGACGCCGCCTGGCACGCCGGCGTCTCCCGGGCCTGGCGCGACGCCGACGTCACCGCCTCCGCCCACCCCGTCTTCACCACCCCGCACGGCCACGTTCTCAGCGCCACGACGGAGTACCCCGACGGCCGGCCGGTGCTGAGCGCCGCCACCGCCGCGCCGCTGCACACCGCCCACACCCCCGGCGGCGAACCGCCCGCGACCCGGCACACCCGCACGGCCACCCGCTTCCCCGACGGCGTCGGCGACGTCGCGCGCCGCTGGGGCCCGTCCCGGCCGCCGCGGCGGCCGGACCTGCCGGTCGTGACGTCGCTGGACGCGCGCGACGTCGTCGTGCACCGGTCGCGGGACCGGCACGGCGACGTCGTCGAGCTCGACTTCCCGCTCGGCGAGCGCAACCTGACCGACATGATCTACGCGCGCCGCCTCCAGCAGGAGACGGTGTACGGGGTCCAGACGCCCGACGGCGTGCCCGACTTCGCGCCGATGCCCTGGCGCGGCGACCTGCTGCGCCGGTCCGTCAACGTGTACGCCGACGGCAGCGGGTACGCGCTCGTCGACACCCACAGCCACGGCCGGGTCCGCGTCGACGGGGCCACCCTCGGCCGGCTCGCCGTCGACCTCGGCCTGTTCGACGGCCGGTACGGCGCCGACACCCAGGTCATCCTGTGGGGCGCGCACACCGGCGCCGACGACCGCCCCGGCGGCCTGGCCCACGACTTCGCCGCCCACGTCCACGCCCACGCCGGCGTCGCCGGGCCCGTGTTCGGCCCGACCAGCGCGGTGAACTACGCGAACACCCTCTACCGGGTGCTGATGCCCACCGGCGGCGGGTTCCGGGCCTTCGAGCCCGGTCACCGGCCGGCCGAGCCGGACCACCGGCCCGTCGAGGTCGAGATCGAGGTCGAGGAGCTGGAGTCCTCCGACGAGTCCTCCTCAGGTGACGACGCGGCCGCGCCCCGCCCGCACGACACCGGCGCGGTGCGGGCCGCCGTGCACCCCGGCGCGGGCGGCGACCCCGTCGCCGTGTCGGTGCTCGGCGACCCGGCCGTCGCCGGCCAGGTGCACCGGCTCGCCGCCCGGCTGCGGCCCACCGACCCGCTCACCGTGGTGCACGGCGGCGGCATCGGCGGCGGCACGGTCGAGGGGCAGCGGGCCCCGGCCCCCTGGGACGGCCGGCCCCGCCCCCTGGTGGCGTTCGTCCAGCGCTCCGCCGACGGCACCGGCTTCGCCGTCCCGGGCCCCGCCGGCCGCACCGACACGGTGCCCGCCCGCGACCTGCTCGCCCGCCTCGCCGCCGACCCGGCCGTCGGCGCCGCCGTCCGCACGGACCGGCCGCTGCTGATCGTCCCGGTCGGCGAGGGCGCCGCGGCCCTGCCCCCGGACGAGGTGACCGCCCTCAGCGCCGGTCGCACCGCCCCCCTCTATTACGTGAGCGGCACCGCGGCGACGGTCCGCCCGCTCAGCTCCCGCCTCCTCCTCGCCGACGGCACGATCACCACGGCCCCCACCGGCACCGCCACCACCGCGCCGGCCCCCGCAGGGCGGGCCCCTACCGCGCCGGCCTCCGCGCCGGCGCGCCCGGCGCCGGGGCCCTCGGCCGAGACCGGGCAGGCCGGCACCGGGGGCCGCGCCGGTGTCCCCGCGGACCTGGCGGGCATCCTGCCGCCGCAGGTCATCCGCGACCCCGACGGGGCCAACACCGTCTTCAGCTTCATGACCCGCGACGACGCCCACCCGGACATCCAGCGCTGGGCCGCCGCGCGACCCAAGCTGCGCCAGGGCACGGTCACCGTCCACCCCGGACCCGGCGGCACCGGACCGGCGCGCCAGGAGACCGCCGCCTGGGCGGGCAGCCTCGGCCGCGACCCCATCCTGTTCGCCTTCGACCGCACCGAGGGCGACACCTTCACCGTGCCGACGCGGACCGGCACCCGGGACCTGACCCCCGAGCACCTGGTCCGCCTCCTCGCCGCCGGCGCGAACCTCGGTGCCGCCGCCGAGAACGCCTCCCTGGTGCTGATCGTGCCCGCCGACCCGGCCGGCCCCGACCCGGCCCGGCTGGCCGACGCCGTGCTGACCCTCGCCCGGCGCGACCACGGCTTCCGCGGCCAGGTCCACATCAACACCACCCCGGCCACATTCACCGGCGGCACCCTCACCCTGAGCAACAACGGCACGTTCGCCACCGCGGGCGAACCCGCCGCGACCCCCGAACCCGCCCCGGCCCCCGAACCCGCCGCGGCGGTGCCGCTCGCCGACGCCGACGGGACCGTCTTCGGCGTCACCCTGTCCGCCGACCCCGCCGCCCGCGCCGCCGTCCGGGCCTGGGCCCGGTCCCGGCCCCTCGCCCGGCACCACCGCTACACCGTCCGCCCGGCCGCCGGCTCGCCGGACGCGCCGGTCACCGCCCGGCTCCGCTGGTCCGCCGCCGACGGCCGCCGCCCGTACGTCATCCACGTCGACGCCACGGCCGGAGACCGGTTCCTCGCCCCGAGCCCCATGACGGCGGCCGAGATCGCCGCGTACGCCGACGAGCAGATCGGCCTCGGCGCCGCCGGACCCGACGCGTCGCTCGTCGTCATCGTGTCCGCGCCCGCTCCCGGCACGGACCTGACCGCGCTCGGCCGGAACCTCGCCCGCGCCGCCCGGCAGCGCGGCTTCCAGGGCGCCGTGCACCTCAACGGCGGCCCCGCCACCTTCGAACCGGGCAAGCTCACCGTCCACGACGGAGGCCGGTTCGCGAACATCCAGGTCGTCCCGGCAAAGCCGGAAACGGCACCGGCCGAGCAGGCCCCTGCAAACCCGGCGCCGGATCAGTCCGCCGGCACCGCCGACCGGGAGCGCCGCCCCTACGCCACGACCCCCGCGCCGGCCGCCCCGCGCCCGGACCGGCTGCGCCCCACCGTGCTGCGCGACCGCCGCGGCGACGAGGCCGCGCTCTCGCTGATCGCCGACGGCACCGACGCCGAGTGGGCCGGCACCCTCACCGGCGCCATGAACGAGCACTTCCGCGACATCGTCTACAACAACACCAGCGAGAAGCCCGGCGAGAAGACGACGTTCAGCCACAACCCCTGGGCCGGCCCGCACCCCCACCCGTCCGGCCACCCGCTGCCGCTGTTCGTCGAGTTCGCCGCCGACCGCCGGCACTTCGTCGTGCCGGCCCCGGGCGGCGGGGTCCGCACGGTGACCCCGGAGCGGCTGGCCCGCGAGCTGCAGGACGACGAGGCGTTCCGGCGGCTCACCGGCGGCGACCCGCGCCGGCCGGTGGCGCTCTGCTTCGCCGAGCAGAAGGACTGGCGGCGCGCCGAGATCACCCGGACGGTCACCGCGTTCGCCGACGCCCTCGCCGGGCACGGCGGCTTCCGGTACGTGTGGCACGCGCCCGGCGGCCTGCGGCCCACCCGGCAGTGGATGACCGTGCAGGAGCACCCGTTCGAGCTGGTCCGCGAGCCGCGCCTGGACGACCTGGTGGTGCGGGAGCTGCCGGGCGGCGGCATCGAGTTCCCGCTGGACGACGACGCGTCGGCGCCGGCCGGCGACGCGGCGGGCCGTGGCGGCGTCCGGGTGGTCGCCGCCGGTGACGGGGAGCGGCTGTGGGTGCGCACCCGCGACGGGAGCCGGATCGCGGTGCGGCCCGCGGTGCTGGCCCGCGCCGCCGCCACCCACCCGGTGGTGCGCGCCGCCCTGGACGACCCGGACGCGCCGGTCACGCTGGTGTCGCCGCACGCCGGCGACCGCGACGACGCCGGCCGGGCGGGGTACGACTTCGCCGTCGGCCTCGGCGTCGACACGACGGCCCGCCCGGTGTACGCGACGACGGGCGCGACCGGCGACGCCGTCACCCGGATCGCCGGGGTGCTGTCCACCGCCCCGGAGGCGCTGACCGCGGCCGACAAGTTCGGCATGTCGTCGGTGTTCGTGCTGCCCGGGCACCGGCAGCCGGAGAGCACCGTGCGCGCCGCGATCGACGGCTGGAGCGCGGCGGCGAACCCGTTCGGGCTGGCCGAGTACGAACCCGAGCCCGGCGCGTTCCTCGGGGCGCCGACGGGCTTTGGCACGGGCGGCCCGCTGTTCGTCCAGGTGAGTTCGCCGGACGGCGTGCACCTGGACATGCGCGACGAGCTGTGGCGCCCGCTGGAGGCGCCGGCCACCGACCTGGCCCGCTTCCTGGCGGCGTCCCCCCGGTTCCGGGAGCTGGCGGGCGCGTCGTCGGACCGGCCGGTCGTGCTGCTGCTGCCGGACTCGTTCACGCCCGCCACCGCCGCGAAGGTGCTGGCGGCGGTCAGTGCGGGCCTGCGCGAGCGGGGCTTCTACCGCACCGTGCACGGCCTGCTCGGCGCGCGGCTGACGGACCGCGGCGGGATCAGCGCCCCGACGTGGTCGCGCCGGCTGGTGCCGGGGCCGTTGCAGCCGCACGAGGTGCAGATGACCGAGATCCTGGGCCCGGACGGCGAGCTGGCGGGCGTCGACTTCTGGAGCCGCACGGCCGACCTGGCGTTCGACACCTCGTTCGTGCTGCACAACCCGCCCGCCGGCCCGGGGGCGTACACGAGCCTGGAGTCGAGCGACGGGCCCGACGGGGTGACGCACCAGCTGAGCACGGGCAGCCGGTTCGCCATGATCTTCGAGCACGGGGAGCCGACGGCGAACATCGTGCGGATGGGCAACGGCGGCGACAAGGTGTACGTGCAGGGCGACGTCATCCACGACCTGATGGACCGCGCCGGCATCCTGGCCCGGTTCTCGCCGGACCGCTACGACAGCTTCATCGCGATGATCTGCCTGGTCGGCCGGAACTGGCCGGCGGGGCCGATGGCGGAGTTCAGCCGGCGGCTGCGCCGCCGCGGCGACGACCGGCCGGTGCTGACGGCGAGCAACGTCGTGCACGTCAACCCGGACGGCCCGCTGGCGGTGGAGAGCGGCGGCGTCTACCACACGTTCGCCGCCGACACGTCGCTGCCGCCGACGCCCGCCCTGGAGCCGGTCGCGACGGAGACCGACCTCGACCTGGACCCCGCCCCGGCGCTCGACCTCGACGTCCCCGCGGACGAAGAGTCCGAGTCCGATGTGGACCCGGCGGACCGGCCCGAGAGCCCGGCGCCGTCGCACCCCGCCAACCCGGCCCGGACCCTGCCGCTGCAGAAGCCCGGGTACGGCACCTTCGGGCTGCTGTTCCCCACCCGGGACCAGTACTTCTACACGATGCCGACCGTCGTGGAGACCTTCGTGCGCGAGACCGGCTCCTACTCGTTCTCCGGCTTCGGCGGCGCCGACGGGCTGCCGCTGAGCGCGCCGGTGCCGCCGTGGGGCGGCGAGCTGCCGTTCATCGTGATGGTCGGCTCGCGCGACGGCGCGACCCTGGCGATGCGCAGCGCGGACGGCGACCGGGACCTGCACCGGCCCACCGGCGACCTCGCGGGCCTGCTGGCCGGGACGCCCGACTTCCAGGAGATGACCCGGCGCGAGCCGGGCCGCCCGGTGGTGCTGCTGCTGCCGGACTCGATGGACCGCGACACCGCCGAGCGGGTCCTGACCGAGCTGTCCGCCGGGCTGCGGGACCTCGGCCTGGCCCGCACCGTCCACGGTGTCCTCGGCCACGAGCTGCTGCCCAGCGGCCGGCTGTCCGTCCCGTCGTGGGTGCGGACGCTGCACCCGGACGGGCTCCCGGCGGCGGAGCGGACGGGAGCGCGATGACCACCGGCGTACCCGCCCACCACCTGCTGCTGACCGACCCGCGCTGGCGGCCGGGCGACGACGGCGAGGAGCCGCCACCCGGCGCGGTGGTCGGGCTGTGGCCGGTGCACCCAGACGGCTCCACCGGCCCGTTCAGCGCGAACCCCGGCCACCGCCCCGGTACGCCGGACGCGCCCACCGACCCGCTCGACGCGGCGCTGCGCCTGCTCGCCCGGCGCCGGTTGCCGCCGGCCCGGGTGCGGCTGCTGCTGCGCGAGTCGCTGGTCGACGTCGCCCTCGACGCGTCCGGGGCGCCGCTGCTGACCGCCTCGCCGGACGCGGCGACCTGCGTCATGGTGGCCACGGCCGGCGCGCACGCCGAGCGGATCGGCGCGCCGCGGTTGCTGCGGGCGGGCGTCGCCGAGGTGGCCGCGCTGCTGGACGACGACGTCGACGTCCTGGTCAACCCGGGCGGCCCGGCCCCCGTGCGCCTGACCCGCGACTTCTGGTGCGCCACCGCCGCCCTGACGCCGGCGGACGCCGCCGCCGGCCGGGCGCCCCGACGATCGGGCACGACCGCCGCACCGGAGGGAACGGGCCCGCCGCAGCCGCCCCGGTGACCGGCGCCCGCGACTAGCGTGGCCCGCGGGCATCCGCAGGCGGAGACGAGGAGGGCCGATGGCCGCGACCGACACGGGCACCTGGCACCGGCTGCTGCTGCGCCTCGGCGGCCGGCTGCCGGACGGCGCCCTGGCGGCCGCGCGCGCCGCCCTCGCGGCGTCGGGCCCCGAGCACGCGGCCGCCGTCGTGGCCGGCGCGGTCGCCGAGCACGCGGTGCCGGTCACGCCCGCCGAGGCCGGCGCCCTCGGGCTGCCGCCGGACAGCGGGCCGCGGCAGGACGACGCCGCCGCGCCCGGGTACCGGTTCGCGCCGAGCCGCGAGCCCGTCGGCCGGTCGTTCGACGGCGGCCCCGCGCTGCTGCTGGACCTCACCGGCGCGCACGCCGGGCTGCGGGAGGCCGCCGCCGACCGGGTGGACGACGACGCGATGGCCGCCGCCGCCCGGGCCGCCGACCCGGCCGCCCTGGTGGCGCTGTGGCGCGCCTGGCGGTTCGCCGGCGGCGCGCCCGCCCGGGTGTACCTGCTGGAGGTGGACCTGCCCACGGCCGAGCTGCCGGGCGTCACCGCGCACGTCCAGCGGGCGCTGGCCGCGGCCGGTGTGGCGGACCCGCAGGTCGAGGTGTACGCGCCGGACGAGGACCTGCCGGCGTACCACCGGTTCGCCCGCGGCAGCAGCGCCCTGCTGTGGGCACGGACCCGGGCGGGCGCCATCACCACGGCCCGGGTCTTCGACGGCGCGGACCCCGAGGCGGGGCCCCGGTTCGCCGACGACCACCCGCGGATCGACGACGCGGAGGAGCGGCGGCGGCTGCTGGCCTGGCTCGCCGCCGGCACGGTGCTGCTGGCCACCACCGAACGCGGCCGCGACGTCCTCGACCCGGACCGGGGCGCGGTCGTGCCGCTGAACTACCGCACCGACGGCGCGTGGGTGTGGACCGACGCGGTCGCCCACTACCTCGACGTGCACCACCTGGCCCCGGACCCCGGGCTCGCCGATCACATCCGGTCGCGCGGCCACGCGCTGCCGTCGGTCGACGCGGTCGCCGGGCACCGCGCCCTGGCGTACCTGCTGAACCCGGAACCGGCGCCCGCCCGGCCGTGACCGGTCACGCCCGCCAGACCGGCTCGGCGCCGGCCGGGCGGAACAGGGTGGCCAGCGCCCGGTGCCGCGCCACGTCGCTGACCAGCGCGGGCACCATGACCTGCCGCTCCTGGATGTGGTCGAGCAGGCGGGCGTCGGGCGCCAGGCCGTACTCGCGCACGTAGTAGGCGACCGTGTCGGTCCAGATCCACCGCCCGTCGGTCCGGAACGACATCGGCACGACGGGGCCGAGCTGCGGGGCGATCACGTCGCCCATGAGGTCGGTCGAGCCGAGCAGCAGCACCCCGTCGTCGAGGTAGCGCTGCACCGTGTCCCGGACGGACCCCTCGCCGGGGTGGCCGAGCCACTCGTGGTCGTCGTCGAACCGCGGCCCGGTCACGGGGTCGACGGCGTCGAAGACCCGCGCCACCGCCAGGTCGCCGCCCGGCTCGGCCGCCCACAGCAGGGCGGACGCGTTGCGGGCGGCCAGCGCGGCGGGGTCCGGGTGCTCGCCCGCGCGGTACACGGCGACGTCGGTGCCGGCGGCGCCGTCCGGGTCGAGCAGGCTGGTCAGCAGCCCGGCCACCCCCCGCGGGTCCGCGACGGACGAGTCGGTCTGCAGGACGAACACGCGCCGGCGGGACCCCGGGCCGTCGAGCCGCCAGGCGCGCCACAGCGCGACCGCGCCGGCCACGTCGGGCATGGCGTCGGCGGCGACGGCGTCGACCTGGTCGAGCAGCGCGGACGGCGCGCCGCCCGGCCGCGCGCTGAGGTCGAGGACGGGCGGCATGTCCCGCCCGCGGTAGGCGTCCGGCAGCGCCGGCACGAACGGGTAGCTGCTCACGATCCCCATTCCACTACGGGCGCCGCCGCGACCGGCGCGGCGGCCACGGTTCCTGCCCCTCGTTCGCCCGGCGTCTGCCCTGCCGGACGCTCAGCCGGACGCTCAGCCGGACGGTCAGCCGAGCCCGGGCAGGCCGTGGCAGCGCTCCACCACCCCGGCGGGCAGCTCCGGGCGGTCCGGGCCGGCCGGCCACTGCGCCGCCCAGCGCCGCATGATGTTGGTGACGAGCTCGTTGAACGCGGCCCGCTTGGCGCGGTCGTCATCCTGCTCGTCGTCGGCCAGCTCGCGCAGCAGCACGGTGCCGCGGGCGCCGTCCGGTCCCGGCGGCGCCGCGTCGAGGACCTCGAACCGGGTGCCGGGCGCGAACACGACCCGGTCGGCGCAGCCGCCGTCGGCGGGTTCCAGCACGGTGGTGCGCCGGGCGCCGATGGACCAGATGAGGACGTCGGTGTCGCCGGGCGGGCCCGCGGCCGGGGTGACCAGCGCGTGGGTGAAGCCGGGCTGGTGCAGCACGCCGTGCCCGGCGAGCCGCCGCCACTGCTCCTCGGTCGGTGCGGCGGTCACCGTGACGCTGCCGCGGTGCAGCGGCAGGCGGCGCAGCCCGGCGACGACGTGCCGGGCGAACGCCTCGCAGCCGTCCTGCCCGGCGGCGCCGTGGGCGGCGAGGTGGAGCCGGACGGCGACGGCCTGGGCGAGCACCTCGCCCGGAGTGTCCCCGTCGGGCTGGAACTGCGGGTGCCCGGCGACGGCCTGCCGCACCGGCCCGGCGGCGCCCTCGAACTGCCCGCGCAGCGCCCGCGGCCAGGCCGCGACCTCATCTATCCAGGGTTGCCCGGCGGGCTCCCGCGGCGCGGGGGTCGCCGGCAGGCTCGGCAGGGCCGGCCCGCTGACCTCCGTCCGGCCGCCGACGGGCACCGGCGCCGGCGCGGGAGCCAGGGCGGGCGCGGTCGCCGGGGTCAGCACCGGCGTCTCGCGGGTCGGCTGGTCGACGGTGATGACCAGGTCGACGAAGTTCGCGGGCGCGGCCTTCGGGGCGACCACGGGCGTCTCCCGGGTCAGCTCGTGCACCACCCGGCCCACGTCGGCGGCATCGGCCGTCGGGGCCGGCACCGGCGCGGGAACCGCGGCGAGCACCTGGTCGATGGAGCCGATGACGGTCGCGTCGTCGGCGCCGGCCGGGGGCTCCGCGTCGTCCACGCCGAGCCGGCCCATGGCCTCCCGGCGGGCCGTCGCCTGGGTGAGCAGCTCCGACATCGGCACCAGCGCGCTGCGCTCGCGGGTGGCCGGGTCCAGCCGGGCGAGGACGTCCTCGGCGAGCAGGCGCATCCGCGGCGCCGCCGCGCGCACCGTGTCGTCGAAGACGGTCAGCTGCATGCCGGGCTGCACCGCCTGCGCCCGGACCAGCTCGGTCCGCTTCGACGCCTCCGCCGGGCGGATCAGCAGCCCGGCGGGGACGACCTCGACGACGGCGTCGTTGGCGTACCAGTACACGCCCGCGGCGACCTGGTCGGTGAGGCCGAGCGGCGGGCGGTGGCTCAGCACGACCGGCGGGGCGGCGGGCCGGGTGGCGCCGCCGCGCGGGCTGTAGCCGATCTCGTACGCGAAGACCTGCCAGCCGAGGGCGCCGCCGGCGTCGACGGTGAACATCTGCGGCATGTCGGCGGCGCCGACGGGCAGCCCGCCGTAGCAGACGACGGGCCGGTCGAACAGGTCGGCGAGGGCCTGGCCCAGGGTCTCGCCGGGCGGCACGTCGACGGGCCCGTACTGCACGAACCGGGTGCGCAGGCGGCCGTCGTCGTCGAGCTTGCGCCAGAACCGGGCCACGTCGTCGAGGGTCACCTGCGCGCCGCCGGGCAGGCCGATGACCACGGTCATGGCGTCCGGCAGGCACGGCACCTCGGTGACCAGCCGGCGCCAGTGGCCGCCCTTGTTGTCGTCGGGCCCGTGCAGCCAGGCGCCGCCGGGCAGCGGCTCGACGACGGCGGTGGCGCTGGTGACCCGGTACTCGGCGGCGGCGGCGTCCCAGGCGGGGCTGGGGAACCGCTTGGCCACCCAGGCGGGCGGCTGGCCGCGCCGGTGCCGGACCCAGCCGCTGGTCTCGCCGGCGTGCACGAACACGGTGCCGCCGCTGGTGACGATGGGGTGGCCGTGCGGGGCCACGACGGAGCGGCCGAGGCGGTCGGCGAACCACTGCCCGGCCAGGGCGGCGGTCTCAACCGGGGCGCCGCACACCATCAGGCGGATGCCGCGGCGGCGTCGGGGCAGGGCGGCCGCGGCGGCCTCCCACAGGTCGGTGGACGGCCCGCGGGGCACGTCCAGCACGACGATGTCGTTCTCGGTGTCCGGCGGCACGGCGAGCGCCACGGACTGCGCCTCCAGGCTGATGCGGGCTTGGCCGTGCAGCACGATGGCGTTGCCCACGGTGTGCCGGACCATCAGGCCGCCACCGTTGCGTTCCCGCACCCCTGTCCACCTTCCGCTCGCACCTGTGTGGCGGTGACGCCCGGAAGTGACGGTACGGGCGCGCCCGGTGGCGCGGCCGGGCGGCGCGGGCATCTCTGCCCGGCCGTACCGCACCGCCTTCCCCGGCACACCCGAGGCGCTCCCGGGGCGGCGGGCGCGCCGTTAGCCTGCTCCGATGAGGACGGGGAGATGAGGACGGGGAACCGCGCGTGCGCCCACTGATCCGGGCGACGCTGGAGGCGCGGGTGGTGCAGCTCGTCAACCTGGAGCGGTCCCGGCGCGGCCTGCGGCCGGTGGAGGCGGACGAGCTGCTCGCCGACGCGGCCCGGGCCCACTCGGCCGACATGGCGGCGCGCCGGTACCTGGCGCACGTGTCGCCGGAGGGAGGCACCGTCGCCGACCGGGTCACGGCCGCCGGCTACCGGTGGTCCCGGGTGGGCGAGAACATCGCCTGGGGGCAGCCGGACGCCCGGGCGGTCATGAAGGACTGGCTGGCGAGCCGGGGGCACCGGGCGAACATCCACAACCCGGAGTTCGTGCACCTCGGGGTGGGGGTGGCCCACGACACGCGGTCGCGCATCGTGTGGACGCAGAACTTCGCGGTGCCGGCGGGCTGAGGTCAGCGCACGTAGCGCCAGGAGCGGCGGCCGGTCTCGTCGCACGGGCGGATGGTGACGCCCGCCCCGGGGGCGAGCTTCTCGCCGACGATGTCGACGCACTTGTCGGCCAGCACGCTGACGATCCGGCCGTCCTCGACGTCGAACTGCTGGGCCTCGTTGTCGTTGCACTCCGCCGCCTGCACGATCGTGCCGTCGGCCGTCTCGGCGTTCGCGAGGTCCATGCAGTACCGGCCGAGCCGGATCGTGCCGTCGCCGTTCGGCAGCCACCGCTGGGTCCGGGACCCGTTACAGGTCGACACGATGAGCGGCGAGCCGACGCCCGCGGACTCCGTCGCCAGGCACAGGTCGGGGTCGCTGGACACGAACCGGGGCCCGAGCTTCGCCGCGCGGGTGGGCCGCGCCGACGCCGCCAGGGGCGCCGCGCTGGCCGCGGGGGCGGTGGCGGCGACGTTCGCGGTCCCGCCGCCGCCGGGCGGGGACGCGACGAACCAGGCGCCCAGGCCGAGCGCGACCACCCCGGCGACGGCCAGCGCGATCAACGCCGCCGGGAGCGTGCGCGGCGCGGGCGCCGGGGGCGCCGCCGCGGCCGCGGACTGGTGCAGCCACGCCTGGGCGGGCGCCATCTCGCGCGGCGGGCCGGCGTGCCGGGACGGCGGGCCGCCCGCCCGCCGGTGCATCATGCCGAGGGCGACCCCGGTGGCCAGCGCCACCGCACCGGACGCGAGCAGGACCAGCGCCCACCACGGCCGCTCCGGCGGCGGCGCGGACGCGGCGAACACGACGGCGGTCGGGGCGACGGCAGACATAGGGTTCCTCGGCGTCGGGGGCGGGGCCACCAGGAGCCTACGAGAGCCGGTCACCGGCCACCGGTGGGCCCGCCGACCCCTGCCCCGGCGTGCGGTGCCCGGCTTCCCCAACGCACCCGGCCGCGGCCGGGTGCGCCCGCCGCGCCGCGGCAGGGCCACCACGGCGAGCCCGGCGAGCAGGACGAGCGATCCGGCGGCGGCGGGGACGGTCAGGCGTTCGTGCAGGACGGCGCCGCCCACGAGCTGCCGCAGGGCGCCCAGCGCCCCGGGGCCGGCCGTCGTGCCGGACCGCAGCTGCGCCGGGCCGACGGTCCCCCAGGTCAGGGCGGCGGCCAGCACGGCCCACGCGCCGCCGGCGCCGGGCCGGCCGAAGAACGTTCGTGACGCCCGTCATCGACCGCCTCACCGAACGACCGGAGGTGGCCGACGGCGACACGAGCCTCGTCGACGACCACCTGCGCAGCCCGGTCCTGCACGTCGCGCCCTGACCGGGCCGCCACGGGCCGGCCCGGGCCGCCGCGGGTCACCGCGCGAGCAGGGCGCGCAGCACGCCGATGACCTCGCCGGGCGACTCCTCCGCCATGAAGTGCCCGGCGGACGAGGTGCGGTGCTCCAGGTCGGCCGCCCAGGCGCCCCACACCGCGGCGGCGTCGTAGCCGAGCGCGGCGCCCCAGTCCTGCTGCACCACGCTGACGGGCATGGCGAGCCGGTTGCCGGCGGCGCGGTCGGCCCGGTCGTGCTCCACGTCGACGCCGGCCGAGGCCCGGTAGTCGGCCACGATCGACGGCACCGCCGCGCGGGAGGCCGCCAGGTACTCGGCCCGCACGTCCGCCGGGATCGCCCGCGGGTCGCCGGTCCAGGCGTCGAGGAAGTGGCCGAAGAACGCGTCGGCGCTCGCGCCGATCATCGTCTCGGGCAGGCCGGGCGGCTGCGCCATGAGGAACAGGTGGAACGCGACCGCCGCGGAGGCGCCGTGCAGGACGTCCCACATCTCGGCGGTCGGCAGCATGTCGAGCGCGGCCAGGTGGGTGACGGCGCCCGGGTGGTCGAGCCCGGCCCGCACGGCGACGAGGCCGCCGCGGTCGTGGCCCGCCAGGGCGAACCGGTCGTGGCCGAGCGCCCGGGCCAGGCCGACGACGTCGGCGGCCATGGTGCGCTTGGCGTAGGTGTCCGGGCCGCGTTCGGCGGGCTTGTCGCTGGCGCCGTAGCCGCGCAGGTCCGGGCAGATGACGGTGTGGTCGGCGGCGAGGTCCGCGGCGACGTGCCGCCACATCAGGTGGGTCTGCGGGAAGCCGTGCAGCAGCACGACGGGGCTGCCGGCGCCGCCGACCGCCACGTGCAGGGTGACGTCGTCGGCGACCGCGACGCGCTGGTACTCGAATCCGGGGATGACCGGGGCCATGAGGTTCGCTCCTTCGTCGGTGACGCCCCGAGCGTGCCGGTGGCCGATGAGCAACCGATGAGCGCGATAGGTTGGGCCCGGCGGAGGGGTGGGCCGGACGGGTGGGGATCGGGTTCGGGGTGCTCGGACCGGTGGTGGCCTGGGACGACGCGGGCGCCCCGGTCGACCTGAAGGGGCCGCGGCACCGCGCGGTGCTGGCCCGGCTCGTCGTGGCCCGGGGCCGGGTCGTCCCGGTCGGCGGCCTGGTCGACGCCCTGTGGCCCGACCCGCCGGCGGGCGCGGTGAGCGCGGTCCGCACGTTCGTGGCGGCGCTGCGCCGCAACCTCGAACCGGGGCGCCCGCCGCGCGCCCCGGCGCGGCTGCTGGTCACCGTGGGGCCGGGCTACGCGTTGCAGGCGGCGCCGCACGCCGTGGACGCGTGGCGGTTCGAGGCCGCGGTCGCGGCGGCGGCCTCGGCGCCGCCGCACCGGGCGGCCGCCCTGCTCGGCGAGGCGCTGGCGTGGTGGCGCGGGCCGGCGTACGCGGACTTCGCGCCGGAGTCGTGGGCCGCCGCCGAGCGGTCGCGGCTCGAACAGCTGCGGCTGAACGCCGTCGAGCAGCGCGCGCAGGCCCGGCTGGCCGCGGGCGGCGCGGCGGAGGTCGTGCCGGACCTCGACGCCCACGTCGCCGACCACCCCTGGCGGGAGGACGGGTGGCGGCTGCTCGCCACGGCCCTGTACCGGGCGGGCCGGCAGGCGGACGCGCTGGGGGTGCTGCGGCGGGCCCGCCACCTGCTCGCCGACCGGCTCGGGCTGGAACCGGGCCCCGCGCTGCGCCGGCTGGAGACCGACATCCTGCGGCAGGCCGGCGACGACGGGGCGGGCGCCGGGCCGGAGCGGATCTGGGCCGACGCGGCCGCGGCGTACGACCGTGCCGTCGCCGCCGGCGCCCGGGCGCGCCTGGAGTCGACGGTGGGGCTGCTGCGCGGCCTCGCCGTGTCCGGTCCCGGCGGCCTGGCGGCGGCCCGCGACCACCGCGTCCAGGCGATCGCCGCGGCCGAGCGGCTGGGCGACGCCGACCTCACCGCCCGGGTGATCGGCGGCTACGACGTGCCGACCGTGTGGACCCGCCCGGACGACCTGGCGCAGGCGGCGCAGATCGTCGCCGCGGCGGAGCGGGCCCTGGCGGCGCTGCCGCCCGGCGCCCCCGACGCCACCCGGGCGCGCCTGCTCGCCACGGTCGCGGTGGAGTCGCGCGGCACCGCCGGCCCGCGCGGGCCCGCCGCCGCGGCCGAGGCCGAGCGGATCGCCCGCGCCCTGGGCGACCCGGCGCTGCTGGCCTTCGCCCTCGACGGCGTGTTCGTGCAGCGCTGCCACCGCGCCGGCCTGGCGGGCGACCGGGACCGGATCGGCGCGGAGCTGGTGGGGCTGGCCGCCCGCAACGGCCTGGCGACGTTCGAGATCCTCGGCCACCTCGTGCGCGTCCAGGCCCGCAGCGCCCTGGCCGACTTCGTCGCCGCCGACCGGCACGCGGCCGCGGCGGACGCGCTGGCCGAGCGGCACGAGCGCCCGCTGACCGGCGTCTTCACCGCCTGGTACGCGGCGCTGCGGCTGGCCGCGACCGGGTCGCCGGACGCGGCGGACGCGTACCGGGAGGCGGCGGCGCGGCTCGCCGGGGCGGGCATGCCGGGCGTCGAGCGGGGCCTGCTGCCGCTGGCGCTGCTGTGCCTGCGGGTGTCGCGCGGCGAACCGGCCGACCCGGGCGACGACCCGGGCGACGCCGACGGCTGGGGCCCGTACCGGCCGTGGGCCGCTCCCCTGCTGCTGCACGCCCGCGGCCGGGCCGCCGAGGCGGCCGAGGCCCTGCGCCGGACCCCCGAGCCGCCGCCCGGGCTGCTGCTGGAGGCGCTGTGGTGCCTCACCGGCCGGGCCGCGGTCCTGGTGGGCGACCGGGCGGCGATGGCGCGCGCCCGCGCGGCGCTCGCGCCGGCCGCGCACGAGCTGGCCGGGGCCGGCAGCGGCATGCTCACCGCCGGTCCCGTCGCGCACCACCTCGACCGGCTCGCCGCGGCGCTGGGCCGCGACGAGCCGGACCCGCCGGTTACGAGCCGAGCGGGGTGAAGTCGAGCGTGACCTGCTCGTCGCCGCAGGCGCTGACGGCGCCCTCGTTGCGGTCGTCGCCGCTGTACGTGACGATCCACGACACCGTGCCGTCGGTGCTGACCTTCACGGTGGTGTTCTTCGTGGAGAAGTCGCCGTCGGCGCCGACGGTCTGCGACTCGGTGTAGATCGGGTCACCGGTGCAGGTCTTGTTGCCGTACAGCTTGAACACCACGGTGCCGCCGGACGGCTTGTACAGGCCCTTCAGCGTGGCGGTGTCGTTCGGGTAGACGTACGGCACGGTCTTCAGGTCGGGCACGGCCTTCTTGACGACGACCTGCTCGTTGGCGTCGTTGCACTTGCCGGCGGCCGGTTCGTTGCGCGCGTCGCCGCCGTAGACCGCGATCCACCGGTACGTCCCGACGGCGTCGGGCGTGAACGGGTCGGAGGTGTAGCCGGCGTTGCCGTTCACGGTCACGGTGTCGGTGAAGACGGCCGCGCCGGCGCAGGTGGCGTCGTTCGGCCCGTACACCGAGAAGGTGATCGTGCCGGTCGGGTTGTTGCCCTCCCACAGCGTCGCGGTGTCGGTGACCGGCCCGCCGATCGTCAGCTCGGCCTTGGAGACCTGGGTCTTGATCTTCGGCTTGGCCTTGGGGACGTAGCAGAAGGAGATGTGGCTCAGGTCGGGGAACTTGCCGTTCTTCGCGTTCAGCGGCGCGTGCAGGTTGGTGCCGGCGGACGTGCCCGCCGGGTGGCTGTACAGGTTGGTGTCGGGGCCGCCCTTGACGGCCACGCCGAGCACGACGCCGCCGGTCGCGGCGAAGTCGAAGACCTCGTTGCCGGTCTGGTCGCCGGGGTGGTCGGTGACGTCGGTGGCCAGCGGGTGGACGGTCACCTTGACGCTCAGCGTGCCGTCGCCGTACGTGCCGCTCGCCGGAGGCTCGACCTTGACCTCGCGCAGGTTCGCGACGCCGGGGAACAGCTCGCTGCACTTCTTGTTCCCCTGCACGACCGTGCCGTCGGCCTGCGCGGCGGGTGCGGCGATCACGCCGACGAGGGTGGTGAGCAGCAACGCCACCCCCAGTCCGCCGGCCGCCCGCACGCTGCGCGATCTTCTGGTCATCACGTTGTCCGCCTCCTGTGCCGAAAGAGAGGAACGGCCGTAGCCCCCGTTTCCGCTCCGGATACACGCTGTCACAGCGCGTACGTCCATCAATCGGACGAACGGGCGGCCGCGAGTCCCATTCGGACCACGCGACATTGATTACGGTCAACGCCGATCGGGCGACCAAACGTCTTACCTTTGTGGAGCGACGTGCCTAGGCGTTGGCGTGGAACGTCACCGTGAAGCCGCTGCACCCGATGCAGTTGACGACCGGCGAGGAGTTGGTCGCCTCGCCGTCGCGCGACCAGCTGTACGCCGAGGGGCACCGCTTCTTGATCTCCGTGGCGTACGGGGTCGTGCCGTCGTCGCGCTCGGCGACCGTCCGCTGGGCGCAGACGAGCCCGTCCGCCGACAGCGCCCCCGGGCAGTCGCCGGCCGTGAACATCGGGGTCGCGCAGCCCATCGTGGCGCACGCGCCCTGCGTGGCCGGCGGGACGCCGTCGGGGGCGATCGTGACCGGCAGGTTCACCCCGTCGACGTAGCTGACGTTGTACCAGGGCGCCCAGGCGTCCTTCGGGTCGAAGTTGAACTCGGCGAGGCTGACCGGCGACGGCGCGGTCAGGCAGCGGTCGGCCAGGTTCCCGCAATCGCCGGCGACGCACCGGAACGTGCTGCCCGGCTCGCCGGCGCACCGCTGCCGCGCGAAGAACCGCCCCCGCCAGTGCCCGGCCGGACTGTCCGTGGGGATGACGACCGGCGCGGACGTCTCCCCCGGCGCCAGCACCGGCAGCCCCGTGATGGCGGCCGAGGAGTCCACCGGGTTGTCGGACACGCCCGACCCGATCCAGATCGTCTCGGCCGACCGGTTCACGAACGTGACCGTGGGCTGCGCGCCGGCCCGCGCCGGCTCCAGGCCGATCAGGCCGGCGGCCACGCTGACCAGGACGGCGGCGGCGGCCAGGGCCGCTCGCAGGGGCGGACGCTTCGGCATGGCGGGACTCCCGGGGGTCGACGGCGTCGGTACGGGCCGAGTCTGTGCCACCGGGCGCGGTCGCCGGGAGTGCCGCCGGCCAGGCTTAAGGCGCAGTTCAGGCGCGGTGTCCGTCCGGGCCGGGCCCGCGCGCCGAACGCGCCGCCCAGGGCGGCCGTTGGTTATCCGCCCGAGGCCCCCCGGTCGTCCCGCAATTCCAGCGAAAGCTCCTCAGCTTCGACCCTTTTCCCAGGCGAGGCATCATGACCACGGACATCGGCAGGACGACCGGCGGCAGACGGCGCGGCTCACCGAACTCACGGCGGACACCGGCGACCCCGCCGAGGCGCACACCCGCGCCGCGATGATCGCCGCCACCCGGCAGAACGTCGACCAGATCACGGCCGCGCTCCGCCGCCTCGCCGACGGCCGCTACGGCGGGTGCGAGTCCCGGCTACGCCGCCCGCTCGCCGGTCCCGACGAGGCCGGCCGCCCGGCCGTACAGGCGCAGGTGATCGGCGACCATGCGGTCGGCGGAGAAGCGGCGCTCGGCGGCGTCCCGGCAGGCCCGCCGGTCGATCCCGCCGACGCGGCGCAGGGCGCCGGCGAGCGCGTCGTCGTCGTCGTCCAGGTACCCGGTGAGCCCGTGGTCGACGATCTCCGGAGCGGCGCCGCACGGGGTCCCGACGACGGGCGTACCGCAGGCCAGGGCCTCCGCCATGACCAGCCCGAACGGTTCCGGCCAGCAGATGGGATTGAGCAGTGCCACGGCGTGGCGCAGCAGCTCCACGCGGCGCCGGGGAGGTTCCTCGCCGGGCCGCGGGTCTCCCGGGCGCAGCAGGGGCCGGACCGCGCGCTCGAAGTAGTCGCGCTCGTCCGGTCGCCACATCTTGGTGACGATCCGCAGCGGCAGGCCCGCGCGGCGGGCGATCTCGACGGCGCGGTGCACCCCCTTGTCGGGCGACATCCGGCCCATGAACACCGCGTACCCCCCGTCGCCCGGGCCCGGGCGGTGCGCGACGAGATCGACGCCGTGCAGGATGACGTCGTCGATCCGCACCCCGCGGGCCTGCCGCGCCTGTGAGCGGGAGATCGCGACCACCCGGGCGCGCCGGGCGATCTCGGCGAAGACCCGTTGCGCCTCCGGCGTGTACGGGCCGTGATGGGTGACGACGATCGGCGGCAACCCGCCGACGTGCCGGCCGATCAGCGCGCCGAGCACGGTGTGGTCGTGGATCACGTCGGCGTCGCGCAGCTCCCGGTACGCGGCCAGGACGTGCGCGGCCTCCAGCAGCGAGTCGCCCATCGGCCGGACCGCGGCCGGGTACAGGTGGCTCCTGGGCACGGGCGAGGTCGATTCACCGACGGTGAACAGCCGGACGTCGTGGCCGAGGGCGGCGAGCCCGCGGGCGAGGTTGTCCACGACGGCCTCGGTGCCGCCGTAGGCGGGCGGGGGCACCGGCACCCACGGCGGGGCGATCAGCCCGACGCGCACGGGACACCTGCCCGGCTCAGGCAGCCGGCGCGGTGGCCGCAGTCGGCGCAGGTGGCCGGGTCGACCGGCGCGAGGGCGCCCAGGAACGGCCGCCAGCACCGCAGGCACCCGGCGCAGCGCAGGTTGGACCGGCCCTGGTCGGCGACCGGGGTCAGGTCCGCGTTGCCGCAGGCGGGGCAGAGGCGCGGCACCGCCAGGACGGAGCCGAAGTCGAGAGGGGCGAAGTACGTCTCCATGGACCGACCCAACCGCGCCGGCCCCCACGATCGGCAGGGCCGAATGTCCCGGTCAGCGGAGGCCGGCCGGGATGAGCAGCACCGGCACCGTCGCCTCGGCCAGGGTCCGGCGTACGGTGCGCGCCCGGCCGGGGGCGAGCGTGCCCGACCAGCCGAGGGCGATGAGGTCGGCGGCCTCCACCCTGGCGACGTCGGCGACGTGCTCGCCCGGCACACCGCTGCGCAGGTGCAGCCGGGCCCCGGGCACGGCGCACCAGCGGGCCAGGAACTCGCGTTCCCAGTCCGCGCGGGCGTGCGCCGCCTGGTCCCAGTACCGCGGGACCGTGCGGGCGTCGAAGACGTGCAGGACGACGAGGTCGGCCCCGCCCGCGGCGCAGAGGCCGACCGTGTCCGCGGCCGCCGCGGCCGACTCCGGGCTGCCGTCCAGCGGCACCAGCACCCGGTCGATCGTCACGGGCGGCCGGCGCAGGCGGGGAACGACCGCGACCGGCCGGTCCGCGCCGCCGGCGACCCGCTCCCAGCCGTCCGGCGCGAGGGCGCCGCCCGGCTCCGCGGAGACCACGGCCGCCACGACGTCCCGGTCGTGGACCCCCGCGGCCAGGTCCCGCGGGTCCACGTGCCGGACGTCCGCCGCGAGCAACCGGGCCAGTGCGGTGGCCGTCGCCTCCACGGCCGACGTCGGGTCGAGGGGCGCCAGCACCCGCGTCACGGCCGGCTCCGGCGCGGGAACCGGGTCCAGCCGCCACACCGGCGCGGCGGACTGCCCCCGACCTGCAACCAGGTGGGCGCGTCGGTGTGCACGGCCACGGCGGCGGCGTCGACCGCCACCCGGATGCGGCGCCCGAGGCAGCGGAACCGCACCTCGAACCGCGGCCAGGCGGCGGGCGGGCACGGATCGAGGTGGACGACGCTGCCGCGCACCCGGACACCGGCGAAGCCGGCCACGACGGCCTGCCACACACCGCCCAGGGCGGCGACGTGCAGGCCGCCGGCTGTCGTGCCGGTCGTGTCGCCGAGGTCGAGGTCCATGGCGTGCCGCAGCAGGTGCAGCGCCTCGTCCGGGCGGCCCGCACGGGCCAGCAGCGCCGCGCTGACCGCCGGCGACAGCGACGAGCCGTGGGTGGTGCGGGGCAGGTAGAAGTCGAGGTTCGGCCCGAGCGACCCGGTAGCGGTCTCGTCGGGCACCAGATGGTGCAGCATCAGCACATCGGGCTGCTTGATCAGCTGCGACGCGGCGACGCGGGCGCGGCCGAGCAGCACGTCGGCGGCCACCGGCGGCTCGCCGACGTCGGCGGCGCGCAGCGGGGCCAGCAGCCGGTAGCCGGCGAACTGCTCGTACCGGCCGGTGGCCGGGTCGAACCCGTCGGCGAGCCGGCCCGCCAGCTCCCGCCAGCCGGCCCGTTCGTCGTCCGGCACGGCGGCGAGGTCGGCCGCCGCGCGCAGGTTCCACCGGGCCATCACATTGGTGTACGCGTTGTCGTCCACGTCCTCGTGGTACTCGTCGGGGCCGATCACCCGGTCGATGTGGGCGTTCCCCCCGGCGTCCAGCCGGATCCGCGACGCCCAGTAGCGGGCCGTCTCCGTGAGCAGCGGCGCCCACTCCCCGGTGAGCCGCTCCGGCGTGCCCGTCCACGTGGCGGCGTGCACGGCCGCCCAGGCCACGTCCGCGGTGATGTGCTCCTCCAGCTCCCCGGTGCGGATCGGCACCCGGGTGCCGCCGAGGTATCCGGCGTTCGGGGTGACGTCGTCGCCGGACACCGCCGACTCCCAGGGGAACCGGGCGCCGCGCCGGCCGGCGGCCCGGGCCGCCGCCCGCGCCGCGGGCAGCCGCCGCAGCCGGTACCGGACCATCGCGGTCGCGGCGTCCGGGTCGATGCTGACGACGGCCGGCAGCACGTACGCGTCGGCGTCCCAGAAGACGTGCCCGCCGTAGCCGGTGCCGGACAGTCCGCGGGCGCCGACGGCGCACTCGTCGTGCCGTGCGGCGGTGCCCCACAGGTGGAACAGGGCGAACCGGATGGCGAGCTGGTCGGCGGGCGCGTCGGGGATCCTGATGTCCACGTCCTCCCAGCGCAGTGCCCAGGCGGCGCGGTGCTCGGCCAGGACGCGGGCGAAGCCGCGCCGGGCGGCACGGCGGGCCCGGCCGGCGGCGTCCCGGTCGGCGAAGACGGCGAACCGGCTCACGGTGCGCAGGCCACCGGCGACGGCCTCGGCCTGCACGGCGGCGGCCGTGATCACCGCGCCGGTGCCGGCGTCGGCGGTCCGCCCCCAGACGCAGCCGCCCGCGTCGCCGGTGGTCCAGGACCGGCCGTCGGACCGGGGGCCGGCCGCCGGGGCACGCAGCGGGGCGCCGCCGGTCAGCCGCCCGGCGGGACCCTCGGCGCACAACGCCGCCAGCCCGGGCGAGTCCGCGCTGACCAGGCGCAGCGTCCGGATCGGCGGCCCGCCTTCACCCGTCTGCCGGTACAGCACCCCGGTACGCAGGTCGAGCACCCGCCGGTCCGCCGCCGGCGGCGGGTCGATGTCCAGTGCGGCCCACTGCGGGCCCGGCAGCAGGTGCTGAGCCGGCCCGCGCGCGGTGTACCGGCCGTCGGCGACGGTGAGCGGCGCGGCCTCCGGGCCGTCCTCCTCCACCGACCCGCGGGTGGCCAGCCCGCCGGCGCCGAGCGTGAAGAGGGTCTCGGTGACCCGGTGCCGGAGCCGGTCGGCGCCCGTCTCCACCACGACCCACGCCGGATCCTCGTCGACGCACGGCACCCGGGCCGACCGGCGCCGGTCCAGCTGCTCGTCCAGCAGGGCGAGCACTGTCGCCCAGCCGCCCGGGCGGTGCCGGACGGCGGGCCGGGCGCGGCCCCCCGGGCGCCCGGCGCCCACGGACACCACGACGGCCCGGTCCAGTTCGGGCACGAGCAGCGCCGTGTCGTCGCCGGTGTGGGCGAAATCCCCGGCCACCAGCACGAGACCCGGCCCGATGCCGCGGCTCGCGAACCGGACGAGCAGGTCGCGCATGGCGTCGCCGCGATCCGCGAGCGACACGTCGACGTGGGTCGCACCGGCGCTCACCCGCACGTCCGGCAGCCCCGCGGCGGCGACCGCACCGGCGGCCAGGTCGCGGACCAGCGTCGCCGCCGCTGGCCCGGCGAGGCGGGCCCGGTCCGGCCAGCGCACGCCGACCACCCGGCGGCCGACCTGGCCGGGCACCCGCCGCGACACCACGCCGCGGCCGTCGAGCCGGGCGCGGATCGCCGTAACGGCGCGGTCCAGCGCGGCGTCGTCGGCGGCGGACGGGACACGCCGGCCGACCCGCACGGGCCCGCGGGGGCCCAGCTCGTAGACCTCGCCGCCGTGCCGGCAGACCAGGAGCAGCCGCCCGGGACCCGCGGGCCGGCTGCGCAGCAGGTCGCCGCTGTGGGCGGCCGACGCCCCGGTGGTCACGGCGGCGCTCACACCGGCCGCGACCAGCGCCTCGAGCCGCCGGCGCAGCGCGGCGGCGCCTCCCGGCGGCGGCCCCAGCGCGTCGGCGGCGAGGACGACCGCCTCGACGGTCCGGTCGATCATCCGCGGCTCCGTTCGGCGCGCGGCCGGATCAGGGCGACGTTGCCGTCGTAGCGGCGGTACAGCACGCGTCCGCGGCCGGTCGCCGGGTCGGTGAAGAACAGGAACGGCCGTCCCGGCGCCGATCCGAGGGCGTCGACCGCCGCCGGCACGTCGAGCGCCGGGCCCTCCTCCAGCACCCGGTACCCGGTCCCGCCGTCGGTGTGCACGACACCGTCGCGGCGGGTGGCCGCCTCGGTGAACAGGTGGAACGGGTAGTCGCGCAGGTCCATGGTGAACGCCGCCGCGGCCGGCGGCCGCACCGCGAGCCGGCACTCCTTGATCCGCACGAGCCGGGCCGGTCCGGCCGACGCGGCGACCAGCTCGGGCGGCGGACCGCAGGCGCGCAGCGGCGGTCGCGTCCCGCCGGGCGCTCCCCGGCGCAGCCGGTCGAGCCGTGCCCGCATGCCGGCGACGGCGCGGTCCACGGCGTCTGTGGCGGTCGACGCGGCGACCTGGCTGCGGACGAGGACGCCGCCGGCGACGACCCTGATCTGCGCCACCACGAACGGCGGCCGGCCGGCGTAGCCCGAGATCCGCACGATCGTGTCGCGGGCGGGCGGCTCGCCCCCGGCCGGCAGTCCCGCCACCGCCCACTCGGCGTAGCTCATCTCACCGCTGGAGACCCGGCCGCGGACGATCACCGCGTCGGGCGCGACCGCCAGCCCGGAGGCGCGAGAGTCGGGCATCATGCCTCCCGTGGTGTCGGTCGCGGGTTCACGGCGAGTACATCGACGACCGCGCTCCGTGCGGCAGGGCCGAAAGTCCCGACGTCAGCCGCCCGTGACGCCGATGCCGGTGCCGTCGAGGCCGTCGAGCCGCCAGCCGTGCGCGTCCACCCGCACGTCGACCTCGCGCTCCGCGACCCGCATCCGGTTCACGGTCAGCGGCAGGTAGCGGTCCGGGACGGCGGGGTCGCAGTGCAGCCGCTGCCGGGGCACGGCCGGGTGGAAGCGCAGCAGGCTGCGCAGCAGCAGCAGCGGCGCGGCCGACGCCCACGCCTGCGGCGAGCACGACGTCGGGTACGGCACCGGCACGGCGAAGTCGTCGCGGGCGAAGCCGCAGAACAGCTCGGGCAGCCGGTGTCCGACGTGGGCGGCGGCGTCCAGCAGCCCCTCGGCGACCCGCTGCGCGTGCGCGGTGTGGCCGTACCGCATCAGGCCCGCGACGCAGATCGCGGTGTCGTGCGGCCACACCGACCCGTTGTGGTAGCTGATCGGGTTGTACGCGCCCATCGTCGTCGCGAGCGTGCGGACGCCCCAGCCGCTGAACATGGCCTCGGACAGCAGGTGGTCGGCGACCCGGGCGGCCTTGTCGCGGTCGGCGATGCCGGTCCAGAGGCAGTGCCCGACGTTGGAGGTGAGCGCGTCGACCGGCCGCTTGTCGCCGTCCAGGGCCACCGCGTACCAGCCCCGCTCCGGCAGCCAGAAGGCGTCGTTGAAGGCCCGCCGCAGCCGCCGGGCCCGGCCGCGCCAGTGCCGGGCGCCCCGCTCGTCGCCCGCCTCGGCCGCGAACCGGGACCGGGCGCGGAAGGCCGCGTACACGTACGCCTGCACCTCGGCGAGGGCGATCGGCGCCTCGGCGAGCCGCCCGTCGGCGAAGGTGATGCCGTCGTGCGAGTCCTTCCAGCCCTGGTTCGCCAGACCCGTCGGGGTGCTGCGGGCGTACTCCACGAAGCCGTCGCCGTCGGCGTCGCCGTACTCGTCGATCCAGGCCAGCGCACGGTCGGCGGCGGGCAGCAGGTCCCGCACGGCGTCCGGGTACCGGCCCCACCGGGCCAGCTCGCCCAGCAGCATCACGAACAGCGGTGTGGCGTCCGCGGTGCCGTAGTAGACGCCGCTGCCGCCGAGGGCGAGCCACGCCGCCGGGCCGAAGCGCACCTCGTGCAGGATCCGGCCGGGCTGCTCCTCCGTCGCCGGGTCCACGACGCGGCCCTGCCGGTCCGCGAGCGTCTGCAGCGTGCCCAGCGCCAGCTCGGCGTTGAGCGGCAGCAGCATGTACGAGGTGAGCAGCGAGTCCCGCCCGAACAGCGCCATGAACCACGGCGCGCCGGCCGCCACGACGGCCCGTTCGGGGTGGGCGGCGTCGTAGATGCGCAACGCACCGAGATCGTCGACGCTGCGGGCGAGCACGGCGGCCAGCCCGGCGTCGCCGGTCGTGACCGACGGGCTGCCGCGGCGCCAGGCGCGCTGCATGCGGGCCGGCACGGAGTGCTCCACCGGGTGTCCGCCCGGGTGCCGCAACGCCATGGGCCCGGCGGCGGTGACCGGCACGACCTCGACGGTGATCCGCCGGGCGCCGTGCGGCGCGAGCGCGACGCGCCAGGTCAGCCGGCCTCCGTCCGCGTCGACGGCCACCTCGGCCGGGATGTCGCCGGTCACCGAGACGCCGCACGGATGACCGCGGCGGGTGCCGGTGAGGTGCAGGCCGCCGTCGTGCGCGGTCGCCGTGAACGCCTCCGGCGGCTCGGTCCGGCCCTCCTTGACCTCGAACAGGTCGGCGAAGTCGGCCTCGACGGCCAGCACGACGTCGACGCTCCGGGGCGCCGCAACGAGGTTGCGCACCGTGAGGTCCTCACGCATGCCGTCGCCCACCCAGCGTTCCCGGACGGTGACCAGCCGGCTGTCTCCCCCGCCCGGCGGCGGCAGCCGGCCGACGAAGACGGCCGCGTACGGGTCGGTGACGTGGGCGGCGAGCGCCTCCGCCGGCCGGCCGTCGACGGTGAGGCGCCAGCCGGCGAGGACCCGGGTGTCCCGCACGAACAGCCCCTGCGCGTGCCCGGCGGCGACGTCGCCGTTCTGCTCGCTGATGCAGAAGGTGGACCCCTCCACAAGGGTCACCGTTCCGGCCGCCGGCGCGGCCCCGGGCGCCCCGGCGAAGGTCCACGGCTGCGTCATGCCGCCAGGCAACAGCATCCGGCGACCGCGCGCGAGGGCCGAACGGCCCTCCCGGCGACCGGGCGGACGCGACGGCGCCGGGCCGGACGCCCCGCCCCCGAACCGCCCATCGCCTCTGCCGCCCGGACCGCCGTGGGCGCATGCTTCCGGCGGGAGGGGACCCGCCGTGACACGACTGGTGCCGCTCGACGTGACCCGCGTCGCCGTCATCGTGATGGTGATCGTCCACCACGCCGCGCAGCCGTACGGGCCCACCGGCCCCGGGTGGCCGGTGACCGACGCCGCGCAGAGCGACTGGTTCCGGCCGTTCTACACGGTGAACGCGGCGGTCGGTCTCAGCCTGCTGTTCCTGCTCGCCGGGTACCTCGTCCCCGCGTCCTGCGACCGCACCGGCCCGCGGCGCTTCCTGCGCCGGCGGTGGAGCCGGCTCGGGCTGCCGCTGGTGGTCTTCGGCATCGCGGCGAACCTTCCCATCGCACTGGCCGCCGAGGGGCCCTCCTCGTGGCGGGCCTTCGCCGGTTCGCTCTACGACGACGCGTGGCGGCCCCTCTACCTGCACCTCTGGTTCGTCGCGCACCTTCTGGTGTACTCGGCGCTCTACACCGCCTGGCACGCCCTGGCCCACCGGCCGCGGCGGTCGTGGCCGGTGCCCGGTCACCGCGCGATCTTCGCGTTCACCGGCGCCCTGGCCGCGGTCACCTGGGTGGTGCGGTGGTGGTACCCCGTCGACGAGTGGGTGCCGCTGCTGTGGGTGCTGCCCGTGGAACCCGCCCGCCTCGCGCAGTACGCGAGCCTGTTCGTCGCCGGGGCGATGGCCTACCGCGGCGGCTGGCTCCGCGGGCTGCCGGGCGGCACCGGCCGGGTGTGGCTGGCGGTGGGCCTCGCCGCTTCGGTGACCATGGCCGCGGCGCAGCTGGCCGCACCCGGCGGCTGGCACTACAACGAGCTGGCGAACGGCGGCGCGGGGTGGCAGTCGCTCGTGCGCAGCGGCCTGGAAGCGCTGATCTGCGTCGGACTGGCGGTCGGCGTGCCCGTCGTCGTGCGCGACCTGGTGCACCGGCCGCTGCCGCTGGTGACCGCGATGGCGGCGAGCAGCTACGCCGCCTACATCCTGCACCTGTACATCGTCGTGCCGCTGCAGGTGGCGGTCGCCGGCCCGTCCGCCTCCCCGTTCCTCAAGTTCGGTGTGGTCTCGGTGCTGGCGCTGGCGCTGTCGTTCGGCGCCGCCCACCTGTCCCGCCGGGTGCCGGGTCTGCGCCGGCTGCTCGGCACCGCACCGTCGGGCACGCCCGGCGGCTGATCGTCGCGACCGGACGGGCGCTTCGACCGCGGCGGCCGGACCTTCGCCTCTGCCGGCGCTCCGGGCGGCGACGCACGATCGGGTTGACCAGCGCGACATGCGGCTCAGGAGGTCGTCATGGAGATCCAGGAGAGGACGGTGGACGCCCGCGTCGTCGTGGGCATCCGCGAGATGGTGCCGATCGCCGACCTGAGCGCGTTCTTCGAGCGCGCGATGCCGGCGGTGGCCGCCGAGCTGGGCCGGGCCGGGCTGACGGCCGACGGGCCGCCGCTGTCCGTCTACCACCAGCGGGATCCCGAGGACTTCGAGGTCACCGTCGGCTTCCCCGTCGAGCGGGCGCCCGCGGCCGCCCCCGCCCGGCTCGCCGTCGAGGAGCTGCCCGCCGGACCGACCGTGCAGGCGGTGCACGAGGGCCCGTACGACACCCTGCCGGTCACGTACGCGGCGCTCGGCGACTGGCTGAGCGAACACGACCGCAAGTACGGCGACACGATGTGGGAGGAGTACCTCGTCGGCCCCGACGCGACGGTGGACGCGCTCCGGTGGCGCACCCGCGTCGTGTTCCCGCTCGACTGAACCGCGTCCGCCCGGCGCGCCGGTGGGTCCTTCGGCCCGGACGACGGTCCGGTCGGCCCTGGCCGGACGGCCGCCGGGCGGCGACGGTGAAGGTTGGACCGGGGAGGCGACGTGGAGACTGCAATCCGCACCCGGCGCTTGACCAAGCGCTACCGCACCCGCCCGGCGCTGCAGGATCTGGACCTCGAGGTCCCGCGCAACGTGGTGTTCGGGTATCTCGGACCGAACGGCGCCGGCAAGACGACGACCATCCGCCTGCTCGCCGGGCTGCTGCGGCCGTCCGCCGGCAGCGCCGAGATCCTCGGCCGCGACACCGTGCGCCGGCGCGAGGAGGCGCAGCGCCACATCGGCTACCTGCCCGGCGACTTCGCCGTGTACCGGGACCTGACGGGCGAGCAGTACCTGCGCTTCATCGGGAATCTGCGGGGCGGCGTCGACCGCTCGTTCGTCGACCACCTGGCGAAGCGGCTCGACCTCGACCGGTCCGTCCGGGTCGGGGGCCTGTCCCACGGCAACCGCCAGAAGCTCGGGATCATCCAGGCCTTCATGCACCGGCCCGACGTGCTCATCCTGGACGAGCCGACGGCCGGGCTGGACCCGCTGATCCAGCGCGAGTTCCTCGGTCTCGTGCGGGAGGCACGCGACGAGGGCCGCACCGTGTTCCTGTCCTCGCACATCCTGGACGAGGTGGAGGCCGTCGCCGACATGGTGGCGATCCTGCGCCACGGGCGCCTGGTCGTCGTCGAGTCCGTCGAGAACCTCAAGGCGCGCGCGGTCCGCCGCATCGACCTCGTGTTCGAGGGCCCGCCGCCCGTCGCCGCGCTGCGCGCCGTGCCGGCCGTGCGCGAGGCCCGCAGCACGGGTCACACCGCGCACCTGGTCGTGGAGGGCTCGATGGCCGGGCTGCTCGCCGTCGCGGCCCCGCACGGGGTGGAGCACGTGGTCACCCACGAGCCGAACCTCGAGGAGATCTTCGTCAGGTACTACACGACCGGGAAGGTGTGAGGGCGGTGCTCGGCAGCGTGTTCTCGAAGGCCCTGCGCGATCAGCGTCGGGCGCTGATCGGATGGAGCACCGGGGTCGCCCTGCTGGTGCTGCTGATGGCGGCACTGTGGCCGTCGGTCCGCGACATGCCGGACCTCTCCGAGTTCATCGCCGGCTACCCGGAGCCCATGCGGGAGCTGTTCCGCATGGAGGACTTCGCCACCGGGACCGGTTTCCTCAACGCGGAGCTGTTCAGTTCGATCCTGCCGATCCTCTTCATCGTCTTCGCCATCGGCCGCGGCGCGCGGGCCGTCGCCGGCGAGGAGGAGTCCGGAACGCTCGACGCCCTCCTCGTGACCCGCGTGACGACCACGCGCCTGGTCATGGAGCACGCCGCGGCCCTGGCGGTGACGCTCACCGCGCTCGGCGGCGTCCTCTTCGTCGCCGTGCTGGGCGGATCGGCCGCGTTCGGCATGGGTGTGTCGCCCGCCGACCTGGCCGGCGCGACGGTGGCGACGGTGCTGCTCGGCATCGAGTTCGGCTGGCTGGCGCTGGCCGTCGGCGCGGCGACCGGCCACCGGGCCGCCGCCATCGGCGCCGCGTCGGCCGCGGCGTTCGGGGCCTACCTGCTCTACGCCGCCGGTCAGCTCGTCGACGCGGTCGGGACCTGGCAGGCGTGGTCGCCGTTCCACCAGGCCCTGGCGGACGGCCCGCTCGGCGCGGGGCTGCGCCCGGAGTACCTGCTGATGCCGCTCGCCGCAGCGGTCGCGCTCGCGGCGGCCGCCGCGGTCTTCGACCGCCGCGACATCGCGGGCCCGTGAGAGCGGCCCGCTCCGGCCGGCCGTCGCCTCGGCCGTCGCCTCACGCGCCGCGGGAGGCGGCGGAGGGCCGGCGACGGCGGCCGGGCGGCACGCCGGGCAGCGCACGCACCTCCGTCACGATGTCGCGGGCGAACGCCTCGGCCTCCGGCACGGAGGCGGCGTCCGTGGTGACGCCGAACGACGCCTGCCCCCCGTAGGTGAAGACCGACACGCCGACGCGCATCCGGTCACCGATCGGCACGTACGGCAGGATCTCGCGGACGCGGCGGCCCGTCAGGTACAGCTGCTCGCGCGGGCCCGGCACGTTGGTGGTGACGGTGACGACGGCGCGCTGCGGGAACCGCAGGGCCGCCCGGACGCCGAAGGCGACGGCGGCGAACGGCTCACGGTCGGCGATCGCCAGCAGGGCGGCCTCGGCACGCATCTCGTCGCGGTCCCGCAGTGCCGCGATGCGCCGCCGGACGGCGGTGAGCCGGCCCACCGGGTCGGCGATCTCGACCGGGAGCTGGAGCAGCATCGAGCCGATCCGGTTGTCGATGGTGTCCTGGCCCGCGGCGCGGAGGTTCACCGGCATCATCGTCCGGACGGACCCGGCGACCGGCTCCTCCCCGCGCGCGGCGAGCAACCGGCGGAAGGCCCCGGCGACGGCGGCCAGGTAGACGTCGTTGAGGGTGGCTCCGGACGCGGCGGCGACGGCCTTCAGGTCGGCCAGCGGGACCCGCGCCACGGCCCAGCGCCGGCTGCGCCCCAGCCGCCCGGTGAGGAACGTCGGCGCGGCGGGCGTGAACCCTTCCGCCAGGGCGGCGAGACCGCGCGCGGTGTCGCGCGCCTGACGGCCGAGCGCCCGGGGCGACCGGATCGCCCTGGCCACCCACCGGAGCTGGTCGAAGGGAAGGCGGGCGAGGTTGCCGAGCGCGTCGAGGGTGAGGTCGACGGCGTCGGTCTCCGGGGCCGGGCGCCGGCGGTCGGGCGGCGGCGCGGCGGTGTCCGCGGCGGTGGGCGCGGCGGTGTCCGCGGCGGTGTCGCAGAAGGCCCGGTAGAGCTGGTTGCCGGTGACCCCGTCGGCCATGCAGTGGTGGATCTTGGACAGCAGCGCCCAGCGGCCGCCGGCCAGGCCCTCGATGACCCAGTCCTCCCACAGCGGCCGGTCGCGGTCCAGGCGCTGCGACATGACCCGGCCCACGAGGGCGGCCAGCTCGGCGTCCCCGCCGGGCGCGGCCAGCGCGGTGCGGCGCAGATGGAAGTTCAGGTCGAAGCCGGCGTCGTCGACCCACACCGGGCGGCCCAGGTTCCACGGCACCCGGCGCACCCGCTGCCGGTACCGCGGCACCTGGGGCAGGCGGCCGCCGATGACGGCGGCGAACTCCGCCTGGTCCGGCGGCGGCCCGTCGGCCACGGCGATCGAGGCGATGGCGAGGGATGCGTGCGGGTCCTCGTCCTCGGCGTCGAGGAAGGACGCGTCCAACGGGCTCAGGTAGTCCATGTCAGCCCTCCGTTCCGCGCAGGACCAATCGTTCCGCGGCCGGAGGTCCGCGAAACAGGGCCGGACGTCCCGTGCCCGGCGGCGGTGGTCCGGCGCACGCTTGAACCGTGACGGTGACGGTGACACGGCACGGCGACACACGGATCGCGTACACGGTGGAGGGTCCGCCCGGTGGCGAGCCGCTGCTGCTGATCATGGGCCTGGGCCTGCAGATGGACTTCTGGCCGCCGGGCTTCCGTGCGCTGCTGGCCGGGCACGGTTTCCGGGTGGCCCGGTTCGACAACCGCGACGTCGGCCTGTCGACCCACCTGAGCCACCTCGGCATGCCGTTGCCCGCGATCTACCTGACCCGCCGGTGGCACGGCTACCGCATCGACGACATGGCCGGCGACGCGCGGGCGGTGCTGGACGACCTGGGCTGGGACTCCGCGCACGTGGTGGGCGTCTCCCTCGGCGGCATGATCGCCCAGGCGCTCGCGGGGCGGCACCCGGACCGCGTCCGCACGCTCACCTCGATCTCCTCCACGCCGTCGCCGCTGATCGGCCGGCCGCACCCGCGCACGTGGCCGGTGCTGCTGTCCCCCGCACGGCACGACCGCGAGGCGGCCGCCCGGCACATGGTCAACGTGTTCCGGATCATCGGGTCGCCGGCGTACCCGCTCGACGAGGAGTGGCTGCGGACCGTGTCGGCCGAGAGCTTCGACCGGGCGCACGACCCGGACGGCATCCGGCGGCAGCTCGCCGCGATCGTGTGCTCCGCCGACCGGCGGCCTCTGCTCGCCCGGCTACGGTTGCCCGCGCTGGTGGTGCACGGTGGCGCGGACCTGCTGGTGCGGCCGTCCGGCGGCCGGGCGACGGCCGCGGCGATCCCGGGCGCCCGCCTCGTCGTCCACCCGGGGATGGGTCACGACCTGCCGGCGCCGCTGCAGCCGGTCATCGCCGGCGCGATCGCCGGGCTGGCCGCCGGCGGCGCCGGATTCTCCATCCGTCCTCCACACCGGATGCACATCCCGCCCACCGGGACGAGAGAAGGTGCAGGGAGAGGACCGGCAGAGGAGGAGCCATGAGAGCCACGACAACGCGCCGGACGGTCGGCCTGGTCGCCGCAGGCGTCATCGGCCTGGGCGGGATCGCGGTCGCGGGCCCGGCCCTGGCGGGCGCCGGCATGTTCGCCGCCACCCGCTCCGCGCCGGCCGCCCCCGGCCCGGGGAGCGGCTACGGCCACCACGGAAACGGCTACGGCCACGGCATGGGTGCCGGCATGGGCACCGGCATGGGCACCGGCATGGGTGCCGGGTACGGCATGGGCAGCGGCATGGGTGCCGGCGCCTGCCCCGGCGCCGGCGTGACCGCGCCGCAGGGCACGCTGACCGACCGGCAGAAGAGCACGCTGGCCGCGATGGCCCAGGAGGAGAAGCTCGCGCACGACCTCTACCTGGCGTTCGCCGGCCGGTACCCGCTGCCGGTGTTCGACCACATCGCCGCGGCGGAGGCCCACCACCTCGCCACGGTGCGGGCCCTGCTCGCGCGGTACGGCACGGACGACCCCACCGCCGGCCGGGCGGCCGGGACGTTCAGCGACCCGGCCGTGCAGGCGACGTACGACCGGCTGCTGGCCCGCGGCAGCGCCGGCCGGGCCGCCGCCCTGACGGTGGGCCAGGAGGTGGAGCGCACCGACATCGCCGACCTGCGCCGGGCGCTCACCGGCCTGACCGCCCCCGACGTCACGCAGGCCTACCAGCACCTGCTGCGGGCCTCCGAGCGGCATCTGGCGGCCTTCACCGCCTGGGCGGGCCGGTGACGGACGGATCCGGGGGACTCCCCCCGGGCCACTGCGAGGGGAAGGTGACGACGGCGATGACGTACGCGATGACGGTGCACGTGGCGGGTCCGTTCGAGGACACCGTCGAGCGGGTCCGCGACGCGCTGCGGGAGCAGGGTTTCGGCGTGCTGACCGAGATCGACGTGCAGGCGACGCTCCGCGACAAGCTGGGCGTGGCCGTGGACGAGTACCTCATCCTCGGCGCCTGCAATCCGCCGCTGGCGCACCTGGCACTCGGCATCGACCCGGAGATCGGCCTGCTGTTGCCGTGCAACGTCGTGGTGCGCGGCGGCAGCCCCGGCACGACGCTGGTCCAGGCACTCGATCCGCAGACGATGGTGAGCGTCAGCGGGCGGCCGGCGCTCGCGGCGGTGGCCGACGAGGCGGCGGCCCGGCTGCGGGCGGCACTGGCCACCCTGGAGGGGTGAGCGCCCGCGCCGCGAGCGGCAGGCGGACGGTGATGACGGTGCCCGAGCCCTCGCGGGAGGCGGCGGTCACCGTCCCGCCGTGCGCGCCGATCAGCTCCCGGACGACCGCCAGCCCGATGCCCGAGCCGGCGACGTCCCGGCTGTTGCCGCCGCGCCGGAGCCGGTCGAAGACGTGCGGCAGGTCGTCGGCGGCGATGCCCGGACCGGTGTCCGCGACCTCCAGGACCACGCCGGCGCCCTCGGTGCGCCCGGCGATCGTCAACCGGTCGCCGGGGCGGCAGTAGCGCGCCGCGTTGGTGAGCAGGTTGGCGACGCTCTGGTGCAGGCGGTCCGGGTCGGCGTGCACCGGCAGCGGCACGGGCAGGTGCGTCTCGACCCGCAGCGCGGCCGCCTCCAGGTGGGGACGCTCGGCGTCGAGCGCGGCGCGCGCCACCTGGGCCAGATCGGTGTCGACCGGACGCAGCGACAGCGCCGCCGACTCCGCGGCGGACAGGTCCGCCAGATCGGCGACGACGCGGCCGAGGCGGAGGGTCTGGTCGTGCAGGGCGCCCAGCCGTTCGGCGTCCGCGGGCCGCAGGCCGTCACGGAGCTCCTCCAGCCCGGCCTGCAGCGCGGCGAGCGGGGTCCGCAGTTCGTGGGCGACGTCCGCGGCGAGCCGGCGGCGCACCGTGTCGGAGCGGACCACCTCGTCGGCCATCGCGTCGAAGGCGTGCAGCACCTCGCCGAGCTCCCCGGGCGCGCCCGCGCCGGTCCGGGCGCCGCGTTCCCCCGCGGTGAAGCGCCGGGCCGTGGCGGCCGCCCGGACCAGGGGCCGCGCGAGCCGCCGGGTCACGAATCCGCTGACCAGCAGCGCGGCCAGCAGGGCCGCCGCGGCCGCGGCGGCCACCCAGGACCAGGCGATGTCCCGGGCGGGCGTGGCACCCGCCGGGAAGCTCACCCGGACGGCGCCGACCCGGGTGCCGGAGACCTCGACCGGGGCGGTCCGGGTGTGTGCGGACATCGCCGCCCGCATGCCCCGGCCGCCCATGCCCCGGCCCGGCCACACCGTCGCGCCCGTGTCGTCGAGGACGACGAGGTGGGCGCCCGCGGCGTCGGCGACGGCGGCCGCGCGACCCAGATCGGCTCCGGCCCACCCACCGGCGCCGGTGTACGCGGCGGCCGCCGCGGCGGCCGCCCTGCCGGCGATGCGCTGCTGCTCCGCGCGCATCGCCCCGGACACCCCGCGGTCGGTGGCGATCAGGGCGGCGACGGTGAGCACGACCACCGACGAGAGCGCGACGAGCAGGAACGCCGCCAGCAGCCGCCGGCCGAGCGGGCTTCGCAGGACGCCCGGCTCACGCATCGCGGGACCAGCCGAGCCGGTACCCGACGCCGAGCACGGTCTCCACGATGTGCGCGGCCTCGGGGCCCAGCTTGTGCCGCAGGTTCTTCACGTGCGAGTCGATCGTGCGTTCGTAGCCGGCGAACTCGTACCCGCGGATCCGGTTGACCAGCTCGAACCGGGAGAACACCCGGCCGGGCGCCGAGCACAGCGCGGTCAGCAGACCCCACTCCGTGGGGGTCAGGTCGAGCAGGGCGCCGTCGAGGCGGGCCTCGTGGCGCGCCTCGTCGATCAGTAGCCGGCCCGCCCCGTAACCGGTCACCGCCGGCCGGGCCGGGCCGGCGCGCGAGCGGTGCAGCACCGCCTCCACCCGCAGCACCAGCTCGGTCGGGCTGAACGGCTTGGTCACGTAGTCGTCGGCGCCGCGCCGGAGGCCGTCGACCCGGTCCTCCACGGCGCTCCGCGCCGTCAGCACGACGACGGGCACCTCGCCGCCGTCGCGCGCGGCGGCCAGCACCTCCAGCCCGTCGATGTCGGGCAGGCCCAGGTCGAGCACCATCGCCGCCGGGCGGGTGGTCTCCAGCAGGCGCAGGGCCTGCGCGCCCGAACCGGTGGTGTGCACGGCGTGCCCCGCCCGCTCCAGGTAGCGGCGCACGAGCTCGCGCAGCTCGCGGTCGTCCTCGACGACCAGCACCGGGCCTGCCATCCCCCCAGCCTCCTCCGCCGGTCCGGCGGCGGTCAGGGCCGGACGGCCCCCTCGTCCGGGGTATTGCCGGGTTACCGGGGCGGGCACCCCGGCCCTGGTCCGGGCCGGCCCCGGCCTGCCAGCATGGGAGTGTCGGACGATCGGGCCCTGGGCCCAGCCCCGGTGAGCCGTACCACCGTCGATCTGAGCGCTCGCCGCAGTGCTCGTCCGCGGTACGGACCCTGGAAGGGAGATCGCCGTGCAGCGACCCCGAGTCATCATCAGCGTCATCGCCGCCGCCGTCCTCGCCACGGCCGCGGCCGCGACGGCCGGCGCGCCGCCCGCCGTCGCGGGAGCCGGAGCCGGAGCCGGAGCCGGCGGCCTCGTCGGCACGGTCCGCGACACCTGCGGCGTCCCCGTGCGCGACGCCACGATCGTGGTGTACCCGTCGGACCTGTCCGGCTCCGAGGTCGCCCGGACGAGCACCGGCACCGCCGGCCGGTTCCGCGTGCCCGCGCTGGAGGCGGGCAGCTACACGATCCTCATCGATCGGGACGGCTGGTCCGAGTGGGCCCCCGGCCGGATCACCGACCCCGCCGGGGCGACCACCTACCGGGTCGTCGCGGGGCACACCACGAGGGCGAACAGTGTCGTCACGGCGGCCGGCGTCATCGCCGGGCGGGTCACCGCCCCGCACGGCGGGCCGGCCGGGGGCATCCGTGTCACCGTGGAGGGCCCGAGCGCGTCGGCGTGGGACACCGTCACCGCCGCCGGCGGCACGTACTCGATGAGCCTGCCGCCCGGCACCGGATACACGGTCAGCTTCACCAACGGCGAGCTGACCCAGTACTCGCCGCGCACCCTCGACCGGGCGCAGGCCCGGCAGTACACGGTGACATCCGGCCGCGTCACCCGCGTCAGTGAGCGGTTGCTGCCGCCCGCGGTGCTCACCGGCCGGCTCGTCGACGAGTCCGGCAACCCCGTCGCCGGCGCCCAGGTCGGCGTCTCCATCGCCGCCACGGCGGGCTTCGCGTCGGCCACCACCGGCCCGGACGGCCGCTACCGGCTCGACACCATGCCACCCGGCGACGTCACGATCCTCTTCACCACCCCGGACGGCCGCGAGCAGTGGGCCCACCAGAAGACCTCCTCCGACCAGGCCGACCTGTTCACCCTCGCACTCGGCACGATCACCACGGTCGACGAGACCCTCCTGCCGCTCACGTCGCCGGCACTCCGGGGGCGCGGGGCGGCGTAGGCCCGCGCCCCCCGGAAATCGGCTGGACGCCGGTGCCGGGATCGGCCATGGTCGCCCGATGGACGAGCGGTTCGCGGGCGTGGCGGAAGTGTTCGCGGAGAACCTGGCGAGCGGGGCGGACGTGGGCGCCTCGTTCTGCGTCACGGTGGACGGCGAGACGGTGGTCGACCTGTGGGGCGGGTTCGCCGACGAGGCCCGCACCCGCCCGTGGCGCGCGGACACCGTCGTAGGCGTGTACTCGACGACCAAGACCATGACGGCGCTGACGGCGCTGCTGGTCGCCGACCGCGGCGAGCTGGACTTCGCGGCGCCGGTGGCCCGCTACTGGCCGGAGTTCGCGGCCGGCGGCAAGGAGCGCGTCACGGTGGCCCAGCTGATGAGCCACTCGGCGGGCCTGTGCGGCTGGCGCGCGCCGATCACCCGCGACGACCTGTACGACTGGGACAAGGTGACGGCGCTGCTGGCCGCGCAGGAGCCGTTCTGGGAGCCGGGCACCGCGTCGGGCTATCACGCCATGACGCAGGGGTACCTGGTGGGCGAGGTGGTCCGCCGGATCACCGGGCGGTCGCTGGGCACGGTGTTCCGGGAGGAGATCGCCGCACCGCTGGGCGCCGACTTCTTCATCGGCCTGCCGGCGGCGCAGGACGCGCGCGTCGCGGAGCTGATCGCGCCGGACGGCCCGCCGCCGATGGGCGGCCCCGGCGTCAGTGAGCTGCAGGCGACCGTCGCGGGCAACCCGGAGCTGGACGTCCAGGTCACCCGGACCCGGGCCTGGCGCGGGGCGGAGATCCCGGCGGTCGGCGGCATCGGCAACGCCCGCGCGGTGGCCGGGATCCACGCGATCCTGGCGAACGGCGGCGTCGCGCGGGGGCGGCGGTTCCTGTCGGAGGCGGGGTGCCGGCGGGCGCTGGAGCCGCAGGTGGGAGGCGTCGACCTGGTCCTCGGCGTGCCGGTGCGGTTCGGGCTGGGGTTCGCGCTGGACACCGGGTTCATGCCGCACCCGGACACGCTCTTCTGGGGCGGCTACGGCGGCTCGCTGGCGATCGTCGACATGACGGCCCGCACCACCATCGCCTACGCCATGAACCGGATGTCCGGCACCACGACGGGCGACGACCGCGCCTTCGGCCTGGCGATGGCGTTCTGGGCGGCGTCGGCGGCCTGACCCGTGCGCGCGCCGCGGGTCAGGGACTCCGGTCGGCGGCCGCGGGGGCCCGCCGGGCCGCGCGCAGGACCCGCGCCACCATGGCCGGCCGGAGCAGGGTCGTCGCCGGTGCGAGGAGGTGCTGCACCCGCAGGATCGCGGCGACGACGTCGGCGGAGACGTGCGTGGCCCGCACGATGCGGCGCTGGTACCACTGGGTCACGGCCAGGCCGGGCGGCCGGGGCCCGGTGGTGCCGGCGTACGCGAAGTCGGTGGCGGCCGCCATGTCCCAGGCGACGGCGACGATGCGGGCGCTGCGGCGGTAGAAGGCGCGCACCGCCGCCGCGCCGGCGGAGCCGTGGCGGTCGAGGCACTCCCCCAGCGTGACGGCCTCCAGCGCGGCGACGGTCATGCCGTGGCCGTACACCGGGTTGAAGCTGCACACGGCGTCGCCGACGGCGACGTAGCCGGCGGGCACCCGGCGGAGCCGTTCGAAGTGCCGCCGGCGGCCGGCCGGGTACGATTACGCGACCGCCTCGCCCACCGGCTCGGTGCCGCGCAGCAGCTCGGCGATGGCCGGGTCGGGCAGCTCGTCGGCGAACCGCTGGAACCCCTCGGCGTCGGTCGGCGCGCGGTCGCCGTGGTAGCCGCCGAGGGTGACGAACCACCGGTCGCCCTCGACCGGGAAGGCGGCGCCGTACCGCCGGTGGTCGGGCGGGCTCTCCGCCGCGACGAGCATGCCGGGCCCGCCGAGCCGGTCGCACCGGCCGCGGACCAGCCGGGTGGTGTAGTGCATGCGCACGGTGACGACCGACTCGGGCGGGGCGGGGAAGCCCAGCTCGCGCAGCCAGCCGTCGGAGCGGCTGCCGCGCCCGCTGGCGTCGACGACCAGGGCGGCCGGCAGCCGCTCGCCGCCGGCCAGCTCGACGCCGTCGACCCGCTCGCCGGGGCGGCCGGTCAGGCCGGCGACGGCCGTCTCCGCGCGGACCTCCACGTTGGGCAGTGCCTGCAGCCGACGCCGCACGCAGGTCTCCAGCAGGGGCCGGCTCATGCAGAGCATCTCGATGCCGCTCTCGGCGCGGGCCCGGTGGCCGCCGAGCTGCCACACGATGGCGTCGCGGACCACGTCGATCCACCGCGCGCCCGCCTCGACCAGCTCGGCGGTCAGGCCGGGGAACAGCCTCTCGAGGACCTCACGGCCCACCGCGAGCAGCACGTGCGGGTGGGCGCCCTGCGGCACGCCCCGGCGGCTGTCCGGCGTGGCGGGCAGGCTGTCGCGGTCGAGAACGGTCACCCGGGCGAACCGGTCCGCCAGCACCCGCGCGGCCGCCAGGCCGGCCATCCCCGCGCCGATGACCACGGCGTCGCCGGCCGTCGCGGCCGGTGTCTGCTGCTGCACGACGTGCAGCGTGCCAGCCCGCCCGCGGCCGTGTCCAGGAGCCGGGGTCAGGGCGCCGCCGACAGGCGGATCGCCTCCACCGGGCCGTCGAGGGCGAGCTCCCCGGCGGCGTACGGGACGAGCAGCGTGTCGCCGCGCCGCACCGCCCGGTCGTCGTCCGCGCCGCGCAGCCGACCCTGCCCGGCGACGACGACCAGGACGCCGAAGCCGCGCGGCACGCGGTCGCCGCCGCGCAGCCGGCTGGCGGCGAAGAACTCGTCCGCCGCCGCGGGCAGCAGGCGGTCGCCGCCGCGCAGGGACTCCAGCCGCGCCGGGCTCCACGCCCGGCGGTCCACGCACTGCAGCGCCAGGTCGTAGCCGAGGCCCAGGTGGCCGTCGGCGAGCCCGAAGTCCTCGTACTCCAGCAGCACGGAGAAGTCGGTCGGTTCCTGGACCTCCACGAGCAGGATGCCGTCGCCGATGGCGTGCGGCAGCCCGGCCGGGCACAGGATCGCGTCGCCGGCCGCGACCGGGACGCGGTTGGTGGCCGCCAGCATGTCCTGCGTCCGCTGCCCGGCCACCCAGCCGGCCAGCTCCGCCGCCTCGACGTCGCGGGCGAAACCCAGGTGCACGTACGCGCCGGGGCGCGCCGAGACGATCACCCACGCCTCGGTCTTGCCGTACGGCGACGCCAGGTGCGCGGTGGCGAAGCGGCGGTCCGGGTGCGCGTGCAGCGGCAGGCGCTGGCCGGCGTCGAGCAACTTCACCAGGACGCCGGTGTCGGTGCGCCCCGGGCCCAGCCACCACCCGGGGTCGGCGGCGACCGCCTCGGCCAGCACCCGGCCGTCGGCCAGCGTGGACAGGCCGGCGGGCGCCAGCCCGAACCGGCTCGTCACCGAGCCCACCCAGTCCTCGGGCCGGTCGGGCGCGGCGGGCACGGTGCGGAACCCGGCGATGCGCCCGGCGCCCCGGTAGAACGTCGGCGGCTGGTTGGCGGGCAGGGTCTCGACGGTCATGGGTGATCCCTCCGGCGGGAGAGCGCGACGTCGGTGAGGAACCCGCCGACGAAGGTGTCGCCGAGCCCGACGGTGGTGGGGTCCGGCACGTCGAGCACGAACCCGGGGACGCAGCGGACCGCGTCGCCGAGCAGCGCTTCCAGCGCCGCCGCGAAGGCGGCCGACTCCGTGCGCCGCGGCCGCCGGCGCAGGGCCGCGACGTCGGCGTCGGTGAGGCCGTCGCCGTGGCTGTACCGGGCGGCGGCCATGACGGTGCCGGTGTCCAGGGCGCCGGCGTACCGCCCGGCGTCGCGCCCGTACGCCAGCGCCCAGTACCGGGTGTGCACCACCAGCGTCGGCGCCGGGATGAGCGCGTGCACCGCGGCCAGCGCGGCCGCCACGTCGGCCGGCGACAGCAGGTCCACCGGGCGGCCCAGGTGCGCCTGCAGCTCGTCCTCGTTCATGCCGTACACGTCGATCGCGTCGAGCAGCGCGTCGCGGACCCGCCGGCTGAAGGCCGGCTCGTGGTACGCCGCGTCCTCGAAGTAGGTCACCGCGGACGGCGGGAGCTGCCGCATGTGCGAGCGCAGCTCGGCGAGCCGCGCGTCCAGGGCGGCTCGGTCGCGCATGGCGTTGAACCCGGAGATCAGGAAGATCTCCGCCGCCCGCAGCGCCGGGCCGAGCGCCTCGCTGAGCAGCATGGCCTCGTTGGCCGGGTCGTTGACGTAGATGAGCCGGTTCGGGTACGGCGCGGTGACGTCGATGTCGCCGGCCCGGACCCGCAGGCCCCGGTCGTACTGGACGATGAGGTGCGGGTAGTGGGTGTCCTCGGTGCCGCTGTCCAGGTACGCGGCGCCCGGCGGCAGCAGCCGGCGCACCGTGTCGTTGACGCTGACCAGGTGCAGGGTGGACGGCACCCCGAGCCGGCTCATGAGCAGCCCGGCCCGCACCGACGTGCCGCCGATGGTCGCCCGGTGCGGGAACCGGCCGGCGAACGCGGACAGGGCCGGGGCGGAGGCGACGTAGTGCTCGCCGCCCCCGCCCCGCGCCACGTACCCGAGGATCGACACCACGAGGTCGCGCTCGCCGGCCACCGCGCGCGGGGCGGTGAGCTCCGCGGCGGTGATCCCGTGGTCGGCGACGAGCTGCTCCAGGACGTCTGCGGTCAGCTGCACCTCGTAGTCGACGCAGCCGCCGAGGCCCAGGACCACCCGGGACGCGTCCGCCATGTCAGTAGAGCGAGCCCTTGCCGGCGGCGCCGAACAGCTCGATCTTCTGGGCCGCGACCTCCTTCATGGCCTGCACGCACGCGGGCTGGATGGCGTTGGGCTCGCGCACCTTGGAGTCGCTGCCCAGCACCTCCCGCATCTTGTCGTGGTAGGCGACCTTGATGTCGGTCGAAATGTTGATCTTGTTGATGCCGGTCCGCGCGGCCTCCCGGATCTCGTCGTCCGGGTTGTTGGAGCCGCCGTGCAGCACCAGCGGGATCTGCACCCGGCCCTTGATCTCCTTCAGCAGGTCCAGCTTCAGCTCCGGCTTCAGGTGCGCCGGGAAGAACCCGTGGAACGTGCCGATGGCGATGGCCAGCGAGTCCACGCCGGTCTGCTCGACGAAGCGGACCGCGTCGTCCGGGTCGGTGTAGATGATCTCGGCGGCGCCCGACTCGGCGTAGCTGTCGTTCGCGCCGATCGTGCCCAGCTCGCCCTCCACCGACACGCCGAGGATGTGCGCGGACTCGGTGACCTTGCGGGTGATCGCGACGTTCTCCTCGAACGGCTTGAGCGAGCCGTCGATCATGACGGACGTGAAGCCGAACTGGATGGCGTGCAGGATCTCCTCGTAGCTCGCCCCGTGGTCCCAGTGGATCGCGATCGGGACGCTCGACCGGTGCGCCCGCTCGATGATGCCCCGGATCATCTCGGGCCCGATGTGGCGGACCTCGTCCGGGTGGATGGCGACGATCAGGGGCGCGTTCGTCTCCTCGCTGATCTCCACGATGCCCTTGAACATCGCCCAGTCGCTGATGTTGAAGGCTGGCACGGCGAAGCTGTGCTCGTTGGCGACGTCCAGGATCGTCTTGCCGGTCGTCAGCATGTCTGCGTTGTCTCCTTTGGCGTTGCTGGGGGTCAGGCCTTGACGGCGCCGGCGGTCAGCCCGCCGATGAACCGGCGCTGGAACAGCAGGAAGAGGACGAGGACCGGAATGGACCCGAGGATGCTCATCGCCATCATCTGGTTCCACTCGTAGGAGTGCTGGCCCATGAGCAGCTGGATGCCGATCGGCACGGTGCGCATGTCGTCGGTGCGCGTCAGCGTCAGCGCGAACAGGTACTCGTTCCACGAGATCATGAACGTGTAGACGCCGACGGCGATCAGACCGGGCACCGAGATCGGCACGAGGATGCGCCACAGCGCGGTCCAGCTGGTGCCGCCGTCGACCTTGACGGACTCGTCCAGTTCCTTCGGCAGGGTGTTCAGGTACGCGGTGATCATGATGATCGCGTACGGCAGGGTGAACACCATGTGCGTGAGGATCAGGCCGGGATAGGTGTTGTACAGGCCGAGCGCGACGACGAGCCCGAAGTACGGGATGACCAGGGTGATCGGCGGCACGGCCTGCACGCTGACGATCACGGCGTTGATGGTCTTCTGCCCGGGGAACGTGAAGCGGCTGAACGCGTAGCCGGCCAGGATGGCGACCAGCAGCGTCAGGACGGTCACCGCGAAGGCGACGATGTAGCTGTTGAGGAAGAACCGCAGCTGGGCCCCGTTGCCCAGGATCTCGGCGTAGGCGTCGAACGAGAAACTCTCGGTGATCAGTTGCGGCGGGTTCTGGAACACCTCGCCGTTGCTCTTGAGCGACGTGGACAGCATCCACAGCACCGGCAGGGCGGCGAACAGCCCGCCGATGACCAGCCCGGTCAGCACGCCCGCCTTGGCGAACCGCTGCCGCGTCCTCAGGGTCGTCGTCATCTCAGCGCTCCTTCTGCAGGCGCACGTAGAAGAAGGCCAGCACCATCGTCAGCAGCAGCACGATCACCGCGGCGGCGGACGCGGTCGCGAACTCGTACTCGCTGAACGCCTGCTTGTAGGTGAAGGTGCTGAGCACCTCGGTGACGTTCAGCGGGCCGCCGCCGGTCAGCATCCAGATCAGCGCGAACTGCTGGGACGTCCAGATCAGGTCGAGCACCGCCATGCTGATGATCACCGGCCGCAGCTGCGGCAGGGTCACGTTCAGGAAGCGCTGGACCGGGTTGGCCCCGTCCACGGCGGCCGCCTCGTACAGGTCGTTCGGGATGCCCTGCAGCCCGGCGAGCAGGCTGATCATGAAGAACGGGTAGCCCGACCAGATGTTGACGAATGTGACCGCCCAGAGCGCCTTGCCGGGGTCGCTGAGCCAGTTCACGCCCTCCTGCAGCAGGCCGAGCGTCTGCAGCACGTAGTTGACGACGCCGGACGGGTCGAGCAGCAGCCGCCAGATGACGGCGATGACCGCGATCGTGAACAGCCAGGGCAGGATGTAGACGATCCGGAAGATCGCCTTGGTGACGCCGCCGAGCAGCTGGGTGTTGAGCATCATCGCGAACGCCAGGCCGAGGATCAGGTGGGCCACGGTGCTCACCGTGATGAAGATGGCGGTGTTCTTGAGCGCGGCCAGGAAGTTCGGGTCGGTCAGCACCGTCGTGTAGTTGGCGAGCCCGGCGAACACCGAGTTCTCCTGGACGATCACGTTGTCCCGGAACGAGTAGCTGATCACCATGACGATGGGGATCACCATCAGGACCACGATCAGCACGATGGTCGGGGACAGGTAGCCGAACGGGCTCAGGCGCCGGGTGAGCGTCGTGCGCGGCCGGTCGGGGGTCACCGGCTCCTGGGTGGGCGCCGTGGTGTCGGGCGCCGTCGTGGATGTCATCGCTGTCTCCTAGGTCGGGCGCCGCGCCGGCGGACCGGCGCGGCGCCCGGGCCGGCTACTCGATCACCGAGGACCAGGACTCCTGCGACTTGGCCAGCGCGTCGTCGACGCTCGCCTTGCCGGTCAGCACGAGCTGCAGCTGCTCGTCGAAGCTGCGCATCAGGTCCTCGGACTTGGGCAGGCCGACGAACTCGTTGGCCGGGTAACCCTGCTGGTAGATGTCGAACGCGGTCTTGAACAGCGGGTCGCTCGTGCTGAAGTCGGGCTGGGCGTTCTTGTTGCCCGGGAAGCCGTTCGCGATCGTGCTGAGCTTCGCGTTGGTGTCCTTGCTCATCAGGTAGGACACGAACTTGAAGGCCTCGGCCTTGTGCTCGGTCGAGTCGGAGATGCCGATGCCCCAGGAGGCGTACGGGATGCCGCGCTTGCCGGTGTAGCCGTCCTCGGCCGGCACCGCCGCCACCTCGAACTTCAGGTTCGGCGCGTTCTCCTTGATCAGGTTGATGTGCGCGAGCGAGTCGATCATCATGCCGACCTGGCCGTTGGTGAACTTCTCGACCTTGTCCTGTTCCTTCATGGTGAGCGCGCCGGGGGCGATGACGCCCGCGTCGTTCAGGCTCTTGACGTACTCCACCGTGCTCTTGACCGGGGCGCTCTGCAGGTTCGGCTTGCCGTCCTGCAGCATGCTGCCGCCGGACGCCCACAGCCACGACATGACGTCGTTCTGGATGCCGTTGGGCACGGCGGTGTCGAGCGGCAGCGCCCAGCCCTTGACGTCGCCGCCGGAGGCGCTGATCTTCTTGGCCGCGTCGAGGAACTCGCTGCGGGTCGCCGGCGTCTTGTCCACGCCCGCCTTGGTGAGCAGGTCCTTGTTGACGAACAGCGGGTAGACGAAGTTGACCACCGGGATCATGTAGGTCTTGTTCTCGATCTGGACCTGGCTGGCCAGCTCGGCCGGGTCGTACTTCGCCTCGGTCATCAGCTCGGACATGTTGGTGATCGCGCCCTGCTTGGCGAAGTCGCTGACCCAGGCGCCGTCGAGGCCGACCACGTCGGGCAGGGTCTTGGACGCGGCCCCGGTGACGAGCTGCTGCTTGGTGGACGCGTACGGCGCGCTCAGCAGCTTGATCTTGATGTTCGGGTTCTGCGCCGTGAAGTCGTTGATGATCTTGTCGAACTCGCCGGCCGGGAGCTCAGCTCCCCACCACTGGGCGAACTCCAGCGTGACGGCGCCGCCCGCATCGGTGCCGCCCGCGTCGTCCGACCCGCACGCCGCCGCTCCGAACGCGACCGTCACGGCCGCGGCCGCCCCTATCACTCGCTTCAGCCGGGTGACACCTACCGCCATGGCGGGCTCCTTCGGTATCGAGATCTTTCCGCTCTGTGCTGTGTTGGCGTCACGTTAGCAGCGTGTTACGGGCATGAACAAGAGTAGAACCGCAGACAACTGCGAACTGCGGCATACTGTTGCGGCAGGGAGTCGCGCTCAGGGCCGCTCACGCAGGGCTTAGGCTGCTCCGGGCCGGGGCTTGCCGCTCTGCGCGGCTCTCTGCGGCGATGGGCGCGAAGGTGCGCATTTGTGGCATACTGCCGCACTGACGAGGGGGATTCAGTGAGCGTCGACAGCAACGAACGGCAACGCCACCTGCCCGCCGGGCGCAAGGCCCAGCTGGCCGCGTACGTCGCGGACACCGGTCAGGTCACCGTGGGCGAGCTGGCCGAGCGCTTCGGCGTCTCCATCGACACCGTCCGGCGCGACCTCGACCAGCTGGCCGCCGACGGCGTCCTCGTGCGCACCTACGGCGGCGCGGTCAGCCGGTCGACCGTCACCCGAACCGACCGCGCCGTCGACCAGCGCCTCAGCGTGCAGGAGCAGGAGAAGGAGAAGATCGCGGCGCTGGCCGCGACCCTGGTCCAGGACAGCTCCACCATCATGATCAACGGTGGGACGACCACCCTCGCGCTGGCCCGCACCCTGGGCCAGCACCGCGACCTCACGGTGGCCACGAACAACCTGCTGGTCCCCGGCGCGCTGCCGCCCGCGGCGGTGCGCGACATCTACGTCTTCGGCGGCGCGGTGCGCTCCCTCACCCTGGCCACCATCGGCCCGGTCAGCTTCCGCTCCAGCACCGGCGCCGACCTGGACATCAGCTGCGACCTCGCGCTGATCGGCGTCGGCGCCGTCGACGCCGAGGCGGGCTACACGACGAGCAACCTCGCCGAGGGCGCGATGATGCAGGAGATGATCTCCCGGGCGGCCCGGGTCGCCATCCTCGCCGACTCCTCCAAGTTCGGCCGCCGCCTGTTCGCCCAGGTCTCCGAGCTCGGCGCCGCCGACTACCTGATCACCGACGCCCCGCCCGCGCCCGACCTGCGCGACGCCCTGGAGGCCGGCGGCGTCGAGCTACTCGTCCCCTAGCTCCACGGCAGCTCCGACCGCTCCCGCCAGTACCGGGCGGCCGGCACGGCCAGGTCCGCCCACTCGCCCGGATCGGCGGTCCCGGCCCGCAGGTTCGAGGCCAGCTGGTCGCCGGTCGCCGCCCCGGACAGCACCACGGACGCCCACGGCTGGGCCAGCGCCGCCGCCAGCGCGGCGACGTCGCCGGGCCCGTCCACGGCGAGCCGCCCGTTGGCGAGCGCCTCCTTCACGATCACCACGCACCCCGCGTCGCGCGCCTCGGCCAGCGCCGGCCCGGCGCTGGGCTCCAGCAGGTTCCAGGTGGCCTGCACGCTGCGGAACAGCGGCCGCCCACCGACCTCGACGCGCAGCGCCGCCCGGATCGCCTCCGCCTGCGCCGGGCCGCTCGTCGACACCCCGATCACCGTGCCGCGCCCGGCCAGCTCCGCGAGCCGGCCGTGCAGGTCCCGGTCGTGCAGCGCGGGGCTGTCCGGCGTCACCGAGTGGATCTGGTACAGGTCGAGCCGGTCGCCGAGCAGCGCCCGGGTCTCCCCCAGCTGGCGGTCGAACGTGGCGGCGCCGTGGTCCTTGACCTCGTGCACCCCGGCGTCGACCCGCCACCCGGCCGTGTAGGTGTAGCCCCACTTGCTGCCCACGACGACGTCGGCCGCGTCCGGGCGCTCACGCAGCCAGCCGGCCAGGAACTCCTCGGCCCGGCCGTACGAGCGGGCCACGTCGACGTACCGGACCCCGGCCGCGTACGCCCGGTCGAGCAGCTCGTGCGCGCGGGCCCGCATGGCCTCGACCGACCGCCCGGCCGGCAGGTCCGCGGCCCGGCCGAGGGTGATGTAGCCGGGGCGGCCGACGGCGGCCAGCCCCAGCCCGATCCGCGACGCACCGCTGAGACGGTCGGCGAGCTCCATCGCCCCATCCAACACGGCGCGGCGCGCGCCGTCATCCGCGGGCGAACGACCAGGTGGCGATGCGCTGCGGATCGGTGAACGTGAGGGTGTCCTCGCCGCAGGTGTACGTCGCCGCCACCGCGCCCGGCACGTTGCCGGCGGCGCCGTTGGCCCCGCTGACGTCCTGCACGACCTTGCTGATCGGCGTCCGGGTGTACAGGGTGCGCTGCAGCGGCGACGTCATCGTGATGGTGACCGCCGCCTTGCCGAGGGACACGGCGGTCGGCGCCCACGGACCCTTGTCCGCGGCGAGGGTGTCCTTGCCGACCGTCCCGGTGATCGCGCCGTGGTAGGTCGCGCGCATCGAGACGATGTCCGCCGAGATGGTCGCCGGCTTGGCGCCCTCCAGCGTCATCGTGTACCGGCCGTCGGCGCCGATGACGAGCCGGGTGCCGGCCGCGCCGGAGCCGCGCAGGCCGATGTCCGGGATGGACCACCGCACGCCGGTGCCGCGCCAGTCGCCGACCAGGCACGAGTCGGGTTCCCCGCACGCCTGCTCCAGCGACAGCCCGGCCACGCCGACGGAGGCGTCGCGCAGGCCGCCGGTGACGCCCAGGTACGCCTCGCTCGCCAGCGTCACGAACTCGCGCCCGGCGCCCGGCGACCCCTCCGGGCAGCTGCACCCGCCGGGACGCGTGCAGAACGACGTGCCGCCGAGGCTGTCGAGCGCGCGGTCGGCCTCGCCGGCCGGGCCGAGCTTGCCGCGGGCGCCGGCCGACGGGCTGAACCGGATCACCTCGGCGCCGAACCGCAGCAGCTCCAGGTGGGTCGCCTGGGCGGGAGACTTCACGGTGTGCGTGCCACCGCTCGGCACGGCGGCGGTGACGACGTCCGCGCCGCCGCCCGGCGCACCGGCGCCCGTGATCGTCCAGGGGCTGCCCGGCCGCCGGCCCATGGCGTAGCTCGGGCCCCAGTTGTCCAGCACCGACCCGTCGCCGACGGCCGCGTGGAACGCGTCGTCGTGGTGGCCCTTCAGGTACGCCGCGAAGATCGGGAAGATGCGGCTCCACACGTCGACGCCGTTGTGGGCGAGCATCGCGTAGAAGCCGATGGCCGTGTACGTGCGCTGGAACAGCCGGCCGATGTCGGTCGCCAGGTAGATCTGCCACTCGTCGTCGGTGACCTCGGACGGGCCGGCGACCGCCGCCGCGGCGTACTCCGGGAAGCCCTCCTCGATCCACGGCGCGGCGTACGCCCCCTTGAACTTGTCCATCAGGACGCAGTGCATGGTCTCGTGCACGATGACCGCCCACACGCCCTCCGCCGTGTAGCCGGGCGCCAGCAGGACCGGGTTGAGGTGGATGGTGCAGCCGCCGGTCGCGCCGGTCCGCGCCACGCAGTCCACCGCGTACGCGACCGCGTCGCCCTCGAGGTTGCGGGTGTTCACCACGATCGTCGGCCGGTTCCGCATGGTGTGGCCGACCTTGCCGGTCAGGATTCCGAGGGCCTTGTCGAGCTGCGGCCGGTACGCGGCCCCCTCCTCGCTGTCCGCGCGGTGGCACTCGGCGTTCGGCCCGCGGCGCCGCACGGCGTCCCCGCCGGTCCCGCCGACGCCGCCCTCCAGCGCGACGCGGGCCGCGTCCTGCTGCGCCGGGGTCAGCGCCTTCCAGTGCCGGGTCAGCCACCGCACGGCGGCGGTGCCCGAGCCTGCCGCGCGCCGCGGCCCGGACACCTGCGGCACCCCGGGCAGCGGGGCGACGGCGACGGAGAACGCGGCGAGCGCGGTGGCGGCGTCCACGGTCCCGTCGGGCTTGACGCGCTCCTGCACGGCGTCCCACGCCGTCTTCACGTACGGGCTCGGCGCCGACGGCGCGGGCCCGCCCTTCCCGGCGTCCCGGGGACTGCCGGAGCAGCCCGTCACGGCGACGGCGACGAGCACGGTGACGGCGGCGAGCAGGCGACGCATCGGCGGTTCCCCCGGGTACGCACGAACGGTGACGCGCCGAGGGTAGGCCCGCGCACCCGCCCCGGGGTGCGCGCGATCGTGCAGCCGAAGGTGCCTGTCCCTTCCACAGTGGATGGCGATCGACGAGATGGAACCCGAAGCCGGATTCGAACCGGCGTACACGCGTGTTGCAGACGCGCCCCTCACCACTCGGGCATTCGGGCCTGGCGTGCCCCCGGCTGGGATCGAACCAGCGGCCCCCAGGTCCGGAACCTGGTGCTCTGTCCGCTGAGCTACGAGGGCATACGTGCGGGCGACAGGATTCGAACCTGCTCAGCGCATGCGACCGGGTTACAGCCGGCCCCGACTCTCCGACGTCGGCGCGCCCGCGTGGGGTGACCGGCCGGAGTCGAACCGGCGCCTCCAGGACCACAACCTGGCGCTCTACCAGTGAGCTACGGCCACAGTGCCCGTACCAGGTGTCGAACCTGGGACCTCCGCCGTGTGAAGGCGGCGCTCTCCCGCTGAGCCATACGGGCCTTGCCCTGTGCTGCGTGTTCCGGCCTGGACCCGAGCAGGATTCGAACCTGCGACCCCCTGATCCGTAATCAGGTGCGCTCTCCGCTGCGCCATCAGGGCATGGTCCCGCCGGCGGGACCGGTGCGGGAGGGGCGGGATTCGAACCCGCGGACGGTCGCCCGTCCCCGGCTTAGCAAGCCGGTGCCTTCGGCCACTCGGCCACCCTCCCCTGTCGTGCGTACCCGGAGCGCGATTCGAACGCGCACTGTGCCGGTCCTGAACCGGCCGCCTCCTGCCGTTGGGCTACCCGGGCTAGATCTGGTGCGTGGACCCGACCGGACTCGAACCGGTCACCTCCGCCGTGCTAGAGCGGCGCTCTCCCTGATGAGCTACGAGCCCGTGCTGGTGTGCTGCGTGCCCTCGGCGCGATTCGAACGCGCACCGTCCAGGACCTCGACCTGGTGCCTCTGCCGTTGGGCCACGAGGGCGTGGTGCCGACCGCTGCGGGCGAACCGCCCCGCGGACCGAGTGGCTACCGGGAGTCGAACCCGGGACCTCGACGTTGGCGACGTCGCGCTCTGCCGACTGAGCTACAACCACGAGGCGTCGCACCGGGGGCGGGGCCGGCCGCGTTGACCGGGTTGCGCTGGTCCCGGTCAGCGAGCCCAGCCGGGGATGATCCCCGGCCGAGCCGGCCCGCGGCGCGGCCCTTGCCCCCCGATGGTGCCGAGCGGCCCGCGGGCATCGAACCCGCTTCTCCGGTGTGGAAGACCGGCGTGTCCGCCGAGTTCACCAGGACCGCACGTGTGACGCGCAGGCCGTACCGGGATCGAACCGGTGATCTCCTGATCGAGAGTCAGGCGAGCGTTCCGCTGCTCCGACGGCCCATCGGCCCGGGGCGCACCCCGGGCCGGAACAATGTCCATTGCCATCCGCTGTGGAATTGTCAAACATCAGCACCTCCGGGCATGCCGGGGCGACGCGCATGGGCGGCAGGAATCGAACCCGCAACACACGGCTTTGGAAACCGTTGCTCTACCGGATTGAGCTACACCCATAAGGGGTGGAACAAAAAGAAAGCCGCCTGTCCCGGACGGGGAAGGCGGCGCGCTCGCGGCTGGTTGCCCGCGTCAGTCGCGCCATCGTCCCAGGTAGGACCACTCGCCGTAGTGACCGGCCGATCGCCCGGCGACGGGCAGGACGGCCGCACCGCACAGCACGCGGTGCTGCCGGCTGGTCGACGTCTGCCGTGTCATGGAAGGCTCCCTGCCCGAGTCGGTCGTGGTGACGTCAACGAGAGTACGGAACCCGCAATGGCCCGGCAAGGGCATTAACGACACCGATTCACCGAACCCGAAATGCGCACTCACCGCGTAACCGGGCTCGCCGACGTCGACCTGGAGCCGGATGTCCCGGCGGTGGCGGCCCATGGCCCCTACCGGGTTGCCTGTAGCGGTCGCACGCTCGAATGAGAGCTCTTTCCCGGCTCTGCCGCCCGACAGGAGGTGGCCGCCGTGCCCGTGCCGGATTCCGCAGCTCCCTGGGTGGGATCGCTGCTGTGGCTGATCGCGCTCATGGTGTCGTCGTTCGTGGTCACGTGGGTCTGCACCGACAGGCTGGGCATGCGACGCACCCCGTACATCGGGGTGCTGGCCCTGATGACCGCTGCGCTCGGGGCGGGCTATCTGGCCTGGCTCGGCGTCGGAGCGGCGGATCTGCTGACCGCGAACTGGGTGTGGGGGCTGCTCGGCGCACCGGTCGCCGGGCTCTTCCTGGCGTTGGCCATCCGGCGCCTGCCGGGTGGTCAGCGGCTGACCGGCCGCCGCCTGACCGCCGCCCTGGGGTGGGAGGCCCTCGTGTACGGGACCACCGAGGGTGTCCTGCTGTCGGTGCTGCCGGTGCTGATGACCTGGCAGATGATCCACTCGCTCGGCTGGTCCGGGCCCGGTGGGGTGATCGCCCGCGGGACGCTGCCCATCGCCGCCAGCCTCGCCGTCATCGTCGTTCACCACCTGGGCTACTGGGAGTACCGCAATCACCTCCTGCGGCCCATCGCGCTCGGCTGCGGCCTGATGTCGGTCGCCTACCTGGTGACCGGCAGCCCGATCGCTCCGATGCTCGCCCACGTGATCAGCCACGCGGCGAGCCTGTACCACGGCGCGGAGATGCCGCCGCACACACGCGGCGCGGCGCCCGAGTCCTACGGCCTGGAATCCGCCTCGTCCGGCGGGAGGTCACCCCGATGAATCTCGTGCCGTGGGCCGTGATGGGCGCCGTACCGGCGACCTTCTTCGCCCTCGCCGTCGTCCCACGCATACGCGCATGGGGCGCGACGCCGGACGAACTGTCCCGGGTGTGGCCTGGCGACGACCTCGTGCCGCACCCCGGCTTCGTGTGGACCAACGCCGTGACCGTCGAGCGCCCGGCGGGGGACGTGTGGCCCTGGATCACACAGCTCGGTCAGGGACGCGGCGGGTTGTACAGCTACGACTGGCTGGAGAACGCGATCCTGGCCGATGTGCACTCGGCCGCGGAGCCGGTGCCGGCGCTGCAGCGTCCCCTGCGGGTGGGCGAGGCGGTCGTCCGGATGACCCGGTACGCGCCGTACAACCCCGTCGCCCGGTACGACCCGGGCCGCGCCCTCGTGCTCGGCGCGGTGACCGACACGCCCGATCAGCTCCGGGCCGGCGGTGCGAGCAGCACCTGGGCGTTCATCGTCGATCCGGTCGACGACCGGCGTTGCCGGCTGGTCGTGCGGTCCCGCAACGGCGGAGTCGCCGCCCGCCTGCAGGGACCGATCCAGTTCGTCATGCAGCGCAGGATGATGCTGGGAATCAAGCAGCGGGCGGAGGGCGTCTGGTCGCCGTCCGCCGCCGACGTGCTGGTGCCACTGTCGTGGTTCGTCGCGGCTGCTGCGGCGGCGGTGCACGGCCGACGCGCGCTGCGTGCGGGCCGTGCGCAATCACCGGCCGCGGTGCTGGCCGGGCTCGCCGCGGTCGGCGTCCAGACGCTCCTGTTCTGGGACATGCGCGCCGGGCTCCGGGCCGTCGTCACCACCGCGCTCGCCGTTTCATCCCGCCTGTCCCACGAGGCCGCGGCGTCGGGGCGTCAGCGGGACACCGCCCGTGGCCGGACGCCTGAGGAGAAGCCATGTTGACCGCCGAGAAGCCCACCATGTGGCGCAGCCGGTACGACATCACCAACGATGGCGGCAGGGTGGCGCGGTGGGAGCCGTCGTGGTGGCGATCCGGAGGCGCCTTCGAGCTCGACGGCCAGCGGTACCAGGTGCACGGCAACGCACTGGGCAGCCGCTTCGAGCTGATCGACCGGACCGGCCGGCAACTCGCCTCGGCGCGGCGGGTCGGCCGCAAGCGGTGGACGGTGCGCTCCGGCGACCGCACGTACGAGTTCCGCCGGGCCTCGATGTGGCGCGGCGACCAGGAGTTGCTGCTCGGCGACCAGGCGGTCGGCTCGGTCCGGCGGTCGAGTGTGTGGCGCGGTTCCGCGGTCGCCGACCTGCCCGGCATGCCTGAACCGGTGCAGGTGTTCGTGCTGTGCGTGGTGCTGGCCATGTGGGACGCCGAGACCGTGGCGGCGGTCGCGGCCTCGTCCGGCCACGCCTGACCGGAGGGCGGGGGCGCGCCGCTCCTCGATGACGAACCGGACCGGTCGTGGGTCCGGCTGCTCCGGATCCCGACGACCGGTCCCGGCCGTGGTGCCGCGTGTCAACCCGCCGCACCGGTCTGCGCGCCGCGCTGGGCGCCGGCGTGCATCGCCGCGAACATCGCAGCGGCGGCGTCGGCGGTGAGTTCGGCATCGAGGATCAGCAGGTACACCTCCTCCTCCTTGGCGAAGTGCAGCCGGATGATCGCGTACAGCCCGTACAGCAGGCGCTGGCCGCTGCGCCGCTGCTCCGGGGTCGGCGGACCGTCGAGGGCATCCCGGACCTGCTGCAACTGCCGGGTCAGTTCGACCACCTCGTCGTGATCCCGTCGCATGGTCGCGGTGGCCCCCGGCGCCCCCATCGCCCGCTCGACCACGGGGTAGAGGACGGCGTCCTCCGCCTGGGCGTGCGGGATGAGGTGGTGGTGCAGGAACTCCAGCACGTCGTCGAGCGCCCGCCGGAGACCGCCTCCGTCGCCCTCGGCGGCTTCGGCGGCGGCGCGTAGCGCCTCGATGTGCGGCAGCAGCCCCTGGTGCTCATCGTGCAGTGGTTTCGTCACGCTCATGGCGTCGGCCCTCCTGGGCTGGGTGATCACCTGCCATCGATCCAGGCTATGACCGCGGCCGATCGGCGCCGTAGGGCCGAAGGGCCGTCATGTCCGGCGTCGTGACGGCCCGGGATCGCTGGGCCCGTCTGCCGTGCGGGCCGGGTGCCCGCGCCCGGCGTGGTCGCCGGGCCGCTGCGCTCAGGACCGCCGGGTGAGGCGACGCCTGCGTGATCGGCGCCGATCAACACCGGCTGATCAACGTCGCCGGCAACCTGCTGCGAGGGTCGTCCGCCGCCGGCGGGGACGGTGGGCACAATCTGCCGGCGTGCGGCGGACCGTCCCACCACTGGCACTCAGCTGAGCCAGGTGTTGCGGCATACAAGCGGCGTCGCCGTCCACGGGCGGCCGAAACCCCAGGTGTTGCCGGCCCTCAGGAGGGCCAGGACGACCAGGACGGCGGCGTAGATCAGGTGGTCGTCCATGAACGGGTTCGTCTCCGGCGGCAGGACCGCGGTCCACAGGAGGACGGTCAGCAGCGCCCCGGCGGCCGCGGCGATCCGCATGCCGATGCCGAGCAGGGCGGCCATGAACAGCGCATCCGCGACGACACTGCCGGCGATGGCGTTGTAGAGGCCGGTGAACGGGCCGGTGGCCGCCTTGCCGAGGAACCCAGCCGTGGGGCTGCCGCCGTCGATCCACCCGTTCGCGCCGGTGGTGCCGCGGCCGAGGCCGAACAGCTTGTCCAGGAACGCCCACAGGAACACCCAGCCGAGGGCGAGGCGGATACCGGCCAGCACATATCGCGCCGCGGTGGCCGCTCGTGGCGACACCGCGAACGCGCGGTCCGGTCCCACAGGCGATCGGGAGGTGCCGGGTACCGGTCGCCCGGCGGTGACCAGGCGACTGACGGGGGCGGGGGTCTCGCGACCGTTGGCGATGTCGACCATCGCGTTCACATTCCTTCGTGTTGCTCATGGTGCACGATCCGCGGCGCGTCGAGCGCGCGACGGATGGATCAGCACGGTGCCCGCTGGAGCCGGATCGGCATGCTGGATCGACGGCCCTGGAAGGGCGAAGGCGGCGGTGGGCTCACGCCACCGGGGGCCCGGCCTCGGCCAACCGCAGCTCGTGGTGCGTTTCAGGACCAGCGATCCGGCCGGCCCGGCGTCGGCCGTTTCGCCGGAGGCACGCCCGCGACCGGCTGCTGGGAGCGCGAGAGGCGTACAGTTGAGGTGTCGCTCTGGACCCCGGTGGCAGGCATTCCCCCGCCAGTGGGATGCACCGCACAACGGAGAGGCGGCGGTTGTCGTGACCGCAGCACAGGACCACCAAGACGCCCCCACGCCGGACGACGACCACACCGGGCACTCCGACGGCACACCACCGGCGCAGGCCGGGACGGCTGTGCCGCGTTCGCGGACCGGCGGCCTCTGGGTGGCCGCCGTCGCCTTCGCCGCCGTGCTCCTGCTGCTTCTGATCTTCGTGTTGCAGAACGGCCAGCGGGTCGACGTGTCCTTCCTCGGCATCCACGGAAGCCTGCCGCTGGGCGTGGCGCTGCTGCTGGCCGCCGTCTTCGGCGTGCTCCTCGTCGCGCTTCCCGGCACCGCCCGGATCGTGCAGCTCCGGATGCTCGGCCGCCGTCGCGGCCGGCGCACGGCAGGCACCCCGCCGATCGACCGGGAACCGCCGCGGGAGGACCCGGCGCGCCGGTGACCGTACCGGTCCCCCTCAGGCCGGCCCGCGTACCCCGGGCCGGCGCCCACCACCGGTGGCGCCCGCGTCACCCCGATTCCCGTCAGGACGGCCCGCCATGACCAGCATCACCGCACGCGCCACCATCGTGGCGCCCACAGCGTCGTCGTCACCGCCTCGCCTGACCCTCGCCCCCGTCCGGGCCGGCCGGGCGGTGCTGGACGGCGCGTGGTGGCCCCGATCCCTCGACCCCGGCACGGAACTCCGCGGACTCGTCCGGGCCCTGTCCGTCCGCTACGGACCGATCCGCCACCTCATGCTCAACAGCGTCACCTGGGACACCCGGCCCCGCCGGCTGGCGATCGGCGACGGGGCGGTGGTGCGGGTGGGCTGGTTCGCGAGCGTCGATCCGGCCGTGGTGATCGCCACGACCCACGCCGGCGACCAGATCGACCTGCTCGTGGTCCCGCCGCGGACCGCGCCCGCGGCGGCCGCCGTCGCGATGGCCGCGGCGGCGGACCCGGCCGACCTCAGGCGTGCCTCGGCGATCCTCGCCGCGATGCCGGCGGCGCCGGTCCCCGGGGACGGGGCGGACGAGCAACCGGTCTGGGACGACGAAGGCGGCCACACCGCGGACCGCCCGGACCGTGCCACCCACCGAAGCGCGGAGAGCTGACATGCACCGGTCGGGCACCACGGCAGCACGCGGACGGCTCGAGGTGTTCGTCGTGGCGATGATCCTGCTCCTGCCTCAGTTGCTCACCGTGCTGCTGGGCGGCGACTGAGCTGGACGGAGCCCGCCGGCGGCCACGTCCCGCTCCCACCCACCAGCACCGCGAGGAGTACGAATGAACGACACCGTGTACGTGGACAAGACCGAGGTGATCGCGCAGCTGCGCGAGCGGCGGCTGCACGCCAGGGCGCTGTGGGTCGACCGGGAGTTCCCGGGGCTCATCGACGCCGGCAGGAACCAGTCGCTGTTGCGGATGCTCGGCATCGATGTGGACGCCGTGACGGCCGGGGAACTGACGGCACCGTCCTCATCGGCCGGGAACCGGTGACCGGACGCGGGCGGCCCGTCCGGGCGGCGGTGTCACGACCGCGCCGTTCCCGGCCCTCGGCCGCATGTGCGGCCGGCGAGGGTGAGCCCTGCCGCAGCCGCACGGATCGGGGCGTCGCCGTTGCCCAGTAACGCGGTGAGCTCGAGCAGGGTGTGCTCGTCGTGGCCGGTCCCGTCGAGCGGCTGCCCGTCCCCGGACCGCGTCCGGTCGTCGACGCGCCGGGCGATGATGGACAGGATCCAGGCCCACGTCTCGTGCCCCTGAGGGTCGGGGTGGTGGCCGGCGAGGTGCCAGATCTCCACGAATGTCGACCGGGTCACTGCCCGCGCGTCGGCCGGCGGCAACTGGCCGACGGCGCAGCGCCACACTCGCAGGGCCAGCATCGTGTACAGCGACCGGAACGCCAGGCGGTCGTGGTCCGCGACACGGGCGACGAGATCGTTCATCCGGGCCTCGCGGCGACCCGCGAGGTGGATGGTTGCAGGGTCCGACGGCTTGACCATGATGCGCTCCGGCTGTGTCTCATCACTCACGGACGCGCCGCCATGGTCCGGAGCGGCAGACAGGACCGATGCTAGCCGTTCCGACCGGCCCGGGCGCCGCCGGACGGCACGTCCACCCGAACGGGTCGCCTGACCGGTCCGGGCGCGGCCGCGGGTCCGGTGCGGGAGTACGGTGACACCGTCGGCCTTCGCGGGCACGCCGCCCGTGTTCGTCGGCATCCAGCGGAAGGTGCGGGGATGTCATGAGCAACCCCGGCGATCGCGTCGCGGCGGTCCGGCGCCTGATCGCCGAACAGCCGCCCCGCCCGGGCGGCCAGGGCCTGCTGCAACGGGTGTGCCGGGCCGCGGCGGGAGCCCTGACAGCGTCGGGTGCGGGGGTCAGCGTGATGACCGCGGACGGGACCCGCGGCATCAGTGCGGCCTCGGATCCGGCCAGCGAACACGTCGAGGAGCTGCAGTTCGTCCTCGGCGAGGGCCCGTGCATCGACGCGTTCACCACAGCTCGCCCGGTGCTGGTCGCGAACCTGGCCGACGGCGCGACGCGACGCTGGCCGGCGTACGCCCCCCTCGCCCAGGAGGGCGGCCTGCGGGCGGTGTTCGCGTTCCCCCTGCAGATCGGCGCCGCCCGCCTCGGTGTCCTCGACGTCTACCGCGACCGCGCCGGCGCCCTGACCAGCGACGAGATCGCCTGCGCCCTCACTTTCGCCGACGTCATCGTCGACGTGCTGCTCGACCGCCACCCCGACGCCGGCACACCCGACGCCACCGACGCGGTGGCGTACCGCGCGGAGCTGTTCCAGGCCCAGGGCATGGTCATGGTGCAACTCGGCGTCGCGATCGATGAGGCCATGGCCCGCCTCCGCGCCCGCGCCTACGCCGAGGACCGGCCGCTCGGCGACGTCGCGCGCGACGTCGTCGCAGGCCGCCTCCAGCTGGACCCAGACCTACCGTGATCAACCGACCGTCCCGACGATGCCGGAGGCAGGCATGACCACCCTTTCCGCCCAGCGCCTGGCGGCAACGTTCGTCGACGTCGCCGACACCCTGATCGACGAGTTCGACCTCGTCGAGTTTCTGCACATGGTGGCCGACCGGACGGCGACGCTCGTCGGGGCGGCGTCCGCCGGGGTGATGCTGGCCGACGAGCGCGGCCGGCTCGAGTTCATGGCCGCCTCCGACGAGAACGCCATGATGCTGGAACTGTTCCAGCTGCAGAACAGCGAAGGCCCGTGCCTGGAGGCGTTCCGGACCGGCCGGCCCGTCGTCAACGTCGACCTGGGCGGCGCGGCCGACCGGTGGCCGCTGTTCGCCCCGCGGGCGACCGCGGCGGGTTTCGCGTCGGTGCACGCGTTCCCGCTGCGGCTGCGGCGCCAGGTGATCGGGGCGCTGAACGTCTTCGGCACCCCCACCGGCGGCGGGTTCGACGAGGCGGACGTGCCCGTCGTGCAGGCGCTCGCCGACATCGCCACCATCGGCGTGCTGCAGGAGCGCGCCATCCGCCACGGCGAGATCCTCACCGAGCAGTTGCAGGGCGCCCTGAACAGCCGCATCGTCATCGAACAGGCGAAGGGCGCCGTGGCACAGGCGCACGGCGTCAGCGTGGACGAGGCGTTCGGCATGATCCGGGCCTTCGCGCGGCGGCGCAACCGGCGGCTGACGGACCTCGCGCGGACGATCGTCACCGACCCGGCGACGCTGCGCGCGCTGAGCCGGTGACCCGCTCGGCGGCAGGCCGGGGGCATTGGCACACCCGCCGGCTTGCCGCGGTCGGGACATCGGCGAAGGGTTGAGCCGACCCCGACCCGGGACCCCGGTCGTCACCTCACCGGGACCGGCGGTCCTGATGCGATGCCCGCGCAGCGACACAGCGCTCGTGACCGCGGCGGCCACGCTGATGGTTCTGGCAACGCCCGCGGCCGCCTCGGCGGAGCGGCCCGACGCCGACGGCCGCCACGTCGCGGTGGTGTCGTCCGTCGCCGACCCCGGCCCGGTGACTCCGACGACGCCGAGGACGTCTTCGTCCACGACCGGCGCACCGGCACCACCCGCCGGGTCAGCGTCTCCACCGCCGACACCGAGGCGAACGGGCGCAGCCTCGGCCCGGCCCTGACGGCGAACGGCCACTACGTCGCCTTCCACACCGACGCAGCCGACGTCGCGCCGGGCGACACGAACGCCGCTCAGGACGTGTTCGCGCGCCGCCTGTGACGGGCTCGGTGGCTACCTCGTCCTGCAGGTAGCCACCACCGTCGGCGCTCGACGGGCGTGCAACCAACCCTTCTGCCCCGCCGGTACACCCGTGGTCAGGCTGCCCGGGCGCCGGCCCGGTCGAGAAGTGCCTGGAGCATCAGCGCGCGGCGCACGTCGAGCGGGTGCGGCACGCCGTCGCGGACGGCGGTCGCGAACTCCGCGCGCAGCACGGGCCAGCACTGTGCGTGGTCGACCGTCGCGAAGTCGAGCGCCAGCGTGCCGCCGGGTCCGAACAGCTCGATCCCGGCCCGGGAGGACGGCAGCCCGACGGCGCCCGACAGCGACAGCTGGCTGACCGCCCCGCCGCGGTGCGCGCAGGTCAGCTCGACCCAGCGGCGGCCGTCGCCGACAGCGTGCACCTCCTCGACGGGCCCGAGGGCGGCGTCGGCGAGGTCCAGCAGGTGCGGGCCCAGGTCGGGCAGCGCGCCGTGGGTCAGCCGCCAGCCGGTCGCCATCGCGCCGCCCAGGAACGCGCCGTGCAGGTAGCAGGCACGGGCGCCGGACGCGTCGAAGGTCGCGGCGTCGGCGAGGAAGGCCCGGGTGGTCGGGTGGTAGCGCTTGGTCAGCACGAGCTGGGTGACCACGCCGTGCTCCGCGACGGCGTCGGCGACGGCGCGGGCCCCGGCGAGGTTGAGCGCGAGGGGCTTCTCCAGCAGCAGCGCCTTGCCCGCCGCGGCGGCCCGGGGCGCCAGTTCGGCCTGCACGTCCGGCGGGACGGCGAAGGCGACGGCCTCGCACCGGTCGAGCAGCTCGGCGTACGAGCCGGCGGCGTGGGTGCCCAGCCGGGCGGCGAGCTGGGCGGCGGCCTCCGGGCGGCGGGCCCAGACAGCCGCCAGCCGGGTCTCCGGGCCCGCGGCGAGCATGGGGCCGTGCATCGTTCCCGCCCAGGGGCCGGCGCCGACCAGCCCGACCTCGATCGTGCGCGTGCCGGGTTCCATCGGGCGGTCCTCCCAGGAGTGGGGTGCGGTCAGCGGAGGGCGGGCACGGGCGCCGGCATCGTGCGGGCGAGCTCGGCGTCGACGGCGGCGGGGGCGTACACCCGGTCGACGACCATGGCGTGCCCGCCGGCCACCGCCGAGCGGGGGCCCAGCAGGCTCGCGGTAACCTGCAGGTGGCGGGTCGAGCGGGGCAGCGCGCGCTGGTAGAGCGTCTCGCGGACGCCGGTGACGAAGTGGATGTCGGCCAGGTCGCCGGCGATGACGAGCACCGCCGGGTTGAGCAGGCAGACGACGGTGGCCAGCACCTCCCCGACGAGCTTGCCCGCCGTCCGGGCGAGCTGGGCCGCCTCGGCGTGGCCGGAGCGGATCCGCTCGATCAGCTCGGCGCCCGACGACGTGGGTGTGCCCGCCGCGGTGAGCCGCTGGGCCAGCGCGAGCCCGCTGGCCACCGCCGCCAGGCAGCCGTGCAGGCCGCACTCGCAGCGGGCCTCGGGATAGTCGTGCAGCGGGATGTGGCCGATGTCGCCGGCGCCGCCGTCGATGCCGCGGTACACCTGCCCGTCGACGACCACGCCGGCGCTGATGCCGGTCGCCACCTTCACCAGGACCAGCGCCGGGCAGTCGGGATAGTGGACGGTCTGCTCCCCCAGCGCCATCAGGTTGGCGTCGTTGTCGACGAAGACCGGGCGGTCCCAGGTGCCGCGCAGCCGGTCGGCGATGGGGTAGCCGTCCCAGCCCGGCATGATCGGCGGCTGGGTGACCATGCCGGCGTCGAACTCGACCGGGCCGGGGACGCCGACGCCGATGCCGCGCACCCGGCCGGCGTCCTGGCCGGTCCGGGCCAGCAGCCGGCGGAACGCGGCGTCGACCCAGCCCAGCACCGGCTCCGGCCCTTCGCCGATCTTGATGGGCTCGTGCTCCTCGGCGAGCGCCCGCCCGCCGAGGTCCACGACGGCGGCCCGGGCGTGGTTCCCGCCGAGGTCGGCGACCAGCACCGTGCCGTGCCCGTTGTCGACCTCCAGCAGCTCGGCCGGCCGGCCGCCGGTGGACTCGTCGACCCCCGAGGCGCGCAGGTACCCCGCCGCGCGGAGCAGGTCGATGCGCTGGGTGATGGTCGACCGGGACAATCCCGTGTAGAGCTGCAGCTCGCCGCGGGTCCGCGCGCGCCCGGTGCGGACGAGCCACAGCAGGTGCCCCGCCGAGTTCTGGTTGCCGTCCGGCCTAACCCTCGTCGGCACCGGCCCTCAGCCCCTCGGTCGGCAAGCGTGCAGCAGCGCAGCGGTTCGTCACGGGCCGTAGCCTAGGGACGACGCGTCGCCGGGGTGGCGTTTGACGAGCCCGGCGCGCGCACACCACCCAATCGATGGCTTCGCGGGGAGCCGCCCGGCACTAATGACCGGCGGCCAGGCATAAGTCCCCGGCGGGTTGGCGCAAGTATCCGGGTTCTGCTGCGCACGGCGTCCACTTCGGGGTGAGATGACCCGGTGACGCAGATAGTCCAGTTCTCCTCGCCGCACTGCGTGGAGGTCGTCGACCAGCCCGCCGGTGACCTCGGTCCCGGCCAGGTGCGCGTGCGCACCAGCTACTCCGGCATCTCCGCCGGCACGGAACTGACGGCCTATCGCGGCACGAACCCGTACCTGAACAGGTCGTGGGACCCGGCGCAGCGGCTGTTCGTGGACGACGCCAGCGGCCTGACGTACCCGGTCGCCGGGTTCGGCTACTCGGAGGTCGGCGAGCTCGTCGAGGTCGCCCCCGACGTCGCGGACGACCCGGCGGTGCCGCCGGTCGGCGCGCAGGTGTGGGGCATCTGGGGGCACCGCGGCGAGGCCGTCCTGCCCGCCGCGGCCGTGCGCGGCCGTGCCGTGCCCGAGGGCCTCGACCCGATCGCGGCGACCTTCGCGCGGGTGGGCGCCGTCGCGCTCAACGCGGTGCTCGCCGCCGACGTCCACCTGGGCGAGACGGTGGCCGTGTTCGGCCAGGGCGTGCTCGGGCTGCTGGCCACCCGGCTGGTCCGGCTCTCCGGCGGCACCGTCGTCGCGGTCGACACGGTGCCCGGCCGGCTGGAGAAGGCGCAGGAGTACGGCGCCGCCGCCGCCCTCGACGCCCGTGACGGCACGGTCGGCCCGCAGCTGCGCCGGCTCACCGACGGCCGCGGCGCCGACGTGGCCATCGAGATCAGCGGCTCCTACCCGGCGCTGCACGAGGCGATCCGCGCGGTCGCGCCGGACGGCCGGGTCGTCGCCGCCGGCTTCTACCAGGGCGACGGCGCCGGGCTGCGGCTCGGCGACGAGTTCCACCACAACCGCGTCCAGCTGATCTGCTCGCAGATCGGCGGGGTGCCGCCGGCCGTCGCGGGCCGGTGGGACCAGAGCCGGCTCAACCGGACCTTCCTCCAGCTCGCCGTCGACCGCCAGATCGACCCCGTGGGCCTGGTCTCCCACATCGTCCCGGTGGAAGAGGCGGCGGAGGCGTACCGCATGCTCGACCGCCGTCCGCACGAGGCACTCCAGGTGGTGTTGAAGTTCTCATGATCAAGATTTCCTGTCAGGAGCAGCTCCTGCCCGGCCGGACGCTGCAGGAGAAGTGGGAGTTCGCCCGGCACGCCGGCTACGACGCCATCGAGCTGCGCGGCCGCGCTGACTTCGCCTTCCGCGACCGGCTGCCCGAGCTGCGGGCCGCCGCCCGCGACGGGGTGCCCATGCCGTCGGTGTGCGTGGACATGCTGCACTTCCTCGGCGCCTTCGACGCGGACCTGCGCCGCGACGCCGTCGAGCAGCTCAAGTCCCAGCTGTCGGTGATCGCCGAGATCGGCGGGCCGGGCGCGGTCGCCTGCACCCCGGCGTCGTACGGCATGTTCTCCCGCCGGCTGCCCCCGTTCGAGCCGCCGCGCGGCGAGGACGAGGACCGGGCGGTCCTGCTCGACGGCCTCACCGAGCTGGGCGAGCACGCCGCGCGCGAGGGCGCGACGCTCGTGCTCGAACCGCTCAACCGGTACGAGGACCACATGGTGAACCGGCTGGAGCAGGCGGTCGAGCTGGTCGACGCGGTCGGCCTGCCGTCGGTGCGGGTGCTGGCCGACACGTACCACATGAACATCGAGGAGGACGAGCCCACGACCGCGCTGGTCAAGGCGGCCGCGCACCTGGGCCACGTCCAGGTCAGCGACTCCAACCGGTTCCAGCCCGGCGCCGGGCACATCGACTGGGCCGCGCTGCTGGGCGCCCTAGACGCCATCGGCTACGACGGGCACCTGGCGCTGGAGTGCCGGCTGCGCGGCGAGCCGGCCGCCGCCGTCGCCGCCGTGCCGGGTTTCCTGCGCCGCCACGACCTGAGCGTCCGCGGATGATCGGCGACCTCGACCGGGCCTGCCGGCGGGTCCTGCTCGCGAACTGGCGGCAGCGCTCCACCGTGCCGGCCGCGCGGCTCTACCCGCACCAGTGGAGCTGGGACTCCGCGTTCATCGCGGTCGGGCTGCGCCACCTGTCCCCCGTCCGGGCGCAGCGGGAGCTGGAGTCGCTGTTCGGGGCGCAGTGGGACGACGGGCGGGTGCCGCACATCGTGTTCGACGTGCACGTCGCGGCCGACGCGTACTTCCCGGGCCCGTCGTTCTGGCGGTCCGCGGCCGTGCCCGGCGCGCCGGGGGTGCCGACCTCCGGCATCGTCCAGCCGCCCGCGCACGCCCTCGCCGCCTGGCTGACCTACCGCGCCGACCCGGCCGCGGCCCGGGCCCGCGGCTTCCTGGACCGGATCTACCCGCGGCTGGTGGCGTGGCACGACTACCTCACCACCCGGCGCGACCTGACCGGCAGCGGCCTGATGTCGATCGTGCACCCGTGGGAGTCCGGCATGGACAACAGCCCGGCGTGGGACGAGCCGCTGGCGCGGGTCACGCCGGTGCCCACGACCGAGTTCACGCGGCGCGACCTCGCCCACGGCACGTCCGCCGAGCGGCCCACCGACGCCGACTACGGGCGCTACGTGCGGCTGGCCCGCGACTACCGCGACGCCGGCTACGCCGACGCCCGGCGGGCCGACGGGTTCGCCGTGGAGGACCCGCTGTGCAACGCGCTGCTCGTCACCGGCGAGCACGCCCTCGCGTCGATCGCGGCGGAGCTCGGCCGGGACCCGCGGCCGCACCTGGCGGCGGCGGACCGGCTGACCGACGCGCTCGTGGCCACGCTGTACGACCCGGCGGCCGGCATCTTCTTCCCGCGCGACGCGCTCACCGGCTCACTCGTCCGCTCCTGGTCCGTCGGCGGTCTGCTGCCGCTCGCCGTGCCCGGCCTGCCCGTCGCCGCCGAACTGGTCAAGACCGCGCTGAGCGACCGGTTCCGGCTGCGCGAGGCGTGCCCGGTGCCGTCGTACGACCTCACCGCCGCCGACCACGACGCCGCCCGCTACTGGCGCGGGCCGGGCTGGGTGAACACCAGCTGGCTGCTCTGGTACGGCCTGGGGCTGCACGGCGAGACCTCGCTCGCGGACGACCTGCGCCACCGGCTGCTGGAGCGGGTGCGCACGGCGGGTTTCCGGGAGTACCTGGACCCGCTGACCGGCGCCGGCCACGGCACCGACGACTTCAGCTGGACCGCGGCGCTGACCCTCGACCTCATCCGGTCGGCATGAGCGGACACTCGATGGTGGCGGGCACCACCTGCCTGCTGACCACCGGCGCCGGCGCCGACGTGACGGGCGCCGGCGACGACGGCCTGTTCGTCGACGACTGCCGCCACCTCTCGCGCCTGGCGCTGCGGGTGGGCGCCGGCCCGCTGCGGGTGCTGCGCGGCGGCGGTGAGTCGGTCGTGTGCACGCCGGAGACGCCCCGCCACGAGGACCCGCCGTACACGGTGGTGCGGCGCCGCCGCGTGCTGCCGGGCCGCCTGGTCGAGTCGGTCGAGCTGACCAGCTTCGTCGCCACGCCGCAGACCGTTGAGGTGGCCTACGAGGTGGCGGCCGACTTCGCCGACCAGTTCGAGCTGCGCTCGGCGCGCTCCTTCGACAAGTCCGACGCCGTCCGCGGCGCCGAGGTGGCCGACGGCCGGCTGGTCCTCTCCTACGCCCGGCGCGGCTTCGAGCGCACCACGACGGTCCGCACGGCGCCGCCCGCCCGGCTCACCGCCGGCGGCGCCCACTGGACGGTGTCGCTGCCGCCGATGGCGTCGGTCACGCTGCAGGTCTGCGTGGCGGCGGCCGGCGACGCGTCCCAGGACCCGAGGGCGACGCCCGCGGCGCCCGGCGACGACCTCACCCGGTGCGCCCGGAAGGGCCTGGCCGACCTGGACGCGCTGCGCATGCCCGCGCCCGGCGTGCCCGGCGCCGTCGTCCCGGCCGCCGGCGCACCCTGGTTCCTCACCCTGTTCGGCCGCGACAGCCTGCTGACCTCGCTGTTCGCCCTGCCGTACCGGCCGGAGCTGGCCGCCGGGACGCTGCGGGCGCTGGCGGCGGCGCAGGGCCGCGCGGACGACGAGTCCCGCGTGGAGCAGCCCGGCAAGATCCTGCACGAGCTGCGCAGCGGCGAGCTCGCCACCACGGGCGAGGTCCCGTACGCCCGCTACTACGGCTCGGTCGACGCGACCCCGCTGTTCCTCATGCTGCTGGCCGCCCACCACGAGACGACCGGCGACGACCGCCTGGCCGCGTCGCTGCAGGACGCCGCCCGGGCCGCGGTCGGCTGGATGCTCGGACCCGGCGGTCTCGCGACGGGCTACCTGCGGTACCGCACCGACCTGCCCGGCCTGGTGCACCACTGCTGGAAGGACTCCGGCGACTCGATCGTCTTCCGCGACGGCACCCCGGCGGCCGGCCCCATCGCGGTCGCCGAGGCCCAGGGCTACGCCTACCGCGCCCTGCTCGGCACCGCCCGGCTCGCCACCCAGGTGTGGCACGACCCGGCCTGGGCCGCCACGCTCACCGCCACCGCGGCCGCCCTGCGCGACCGCTTCGCCACCGACTTCCGCCTGCCGGACGGCTTCGTGGCCCTCGCCCTCGACGGCACGGGCACACCGGTCGACGCGCTCGCGTCCAACGCGGGCCACCTGCTGTGGTGCGGCCTGCTCGCGGACGACTGGGCCGCCGCGGTGGCCGACCGGCTGACCCGCGACGACTTCTTCTCCGGCTGGGGCATCCGGACGCTGGCCGCGGGGCAGACCCCGTACCACCCGCTCTCCTACCACCGCGGCGGCGTGTGGCCCCACGACACCGCCATCGCGGTGGCCGGCCTGGCGGCCGCCGGCCGGCGCGCCGACGCGGCGCGCGTCGCCGACGGCCTGCTCGCGGCCGCGTCGCACTACGGCGGGCGGCTGCCGGAGGTGATGACCGGCCTGGCCCGGGAGTCCGGGGCGGGACCGGTGCCGTACCCGCACTCGTGCTCGCCACAGGCGTGGGCGGCCGCCGCTCCCCTGCTGGTGCAGACCGCGCTGGGCTGAGGGCCGCCCCGCACGTCGTACGAGGACTGCGCCGGTTCGTCCGATGACCCGGCGGTGCGGCGCTGCACCCGGGCTTGGTCTCACCTACTCGCCGCCGACGGCCCGCTAGCGATCTTCAGCGCCCAGGGCCGTTCCTGCGCTACCGGCTCGCGTCGCAGGCGTGACCGTCGCCGTCGCGGTCCAGCTCGGCCCGGTAACCAGGCTCGCCACGCCGCAGTGGCGCCCGGCCGGCTGCCCGCACCTCCGCGCAGGTGGCGAAGAACTCACCCGGCGGCAGTTCGGCCGCCGCAGACGGCGGACTCGCCGGGAGCAGCGTCAGGGTGGCCGGGCTGCCCCTGATCGCGCTACACCGGAGCAGCTGCGCGCCGATGGCGTCGCGCATCGACGGCGTGAGCCTCAGCCGGTACCCGCTGAGTACGCGGGTGAACCGAATGGCATACGTGCACCGGTAGGACCGGTCCGGCGGCAGCCAGGAGTCCGGCCCGGAGTCGCGCTTCTGCTGGTTGGCTGAGGCGTCGACGGCGAGCAGGTTGGCTGGGTCGTTGGCGAACCTGACCCGGTCCTCCTGTACCCACCGGTCGGCGCCGAGCTGCCAGGCCAGGGCCAGCGGCACCACGTGGTCGACCTGGATCGCGGCCGGGTCGGTGGCAAAGTCGATGTGGCGGCCGGTGTACGGGTCGTCCAAGACCCCCGCGGTCACCTCGCACCCGCGGCTCTCGACTCCCGTCAAGTCGCGGCGGAGCACGTCGTCGCGAGTGTCGCAGCCGTTGCCGTCGACGTCCTGCCACGCCGGGCCGAACATGGCCTCGCGGTCGTAGCCGGTCCTCGCGCCCCGACCACCCGACGGCACATGCGCGAGCATCGACCGGACGGCAACGAGCTGGGCGGCGACGTCCGCCGACATCGACGGCGGCGGCGACGAGTGCGGCGGCGACGGCTCCGGTAGGACCGGCGACGGACTGCCGCCGGTCGTGCAGCCACCGGACAGGGCGAGTAAGGCCGCCACGGCAAGCAGCCGCCCGCTCATGCGCTCACTTACGTCCAGCGGTCCAGCGTAGGCCCCAGCCGTATGCCCGGTCCAGAATCTGCTGGTCGCCTCGGACGTATCGGACCTCGCGTCGGATCGACAGCTCGGCGCCCGTGTTCTCCAGCATCGCGATGGCGCACATGGGCGACTTTTCATCGTGCTCGTCGAGGCGCACCTCCACCTGCGGCCCAACGACCGGGAACAGGGTGACGACCCCGTCCGCCGCGGCCCAGCTGGGCACGCCCTCATAGATGAAGGCAAAGACGAGGATCCGTGAGATGTGGTCGAGCTGCCGCAGGTCGACGTGCAGGTTCTCGCCAGCCGTATTGGTGCCGCTGCGGTCGTCGCCGTCGAGCCAGCAGATCGGCTGCGGGCCGAACCCGTGCTGGTCGCGGAACGCGTTGCCGAGCGCCTGCACGACCCCCTTCGAGCCGTCGGTGTACTCGAACAGGCAGCCGAGATCGAGGTCGATGCCGGAAGTCTTGCGCCGGAAGAGCCTGCCGCTCGACTGCTGCGGGCGCGCGTTCCAGTTCAGGTTGACGCGCAGGGTGCCCGCGGCTGCCGTCCGCTTGTCTAGCGAGACCGTCGGCGCCGACTTGGTTAGCGTCACCTTGGACAGCGAGACCGGGGGCGGCCCGCCCACCGGACCGTTCTCCGGACGCTTTGTGTAATCGATGGGCACTGCTCATTCCTCACTCGAGTGGTCGGTCATCGCGATCCGACCAACATTTCGCGGCGTTCCTCGGCGGCGGCCGCGAGACCACCGCGGCGATTGCGGACCAGCGACGAGATGAGCGCCGCCGTGATGAACGCGACTCCGATGAGGCCGGTGATGATCTCGGGCACCTCGTGCCGGATGCTGATGAGCAGGATGGTGGCCAGCGCGCCGATCGCCCAGTGCGCCCCGTGCTCGAGGTACACGTACTCGGCCAGCGTTCCCTTGCGCACGAGATAAATGGTTATCGAACGGATGTACATCGCGCCGACGCCGAGCCCCACCGCAATGATGAAGATGTCCTGGGTGATCGCGAACGCGCCGATGACCCCGTCGAAGGAGAATGACGCGTCCAGCACCTCGAGGTACAGGAACAGGAAGAACGCGGCCTTGCCGGTCACGATCTTGACGGTGTTGCCCCGGCCACGCGCGGGTGCCGCCGCGTCGAGTGACGCCTGCACGTTGACGGCGTCGCCGTGAATGCCGGCCAGCTCGCTATCGTCCTCGGTGCCCTCAGACTCGAACAGCTCGCCGAGCGCGTTGACAAGGACGTAAGTGACGATGCCCAGCGAACCCGCGATCATGACGGTGCCGGGCTCCTCGGCGAGCGCCTGCGCCACGACGATGAGGCACCCGAGTGCCACCACGACGGCGAGCTGGTCCAGCTTGCCGATCCGGCCGAGCGGCCGTTCCAGCCAGCTCAGCCAGGTGACCGCGCGGTCCTCGAAGATGAAGTCGAGGAACAACATCAACAGGAACGCCCCGCCGAACGCGGCGATCATGGGGTGCGCCTCGTGCAGCAGCGCGGCGTAGGTGCCCGGCTCGTCGACCGAGCCGCCCGCCAGCGCCAGCCGAACCGCCTCGACGGGGTTTAGCTGCGCCGTGACCCCGACCAGCAGGAGCGGGAACAGCAGCCGCATCCCGAAGACGGCGATGAGGATGCCCACCGTCAGGAACAGGCGGCGCCAGGCCTCGTCCATCCGCTCCAGCACGGTGGCGTTGACAACCGCGTTGTCGAAGGAGAGCGAGATCTCCAGAACGCACAGGATGGCCACCAGGACGAAAGCCTCCGGCCCGCCGAGAAACAGCGCGCCCGCGAGGGCGACCGCCGTCACGGTCAGGGACCAGCCGAAGGTTTTGAAGAACATTAATTTCTCCTCCGAAAGGATGCCCGGCAACGCTAGCCAATCGTGAAGTGAAACGCGCGGGCATTGCCGATTCCCGGCGTGGCGTCGAACGGGCTGGTAGGTTGTCGGCCGTCGTGTCCAGCCCTGCCGATCGGCGCGAAAGCCGCGCCAACCACGCGGGGCGGACTACCATTACGGGCGCATTCCGAGGAGTCTTCTCATTGCACTGCCCGGCACCGGAACATCAGGAGGACCGAATGTCCGTCAGCCTCACCAAGGGTGGCAACGTCTCGCTGACCAAGCAGGCGCCGAATCTGCGCGTGGCCCTGGTCGGGCTCGGCTGGGACGAGCGGGCGACCACCGGGGCTGCCTTCGACCTTGACGCCAGCGCCCTCATGCTTAACGGCTCCGGCAAGATCCTGTCCGACGCGCACTTCGTCTTCTTCAACAACCTCGTCAGCCCCGACGGCTCCGTGAAGCACACCGGCGACAACTTGACAGGTAACGGCGACGGTGACGACGAGTCGGTCCTGGTCGACCTCGGCGCGGTGCCGGCGGAGTGCGAGAAGATCACCTTCCCTGTGTCGATCTACGAAGCCGAGCAGCGGTCCCAGTCGTTCGGGCAGGTCCGCAACGCGTTCATCCGGGTCGTCGATCAGGACACCGGCACTGAGCTGGCCCGGTACGACCTCACCGAGGACGCGTCCACCGAGACAGCGATGATCTTCGGCGAGCTCTACCGGCACAACGGCGAGTGGAAGTTCCGCGCCGTCGGCCAGGGCTACGCCTCCGGCCTGGCGGGCATCGCCCGCGACTTCGGCGTCAACGTCGGCTGACCCGGCCCGCGGCACCCCTCTGCCGAAGGAGGCAGCATTATGTCCGAATTGGATCTCGGCAAGCCGGGCGGCGGGCTGGTCCTCACGCCGCCCGAGGCGATCGTCGTCGTCGAACCGGAGCAGGCTGCCGGGGCGGTACCCGTCACCACCGAGAAGCAACGAGAGCTGCGCACCAAGGCGGCCGCCTTCGTCGACGAGCTGGCGGCGCTCGACACGAAGTCTCCTGCCTTCACCCAGAAGGTCACCTCGATCACCACCATGGGCGACGAGGAGATGCGCTCCGCCGCGTCCATGTCGAACCGCATGCTGGAGCGCCCGGCGGCCGCGCTTGGCAAGAACCGTGGCGCCGGGGATGCGCAGAGCCGGGTGGCGAAGACGCTGACCGACCTGCGCATCACCGTCACCGAGCTCGACCCCAAGCGTGCCGACCTCACCGGAGCGCGCAAAGTACTTAAGTGGCTGCCCGGCGGCGACCGGCTGGACCGCTACTTCGCCCGGTACCAGTCCGCCCAGTCGCAGCTCAATGCCATTATCAAGGCCCTCGACTCCGGCCAGGACGAGCTGCGCAAGGACAACGCGGCGATCGAGACCGAGAAGGCCACCATGTGGGCCATGATGGGGCGGCTCAGCGAGTACAACCAGCTGGCGGCGGCGCTGGACGAGGCCATCGATGCGAAGGTCGCGGCGCTCGAGGCCGGTGGCCGTACTGAGGACGCGAACACCCTTCGCTCAGACGCCCTGTTCCCGGTGCGGCAGCGGCGCCAGGACCTGATGACCCAGATGGCCGTCAACGTGCAGGGCTACATGGCGCTCGACCTCATCCGGCGCAACAACCTGGAACTCATCCGCGGCGTTGACCGGGCGCAGACGACGACGATCGCCGCGCTGCGCATTGCCGTCATCGTCTCTCAGGCGCTGTCCCGCCAGAAGCTCGTCCTGGACCAGATCAACGCCCTCAACACGGTGACGTCCAACCTTATCGAGTCAACGTCGGAGCAGCTTCGCACGCAGGGCGCCGCCATCAACCAGCAGGCGGCTACGTCGACCGTGGACGTGGCGAAGCTGCAGGCGGCGTTCGACAATGTGTTCGCCACGATGGACGCGGTGGACACGTTTCGCGGCCAGGCGGTCAACTCCATGGCGCAAACGGTCCAGGCGCTCGAGGGCCAGATCGCGCGGGCCAAGCCGTACCTGGAGCGGACCCGGCGCGGCGAGGTGACCGGCTGAGCGCGGGCTGACGACCGGTGTTGCGCTGGTTCCGCAGGGACTCGACGCCGGACGGCGCCGGCCGGTCGCCGGACGGAGCCGCCGACGACGCGGACGACGACGTGCCGGCCCTGCGCTCGGCGCTCGCCGGCCTGCACCGCTACGTCAACCGCAACGCCGGTCGGCTGCCCACCGCGGCGGTGGTCCGGGCGCGCTGGATTGTGGATACCTTGGGGGAGATCCTGGACACCGCCGACACCCGGTCACTGGACATCCAGGCGACGCTGACCGTGCGCGGCGTCGCGCGCGACTACCTGCCCACGAGCCTGCGCAGCTACCTCGCGCTGGGCGACCACCCCGCGGCCGCATCGGCTGGAATGCTGCTGGAGCAGTTGACTACCATGCAGGACGGCGCCACCCGCACACTGAGCGCTGCCCGCACGCACGACCTGGACGCGCTGGCGACGCAGGGTGCGTTCTTGCGCACGAAATTCCACAAGTCCGACCTGGACCTGTGATGGCGACCATGCGGCGCGGCGCTAATGTGGCGCTCACCCGGGAAATTCCCCAGCTCACCGGGGTGGTGCTGGGCGTGCGCCTGCACGCCGGGGCCGAGCGCGCGGTCATCGAGAACGCGGTCGTCGCCGCGATCCTGTGCAACGGCCACGGCCAGGCGCTCACTAGCGAGCACTTCGTGTTCTTCAACCAGCTGGCGTCCCCCGACCTGTCCGTGACCCAGCTCGAGCGGGCCCTCGGTGACGACCACGAGCAGATCGAGATCGACCTCGGCGCCGTGCCGGCCGACGTGGCCCGCATTGTCATGGTGATGTACCTCAACGACGGGATCGCCGCCCGCCGCTCCTTCGGCCAGCTGCGCACCTGCGTGGTCCGGGTGCTCAACCTTGCGGACGACGTCGAGCTCGTGCACTCGGAGAACCTTGCCGCCGGCCTGACCACCGAGACCGGCCTGGCCCTCGGCGAAATGTACCGGCACCAGGGCGGCTGGAAGTTCAAGGTAATCGGTCAAGGCTATAACGACGGGGTTGCTGGCATCGCGAAGGACTACGGGGTCCGACTGTGACCGCCGGCCAATCCCGTCCGCCGCGCACGGACCTTCCGTACCTGCGCCGGCGCGCTCGCGCGGCAGCTGCTCCCCCGGCGAGCGCGCCCGCGGCCGCCGTGGCCGACTTCATCGCTGGTCGCGGACCCGCGCGCCGGCCGGCCGCGACAGCGGCTGCGGCGCCCGCCGGCACCTCACTCGAGCTCTCCCCTCGGCCCGCCGCGCCGACCGCTCCGGCGGCGCCCGCGTTCGTGCCGCGGCGGCCCAGCCCCGACGGCGCCACCGTGCTGACGCGGCGCCGGCCGACGGTGCTGCTCAACCGACTGCAGTCGGCGATAGGCGCGCTGCGGATCCAAGGACTCTGGCCGCCCCACTCGGCGCGCCTGGGCTGCGCCTTCCAGCTGCACTCCGGCCGCTGCACCGTGGTGTGGCCGGGTGGCGTGCCGGGCCGCGTCGACCCGCTCACGCTAACCGCGAACGGCGAGTCGCAGACGGTGACGCTCGACCTGCTGCGCTGCCGGGAGCTGGATCGCGCGATTCTGGTCGCCGCGTGTGACTCCGCCGTCCCCTGGACGGGGACGCTGCTGCTTACCACGTACGGCGGGTCACGCGTCGAGGTCCCGCTCGACGGGCCGCCGGCGCCCGGCGTCCTGGTGCTGATGTCGCTCTACAACTTGTCCGGCGAATATGTCGTGCGCGCCGAGTGGGAGCACATCGCCGGCTCGATGCGCGACGCCGCGACCGCATACGGCTTCGACCGGATCAGCTGGTACGACGGTGACACCGCCATCTCGTGACGGTGCCACCGAAGTGAACATGCGGTCGTGGGATCAGCCCACGCCGACGCCGAAGTCCTGGGCGATGCCGCGCAGGCCGCTCGCGTAGCCCTGGCCGATGGCCCGGAACTTCCACTCCGTGTTGTTCCGGTACAGCTCGCCGAAGACCATCGCCGTCTCGGTCGACGCGTCCTCGCTGAGGTCGTAGCGCGCGAGCTCCTCGCCGTTCGCCTGGTTGACCACCCGGATGAACGCGTTGCGCACCTGCCCAAACGACTGCGACCGCTGCTCGGCTTCGTAGATCGACACCGGGAAGGCGATCTTCTCGATCTCCTGCGGCATTGACGCCAGGTTGACCTTGATCTGCTCGTCGTCGCCGTCGCCCTGACCCGTGAGATTGTCGCCGGTATGCTCGATGGCGCCCTCGGGGCTGGTCAGGTTGCCGTAGAAGACGAAGTGCTTGTCGGTCTGCACCTTGCCGTCACCCTTGACCGCGATCGCCGAGGCGTCCAGGTCGAAGTCGGTGCCGGTGGTGGTGCGCACGTCCCAGCCGAGACCGACGGTAACGGCGTTCAGACCAGCGGCGCCCGCCTGCTTGGTCAGCGAGACGTTGCCGCCCTTGGCAAGACTGACTCCCACAATGCCCTCCTCGTTCAGACGCGCCGCGGGAGGGGAACCGCAGCATGGTTCCGCCGCCGGTCGGCGGCGCGACCTCAACGTAACCGCTGGCCCGCCGCGATCGCCGGGGGTTGGAAAAACCGGCGTCACCGGCAACCGAAGCCGCACTGATCGAGCCCGAGGCGCCCTGCGAGGTCGATGCCGGCGAGCGCGTCGTACGGCGGCAGCAGCGCGGCCGGGCTGCACGATGACGATGCCGTCGCCGATGACCTGCGTCTGCCAGCCCTTCCTCGTGTTGCCGCGGAGCCGCCACACCGACGACGACGTCAGCGGTCAGCGCGGACAGGGCGTTCTTATGCCCGCGGGCGAACTCTTTCGGCTCGTCAGATCGCCAGTCGGGCAGCATGAATCTGGCTGCCGTACCAGGCGATGATCTCGTCGCCGGCAGCCGCGCCGGCCTCCCGGGTCGTGCGGCAATGCGGGAGTGCGAACCCCGTGCTGTGCAACTCCCCGTGCGCGGGGCGGATCGCCGCGTCCGCGGCGCGTAGCATCCCTGCGTCGAGCAGGGAGTCGCCGCCGGCGACCAGGCGGTCGGCCGCCAGGCGCTCGGCGGCGTGGGCCACCGCGGCGGCCTTGTCGAGCGTCCTCGGCAGCAAGTAGAGCTTGCGGCCCTGCAGGGAGGCACGCCAGCCGACGCCGCCGGCCCACGCGGCGGCTTGGGCGGCAACGTCCGTGAGCCAGTCCGCGCGCTCGCGAACGGTCAGGTACATAAACAGGTCTTCGACTGCGCGCAGGGCGGCGAACGGGTGCCGGTGGTACCAGCCCGTCGCCTCCCGCCATACCACGTCGAACGCGACCCCACCGCGCATCCGGCGGCGCACGCGGTGCTCCCACGCCGGCTCGGCCTCGCCGCCGACGAGCAGCCGCGCGCCGTTGCAGACGATGGCGATGTGCGGGGGCGGGCCGGGCAGCCGCAGCCGTCGGTACTGCGGCACGGACCGAGTGGTCGCCGGCACGAGCGCACCGGCCCCGGCGAGCCGGGCCCAGTCCCGAATCACGGCGGTGGTCATGTACGCATACGTCCGCCCGCCCTCCACATCGACCGGGACGAGGTCCTTTGCCGGTGGGCGGCGGCTACCGGCCGCCATCGCGCGTTGTGAGAACAGCAACGTGCCGTCGAGATCGGTGGCGACGACGGTCGTCATGCCGTCCCGCCGGGGCGGCCGGCGGCCGCTGGCGCGGTCGCGTCGCGCGGCCGAATCAAGCCCACGCACATGTACGGCAGCCCGGGCACCTCGTCGACCGGCACACCGCGCTCGGCGGCCAGCCGGCGCACGTGGTCCAGCTCCGCGCCCGCGTCCGGGCGCACCAGCACCCGCCATGGGACGCGGCGCAGGAGCACCCGGGTGGTTTCGCCGACCCCCGGCTTGAGCAAGTTCACGTCGCCGAGGCCATACCGTGAGCACAGCGCCTCTGCGCTGCGCCAGCCGCTCCACCGGGGCCGACGGTCGGCGGCTGCGAGCTCGGGCCACTCGGCGGCGACCCGGCCGGCCACGGCGGGAAACCGCTCGCTGATCCGGTCGAGGAATAGCGCCGACACGTCGGCCGCAGCCAGCTCCGGATAAAACTTGGCGCCGTGGAATTGCTCCGGGGCGATGAGCCGGTCGTTGCACACCGTGCGCGAGACGAGGCCCGAAACGGTGGAGTTGAGGCAGGCGGACGGGATGAGGAAATCGTCGCGAGTGCCGTACGCGGTCGTGCAGCTGCCCGGGTCGGCGAGCACCGCGAGGGTCGGGTCGAAGCACAAGCCTTCCTCGGCGGAGACCGCCGCAAGCGCCTGACGCAGCTCCCGGCAGATCGCGCCCTTGCCGGTCCACCCGTCGACGAAGACGACCTGCCGCGGGTCGTGCGCCTCGGCCAGGTAGCGCAACGCGGTCCGGTCGATGCCCCGGCCGCGCACGATCGACACGGTGTAGTGCGGCGGCCGGTGGCCGTGCGCGAAGGCGGCCCACCGTCGCATGAGGATGCCGATCGGCGTGCCGGCCCGGGCCAGCGACACCAGAGCCGGGGACGGGCGTTCGGCAAGGATCAGTTCGGTGAGTGTGCCAACGGCCCGGGCGACCCGGTCGGCAGAGGCGTCGAGCGCGGCGTAAAACAGCCGCAGGTACTCCTCGGTGGGTTGATACTCGACGGGCAGGGACTCGGCGTAGTGGGCGGTGCCCGCCTGGATCGCCTCCTCACGCTCCTCGACCGGAGCCTCGAGCTCCACGTCAGACAGGTCGGTGAGAAGCCAGCTGACCTCGTCGGCGGCGTAGGACGAAAATCCCGGCCCGTGCAGCGGCGCGGCCGCGGGGCGGCTCACCGGGCGGCCGCCGGCGCGGATACCGCCGCCAGGGACGTGGCCGGGACGACAGGCAGCACCACGACCGTCACGCGGTCGGCGGCGCTGCGCAGCGCCGCGACCAGGCCGTCCTCGCGCCACAGGTCCGGGGTATCGCCCGCGTCGTCGACGACCAGCACGACGAGGGCGAAGCGGACGCCGTGCCGCCCGGCGGCGACGTTGTACGCGTACCGGACGCCGTCCGTCCCGTCGTGCGCCGGGAACGTGAGACGGGTGCGTACGGCGTAGCCTGGGTCGTCGACGGGCAGCACGGGCGACCGGGTGGTGCTAGAGAACCGCACCGGCGTGTCGACGCGGCCCGCCAGCGCCGCGGCGAGCCGCAGCGGGGCGTACATCAGCTCCTCGGCGCCCAGCACGAGGACGTCGCCCCGGCTTGGCAGCAGGTCCGACACGTGGCCGGCCAGCCGGTCAACGGCTAAGGTGAACGGCTCGCGGTGCGCGGTGGTAAAGCCGTGCCGGCCGCCCTCCGGCAGCCCGGCGGGCCACCGTGGGGCGAGCCGCTGCACCGGTGCGCCGACAGCAACGACCGGGGCGTCGGGCTGGTTCACGGCATCGGCGAGCCGCTGCGCGCGCCGCAGCACGTCGGCCGGCAGGTCGAGCCGCGCGGCCCCGAGCGCCACCACGTCAATGCGGGCTCCGAGGCTGGCGCCGACGGCGGCGAGGGCCTGCCGGTCGGCATCCGACCGCAGGTCCAGCAGGCTCGCCACCACGTAGTGGGGACGGGGGTGCAACTCGTGCAGGGCGCGGATCGTCGCGACCGCGGTTCGGCCGGTGGTCAGCTCATCGTCTACAAGGACCACCGGGCCGCCGGCGGGCACCATGGCCGGGTCGGCCGGCTGCAGCAGGTGCTCGGTGGCGTGGCTGTGCGCCTCCTCGAACCGTATCACCGCCGCGCCCGGCGGGGCCGAGCGGCGAGTCGAGTGCAGGTAGCCGGCGCCCGGGAGGGCGTCGGCGACCAGATGCCCGAGGGCCGTGGCCGTCTCGGCGTAGCCGAGGACGAGCGGCGCGCCGGTCCCCGGGCGGGCGGCAAGCGCCCCGGCGACGCGCCGGGCGAGCGCGCGGCCGGCCGTGCACGCCAGGTGCGGGTCGACCGGCACGTGCTTGCCAAGCACCCGCGACACCACCAGGTGGGCGCGGCGCGGGTTGCGCCGCACCGCTAGACCGGCGAGGTCGGCGACGGGTATGGGCGTTCCCGGCGCGTCTGCTAGCCGGATGCCGAGCCGTTCGGCGGTCCAGGCGCCCGGCCCGCGGCCGAGGTCGCTCACGCGGTGCTGCCCACGCGGTCGTGGGCGTCGAGGAAGTCGACGAACGTGACGCCCTCTCGCGCGACGCCGAAGATTTCGGCGCGCTGCAGGGTCAGCTCGGCCCAGTGCCGGTGCGGACCAACCTCATTCATCTTGTTGTCGTAGGCGCTGCGTAGCACCCCCCCGTGAACCGAGGCGCCGTCGCCGAGAATGGCCGTCGAATCGCTGTACTCCTCGTGGCTCACCACACTGAGTGCGTGCACCGTCGAGGCGTGCGTGGGGTGGATGACCGTCTTGCCCATCAGCCCGTTGGCGCGGTCGAGCATCGTCTCGCGGATCAGGCCGTCGAGCGAGCGCTGCAGGAGGCGGCGGCGCAGGTCGTCGCCGTCGGGCTCGTGCTGGGCGAAGGGCGAGGCCCGCAGCTGCGGGCGCAGGATGCGGTCGCCGCCGGCGAAGTACTCCCAGACCGGTCCGGTCACCGGGAAGCCGCTGCCGTCGCGGCGGCCGAAGACGTTTACGATGTCGGTCAGCACGCCGGCGACCAGGCCGATCTCCCAGGCGGTGAGCTCGACCGGGCGGCGCAGGCCGTAGAGCCCGCATAGGTCAGTCCCGCCGACCCGAACGGCGAGCACCGACTCGCGATACGAGTCGAGGAAGCCGTGCAGGTCGCGCAGGGCCGCGAGGCGGCTCTCCGCCCAAGCCACCTCGGGGGTCTCCAGCACGGGCATTACGTACATCGGCAGGCCAGCGTCGGCGCCAAGCTTGCGCACCGTCTCGACGCCGGAGTGGCCAATCGCGTCAGAACGAAACTTAGGTAAGACGAATCCGCTCAGCATGCGGAGCGCGTCGCCCAGCCGGTCGGCCAGCCGGGATATCTGCTCGACCGCCCGGACCCGGACGAACAGGAGGGGGCCCTCGCCGCCATCGGCCGCGTACCGGCGCAGCTGGCGGACGAGGTTACTCTCGGCGTCGGCCACCTCGTCGTCGCGGACGGCGTCCTCCAGGCAGCACACCATGCTCATCACCCCGGCCCGGTGACAGCGGGCGATGTCCGCGGCCAGGTCAGGTCGGACGGCGGGCGCATAGAGTGTGGCGCCCAGCGCCATCGCGAGCCGTTGCGCTGAGCTGTCACGGAAGAACTCGCCGGGCACGCGATGGAACAGCGCCGCTTTGCGGGCCGGGGACAGGGTCGAGAAGTAGCGCACGCGCGATCCCTTCCTGTACCGCCGGCCGCCGCGCACCGGACCACTCGGACATTTCGACCATAAGCCGCACGGACAGGATAGTCGCCGGACTGTGGGCCTACCGGCTCGTTGGCGCGATCCGCCGGTTTATCCCCTATACCGGCTTCCGGTTGGCACGATGCTTGGCATGACCGTACTTCCGAAGGGCGCCAACGCGGCCGTCGCTGCACCGTCGGTGCAGGCCGTTCTCGGCTGGACTGCGGGCGCGGGCGCACCGGACGTCGACGTGTCGGCGCTCCTGCTTACCGCGGACGGCAAGGTTCGCAGCGACGGTGACTTCGTCTTCTACAACGCCCCGCGGCACGCCTCCGGCGCGGTGAGCCACGCGGGCAAGCAGCCCGCCGCGGCAGGACCTGTCACGGACGCCGTGGCCGTCGACCTGCCCGCGATCGAGCCGGCGATCGACCGGATCGCGCTCGCCGCCTCGACAGACGGCGAGCCCATCGGCCGCGTGCCTGGTCTGCACCTACGCATCCTGGACCAGGCCACCGGGGCCGAACTGATCCGCTTCGACGACATGCGGGCGGACACCGAGACGGCCTTTGTGCTCGGCGAATTTTACCGCCGCGGCGGCGCCTGGAAGTTCCGCGCCGTCGGCCAGGGCTGGGACTCCGGGCTCGCCGGCCTAGCCACCGACTTCGGTATCAGCGTGGACGAACCCGCGGCGCCGCAGGCCTCGGCCGCCCTGCCCACCCCGCCCGCTCTCCCCGCCCCAGCGGGGGCGCCCGTCAGCCTGACCAAGGCCGAGAAGCTAGTGCGGCTGGAAAAGACCCTCGCCGACCGGGGCGACCAACACCTGCTCGACCTCACCAAGCGCGCCGCCATGTCGCTGAGCAAGCGAGGGCTCGGCGAGCACACCGCCCGCGTCGCGATCTGCCTCGACATTTCCGGCTCAATGGGCGGGCTGTACCGCGCCGGGAAGATCCAGGCGCTGGCCGAGCGGGTCTTAGCGCTCGGCATGCGCTTCGACGACGACTCGTCGATCGACTGCTTTCTGTTCGGCGCGAACAGCCACACCGCGGGCGCCATGACCCTGGACAATTACCGCACCCACCTGTCCGAGGTGCTGCGCCGGCACGCGCTCGAGGGTGGCACCTACTACGGCAAGGCCCTGACCCGCATCCGCGAGCACTACTTCGGCTCGGCCGGGCCCCGCAGCGGCCCGCACAGCGGCCCGCCCGTCTACGTCATGTTCATCACCGACGGCGCGACGTTCGACAAGGACGTCACCCGGGCGCAGATCCAGTCGTCCAGCTACGAGCCGATGTTCATCCAGTTCATGGGCATCGGCGAGGCGCCGGCCCGCGGCGGCGGGTTCTTACGGCGATCGCGGGGCGGCGGCGAATTCACGTTCCTCGAGGAGCTCGACGACATGCCCGGCCGATTCCTCGACAACACCGACTTCTTCGCTGTCGCCGACCCCTTAGAGATGAGCGACGACGCGCTGTTTGACCTGCTGATGACCGAGTACCCGGGTTGGCTGACCCAGGCCGGGGCGCGGGGCATAACGTCCTGAGCTTGAGGTAGCACACAGTCGCCGCGACCCGGCGGTCCACTATGTTTCAAGGGCTGATCGACCTTGGCGAAGATGCAGCGGATGTGTTGCACTCGCTCTCGGTGATGAATAGCCGGTCGGCCAGCGCGGCGATGACTCCGCCATCAGGACGAGCATCTCACGCTCGCGGGACTTAGCCGCCCGAGCCCGCCGTTGGGCGAAGCAGGCTGTCAGCTGGCGGCACCCAACTCGGCGCACATGGCTGCCGCGTTTTTCAGCATGGGAGCCGAGGCGCAGCCGCTTCCCGGCGAGCAGCTCTGTAACGACGGCCTGCTTAACGTATGCCGACAGACATGAGCACGGCAGGGCACCGGGCTGCTGCCGACGGGTCTCGATCGCGACGACGATGCCACATCCGATGTGGGGGGCGACCTCCGCACGTGGACGATGGGACGTCCAGGTGGTGCGCGTCCATGGCCAGGAAACCGTTCCCGGGTGAGTCTAGATCGGCAATCTCAAGCGGCAGCTCACTGTCGAGCGCGGCCTCATCGCGTAGCGGGACCGCGACAAGAATGGTTGGGCTACGAGATGAGCGGCGCGACGGTCAAGGCGGCTCCGTGCCACCTGCCGGGCGCCTCCACTGCCGGTAAATAGCAACGACGAAGCCGACCATGTCGACACCGGCTCCGACCGGAAGCGTTTGACGTCAGTGATGGCGCAACCTAGCGAGACGGCTGAGCACCACCGCGCCGAGGCCGGTCCGCGGCGAACTGTCGCGTTATGAGCGCTGGACCACCACGAGCTCGTCACGGGCCCGGCTGGCCGCTACGTACGTGAGCGACCGCGCCCTCAGCTCCGCATCCAGCCGCTCGGATTCGTCCAGCCCTCCAAGTCTGACCTTCTCAGCAGCGGACTGAAACCCCACATCAGCGAGGACCACCTTGGTGAACTCCATGCCCTTGGCGCGATGCATTGTCATGACCAGCACCCGTCCCGCTGCGGGCTTGTCGCGGTCGACGGAGCGGGCGGGCACGTCGCGCTCGATGAGCGCGTTGGCGACCCGTTCGCGCTGGAACCGGTCGTGGACCAGGACGGCGATGGTCTCCGGCAGTGTGCCATCGGCGAGCCAGGTGGTGATCTGGTCCGCGATCAGGTCGAGTTCGGCGATCAGGGATTCCGCCTTCTGCACGGATGGCGGCGGCCCCGACCGGGCCGATCGATAGCCGGTCACTTCGGGTTGCTCCTCCAGGTCGACGTACGTGCCGCCGTCGAGGACGCCCATGGCGTAGCGGAGGTTCTGCGCGGTGGTGCGGTAGTTGAGCGTGAGCCGTTGTGAGCGGCCGACAATCCGGATGCCATACCGGCCCAGCACGATCCTGGCGCCGTAGATGCGCTGGTGCGAGTCCTCCGCGATGAAGAGGTCGTCGTCGGTTTCTGCGACGAGGGCGCGGAGCATCTGCCAGTGGGTGGGTGCGAGGTCCTGGCCTTCGTCGACGAGCACGTGGTCGGCTTGCGGGCCGGTCGCCGTGAGGTGTTCAGCCGCGACCGCCGCCGCTTCGGCGAAGTCGAGGGTGCCGTCCATGCGGTTCAGCGCGCGGTAGGCGGCGATGAGTTCCCAGACGCTGTCGCGCTTGGCCCGGTCAAGCGCGACGCCCCGGCCGGGCCGGCGGACACGCCGGTAGTCGTCCTCGTTCTTCACCCGGTTGGGCAGGACGACGAGGGTGTACTCGGCGCTGAGGAACGTCTCGTTGGCGATCTTCGCCGGCAGCGATGTGCTAGACGCGTCGAGAACTTCCCGCCACCGGGTAGCCGGGGCACGTCCGGTGGGGGCAGACCGCGCGTCGCCGAGGACCGCCTGCACGGCCGCGGCGATGTCGGACCCGGCGGCGCGGATGATCGACGCGGCGAGCGAGTCGATTCCGGCGACGTGGACGCCGGCTTCACCGAGCCTGGCCGGCTGCGGCACGCGGGGGTCGAGCAGGGCAAGGCTGTCGCGCAGCGATTCGGCGAGGTTGGTGGTGAACGTCGTGAGCACGATTCTGGCCTGCGGGTCGCGGCGTGCGAGGGCCCGCCCCCGGTGCACGAGGACGACGGTCTTGCCGGTGCCGGCCCCGCCGGACAGCCGGAAGGGGCCGCTGGTCGTGCGGCTCACGTAGCGGCGCTGTTCGGGGTGCAGAAAGATCCGCCAGGCGCCGAAGTCCTCCTCCTCGATGACGCGCCGCAGCTCGTCCTGGTCGTCGATGAACGCGAACTGGGCCTGGGCGGCGGGCTTCCGCAGCGAGGTGAGCAGGTCGGCGTCGGCGTCGGCGGACGCGACAGGCGCTGTCAGCTCCAGCCGTTCGGTGATCTTCTCGATCGGCTCGGCGGTGGCCAGGTCGAGCAGGAGCAGCCCCAGCCAACCCTCGTGCTGCTGCGCGAGGTCGAGCAGGGCGTCCTCGTCGGGCGCGTTCAGGGCCCGCTGGGCCACGTCCGGGGGTACGCCAAGGCGGTCGACCAGGTCCTCGGTGGTCCGGCCGAGCTGCACCAGCAGCGGCTTCTCGGCGACGGCCGGCGGCGGAGTAGGAGCAGGCGGTGGCGAAGCCGTCTCGACCGTCTCCTCGATCTGCGGCAGTCCGTTGACCGGGTTGACCTTGAGGCGCACGCGCCTGGCCACGCTGATGGCGTCGTCGTGCGGCCACACTCCATGGACGACGTAGTGGCTGTCGCCGTCGCCGTCGAGGCGGAACATGACGGCCCGCCAGAACTGGTCGACCCGCCCGGTGCGCACCCGCGGGTCCGCCGCGTTCTCAATGGGTTCGACGTGCAGGCCGGGGGTGGTGTCGTCGGCGGACAGGCGTTGCAGGAACGTCATCGCCTTCGCCTTAACCGAGCCGTCGATCTTGACGGGCCACTTGGTCATGATGATGGTCGGCATCACGGCTCTCCGGCTTCTGCGGTGGCCAGCTTGGTCTTCAGCGTGGCGACGATGGTGTCGGCGTCCGGCGCGACGACGTCCCAGCCGGCGGTGTGCAGGTCGGCCTGGTCCTCGTCGGGCATCTCGTAGAACGCGACGGCGACGTGCGCGCCGGGCCAGGACAGGTCCATCGGGATGCCCTGCGGGCCCTCGGCGCCGACGCGGGGGGCGTCCACTCCGGCGGCGGCGAGCACGGCGATGAGGCGGCGTTCGGCGCCGGGGGCGGCGGCCCGGTACGCCTCGATCCACCTGCCGTCCACGCCGTCGGGCAGGCCGTCGTCCTCGGGTTCCTGGACGGGCGGTCGGACGGTGGCAGCCTCGGTCAGGCCGGTCGTGGTGATGACGGTCGGCCAGTCGCGCAGGGTGAGCGCGTTGGACAGTTGCAGCCACAGCCGCCAGGCGCCCGCGTGGGCCGCGTCGAGTGCCTCGTCCCGGTCGTCCAGCACGATCGCCATGTCCACCGCGGACTTCTTCGGCTCGACGACGACGGCCAGGGCGCCGTGCCGGGTGACGATCACCTTCCGGGGCCCGCTGGGCGCCTGCTCGCCGGTCAGCGCAGCCCGGCCGATCGCGGCCAGGCTGACCCCGTCGGCGTATCCGGTGGCGGGCTTGCCGCCGGCGAAGAACATCGGAACCGCGCGGGCGACCGCGGCAACGTCGGCGGGTCGCGGCGCCGTCACCCAGGCGATCAGCCAGGTAATGGGCCCGCCGCGCAGGCCGTCGTAGGCCGCCGGGGTGGCGAGGAATGACGGCTGCGCGATGAGCCGGGTGACCGTGCTCGCGGAGAACCATGCCGGGTCGGCGCCGGCGCCCCGTTCGGCGTCGGCGATGTCCTGCGCGGTGACGGCGATGACGACGCGGCCGGTGCCGCGCAGGATCTCCCGCTTGGCGGCGTCGTCGGCGAGGCGATTGCGCGACGGCACGGCGTGGAAGCTGCGGCCGTCGGTGAAGATTGCGACGGTCGGCACGGTGGTGTCGTTGGTCTCGAGGACGAAGTCGGGCCGCGAGTTCTCCAGGTTCACCTGGGGGGTCAGGGTCCATTGCCGGTGGGTGCTGGGCAGGGTGAAACGCAGGGCATTGCCCCACGCCTTGGGCACCTCGATGATCGCCGCCCCGGCCGCTTTGAGGCGTTCGAGGAGGATCTTGCGGAAGCGCTGTTCGAGGTGGGACTCCGGGTCCTCCTGCGGCGGGATCTCGGTGATCGTCCATGCTGACTCGTCGGCGGTGTCGGCGTCCTCGGTCAGGCCCAGCAAGCGGGCGAGGTGCCGCACCGCGGAGGCGCGCGACGTGCGGCGCACAGCCGCGGGCGCGGCGAAGGGCAGCAGGCAGCGGTGGCAGGCGAGGCGTTCCTCGTACTGGCATTCGCAGGTGCGCACGCGCTCCCAGGCCAGGAGGAGCAGTTCGCGGAGGCGTTCCGGTGACGCCATGTCGGCGAGGTAGCCGGTGCCGCCGGGCACCACGTCGTGCAGCAGGATCGCGTCGTGGTTGTCGGTGCCGTCGCTGAGCGTGGGGTCGACGACGTGTTCGATGCGGATGTGGTCGGGGTGCCCGCCGATCTGCTCGCGCAGGCCCAGCAGCACCGCCGACGCGAGGCTGGGTACGGCGAAGTCGTCGCCGAGGGTGACGGCGTGCGGCAGGCGCAGCAGCAGGCCCTGCGTGCGCAGGGTGCGCGACAGGGCCACGGTGGCCGTGTTCTCGGTGGTCGCGGTGCGGTAGGGGCACCACGGCCGGTGCTCGTGCGGCTTGTTGCGGCCCGAGTCGGAGTCGAGCTTGCCGCAGCCGCTGCATACCCGGAACAGGGCGCCGGCGCGCTCGTCGGCGGAGATGATCCGGGACGGGCCGTGTCCGGCGGCGCCGACGTTGATCCAGCGCACGTCCATCGACCGCAGGTAGGTGCAGCCGAGTCCAGTGCTCTCGGCGAACCACTGCCGGGCGATGTTCGCCGGGTCGACGTCCGCGGCCGAAATGATTTGGAACGAGTTGGTGTGCCGCTCGTCGCGCCGGTCGGAGATCATCGCCTCGTCGCGCCGAACCTCGGCGGAGACGTGGGTGAGTTCGACGACGTCGAGGCGCTGGCCGGTGTCGGCGACGCCGGGGCTGCCGCAGCGCGGGCACCCGGTGAGCTGCTGTTCGGCGCCGGTGGCGGCGATGTCGGCGGCGAACCCGCACGCCGGGCAGAACACCCACGGGCGGATCGACTCACCGTCGATGCCCAGGTCGATCGCGTCGATGGCGATCTCCCAGCCTCGGGCGTAGAACGTGGCGCCGGGCGCGAACTCGCGGATGGCCTGGGCGGAGCCACGCTGGAACTGGGCGTGGTCGCTCTTAAAGTCGTTGGAGTCGGGGTCGATCCAGCTGAGTCCCACGTCGAGGGTGACGGTGTCGTCGAGCAGGGTGTAGTTGGGCAGCAGCCCGTACTCCTCGAGCACACCGATCCAGTACTCGCCGCGCAGGTGCGACAGCTGGCCGCGGGTGAGTGAGCGGGCGGCCTTGGCGGAGCGCACGGCCCGCTTGTCGTCGTCGGTGGCGGCGGGCGACTGCTGTTTGGCCTCCAGCTCGGGCAGCACCTCGGCGATGGCCTTCTCGCGCCGCTTCAACGTCTCGACGGTGTGTTGCCAGCGGCGCCCGGCGGCGTGCACGTGGGCGGCGAACGCGCTGGTGCCCGCGCCGGCCACTGGGCGTACCCAGGCGCGCAGGTCGTCGGTGACTCCGGCGGGCAGCGACGGCAACGTGTCGGTGAAGCGGGTGACGCGGCGGTCGCTGTCGGCCTCGGCGGCGGCGATGAGGTCGCCGAGGAACGAGTCCCGGTCGCTGCTGCTCATTGCCCCGGCCGCGCTGCCCGGGTGGCGGCGCAGCGGGTCGCGGGCCATTTCGTCGACGAGGTGCGCGGTGTACTGGCGGCGCAGGATCTCCTCCGCCTGCAGGTAGGTGGCGGGCGGGCGCACCTCGCCGTTGATGACCGACAGCGGGTCGCCGAGCTTCGGCAGCTGGTCGCCGCGGCCGGTGATGAAGGCGAGGTTCAGCGCGTTGCCGGTGAGGCGCCCGGCGCGGCCGACCCGTTGCAGGTAGGAGGCGACCGTGCGGGGCAGCGACGACAGGAAGACGGCGGACAGGTCGCCGATGTCGATGCCCATCTCCAGGGTGGGCGTGGCGACGAGCACGTTCGGCGCCTGCGGCTCGGAGGCGGCTGTCTTGAAGCCGTTCTCGTACTCCAGGCGGGTGGCGTCGTCCAGCAGGCTGGTGTGTTCCCGGGCGACGATGCGGCGCATGTCCGGCGACGCGTACAGGTGGCGGTAGAAGTTGTCGTCGACGGCCTCCGGGGTCAGGCGGCCGGGGCAGCGCACGAGCATGCACGGCGCGCCCGCGAGCTGGTCGATGACGGTGGCGGTGCCGGGGGTGAGCAGGCGGCAGGTGTCGCAGGCGAGCATGTGCCGCTTGGCGGCGAGGTCGTCGAGCCGGGTGGGGCTGACGACGATGCCGGACGGCGGGATCGCGTACACGGACGCGCCGGTCTGGGTGGTGGTGACGGTGAGGACGCCGTCGCGGGCGAGCCGGTCGAGCAGCAGCCGGGCGAGTTTGCCGCCGTCGGCGGGGCTGACGTCGAGGACGCGCGAGGTCCACCGGGCGTACCAGGACTGGGCGGAGGTGACGGCGACGAGGTCGCTGTTGCGCACCGGGTTGGCGGAGCCGCCGACGCGCGGATAGCCGGGGGCGGGCCGGGCACCGGGGAAGGCGGGCATGCCGTCGCCGCGGGGGCGGCCACCCCAGATGGAGTACCGGCTGCCGTCCTCGAAGCGGTACCGCTCGAACCACGGGTGGTCGATGGCGCCCTGCGCGCGCATCCGGTCGAGCACGCCCCGAACCCACTGCACGAGCGTGGCGTCGGGCAGCGCGCCGTCGTGCCCGTCGAGGACGCCCTGCGACCAGGCGCCCTCGATGGTGGCGCGGGCGGCGCCCGCGATCCGCGCCGGGGTGCCGGCCTCCACCTCGACGGCGACGGCGCCGGTCAGCTCCAGGGTGCGGCCGGTGCGGCCGTTGAGCCCGAACTCGAGGGCGACGTCGAGCGCGAGGCGTTTGCGGACCCGCGACATGACCTTCGTGGGTACCCGGCGCAGCGTCGCCGAGGTCCAGAAGTCGGTGAACGACTCCCGGTCGGCGCAGTCGGGGTGCAGCAGCCGGTAGCGCAGGAAGCGGTCGTCGTGCGCGTGCCGGATGGCCTCCTCGACCAGGGCGTCGAGGGTGACGGAACCGGCGGCCACGGCGGCGCTGAGGGCGGCGCGCAGCGTCAGTGTGTGCGATCGGGCCTGCACGAACCCGGCACGGTGCGCGGCGTCCTGCACCGAGTCGGTGAAGACGAGCGCCTTCTTCTCCTCCACGTTGAGGGCGGCCGAGCCGAACAGGGTGGACAGCGAGACGCTCAGCAGGGTGGCGATGGCGCTGCCGAGGAAGCGGATGCCGTCGGCCTGCCCGCAGGACGGGCAGGTGTCGTTGCGGGCGTCCTCGTCGGCGTCGCGCCCGGCGGCGGTGAGGACGGGCAGCACCCAGCCGTCGCGCAGGTCCGGGTCGTCGTCGGGTGGGGCGCTGGTGAGCAGCTCCCGCCCGCGCACCGAGAACCAGGCCAGGCCTTCAGTCGGTGCGCCGCCGAGGTATGCGGCGGTGGCCTCGGCCGGCGCATACAGCAGGGTGCGGAACCGACCCTCGCGGGTGGCGTGGTTGCGCCGGATCGCCTCGTCGTCCACGGCGAGGCTGCCGCCGACGGGCGCGAGGGCGACGCCCCAGCCGGACCGCCCGCAGTGCCGGCAGAACACGGCAGGGAACGACGGGCGTACATCCTCGGTGTCGCCGCCCGCGGTCGGCGGCCCGTCGTCGCCCCAGCGGAACCGCGCGGTGGTGTCGGCGGCCCGGTCGATGCGGGTCAGCTCCCGCACCCACATGTGCACGTCGACGGAGAGCGCGCCCCGCCCGGCGACGGCGCGCACGTGCCCGAGCGTCGCCACGACGGCGGCGATGACCTGCTTCCACTGCGCGTCGACGCCGCCAGCAGCGAGGCTGGACGTGCGCCGGCCGGCCTGCCCGGCGACGCGGCGGACCAGTTCGTCCAGGTCGACGGCCTCACCGGCCTCGTACGCCAGCTCCTGCACCAACGGGTGCGCCCGGCACAGCGCCAGCAGGAGCTCGGGGTCGGCTCCGGCCAGGCGGCCGTCGCCGTCGTCCCACAGCGCGCCGAGCACCGCCCGGGCGAGCGCCGCACCGTCCGGGTCCGGGCCCAACGCCTCGACCGCGGCGCTGGCGTCGGCCACGGCGAACACGTCCGGGATGGCGAACCCGGCGTCGGCCACGACGTCGAGCGCGTCGCCCACCCACTCGTCCAGGCTCAGCCGCGACTCGGTGATCACGGCGTCGTCGTAGAACGGCTCGCCGAATACGGTCTCCGCGAACCCCAACATCACCCCCGGGTCGCCCTTGTCGCCCAGGGTCGCGGACGTGGCGACCGGCGTGATCCAGCCCAGCGGCCGGGCGCGGTCCTCGTCGGTCAGGACGGGGTCGTCGTCGCGCCAGTGGCTCTTCAACGCCAGCCCGAGCCGCCGCAACAGCATCGCCACGTCGGTGCCCTGCGCGCCGTCGTAAGTGTGGAACTCGTCCAGCACCAGGTACCGCAGGCTCGTCGCCGACTGCCGCCACAGCCCCTGGTCCTCGTGGCGCAGCAGCAACTGGTCGAGCATCTTGTAGTTCGTCAGCAGGATGTCCGGCGCCGAGTCCCGGATGACGCCACGGTCGGTGATCAGCCCGTCCGCGGTCACCATCGTCCGCGGCCGGCCCTGCTCGCCGGTGTACAGCGCCGCGGTGATCGATGCCAGCTCAGCGTTGCCGGTCAGCATCCCGGCGAGCCGCTTGGCCTGGTCGTTGGCCAGCGCGTTCATCGGGTACAGGATCAGCGCCTTCGCTCCGGTTACGCCTTCGAGGCGGGCGCGGCGGACGTGGTCGACGATCGGATGCAGGAACGCCTCCGTCTTGCCCGACCCGGTGCCGGTCGTGACCAGGGTCGGCTGCGGCCTTCGGCCACCCGCCGACGACAGCCGCGCGAACGCCTGCGCCTGATGCCCGTACGGGGGCAGGCCGTCGAAGAAGTCCAGGTGCCCCCGCCAGCCGTCGTCGGCGGGGCGGAACGGCAGGCGCAGGCGCACGTACGGGCCCTTGAACATGCCGTTGACCGGGTCGGACAGAAACCGGTCGAGGCCGTCACGGCTGTCCGGGTCCGTCAGCGCGAACGTCGTCTTCAGGTAGTCGACGATGCTCTCGCGGACGTTCGCCGCCTGGACGGTGGGCAGCAGTTCGGTCACGAGCGCTCCTGGAGGATCCGCTCGAAGTGCGCATACGCCTGCCGCATGTCCGCCTCCCGGTCCAGCGTCACAAACGGCAATTCGTAGGTGTACGTGTAGCCGGCCTGATTCGTGGCCGTCCGTTCATCCACAGAAGTCCGATTAGCCTTCTTTCGCCAAACGGAGAGAACGGAATTGGGCACGAGGCGACCGTTCGCGTCATAAAGGAAGACGTTCTGATCGTATCCTTGCAGGACCGCGAACTGCGTTCGATAGATAGTGCAAAGTTCGTTAACCGGCACCCCAAAGATGAGCGCGTTGAGGGCGTCAAGTTCGAGCTGCGCCTGGCGGCGCTCAACCGCCAGGCGAAGCGGGGTACCGCTATTCCAGGTCGAACCCACCCGCCCTATGGGGAACTCGTTAAGGATGCGCGGGCCGCCAGTCCATGAGTCCTCTTTAAACGCTTCGCTGTAGCTCTCTCGCCAAAGATCAGAGTACGCAAGGCTGACGCCATTCAAGCGGAGCACCCTAAGGGCGACCTGCTCATACAGCCTTGTCTCCAGGACAACTGGTATTCGTTCGATTACTCCAAACCCGATGTTTGCTAGGGCGGCTGCCCTCACCGAGAAATCGATGATCAAAGACGACGTGCTAGCCGCAGCCGCAATCAGCTTCCGATGGTCACCATCGGGGAATCCAAGGGAGTAGATTCCTTGGATATGTGTAGCTCCGGGCGGAACGATGGCACTAATAAGGGTTCGCTCGCCCGTATTCGCGGCCATCTTCCTCCAACCCAAGCGATAGAATTCTCGACTGCTGACCTGATTTCCGACGCCGTTTCGCCAGTAGCCATATGCCGCCACATAGTCCTCGGGGTCGCCGATCGGCCTGTACCCGGTAATAGGGATCGAATTTGGAGCGATCCGCTCTACGTCAACCGGGCGCCAGTCCGTATTGTGCAGCATTGTGACATTCGGCTCTTTGTAATGAGGCGTTGATACGAATATGTGCGAACCTTGGAGGATCACATCGCTCCAGCATTCCGGCTTGCCCCATTCAGATCTGAAGAACCCCCGAACGCGATCGTTTTTTTCGTGCCACCCCGCGGAATAATGAGGGTGCAGGCCACGCATGCGCGGAAGTGTAGAAACCCTGTTCAGAACCGCCGCGGACGAGGCGTTGACTGAGTACACCATTCGCGTGCGAATGATCGGCACATTCGGGGGTTCCATAAGGGCATGCCACGACGCCAACAGGGTTTGGTCGACAATGTTAATCCTCCCCTTATGGGGGCGCAGGTCCCAGCGTCCGTCCGTGTCCTTCAGACCAGGTTCCGTACCGGATCCGTCGTGACGCTGCGATCGAATGACGGTATCCGGATGATAGAGCGATACCGCATTCAGGAAACGTGGAGCCGAGCGGCTGCTGCCATACACGTTGACGCCAAAATGACGCTGATGTTGGATCTCAAACAACTGAAGTTCGTTAATAAATTCCCAGTGTCGCCGAAGGCGGCGGTAGGCGGCTTCGCGCAAAAGGCCAGCACGCTCTTCCGCGAAGTGTGTGTCCAAGTGGATAAGACTTGAGATGCCGGAAACTGTGGCATTCCGCCAGGCCGCCTCCATGAAACAACGGTAGAGGTCTGGCTGGAGGCCCTGAAGGTGGGGATACATCGGCCTAGACCCAAGGAGGTCATTAGTCACAGAAGCCTCAGAGGCGGCAGCGATTACGAACTCGCGCATCCCAGCAATGGCCAAGGTTTCAGATCGCTTAAGAGCTACCTTTTTCTCACTTGGTTTCGCCTCAAGACGCCACCACGGATCACCCTCCGCCAAGAGGTTGCTCATATCGACAGCAGGCCGTACCCACGGCGGGTTTCCAACCTGGAGGTCGAAGCCGCCGCGGGCGAACACCGGTGCGAAGTCCAGGTTCCAGTGGAAGAAGCCCTGCCGCTGGGCGATCCGGTCACACACCACCAGCCACGGGTGTTCCCGCAGCACCGTCTCGATGGGCTTCGCCCCGGCGAAGCCGATCTCGAGGCGTTCGGCCTCGTCCAACTCCTCCCAGCTCATCCCCGAGCTGAGGGTCGGCCCGGAGCCCTTGCGCTTGCGCAGATTGGGGTTGCGGCCGAGCAGCGCCTGCAACCCGGCGATCCACTGGGCGACGGTCGGCGGCGCGACCACCTCGCCGCCGACGGTGGCGGTGGCGTCGGTGAGGGGCCAGAACCACAGGGCCGTCCACGCGTCCATCGCGCGGCTCAGCCGCCGGTAGGCGCCCTCGGAGTCGGCGAGCACCTGTTCGATCTGTTCGCGCTGCACGGCCCCGCCGACGGGCAGCTCACCGGCCTCCCAGACGGGAATGCGGCGGCGGATCTGGTGTTCGGCGAGGTCGAGGCGGCGGTAGGCGATCTGCCACAGGGTTTCGACGCGGTGCGCCAGTTCGGCGTACGCGTCGACGGTCTGCCTGGTGGGTTTGACCTTGGTGGCGTTGCGCCACGCCTTCAGCCTCTTCGCGGCGTCGGGGGCGAGGGCTGCCGCTTCCTTGGCGTCGGCCGCGGACCCCCAGCCGTCGGCGGGCAGCAGGAAGTGGTGGATGCCGTCGGTGGCGACCCGGTCGGCGTTGATGTCGGCGACCAGTTCGGTGAGCGGCACGTCCTGCGGCACCGCACCCAGCCATGACTTGTCGGTGACCTGGCTGCGGCGGTAGACGGCGCGGCGGGCGCCGATGAGGGAGTTGCCGCGGCGCAGGTGCAGGCCGAACCACGGCGCGGACAATCCTTGCAGCATCGTGTCGAGCCACAGGGAGATCTCGGCGAGTTCGACGGCGAGGGGGTTGAGGTCGACGCCGTACACGTTGTGCAGGGCCAGGTACGCCTTGACCTCTTGCAGGCGTCGCGGGTAGTCGTCGGGGTCGATGCGGCGGCCGAGTTCCTTCTCGCTGCGCTTCAGGTACTGGTCGGCGAGTTGCCGGACGGCCTCGATGGCGAACGCGCCGGAGCCGAGCGCCGGTTCGCAGATGGTCAGGTTCAGGATCTCCGCGGCCGGCGTGGTCTTGCCGTCCTGGTCGAGCAGTTCTTCGAGGGCCTGCCCGACGGTGAAGCGGGTGAGCACCTCCGGGGTGTAGTAGGACGCCGACTGTTGGCGTTCGCGGCCGGCCAGCCGGAACACGAACGAGCCCTGCCTGTGCAGCACGGGGCGCAGCTCGCCGGTGACCTTGTCGGGCACCCGGATGAAGTCGTTCGTGTCGATGCCATCGGCGCGGTCCACCGGCACGACCCAGGAGCCCTTGCTGCCGTCGCCCCCCTTCGCCACCTCGTACAGGTCGGTCCCGGCGAAGAAGCCGGTGTACGACATCAGGCCCTCGTAGACGGCGCCGAGCTGGTTGATGCCCAGTTCGGCGTACGAGATGAAGCCCCGGTCGCGGCCCCGCTGCTCCTTGCTAAGCAGCAGGTGGGTGAGCACTTCCTGCAGGGCGGCGTTGCCCAGCCCGACCGCGTCGATGTGCGCGGTGGCGCTCGGGGCGAACAGGTCGGCGCGCAGCGCGTTGAACGTCAGGCCCGGCGCGGAGACGGCCTGCTCCTCGTCTCGCGGCGGCGGCTGGTGCCCCTTGTCGACCAGGCGGAACAGCACGCCCAGCGACTCGTACAGGTGCCGGCCGGTGCGGGCGTGCGGCGTCGCGAGCTCGACCTGGACGAGTTCGCGGAGCCGGTCGAGGCTGTAGCCCTGGTCGTACTCGGGGGCGCCGATCGGCAGCACACCCAGCTCGGGCGACGCCTCCGCGTACAGCAGGAACAGGATGCGGTAGAGGAAGCGCAACGCCTGCTTGGCCAGCGGCTGCGCCTGGTCGGCGGGCAGCGGGTCGAGGCCCTGGGCGCGGCGGCGGCGCACCACCTCGTTGGCGATGATCTCGATGGACAGCCGGACGCCGTCGCGCAGGTCCTTGGAGACGCCGACGGTGTGCTTGATCGACTCGTCGAGGACGCCGCTCCACCACAGGTCACCCTCGGCGTCCGGGGCGATCGACCCGGCGGACAGGCAGGTCAGCGCGCGGTCGATCTCGCCGCCGCGCTTGGTGTCGTTGCGTTCGCAGACCAGTTGCAGGTCGACGGCGAGGTAGCGGCCCTCGGCCCAGCGGTCGCGTTCGGCGAGCACCGCCCAGCGGCCGGCGAGCACCAGGATCAGGTCGGGGGCGGCGTCCGCCACGAACAGCGCCGACACCAGCCGCGCGGCCGAGGTCAGCTCGTCGCCGTCCTCGTCCAGCAGCACCGGCTCGGCCAGAGTGCGGCCCTCCTTGGCGAGGACGTCCTCGACCGCCTGCACCGGCTGGGCCCGCACGACGGCCAGCGGCGCCCGGTCGGTGATGCCAGGCGACGACACGCGCAGGATCGGCCCGTCCTCGTCGACCCGCAGGCCGTGCCCGCGCAACCCGAGGATGGCCACGACCCGGTCGTGGATGGAGGCGACCGCGTCCGCGATGGTGCGCGGGTCGGTGGCGCCGAGGTCCGCTTCCACGTCGGTCAGCTCTGCCAGCTTGGCCAGGTCGGCCTCCAGCTCCTGCCGGGCCTCGGTGAACCGGCTGCGGGGCGTGGGTCGCTGCTCGGCGGCCTCCGCGTCCCACGCCTTACGGCGCTCGACGACCCTCGCCCGAAACGACTGGGCGTTCGCCTCGGTGGTGAAGTAGTGCTCGGAGATCCAGCCCTCGCCGACGATGATCGCGTCCGACACGCTCATGCCCACTCCCCCGCGGCCGGCACCACGACGAGCAGCGGGCGCACCAGCTGCCGGTCCGGGCGCATCTCCTCAACCATCGCCTGCTCCTGCTCCACGCCCACCCGCCGCTGTTTGAAGTCGCTGCGCTGGAGCAGCGCCCCGGCCTCGTGCGTCCACTGGGCGAGCCGCCGCGACCACTCCTCGACGCGCTGGGCGACGTCCTTCTCGGCGGCGGCGAACGTCTCCCGCATCTGCCCGCGGGCTTTGCTCACCGCGGGAGCGATCAGCTCCTGCAGCGCCGCCGCGCCGCCGATCGCGCCCGGGTTCGCCCGGGGTGCGTCCCAGCCCAGTGCCGCCAGCGCGTCCCCGGCCGACTCGTGCACCTCCACCAGCGTGAACGCCTTGTCATCCAGGGCGGGGAACGCGACGGTCAGCCACATCGCCGACACCACCTGGCCGCGCCGGTTCGTCAGGGTGCCCAGCAGCAGCACGGTGGGGTCGTCCACCTCGCCCCGCACGGCAAACACCTCGTTGCGGCCCAGGCCGGCCAGGGCCCGGTCGGACGCCCAGTCGAGCACGGGATGCAGCGGGCTCAGGTAGTGGGCGTCCGGCCAGCTCGACCCGTTCTCGTCCCGCAGCGCCTCGGCCAGCCGCTCCTTGCCCCGCGCGACCGTCGTCGCCAGCACCAGCTTGTCCGTGACCCGGCGTTCCGCCAGGTAGCTCTGCGGCAGCACCTCGAGGCGCTGCACCAGGTCCGGCGGCGGCGTCAGCTCGGCCGTGCCGAACGCCGCATCACGCCGCCAGCACACCCCGTTGTTGCTCACCGTGGCGGTCGGGTCGATGAACGCCGCGTGCAACGCCTCCTCGAGATAGGCGACGTCGTCGGCGTACAGGCCCGACCCTGTGCTCGCGGCGACCCGCGATTCGTCATCGTCGGCCTCGTCGGCTTCGTCGGCTTCGCCGGCCAGGCCGAAGAACAGGGCGCTCAGGTCGTCGCCTGCCCGGACGTCGTCCACCGTGCGGACCACGTCGTCCAGGCTCTTCTGCCCGCCAAGGACCGCGCGGATCTCCTCCTCTTCGCCCTTGACGTCGAAGCGGCCCATCAGCGACGCCACGTCGCCCAGGGCGGTGTGCGCCTCGTTCTCCTTCTCCACCAGCTTCGCCAGGATGCGGATGTCGCCGGCGAACTTCGGGCTCGACGGCTCCAGCAGCAGGGCGGTGATCCGCGGCGGATGCTTCTGGCCGTAGCGGTCGATGCGGCCGTTGCGCTGCTCCAGCCGAATCAGGCTCCACGGGATGTCGAAGTGGATCAGCTCGTGGCACTGCGCGTGCAGGTTGACGCCCTCGGACGCCACGTCGCCGGTGACCAGCACCCGCACCGGCGTCTGCTCCTGCTTGAACGCGTCGACGATGCGCTGCTGCTCGTCGTCGGGCAGCCCGCCGTGCATGATCTCCACCGCACCGGGCGGCAGCCCCAGGTCGGCGGGGAGGTTCTTGCGCAGCCAGGTCAGCGTCGCGACGCGTTCGGCGAACACCACCGCGCGCATCGGCGAGCCCTTGCCGACGCCCATGTCCTTGAGGCGCTCGACCAAGCATGCGTATTTCGCGGAACCGGCCTCGCTCGCCGCGTCGGTCAGCTCGCGCAGGCGCAGCAACGCCGAGCGTTCTGTCTGCTCGGCGGCCGTCCCGCTCTTGAGGCGGCCCAGCCGCTGGGTGATCGTCTCAGCGAGCGCGGCCGGCGACGACAGGAACGCCTTCGCGAGGGTCCACGGGAACAGAGACGAGTTCTGCCCCGAATATGGGTTGCGTTTGTCCGGCGGCCACAGCCAGACGTCCTCCAGCTCATAGGCGATGGCGTCCTCGGCAGGCGACGCCGGGACGGCGACGTTCTCCGGTTCCCGGCGCTCCGCCCAGTCGGCGCCAACGACTCCGGCAACCTCGGGGCTGTGCCGGTGGCGGCGGATGACCAGCCGCCTAATCTCGTCGGCCACGAGCTCGCCGTCCGGTGGGATCGCCGACGGGTCCAGCAGCCGGATCAGCTCCGCGAACGACTCCTTGCGCCCGTTGTGCGGCGTGGCCGACGCCAGGATCAGCGCCTCAGCGTTGCGGGACAGCAGCCGGGCCAGGCGGTTGTTGAGCGTCGCGGTGTTCGACAGGTTGTGCGATTCGTCGATGACGACCGCGTCCCACCGCTGCTTGCGGAGGCTGGCGACATACCGGTCCGACTTGAGCGTGTCGATCGAGATGATCGCCCGGCGGAAGTAGGTGAACGGGTTTCGGTTCGCCGGCAGTTTCTGGCGTACCCGCTGAATGCCCGCCGAATCGAGCCGGACGAACGGCAACGCGAAACGCGACCACAATTCCTGCTGCATCTGCTCCAGGACGTGTCGAGGGGTCACGACGAGAATTCGTTCGCCGCGGCCCCGGCGTACCAGCTCGGACAGGATCATGCCGATCTCCAGCGTCTTGCCCAGACCGACCGCGTCGGCGAGCAGGATGCGCGGGCGCAGGTTCGCCGGGTCGAGCGCCTTGCGGACCGTGGCCTGCTGGTAGCTCAGCGGGTCAGCCAACGCCTGGGTGGAGACGGTGAGCGACCGGTCGCCCAACGGGACGGCCGTCTTGCGGAACGTGGACTCCAGCCACAGCCGCGCCTTGCGGTACTGTCGGCTGTCGTCGGCGACGACCCGGGCCGCTGCCGGGTCGAGCGGCTCGATCCGGTCAAGGTTCGCGTAAAAGCTGGCCGTGGTGTCGCGTACCAATTCGCCAAGGCCGCGGACATGGACCAGCAGGCCGTCGGAGGTGTCCTCGGCCGTCCGGACGAACCACTCCTCGTCGCGGATGACGACCACGGAACCGGGTGCCAATTCCAGCGGAGCGTCGGACTGCGTTTCCGTCACCGTTGACTACCCCTATCGTGACCGCCGCTTTCCGGAACCGATCGTATCCGGATCAACACTGACGAATACATCCGCATAACCGCGCTCGACGCCACCGATCAGTTGGCGACCTGGTCATGCGAATGGTCAACATGCTGCTCACCCGGGCGAAGGCCGCTCGAGCACCTCCACCCGGGCGACCCGCTCGATCCGTCCTCGCACCGCTGTGCCCGTCACGCGCACCTGGCGCCGCCGGCCGTGCGCCTCCACCACCACGCGATACAGGTCGTCGGGCAGCAGGACGCGCACCGAACGATCCGACGCGCCGTAGACCGTGCGGATCGGACCCCGCACGGTGGCCTGACCACCCTCACCAGTATCGCGCCGCAACCTGCTGACCTGGCCCTCGACGGTGATCTGCCCGTCGGGGACGACCACCCGGAGGTGCTCCGCAGCCATGCGCAGCACCTCGATCTGGCCGGGCCGGAAGCGGAAGGACCGTGTGGGAAGGCTCGATCGCAGCTGAGGTGTCCAGCCGAACCGGATGTCGAACGGCACCCCGTCGCGGCCCAACTGCGTCAAGGCGGCACAGGCGTTGGCGGACACTCCCTCGCCCGTGCGCCTCAGGAACAGCTCGGGGTCGAAATCGCTCAGCGCCTCGCCGGACGCGGCGAAACAGGCCCGGACCGTGCGGTGCAGCTGGACCGACACGCGCCGTCCCAACGGCGCCTCGGCGTCCCCACCCGGCTCCCCCACCGGCAACCTCGCCGCGATGGACCAGCTGCCCGCCCGGGGGGAACCGAGCCGCACCGTACGCGCGAACTCGAACGCCCGCTCCGGACGCCGCCCCTGGACCAGCATCGGCGTATCGACCATCAAGGCGTACGTGGACGCGACCAGCAATTCCCGCACCCCGGCAAGCGCGTCCACCGCGTTGAACAGCGGTATCGTCCCCGACGGGCCGCCCGGCAGCAGCCGGAAGGCCACCGTGTCCGAGCCACTGGCCTGCAGGTCGTCCACGATCAGCGGGATAGGCCGGTCCTCGACTGCCGCGACGGTGGTGAGCAGGTCGGCCATCCGGCCCGGATAGTCACGCACCGCCCGGTCGGCCGGCAACAGGATCTCAAACTCGCCGTCATCCTCACGGCGGGTCCACAGCGTCGCCCGCTCGAGGCGCTCACCCGGCTGCCACCCGGTGCCCGACAGGTAGCGGCCGAGCACCTCGGGCGGCAGCACCGCGACAGCCTGAAGTTCGCCGGCCGTCGGCCGGGCGTGCACGGTCATGACGCAGACGCACGTTGCACCGGGACGGGCCTGACCAGCGCTCGCAGGCCCGCCGGCGTCAACACGTTGCGCTTGGGCACCCGCACGGTGACGGTGCGCCGGGCGGAGGGATCGATCACCGCCTCGTTCGCCAACGAGACCCAGTACCCGCAGTGGCTGAGCCTCATGGCCGACTCATCGACTTCGGCGAACAGCTGCACATCCGCCGGGACGACGACCAGGAACAGGTAGCGCGGAACGCTGAAGCCGGGGCCCGCGAGGTTGTTGTAGTTGGCGACGTCCATCGTGTAGTGCCAATGCAGGTCGTTGCCCCTCGGGCTCGACCACGACTTCACCTGCGCCTCGATCTTGGGAAACCGCGCCGTGCCACGTGCGCCGGGGAAGTCGATGGAGAAGTCGACTCCCGTGTGGTCGATGTCCTGCTGCCCAGCTATGAGCCCTGCGGCACTGGCCAGCACCCGGACAAAGCACTCGCCGAAGTACCCCTGGTGGTTGTACTTGCCATAGCTCATCCACTTCGCCCCGAACCCGCACGAGAGAGCATCTGTGGTCGTAAAGATACTGGCTGCGACGGCCGCAGAGAACCGTCCGCTCGTCCGCCCATCGCGTGAGCTGCGTCAGGAGCACGTCGGTCAGACTAAGTGTCGAAAGTCCGTATGGCGAAGCGGGCGGGTCCCACATTCGCAGCTGCCTGAGTTTCGGACCGTCGCCGACTGGCAAGCCTCACGGTCGGGGTTGCCAACCAGAAGGTGCTCTCCCTGTCCGCGGTCATGAAGTCCCAGCCCTGGCCAGGCAGGGCGGGCACCGCGGACGCGCTGGCGGCCGCCAGCTCTTCCTCCAAACGCCTTCGTGCAGTGCGCCAGGCCTCAGCCGTGTCCGGATCGGCCGTGCCGCGAACGTACGCGACGACGGCGACGTGTGCGTCTGGCGTCTCGCGCTGCGCTGTGGCCACTGCGTGCTGGGCTGCGGCGACCTCCGCCTCGCATGCTGGTGACGCCTCTGCCTGGAGGCTCGTGTAGAGGGCCGGACTCACCGGCCAGGGTCCGTCCTCCGCGCGCATCGCCAAGGTCTCGACGGATGCTGCCCTCTCGGCAGGGCCCTCCGTGAGCAGCGTCAGCAGCACGTAGTCGTCGCTCTCGCGGTCGTCGCCGAGAACGATCCCCCGGGTCAAGGCGGCGCCACACTCCTGCGTCACGGCGCCGACCAGTGCTGCAAGAAGCGGGTGGCCAGGCGATATCAATTCCGGGGGTACGACGCTCGGGATCGGGCCCTCTGCACGCTCGAAACTTACTGAGTCGTACCGATGCTTGACCGCGGAGCCCAGACCGTCGCGGAGTCTCGCCGGGACGTGTCCGATCCGCCAAGCCGTGCCCCGCGATGAGATGTCGCCGTGGAATCTGGCGACAGCTCGCACTGTGAAGTCGCGTACGATCGGAGCTGCTCTCACACGGCACGACCGAGCAGTTGTTCCTCTTGCTGCGGGTGACCCTTTCTCAGGTGCTGTCCGCCGATCGCGAGACGCCGCCGCTGATCCTCGACGACGTCACGGTCCAGTCAGACCACGCACGCACAATGGCGATCATGACGTTGCTTCACGAGGTCAGCGCCGACCATCAGGTCGTACTGTTCACTCAGGAGCAGGAGGTGCTGGCCTGGGCTGAGGAGAGCCTCGATGTCAGCCGCGACAAGCTCATCGCGCTACCGGCACCGCGCTGACTGCGGTCAGCGGGCGACCTAGCTATCACCGATTGAGCCATAACCGCTGAGGATTTGTGTCCGAGGGGGGACTTGAACCCCCACGCCCGATAAAGGGCACTAGCACCTCAAGCTAGCGCGTCTGCCATTCCGCCACCCGGACCTGCACTACGCCCCGACGTCACAAACCCGTCGGGGTCGCACGGGGAGTTACTGTACACGGCCGCTCGGCACCCTTGCGGCAGGCCCCTCCGACCCGGACGGCTCTTCCGTCGTCCCCGGTTTGGCGGCAGCATGTCGGGGGTGTCGGCACTATCCTCCCTAGCCGCCGCTCAGCGGCATGCCCGGGATCTTCAGCGCTCCGGGGACCTGCCCGCCGCGCGCATCATGCTCGAGCAGGCGGTGCGGCAGAGCCGGGCCGCGCTCGGCCCGGACGACCCGGCCGTGCTGGCCGCCGCGCATCAGCTTGCCGTCGTGCACCGGGCCGGCGGTGACCCGGCCGGCGCCCGCCGCATCCTGGAGGAGGCGTTGCCCGCGGGGCAGCGCCGGCTCGGCGACGCCGACCCGCTCATGCTGGGCATATCGTTCGACCTGGGGCGCATCGCGGAAGATCTGGAGAACCGGCACGAGGCCCGCCGCGCGTACGGCCGCGTGGCCGCCTACGGCCCGAACGTCCTCGGCGAGGACCACTGGGCCGTCAAGCAGGCCCGCGCGTACCTGGGCGAGGACCCGCCGACGGTCCGCCTGGAGGTCCCCGACGGCGGCATCGAGGAGCTCCGCCGGGCGGCGGCGGGCCCGCCGCCGGTCACCGCCCAGACCGCAGGGGTACGACCGGACGGGTCCCCACCGGTGCCCGGGCAGCGCACCCCACAGGCATCCCCGGCGGGAGGCTTCACCGGCCGGCTCGCCGGCGCCACGGCCACCGGCCCGGGCACGGCAGCGCCCGGCGGCGGCCCGGCAGAGGGCGGCTTCCCCGGCGGCCCCGCCACGACCCTGGGTGGCCACCCGGCCGCGGGACCGGCGGGCAGTCTCGCCGGAGCCCCGGCGGCGGGTTCTCCGGGCGGCGCGGCCACCGGCCTGCCCGCCGCGTTCCCGGGCAGCCCGGCCGCGGGCCCGGCGGGCCGCCCACCGGCCTTCACTCCGGGCGGCGCCGCGAACAGTCCCGCGGCAGCCCCGGGCAGCCCCGCCGCCGCCCCCATCGGCAGTCCTTTCGCAGGCTCACCCGGCACTCCCCCGGCGGGACCCATCGGCAGGCCGGTCGCGGGTCCGTTCGGCAGCCCCGTCGCCGGCCCCCTGAGCAGCCCGGCCGCGGCCCACGCCGGTGCTCCGGTCGCGGGTCCGATCGGCGGCCCGGCCGCCGGGTCCACCACCGGGTTCGGCGGCGGCGCGGGTCATCCGGCGGCAACAGCCGCCGGGACACAGCAGACACCGGCCACCACCCGCGAGCCCGGGCTCGGCACCCGGGACGGGATCGTGCGGCCGGACGGGCCCGGGCTGACGTCGCGGCCCATCCAGCTCGGGCAGCCCGCGCCCGTCTTCCCGCCCGCGGCGAAGCGGCAGCGGCGGCCCGGGGCGGTCCTCGGTGGAGCGGTCGCGGCGGTGCTCGTGGTGGCGTTGCTGGTGTGGGTGGCCGTGCAGTTCTTGCAGTCCGACGGGGACGGGACGGCGCCGGTCGCCGGGCGGCCGCCGACGGACGTGCGGTTGTCCGACGAGGGGTCCGATGTGCGGGTGCTGTGGGCGGATCCTGCCGACGGGACCGTGCCGTTCATCGTCAGTTCGGGGCGGCTCGGGGCGCCGTTGACGGCGCGCGGTGAGACGCAGCCGGGGCGGCGCACGTACCTGGTGCAGTATCTCGATCCGGACGCCGACTACTGCTTCACCGTCGGCGCGAAGTACAGCGACAGCGCCGTCGCCTACTCCCCCGAAGTCTGCACCAACCGGGCGGCCGCGAACCCGAGGCGCAGCAACTGACGCGGGGCGGCCGGAGGTTAGGCTGCCCTCAGCGGAGGTGGGTGCATGGCGGGGCACGGCAGGGACGAGTCGCTGGCCGATCTGCTGGGCGGGCGGCGCGGGGCGGTCGACGCCAGTGTGCCGCCGGTGGCGTTCGCGGTGGGGTATCTGGCGGCGCCGGACCGGCTGTGGGTGGCCGTGGTGGCGGCGCTGGTGGCCGGGGTGGTCGTCGCCGGGTGGCGGTTGTTCCGGGGGCGGCGGCCGCGGGCGGTGGTGCTCGGGCTGCTCGGCACGGCCGTGGCGGCGATCGTGGTGTTGCGCACCGGGCGCGCGGAGGACTTCTTCCTGGTGCAGCTGGCCGCGAACGCGGCGAGCGCGCTGGTGTTCCTGGCCAGTGTGGCGGTGCGGTGGCCGCTGCTCGGGGTGATGCTGGGGCTGGCGCTCGGGCAGCGGGCGCGGTGGCGGCGCGACCCCGCCCTGCTGCGGGCGTACGACCGGGGCAGCCTGGTGTGGGCGGCGCAGTACGCGTTGCGGGTGGTGGTGTTCCTGCCGTTGTGGCTGGCCGGGCAGGTGGTGGCGCTGGCGGTGGCCCGGGTGGCCATGACGTGGCCGCTGGTGATCGCGACCCTGGCCGTGAGCTGGTGGGTGATCCGGCGCAGCCTGCCGGCCGGGCACCCCGGGGTGCGGCACCCGCAGCCGGGCGAGGTCAGTCCCGCGACGGCGTGACGTCCGCGGCGGGCACCGGTTCGGACGCCGGCGGCGGGCCGACCACGGCCGGCGGCGGGGACGAGAAGCCCTCGCGCTGCATGGCGCCCCACACCGCCTGCTTGCCGCGCCACGCGCCCCACGCCCCGTACACCTGGTAGGCGGCGAGGATCTGCCGGTAGCCGAAGTTCTCGATGACGGCGGCGACCAGGCCGCGGGCGAGGTCGGCGGCGCGCGGGTAGCGGTGGAACGACACCTCCTCGATGAACAGGGCGGTCAGGCTGACGAGCAGGCCGTAGCCGTAGGCGACCAGGGCGAAGCGGATGGCGAAGTCGACGTTGATGGCGTCGATCCACAGGCCGAGCGGCAGCAGCACCAGCGCGCCCAGCTCGACGAACGGCGCGAGCAGCTCGAACAGCACGTAGTACGGCAGCGCGACCATGCCGATCCGGCCGTACCGGGGGTTGAGGATCATGCGGCGGTGCTTGGACAGGATCTCGGCGATGCCGCGGTGCCAGCGGCGGCGCTGGCGGCCGAGGACCCGCATCGTCGACGGGGCCTCGCTCCAGCTGACCGGTTCGGCGACGAAGACGACGCGGTAGTCCTCGCCGCGTTCGCGCAGGTAGTGGTGCAGCCGGACGACGAGCTCGGCGTCCTCGCCGATGGTGTCGTGGTCGAGGCCGCCGATGCGCACCAGCAGGTCGCGGCGGAACACGCCGAAGGCGCCGGAGATGACGACGAGCCCGCCGAGGCGCGACCAGCCGGTGCGGCCCATGAGGAACGCGCGCAGGTACTCGACGACCTGCACCCGCAGCAGCCAGCTGCGCGGCATCCGGACGTCGACGACGCGGCCGCCGACGACGGTGCAGCCGTTGGCGATGCGGATGACGCCGCCGCACGCCGCGACCCGCAGCGGGTCGTCACCGAACGGCTTGGCGACGCTGAGCAGCGCGTCCGGGTCGAGGACGGAGTCGGCGTCGACCATGCAGACCAGCGGGTGCCGGGCGACGTTGAGGCCGACGTTGAGGGCGTCGGCCTTGCCGCCGTTCTCCTTGCGGACGACGACGAGGGTCTCGGGGTTGGCCCGGGCGACGTGCACGGACAGCACGCGGCCGCGGGTGGGCACCTCGGCGGGCACCACCTTGGGCACCTCGACGAGGTCGAACTGCTGCTGCAGCAGGGCGAACGTCTCGTCGGTGGAGCCGTCGTCGACGACGACGATCTCGTAGCGGGGGTAGCGCAGCGCCGTCATGGCCTGCACGGCGGCGATGATGCCGGGGCCCTCGTTGTAGGCGGGGACGATGACCGAGACCGGCAGGGTGAGCGGGCTGCGGAACATGTCGTCCGCGCCGGCGAACGTGGTGCGCCGCAGGTGCCGGAAGAACTCCTGCCCGGCCAGCACGATGAGCACCAGGTAGCTGCTGTTGAGCAGCACGAAGTACACGAAGATCGCCACGTCGGTGATGCGCAGCAGGTCGCGCGTCCACTCCTCGATCACGGGCCCACCCCGGCCAGCACCGGCGCGGGGTCCGCGGTGCCGATCGCCAGCATGGCCAGCGCCTCGCGGGCGTGACCGCCCTCGGCGGGGTCGGCGGCGGCGACGCGCCGTTCCAGGGCGGCGCGGCCGGCGGGCCCGAGGCGGCGCAGGGCGTGCGCGGCCTCGTGCGCGACCCGGTAGGCCGGGTCGCCGAGCTGCGCCTCGAGGTCGGCGACGGCCGACTTGGCGCCCAGTTCGCCGAGGGCCTTGGCGGCGGCGGCGCGCAGGGCGGCGGGCCGGCCGGGCCGCAGCGCCTCGGCGAGCGGCGCGATCCCGGCGGGGGTGCCGAGCTTGCCGAGGGTGGCGGCGGCGGCGATGCGGACGTCGAGCTCGGGGTCGTCGCGCAGGACCCGGGCGACGCGGCCGGCGGTGCCGGTGGCGCCGAGCAGGCCGAGCGCGTCGAGGCAGACGGCGCGCACCCGGGCCTGCGGGTGGTCGAGCGCGGCGGACAGGGTGACCTCGACGTCGGGGCCGAGCTGCACGAGCGCGTCGGTGACGAGCAGCGCCGGGGTGGGGTCGGAGCGGTCGAGGCTGGCGAGCAGCCGCCAGGCCGCGCCGGGCTCGCCGATGCGGCCGAGCGCGCGGACGGCGACGATGCGCACCTCGGCGTGCCGGTCGGCGAGGAGGTCGCACAGGTCGCCGACGGCCTCGCGCAGTTCCAGGTCGCCGAGGGTCTGGGCGGCGCGGGCGCGGCGCACGGGGCTGCGGTCGCGCAGGGCGCGGCGGGCGCGCAGGCCGACGCCGCGGCGGGTGAACACGTCGACGAGGGCGCGGTGGGCCTCGCCGCGGACCTTGCCGAGCAGGGCGACGGCGGCGGGTTCGGCGGCCCGCCAGGCGTCCTCGCCGATGGCGACGAGGTCGTCGGCGCCCTCCTCGCCGTTGTCGGCGACGAAGGCGAGCAGCTGCTTGCGCGGCGCGGCCGCCAGGGCGCTCTGCCGGCGGGCGCGGGCGGTGCGCACGACCCGCGCCGACACGATGGCGACCGACAGGACCGCGATGACCACCGCCAGCACCGCGATGGCGATCGTGAAGATCCTCAGCATCAGATCCGGACCCGCCCCAGCGCCGCCTCCACACGGGCGAGCAGGTCGCGCGGGCTGAACGGCTTGACGATGTAGTCGGAGGCGCCGGCGGCGTACGCGGCCTCGAGGTCCTGCCGGCGGGCGCGGGCGGTGAGCATGATGATCGGTATCCCGGCGGTGGCCGGGGTGGCGCGCAGCTCGCGGCACACGTCGAGGCCGGACATGCGGGGCATCCGGACGTCGAGCAGCGCGATGTCGGGCGGGGTGCGCCGGGCCTCCTGGACGGCGGTGAAGCCGTCGGCCGCGCAGGTGACCTCGACGCCCGCGCGGGTGAGCTTGTAGCTCACGAGGTGCCGGATGTCCGGGTCGTCCTCGGCCAGCAGCACGCGCGTCATCCGTCACCCCTTCCGGCCGATCCAATATATCCGTTTTGCGCGCGTCCTGGCCCCGCAACCGACATGCCACCAGCGGGTTCTCACCTCGCCCCCCGCGGGCTCGATGAAAGGGCCGTGAGGAGACCGCGGCGCGCCGGAGGGCGGCGGGCCGCCGCGCTGGCGGCGGCGGTCCTCACCGTGGGCGCCGCCGGCAGCGCCGGCGCCGCGGGCGCGCTGCACGCCGCCGAGCGGGCGGCCGCCACCGCGGCCCTCGACCTGCGCGCCGCCGCGGTCGGCCGCGCCCTGGACACCACCCTGGGCCGGTACGCCGACACGCTGCACGCCCTGACGGCACTGGCCGCCGCCGCGCCCGCCGCCGGGGCCGACGCCCTGCTCGGGACCGCCGTCACCGCGCTCGCCGCCGGCCGGCTGCCCGGCGCCCACGAGGTGTACGTGCTGGGCCCCGACCGCTCCGTGCGCGCCGCCCGCCCCGTCGACGGCAGCACTCCCCCGCCGCCGCGCGCGCCGGCCGGGCCGCCCGAGGTGGCCGCCGCCCTCACCGCCGCCCGGGAGCTGGGCGGGCCCGTCGTCAGCGCCGCGCACGTGCTCGCCCGCGACCACGCCCTGCCGCCCGCCCGGCGGCAGAACGGCTTCGTGCTGACCGCCCCGGTGCCCAGCGGGACGGGCGGATCCGGCGGCTGGGTCGTCGTCACCGTCCGCGCGGGCGACCTGCTCGACGCCGCCCTGCGCGACGCCCGGGTCACCGGTGTGGCCGTGACGCTGTCCGGCGCGCACGGGGACGTCGCCGGGCCGGCCGGGGGCGCGGCGGGCGCCCGTACCGTCGCCGTGGGGCCCGCCGGTCAGGGCTGGCGGGCGCGGGTCAGCCCGGCCACCGACCTGCTCGGCCCCGCGCAGCGCTGGGCCGACACGCTCGCGCTGGCCGCCGGCGGCCTCGGCGCCCTGCTGCTGGCCGGGCTGACGCTGCGGCTGGCCGGTGGGCGCGACGCCGCGCGCCGCCGGGCCGCGGCGGCCGAGCGGGACGCGGCCGCCGCCCGGGCCGGGCTCGCGGCGCGGGAGCGCGAGCTGGCCGGGTTCGCCGCGGTCGCCGGCGAGGAACTCCAGGCGCCGCTGGGCGCCATAGCCGGCTACGGCGACCTGCTCACCGACGAGCACGCGGCGGACCTGGGCGCGGCGCGCGGCGTCGTCGACCGGATCGCCGCCGCCGCCCGGCGCGGCCTGGCGCTGGTCGACGACCTGCTCGCGTGGTCCGGCACCGCCGACCCCGTCGTGCGGACCGAACCCGTCGACCTGGAACGGCTGGCCGCCGACGTGCTCGCCGAGCGGGTCGGCGGGGCGGGCGCGCGGCCGGTCGTCGACCTGGGCGAGCTGCCGGTCGTGCTGGGCGACGCCGAACTGCTGCGCCGCCTGCTGGACCACCTCGTCGGCAACGCGCTGCGCTACGTGCCGCCCGGCGCCGCCGCCCGCGTCGCGCTGCGCGCCCGCGAGCTGGCCGGCAACCGGTGGCGGGTCGAGGTCGCCGACCGCGGCATCGGCGTGCCCGCCGACCGCCGCGAGGAGATCTTCGCGCCGTTCCGGCGCACCCCCGCCGCCGGCGGCTACCCGGGCACCGGCCTGGGCCTGGCCGTCGCGCGGCGCATCACCGAGCTGCACGGCGGCGCCATCGGCGTCGAGCCCAACCCGGGCGGCGGCAGCGTGTTCTGGTTCACCGTTCTCGGCGCGACCGGCGGCGACCCCGCCGTCGCGCTGCTGGGTGCGGCCGAAGGGGCCTAAACCCGGACGTCACCGTGCCGATGGTCGTCGGCGAGTGGGATTCACGATGAGGAGCGCAACATGCACATGTGGGCCGAAGAGGGCGCGACGTTCCTCGACAGCGTCGGCATCCTGGGGACCGGGTCGTACCTGCCGGAGCAGGAGGTCTCCAACGACGAGATCGCCGAGCGGGTGCCCGGCGCCGACGCGGAGTGGATCTCCCGCAAGACGCTGATCGAGGCACGCCGGTTCGCCGCGCCGACCGAGGCGACGTCCGACCTCGCCGCCAAGGCGGCCACCGCCGCGCTGGAGCAGGCCCGCCTGTCCGCCGACCGGGTCGACTACCTGATCGTCTCGACGTCGACGGGCGACTCGCCGCAGCCGCCGACCTCCGCCCTGGTGCAGGAGATGATCGGCGCCCGGCGGGCGGCCTGCTTCGACATCAACGTCGTCTGCTCCGGCTTCGTGTTCGGCCTCGCGCTGGCCCGCAGCCTGGTCGTCACCGACCCGGGCGCGGTCGTGCTCGTGGTGGCCGCCGACACGTACTCGCGGATCCTCGACTTCGACGACCGGCGCACCAGCGTGCTGTTCGGCGACGGCGCGGGCGCCGCGGTCGTGGGCGCCGTCCCGGCGCCGTTCGGCGTGCTCGACGTCGAGCTGGTCACCCGCGGCGACGCGCACCGGCTGATCCGGGTCGAGGCCGGCGGCAGCCGCCTGCCCGCCTCCGCCGAGACCGTCGCCAACGGCGGCCACTGGTTCCGGATGGACGGCCGCGGCGTGCGCGACTTCGTCATGGACGGGGTGCCGCCGATCCTGGCCGACCTCATCAAGCGCGCCGGGCTGACCGCCGAGGACGTCGACCACTTCGTCCCGCACCAGCCCAACGGCGTGATGCTTGGCGAGCTGGTCGAGGCGTGCGGCCTGAGCGGCGCGAACACCGTGCGGACGCTGGAGCGGTTCGGCAACGCCGGCAGCGCGTCGGTGCCGATCGGCCTGGACGAGGCGAACCGCGCCGGGCAGCTGCGCGACGGCGACCTGGTGCTGCTGGCCGGCTTCGGCGGCGGCATGAACGTCGGCGCGACCCTGCTGCGCTGGTGGGCCGGGTACGGCGTGCGCCGCGACCGGCGCGGGCCGCAGGAGGACTGAGTCAGGCGGCGACCCGGTCACCGGCCAGCGGCAGCCGGACGGTGACCGTGGTGCCGTCGTTCTCGGCCGAGGTCATCTCGATCGTGCCGTCGTGGTTCTCCACGATCGTCCGGACGATGGCCAGGCCGAGGCCGGTGCCCGGGATCGCCAGGTGGATGGCGTTGGTGGCGCGGAAGAAGCGGGAGAACAGCTGCCCCTGCTCCGCGTCCGGCACGCCCATGCCGGTGTCGGCGACGCACAGCACCACCTCGCCGGCGTCGGCGCGGCCCGTCACGGTGACCGTGCCGCCGGGGGCGAACTTCACCGCGTTCGACAGCAGGCCCTCCACGACCCGGTCGAGCTGCTCCTTGTCGGCGTCCACGGGCAGCGGCCCGGCCAGGTCGACGGTCAGCGTCACGCCGGTCTTCGCCGCGGCCTCGGCCGCCTCCGCGGCCACGGTGCCGGCGATGGCGGCCAGGTCGACGGTCTGCCGCCGGGTGCGGAAGGTGCCGGCCTCGATCCGGGACAGGATGAGCAGGTCCTCGATGAGCGCCCGCAGCCGGGTGGTGTTGCGCTTGATGACGTCGAGCATGCGGCCCTGCGCCGGGGTCACCTCGCCCGCGTCCTCGTCGCGCAGCATCTCCACGTAGCCGGCGATGCTGGTCAGCGGGGTGCGCAGCTCGTGCGAGACGGTCGACATGAAGTCGGTCTTGACGCTGTCCAGCTCCTTGAGCTGGGCGACGAGGCGCTGCTCCTGCTCGAACAGCCGGGCGTGGTGCAGGCCGCGGCCCAGGTCGCCGGCGACGGACTCGGCGAGGCGGATCTCCACCGGGCTCCAGCCGGGCCGGCCGGCGGCGCGCAGCAGGGTCAGCGCGCCGAGGCGGGTGTCGCCGTTGGTGACCGCGACGGTGAGCACCGGCCCCGCCCCGGCGGCCCGCCAGCCGGCGGCCTCGGGGTCCGGCACCGGGTCGCCCACGTCGACGGCGTTGACGTCGGTGGCGTCGGCGGTCAGCCACAGGTCGTGCTCGCCGAGCCAGGCGATGTCGGCGCAGGCCAGCGCGTCCAGGCTGCCGGCCGCGCCGGCGGCGGAGTGCCGGGTCACCATCTTCGGCGCGTCGGCCGCGGCGGCGATGCGCAGCACCGCGTGTTCGGCGCCGAGCGTGGCGACCAGGCCGGTGGCCGCCTCCTGCATGGCGCTGTCCACGGCCAGGTGCTGCCGCACCCGGGTGTTCAGCACCCGGATCTCGCCGCGCAGCCGGGCGATCTCCTCCTCCTCGCGGCGCACCCGGTCGGCCTGCTCGGCCAGGTTGTTGACCGCGGCGGCGACCGCCCGGATCTCCACCGGGCCGTCCCCGGTCGGGGCCCGCCGGCCGTACCGGCCGCGGCCCAGGTCGTCGAGCACCGTGACGAGGCGGCCGAGCGGGCCGGTGATCCGGCGCGTGGTCCGCACGGCCGTCAGCGCCGCGACGAGCGCCGCGGCGAGGGTCAGCGCGACCAGCGCCGCCGTGGTGCCGACGCCGAGGGTTTCGCTGCGGTCGCGCAGCCGGTCGGCCCGGTCGCCGAGCGCGGTGTCGAGCCCGGTGTTGGCCGACTCGAAGGCGAGAAACAGCGCGCTGCCCTGGTCGACGAACCGGGCCGCCTCGTCGCTGCGGGGCAGGACCTGCCGCTGCCGCTCCGCGACCGCCCACCAGGCCTCCGCCCGGTCCAGCTGGGCCTCGATGGCGACGCCCTCGCCGCCGGTCGCCATCCCGCGCAGGTCGTCCGCCGAGGTCTTGTAGTCGGCGTGCGCGGAGTAGTAGTTGCCCAGCAGCGTCGGGTCGCCCGACAGCAGGTAGCCGCGCAGGCCCCGCTGGCCGTCGGACATGGCGGCGCGCAGCTCGGCGTTCTGCAGCTGCAACGGCAGCACGTGGTCGGTGAGCTGCTCGACGGTCTGGTGCTGCACGAGCGCCGTGCCGGCTCCCGACAGGCCGGACACCACGATGAGCAGCGCCAGGACGGCGAAGGCGCGGGTGAGCAGCCGCGCGACGCTGGTGGGCGGACTCACGCCCTCGTCCGGGTCAGCAGCGCCTGGATGCGCGAGATCAGCTCCCGCGGGCTGAACGGCTTGGTCACGTAGTCGTCCGCCCCGGCGCTGAACCCTCCCTCCACGTCCTGCTCCTGGACCCGGGCGGTCAGCATGATGATCAGCATCCCGGCGGTGGCGGGGTCGGCGCGCAGCATCCGGCACACGTCGATGCCGGACAGGGCGGGCATGGACACGTCGAGCACGGCCAGCGTGGGCCGGTGGGCGCGGGCCTGCTCCACGGCCTGCTGGCCGTCCTCGGCCGTGATGACCTCCAGGCCGGCCTGCTCCAGCTTGAACGCCACCAGGTCGCGGATGTCCGCGTCGTCGTCGGCGACCAGTACCACCGTCACGGTTGTCTCCTGTCCGCGGTCGTGAACTGCTGGACGATCCGCGCCACGTCGGCCTTGCCGAACGGCTTCGGCAGGACGGCGTCGGCGTCCAGGTCGGTCAGGTCGTCCGGGTCGAGCACCGAGCAGAGCACGACGGGGCAGCGGGCGGTCCGCGGGTCGGCGCGCAGCCGGCGGACCACCTCCCGCCCGTCGATGTCGGGCAGCATCATGTCCACCAGCACGAGGTCCGGCGGGTCGGTGCGGGCGAGGTCCACCCCGCCGTGGCCGGTGGCCGCGCCGCTGACCCGGCAGCCGAGCCGGGTGAGCTGCTCGCGGAGGAGCTCGAGGAGGTCGCTCTCGTCCTCGATGACCACCGCGTGGAACAGAGCACTCACCCCGCCCCCCTTCCGCTACTAAATCAGACGATATCCGGTTAGTCGGATGAAGGCGGGTGCTCCGCTCGATCGCCGGTGCACGGGGGTCCCGGCGGGCGCAACGACACGGCAACCGTGCGCTCGCCGGTTCTGCATCCGCGCCCGGGTGTCCTGGACTCCGACACCCGAGCGACCACCGGTAGGAGGATCCGATGTCCGTGCAGCTGTCCGAGGACTTCCGGACCGAGGCGCTGTTCGTCTCCGACGTGCAGTGCTCCCAGCAGCCCACCCCCGAGCTGATCCGCGACGCGGTCGAGTCGGCCAGCGCCCGCCTCGGCGAGCGCGGCTGCGCCGCCCTGGTCGCCCAGGAGTTCGGCGAGCACCCCGACACCGCCGTCGGCCGCATGCGCTGGGCACGGATGGCGATCCAGGCCGCGTACCGCTGACGCGACAATCGTGACCGGCGGCGGTGAACTTTCCGCCTCGACCGTCGGCTGATCATCGATCAACCGCCCGACCGGCCGCCGGCCCCCTCCGCGACCGAGGCGACACGTCCTGTCACGGGCGTACAGTTGCGCCGCTGCCGCACCGGCAGTGATCTCCCGGCGGAGGAGGAGGCGCCCGTGGCCGAGCACCGGCTGCCCCCCGGCGACGACCGGCCCCGGCCGGCCGCGCCGTGGTTGGGCGACGGCCGCCCGTCCGCCCGCCGCCCGCCCGCCGGCGCCCCGCCCGCCGCCGAGCCCGCCGCCTTCTCCGGGTACGACGAGGTGACCGCTCGGCGCGTCCCCGCCGCCGTGTGGGCGACCCTGCCCGACCCGGACCCCGATCCGGACCCCGCACCCGCCGCTGCCGGCGGGTGGGCCGGCGGGTGGCCCCGGCTGCCCGAGGACCCGCGCCGCCGGCTCGCCCTGGCCGCCGTCCTGGCCGTGGCCGTGCTCGTCGGCGGCCTCGGCTACCTCGCCGCCACCCGCGACGACGGCGGCGGCGTCATCCCCGCCCCCACCGGCGCGGCCGCGCTGCCGGCCGTCCCGCCCGACGTGCCGCCGCCCGCAGCCAGCTCCGAGCCGCCCGCGAGCGAGCCGCCGGCCGGCGGGGAGACCACCGCCCCGCCGACCACCCGGCCCACCACCAGGCCACCCACGAAGCCGCCGCCCACCACCCGGCCGCCGGAGAAGCGGGCGCCGAAGCGGATCGGGCCCGCCAACCTGCAGGGGTTCCAGGCGCTGCTCACCGCCCACTGCCGGGACAACGGCGACCAGGCCGCCGCCCTGTTCAACGGCGAGGGCCGGACCGCCGCCGACGGCACCTGGTTCTGCGTGCGGGCCGTCGCGTTCACCCGCATCGACCTCGACGAGGCGTGCCAGGACCGGTTCGGCCGGCGGGCGCAGGCGCGCGAGACCGTCCGCGGCGACGCCCGCTCCATCCGCTGCTTCGACTCCTAGTCCGACTCCTGAACCGGGCCGTGGACCGCCGGTCCCGGGACCGCTATGCTCCTCGCCATGCGCGCATCAACCGGCCTGTGGTGGCCCGCCGACCCGGCGGCCCCAGCCCTGCGCGCGTAACACTCCCCCACCGCGCGGCCGCCTCAGCGAGGCGGCCGTCGTCGTGTCCGGCGCTCCACCGCCCCGCTGCACCGGGGCCGTCCCGAGCACCCGAAGGACACCCACCATGCAGCTCCTGCGCCGCCTCCTCGCCGCCGCCACCGCCGGCGGGGACGCCGAAGGTCCCGGGCCGTTCGCCGTCCTCGTGCGCGCGGGCGGCGTCGACGTCCTGGCCGGGGACGTCGTCACCGCGGACACCCTCGCCGCCATCCCCCTCGACGCCGACCGGCCCACCCTCGCCGTCGTGCCCTTCCGGCAGGTCGCCGAGCGCGGGTTCGCGTGCGTCGACGACGGCGCCCCGCTGGAGTGCCTGCGTGCCACCGCCACCGAGCGGCTGACCACCGCCGAGCTTCTCGCCGAGCTGCCCGACGCCGACCCGGGCCTCACCGCGCGCGGCTTCGACGTCTCCGACGAGCGGTACGCCGCCACCGTCGCCGACGTGCTGCGCGACGAGATCGGCCGGGGCGAGGGCGCCAACTTCGTCGTGCACCGCACGTTCACCGCCACCACCGGCGGGCCGGTGCTGCCCGCCGCCCTGGCCACGCTGCGGCGGCTGCTCGCCGGCGAGCGCGGCGCCTACTGGACCTTCCTCGTGCACACCGGCGCGCGCACCCTGGTCGGCGCGACGCCCGAGCGGCACGTCAGCGTCGACGGCGGGCTGGCCATGATGAACCCGATCAGCGGCACCTTCCGCGGCCCCGCCGACGACCGCGACGCGCTGCTGGCCTTCCTCGCCGACCGCAAGGAGGTCGACGAGCTGGCGATGGTGCTCGACGAGGAGCTGAAGATGATGGCCGTCGTCGCCGAGCACGGCGGGCAGGTCGTCGGCCCCTACCTCAAGCCGATGGCGAACCTCACCCACACCGAGTACCTGCTCGCCGGGCGCACCACCCGCGACGTGCGCGACGTGCTGCGCGAGACCATGTTCGCGCCCACCGTCACGGGCAGCCCGATGGAGAACGCGTGCCGCGTCATCGCCCGGCACGAGCGGCGCGGCCGCCGCTACTACGCGGGCGTGCTGGCGCTGCTCGGCCACGACGCCGACGGCCGGCAGAGCCTGGACGCGCCCATCCTCATCCGCACCGCCGAGTTCACCCCCGACGGGGTGGTCCGGGTGCCCGTCGGCGCCACGCTGGTGCGCCACTCCACCCCCGAGGGCGAGGTCGCCGAGACGTACGCCAAGGCGGCCGGCATCCTGGCGGCGCTGGGCCTGCGCGCACCCGCGCCCGTGGCGCCGGTCGCCGCCGCCCCGGCCGAGGACCCCGAGGTGCTGCGCACCCTCGCCGGGCGCAACGAGCACCTGGCCCGGTTCTGGCTCGACCATCGGGTGCCGGGCGAGCTCACCGTCGCCGCGCTCGCCGGGCGCACCGCCGTCGTCGTCGACGCCGAGGACACGTTCACCGGCATGCTCGCCCACCAGCTGCGCGCGCTCGGGCTCACCGTGGACGTGCGGCCGTGGCACGCCCCCGGCGACCTCGACGCCGACCTCGTCGTCGCCGGTCCCGGCCCCGGCGACCCGCGCGACCTGACCGATCCGAAGATGGCCGCCGTCGACCGGCTCGTCGGCGACCGGCTCGCCGCCGGGCGGCCGCTGCTCGCCGTGTGCCTCGGCCACCAGGTGCTCGCCGCCCGGCTCGGGCTGCGGCTGCACCGGCGCGCCGAGCCGTACCAGGGCGTCGCCCGCGACATCGACCTGTTCGGCGCGGGCGCCCGGGTGGGGTTCTACTCCACGTTCACCGCGCAGGCCGGCGCCGACGCGGTGGACACCCCGTACGGCCGGGCGGAGCTGGCCCGCGACGGCCTGGCCGTGCACGCGCTGCGCGGCCCGGCGTTCGCCGGGGTGCAGTTCCACCCGGAGTCGGTGCTCAGCCGCGACGGGGTGGCGGTCCTGTCCCGGCTGCTGCCGGGCCTCTGCGGCGCGGGCGTCCCGCCGGTCGCCGCGGCCCCGGGTCCACGATGACCTCGACGATGATTAGGCCCCCGTTCAAGGGGTAGCCCGGTGTGCAGCCGGTGGTCCGGACGGGTTGAGAGCCCCCGGTCGGACCGCCGGCCCGCGAGCGGTGCGGGTCCACGATCCGTTGACGTGCCCGGCAGGGGGCGCCGCAAACCGCGTAGGGTCGACGGCATGGAGGCCACCTTCTTCTTCGACCCCGCCTGCCCGTGGACGTGGCGCACGTCGCGCTGGCTGGTCGGCGTCGCGCCCGAGCGCGGCGTCGACGTGCAGTGGCGGGCGTTCAGCCTGTCCATCCTCAACGGCGACAACGTCCCGGAGCAGTACCGCCCGATGATGGCGGCGTCCTCCCGGGCCCTGCGGCTCGTCGAGGCGCTGCGCGCCGACCGGCGCACCGCCGACATCGCCGCGTTCTACGCCGAGCTGGGCGCCCGCACCCACGACGCCGGTGAGCCGCTGACCGACGAGGTCGTGCTGGCGTCCGCGGAGGCCGCCGGCGTCGCCGACCCCAAGACGATCCTCGACGACGCGAGCTGGGACGAGCAGGTCCGCGAGTCGCACGAGGCGGCGCTGGCCGCCGCGGGCCCCGACATCGGCTCGCCCGTGCTGACGCTGGCCGGGGTGGAGCGCGGCCTGCACGGCCCGATCCTCGGCACGGTGCCCGAGCGCGACGAGGCGCTGACCATCTTCGACGCGGTCGTGCCGCTGCTGCGCAGCCCGTCGTTCTTCGAGGTCAAGCGGGGCCGCTGAGGCCGGTTTGGGGTCCTCTCCCGACGGGGTATGCGCACCCGCGACACGAGAGGAGCACCATGACCGAGCCGCAGGTCACGCTCGACCCGCACGGGGAGAGCCCGGTGGAGCAGAAGCTGCACGACGCCCTCGAGGACCAGCTCACCTCGGCGCTGCGCGCGGCCACCGACCGGGTCGCCGCGCACTACTCCGGCGAGCCGGTGGACATCGTCTGCGCCAAGCTCCTGCACGAGACCCGCGCCGGGCTGCACCCCGACATCGCCGCGGCGTTCCAGCCCGACCGCGCCGAGCTGCTCCGCGTCGCCGAGGCGATCGCCGCAGGGCAGCACCGCTGACCCGCCCGGCCGGGGCCCGTCACCGCGGGCCCCGGCCGCACGGTCAGGTCATCCGCGCCACCGCGCTGCGCACCCGGTGCAGGTCGCGCCGCCGGCGCTCCAGCGTCATCGCCAGGCCCACCAGCAGCAGCCCGCCCGCCGCGAGCGGGATCCAGCGCGGCAGCAGGTCCCACACCCGCACCAGCTCGTGCAGGGCCACCAGCGTCAGCACCGCGCCGCCGGCCACGACCGGCGCCTGCCGGCGGGTCGCCGCGCCGAGCACCAGCACCGCCAGCGCGCCCGCCCCGAGCAGCAGCCGGCGCAGCGGCGCGTCCGGCGCGGCGAACACCGCGGCCAGGCTGGGCAGCAGGGCCGCCGCCAGCGCCGGCCCCCACGCGGTCCAGCTCGACAGCCGGGGGTACGCGCGCAGCGCCAGCCACCCGGCCAGCAGCCCCACCGCCGCCGCGGGCAGCGTGTACGCCTCCGGCGTCGTCACCCCGCCCGACCCGGCGACGATCCACCAGCCCAGCAGCTCCGCCCCGGCCGCCGCGACGACGAGCACCCGGCGCGGGTTCGCGGCCTCCCCCGGCCACAGCGCCCGCAGCCCCAGCACCACACCCCACAGCACGCAGACGGCCGCGGCGGCGTTCGCCGACCCGGCGCACAGCAGCAGCGCCAGCACCGCGGTGACGTGCGCGGACGCCTGCACCGCCGCCGACTCCCCCGGCCGGCGCGACCGCAGGGCCGCCCCGAGCGCCAGCGCGAGCGCCGCCACCGCCAGCACCCCGAACGCCGCACCGGCCGGGGTGAGCCCCGCCGCCCGCCCGGCGGCCAGCGCAAATCCCCCGGCCGCGCCGACCGCCCCCAGCCACCCGGCGACCCGGGCCGACCCGGTCCGCCCGGCCGCCCCGCACGCCGCGGCGACCGCCGCCGTCGCGCCGAGCGCCACCAGCGTGGCCGGGCGGGCCGCGAACGCCCCCGCCAGCCCCGCCCCGGCGAACCCCGCCGACACCGCCCCGCACGCGGCCACGTCCGCGCCGGTGCGCCGCCGCACCGCCGTGCCCAGCAGCCCGCCGAGCCCGGCCGCGACCGCCGCGGCGACCCGCACCGGCCAGGGCGCACCGGCGGCGCCCACGGCCACCAGCGCGGCGGCCCCCGCGACCGGCGGCACGGCCGACAGCAGCACCGCTCGGTTCCGCCCGATCAGCACGGCGACCGCGAGCGCGGCGACGCCGAGGGCCCCGGCCACCGCGCCCGCGGGCGCCGGCAGGGTCACCGGGCCGTCCCACACGCGGCCGAGCTGCTCGTAGGGCGCGACCAGCACGGCGGCCAGCCCGGGCAGCGCGGCGACGACCAGCCACAGGCCGGGCAGCGCGCCGGCGGCCGCCGCGAGGGCGGCGCGGCCCGGCCCGGCGGCGCGGACCGTCACGGCGACGGCCAGCACGGCGGCCGCCGCATACAGCACGGACGGGTCGCCGGCGGGCAGCGCCCAGGCGGGCGCGATGACGGCCGCACCGGCCGCGGCGGCGAGCGCGGGGAGGCGCAGCGCCGCCAGGCGCGGGGCCGACAGGCGCGGGGCCGACAGGCGCGGGGCCGACAGGCGCGGGGCGGTCGCGGCGCGGGAGGTCGCGGCGCGGGTCGTCCAGGCCAGCGCGACCAGCGCGGCCAGGGCGGCGAGCGCGGCGCGGGCCACCCAGTGGTCCGGCGCGCCCGCGGCCGCCGCGGCCGATGCGGCGGTGGCGGGCAGCACGAGCAGCCCGGCACCGGCGGTGACGGCGGCGACCACGGCCCCGGGCCGGCGGTGGGCCAGGGCGAGGGCCGTCAGGCCCGTCGCCAGCAGGGTGGCCAGGACCGCGGCGAGGACCGCCGGGCGGCCGGCGCCGACCAGCAGAGCCACCAGCAGCGGGGCGGCCGCGACGGCCGCGCGGCGGGTCGCCGTCGCGGGGGCGGTGGCGCGGGCGGCGAGCAGCAGGGCGGTCGAGGCCGCCGCGAGCAGCAGGGCGGGCGCGACCCACCACGGCAGGTGCAGGCCGGCCGTCAGGCCGAGGGACAGCAGGGCGGCGCCGGCGAGGGCGGTGTCGCGCCGGGCGGGCCGGGGCAGGAGCACGAGCAGGCCGGCGAGCAGCAGCAGGACGGTCACCGGCAGCGGCCAGCTGTCCGCGTTGCCGGGGCGCGCCGACCAGCCCGCCGCCCACGCCGGCCGGGACGCCTCGACCGTGGCGGCCACGGCGGCCAGGGTGCCGGCCAGGGCGCCCAGCCCGGGCAGGCCGAGCACCAGGAACGCCCCGGCGCGGGGGCCGACCCGCACGCCGGCGGGCAGCAGCCGACCGCCGGCCGCGACGGCCGCGGCGAGGGCGGCGGCGACGGCGGCGACCAGCGCGGGCGTGCCGGTGACGTCGAGCAGCAGCAGCGGGCGGGCGGCGGCGACGCCGGTCGCGGCGACGACCAGGCCCGCGGCGGCGGCGACGGCGGGGGTGCGCCGGGAGACGAGGGCGCCGGCCAGGGCGAGCGCGGCGGCGCCGACCAGGGCCAGCCCGGCGGTGACGGCGGTGCCGGTGCGGGACGCGAACGCCGAGGCGGCGAGCGCGAGCAGGCCCGCCGCGGCGAGCCAGGCGGCGCCGAGGCCCCAGGCGGCCCACCGCACCGGGCGGCGGGTCAGCACGACGACGCCCAGGTTGAGGGCGGCCACGCCGGTCAGCGTCCACGCCCAGCCGACCGGGCCCGCCCCGGCGGCGGCCACGGCCAGCGGCAGCACCGGCTGCACCGCGGCCAGGGCGGCGAAGCGGGGGCCGGTCAGCCCGGTGAGGCGGGCGTACCCGGCGGCGGTCAGCGCGGTGACGGCGAAGACGCCCGCGGCGTACCGGGCCGCGGAGCCGCCCGCGACGCCGAACAGGTTGACGTACCAGGCGGCGTACCCGTCGAGCAGCACCAGCAGCAGGCCGACGGCGGCGATGGTCTCGGCGGTGGCGGTGAGGCCGCGGCGCAGGGCGAGCAGCGGCGCGCCGAGCGCGAGCGCGGTGAACGCGGCGAGCAGCAGCGCCCGCCCGCCGACGCCGAAGGTATTCCAGGCGACCGCGGTGAAGACGACGGCGGCGACGCCGAGCAGCAGCCCGCCGAGCAGGAACAGCACGTTCTGCACGGTGCGGGTGGACGCCTCGGGCCGCGGCGCGGCGGTGACGGCGGCGACGGCGGCCGGGACCGGGAGCGGCGCGGGCGCGGGCGCGGCGGGGGCGAGCCGGGACTGGATCCGGGCGACCGCCTCGGTGCGGCGCCGCCACGCGTCGGTGACGGCGCGGTCGGCGGACTGCCAGGCGCGGCGGGCGGTGGCGGCCCGCTCGGTGAGCACGGGGATCTCCAGGTCGAGGCGGATCACCTCGGCCGCGTCCGGGTCGGGGCCGCGCCCGCAGCGGGAGCAGCCCGACACGTCGTCGGCGGGGGCACGGCAGGCCGGGCACGGGTACGTCATCACGGCACAGATCCTTCCGGGCCCGGCCGCCGCGGGGACTGAGTCGGGGTACTCAGTACCCGTACTCAACCGCCGGCGGCGGACCACCCGGACCAGCGGTGGACGTCGACGGCGAGCACCGGCCCGGGCGGCGGCGCGGCCGCGTACTGCGGGTAGCGGGCGGTGAGCGCGGCCAGCGCCCGGCGGCCCTCGGCGGAGCCGGCGGCGACGACCCGGGCGGTCCCGTCGGCGCGCACCCACCAGAGGGCCGTCCAGTCCTCGGTGTAGTGGTCGGCGAGCAGCGCCACCCGGGGTTCGGCGGCCACGTTGGCGAGGCGGCGCAGGGCGGTGTGCCGCTTGGGTTTGGCGTCGACGGCGCTCCACACGGTGTCGCCGTCGACGGCGAAGACCAGCGGCACCAGGTGCGGCGAGCCGTCCGCCGCGACGGTGGCGAGCCGCGCCACCCGGGCGGCCGCGAACAGCTCCCGCCAGCTCATTCGCCGTGCAGGTCGGCGATGGCGCGTTCCCACCGCTCCAGCGTCGCCTCGACGACGCTCCACGGCCCGGACGGCAGCCAGGCCGACGCCCGGCGCACCCCGGCGGCGCGCAGCCGGTCGAGCACCCGCGGGTCGGCGGGCACGCCGATGAACTGCACGTCGAGCGGCCGGTCGGCGCGGGCGAGCAGCTCGGGCACCCGGTCGAGGTGCCGCGGCGACCAGGTGGGGAACCAGCCGTCGCCGTAGTCGAGGACCCGGTCGAACACGGTCGGCCCGTCGCCGCCGACCAGGATCGGCGGGTGCGGCCGCTGCGCGGGCTTCGGCCACGACCAGATGCGCTCGAACGAGTGGAACTCGCCGGTGTACGACGCCTCGTCCTGCGTCCAGATGGCCTGCATGGCCCGGACCCGGTCGCGCAGCAGCGCCATCCGGGTGCGCGGGTCGGTGCCGTGGTTGCGCATCTCCTCGCGGTTCCAGCCGGCGCCGACGCCGAACTCCAGGCGCCCGCCGGACAGGTGGTCGACGCTGGCGACCGCCTTCGCGGTGACGATCGGGTCGCGCTCGACGACGAGGCAGACGCCGCTGCCGACGCGCAGCCGGCGGGTCGCCTCGGCCGCCGCCGTCAGCGCCACGAACAGGTCGTAGCAGTGGTAGTAGCGGCGGGGCAGCTCCGGGCCGCCGGTCCACGGGCTCTCCCGGCTCGCCGGGATGTGGGTGTGCTCGGCGAAGAACAGGGCGTCCTGGCAGCGCTCCTCGACCCGGGCGGCCAGCTCGCCGGGGCGCACGCCGTCGTGGGTGGGGAAGTAGCCGACTCCGAACTGCATGCGGACGAGGCTAGCGGCGGGCCGACGCGGGCAGCCCGGCGCGCTCGTGGACGGCCGCGACCGCGTTGGCCAGGGCCCGGCGCAGGTAGCGCCGCCACACCGGCGCGGCCAGCACCCGGAAGGCGAGCGCCCGGCCGGGCCGGGGGCGGAACGCCAGCGTCCAGGTGATCTCGGTGCCGCCGTGCGGGGTGGTGTGCAGCTCCCAGCAGCCGCGGGCGCCGGTGACCAGCCGCCCGGTCAGCCCCGGCAGGCCCGTCACGTCGTACGCGAACTCGCGGGTGGCGTCGATCTCGGTCAGCCGCTCGACGACGGCGCCGCCGCCGGCGAGGTCGAGGGTGCGCACGTCGCCGACGCGGCCCCACGTGCCGTCGACGCGGCGGATCGGCGGCAGCGGGCCAGGGCCGGCGAGGACGGTGACGGGGTCGAGGCCGAGGACGGCGTCGAAGGCGCGGCGGCGGTCAGCGGCGGCGTGCTGGTCGACGGTGACGCAGACGAGGGACACGGTGGTTCCTGACGATCGTGACGACGGTGCGACCGATCGTAGTGTTTCGCCTGTGTTTCTCGCCACCACAGAAGTCATCCGGAACGGCCCCCGCGCCCGTACTACCGGGCGGCGCCACCGGCGCCGGGGTGGGAGGGCGTCGAGGTGTCCAGGATGACGGTGTTCGCGGCGAGGACCGCGTGACCGCCGCGCGGCCGTGCCGGCCCACCGGGCGGCGGCCGCGGCCCGGCTACCGGTCGAGCCGCCTGGTGCGTTACCGGCGGGTGCGGCTCACCGCGGACGTGAGCGGCGGCGCGCCGCCGCCCGGGCGCCCGTTCCCCGGCGGGCTGGGCGCGCACCCCGCCCCGGCCCGGACCGCGCCGGAGGCGTGGACGTCCGGGCGGCACCGCACCGGCGCGGCGGCGCCCGAGCGCGGCGAGCGGGGCGGGCTGATCGCGTTCGCCCTGGTGGTGCTCGTGCTGCTGGCCGCGTCGCTGGTCGGCGGGGTGTACCTGTGGCGGCGGCACAACGACCCGCCCGTGGCGTCCCCGGCCGCGTGCGCGGTGGCCGCGGAGACCCTCGCGCAGGGCCGCGCCCTGACCGCCGACCCCGGCGCCGCCGGGGTGTGGCGGGCCGACCGCGAGGCCGCGCACCTGCACATCCAGGAGCCCTACCTGTACGACCAGGTCGGCCGGTACGCCTGGTACGCGACCCGCATCGCCACCGGCGAGGCGCACCCGCCCACCGCCGAGGAGCTGGCGGCGGTGGAACGGGCGCTGCCCGCGCACTGCCGGGCGGAGCTGACCGTGACGTGGCCGCCCGCCCCGTCCGCGCCCTGACTCAGGAGCGGTGCACGCCGAGGATCAGGTCCACCACGAGTGCCGTCCAGCCGGTCTGGTGCCAGGCGCCCAGGCCGGCGCCGTTGTCGCCGTGGAAGTACTCCGGGAACGCGATCAGGTCGCGCCAGTCCGGGTGCGTCTGGAACAGCTCGCACGCCCCGTAGATGGGCCGGCGCCCCCACGAGTCCGGCAGGAACAGCGCGATGAGCCGGCGGGACAGGTCGTCGGCGACCTCGTGCAGCGTCACCTTGCGGCCGGAGCCGGTCGGGTACTCGATGGTGAGGTCGTCGCCGAAGAACGCGGCGAACTCGCGCAGCGCCTCGACGAGCAGGTAGTTGACGGGCATCCAGACCGGGCCGCGCCAGTTGGAGTTGCCGCCGAACAGGCCGCTGGTGGACTCCGCCGGCTCGTAGCCGACGGTGAAGTCGGAGCCGCCGAGCGACACCGTGAACGGCTTGTCGAGGTGCCGCCGCGACAGGGTGCGCACCCCGTACGGCGACAGGAACTCGTCCTCGTCCAGCATCCGGGTGAGGATCTTGACGAGCTGGTCGGGGCCCACCATCGACAGCAGGCGCTGCTGCCGGCCGTCCGCGGACAGCCGCCGCGCCCCCACCACGTCGTGGTACTCGCCCTTGTTGGCCAGCACCCAGCGCAGCCGCGCCGCCAGCTCCGGCAGCCGGGCCAGGTCGGCGGTGTTGAGCCGGCTGGTGGCGGCCAGCGGCAGCAGGCCCACGATCGAGCGCACCTTCAGCGGCACCCGCGAGCCGTCGGGCAGGCGCAGCACGTCGTAGAAGAAGCAGTCCTCGTCGTCCCACAGCCCCTGCTGGTACGCGGCCCCGGCGATGTAGGCGAAGTGCTCGAAGAACTTCGTCGCCATGTCCTCGTACGCCCGGTCCTTGCGGGCCAGCCGCAGCGACATGTCGAGCAGGTTCAGGGCGTACATCGCCATCCAGCCCGTGCCGTCGGACTGCTCCAGCACGCCCGCGACCGGCAGCGCGGCGGACCGGTCGAACGGCCCGACGTTGTCCAGGCCGAGGAAGCCGCCCTCGAAGACGTTGTTGCCGCCGACGTCCTTGCGGTTGACCCACCAGGTGAAGTTGAGCAGCAGCTTGTGCATGATGCGGGCGAGGAAGTCGTGGTCGCGGCCGCCGTCGATCTCGAACACCCGGATGGCCGCCCACGCGTGCACGGGCGGGTTCACGTCGCCGAACGCCCACTCGTACGCGGGGATCTGGCCGTTGGGGTGCTGGTACCACTCGCGCAGCAGGAGCAGCAGCTGCGCCTTCGCGAAGCCCGGGTCGACCCGGGCGATCGTGACGCAGTGGAACGCCAGGTCCCAGGCCGCGTACCAGGGGTACTCCCAGGGGTCGGGCATGGAGATGACGTCGAACGAGTTCATGTGCCACCAGGCGTGGTTGCGCCCGAACCGGCGCCCCGGCGGCGGCGGCGCGGAGCCCGGGTCGCCGGTGAGCCAGCGCTGCACGTCGAAGTGGTAGAACTGCTTGCCCCACATCAGCCCGGCGACGGCCTGCCGGGCCACGGCGGCCTCCTCGGCGGACGCGGCGGCCGGGATCAGCTCGGCGAAGAACGCGTCGGCCTCGGCCTCGCGGTCGCGCACCACGGCGCTGAAGCCGTCGCCCAGGTCCAGCTCGGGCGCGGGGTCGGCGCCGGGCGGCGGCGCGGTCACCGCGAGGCGCAGCCGGATCTGCCGCTCCTCTCCCCCGGCCAGCGTCAGCCGGTAGTGCAGCGCGCCCTTGGTGCCGCGGTGCTCCGGGTTGACGGTGGGGGTGCCGGCGATGAGGTGGTCGTTGATGCCGTCCTTCGGGTAGAGCGTCGTGCCGGGCAGGCCCCACAGCCGCTGCGCGTTGGTCTCGTTGTCGCAGACCAGCGGGGGCACGGGCTCGTCCGCCTGCAGCACCAGCTGGCCGAGCACCCGGTGGCGGCCGACCAGCCGTCCCGGCGAGCCCTGCAGCTGCGGCACGGCGTCACGCCCGGGCAGGCCCCACGACCAGGTGTTGCGGAACCACAGGGTGGGCAGCAGGTCGAGCGTCGCCGGGTCGGGGCCGCGGTTGGCGACCGTGATGACGACGCACATGTCCTCGGTGCCGGCCTTGGCGTAGTCGACGGTCACCGCCCAGTAGCGGTCCTCGTCGAAGACGCCGGTGTCGACCAGCTCGTACTCGGCCTCCTCGCGGCTGCGCCGGCCGTTGACGTGCACCAGGTCGTCGTACGGGAACGCGGCCTGCGGGTAGTGGTAGCGCCACCGCATCCACGAGTGGGTGGGCGTGGAGTCCAGGTACCACCAGTACTCCTTGGCGTCCTCGCCGTGGTTGCCGCCGTCACCGCCGAGGCCGAACATCCGCTCCTTGATGATCGGGTCGCGGCCGTTCCACAGGCCGAGGGCGAAGCAGAACGTCTGCCGGTCGTCGCAGATGCCGCCCATGCCGTCGTCATTCCACCGGTAGGCGCGGGAGCGGGCGTGGTCGTGCGGGAAGTAGTCCCACGCGGTGCCGTGCTCGCTGTAGTCCTCGCGGACCGTGCCCCAGGCGCGCTCGGCCAGGTAGGGACCCCACGCGCGCCACGGCTCCGCGCCCGCGTCGGCCTCGGCCAGCCGCGCCCGTTCCGCTCCCGCCGCGTCGATGGCCGCCACGCCGCCGGTCACCTCCACATCTCGATCTTCCGCCCACTCCCACACTAAGAGGCCCGGTCCCGCATCATCAGGATTGTGTCCACGTCGTGTTACGACCGCCGTCTCCGCTCCCCTATTTCCCCGCTAACGTGGGGAAAGCGGTGATACCGATCTCTTTCGGCCCGCAGGTGTGCGGCGATCCCGCCGCCGGGGGCGCCCGCGAGTGGCTGCTGCCGGACGGCCTGGGCGGCTACGCGATGGGCACCGTCAGCGGGCTGCGCACCCGCCGCTACCACGGCCTGCTGGTCGTCGCCGGCGCCACGCCCGCGTCCCGCCGGCTGGCGCTGGCCGCCCTCGACGCGACGCTCACGCTGCCGTCCGGGGCCACGGTGCGCCTGGGCACGCACGAGTGGGCGTCCGGGGCCGTCGAACCCCGCGGCCACGAGCTGCTGTCCGGCTTCACCCTGGCCGACGGGCTGCCCCGCTGGCGCTGGCGCGTCGGCGACACGGTCGTCGAGCGGGAGCTGGCCATGACGCACGGGCGCCCCGCGGTCGCCGTCGTGCACCGCCTGGTCGCCGGCGGCCCCGTCGGCCTCACGCTGGAGGCGCTGTGCACGTGGCGCGACGCGCACGGCGAACGCACCGCCGCCGGCCCGCCGCCCACCGTCGAACCGGCCGCCGACGGCTGCGTCGTCGCCGGGGCGTACCGCCTGACCGGCCCGGGCGTCCGCCCGGCCGGCCGGTGGTGGCGCGGCGTGCACCACCGGGAGGAGGCCGCGCGGGGCCTCAACCCCGGCGAGGACCTGTGGCACGCGGGCAGCTTCCACACCACCCTCACCGCCCCCGGCGACGCGGCCCAGGTGACCGCGTGGGCCGGCGACGCCACCGCCCTGGCCGACCGCCCCGCCCCGCCCGTGGAGGTCGTCGCCGCCGCCCGCCGCCGCCACCGCGCCGTGGTGGCGGCCGCCCGCCCGGCCGACGACCTGACCGCGAGCCTCGCCCTGGCCGCCGACGCGTTCGTGGTGCGCACCCCGGCCGGCCCGGACGTGGTGGCCGGCTACCCGTGGTTCGGCGCCTGGTCGCGCGACACGATGATCAGCTACGAGGGCCTGTTCCTCGCCACCGGGCGCGCGGACGCCGGGGCGGACCTGCTGCGCTCCTACGCCGCCACCCTGTCCGAGGGCATGCTCGCCAACACCGCCGACACCGGCGCGGTCGAGTACAACACCGTCGACGGCACGCTGTGGTTCCTGCACGCGGTCGGGCGCCACGTCGCCGCCACCGGCGACACCGGCCTGGCCGCGGACCTGCTGCCCGGCCTGCGCGCCGTCGTCGGCGCCCACCTGGCCGGCACCCGCTACGGCATCCGCGCCGACCCCGCCGACGGGCTGCTCACCCAGGGCGCCGACGGGGAGGCTCTGACCTGGATGGACGCCCGCGTCGACGGCGTGCCCGTCACCCAGCGGCGCGGCAAGCCCGTCGAGGTCAACGCCCTGTGGGTCAACGCCCTGGCCGTGGTCGCCGACCTGGCCGCCCGCACCCGCGGCGACGCCGGCCCGGCCGCCCGCGCCCACGAGGCCGCCGTCGCCGGCTTCCGGCGCCGCTTCCCCGCGCCCCACGGCCTGCTGTACGACGTGGTCGACGGCCCCGGCGGCGACGACCCGGCGCTGCGCCCCAACCAGCTGCTCGCCTGGTCGCTGCCGCACGCCCCGCTGCGCCCCGAACCGGAGGCCCTGCGCCGTGTCGCCGGCGCCCTGCTCACCCCCGTCGGCCTGCGCAGCCTCGCCCCCGCCGAGCGCGGGTTCACCGGCCGGCACCGCGGCACCGGCGCCGCCCGGGACGCCGCGTACCACCAGGGCACCGTCTGGCCGTGGCTGGCGGGCCCGTACCGCGACGCGGCCCGCCGGTGCGGCCTGACCGACGACGAGGCGCCCGCGGCCACCGCCGCCCACCTGGCCGAGTGGGGCCTCGGCTCGGTCTCCGAGACCGCCGACGGCGACCCGCCGCACGCCGCCACCGGCTGCCCGTTCCAGGCCTGGTCGGTGGCCGAGGCGCTGCGCACCCTGCGGACGGGCTGACGCGGCGGCGGCCCGTCAGGTCAGCCAGCCGGGGCGGATCAGGCCCGCCTCGTACGCGGTGACGACCAGCTGGGCGCGGTCGCGGGCGGCGAGCTTGACCATCGTGCGGCTCACGTGGGTCTTCGCCGTCGCCGGGCTGATGAGCAGCCGGGTGGCGATCTCGTCGTTCGACAGGCCCTCGCCCACCAGCGCGAGAACCTCGCGTTCGCGGTCGGTGAGCTGGTCGAGGGCCGGGGGCGGCGCGGCCGCGCGGCCCGGGTTCGCGGCGGCGAAGCGGGTGATCACGCGGCGGGTGGCGCCCGGGCTCAGCAGGGCGTCGCCGGCCGCGACGGCGCGCACGCCGCGGAGCAGGTCGACCGGCTCGGTGTCCTTGACCAGGAAGCCGGACGCGCCGACGCGCAGCGCCTCGAAGACGTACTCGTCCAGCTCGAAGGTGGTCAGGATGAGCACCCGGGTGGCGGCCAGCGCCGGGTCGGCGGCGATGCGGCGGGTGGCCTCCAGGCCGTCGACGCCGGGCATCCGGATGTCCATCAGGACCACGTCGGGGCGGTGGTCGGCGGCGAGGCGGGCCGCCGCCAGGCCGTCCGCGGCCTCGGCGACCACGGCGATGTCGGGCTCGGCGTCCAGCAGGGCGCGGAAGCCCGCCCGGACGAGGGCCTGGTCGTCGGCCAGCAGGACGGTGATCACGGCGTACCCCCGGTGGGCAGGACCGCGGCGACGCGGAAGCCGCCCGCGGTGTCCGGGCCCGCGGACAGCGTGCCGCCCAGCGACTCGGCGCGGGCGCGCATGCCGGCGATGCCGTTGCCGGTGGGGTCGGCGTCGTCGGCCGGCGGGCCGTCGTTGGCGACCGTGACGGTGAGGTCGGCGGGGCCGTAGGCCACGGTGACGACCGCGCGGGCGTCCGCCGGGCCGTGCCGGCGGACGTTGGTCAGGGCCTCCTGCACGATCCGGTACGCCGCGCGGTCCACCTCCGGCGGCACCGGGCGGGCGGCGCCCGCGACGCGGGTGTCCACGGCGATGCCGGCGTCGGCGGTCAGGTCGGTGAGCCGGTCGAGGCCCGGGGCGGGCTGGCGCGGCGCGGCCTCGGCGGCCTCGTCGTCGGTGCGCAGCACGCCGAGCACGCCGCGGACCTCGGCGAGCGCCTCCGCGCTGGCCGCCCGGATCGCCGTCAGGGCCTCGCGGGCCTGCTCGGGGCGGCTGTCCATCAGGTGCAGGCCCACGTTGGCCTGCACGCTGATCAGCGACAGGTGGTGGCCGAGGACGTCGTGCAGCTCGCGCGCCATCCGCAGCCGCTCCTCCGACGCCTGCCGGCGCTGCCGCTCGGCGCGGGCCCGCTGCTGCTCGGCGTGCGCCTTCGCCATCTCCGCGTAGTGCTCGCCGCGGACCTTCGCCGCGCCGCCCAGCAGCACGGTCAGCACCAGCGCCACGCCGGTGAGGACGGCCTCGCGCGGCTCGGGGCGCACCGCCGCCGGCACGCCGGGCAGCACCAGCGGCAGGACCAGCCAGGACAGGTACGCGCCGGCCGCGATCGCCACGGCGGCCGGGGTGCGCCGCCCGGTGCGCACCGCGTGGAACAGCGCCACCACCCCCGCCACCGCGAACGTCCAGCGCGGCGCGGCGGTCAACGCGTACGCCACGGTCGCGGCGGCCGCGACGGCCAGCACCGCGATCGGCGCGCGCCGCCGCACCAGCAGGGCGGCCGGGCCGGCCAGCAGCAGCGGGTACGCGAGCACGCCCAGGTCGACCGGCGGCGCACCGGCGCGGGCCGCGGCGCGCGCACCGAGCACGTGGAATAGGGCGGCGGCGACCGCGGCTCCCCCGCCGTGCCAGCCGCGCCGCCGGCGCTCCGGCAGGTGTCTCACCCGGTCGACGCTACGGCACCCGCGCCGCCCCGGCGTCGGCGTCGCGGCGGGGGTCCGCGTACTCCCCGCGGGGTAGGCGGCGGCCCCGGCTGCGCCCGGCGGGGTACGGCGGGCGCCTCCGCCGGGCCGACGCCGGGCGGCCGCGCGGCCGCCACGCTGGAGTGACCACCAGGCAGGGAGGAACCGACCGTGACCACCGCACCGACCAGCCGCCTGCGCGCCTCCGACGCGGAGCGCGAGCAGCTCGCCACGATCGTCCGGGCCGCCATGACCGAGGGCCGGCTCACCCTCGAGGAGGGCGAGGAGCGCCTCGCCGCCGTGTACGCCGCCACCTACCGCGACCAGTTCGCCCCGCTCACCGCCGACCTGCCCGACGGGGGCCGGCGGGCCCTGCTCGACACGCCCGAGGCCCGCGCCGAGCTGGGGCGGCACGTGCGCCGGCACACCGCGTTCGTCGTCGCGGCGGCCATGGTGCTCACCGGGCTGTGGGTGCTGTCGGGGGCGCACTTCTTCTGGCCGGCGATCCCGCTGACGTTCCTGGTCATCGGCCTGGCGCGGCACCGGCGCTGGGCGCGGCACGGCCACGGGCAGCCGTGGGGGCACCGGTCGTACGCCGGGGGGCCGTACCACCACCGGTGACCATCGCCACTCCACAGTGGACGGCGCGGTCGTTGAACCGCCCTCCCCGCTCTGCCAAGGTTCTCACGTTCGCCGGCAGACCAGGGAGGGTGGCCGCACCGATGATGGGCCCGTCGCACGCGTTGTCGGGGGCGACCGTCTGGCTGGCGGGCAGCTGGGCACTCGACCACTTCGCCGGGTACGGGCAGACGCCGCTCGCCATCGCCGCCGGCACCGCCATGTGCGCCGGCGGCGCCCTGTTCCCCGACCTGGACCTGTCCGGCAAGGTGACCCGCAACCAGGGCGGCGCCACGGTCGCCCGCACGTTCGGGGTGTTCTCGCTGTTCGCCGCCGAGGTGATCGAGAAGATCTCGCTGGGCATCTACACGGCGACGCGCACCCGCCGCGACCCGCGCCGCGACAACGGCCACCGCACGTTCACCCACACCATCCCGTTCACCGTGCTGGTGGGCTGGGGCACCACCGCGCTGTGCGGGGCGTTCGGCAAGTGGGCGGTGCTCGGCATCGTCTTCCTCATGGTGGGCCTGGCGCTGCGCGGGCTGTTCGACCGGTGGGCGGAGCGGGCCGGTTGGGTCGTCGTCACGCTGGTCAGCGCGGGCGCCGCCTCCTACGTGTGGGCCAACCTGCCCGGCGAGCGCGGCTACCCCATGCTCGGGCTGGCCGTCGGGGTGGGCTGCTTCGTGCACCTGCTCGGCGACATGATCACCCGCAACGGCGTGCCGATCCTGTGGCCCATCCCGGTCGGGCGGCGCATGTGGCGCATGATCGCGGTGCCCAGCGGCATGGCGGTCAAGGTGGGCGGCACGGTCGAGGTGGTGGTGCTGCGCGGCGCGTTCACGGTGATCAGCGTGCTCGCGGCGGGCGGCCTGCTCATGCGCCCGCTGTTGCGCCGCTTCGACATCGAGATCTGACCTCACGCGTCCGCGTAGCACCGCACCACGGACACGTCGAGCGGGAAGCGCACCGGCGTGTCACCGAACAGCAGCTCGGCGGCCCGCTGCGCGCTGCGCTCCACCGCCGCCGTCACCGCCGCGGCCTCGTCCGCCGGGCAGTGCACCACCACCTCGTCGTGCACGAAGAACACCAGCCGCGCCCGCATGCCCGCCAGCTCGGTGCGCAGCGTGGCGAGCAGCACCAGCGCCCACTCCGCCGCCGTCGCCTGGATGACGAAGTTGCGGGTGAACCGGCCGCGGGCCCGCCCCGACGCCCCGCCCTGGTAGTCCTCGGTGGGGCCGTCGCCGTCGTCCTCGCGCACCGCCGCGTGCGCGGGCGGGCAGGTGCGGCCCAGCCACGAGCGGACCAGCCCGCCCGCCTCGCCCGTGCGGGCGGCCGCCTCGACGTACTCGAACGCCGTCGGGTAGCTGCGCCGCAGCGTGTTCAGGGCGGGCACGGCGGCGCCGCCGGTCTGGCCGTACATGGCGCCGAGCAGCGCCACCTTCGCCTTCGCCCGGTCGCCGCCGAACGCCTGCTGGGCCAGCGCCGCGTAGAGGTCGCCGGCGCCGCCCGCCGCCGCGAGCCGGGCGTCGCCCGACACCGCCGCCAGCACCCGCGGCTCCAGCTGGCCCGCGTCGGCGACGACGAACCGCCAGCCCTCGTCGGCCACCACGGCGCGCCGCACCACCTTGGGCACCTGCAGCGCCCCGCCGCCCCGGGTGGCCCACCGGCCGGACACCACGCCGCCCGGCACGTACTCCGGGCGGAAGCGGCCGTCGCGCACCCACGCGTCGCGCCACGTCCAGCCGTGCGCCGTCCAGATGCGGTACAGCTCCTTGTACTCCAGCAGCGGCGCCACGGCCGGGTGGTCGACGCCGCGCAGCACCCAGGCCCGGGTGTTCGGCACCTCGACGCCGGCCCGCGCGAACGCCCGCAGCACCTCGGCCGGCGAGTCGGGGTGCAGCCCGCGGGTGCCGAACGCCGCGTTGACCTCGGCGGTCAGCTCGGCCAGCCGGCGCGGCGGCCCGACCGGCTGCGGCGGCCCGAGCAGCTCGACGAGCAGCTGATCGTGGATGTCGGCCCGCCACGGCAGGCCCTCGTGGCCCATCTCGGCGCCGATCAGCGCCCCGGCCGACTCGGCGGCCACCAGCAGCCGGAACCGGCCCGGGTGCTCGGTGGCGGCGATGCGCGCCCGCTGGTCGGAATACACGGCGGCGAGCGCGTCGAGCGGGTCGGCGCCCAGCTCGGCGGGGGCGGCGGGCGCGGGCTCGAACAGCGCCGTCTGCGCGTGCCCGGGCGGCTCGGCGTGCCGCGGCGGCGGGTCGGGCGGCACCGGCGCGCCGGTGAGCCGGGCGTACGCGGCCGGCAGCGCCCGCGGCTCGCCCCAGCGCCCCGCGTAGCCCGACAGCAACGCCTCGGTCAGCTCGGCGTCGTGGCAGCGGCCGAGCCGGGCCCCGGCGCGCAGCAGCGGCGGGTAGTCGGCGGCGGCGGACGCGAGCAGCCAGCGCACCCCGGCCCCGTCGGCCGCGGTCACGGCGGCGGCGTGGGCGGCGGTCTCGGGGCCGGGCGGCTCGACCGGCCGCATGCGCCCCGCCACCAGCCCCATCATCACGCCGCCATTCTGCCGCCCCGGTACGACAAACCCGGTTGAACACCGCCCGCCGGTCCGCCACCGTGGGCGGGGTGATCGACGCGGAGATCCTGGAGTTCTACCGGCGCGGGCTGGAGGGCGACCGGCTCACCGCCGGCACCGGCCTGCTGGAGTTCCTGCGCACCGTCGACGTGCTGGAGCGGGTGCTGCCCGCGGCGCCGGCGGACGTCCTCGACGTGGGCGGCGCCACCGGCCGGTACGCGGCGGTGCTGGCGGCGGCGGGCCACCGGGTGCACGTGGTCGACCCGGTGCCGGAGCACGTAGCCGCGGCGGCGGCGCGGCCCGGCGTGACGGCGGCCGTGGGCGACGCCCGCGACCTGCCCGCGGCGACCGGCTCGTACGACGCGGTGCTGCTGCTCGGCCCCCTCTACCACCTCACCGCCCGCGCCGACCGGGTGCGCGCCTGGCGGGAGGCGGCCCGCGCGCTGCGCCCGAGCGGGGTCGCCGCCGGCGCGACGATCAGCCGGTTCGCGCCGCTGCTCGACGGCTTCGCGAAGGGGTACCACGCCGACCCGCGCTTCCGGGACATCGTCGACGCGGGGCTCGGCAGCGGCGTGCACCGCGGCCCCGCCGACGAGCCGCGCTACTTCACCACCGCGTACCTGCACCACCCGGACGAGCCCGCGGCCGAGCCGGTCGAGGCGGGCCTGCGCGCCCCGCGGGTCGTCGCCGTCGAGGGTCCGCTGTGGCTGCTCGGCGGCCGGCTGGACGAGATCCTCGCCGACCCCGGCCGGCGGGCCACCGCGCTGGACCTGCTGCGCCGCGTCGAGGACGAGCCCAGCCTGCTGGGCGCCTCGTCGCACCACCTGACGGTGGCGCGGGCGGCTACTTGACCGCGCCCGCCGTCAGCCCGGCCTGGATCTGCCGCTGGAAGAACGCGTACACGACGATCATCGGGATGATCGACATGGTGAGCGCGGCGAACAGGGCCGCCCAGTTCGCCTGGTAACCGGCCGAGACGCTGATCGCCGCGATGCCCTGGGTCAGCACCCACTTCGAGTCGGCGCCCGCGCCCTGCATGATCGCCACCGGCAGCAGGTACTGGTTCCACTGGCCGACGATGTTGAAGATCGTGATGCTGACCAGGCCGGACCGCGCCATCGGCACCATGATCTGGAAGAACGTGCGGGTGTGGGAGGCGCCGTCGACCGTGGCGGCCTCCTCGATCTCGCGCGGCAGCGTCTTGAAGAACGCGGCGAGGAAGAACACCGTGAACGGCAGCGAGTACGCGATGTAGACCAGGATCAGGCCGGTGAACGTGTTCAGCAGGTTCATCGAGCGCAGGATCAGGAACAGCGGCGGCAGCGCCATGAACGTGGGGAACGCCAGCCCCGAGACGAACAGGTAGTAGATGAAGCGGTTGCCCCAGAATTTGTACCGGGCCAGCACGTAGGCGGCCATGGCGCCGAACAGCATCGTGCCGGCGGTGCTGACCAGCACCACGAACACGGAGTTCAGGAAGTACCGGCCGACGTTGGCCTCGTTCCACGCCGTGGCGTAGCTGTCGAGGGCGAACGAGCCGGGCAGCGCGAACGGCTGGCCGAGGAAGATCTCGGTGTTGGTCTTGAACGAGGCCAGCACGACCCAGATGAGCGGCCCGACGGTGGCGACCGCCCACAGCACGAGGGCCAGGTGCGCGGCGCCGGTGAACGCGCCGACCTCGCGCTTGACGTCCGGCCTGCCGCCGCGCTTGGCGGCCGGGGCGGGGGCGACCGGGGGGCCGGCGGGGGTGTCCGTGCTGGCGACGTCGGTCATCACATCTCCACCGTGTCGCGCCGGGTGACCCGCAGGGTCAGGGCGGCGAAGGTCAGCGTCAGGAAGAACAGCACGACGCCGATGGCCGACGCGTAGCCGTACTGGGAGTAGTCGAAGATGTTCCGGTAGATCAGCATGCCGAGGACCATCGTCGCGCCGTCGGGGCCGCCGCGGTCCACCGTCATGATGTTGACGAGGGCGAACGCGTCGAACGCGGCGATGCCCAGGTAGACCCAGGCGACCTGGACGGTGTTCCACAGCAGCGGGATCGTCACGCGGAAGAACAGCGTGACCCGGGTGGCGCCGTCGAGCGCGGCCGCCTCGTAGATCTCCTGCGGGACCGAGCCCATGCCGGCGGAGAACAGCACCACGTAGAAGCCGACGGCCTGCCAGATGAGCACCGCGAGGATCGACCACAGCGCCCAGCGCTGGTCGGCCAGGAACAGGATCGGGTCGTCGCCGCCGTTGAGCAGGCCGTTGATGAGGCCGCTGCCGTCCGGCGAGTAGACCCGGCCGAAGATGACGGCCACCAGGGCGAGGGCCAGCAGCTGCGGGAAGAAGAAGACGACCCGGTAGAACTTGGAGCCCCACACGCCGCGTTGCATGCCGCCCTTGGCGCCGCCGCCCACGTTGAGCAGGAAGGCGAAGACCAGGGCGATGGCGATGGTGATGAGCGGCAGGAAGATCAGCAGCACGGCGTGGTTGCGCAGCGCCTGCCAGAACTGGCTGTCGTCCCAGAGCCGCACGAAGTTGTCGAGGCCGACGTACGTGGCCGCGCCGAAGCCGCGGAAGCTGGTGAACGACAGCTGGAACGTCTGCACGTACGCCGCGACGACGAACGTGCCGTAGAGGGCCACCGGCACGGCAAGGAAACCGATGATGAAGGGATACTTGCCGTGCCGCATGGCGCTCGTCCGTCCTTACCTGTGGATCAGCGGGTGAACTTCTGGATGGAGGAGTCGGCCTTGACGGCGTCGGCGGCCTTCTGCATCCGGTCACAGAACTTCTGGGCGTCACCACCCGAGAACATCAGCTCGTTCGTCGCGGCGCGGGCCTCGTCGTCGAGCTTCTTGTACCAGGTGTCGAAGCGGTAGCTGAAGTAGTCCGCGCCGGCCGCCTTCAGCATCGTGTCACTGCTGGTGAGGCCGGGCGAGATCGTCAGGCCGTCGGTCGCGCCCTTGACCACCGTGAGGACCTTGGTGGCCTTGGTGAAGCCCTGGGCGCCCGCCTTCGACAGCATGTGACGCAGGTACTCCATGCCGCCGCGCGGGTTCTTGCCCTTGGCCGCGACGAAGTAGATCTCGCCCGCGGCCGCGTAGATGGCGGTCTGCGGCATGGCGTCGGAGCCGGTGACGCTCGGCACCGGCATGACGGCGTACTCGAAGCCGGCCGGGGTGTCCTTGGCCTGCTCGTTCTCCAGCCAGGAGCCGGACGGGTAGATCGCGACCTTGTCCTGGTTCTGCTGGAGCTGGACCTCGGTGTGCTTGAGGCCCAGGTGCGCCTTGTTGCCGTACTTGGCGCCGATCTCGCCCCAGGCCTGCGCGGCCTGCTTCACCGCGGGGGCCTGCCACGCGCCGTCGGCCAGGTTGTCGATGTTCTTCAGGACGTCCGGGCCGCCGATCTTGGCGGCGCTGGTGAGGATCACCAGGTACTGGTAGTAGGACGCGTTCGCGCCGGCGTACGAGTACGGCAGGATGCCCTTGCCCTTGATCTGGTCGAGCAGCGCGGTGAACTCGGCCCACGTCTTCGGCGCGGTCCAGTTGTTCGCCGCGAACAGCTTCGAGTTGTACCAGAGGCCGAAGACGGTGAACGCGTAGTTCAGGGCGTACGGCTTGCCGTTGAACTGGCCCTGCTCCACCGTGCCGGGCACCAGGGTGTCCTTGACGGTCGAGCCGGCGATGTCGACCGACGGGGCGGCGAACAGCTCGGTCAGGTCCTGCGCCTGGCCGGCCTGGACGAGCGCGCCCATGTCCATCAGCTTCGAGCCCGAGTTGTTGATCATGTCCGGCGGGTCGCCGGCGTTCACCCGGGGCTGGATGACGGTGGCGATCTCCTCGGTCTGCGAGAAGGTCACCTTCGACTCGGGGAACAGCTTGTTGTACGACGGGATGTGCACGTCCGTCGCGTACTTGGTGCCGAGGCCGCCGTTGAAGATCACGACCTCGAGCGGGGCCTTCGGGTCCACGCCGAGCGGGTTGGTGTCGCTCTTCTCCCCCGACGGCGTGTCGGTGTTCGCACCCTCGTCGCCGCCGCTGGCGCAGGCGTTGAGCAGGCCCATGGCGGGCGTGGCGAGCAGGCCGGCCATCGCGGCACGGCGCAGAACGGTACGGCGGTCCAGCTCGGTGCCGGTGCCGGGGATTTCGGCCATCAACGTCTCCTAGAAGGTGTCGAGCGCGTCAGCCCTTGACGGCGCCGGCCGTCATGCCTGTCGCGATGTTGCGCTGGATGAGCAGGAAGAACACCACCACCGGGAGGGAGGTGATGATCGCGCCAGCCATGAGGGGACCCCACGCGGTGCCCCGATTCGTCTGATTCTGCAGCAGCCACGCCATCAGGTTCTGCTTTTCCGGACTGTTGAACGTGTTGATGATGATGAACTCGTTCCACGCCTGGATGAAGCCGTAGATGGAGGTCGCAACCAAACCGGGACCCGTCAGCGGCAGGATGATCCGCCAGAACGTCTGCCACCGGTTGCAGCCGTCGACCAGGGCCGCCTCGTCGAGCTCGCGCGGGATGCCGGCGATGAAGCCGCGCAGCGTCCACACGGTGTACGGCAGGATCAGCACCAGGTAGACGATGCCGACACCGATGAGGCTGTTGGTCAGCTGGACCTTCTGCATCATCAGGAACAGCGGGATGAGCAGCGCGACCAGCGGGACGAGCTGGACGGCCAGGATGATCAGGATCAGCGCCTTGCGCCCGTAGAACGAGAACCGGGCGATGGCCAGGGCGGCGAGGAAGCCCACCACGAGCGCGCCGAACACCGCGAAGACGGTGACGAGCATGCCGTTGATGAGGTCGTCGACGAAGTACGGGGCGTTGAAGGCCGAGATGAAGTTGTCGAAGGTCGGGGCCTCCGGGAAGAACGACGGCTCGAACTGCAGCACCTCGGGCGCCGGCTTGAACGCCGTGTTGAGGACCCAGTAGACCGGGAAGATCATGACCACGGCGAAGATCACGCCGAAGGTGTTCGCGACGACCGTGCCGAGGCCGCTGCGGCCGACGGTGACGGTGCCCTGCTCGTCAGCGCTGGGCTTGCGGCCCTTCTTGCCGGCCATCAGTCGACCTCTCCGATCTTGAACATCTGGCGGATGTAGAACACGGTCACGCCGAGCATGAGCAGCACCGTGATGACCGCGATGGCGGAGCCGAGGCTGTACTTCGACTGGCCGAACGCCTGGATGAAGGAGTACGTGCCCAGCGTCTGGTACTCGGGCTCGACCTTGCTGTCCCGCAGCACCCAGACCTGCGTGAACAGGCCGAAGTTCCAGATCACGGACAGCGTGGTGACGATCGTGATGAGCGGCTTGAGGATCGGCAGCGTGATCCTGCGCAGGGCCTGCCAGGGCGAGGCGCCGTCGACGACGGCCGCCTCCAGCAGCTCCTTGGGCACCTGCGTGAGGCCGGCGTTCAGGGTGATCGCGAGGAACGGGATGCCGGCCCAGATGACCAGCGTCGTGATGACGATCCAGCCCTGGGTCGGGTCGGCGAACCAGCTGTGCCCCTGGTAGTCGAGGCCGATCTGCGCCAGCAGGTAGTTGAAGACACCGAAGTCGGTGTCGACCATCCACTTGAAGATCTGCGCCTGGACGAGCTGCGGCACGGCCCAGACGAACATCATGGCGACGACCATCGCGAGCCGGACGGGCCGGGCGACCCGGCGCATCAGCAGGGCGACGGCGAGGCCGAACACGACCGACAGCACGACGGACACCACGGTGAAGGTGGCGGTGCGCCGCACGACGTCCCAGAAGAACGGGTCGGTCAGCACGTTGGTGTAGTTGTCGAGGCCCACCCACGGCGGGGTGACGCCGGTGAGCAGCTGGCGCAGGCGCATGTCCTGGAACGACAGCTGCATCATGCGGAACATCGGGTAGCCGAGCAGCGCGGCCAGGATCAGCAGCGCGGGCGCGGCCAGCAGCAGCGGAGTCCGAGCGCTGTCATTCTTCCGGCGCTTGGGCTTGACCGCGCCGCGTTGAGGCAAACGCTGGTGGCCGCCAGACGGTCGGTGCTGTCTGGGAGTCGCCGGGGAGTCGACGGCGTACATCGGATCCTTCCTTTCCAGGAGGGGCTGAGCCGAGAAGGGGGGGTTCGGCACCTGGTGCGCCGCCCGGCCGGGGAGCCCGGCCGGGCGGCGCGAACGCGTCAGGAGGCGTTCAGGATGGTGTTGATCTGCTCGTCACCCCATGCGGTGGCTTCCTGCACCGTCTTCTTGCCGGTGAGGATGTCGCGCAGCATGGTCTGCGGAACGGTCTGCTTCTCGACGTCGGCCCACTTGGCCGAGTTCGGCGGGAACCAGCTGTTCTTGGCGGCCTGCGCGGTCGCCTCCATGCCCTCGACCGCAGCGGCCTTGTCCAGCAGGGCGGTGGAGTTCGGCAGCGCGTTGGCCGCGATCAGGCCCTCCATCGACTTGGTGTCGGTGAACGCCTTGACCCACTTGGCGGCGAGCGCCTGGTTGGCCGACTTCTGCGTCACGCCGAGGTTCGAGCCGCCCAGGAACGACGGGACCTCGGGCATCGGGGCGAGCGCCAGCTTGCCCTTGACCTTGGTGGGAACGAGCTCCGACTCGGGGTCGTTCGGGTCCTTGCGGATCTCCTCCGCGGAGCCCTTCTCCCAGCCGTTGCCGTAGAACATCGCGGCCTGGCCCTGCGCGAAGATCGCGGCCTGGTCGTTCTCGTCCTTGGCCGGGTCAGCCTTCGAGTACGCCTTGTGAAGGTCGACCCAGTCCTGCAGGCCCTGCTGGAACGCCGGCTGCGACATCTGGCCGACCCACTTGTCGCCTTCCTTGACGGCGATCTTGCCACCGCTGCGCTGGCCGAAGGAGAAGGCCATGAACCAGTTGGTGGGGATGTAGAACGCGCCGAACTTCGAGTCCTTGTTGTCGGACTCGAGCTTGTCGGCCGCCGTCTTCAGCTCGGCGAGGGTCTTCGGGACCTCGACCTTGGACTTCTCGAAGAGGTCCGTGCGGTAGATGAGGACCCGGGCGCCCGCGTAGTACGGCACGCAGAAGGTCTTGCCGTCGAGCTCGCAGGCGCCGGACAGACCGGTCAGCCAGGTGCTCGAGTTCTCGAACTCGTCCTTCTTGAGCTCGGCGAACGCGCCGGCGTCCACGTACTTCGCGAACTCGGTGTTACCGAGCTCGACGACGTCCGGGACCTCGGCGCCGGCCAGGGTGGCGTCCAGCTTGGTGAGGTGGTTCGCCCACTGCTGGTACTCGACCTTGACGTCCGCGCCGGTCTCCGCCTTGAAGCGGGCGTTGGCGTCGTCGACGACCTTCTTCCAGCCCGACTCCGCGTCGACCATCAGCCAGACCTTGATGGTCTTGCCGGCGCCGTCGACCTTGCCCTCGGTCGACGGAGCGGTGGTGCCGCCGCTGTCACCGCAGGCGGCAGCACCCAGCAGCGTGGCCGCCAGGGCGGCAGCGATCGCAATTCTGCGCTTCACGCTTCGTTCCTCTCTGAAATTCAGTACTTCGCAGGTTGTTACGAGGGGGTGGTGCGCCGGCGCCCCGAGGGGTGGGGACACCGGCCGGTGTTTCAAGCGGCCTGTCGACCGCGCCGCCGCGAGCGGCGGTGGTACGGGGTGGTGCGTCGGCGCCGGGTCATACCGGCGTCCCGTCCTTGACGGCCTTGTGACCGTGGACGGCTTGGGCGGTGCGCTGGAACGCGGCGTGCGAACGTTCGTGGGTTCGCTGGGCCACGGCCACGTAGAGCAGATCGAGGACGACCAGCTGCGGGTGCCGCGCGGAGAGCGCGTCGGGCCGGTAGGTGGTCGCCTGGGTGGCGGTGAGCAGGACGATGTCGGCCAGCTCCGCCAAGGGTGAGCGCGGGAAGCTGGTCAGGGCGATCGTGGTGGCGCCGTGGCTGCCGGCCTCGGCGAGCAGCTCGATCGTCTCGCCGGTGGCGCCGCTGTGCGAGATGCCGAGCGCGACGTCGCCGGCGCGCGACAGCGCCGCGCTGGCGAGGCCGTTGTGCACGTCGCTCCACGACCAGGCCGGCACCCCGATGCGGTGCAGGCTGAACTGCATCTCCTCGCCGACCAGCGCGCTGCCGCTGGCGCCGAAGATGTTGACCCGCGACGCGCCGGCGATGGCGACGGCCGCCCGCTCCACCTCGGCGAGGTCGAGCAGCTGGGCGGTGTCGTGCATGGCCTGCGTGTCGGCCGCCATGATCTGGCCGAGCACCCGCTCGAGCGGGTCGCCGGGCTGGATCTCGCGGCCGATGTCGACCGTCCAGCCGGCGGAGCGCGAGCGGCCGGTCTCCGCGGCGATGCCGAGGCGCAGGTCGGCGTAGCCGTCGAAGCCGAGGGCGCGGCAGAACCGGGTCACGGTCGCCGGTGACGTCCCGCTGCGCTCGGCGAGCTCGACGATCGTGGCGCGGGACGCGGCGGCCGGGTCGGACAGCACGTGCTCGGCCACCCGCTGCAGGGCGCCGGTGAACTCCGGCAGCAGCGTGCGGACCCGCAGGAGGACCCCGTCGGAGCTGGTGAACAGGGGGCCGGGGAGCTGGTCACGCACATGGTCACGCACACCGACGTCGGCGACCGCCATCGCGGCGGTGCCGTCCATCTCGTGCTCGACCATGGGCCGCCCTTTCAGGAAGGAGTGTTAACTGTTGCGGTAAAAGTTCTTACTGAGACCCCCCTCCTGTCAAGACTGTGGGCGAAGTTTTCAAACCGTTACCTTCTGTGTCGATGACGGTCGTGTTTCGGGCAGCCGACATTGACGCTCGTTGGTCCGACTTTGCGCGGAAGAATAGCTTCGCCGCCGGTGTCCTGATTGGACCCGGTAAAGGATGGGGCGAACGCTGGATGTGACGGCCGTCACGGTCACCGATGTCCGGCCGTACGGCCGATGCGCAGCGTCAGGCGGTGGCGCGCACGGCCTCGGCGAAGACCTCGGAACGGTGCTCGAAGTTGCGGAAGCGGCCGTAGCTCGGGGCGGCCGGCGACAGCAGCACCACCCCGCCGGGCGGGGTCACCGCGCGCGCCAGCGACACGGCCTCCACCAGGTCGCCGGCCAGCTCGGTGCGCACCCCGGGCAGCCCGTCCAGCTCGCGCAGGATGCGCTCGCCGCTGTCCGGGATGCCCAGCACGGTCAGCTCGCGGCCGGCCAGCCCGGCGCGCAGCGGCGCGTAGTCCAGGCCGCGGTCCGTGCCGCCGACGATCAGGGTCGTCGGCCGCCCCTCGTACGCCTCCACCGCCAGCACCGCCGAGTACGGGCTCGTCGACAGCGTGTCGTCGACGAACGTCAGCCCCGACGGGTCGGCGATCTCGGTCAGCCGGTGCGGCAGCGGCCGGTACTCCGCCACCGCCGCGGCGACCTCGGGCGCGGCCGGGTCGACGCCCAGGCCCTCCAGCACGGCCAGCGCCACGGCCAGGTTGCGCTCGTTGTGCCGCCCGGCGAGCCGCAGCGCCGCCCGGTCGAACAGCGGGCTGCCGTCGCGCAGCACCCGGCCGTCCGCGACGGTGAACCGGGCCGTCGCGTCCACCGGCGGCCGGCCCTGCGCGTCGCGCACCCCGCCCAGCTCGGCGGCGAGGCGCTCGTCGGAGCCGTTGACCACGATCAGGCCCGGGCCGTGCGCCAGCAGGTTCAGCTTGTCGCGGTAGTACTCGCGCTCGCCGCCGTGGGCGTCCAGGTGCTCCGGGAACAGCGACGTCACCACCGCCACGGCGGGCGAGTCCGTCAGGTCGGCGCACTGGTAGCTCGACAGCTCCAGCACGTACGCCGGCGCGTCCGGCAGGTCCAGCAGCGGCACGCCGATGTTGCCGCCGTACGCGTTGGGCCGGCCGGCGCCCGTGAGCAGGTGGCTGATGAGGCTCGACGTGGTGCTCTTGCCCTTGCTGCCGGTGACGCCCACCGTCCGGCCGGCGTGGTCGGCCAGCCACAGCGCGCTGCCGCCGGTGACCGGGACGCCGCGCTCCCGCAGCTCGCGCACCCACGGGTGGGTGTTGGGCACCCCGGGCGACCGCACGACCACGTCGGCGGCGAGCAGCCGGGCCCGGGCGGCCTCGCCGCCGGACAGCTCCACGCCCGCGAACTGCCCGGCGTCGGCGGTGTCGGCCACGGCGGCGAGGGCGGCGGGGCCGGCGGCGCGCACCGCGGCGACCGCGGCCTGGCCCTCCCGGCCGGTCCCCCACACGACGACGGAACGACCGCGCAGGTCAGCGAGGCGCACTCGGGTCTCCTTCGGGCTGTCGGCCGGCCGGACTAGTATGGCCGCCGGTCCCGAAGCGAGGAGGAACGGGTGGAGCGGGAGCAGATCCTGTCCCTGGACACGCTGCACTTCCCGGCCTCCGCGTTCGACCCGGTGACCGGGGTGGCCACGTTCGACTACCGGCTCACCGGCCCCGGCGGGCTGGCCCTCGACTTCCGCGAGACGGTCGAGCTGCCCGTGCCGGCCACGGCGCCGTCCGCGGCGGTGCTCGACCGGGTCCGCCGGGTGCTCGAGCTGCTGCACGTCGTCGCCGGGGTGAGCTACTACAAGACCGCCGCCCCGCGCCGGGTGGTCGCGCCCCGGCCGGTGCCCGCGGCGGCCGCCGCCCTGTTCACCGCGGTCTACACCCACGGCCTCGCCGAGTACGCGTACCGCAACGACCTGCCGCACGTGCTGGCCCTCACCGTCGAGACGCCCGGCGAGGCGCCCGCCGCCGATCCGGTGGCCGTCGGCACCCGGCCACTGTCGGCCGTCGGCGGCGGCAAGGACTCCATCGTCAGCCTGGAGCTGATGCGCGGCGCCGGGCTCGACCCGGTGCCGTTCTCGGTCAACCCCAACCCCGTCATCGAACGGGTCGGCGCGGCGTCCGGGCTGCCCGCGCTCGCGGCCCGGCGGCGGCTCGACCCGCGGCTGTTCGAGGTGAACGCGGCCGGCGCCCGCAACGGGCACATCCCCGTCACCGCCATCAACTCGCTCATCGCGATCGCCACCGCCACCCTGCACGGCCTCGGCCCGGTCGTGATGTCCAACGAGCGCTCCGCGTCCGACCCGAACCTGGTGTGGCACGGCCACGAGGTCAACCACCAGTGGTCGAAGGGCGTCGACGCCGAGGGGCTGCTGCGCGCCGCCGTCACCGCCCACGCCGGCCTGGCCGAGCCGTACTTCTCGCTGCTGCGGCCCCTGTCCGAGCTGCACATCGCCCAGCTGTACGCCCGCTGGCCCGCCTACGACGGCGTGGTGACCAGCTGCAACGCCGCGTTCAAGCTGTCCGGGGCGAGCGAACGCTGGTGCGGGCACTGCCCGAAGTGCCGGTTCGTGTTCCTGGCCATGGCCCCGGCGATGCCGCGCGAGCGGGTCGTCGCCATCTTCGGCGCCGACCTGCTGGACGACCCGGCCCAGCTCCCCGGCTACCGCGAGCTGCTCGGCGTCGACGGGCACAAGCCGTTCGAGTGCGTCGGCGAGGTCGAGGAGTGCGTGGTCGCCCTCGGCATGCTGCTCGAGCGGCCGGAGTGGCGCGACGCGGCCGTCGTGGCGGCGCTGCGCGACGAAGTGCCGCAGGCGGCGTGGTCGTCGGCGGCGTCGCGGGCCGCGATGCTGACCCCGGTCGACGCGGGCTTCGTGCCGCCGGCGTACGCCAAGCTGCTGCCCGCCTGACCCGCCCGGGCACCGGCCGTCCGGCCGAGCCCGCCCCGGCCGGACGGCCACCGCGCTGACGGTGACCGTCCGTGACTGCCTGCCGGATCACCGGTGCCTGACATGACGCTGCGTTACCTACAGTCATGGGACCCCCTCCCCCAGGAAGGCCCGTGGCATGTCTTCTCTGCTTGGTCGCAGCCTCGCCGCCGTCGCGGCGGTCACCATCGGTGCAACCGCCCTCGCTACGCCCAGTCACGCGGCGCCCGCGCCGGCCCCGGCGCCCGCCGAGGGCGTCGTGCACGGCGTCGGCGCCGCCGGCGCCGTCCCCGGCCGCTACATCGTCGTCCTGAAGCCCGGCGCCGCCCGCGTCACCTCGCTCGGCGCCGGCCGCGTCGAGCGCACCCTGAGCGGCGGCGTCGACGGCTACGTCGCCGCCATGGACGCCGCCACCGCCCGCCGCGTCGCCGCCGACCCGGCCGTCGCCGTCGTCGAGCAGGACCGGCGCGTCAGCGTGTCCGCCACGCAGCGCAAGCCCCCGTGGGGCCTGGACCGCGTCGACGAGGCGAAGCTGCCGCTGTCGAAGACCTACACCCCGGGCAGCGACGCCCGCCGCGTCACCGCGTACGTCGTCGACACCGGCATCCGCATCACCCACACCCAGTTCGGCGGGCGCGCCCGCTACGGCTGGGACTTCGTCGGCGTCGACCCCTACGCCGCCGACTGCAACGGCCACGGCACCCACGTCGCCGGCACCATCGGCGGCTCCACCTACGGCGTCGCCAAGCGCGTCAACCTCGTCGCCGTGCGGGTGCTCGACTGCTACGGCTCCGGCTGGCTGTCCGACGTCATCGACGGCGTCAACTGGGTGGCCGCCAACGCCGTCAAGCCGGCCGTCGCCAACCTCAGCCTCGGCGGCGGGCCCAGCGCCGCCCTCGACAGCGCCGTCAACGCCGCCGTCGGCTCCGGCGTCACCATGGTCCTCGCCGCCGGCAACGACAACATCAACGCCTGCCGGGTCAGCCCCGCCCGCGTCGCCGCCGGCATCACCGTCGGCGCCACCGACATCCGGGACCGCCGGGCCGTGTTCTCCAACTACGGCTCCTGCGTCGACATCTTCGCCCCCGGCGTCAAGATCCGCTCGTCGGTCGCCACCAGCAACACCGCCGTCGCCGACTTCGACGGCACCTCGATGGCCGCGCCGCACGTCGCCGGGGCCGCCGCCATGATCCTCGCCGCCGCGCCCTGGTTCACCCCGGCGCAGGTCCGCTCGTTCATGGTGTCCCGCGCCACCACCGGCGTCGTCAAGGCCCGGGGCGCCGGCTCGCCGAACCGCCTGGTGCGCACCATCGCGCCGCCCGCCGCGCCGCGCATCCGCACCGCCGCCCTGCCCACCGGCTCCACCGGCGTCGAGTACCGGGCCCAGCTCGCGCTCGTCGCCGGCCGCACCGGCCAGTGGACCGCCGCCGCCCTGCCGGCCGGTCTCACGCTCAGCCCGGGCGGCGTCCTCAGCGGCGTCCCCACCGCCCCCGGCACCCACCGGGTGACCCTGCGGTTCACCGACTACGTCCCGCAGACCGTCTCGCGGACCTACACCCTGACCATCCTCTGACCCGACCCGACCCGACCCCGACCCCGGCACGGCCCCGCGGCGCGCTGCTACAGCGCCGCGGGGTCGTGCCGGATCCGCGCCGGGTCGATGCCCAGCAACGACTCCAGGATCGCCCGCGTCGCCGCCACCATCACCGGCGGCCCCGCCAGCCGCACGTCCGCCCCCGACCACTCCCCGTACGCCGCCACCGCGTCCGTGACCAGCCCCGACGGGTACGGCCCCGGGTCGCCGTCCGACACCACCGGCACCACCGTCGCCCGGCGGCACGACCGGGCGATCGCGTCCAGCTCCGCCACGTCGTACAGGTCGGCCAGGGTGCGCACCCCCCAGAACAGCGTCGCCGGCCGCGGGTCGCCCGTCACCGCCAGCTCCGTCAGCAACGCCTTGAACGGCGCCACGCCCGTGTCCCCCGCGATCATCAGCAGCGCCCGCGACGAGTCCGCGTCCAGCACCATCTCGCCCGCCGCCGGGCGCAGCCGCACCCGGTCGCCGACCCGGGTGCCGTACACCAGGGCGCCGCTGACCGTCGTCGCCGCCTTCGCCCGCACGTGCAGCTCCAGCACGTTGTCCAGCCGGGGCGCGCCCGCCAGCGAGTACGGCCGCCACACCTGCGGGTGCCCCGCGACCTCGATCCGGGTGTACTGCCCCGGCAGGAACCGGTACGGCAGGTACGGCCGCACCCGCAGCACCGCCAGGTCGTCCGCCCGGCGCTCGTGCTGCACCACCCGCGCCGACCACACCGCCGGCTCGTACCCGGCCGCCGCCGCCCCGTCGGCCAGCCAGTGCTGCACCAGCCGCCACGTCGAGCGCACCGCCGTGTCGTACTCCCGGGTCCAGCCGGCGCCCACCGCGGACCGCAGCGCCTCCGCGAGCGCCGCCCCGGCGAGCTGCGCCTGCTGCGGGCCGACGCCCCACTCCCGCAGCACCCCGCCGAGCTGCCCGCACCCGGCGGCGACCGCGCGCGGGTCGTCCAGGTTCGCGACCAGCCAGCCGAGGGCGGCGCGCAGCTGGTCGCGCTGGCTCTCGGGACCACCGGCGAGCGGCACGAGCAGCGCCGGCTGCGCCTGGGCGAGCACGTCGCGCAGCCGGGCGGCGACCTCGTCGGGCGGGCCGGCCTCGGCCAGGCAGCGCAGCAGCACGGCCTTCAGCTCCCGCAGCACGACGTCGCCGTCGGGGTGCTCCCCGGGGTGGTCGCCGCCGACGGGCGGCAGGCCGGGATGGTGCCCGGCGCCGGGCACCGGCAGGTGCCCGATCCCGGGCAGTCCGGGCGGCAGCCCGGGCACAACCGCCTGCCCCGGCGGCGGGGTCGTGCCGGGCGGCGGGGTCGTGCCGGGCGGTGCGGTCTGGCCCGGCGGCACGGTCGAACCCGGGGGCATGGTCGTGCCGGGTGGCGGGGTCTGGCCTGGCGGCACGGTCGAGCCGGGCGGTGCGGTCGAGCCGGGCGGTGCGGTCTGACCCGGCGGCGCGGTCTGGCCCGGCGGCGCGGTCTGGCCCGGCGGCGCGGTCTGACCCGGCAGTGGGGCCTGGCCCGGCGGCGCCGGCTGGCCCGCGATCGGGCCGGGACCCCCGCCCGGCGGAGCCGGGGTCGTGCCCGGCGGGGCGGTCGGGCTGCCCGGCCGCCCGAGGACCGGCTGCTGCCCGGCGGGCACCCGTCCCCCGCCGCCGGCCGGGTCGCCCGGCGCGGTCGTGGCGCCCTCCGCCGGCGTGCCCGCCGCGGGCCGGCCGGCGGCCGCGGCGGCCTCGGCGGTCAGGCGGGCGCGGATCGACCGGAGCAGGGCGATCAGGTGTTGCTGCCCCGAACCCGGACCAATGGTCGACACGTCCACCCCCGGGGATCAACCTACCGCCGCCACGTACCCGCCGGTATGACGCGCCTAACTGTCCGCGAGGTCGTCGTCGCGGCCGAGTTCCCAGAAGGCGACGGCCGCGGCGGCGGCGACGTTGAGGGAGTCGACGCCGCGGCGCATGGGGATGGCGACGCGGACGTCGCTGGCGGCCAGGGCGTGCCGGGACAGGCCGGGGCCCTCGGCGCCGAGCAGCAGGGCGGCGCGGGCGCGCTGCGCCGCGGTGAGGCGCTGCAGCGGGACGGCGCCGGCCGCGGGGGTCATCGCGAGGACGGTGAAGCCGGCGGCGCGGACCCGGTCGAGGCCGCCGGGCCAGGGGTCCAGGGTGGCGTACGGGACGGCGAACACCTCGCCCATGCTGACGCGCACGCTGCGCCGGTACAGCGGGTCGGCGCAGGACGGCGACAGGAGCACCCCGTCGACGCCGAGGGCGGCGGCGCCGCGGAAGACGGCGCCGAGGTTGGTGTGGTTGTTGACGTCCTCCAGGACGGCGACGCGGCGGGCGGTGGCGAGCAGCTCGTCGGCGGTGCGGGGCGGCAGGCGGTGGAACGAGGCGAGCACGCCGCGGTGCACGTGGAAGCCGGTGGCCTGTTCGAGGACGTCCTGGGTGGCGGCGTAGACGGGCGCGCCGGCGGGCAGGTCGGCGATCTGGTCGACCCGCTTGGCGTCGACCAGGTACGACCGGGGCGGGTAGCCGGCGCGCAGGGCGCGGCGCAGCACCAGCTCGCCCTCGGCGATGAACAGCCCGTGCGGCGGCTCCCATCTGGTGCGCAGCTCCACGTCGGTGAGGGCGCGGTAGTCGGCGATCCGGTCGTCGGCGGGGTCGGTGATGAGCTGCACGTCGGGCACGCGCCCATTCTGGCCGCGGCGCGTGCCAGGATCGCGGGAAGGGTCGAGGGAGGACGCATGCGCGCGATCGTGTACGACGCCACGGGCGGTCCGGAGGTGCTGCGGCTGGTGGACCGCCCGGTGCCGGAGCCGGGCCCGGGCGAGGTGCGGGTGCGGCTGGTCGTGTCGGGGGTGAACCCGACGGACTGGAAGTCGCGCAGCGGGGCGACGAGCGGCCCGTTGGCGTACCCGGAGCAGACGCCGCACCACGACGGCGCGGGGGTGATCGACGCGGTCGGCCCCGGCGCGGCGGGGTTCGCGGTCGGCGACCGGGTGTGGACGTTCCTGGCGGCGGCGTCGCGGGCGGGCGGCACGGCGGCGGAGTTCGCGGTGCTGCCGGTGAACCGGGTGGCGCCGCTGGCGGACGGGGCGTCGTTCGACGTGGGCGCGTCGCTGGGGGTGCCGGCGATCACGGCGCACCGGGCGCTGACGGTGGCCGAGGACGGCCCGGCGCGGCTGGCCCCGGGGGCGCTGGCGGGCCGGACGGTGCTGGTGGCGGGCGGCGCGGGCGCGGTGGGGCACGCGGCGATCCAGCTGGCCCGGTGGGCGGGCGGCACGGTGATCGCGACGGTGAGCGGCCCGGCGAAGGCGGCGCTGGCGACGGCGGCGGGCGCGCACCACGTGGTGAACTACCGCGAGGGCGACCCGGCGGCGGCGATCCGGGCGCTGGCCCCGGACGGCGTGGACGTCGTCGCCGAGGTGGCCCTGGCGGCGAACCTGGCGCTGGACCTGGCGGTGATCCGGTCGCGGGCGACGATCGCCAGCTACGCCGACAACGGCGGCGCGTCGCTGACGCTGGAGGTGCGGCCGAACCTGGTGCTGAACACGCGCCTGCAGTTCCTGCTGCTGTACACGGTGGGCGAGGCGGCGCTCGCGGCGGCGGCCGAGGACATCGGGGCGGCGCTGGCCGACGGCGCGCTGCCGGTGGGCGAGGAGCACGGGCTGCCGCTGGTGCGGTTCGGCCTGGAGGCCACGGCGGAGGCGCAGCGCGCGGTGGAGGCGGGCGCGGTCGGCAAGGTGCTGGTGGACGTGGCGCCGGCCTGAGCGGGGGCCGGACGGGCTGCGACCCCGCCGCCTCGAGGGCAGGACGGGGCCGCGGCGGCTCGGGGTGCGTCAGGCGGACGGGATGAGCCGTCCGCCGGTCCAGGCGAGGCCCATGCCCGCGGCGAGCAGGAGCAGGGCGCCGACGGTGGGCAGCGGGTCGACGGCGAAGGTGCCGGCGCCGACGCTGACCGCGGCGATCATCAGCAGGATGCCGTCGGCGGGGTTGAGCAGTTTGGACCGCAGGACGGCCCAGCCGAGCAGCAGCCAGCCGCTGCCGGCGACCATGGCGGCGGTGACGCCGAGCGGTCCGATCCGGTCGGCGGGGACGGTGCCGCCGGCCAGCGCGGTGTCGGGCGGCAGCGCCATGAGCGGCAGCAGCATGATGGTGCCGAGGAAGCCGAGCAGCAGCCCGGCGACGGCGGGGCGGCGGGTGCGGGTGCCGGCGAGCAGGGCGGCGATCGCCACCATGGCGACGAGCGACAGCCAGGCCGCGGCGAGCACGGCGTAGAACTGCTCGGGGCGGCTGACGTCGCCGAAGGTGGTCCACCCGTACGCGACGGCGGCGACGGGCAGGGCCCAGAGGGCGTTGCGGGCGAACCTGCGCACCGACCAGATCCAGACGGCCTCGCGCACCGGCAGGACGTCGGCGCGGTGGTCGGTCCCGGCGGCGCCGACCCAGGCCGGGGCGACGCGCAGCGGTCGGCGCGGGTGGTGGCCGGCGTGCCGCCGGTCGGCTGCTGACGTCATTGTCGCTGCCTCTTTCGCTCCGGCCGAGCGGGCGGGGGCCACCGATCGGGCGCTCTGCCCCTCAGGATCACATCGGGCCGGGCGGTGCGCGGGCTTTTCCGGTTATTTGCCCCGCGGGGGCAGGCCGCAGCGGGCGCGCAGCATGGTGTCGAGGGTCAGCTTGTCGTTCTCGGTGACGGTGACCTGAGTGGGCACGTCCTCGCCGCCGAGGACGAGCCGGACGGGGAACTCGTACGGCTTCTTGACCTCGGCGACGGCGTGCGGGTCGCAGTCGAGCGCGTCGGCGCGCAGGCCGAACGCGACGGTGGGCGCCCCGGCGGCGAGGTCGCCGAGCCGGTCGGGCCGGAGCGTGTAGAGCACGTTGCCGCCGAGCTCGGCGACGGTGACGGGGTCCGGGCCGGCGCCGGACGCGCGGGTGACGACGAGCGAGCCGCGCAGGGCGCCGTCGGGTGTGGACGTCCACGGCCCGAAGGTGAGCGCGACGCTGCGCGCGGCGCGGGCGGCGAGGCAGTCCTGGCGCAGCAGCCGGTCGAGGCGTTCGCTGGGGTGCGGGAGGTCGAGGGTGACCCGGCGGGTGGGGCCGCCCTCGCGGGCGACGTCCACGATGGCCTGCGACGGGGCGGCTGCGGGCGACTCGCCGGCGCAGGCGGTGCCGGTGCCGTACGGGACGGGCACGTCGACGCGCAGGCCGCCGACGGGCAGCAGCGCCTCCTTGTCGACGACGCCGGCCCCGGTGAACGACGGCAGGACGAGCTGCACGCGGGTGACGCGCAGCGGCACGGTGTCGTCGTTGTGCAGGGCGACCGCGAGGTTGCGGGCGACCTCGTCGGTGCGCCACTGCTCGGCGGTGGCGTGCAGCTTGGGGGCGGGCGGGGCGGGCTCGGCGGGCCCGGCGCAGGCCCCGGCGAGCAGCAGCACGGCGACGGTCGCGGCGGGGTGCCACGACCGTCGCCGTGCGGGGCTCACGCCTGCTCGCGCCGGTACGCCGACAGGTCCTGCGTGAGGTCGTCGGCGGTCACCGGCTCGGGGGCGGGCAGGCCGCGCTGGCCGTTGCCGGGCGGGGCGACGGTGGGCGCGGGGGCGACCTGCTCCTCGGCCTTGCGGACCTCGGCGTTGATCCGCTGGGCCTCGGCGGCGGCGGCCTCGGCGGCGGCGACCGCCTCGCGCTCGACGGCGCCGGCGTCCACGTCGGACGACGGCGCGTCGCCGACCATGTTGGCGAGGCCGCCGAGGGCGCCGCCCATGCCCTCCAGCGCGCGGGTCAGCTCGGTCGGCACGATCCAGACCTTGTTCGCGGTGCCGTTGGCGATCTGCGGCAGGGCCTGCAGGTACTGGTACGCCAGCACCTTCTGGCTGGGGTTGGCCTGGTGGATGGCGTCGAAGACGGTGCGGATGGCCTTCGCCTGGCCCTCGGCCTGCAGGATGCGGGCCTGCCGGTCACCGTCGGCGCGCAGCACCGCGGCCTGCTTCTCGCCCTCGGCGGACAGGATCTGCGACTGCTTGTGGCCCTCGGCGTTGAGGATCGCGGCGCGGCGGTCGCGCTCGGCGCGCATCTGCTTCTCCATGGAGTCGCGGATGGACGGCGGCGGCTCGATCGCCTTGATCTCGACGCGGGTCACCTTGATGCCCCACCGGCCGGTGGTCTCGTCGAGGACGCCGGACAGGTGCTTGTTGATCTCCTCGCGGCTGGTCAGGGCGCGCTCGAGGTCGAGCGAGCCGATGACGTTGCGCAGCGTGGTGACGGTGAGCTGCTCGATGGCCTGGAGGAAGTTGGCGATCTCGTAGGTGGCCCGCACCGGGTCGACGACCTTGAAGTAGAGCACCGTATCGATGGACACGACGAGGTTGTCGGAGGTGATGACCGGCTGCGGCGGGAAGCTGACGACCTGCTCGCGCATGTCCACCTTGGTGCGCACGGCGTCGACGAACGGCACCAGGATGTTGAGGCCGGGCGTCAGGGTCTTCTTGTAGCGGCCGAGCCGCTCGACCACGTCCATGCGCTGCTGCGGCACGATGCGGACGGCTCTGACGAGCGTGATGACGACGATCAGGGCGATCGCCAGGACGACGATGCCGACGGCGGCTTCCATCTTGTTATGCCTCGTTTCCTGAAGTGCTGCTGCCGCCCGGGAGGCCCTCACGCCAGACCAGCGCGGTGGCGCCCCGGACCTTGATGACCCGGACGTGCTCGCCGGGTGCGTAGACCTCGGTGCCGTCGAAGGAGCGGGCGGTCCACACCTCGCCGTCGATCTTGACCATGCCGTGGTCGGCGTCGACCTGGTCCAGGACGAGGGCCTCGGAGCCCTCGATGGCGGCGAGGCCGAACGGCGTGTCGCCGCCGGTGAGCTCGTCCTGGCGGTGCCGCCGGATGACCGGGCGCACCACGGCGACGCTGAGCGCGGAGACGACGGCGAAGACGATCGCCTGGACGGCCACCGGCGCGCCGAGCCCGGCCGCGGCGGCCGCGGCGAACGCGCCGGCCGCGAACATGACGAGGAACAGCGTCGTGGTGAATATCTCGGCGACGACGAGGACGACCCCTAGTACGACCCACAGCAGCGGTTCCACGTCTCGATCGTGGCACGCCCGCGCACGCCCGGCCAGCGCCTGGCGAGCCGTCATGGAACCGACATACACCCGGCACGTTCCGCCCGCCATGTCACTCCGAAGAATTCAGACATACGGGTTATATTGGCCCACCGAACGAGCCCCCTGCGCGCTGCGAGAGTCCCCGTGAGCCCGCACCACCGGAAGGACCTGCCCGTGGTGTCCCTGCTGCCGGAAACCGGCCGAACCGTCGACGCGGTCGTCACCCGCGCCCAGTCGGCGGGGCGCGCGCCGTCGCTCGTCCTCGCCGTGGTGCGCGACCGCGCCATCGCCCACTTCACCGGCGCCGGCGAACAGCCCCGGCCCGACCCGAAGACCCAGTACCGGATCGGCTCGATCACCAAGACGATGACCGCCGCCATGGTGCTCCAGCTGCGCGACGAGGGCGCCTTCGGCCTCGACGACCTGCTGTACCGGCACCTGCCCGGCACCCCGATCGGCGGCGTCACCCTGCGCCAGCTGCTCGGCCACGTCTCCGGCCTGCAGCGCGAGCCCGACGGCCAGTGGTGGGAGCGGCGCGCCGGCGGCGACGTCGACACCCTGCTGCGCGAGCTGTCCTTCGACAAGCTGGCCGGCACGCCGTGGCGCGCCTACCACTACTCCAACCTGGCGTACGGGCTGCTCGGCGCCATCCTCACCAAGGTCACCGGCGACACCTGGGCCGACCTGGTGGGCAAGCGCGTGCTCGACCCGCTCGGGCTCAAGCGCACCACGTACCACCCCGTCGAGCCGTACGCCCGCGGCTACGTCGTGCACCCGCTGCACCAGACGCTGCACGAGGAGCCCCGCCTCGACGCGGGCGCCATGGCCCCGGCCGGGCAGCTCTGGTCCACGGTCACCGACATGGCCAAGTGGGCCGCGTTCCTGGCCGACCCGGCGCCCGCCGTGCTGTCGCGCGACACCCTCGACGAGATGTGCGCCCCGGTCGTCATCACCGACCCCGAGTCGTGGACCGCCGGGCACGGCCTCGGCCCGGAGCTGTACCGCTCCGGCGAGCGCGTCTTCGTCGGCCACGGCGGCTCCATGCCGGGCTACGTCGCCCAGGTCGCCGTGCACCGCCCGACCCGCACCGGCGTGGTGGCCTTCGCCAACTCGTACGGCCTGCACGGCCGGACCCTGCGCGACACCGTGCTGGAGGCGCTGACGGCGGTGCTGGACGGCGAGCCCACCACGGCCGCCCCGTGGCGCCCGGCGTCCCGGCTGCCCGACGGCGAGGCCGCCGAGCTGTGCGGGCGCTGGTGGTGGATGGGCCGCGAGTACGAGGTCGTCATCGACGGCGACGACATCGTCTTCGACTGCCTCACCGTGCCCGGCACGGCCCCGTGGCGCTTCAGCCGCGAGGAGCGCAACCGCTGGCGCGGCCGCTCCGGCTTCAACCTGGGCGAGATCCTCGACGTGCGCCGCGACGGCACCGGCACCCCGGTGGAGCTGGACATCGCCACGTTCCGCTTCCGCCGGGACCCGGAGCACCTGGCCTGACCGGCCACTGACATCTAACATGTCAGTGTGACCATCGAGCCGGTGCGGCGCACGCTGCTGCGGGAGAGCGCCTACGAGGCCATCCGCGACGCCATCGTGCGCGGCGACCTGCCCGCCGGGGCCAGCGTCGGCGCGGCCGAGCTGGCCGGGCGGCTCGGGCTGTCGCGGGCGCCGGTGCGCGAGGCGCTCGCCCGGCTCGCCGGGGAGGGGCTCGTCGAGTCCAAGCCGCAGAGCTTCACCCGGGTCACCCCCGTCGACGAGCGCGACGTGCGCGACGCCGCGGCCGTGGTGTGCGCGATGCACGAGCTGGCCGTCGGCGCGGCCGTGCCGCTGCTGACCGCCGCCGACCTCGACGAGATGCGCGCGGCCAACGAGCGGTTCGCCGCGGCGGCCGACGTGGACGCGGCGCTGCGGGCCGACGACGAGCTGCACGACGTGCCGGTGCGGGTGTGCGGCAACCGGGCCGTCGCCGCGACCGTCGCGCGGTACACGCCGCTGATCCGGCGGCTGGAGCGGCAGCGGTTCGCGGCGGGGGCGCACGCGTCCACCGCGCTGCACGCCGACCTCATCGCCGCCTGCGCCGCCGGGGACGCCGCCGCGGCCGTGCGGGTCACGCGCCAGATCTGGCAGTCCCTGACCACCCCCTGACCGGAGGCACCCCATGTCGATCGCGTCGTTCGAGCGGTACCCGCTGCTGTTCGGCCCCTCCCCCGTCCACCGGCTCGACCGGCTCACCGCGCACCTCGGCGGGGCCGCGCTGTGGGCCAAGCGGGAGGACTGCAACTCCGGCATCGCGTACGGCGGCAACAAGACCCGCAAGCTGGAGTACCTGGTCGCCGACGCGCTGGCGCAGGGCTGCGACACGCTGGTGTCCATCGGCGGCGTGCAGTCCAACCACACCCGGCAGGTGGCCGCCGTGGCGGCGCGGGCCGGGCTGAAGTGCGTGCTGCTGCAGGAGAGCTGGGTCGACTGGCCCGACTCGGTCTACGACAAGGTCGGCAACATCCTGATCAGCCGGCTCGCCGGGGCCGACGTGCGGCTGGTGCGGGCGGAGTTCGGCATCGGCTTCAAGGAGAGCTGGGAGCGGGCGCTGCGTGAGATCGAGCAGGCGGGCGGGCGGCCGTACGCGATCCCGGCCGGCGCGTCCGACCACCGGCTGGGCGGGCTCGGCTTCGCGAACTGGGCGTACGAGCTGGCCGAGCAGGAGCGGCAGCTCGACGTCTTCTTCGACACGATCGTCGTGTGCTCGGTGACGGGCAGCACCCAGGCCGGCATGATCGCCGGGTTCGCGGCGCTCGCCGACGCGGGCGGCCGGCCCCGGCGGGTGCTCGGCATCGACGCGTCCGCCAAGCCCGCGCAGACCCGCGACCAGGTGGCCCGCATCGCCCGCGGCACCGCCGCGCTGATCGGCGTCGGGCGCGACCTGCGCGACGACGAGATCCTGCTGGACGAGCGCTACCACGGCGGGGTGTACGGCATCCCCGACACGGCGACGCTGGACGCGATGAAGCTGGCCGCCCGCACCGAGGGCATGGTCACCGACCCGGTGTACGAGGGCAAGTCGATGGCGGCCCTGATCGACCTGGTCGGCACCGGCGAGATCGGCCGCGACTCCACCGTGCTGTACGCCCACCTCGGCGGGCAGCCGGCGCTGAACGCGTACAGCGCGCTGTTCTAGTCGCCGAAGTCGACCGTGACGAAGTCGATGAGCCGCTCCATCGCCCCGATCAGCGGGGTCTCCACGTCCTTGTAGCTCGACACGGCGGCCAGCACCCGGCGCCACATCTCCTGCGGGTCGCTCACCCCGAGGGCGGCGCACACGCCCTCCTTCCACGGCTGCCCGCGCGGCACGTCCGGCCACGCCCGGATGCCCAGCCGCGCGGGCTTCACGGCCTGCCACACGTCCACGTACGGGTGGCCGGTGACCAGCACGTACGGCGACGTGACGGCGGCGACGACGCGGCTCTCCTTCGAGCCGGGCACCAGGTGGTCGACGAGCACGCCGAGGCGGCGGTGCGGGGCGGGCCCGAACTCGCGCACCTCGTCGGCGAGGTGGTCGATGCCGGACAGCGGCTCCACGACGACACCCTCGACGCGCAGGTCGTCGCCCCAGATGCGCTCGACCAGGGCGGCGTCGTGCACGCCCTCCACCCAGATGCGGCTGGCCTTGGCGACCTGGGCGCGGACCCCGTCGACCGCCACGGACCCGGACGCGGTGACCCGGCGCTGCGCGACCGCGGCCGCGCGCGGCGGCCGGCGCAGCGTCACCGGGCGGCCCTCCAGCAGGAACGCGGCCGGGCTCAGCGGGAAGTTGCGCCGGCGGCCGTGCCGGTCCTCCAGCACGACCGCGCCGAGCTCGAAGCCCACCACCGCGCCGCAGAAGCCGCTGTCGGCGTCCTCGACGACGAGGTCCGGCTCCGCGTCCACCTCGGGCACCGTCCTGCGCTTGCGCCAGTTGCCGGCGAGCACGTCCTCCCCATACATGAATCGCACGTTACGTTCGTGTTCCGCCGCGCGGGGGGAGACACGCGGCGGCGGCTCCACGGCGGTCGAGGCGGGACAACGGCTGCGGACAGCACGTACCCTGGCTGCCATGTCCCCCGCAGCAGGTGCGGCGACCGCCGTCGCACGCCGGTCGACCCGCTTCGTGGCCTGGGTGCGCGCCTGGCGCGCCGGCGTGGTCCCGTTCGACGAGGTGACCGACGAGATCACCAACGGCGAGGAGCACCTGGCCTCCGACGTGCCCGGCACATGGCGCGACGTCCCGCTGCGGGAGGCGCTGCCGATCTTCGCCAAGCTGCACCCGGACGACATCCGCCTGGTCCTGCCCGCCCCCGGCGACCCGCGCGGCCTGCCCGGCCCGGGCCCGCTGACCGGCGCGGCGCTGCTCACCGGCGAGGCCGTCGTGACCGGCGCCTTCGGCCTGGTCCCCGAGGTCTGCCGGCACACCTCCGGCTCCGGTGTGGAGTTCGAGACGGTGCTGTGGCGGGTGCACCCGATCGAGCAGACCGGCTTCAACCGCGGCTTCCAGGTCTCCCCCGCCGAGGCGGAGGCCGAGCTGACCACCGCCCTGGCCGAGGCCACCACCCAGCTCACCCGGCTCGACGTGGCGCACTGGCGGCCCGAGCTGGCCGGCGCGCTGGCCCAGCTGCGCCGCCCCGACAGCACGGCGAACCTGCCGCCGGGCTTCGACCCGCGGTCGCGGCGGCTGTTCGCCCGCGCCAGCGTCCTCGACCAGGTGCTGGCCCTGGCCGAGCACACCGCGCCCGGCGGCGCGGTGAACGGCTACGAGGCGCAGCAGCGCGACACCGCCCTGCGGCCGCTGACGGCGGCCTGCCGCCGCGCCCTGGTGGCGGCCTGCAACGCCCCGCTCAGCGCCTAGGACACCCGCGCGTCGGAGCCGTGCCGCTCCGGGGCACCGGCGGGCGTGCGGGGCCGGGGTGCGCCCGGGTCGCGGGCCGGGCGCTGGGCCGGCGGGCGCACGCTCGCCGGGCGGTGGTCGGCCGGGCGGGGCGCCACGTCGCGGCGCGGGCGGCCCGGCTCCAGGGCCGGTTCGGCCGCGTTGGCCGCCGCGATCGAGCGGCGCAGGCCGTCGCGCAGCAGCGGCATCAGCGGGCGTTCGACGTACCGGTGCACCAGCCAGGCCAGGGCCGCCACCAGCACCAGCGTCAGCGCGATCAGCACCCACATCGGCAGGCCGGTGCCGTAGTGGCCGTACCGGATGGCGCTGAAGCCGACCCGCTGGTGCAGCAGGTAGAACGGGTACGTCACCGCGCCCGCCACGGTGAGCCAGCCCCACCGGATGCGGTCGGTCCAGCCCAGGGCGACGGCCAGGATCACGGCGAACGAGGCGGTCACCACCAGGTAGCCCGGCCAGGCGGGGACGGGGAAGCCGGCGTGCACGGCCGCCATCCGGTCGGCGACCCGGTCGAGGCTGACGAGCCAGCTCATGCCGACGATGCCGTACAGCAGCGGGGTCGCGCCGAAGCGGTGGATCAGGTACATCGCGATGCCGGCGACGAAGTACGGGGCGTACTCCGGCACCACCACGAGGGTCACCACCGGCAGCGCCCACGCCGGGGCCAGCACGGCCAGGGTCAACCAGACGGCGCAGAACAGCACGGCCCGCCGGTACGTCAGCCCGGTCCACACCACGACGGCGAACAGCAGGTAGAAGCGCAGCTCGACGAACAGCGTCCAGTAGACGGTGTCGACCGACGGCACCCCCATCGGCTGCTGGAGCATCGTGGCGTTGACGGCGATGCCGGCCCAGTCGGGCAGCCCCTCGACGGGCACGCCCCCGGTGACCGGCAGCAGCAGCACCACGGCCACGGTGATCGCCAGGCAGGCCCAGTACGCCGGGTACAGCCGGCTCACCCGGGACGTGAAGTAGGCGCCGAGCGGGCGGCCCCAGCAGCTCATGCAGATGACGAAGCCGCTGATGAGGAAGAACAGCTCCACGCCGAGGAAGCCGTAGACGGCCACCCGCGACGCCGTCGGCAGGAAGTGCTGCGGCGGGCTCACCCCGTCGAGGCGCCACGCCACCGCGTAGTGGTAGACGGCGACGGCGAGCGCGGCGACCAGCCGCAGCCCGTCGAGCGCCGCGAGCCGGGCCGGCGGTCGTGACTGATCGTTTCGGGGCACGGGGCGCCACCCTAGCGGCCGATTGCTACGGGCGGCGACCTGTGCAGGTCACGGAACTACAGCTCGGGGATGAGGTCCGCCACCGAGTTCACGACCCGTGACGGACGGTAGGGGTAGCGGTCCGCCTCGGCCTGCGTGCTGATGCCGGTGAGGACGAGGATGGTCTCCAGCCCCGCCTCCAGCCCGCACAGCACGTCGGTGTCCATCCGGTCGCCGATCATCGCGGTCGACTCGGAGTGCGCCTTGATGGTGTTCAGCGCCGAGCGCATCATCATCGGGTTCGGCTTGCCGACGAAGTACGGCTTGACGCCGGTGGCCTTGGAGATCATCGCGGCGACGCTGCCCGCCGCCGGCAGGTCGCCGTCCACGGAGGGCCCGGTGGGGTCGGGGTTGGTGCAGATGAACCGGGCGCCGCCGTTGATCAGCCGGATCGCCTTCGTGATCGCTTCGAACGAGTAGGTGCGGGTCTCGCCGAGCACCACGTAGTCCGGGGCGAAGTCGGTGAGCACGTAACCGACGGCGTGCATGGCCGTGGTGAGGCCGGCCTCACCGATCACGTACGCGGTGCCGCCCGGGCGCTGGTCGGCCAGGAACTGGGCGGTGGCCAGCCCGGAGGTCCAGATCGCCGACTCGGGCACGTCGAAGCCCATCCGGGCGAGCCGGGCCTGCAGGTCGCGCGGGGTGTAGATCGAGTTGTTGGTGAGGATGAGGAACGGCTTGCCGGACTGCTTCATCCGGTTGACGAACTCGGGCGCGCCGCGCACGGGCTGGCCCTCGTGCACGAGCACGCCGTCCATGTCGGTCAGCCAGCTCTCGATGACCTTCCGGTCCTTCATCGGGTTCCTCAGCTCTTGTGGCGGCGCGGGGCAGGGCAGCAGTCCAGTGGGCAGACGTCCCAGTGCGGCAGCGTACCGAGGGTCTCGCGGGCCGCCCCGGCCAGCCGCTCCTGCACCAGCTCGCGGACCATCGCGACGAACCGCGGGTCGGTGCCCGGGGTGGCGGCGCGCGCGTAGCCGAGGCCGAGGTCGCGGGCGGTGTCGGCGGCCTCGTTGTCGAGGTCCCACAGCACCTCGAGGTGGTCGGAGACGAACCCGATGGGGCTGACCACGACGTCGGTGACGCCCTTGTCGGCGAGCACGGCCAGGTGGTCGTTGACGTCGGGCTCCAGCCACGGCACCTGCGGCGGGCCGGAGCGGCTCTGCCAGACCAGGTCCCAGGCGAGGTCGGGCGCGGCGGCGGCGTGCACGAGCCGGGCCGTCTCGTCGAGCTGGGTGGTGTAGCGGCCGCCGTCCGGGCCGGCGGTCTCCGCCATGGAGACCGGGATGGAGTGGGCGGTGAACACCAGCCGGGTGGTGGCGCGGCGGGCCGGGTCGAGGCCGGCCAGCGCGGCGCGCACGGCGTCGGCGTGCGGCCGGACGAAGCCGGAGTGGTCGTGGAACTGGCGCAGCTTGGTGATGGCGGGCGCGCCGGGGCCGACCGCGGCGCGGGCCCGGTCGATGTCCTCCCAGTACTGCCGGCAGGACGAGTAGCCGCCGAACGCGCTGGTGGCGAACGCCAGCGCGGAGGTCACACCGTCGTCGCGCATCCGGGCGACGGTGTCCTCCAGCATCGGCTGCCAGTTGCGGTTGCCCCAGTAGGCGGGCAGGTCGACGCCGTGCGCGCCGAACTCGGCCGTCACCGCGTCGAGCAGGTCGCGGCACTGCTGATTGATCGGCGAGACGCCGCCGAAGTGGTGGTAGTGCTCCGCCACCTCGGCGAGGCGTTCCTCCGGGATGCCCCGGCCGCGGGTGACGTTGCGCAGGAACGGCATCACGTCGTCGGGGCCCTCGGGGCCGCCGAACGACAGCAGGAGGAACGCGTCGTAGGCCACCCGACCAGTCTGCCCGCCCGGGGACGCCGACGCCGCGCGGCCCGGCCGCGCGCGTCGAACGTCACCCTGCGTCGATCCGGTGCCTGGGCCGTCAGGCGCCGACCGCGTGGAACCCGCCGTCGACGTGGACGATCTCGCCCGTGGTCGCCGGGAACCAGTCGGACAGCAGCGCCAGGCAGGCCCGCGCCGCCGACTCCTGGTCGGACAGGTCCCAGCCGAGCGGGGCGCGCTGGACCCACGCGTCCTCGAACTGCTCGAAGCCGGGGATGCTCTTGGCGGCCATCGTGCGCAGCGGGCCCGCCGACACCAGGTTGCTGCGGATGCCGTGCTTGCCCAGGTGCAGCGCGAGGTAGCGCGACGCCGACTCCAGGCCCGCCTTGGCGACGCCCATCCAGTCGTACACCGGCCAGGCCAGCTGCGCGTCGAACGTCAGGCCGACCACCGCGCCGCCGCGGCCCATCAGCGGCAGGCAGGCGGTGGCGAGGGACTTGTACGAGTACGTCGACACGTGCAGCGCCGTCGCCACGTCCTCCCACGGCGCGTCCAGGAAGCCGCCGCCCAGGCAGCTCTGCGGCGCGAAGCCGACGGAGTGCACGACGCCGTCGAGGCCGTCGACGTGCTCGCGCACCTTGTCGGCGAGCCCGGCGAGCTGCTCGGGGTTCGTCACGTCCAGCTCGATCACCGGGGCCGGCTCGGGCAGCCGCTTGGCGATGCGCTCGACGAGCGACAGCCGGCCGAAGCCGGTCAGCACGACCTGGGCGCCGTTCTCCTGGGCGAGCTTCGCCACGGAGAAGGCGATCGAGGCGTCGGTGATGACGCCGGTGACGAGCAGCCGCTTACCGGCCAGCAGACCAGACACGCATCTCTCCTGATGTACGGGCTCAGTGGCCCATGCCGAGGCCGCCGTCGACCGGGATCACGGCGCCGCTGATGTATCCGGCTCCGTCGCCGGCGAGCCAGGTCACGACCGAGGCCACCTCGTCGGCCGAGGCCAGCCGGCCGGCCGGGATGGCCTTCACGTACTCCGCCTTCTTCTCCGCGGGCAGCACGGCCGTCATCTCGGTCTCGATGAAGCCGGGCGCCACCACGTTGGCGGTGATGTTGCGGGAGCCGAGCTCGCGGGTGATCGAGCGGGCCACGCCGACCAGGCCGGCCTTGCTGGCCGCGTAGTTGACCTGGCCCGGGCCGCCGTACAGGCCGATGACCGACGAGATGAAGATCATCCGGCCCCACCTGGCCCGCAGCATCTTGCCGCTCGCCCGCTTCGCGCAGCGGAACGCGCCGGTCAGGTTCGTGTCGACGACGCGGGTGAACTGCTCCTCGCTCATGCGCAGCAGCAGCGTGTCGTCGGTGATGCCGGCGTTGGCGACCAGCACCTCGACCGGGCCCAGCTCGGCCTCGACGGCGGCGAACGCGGCGTCGACCGCGGCGGAGTCGGTGATGTCGCACTGGACGCCGAACAGCCCCTCGGGGGCGCCGCTGCCGCGGTGGGTGATCGCCACCCGGTCGCCCTGCTTCGCGAAGGCCTGCGCGATGGCGAGGCCGATGCCCCGGTTGCCACCGGTCACGAGCACGGTACGGGCCACGTCGGCGATCCCTCCTCCACAACGACTGCGCCAGGAACATTAGGCCCTACCTGCGGGTAAGCCGAAACCGGGCCCGCGCCGCGCCGGAGGCCCGCCCTGACGCGCCACGGCGGCCCGGCGGGAGTAAGGTGTGCCACGGCCCTGAGAGACGACGACTGTGGGAGGTGATCGCTGTGCGAGATAGCGATCCTCCGAGTCGTCGCCGGGCCGGCCGTCCGCCCCGCTGACGCACCGCGCGCTCAGCTCCGCCGACGCTCGCCCCGCCCCCAGCCACCCGCCGGGCCACCGTGCCCGCGCGTCTGCCGTCGTGTGCGCCGCGACGACCGCTGGGGCCGCCCGGCCGCGACTCCCCACCCGTGTGCGCCGTCATCGTCCGCCACGACGGAAAGCCGCCGATCATGCACCGTTACGTCGCTCCGCTCGGTTTCACCATCGCCGCCGCCTGGGTGGTCGTCCTGTTCGTGCTGGCCGCCAAGCCGTGACCGGCGGCGGCCGGCTCACGGCAGGCGCGAGCTCCACGCCAGGCTGAGGCCCGCCGCGAGCAGGCCCAGCAGCAGGCCCGTGCCCGCGTACCACTGGGTGACCTCGCGGGGCTCCACCCGGTGGCCGATCGACGAGCCCATGTCCTCGTACACCTGCTTGAGCTCCGTCACCGACGCCGCCTCGTAGAAGAAGCCCTTCGTCGTCTCCGCCAGCTGCTCCAACGACGCCCGGTCGACCGGGACGCGCTGCATCGCGCCGCGGATGTCGACCATGCCCGCGTCGGTGCCGAACGCGATCGTCGACACCGGCACGTTGGCCGCCGACGCGGCCGCGCCGGCGTCCTCGACGGACCGGCCGGACGTGCGGTAGCCGTCGGACAGCAGCACGATGCGCGCGGGCGGCAGCTCGTTCGCGCCGTCCGACGGCACCGACCGGATCGCCTCCAGCGAGGTGAACACGGCCTCGCCGGTGGCGGTCGCCTCGGCCAGGGTCAGCCCGTCGATCGCCGCGGTCACCGCCGCCCGGTCCTTGGTCGGGGCGACCAGCACGTTCGCCGACTTCGCGAACGACACCAGGCCGAGGTTGTAGTCGGCCGGCAGCTCGGCGACGAACTGCTTCGCGGCCTCCTGGGCGGCCTCGATCCGGTTCGGCGCGACGTCGTCGGCCTGCATGGACAGCGACACGTCGATCGCCAGGATGACGGTGGCGCGCTCCAGCGGCTGCTCGGTGTCGACCGACGGGCGGGCCATCGCCCCGGACAGCGCGAACAGCGCCAGCAGCAGCGCCGCCGCGGACGCGTGCCGGCGCCAGCCGAGGCCCTTGGGCGCGAGCGTGCGCAGCATGTCCACGTTGGTGAAGCGGATGGCGTACTGGCGCTTGCGGAACTGCCGCCACACGTACACGGCGGCGACGGCGAGCACCGGCAGGACGGAGAGCAGCCACCACGGTTGCAGGAAACGGATCATCGCGTGGTTCCTCGCGTGCGGGCGTGCCGCTGGGCGGCGACGAAGCGGACCATGTCGAGCAGCCAGTCGGAGTCGGTGCGCAGGCGCAGGTGGGCGGCGCCGGCGGCGCGCAGGGCGTGCGCGATCGCGGCGCGCTGCTGCCCGGCGGCCTCGGCGTAGCGGGCGCGCAGCTTCGCGTCCGTGCGCACCTCGTGCAGGACGCCGGTCTCCGGGTCGGCGAGGGTGAGCACCCCGACGTCGGGCAGCTCCAGCTCGCGCGGGTCGACGACCTCGACGGCGAGCACGTCGTGCCGGACCCCGAGCTTGCGCACCGGCCGCGCCCAGCCCTCGACGGGCGCCAGGAAGTCGGAGATGACGACGGCGACGCCGCGCCGGCGGGGCGGCCGGTTGAGCATGTCGACCAGCGCGCCGAGGTCGGTGCGGCCGGGCCGGATCTCGGTGCGGGCGATGGCGCGCAGCAGGCCCTGGGCCTCCTTGCGGCCGGGCCGGGCGGGCAGCCGGGTGACGTGCGGCGCGGCCGGCTCGGCGCCGCGCCTGCCGGGCAGGCCGGCGCCGGTGCCGACGACCGCGCCGATGCGGTTGCCGCCGCGCACGGTGAGGTGGGCGATCGCGGTGGCCGCGGCGACGACCAGGTCGCGCTTGAGCCAGCGGGCCGTGCCGAAGTCGAGGCTCGCCGACAGGTCGACCGCCATCCACGTCTCCAGCTCCCGGTCGGCGACGGTGCGGCGCACGTGCGGGGCGGTGGTGCGGGCGGTGACCGGCCAGTCCATCCGGCGCACGTCGTCGCCGGGCCGGTACTCGCGGGACTCCCCCGGTTCGCTGCCCGGGCCGGGCAGCAGGCCCACGTAGTCGCCCTGCAGCAGGCCGTCGAGTTTGCGGGTGACCAGCAGCTGGAGCCGGGTCAGCACGGCCTCGGCCCGGCCGGCGCCCACGCCCTCGTCGGCCTCGAGGGCGCTCGCCAGGCCGGCGCGTCCGGCGTGCCGGTCGGCCATCACGCGTGTCCGGGCCAGGCGTGCGGCTCGCCCAGCGGCGGGCCGCCGGAGACGGGGGCGGCGCCGTTGACGACGCCGTTGGCGGCGGCGGCGCCCTGCCGCGGCGCGACCGACGGCATGGGCACGGCCGACATGATGCGGCCGACGATGTGGTCGGCCGGGATGTCGTCGGCCAGCGCGTCGTAGCTGAGCACGAGCCGGTGGCGCAGCACGTCCGCGGCGATGTCCTGCACGTCCTGCGGCAGCGCGTAGTCGCGGCCGCGCAGCAGGGCCAGCGCCCGGGTGGCCCGCACGATGCCGAGCGACGCGCGCGGGCTGGCGCCGTACTGGATGAGCTGGGCGACGTCGGGCAGGTTGTGCTGCGCCGGCGCGCGGGTGGCCAGCACGAGGCGCACCGTGTAGTCGACGAGCGCGTTGTGCACGAACACCTGGTCGGCCTTGCGCTGCAGGGCGAGCAGGTCGTGCGGGGTGAACACCACGGACGGCTCGGGCGCGCTGACGCCCATCCGGTAGACGATCTCGCGCTCCTCCGCGTCCGTCGGGTAGCCCACGACGATCTTCATGAGGAACCGGTCGCGCTGCGCCTCGGGCAGGGGGTAGACGCCCTCCTGCTCGATCGGGTTCTGCGTCGCCATGACGAGGAACGGGTCGGGCACCCGGTGCGTCTCGCCGCCGATCGACACCTGCTTCTCGGCCATGACCTCCAGCAGCGCGGACTGGACCTTGGCGGGCGCGCGGTTGATCTCGTCGGCGAGCAGGAAGTTGACGAAGACGGGGCCCAGCTCGACGTCGAACTTCTCACTCGACTGGCGGTAGATCCGGGTGCCGACGATGTCGGCGGGCACCAGGTCGGGGGTGAACTGCACCCGGGAGAAGCTGCCGCCGACGACGCGGGCCAGCGTCTCGACCGCGAGCGTCTTGGCCACGCCGGGCACGCCCTCGATGAGGCAGTGGCCGCGGGCCAGCAGCGCCACGAACATGCGCTCGACCATCCGGTCCTGCCCGACGATGACGCGCTTGACCTCGAACAACGCCCTTTCGAGCTGCCCGGCGTCCTGGGCCGGGGTGCTGCTGGACGAGCCGCCGGCGGGACCGGTCGTGCTCTCGGGCGTGGTCGGCTGGGCCACCGGTCCTCCACAGCGGGTCGCTCGTCGGTGCGCTCGTCGGCACGGTGCCGACCACCAAGCCTTACACGATCAGCCTGAGAACGGGCGGGCAGGCCCGCATGACGCGCTGTCCGGAGTTGATCACGGACCGTCCGGGACGGTTGATCTTTCTGCGCTATACGAATCAACGGGCATCGTCACGGGGCTGGACGAGCGACGGATGCATCCGTGTACCATTCGGTCGTCGCCGGGCAACTTCCCCCGTGGTTGCCCGGCGCACCAAAAACCACCCCGCACCCCGCTTGCCACCACGTGGCCGCACCGGAGTCCGTAGACTCAGCCGGGTGTTCGAGGACGGTCCCTCCCAGCTCGAGTGTTCGGCCAAGGGTTGCCGCGCGCCCGCCGTGCACCAGTTGCGCTGGAACAACCCCAAGCTGCACACGCCCGACCACCGCAAGGTGTGGCTCGCCTGCGACGAGCACCTCGACTGGCTGCGCAGCTTCCTGAGCGCCCGCGGCTTCCTGCGCGAGGTCACCCTGCTGCCGTCGGCGCGGGCCGCCGCCGGCGCTGCGGACGCCGACGCACCGGACGCCTGAACGCGCCGCGGTGACCTAGGCTCGACGGCGTGACCGCCGAACCGCAACCGCCCACCGGCCCCGCCGCGTTCGCCGGATCGCCCGCGCCCGCCGAGGCGGGCGCAGCACCGCTCGACGCCCTTGAACCGTGGCCCGACACGGTCGCCTGGCAGCCCGTCTCGCCCGACCTGGTCAAGGTCGAGCTGATCGGCGTGGGCACCTGGATGCTGATGCTGGGCGGCGCCGCCGGGGTGGCGTGGGCGCTCCTCGGTCACTGGCTGCTCGGCGCGGCGCTGGCGCTGATCGTGCTGTGGAGCGCGTGGCGCGCGGTCGTCGCGGTCCGGGCCGTGCGGGCCTGGGGGTACGCCGAACGCGACCACGACCTGCTCGTGCGCAACGGCCTGCTGGTGCGCCGGCTGTCCATCGTGCCGTACGCGCGGATGCAGTTCGTCGACGTCACCGCGGGACCGCTGGAACGTGCCTTCGACCTGGCCACCGTGCAGCTGCACACCGCGGCGGCCGCCAGCGACGCCCGGGTGCCGGGGCTGCGGCCCGCCGAGGCGGCGCGGCTGCGCGACCGGCTCACCGCCCTCGGCGAGGACAGGGCCGAGGGGCTGTGACGGAGCCCCTCCCGCCCGCGGACCCGGTGGCGGCGTCGCCCGCACCGCCCGCGTCGCCCGCGTCGCCCGGCTCCCCGGCGGGTCCCGGCGAGGAGCCGCGGCGGCGCCTGCACCCGCTGAGCCCGCTGCTGCGCGGCGCCAAGTCGCTCGTCGTCATCGTCGCGGCCATGAGCTGGCAGACCCTGGGCTCCGTGGGGCTCGGCGTGTTCGCCCTGCTGGTGGGCGTGCTGGCGATCGGCGCGCTGGTCGTGTTCGCGGTCAGCTGGCTGAACACCGGCTACCACGTCGTCGGCCGGGAGCTGCGCATCCACGAGGGGCTGCTGTGGCGGCGCACCCGCGCCATCCCGCTGGAGCGGCTGCAGTCCGTCGAGCTGGTGCGGCCCCTGCTGGCGCAGCTGGCCGGGCTGGCCGAGCTGCGCCTGGAGGTGGTGGGCGGCGGCAAGACCGAGGCGCCGCTGGCGTACCTGAGCGTCCGCGACGCCACCGCCCTGCGCGAGCGGCTGCTGACCCTGGCCCGGCGGGTCGGCGCCGCCCCGGCGGGCGCCGGCGGCGAGGCCGCGGCCGCCGGGGACGCGGCGCCCGCGGAGGCGCCGGCCTGGCAGCTGCACGCCGTGTCGAACGACGACCTGGTGCTCAGCCAGCTGCTCACCCCGCAGGCGATGTTCCTGCCGTTCGGCGTGGCGTTCGTGGTGCTGCAGTTCCTGCTGGAGGACACCTGGTCGTTCGTGGCGATCGCCAGCACGCTCACCGCGATGGCGGGCGTGCTGCTGCAGCCGGTGCGACGCATCCTGTCGGACTGGAACTTCCGGGCGGCCCGCGACGGCGACGACCGGTTCCGGCTCAGCTACGGCCTCACCGAGACCCGGCACCAGACCGTGCCGCTGCACCGCATCCAGAACGTGCAGCTCACCTCGCCGCTGCTGTGGCGGCCGAAGAAGTGGCTGCGGCTGCGCATGCACATCGCGGGCGCCGCGTCGCCCGGCGGCAACGACGCCCAGCGCGGCGACCGGCTGCTGCCCGTCGGCGACCAGGCCACGGCGCGGATGCTGCTGTGGCACGCCGTGCCGGGCGCCGACCTGGCCGCCGTGCACACGACCCCGCCGCCGCCGCGCACCCGCTGGCTGCACCCGTTCGCGTGGCGCTCGCTCGGCGCGGGCTTCGCCGACCAGGTCTTCGCCACCCGGTCCGGCCTGCTCACCCGGGAGCTGACCCTGGTGTCGTACGCGCGCATCCAGAGCGTGCGGGTGGTGCAGGGCCCGCTGCAGCGCCGGCTGCGGCTGGCGACGGTGTACGCGGACACCGCCGGCGGCCGGTCGGGGGCCGCCCGCGACCGCGACCTGGACGAGGCGTGGCGGATGGCGGCCGAGCTGTCGGCGCGGGCGCGGCAGGCCCGCGAGGGCCTAAGCTCGCCTCATGGAGCTGCCTGAGTTCGCGCAGGGTCTCACCGCGCGGGTCGAGCTGACCGTTTCCGACGCCGACACCGCCCAGTCGCTGGGCTCCGGCGACGTGCCCGTGCTGGGCACGCCCCGGGTCCTCGCCCTGGCCGAGGCGGCCACCGTGGTGGCCCTCGCCCGCGAGCTGCCGTCCGGCGTCACCACCGTCGGGGTGCACGCCGAGATCGAGCACCGGGCCGCCACCCCCATCGGCCGCACCGTGCACGCCACGGCCACGCTGACGAAGCAGGACGGGCCGCGGCTGCACTTCGACGTGACGGTGCGCGAGGGCGAGACGGTCGTGGCGGAGGTCCGGGTGCGCCGGGTGCTGCTCGACCGGCAGCGGTTCCTGGCCCGCGCGTTCGGCGACTGAGCGGGGGCGGCCGGGCGGTCGTGCCGCACGCCACGACCTGACTTTCTCATCGTCGCGGCCCCGCTGCCGAAGACACGGGTATGGTCCGGCAGAAGCCCGAGCCCTCGGACAGCGGATTCACGCTGCTCGAGGTGGTCGTCGCGCTCGCGCTCATCGGCATCACGATGGGCGCCGTCGGCACATTCTTCGCCAATGGGCTGCGGACCACGCACCGGCAGGGTGAGCAGCAGACGGCGGTGCAGTTCGCCGTCGACGGCGTCGAGGCCGCCCGGATGCTGCGCGGGCCCGCGCTGGTGGCGGGCCGCACCGCGTGCACGTCCGCGGCGAGCTGCCCCAACCCGGCCGTGGCCGGGGCGACCGCCCAGGTCGGCAGCGCCTGGCAGGGCCGGTGGGACATGGGCACGAGCGCCGCGCGGCTGGCGCCGCCCGCGTTCCCGGACGAGCAGACGGTCGACAACGTCGTCTTCCAGCGGCGGTTCTACATCCGGCAGTGCTGGGCGGCGGTCACCGGCAGCGGCGCCTGCGTCGACACCAAGTCGGTCGCCGCGCCCGCCCCCTTCTACAGGGTCGTCGTCGCGGTGAGCTGGCGCAACTCGGGCTGCGCGGCCGGGGTGTGCTCGTACGCCGTCTCCGGCCTGTTCACCGGCACCCTGCCCGACCCGATCTTCGAGACCGAGTCATGACGGGCCGGCGCCCGGCCGGGCCGGCCGGCGGTTCCGACGACGGCATGACGCTGCTCGAGGTCCTGGTCTCGATGTCCGTCATGGCGGTCGTCCTCGTGGTCGCGACGGCCGGGCTGCTGCCGGTCTACCGCCTGGTCAACGACGCCGACCTGCAGGACCGGGCGCAGTCCGCGCTGAGCGTGGCGATGCTGCGCCTGGACCGGCAGGTCCGCTACGCCGTGCGGGTGTCCGTGGCGGTGGACGGCCGCTCGGCCACGTACCTGTCGGTGGAGCCGGGCGCGGCCCGCAAGTGCCACGCGGTGCGCTGGTCGGTGACGTCGTCGCCGCTCGGGGTGCTGCAGCAGCGCAGCTGGACGGCCGGCGGCTCGCCGGGGGCCACCTGGTCGACCCTGGCGACGGACCTGCGCATCGACCGCACCGGCTTCACGCGCCCCTTCACCCTCTCGGAGCCCACCGATGACGTCGACTACCAGCGCCTGCAGATCAAGCTGGTGAGTTCGGCCGCCAACGGGCGCGCGGAGCGCCGCAGCGACGTCACGTTCTCCGCGCTCAACACCGACACCACGCAGGCGAACCCGTGCTGAGCCGGACGCGCGCCGGCGACGACCGCGGGTCGATGCCGATGGCCATGCTGCTCACGGTCGTCGCGCTGGGCCTGAGCATGGTCCTCGCCTCGGTCGTCACCGCCGAGCAGCGCAACACCCGCCGCGACACCAGCCGGATGACCGCCCTGGCCGCCGCCCAGTCCGGCATCGACGCGACGCTCAGCGCCGTCCGGCTCGCCAAGCGCGCCGACGGCACCGGCGACCCGCAGGCGCTGCCGTGCACCACCGCGCCGCGACCCGCCCTGTCCGGGCCGGTCAGCGCCGGCAACGGCGCCACCTACAGCGTGCGGGTGTACTACTCCACCACCCCGCCGGTCGCCGGCACCATCCCGTCCTCGCTGTGGGGCTGCGGCCCCACGGCCGCCGGCATGCCCGGCTACGCCCTCATCGTGTCCACCGGCACGTACGGCGTCAGCCGGACGGTCTCGGCGACCTACACGTTCACCACCGTCATGCAGAACGAGAAGGTGCCCGGCGGTCTGATCCGGGCCTTCGGCAACCAGGGCACCCAGCCGTACTGCTTCGCCGCCGCGTCGACGATGCCGCTGAACACCCAGCTGCAGATCCGCCAGTGCAACGCGAGCGACACGCGCCAGCAGTTCGCCTACAACCCCGGGCTGACGCTCTCGCTCACCAGGATCAAGGCGAGTGGGCAGCGGCTGTGCCTCGACGCCGGCAACATGGCCGTCGGCACCCCGGTCCGGTTCCAGGTGTGCGCCCCCGACCTGGTGGCCCGGCAGGTGTGGGGGTCGGACGACTCGACCGCGTTCTACGTGATGCCGAACGCCACCACCCGCCGGTGCATGGAGTCCAGCGCCGAGTACGCCGACGCGACCGTGGAGCTGGCCGCGATGAAGACGGCCACGTACTGCACGCTGGTCGACGACTGGAGTGAGCGGCAGACGTTCCTCACCGCCCCGGCCACCGGCGGCGGGCGCTCCGGCCCGAAGACCGGCCAGCTCGTCAACGCGGCCCAGTTCGGCCGGTGCATCGACGTCACCGCCGACGACGTCACCTGGGAGTACCTGATCAGCTTCCCGTGCAAGCAGCAGCTCACCGGCGAGGTGCTCTGGAACCAGCGGTGGAACGTGCCGGACATCCCGGCCGGCGAGGATCACGCCGACGGGCCCATCTGGACCGTGCCGACGGGCACCACGCAGGCGTACTGCATGCGCGGCCCCGGCACGACCACCCGGCCCGGGTACTACCCGACGATGGCCGCATGCACCCCGAACGGGGTGGTGCCCGCCAACCTGCAGTGGCGGATGTGGGGCGACACCGGCAACAGGGCCACCAGCTACCGCATCGAGTCGCTGGGCCCGGGCGGCCCCGGCACCTGCCTGACCGTCACCGACCCGGCCGCGCCCAACGCCGACCTGTGGGACGAGACCTACAACATCAACGTCAGCAAGCTGGTCATGGCGGTGTGCAACGCGACGGACTGGCAGAAGTGGAACGCGTTCTCGTTCACCACGGCGGCCACGCTGAAGGACGTCACGGAGCGCTGAGGGCGGTCAGTCCAGCGGTCCCCACCGGTCGGTCAGCTCCTGCTCGGTGGGCATCGCGGCCGCACCGCCGTGGCGCTCGCAGACCAGGCCGGCCACGGCCAGGGCGAAGCGCACGTTGCGCTGCCAGCCGGCCAGGTCGGCGGGGATGCCGTCGGCCAGCAGCCGGCGGATGAGCGCGCCCATGACCGAGTCGCCGGCGCCGGTGGCGTCCACGGCGGTGACGGTCGGCGCGGGCAGCATCGCGGTGCTGCCGGCTGCCGAGACGAGGCCGCCGCGCGGGCCGCAGGTGACCACGACGCTGCGGGCGCCCAGGTCGCGGATGTGCTGGGCGGCCGCCTCGGGTGAGGCGCCGTCGTAGAGCACGGCGGCGTCGGCTGAGCTGAGCTTGACCAGGTCGGCGGTGGCCATGAACTCCTCGACGAGCTCGCGCAGCGCGGTGACGGCGGCGACGTCGGGCAGCAGCCGTGGGCGCACGTTCGGGTCGAAGACGCGGATCGGGCCGCTCTGCCGCCAGGCGTGCCGGGCGGCGGACACGAACGGCTCGCGCAGCAGGCTGATGGAGCCCGTGTACAGCACGGCGGCGTCGCCGATCAGCCCGGCGGGCACGTCGTCGGGGGTGAGCAGGGCGTACGAGGGCGGCTCGCCGTAGAAGTGGAACTCGGGCTCGGCGCCGTCGTAGGTGGCGACGGCCAGCGCGCTCGGGGCGGCGACGCGGCGCACCGCCTTGGTGCCGACGCCCGCGTCGACCAGGGTGCGGGCGACCCGGTCGCCGAGCACGTCGTCGCCGACGGAGCCGGCGAACTCGACCTGGCCGCCGAGCCGGGACACCCCGACGGCGACGTTCAGCGGTGCGCCGCCGATGACCTGCCGGTACGCAGGTTCGCCGGCGACCGTGGTCTCCAGCAGGTCGACGAGCGCCTCTCCCAGCACCACCGCGTAGCCCATGGCCGTCCCTCCGCCGCGTGTTTCCCCCAGGCTTCCCCTCTCCGGGACGGAACGCCAGGGGCAGCCCGATGCTCGCCCGATTTGCAGCAATTCTTGCGATAGTGGGGGCGTTCACGTTCCTGTCCCGGAGGAGAAGCCGTGCGCCGCCGACCCGCTCTCACCGCCCTGCTGCTGGTCCCCGCCCTCGCCGCCGGCGCCACCGCGTGCGGCACGGGCGGCGACGAGACCGGCGCCCTGCCCGTGCCCCGGCCCGGGGGCTCCGCCCCGATCGTGCCCGGCGGCGTGCTCGGCGCCGGGATCGACGAGGGCACCTTCGCGCCCTGGGCGGTCAACGAGACCGCCGTCACGTACGACCCCGCCGTGGTGCCCGTCGGCGCCACCGCCTCGCTGTCCATCGCGCCCGAGACCAACGGGGCCACGGTGACGCTGCTGGTCACCGGCATGCTGGCCAAGCGCGGCTACGGCGCGCACCTGCACACCGCGCCGTGCGGCCCCGACGGCGCCGCCGCCGGCCCGCACTACCAGCACACCGCCGACCCGGCGGCGACCGCGGACCCGTCGGTCGACTCCGCCTACGCCAACCCCGCGAACGAGGTCTGGCTGGACTTCACCGCCGACGACCGCGGGGCCGCCACCGTCACCGCCAGCGGCGCCTGGAAGCTCGACGGCCCGGACCGCCCGCGGTCGCTCGTCATCCACGCCGACCGCACCGCCACCGCCGACGGCGCGGCCGGCACGGCGGGCCCCCGCGCGGCCTGCCTGACGCTGTCGGCCTGACCGGCCCGCGCGGTACGGTCGAGCCCGGGGCACACGGGAGAAGGGACCGCACGATGACCGAGGACCAGCAGCCGGCCGCCCAGCCTGCCGCCGAGCCGACCGTCCAGCCGGCCGACCAGCCGAGGACCGAATCGCACGACCCCGACTTCCCGGAGACGTTCCTGCAGTTCATGCGCACCGGCTGGCGCGACGACCCGCTGACCGTGGCGCCGCGCCCGGAGACCCCGCACTACGCCAAGCGGCGCGCCGCGCTCGCCGAGGCGTTCCCCGGCGACACCCTGGTCATCCCGACCGGGCCCGAGAAGACGCGCGCCAACGACACCGAGTACCACTTCCGCCCGGGCAGCGACTTCGCGTACCTGACCGGCGACCACGACCCCGACGGCGTGCTGATCCTGACGCCCGGCGGCGACGCGGTGCTCTACACCCGGCAGCGCTCCTCGCGCGACAACGACGAGTTCTTCCGCAGCCGCGACGGCGAGCTGTGGGTCGGCCGCCGGCACACCCTCGCGGAGAAGGCGACGGAGCTCGGCATCGAGACCCGCCCGTACGCCGACCTGCCCCGCGCCCTGGCCGAGTGTGCGCCCGCCCGCACCCGCGTGCTGCGCGGCCTCGACCCGCGCGTCGACCGTTCCGTGCTGATCCACGAGGCCGACCGCGACCGCGAGCTGGCCGCGGCCGTGTCCGAGGCGAAGCTGGTCAAGGACGAGTGGGAGATCGCCCAGCTGCAGGAGGCCATCGACGCCACCGTGCGCGGCTTCGAGGACGTGGCCCGGGTCCTGCCCGCCGACCGCCCGGTGTCCGAGCGGCTGCTGGAGGGCGTGTTCGGGCTGCGCGCCCGGCACGACGGCAACGACGTCGGCTACAGCTCCATCGTCGGCGCGGGCAGCCACGCGACGATCCTGCACTGGGTGCGCAACCACGGCCGCACCACGCCCGGCGACCTGCTGCTGATGGACATGGGCGTCGAGGGCAACCGGCTCTACACCGCCGACGTGACCCGCACGGTGCCCGTCTCCGGCACGTTCACGCCGCTGCAGCGGCAGGTCTACGACATCGTGCACGCCTCCCAGCAGGCCGGCATGGACGCGATCCGGCCCGGCGTGAAGTTCCGCGACGTCCACCTGACCTGCATGCGGGTGCTCGCCGAGGGCCTGAGCGACCTGGGCGTGCTGCCGGTCAGCCCCGACGAGGCGATGGACCCGCAGTCCACCGTCTACCGGCGCTGGTCGCTGCACGGCTTCGGCCACATGCTCGGCATCGACGTGCACGACTGCTCGGCGGCCCGCAAGGAGACCTACCGCGACGGCGCGCTCGCCGAGGGCTACGTGCTGACGGTCGAGCCCGGCCTGTACTTCCAGCCGGAGGACGACCTGGTGCCCGAGGAGCTGCGCGGCATCGGCGTGCGCATCGAGGACGACGTGCTGGTCACCGCCGACGGCTGCGTCAACCTGTCGGCCGGCCTGCCGCACTCGTCCGACCAGGTCGAGGCGTGGCTGGCGTCGCAGCGCGAGGCCGGCCCCCGGCTGCCCGGCTGATTTCTTCAAGACGGCGCGGCCCCGGGTGCGGCAGCCTGGGGCCATGACCGATCCGTTCGCCGCGGCGCACCGCTTCCTGCTCACCGAGGGACGGCTGCTGGAGCGCCGCCTGTTCGACACCGTGTTCCTCGGCGCGCCGCCCACCGGCGTCGCCGACGCGCTGCGCGGCTACGCCAACCCCGACGGCGGCCTCGGCCACGGCCTGGAGCCCGACACGTGCGGCCCGGCCAGCCTGCCGATCGCCGTCGAGCAGGGGCTGAACGCGTACGCCGACGCGGGCGCCGACGACCCGGAGCTGCTGCGCCGGGCCTGCGACTTCCTGGCGGGCGTCAGCACCCCCGACGGCGCCGTGGCGCTGGCCGCGCCCGTCATCGAGCGGTACCCGCGCGCCGCGCACATGACCGACTGGACGTACGTGCCGGGCGTCAACCCGACGGCAGGGCTGGCCGGGCTGCTGCACCGGGTCGGCTTCGCCCACCCGTGGCGGGACGCCGCCACCGCGTACTGCTGGGCGCAGCTGGAGTCGGGCGCGTACCCGGGCGAGGCGCACGCCCTGTCCGAACTGTTCGTCTTCCTGGCGCACGTGCCGGACCGCGAGCGCGCGGAGTCGCACGTGGCCGCGGTGGCCGGGCGGCTGGCCACGGCCGAGATGTTCCAGGCCGACGCGGGCGCCGAGGGCTACGGCCTGACGCCGCTGGCGATCGCGCCCGCCGCCGACTCGCCATGGCGGCGCCTGTTCACCGAGGAGCAGCTCGCCGGGCACCTGGACGCGCTGGCGGCGGCGCAGCAGGACGACGGGGGCTGGCCGATCACCTGGGACCCGCCCGGCACGGCGTCGCGGCTGGCGTGGCGCGGCATCGTGACGCTCGGGGCACTGCGCACGCTGGTGTCGTACGGCCGGCTCGCCCCGCCTCAGGGCTTCGGCGGGGCGTAGGGCCACTCCTCGAACGCCGTGCAGCGGCCCTCGTCGTCGAAGCGCAGCACCCACAGGTCCAGCCACTCCTGCGCCGGGTCGTGGTAGCGCACGGACACCCGGGCGACCGCGGTGCGGTCCTCGACGGCGAGGACCTCGGCCACCATGTCGAAGCTTTCGCCGGGGCCGTCGCGCTCCGCCTCCCACATCGCGGCGATCGCGTCCAGGCCGGCGACGGGCTCCCGGTACGGCCCCTGCCGGTAGGTGGCGTCCGCCGCGAACAGGCCGGCCAGCCCGGCCGTGCCCGCCGTGCGCCACGCGGTCTCGTAGTCGTCGATCCAGACCGTCACCTGCTCGCGCGTGACCATGTCAGCTCTCCACGTAGACGGCGACGGAGCGGCCCGGGACGGTGCAGGTGCCGGTGGCCGGGTCGACGGCGGCGGTGCGCAGCACCGGGTCGGCCGACTCGCGCAGCACCGGGTGCAGCGCCACGTGCGCGCCGATGAGCGCGGGCACGGTCTGCCACGCCGGGTCGGGCCCCGCGTTGATCACCACGGTCACCGAGCGCCAGCGCGGGTCGAGCCCGGCGCCGTCGAGGTGCATGGTGAGCACGCCCGGGGTCTCCCCCGGCCCGCTGAGCGGGAACGTCAGCCGCCGCTGCACCTCGTCGAGCGTGGGCAGGCCGAACAGGGGCGACGACGCCCGGACGCGCAGCAGCTCGGCGAACCGCGCCTCGGCGAACGCGATCGTCGCCGGGTCGGGCACCAGCGAGGCGTCGGCCAGCAGCGGCGCCGCGTACGGCCAGGCGTGCTCGTTGTCGGCGAACGGCGGCAGGCCCAGCCCGAAACCGTTGCCCTGCGCGGGGTCCCAGCGGATGGCGTTGAACCAGTCGCCGGAGTTGTAGGAGTTGCGGTCGAGCGACTTGCTGCGCAGCCGCTCCGAGCCGAGGGCGAAGAACCCGACGCCCTGGCCGAGCAGCACCAGCGCCAGCGCGACGAGCTGCGCCCGCGCCCGGTCCAGCGGCGCGGTCTCGACGGGCAGCTTGAATGCCAGCGCGTCGTACAGGATCTCGTTGTCGTGCGCGTCGACGTAGGTGACGCACTCCCCCGGCGCCCCGGCGTAGCCGGTGGGCGAGCCGTTGTAGTCGACCTGCGCGCCGGTGACGTGCCGGCCGCGGTGGTCGGTGAACATGTAGGCCGCCAGGTTGCCGGTCAGCCCCACCTTGATCCGGTCCTGCAGGTGCAGCAGCGTCTCGCGCTGGCGGTGCAGGTCGCCGTTGACCCCGTCGCCGTTGGGGGCGGTCCACAGGCCGGTGGCGAAGCCCTGGGCGCGGGGGTTGTCCTCGAACGCGACGCCGCCGCGGGCCGCGTCGCGCAGCCGGTCGTTGAAGCTGCCGATGCCGGTGCCGGCCAGGTGGCGCTGGGTGGCCTGCACGAACCGGGCATCGCCGGCGACCTCGCCGAACTCCCAGCCCTCGCCGTACAGGTAGATGTCGCGGCCGCCGGGCAGGGCGTCGAGGGCGGCGCGCACGTCGAGCATGAGCCGGCGCGGGTGGTGGCCCATCAGGTCGAACCGGAAGCCGTCGACGCGGTAGTGCCGGGCCCAGAACACCACCGAGTCGACGACGAGCCGGGCCGTCATGGCGTGCTCGGAGGCCGTGTTGGAGCAGCAGGTGGAGGCGGCGACGGTGCCGTCGGCGAGCAGCCGGTGGTAGTAGCCGGGCACGATCCGGTCGAGGACGCTGTACGGCGCCAGCCCGTCGGCCATCGTGTGGTTGTAGACGACGTCCATGACGACGCGCAGCCCGGCGGCGTGCAGGGCGGCGACCATCTCGCGGAACTCCCGGGTGCGCGCCGGGCCGTCGGGGTCGGTGGCGAACGAGCCCTCCGGCACGTTGTAGTGCAGCGGGTCGTAGCCCCAGTTCCAGCCGTCGCGGTCGGCGACGGCGGCCACCCGGGCCTGCGGCTCGGGCGAGTCCGGCGGGAACGACGCCAGGTCGCCCTCGGGCTCGGCCTGGTCGGCGCGGCGGTCCGGCACGGTGGCGAAGTCGAACGCGGGCAGCAGGTGCAGGTGGGTGAGCCCGGCGTCGGCGAGGCGGCGCAGGTGCCGCACCGACGTCGCGTCCGGGTGGGTGAACGCCCGGTAGGTGCCGCGGTGCTCCGCCGGCACGGACGCGTCCAGGTACGAGAACTCCCGCACGGACGTCTCGGCGATGACGGCGCGGGCGGGCGGCACCGGGCGCGGCGGCGGCCGGTCCCAGCCGGGCGGCGCGAGCGCCGGGTCGGTCAGGTCGGCGATGACGGCGTGCGCGGAGCCGGCGGTGAGGGCGACGGCGTACGGGTCGGTGACGCTCTCGGTGACGACGGCCTGCGCGGCCGGGTGCCACACCTCGACGGCGAACCGATAGGCGCGGCCCAGCCACTTGTGCCGCCCGGTGACCGACCAGATGCCGGTGGCGTCGTCGCGGGTCATCGGGTGCTCGCGCGGCTCCTCGCCGGGCGCCTTCCACAGCTGCAGCGTGACGGTGCGGGCGGTCGGCGCCCACACCGCCAGGGTGGGCCGGCCGTCCTCCAGGCCCGGCCCGATCGGCGCGTCGCGGGCGTCGGCGTACAGGTCGTCGAGGATGCCGGGCAGCTGGACGCCGGTGACGGTGACGACGCGGCCCTCGGCGTCGAGGCCGACGACGAGCAGCTGGCCGCGCAGCAGCTCGCCGAGCCGGGCCGGGTCGTTCTCCGGCACGGCCAGCGCCCGGTACGACCCGAGGTGCGGGAACTGCCGCCGCTGCACCTGGAACAGCCCGCCGGGGCGCGCGGTCAGCGGCAGCGCCTTGCGCTCACCGGCCAGCTCGCCGCCGGCCATGCGCAGGGTGCCGCTGACCGGCCAGGCCAGCTCGTGGGTGACGGCGAGGTCGGCGTGCTCCGGCGGCAGCGCGATGGTGCCCCGGTCGACGAAGACGGCCAGCGACCGGGCCGGGTCCAGCTCGGGGCCGAGGCTGCGCAGCTGCGGCCGGACGGGGGCGCGCTCACCGGCCAGCAGCCACACCTCGCGGGTGTCGCGCAGGTCGAGGCGCTGGTCGACGGGCAGGTCCTTGGCCTCGCCGCGGTGCAGCACGTAGCGCAGCCCGGCCGCGCCCGGCTCGACCGGCACCCGGTAGACGGCGCCGAACGCGTCGAACCCGGCGGGGGCGAGCGGCTCGTGCCAGCTGGTGGGCTCGGCGACGCCCTCCCAGACGTGCAGCCCCCAGCCGTCGTGGTCGCCGTCCGGGCGGTGGTGGTGGATGGTGACGACGTCGTCCGGCGCCGCGGCGGCCGCGACGGTGTGGGTGACGATGGCGGGCGGCGGGGCGTCGTGCAGGGCGGGGTCGCCGTGCACCAGCCAGATCTCCGGCGTCTCGGACGGGTCCACGTAGCGGTCGAGGGCGACGTCCTTGCCGCCGTGCCGGTCGACCACAAGGAACCCGACGTCGCGGGCGCCCGGGGCGAGGCGCACCCAGGCGAAGCGGCCGGTCGCGTCCTCGCCGGCGAACGGCTGCCCGACCGGCCAGCCGACCGGCTCCGCGACGTCGCCCCAGGCGTACAGGCTCCAGTCGTCGTACGCGCCGTCGCCGCGGTGGTAGTGCACGACGAGGAAGTCGGGCCCGGTGCCGGGCGGGGTCGCGGGGGCGTCGGGCGCGGGTACTGCGATGTCGGCCTGCACCAACTGTTGGTATCCGATCCGCGGGGCCGCGGCAACCGAAACCGGGGTCAGTGGGTCGCGATGACGGTGCAGATGCGCCAGCCGGCCGGCTCCAGGCGGACCAGGTAGCGGTAGGAGTCGCCGGGCACGGCGCAGCCGGTGGCGTCGAGGTACTCCCAGGTCACGGCGACCATTGCGAGCGCGCTGCCGAGCTGCTGCACGTCGGAGATCTGCGCGTGGGCGGCGACGATGCGCTGCTCGCGGTAGCTCGGGGCGGCGCCGAGGAACGACAGGGCGACGGCGGCCGGGGAGGTGAACGTGAAGCTGTAGCTGCCGGAGACCACCATGCCGGGCAGGGTGTAGCACCCGGCGATGCCGGCGACGTCGCCCATGGTCAGCGCGGCGCCGTAGCGGTCGAAGAAGTCCGTCAGCTCGTCGGTCCCCGTGGGCGTCGTCACGTCGTCCGTGATATCCCGTTCCGGCGCGCCGCAAACTCCCAACCGCTGGCAATCCCCGTCTAGGGTGACAACCGCCGTGGGACGGCAACGGGTGAAAGGCTCGCAGACGACGTGAAGATCCTCTTTCTGCTCACCGACGGGTTCGGCATCGGCGGCACGATCCGCACGACGTTCAACCTCGCGGCGACGCTCGCCGACCGGGGGCACGAGGTCGAGGTGCTCAGCACGTCGCGCCGCCGCGACGTGCCGAACATGCCGCTCGACCCGCGGGTGCGCCTGACCGCCGTGGTCGACGGCCGCAAGGACCACCCGGGGCACGGCGCGGGCGACCCGGACCGCGGCCGCCCGGCGGTGGTGTACCCGAAGGACGACTTCCGCGCGTACGACTACGACCTGCTGGTCGAGAAGCGGTACCGGGCGTACCTCGGCGGGCACGACGCCGACGCGGTCATCGCCACCCGGCCGGGCCTCATCGCGTACGCGGCCCAGTTCGCCCGCCGCGGCACCGTGAAGGTGGGCCAGGAGCACCTGACCCGCGGCATGCACCGCAAAGGGCTGCGCACCGCCATGGCGCCGCACTACCGCAAGCTCGACGCCCTGGTGACGGTCTCGCAGGCGGACGCCGACGACTACGCCGCGCACGGCCTGGGCACCCGGGTGCTGTTCATCCCGAACAGCGTGCAGGCGCCGGGCGTCCCACCCTCGGACGGCGCCGCGAAGATGGTGGTGGCGGCCGGGCGGCTGGTCGCCAGCAAGCGCTACGACGTGCTGCTGCGGGCCTGGGCGAAGGTCACCGCGCAGCACCCGGACTGGCAGCTGCGCATCTACGGCGGCGGCGAGAAGAACACCGAGCTGCGGGCGCTCGTCACGGAGCTGGGCCTGCACAACACGGTGCTGATGATCGGGCCGCACTCCCCCATCGAGCCGGAGTGGGCCAAGGGCGCCGTCGCGGCGGTCACCTCCGACAAGGAGTCGTTCGGCATGACGCTCGTCGAGGCGATGCGCGTCGGCGTGCCGGTGGTCAGCACGGACGCCCCGTACGGGCCGCGGGAGATCATCGCCGACGGCGTCGACGGCCGGCTCACGCCGGTGGGCGACCCCGGCGCGCTGGCCGACGCGCTGTCCGAGCTGATCGCCGACCCGGCGCGGCGCGCGGCGATGGCGGCGGCGGCGCTGCGCAACTCCGAGCGCTACGACCCGGCGGCCATCGCCGAGCGCTACGAGCAGCTGCTGACGGAGCTGGCGGCCCGGCCCGCGCGCCGGCTGGGCCGGCTGCTGCAGGGGCCGGCGCGGCCCGGCACGGCGCTGGAGCTGGCCCCGCAGGCGGCGCAGCCGGTCGCCGACACGCTGAACACGCCGGACGGCGGCGTCGAGGTGCGGCTGCCCGCCGCGGCGGTGACCGAGGGCTGCGCGCTGGCCTGGGACGGCGACGGCGCGGGGTCGGTGCCGGTCACGCCGGGGGCGCCGGTGCGGCTGCCCGACCTGCCGGAGGGCACGTACAACCTGCACCTGGCGGCGGCCGACGGCGCTCGGCAGCCGCTGCTGGCGGGGCTGCGCGACACCCGGGCCCTGCTGACCGCGGGCCCGGCCCCGGACGGCGGGGTGGCGGTCATGCTGCCGTTCCGGCACACCACCGGCCCGCTCGCGGTGCGCGTGTGGCGCCGGCCGGCGCACGCCGAGATGGGCGACGTGCACCTGGACGGCGCGCGGCTGCAGGCGCACGGCCGGCTGTTCGGGGCGGCGCTCGCCGACGGCGCCGCGCTGGAGCTGCGGCACCGCACGGACGCGTCCCGCACCCACGTCACCCCGGTCGTGGCGGCGGCCGGCGGCTGGCGCTTCGACCTCGACGTGGCGGCGTTCGCCGCGCTGCTGACGCCGGAGCCGGCGGAGGACTACTGGGACGCCTGGCTGCGGCCCGGGGCGGGCGCGGAGCCGCTGCGGCTGGGCCGGGTGCTCGACGACGTGATGCACAAGGGCCTGGCGTACGTGCTGCCGGCCGCGGTGGTCGGCGGGTACACGGTCCAGCCGTTCTACGCCATCCGCAACGTGCTGTCGCTGCGGGTCACCGCACCGGCCGCCTGACCGGGCACCCCGGGTTGCGACGGCTTACAAGACGGACGTACGGTTTACACGTGACGCCGCCCCGCGGGCCCAGGTAAGTCCTGCCTTACCCGCGGGCCATGGAACGCGGTGCGGAAGACTGGTGAGGACGACTCACGGTCGCTGGTGTGAAGGAGTACGACGTGGCGAGCCTCGACACCTTCGGTGCGAAGAGCCAGCTGCGCGTCGATGACGCGAGCTACGAGATTTACACGATCGACAAGGTGGACGGCCATCAGCGCCTGCCGTACTCCCTGAAGATCCTGCTGGAGAACCTGCTGCGGACCGAGGACGGCGCGAACATCACCGCCGACCACATCCGGGCCCTCGGCGGCTGGGACCCGGCGGCCGACCCCAGCGTCGAGATCCAGTTCACCCCGGCCCGGGTCCTGATGCAGGACTTCACCGGCGTGCCCTGCGTGGTCGACCTGGCCACCATGCGCGAGGCCGTCCGCGATCTCGGCGGCGACCCGTCGAAGGTCAACCCGCTCGCGCCGGCCGAGCTGGTCATCGACCACTCGGTCATCGCCGACCTGTTCGGCCGCGAGGACGCCTTCGCCCGCAACGTCGAGCTGGAGTACCAGCGCAACCGCGAGCGCTACCAGTTCCTGCGCTGGGGCCAGACCGCGTTCAACGAGTTCAAGGTCGTCCCGCCCGGCACCGGCATCGTGCACCAGGTCAACATCGAGTACCTGGCCCGCACGATCATGGAGCGGGGCGGTGTCGCGTACCCGGACACGGTCGTCGGCACCGACTCGCACACCACGATGGTCAACGGCCTGGGCGTGCTCGGCTGGGGCGTCGGCGGCATCGAGGCCGAGGCCGCGATGCTGGGCCAGCCGGTCAGCATGCTGATCCCGCGCGTCGTCGGCTTCAAGCTCTCCGGCGACATGCCCGCCGGCACCACCGCCACCGACCTGGTCCTCGTGATCACCGAGATGCTGCGCAAGCACGGCGTCGTCGGCAAGTTCGTCGAGTTCTACGGCCCCGGCGTCGCCGCCGTGCCGCTGGCCAACCGGGCCACCATCGGCAACATGTCGCCCGAGTACGGCTCGACCGCGGCGATCTTCCCGATCGACGCCGAGACGATCAAGTACCTCCAGCTCACCGGCCGCACCGAGGCCCAGGTCAAGCTCGTCGAGGCGTACGCCAAGCGGCAGGGCCTGTGGCACGACCCGGACGCCGAGCCGGACTACTCCGAGCGCCTCGAGCTCGACCTGTCGACCATCGAGCCGTCGCTGGCCGGCCCGAAGCGCCCGCAGGACCGGGTGCCGCTGAACCGGTCCAAGCCGATGTTCCGCGAGGTGCTCGCCAACTACGTCGACCACGGCGGCGTCGAGGGCCACGCCGACGAGGCCAGCGCCGAGTCGTTCCCGGCCAGCGACCCGCCCGCCAACGGCGTCGAGGACGAGGCCGACAAGCCGCACCTGGTCACCGCCGCGACCGGCGCCACCGGCCGCCCGTCGAAGCCGACCCGCGTCGCCGGCGAGGACGGCACGGAGTTCGAGCTGGACCACGGCGCGGTCGTCATCGCCGCCATCACGTCCTGCACCAACACGTCGAACCCGCAGGTCATGATCGGCGCGGCGCTGCTCGCCCGCAACGCCGTCGACCGCGGCCTGAACCGCAAGCCGTGGGTGAAGACCACGCTCGCGCCGGGTTCGAAGGTCGTCATGGACTACTACGACCGGGCCGGGCTCACGCCGTACCTCGACAAGCTCGGCTTCAACCTGGTCGGCTACGGCTGCACCACCTGCATCGGCAACTCCGGCCCGCTGCCCGAGGCCATCTCGGCGGCGGTCAACGAGGCCGACCTCACGGTCGTGTCGGTGCTGTCCGGCAACCGCAACTTCGAGGGCCGGATCAACCCGGACGTCAAGATGAACTACCTGGCGTCCCCGCCCCTGGTCGTCGCGTACGCCCTGGCCGGCACCATGGACATCGACCTGGCCACCGAGCCGCTCGGCACGGGCTCGGACGGCAAGCCGGTGTTCCTCGCCGACATCTGGCCGAACTCCAAGGAGATCGACGACACGATCGCCTCGGCCATCGGCGCCACCGGCTTCAGCGCCGCCTACTCCGACGTGTTCGCGGGCGACGAGGCGTGGCAGTCGCTGCCCACCCCCACCGGCGACACGTTCTCGTGGGCCGAGGAGTCGACGTACGTGCGCAAGCCCCCGTACTTCGAGGGCATGGCGGCGCAGCCGGAGCCGGTCGGCGACATCACCGGCGCGCGGGTGCTCGCCAAGCTGGGCGACTCGGTCACCACCGACCACATCTCGCCCGCCAGCTCCATCAAGGCCGACTCCCCCGCCGGCAAGTACCTGGCGGAGCACGGCGTCCCGCGGCACGAGTTCAACTCCTACGGCTCGCGGCGCGGCAACCACGAGGTCATGATCCGCGGCACGTTCGCCAACATCCGGCTGCGCAACCAGCTGGTGCCGGGCGTCGAGGGCGGCTTCACGGTCAACCACCTGACCGGCGAGCAGACCACCATCTACGACGCGTCGCAGGCGTACCAGGAGGCCGGCGTGCCGCTGGTCATCCTCGCGGGCAAGGAGTACGGCTCGGGCTCGTCGCGCGACTGGGCGGCCAAGGGCACGATGCTGCTGGGCGTGCGCGCCGTCATCGCCGAGTCGTACGAGCGCATCCACCGCTCGAACCTCATCGGCATGGGCGTGCTGCCGCTGCAGTTCCCGCAGGGGGCCGGCGCGGAGTCGCTGGGGCTGTCCGGCACCGAGACGTTCACGATCACCGGCGTGACCGGGCTCAACGAGGGCCGGATCCCGTCGACGGTCACGGTCCGCACGGACACCGGCGTCGAGTTCGAGGCCGACGTCCGGATCGACACCCCCGGCGAGGCCGACTACTACCGGCACGGCGGCATCCTGCAGTACGTCCTGCGCAAGATGCTGGCGAGCTGACCCCCACGCCACATCCAGCGCCCCCGTCGTCCGGCCGGACGGCGGGGGCGCTGCTGTGTCAGGCTCGGGGCATGGACGACAAGACCGTACTGAGCCGGATCACCGACCTCGTCGACGAGGAGCACAAACTGCGGGCGCAGGTGTCCGCGGGCGAGCTGTCCAGCGACGAGGAGCGCCAGCGCCTCAACCAGCTGGAAGAGGCACTCGACCAGTGCTGGGACCTGCTGCGCCGGCGCCGGGCCGCCCGCGCCCAGGGCAACGACCCGGACGCCGAGCAGCCGCGCGACATCCCGCAGGTCGAGGGCTACCTGCAGTGAGCGGCGGCCCGCCGGAGCGTTCCGGCGGGCCACCACCGTCGCCGGTCAGCGCAGCCCCGCCGCGAACAGCAGCTCGGCGACCAGGGCGTCGCCGTCCGCGGCCAGCCCGCGTGCCTGGAACCACTTGGTCACCACGCCGACGTCGCGGACGAGGAAGTCGGCGCCCTGCGGGTTCGCCACCACGTCGATCACCTGCGGCAGGTCGATCATGACCAGCCGCCCGTCGTGCACGAGCAGGTTGTACGGCGACAGGTCGCCGTGCGCCAGCCCGGCCCGGGCCAGCACCGTGAGGGCGTCGACGAGCTGGTCCCACAGGGAGGCCAGCTCGGCCGGGCCCGGCCGGGTCTGCGCGAGCCGCGGCGCGGCCTGACCGGCCTCGGCGTCGCCGACGAACTCCAGCAGCAGCTCGGTGCCGAGCAGCTGCACCGGGTACGGCACCCGGATGGCGCCGGACTGCTGCCCCAGCACCCACAGGCGGCTGAGCGCGTCGAACTCGGCGGCCGCCCACTGCCCCGCGATGAGCTGCTTGCCGAACGCGGTGCGGGTGGCCATGGCCCGGGTCTCGCGGGAGCGCCGCACCCGGCGCCCCTCGAGGTAGCCGGCGTCGCGGTGGAACATGCGGTGGTCCGGGTCGCGGTACCGCTTGACGGCCAGCAGGCACGACCGGCCGTCCGGCACGCCGCGGCGCACCAGGTGGACGTCGGCCTCCTTGCCGGTCTTCAGGATGCCGAGCTCGGTGTCGACGGCGGCCAGCTCGGTGACCACCCAGTCGGGGTAGGGCTCGGGCCCGCGCAGGCCGGTGTCCCAGCTGGACCAGCGGTCGCCGGCGTCGGGCAGGTCGGGGTCCGTCGCGAGCTGCGGCTCGCGGCGGGACAGCTTCAGATCGGCCGGGTCGTCGTCGTCGAACCGGCGGCGGCCGCGCTTGACGGTGGTGGGGCCGAAGGAATCGTGCTCGCGCAACGGAGGATCTCCTGGGTCGAGAAGAGGAAAAGGGTGAGCCGGGTCGAGCGCACGGCAACGACAGCAGCCATTTCTCGCCACCTCCCTCTCGTTCTCGGCCCGGACCCGCACGTCCGGCGCGGGCATGACGATGCCGGGCGGCCCCGGCCGGCGTCAACCGATTAATCGGGTGACCGCCGCGGACGGGGTCCGGCAGACTCGGGCCATGACGTCGCTGACCGTCGGCGCGGCCGACCCCGAGCTGGAGAAGCGGCTCTCCGACGAGCTGGACGCCATCAACGTGGCCGCCATCGGCGCCGGCGAGGAGCGCCCGTTCTCGATCCGGCTCACCACCGCCGACGGCGAGCTGGCCGGCGGCCTCACCGGCTGGACGTGGGACCGCTGCGGCGGCATCAGCTCGCTGTGGGTCGCCGAGTCGCTGCGCGGCCAGGGCTGGGGGGCGCGCCTGATGGCGGCCGCCGAGCGGGAGATCGCGGCGCGCGGCTGTGACCGGGCCCTGGTGTCCACGATGTCGTTCCAGGCGCCGGGCTTCTACCGGCGGCTGGGGTACGACGAGATCGGCCGCGTCCCGGACATGCCGGGCGGCTCGGCGAAGCACCAGTTCCACAAGCGACTGTCGGGCCCGCCGCGGCTGCGGCTGGTGGCGATCGTCGAGGACTGCACGCCGGCGGTGCGCGCATACGAGGACGCGGTGCTGGCCCTGCTGCCGCGCCACGGCGGCCGCCTGGAACACCGTCTGATCAGTGTGGACGGACGCACCGAGGTGCAGACCATCTCGTTCGCCGGCGAATCCGGCTACCACGCCTTCCTGGCCGACCCGCAGCGCGCCGCGCACCGGGCCGCGCTGGGCGGCGAGGCCCCGAACGCCCGCGTCGTGCCGATCGCGTGAATCCCGCCCGGCTGCGGCTCTCGGCGCAGTGGCACGCCGGGCTGCGGGCGCCGCGCACGGAGCACGTGGTGCCGCCGGGGGCCGGGCACCGCGTGCTCTAGCGGGCCGCCATGATCGCCGACAGGCCCTGGATGACGTTGCCGACGACGCGGGTCGGGGTGAACCGGCGGTCGACCCAGTCGCGGCCGCGGTGCACCCACACGCTGGGCAGGCCCATGGCGGCGGCGCCGCCGATGTCGGCCTCGGGGCTGTCGCCGAGCACCCACGCCCCGGCCAGGCGCATGCGCACCCGCTGGGCGGCGAGCGCGAAGATGCGCGGGTTGGGCTTGCTGACGCCCGCCTGCTCGGAGATGACCCAGTCGGCCACGTACCGGTCGAGGCCGGTGCGCCGGATGCGGACGTCCTGCTGCTCGACCGGGCCGTTGGTGACCACGACGGGGACCCAGCCGGCGTCGCCGGCGATCTGCAGCGCGCACGCCACCAGCGGGTCGAGGCGCTCGTAGGCCAGCGGCCCCTCGTGCAGCTCGTCGAGGAGATCGATGGACGGCACCCGCAGCCGGTACCGGTCGCGGATGGCGTCGGCGAGGTCCCAGCGGGAGGTCAGGCCGTCGGCATCTACGGAGAGTAGCCATTCGAGATCATCGTGTGGTGCCCCGATCTCGTCGAGGAACCCCTTCGCCCACAGCCTGAAGGCCCCGCTCCGATCGAGCAGGGTGTCGTCCAGCGCCAGGAAGACGAGAGGCACGGCAGCACTCTACGTGAGGTCACGGTCGGGCGAACAGGGCGTGAATGTTAACAAGCCATGGCCGTGATGGCGGAATTCGCATCATCCGGTCAGGGGGACCTCGTCACTGGCAAGCCGTACGTACGGATTGCAAGCGCCACCGCCCGCGTGACACGATTCCGCCGTGCCCAGGGTGAGTCAGGACCAGCTCGACGCGCGCCGCCACGAGATCCTCGCCGCGGCACGCACGTGCTTCGCCCGGCTCGGCTACGAGGGTGCCACCGTGCGCCGGCTCGAGGAAGCCACCGGGCTGTCCCGCGGCGCGATATTCCACCACTTCCGGGACAAGGAGTCATTGTTCCTCGCCGTCGCCGAGGACGACGCCGCCGCCATGGTGGAGACTGTCGCCCGCAACGGCCTGGTGCAGGTGATGCGCGACCTGCTCACCCGCGCCGACTCCAGCGACGTCGCCGGCTGGCTCGGCAGCCAGCTGGAGGTGTCCCGGCGGCTGCGCACCGACCCGGCGTTCGCCGGGCGCTGGGCGGAGCGGTCCCGGGCCATCGCCGACGCCACCCGCGAGCGGCTCCAGCGCCAGCGCGAGGCCGGCGTCCTGCGCGACGACGTGCCCGTCGAGGTGCTCACCCAACTGCTCGAGCTGGCGTACGACGGCATGGTCCTGCACCTGGCCACCGGCCGGCCCGCCGGCGAGCTGAGCCGGGTGCTCGACCTGGTCGAGGAAGCGGTCCGGCGGCGTTGACCGGGCCTGCACAATGAGGACTCTCAGGGTCCGCACAGCCAGGAGGTAGGTCATGGTCCTCGCCGCCACCGGTGACACCTGGGGCATCCCCGGCCCCACCTTCATCACCGGCTACCTGGTCGCCGCGGCCCTGCTCGTCGTGCTCGCCACCCTGCACCGCACCGTGCTGCTGGGCGGCGGGCGGGACGCGTTCACCGCGCCGATGGGCCCGCAGCAGGCCGCCTACCTCAACGGCGGCCCGCGCCTCGCCCTCTACGCGGCGCTGGCCGGGCTGCGCGTCTCCGGCGCCATCGGCTCCGAGGCCCACACCGGGGCGCTCACCACCACCGGGCCCCGCCCGCTCGGCCTCACCCCGCTCGACAACGCCGTGTACGACGCCGCCCACCGCCGCGTGCGCACCCGCGACCTGGGCGCCGACCCGGGCGTGCGCAGCGCGCTCGACGGCCTGCGCGCCGGCCTGGAGAGCGCCGGCTGGGCGCTGACCGACGGCCAGCGGGGCACGATCCGGCTGTGGGGTGTGGCGGCCCTGTTCCTGGTCGGCGTCGGCTTCCTGCGGCTCATGGCCGGTCTGCAGAACGACCGGCCGGTCGCCTTCCTCGTCCTGGCCCTGATCGCCATGGTCGGCACCGCCGTCTACCTCCTGACCCGGGTGCCGGTGCAGACCCGCGCCGGGCGCGCCGCCGTGCGCCGGCTGCGCGGCGAGCAGGCGCACCTCGCCCCGGCCCTGTCGCCCGCGTACGCCACCTACGGCGCCGCAGGCGCCGCGATGGGCGTGGCGCTGTTCGGCGCCGCGTCCCTGTGGGCGCTCGACCCGGCGTTCGCCGCCCAGGCCGAGATCCAGCGCCAGGCGGCCGCGTCCGGCTACAGCGGCTCGTCCGGCTGCGGCGGCGGCTCCTCCTCGTCCGACAGCGGTGGGGGCTCCTCGTGCGGTGGCGGCGGGGGCTGCGGCGGCGGGTGCGGCGGGTGACCACCCCCGTGAACACCCCGGCGACCACCCCGGCGTACGGCGTCGGCATCGGCTGGCGCCCCGAGATCGCCGGCGTCGTCGCGGGCCTGCCCGGGCTGCGCTTCGCCGAGGTCGTCGCCGAGTCCGTGCACCCGCACGCCCCGCTGCCCGACGCCCTCGCCGCGCTGGTGGACCGCGGCGTCGCCGTCGTCCCGCACGGCGTGCGCCTCAACCTCGGCGGCGCCGAGCCCGTCGAGGCGGCCCGCGTCACCGCCTTCGCCGCCGTCGCCGAGCGCCTGCGGGCCCCGCTGGCCAGCGAGCACATCGCCTTCGTCCGGGCGGGCGGGGTCGAGGCCGGGCACCTGCTGCCGCTGCCGCGCACCCGCGAGGCGGTTGCCGCGGTCGCCGCCAACGTGCGCCGCGTCCAGGACGAGCTGGCCGTCCCGCTCGCCCTCGAACCCATCGCCGCCCTGTTCGACTGGCCCGACGACGAGCTGACCGAGGCCGAGTTCGTCACGGCGATCCTCGACGCCACCGGCGCGCGGCTGCTGCTCGACGTCGCCAACGTGTACGCCAACGCCCGCAACCGCGGCGCCGACCCGCTCGCCGTGCTCGCCGCCCTGCCCCTCGACCGGGTCGCGTACGTGCACGTCGCGGGCGGCGCCGAGCACGACGGCGTCTACCACGACACGCACACCGACGCCGTCCCGGCGGAGGTGCTGGCCCTGGTCACCGAGCTGTGCGCCCGGCACCGCCCGCCGGCGCTGATGCTGGAGCGCGACGGCCACTACCCGCCCGAGGCCGACCTGCGCGCCGAGCTCGACGCCATCGCCGCCGCGGCCGGCTACCCCGCGGTTACATGACCGGCCCGCTCGCCGACCGGCAGGCCGCCCTGGTCGCGGCCCTGACCGCGGGCGCGCCCGTCCCGCCCGGCTTCGACGCCCGGCTGGTGGAGGTGGCCCGCACCGCCCTGCTGCGCAAGCGGGCCGGCGAGGTGGCCCGGCAGTGGCCGCTGCTCGCCGCCGCCCACGGCCCGCGCTGGCCCGCCACGTTCGCGGCGTGGGCCGCCGCCCGCCCCACCAACGGCTCGGTGCGCGACGGCTGGGACCTGGCCCGCGCCCAGGCCGCGTCCGGCGTCCTCCCCCGGCTGGCCGCCGAGGAGCTGGCCGCCCGCGAGGCCACCTTCCGCTACGACGGCACGGGCGCCGTGCGCCGCCGCCGCGCGCCCGCCCTGGCCCGCGCCGCCGGCGCCGTCGCCGTGCAGGTGGGGGGCCGGGTCCGGCTGCTGCGCCGCCCCGCCTGAGCCGATCACGATTCGAGAAGCGCGGACGCCCGCGCCACGGCTAGCGTGACCCCATGAGCAGCCACGACGTGATCCGCGTGCAGGGCGCGCGGGTGAACAACCTCAAGGACGTCAGCGTCGAGATCCCGAAACGCCTGCTGACGGTGTTCACCGGCGTCTCCGGCTCCGGCAAGAGCTCGCTGGTGTTCGGCACGATCGCCGCCGAGTCGCAGCGGCTGATCAACGAGACGTACAGCGCGTTCCTCCAGGGCTTCATGCCCTCGCTGGCGCGGCCCGACGTCGACGTGCTGGAGGGGCTCACCACCGCGATCACCGTCGACCAGGAGCGGATGGGCAGCAACCCGCGCTCGACGGTCGGCACCGCCACCGACGCCAACGCGATGCTGCGGATCCTGTTCAGCCGGCTCGCGCAGCCGCACATCGGCCCGCCCAACGCGTACTCGTTCAACACCCCGTCGGTGAAGGCCAGCGGGGCGATCACCGTCGAGCGCGGCGCCGGGCGGACGAAGACGGAGAAGGCGACGTTCCACCGGCTCGGCGGCATGTGCCCGCGCTGCGAGGGCATGGGCTCGGTCACCGACTTCGACCTGTCCGCGCTGTACGACGAGAAGCTGTCGCTCAACGAGGGCGCGCTGACCATCCCCGGCTACAGCATGGAGGGCTGGTACGGCCGCATCTTCCGCGGCTGCGGCTGGTTCGACCCGGACAAGCCGATCGGCAGGTACACCAAGCGCGAGCTGAACGACCTGCTCTACAAGGACGCGACGAAGATCAAGGTCGACGGCATCAACCTGACGTACCTGGGGCTCATCCCGCAGATCCAGAAGTCGTTCCTGGCCAAGGACGTCGACGCGATGCAGCCGCACATCCGCGCGTTCGTCGAGCGGGCGATCACGTTCACCACCTGCCCCGACTGCGACGGCACGCGGCTCGGCCCGGAGGCCCGGTCGTCGAGGATCGCCGGGAAGAACATCGCGGACGTCTGCGCGATGCAGATCAGCGACCTGGCGGGCTGGGTCCGCGAGCTCGACGAGCCGTCCGTGGCGCCGCTGCTCGCCGGGCTGCAGCACCTGCTCGACTCGTTCGCCGAGATCGGGCTCGGTTACCTGTCCCTCGACCGGCCGGCGGGCACGCTGTCCGGCGGCGAGGCGCAGCGCACCAAGATGATCCGCCACCTCGGTTCGGCGCTCACCGACGTCACGTACGTCTTCGACGAGCCCACCATCGGCCTGCACCCGCACGACATCGCCCGCATGAACGACCTGCTGCTGCGGCTGCGCGACAAGGGCAACACCGTCCTGGTCGTCGAGCACAAACCGGAGACCATCGCGATCGCCGACCACGTCGTCGACATCGGACCCGGGGCGGGCTCGGCGGGCGGCGCCATCTGCTACGAGGGCTCGCTGGACGGCCTGCGCGCCAGCGGCACCGTCACCGGCCGCCACCTGGACGACCGGGCGACCCTCAAGGACACGGTCCGCACCCCCACCGGCGCCCTGGAGATCCGCGGCGCCGCCACGCACAACCTGCGCGACGTCGACGTGGACATCCCGCTCGGCGTGCTGTGCGTCGTCACCGGCGTGGCCGGTTCCGGCAAGAGCTCGCTCATCCACGGGTCGGTGGCCGGGCGCGACGGCGTGGTGGCCGTCGACCAGGGCGCGATCCGCGGCTCGCGGCGCAGCAACCCGGCCACGTACACCGGCCTGCTGGAGCCGATCCGCAAGGCGTTCGCGAAGGCCAACGGGGTGAAGCCGGCGCTGTTCAGCGCGAACTCCGAGGGCGCCTGCCCCACCTGCAACGGCGCCGGCGTCGTCTACGTCGACCTGGGCATGATGGCCGGTGTCGCCACCGTGTGCGAGGAGTGCGAGGGCCGGCGGTTCCAGGCGGCCGTGCTGGAGTACCACCTCGGCGGCCGCGACATCAGCGAGGTGCTCGCCATGTCGGTGCGCGAGGCCGAGGAGTTCTTCGGCGCCGGCGACGCCCGCACCCCCGCCGCGCACGCCGTCCTGACCCGGCTCGCCGACGTGGGGCTGGGCTACCTGAGCCTGGGCCAGCCGCTGACCACCCTGTCCGGCGGCGAGCGGCAGCGCCTCAAGCTGGCCACCCACATGGGCACGACCGGCGGCGTGTACGTCCTCGACGAGCCCACCACCGGCCTGCACCTGGCCGACGTCGAGCAGCTGCTCGGCCTGCTCGACCGCCTCGTCGACGCCGGCAAGTCGGTCATCGTCATCGAGCACCACCAGGCGGTGATGGCGCACGCCGACTGGATCGTCGACCTCGGCCCCGGCGCGGGCCACGACGGCGGCCGGGTCGTCTTCGAGGGCACCCCGGCCGACCTGGTGCGGGGCCGCTCGACCCTCACCGGCGAGCACCTGGCGGCCTACGTGGGCGCCTCCGTGGGCGCCTGACCCCCGGCGAGGTGGCGGCGCAGCTCCGCGAACACCGCCGCCAGCCGGTCCACCGTGTAGTGCGCGTTGAGGCCGCTCGGGTTGGGCAGCACCCAGACCGGGCGGCCGCCGACGGTGTCCGGCTGCGGGCCCATCGCGGCCCGGGGGCGGCCGAACGCGACCCGGTACGCGGTCACGCCCACCACCGCCAGGCAGCCGGGCCGCCAGTGGGCGACCTTCGCCGCGAGCGCCGCGCCGCCGGCGACGAACTCGGCCGGGGCCAGCTCGTCCGCGCGGGTGGTGGGCCGGGCGACGACGTTGGTGATGCCCAGGCCGAGCGCCGGCAGCTCGCCGTCCTGCGACGGGTGCAGCAGCTCGGGCGTGAAGCCGGAGCGGTGCAGGGCGGGCCAGAACCGGTTGCCGGGGCGGGCGAAGTGGTGGCCGACCGCGGCCGAGTACAGGCTGGGGTTGATGCCGGCGAACAGCACCCGCAGGCCGGGCCCGACGACGTCCGGCAGCAGCCGGCCGGCGGCGGCCTCCAGCTCGGCGGGGGTCGGCGGGACGAAGCGGCGCGGGGCGGTCACAGCGAGCGCAGGTAGCCGCCGTCGACCGGGACGGTGATGCCCGTCAGGTAGCTCGCCGCCGGGGAGAGCAGGAACGCCGCGACGCGCCCGAACTCGGCCGGATCGCCGAGGCGGCCCAGCGGCACCTGCGCGGCGGCGGCCCGTCCGGCCTCGGCCGGGTCCGGGGCGGCGGCGAACAGGTCGCGGTTGCGGTCGGTGAGGATGCGCCCGGGCAGCAGGCTGAGGACGCGGACGCCGCGCGGGGCGTACTCGTCGGCCATGTCCTTGGCGACCCCGGCCAGGCCGGGGCGCAGGCCGTTGGAGATGCCCAGGTCGGGCATGGTGGTGCGGGCCGAGACGGACAGCACCAGACCGATGGCGCCGCCGGCCGGCAGTGCGGCGCCGAAGGTGCGGGCGGCGCGGACCGTGCCGAGGAAAACCGTCTCGAACGAGGCGCGCCACTGCTCGTCGGAGGCCGCGGCGGCGGTGCCGGTGGGCGGGCCGCCGACGGAGACGAGGGCGCCGTGCACCGCGCCGAAGCGGTCGCGGGCGGTGTCGAGCAGGCGTTGCGGGGTGTCCGGGTCGGCGAGGTCGGCGGCGAGCCCGGCCGCGTTCGGGCCGAGGGCGGCCACGGCGCGGTCGACGGAGGCGGCGTCGCGCGACGAGATCACCACCCGGGCGCCGTCGGCCACGAGGCACTCGGCGGTGGCGTAGCCGAGGCCGCGGGAGGCTCCGGTGAGGACGTACACGCGATCGGTCAGCCCGAGATCCACGGCTTTGACCCTAGCGCCGTCACGGCTCCGGCGGGTATACCGGCACCGGCACCACGACGGGGCCGTCGTCGGTGGTGAACGGCGGGCCGGGGCTGTCGGCGACGGCGAACTGGGTGCGGTACAGCTCCGCGTACAGCCCGCCGGTGCGCACCAGCTGCTCGTGCCGGCCGCGCTCGACGATGCGGCCGCCGTCGAGCACCAGGATCTGGTCGGCCTCGCGGACGGTGGACAGCCGGTGCGCGATGACCAGCGCGGTGCGCCCGCGCAGCGCGACGGCGAGCGCCCGCTGGACGGCCGCCTCGCTCTCGCTGTCGAGGTGGGCGGTGGCCTCGTCGAGGATGACGATGGACGGGGCCTTGAGCAGCAGCCGGGCGATGGCCAGGCGCTGCTTCTCGCCGCCGGAGAACCGGTAGCCGCGCTCGCCGACGACCGTGCCGAGCCCGTCGGGCAGCGCCCGGACGAGGTCCTCCACCTGGGCGCCGCGCAGCGCCGCCCACAGCTCGTCGTCGGTGGCGCCGGGGCGCGCGTACCGCAGGTTCTCCGCGATGGTCTCGTGGAACAGGTGCGCGTCCTGGGTGACGACGCCGATGGCGTCGCGCAGCGAGCCGAGGGTGGCGTCGCGCACGTCGACGCCGCCGACGAGCACGCTGCCGTCGGTGACGTCGTAGATGCGCGGGACCAGCATGGACGTGGTGGACTTGCCGGCGCCGGACGGGCCGACGAGCGCGACCAGCTGCCCCGGCTCGACGGTGAAGCTGACGCCGCGCAGCACCGGGTCGCCGGGGGTGCGGTCGAGCGTGACGACGTCCTCCAGCGAGGCCAGCGACACCTCGTCGGCGGCGGGGTAGCGGAAGTGCACGTCGCGGAACTCGAGCCGGGCGGCGCCCGCGGGCAGGTCGGCGGCGCCGGGCCGCTCGGCGATGCCGGGGCGCAGGTCGAGCACCTCGAAGACGCGGTCGAACGAGACCAGGGCGCTCATCACGTCGACCCGCACGTTGGACAGCGCGGTGAGCGGTCCGTAGAGCCGGGTGAGCAGCAGCGCGAGGGTGACGACCGTGCCGGCGGTGACGGCGCCGGTGACGGCGAGCCAGCCGCCGAGCCCGTACGTCAGCGCCTGGGCGAGCGACGCCACGAGCAGCATGGCGACGAAGAACGTGCGCGAGTACATCGCCGACTGCACGCCGATGTCGCGGACCCGCTCGGCGCGCTCGCCGAAGCGCTGCGCCTCGACCGACGGCCGCCCGAACAGCTTGACCAGCAGCGCGCCGGAGACGCCGAACCGCTCGGTCATGGTGGCGTTCATCTTGGCGTCCAGCGCGTACGACTCGCGGGTGATCTCGGCGAGCCGCTTGCCGACCCGGCGGGCCGGGATGATGAACACGGGCAGCAGGGCCAGCGACAGCGCGGTGATCTGCCAGGACAGCGTGAACATGACGGCCGCGGTGAGCGCGAGCTGGATGACGTTGCTGACCACGCCGGACAGCGTCGAGGTGAACGCGCGCTGCGCGCCCTGCACGTCGTTGTTGAGCCGGCTGACCAGGGCGCCGGTCTGGGTGCGGGTGAAGAACTGCAGGGGCATGCGCTGGACGTGGTCGTACACGAGTGTGCGCAGGTCGAGGATGATGCCCTCGCCGATGCGCGCCGAGTACCACCGCTGGGCGAGCGACAGCAGCGCGTCGGCGACGGCGAGCCCGGCGATGAACAGGGCGATGCGCACCACCGCTCCGGCCGCGTCGGGGCCGCCCCGGGTGATGGTGTTGATGACGTCGCCCGCCAGCACCGGGGTGGCGACCCCGATGGCCGCGGACACGACGACAGTGACGAGGAAGACGACGATGTCGCGCCGGTACGGCCGGGCGAACGCGAGGATGCGCCGGGTGGTCTCCCGCCCGACGGTGCGCCCGCGCAGCTTGTCGGCGTCACGGATGGAGCGCAGCATGCCCCAGCTGGCGCCGCCGCCCATCATCGTCACGCACCCACCCCCCTTGTCGTCCGGGCCCCGCGGAACCCGGGCCGGTTACCAGTCTCCCTCGCCGGTACGACACCATCCGCGACCGCGGCTACCGACACGTAGCGCATGCAGGGCGACACAGAGCGTTCAGGTCGGGCGGCGCGCCGACCGGTGTGCGCCGGTGGCCCGTTCGGCCTCCCCTGATCAGGATCATCCAGCGCGGCGTTATTGCCGGGTATTGCGCTGATGTTTCCGATGCATCCTGTTGCCTACGCTCGTCGGAGCCCCTCCCCCGTGAAGAAAGAGGGTTCCGCCTCATGCGTCGCACAGCCATCGCCGCCGCGGTCGCCGCCCTGGTGACGGGCGCCGGACTGACGACGGGCACGCCGGCCCAGGCCTACGACGGCCGGGCCGTCTCGCCCCAGGGCGAGCTGCGCTCGATCTACCTGCACGCGCTCGACCGGCAGCCGCACCGGGCCGCCCGCGACGCCTTCCTCCCGCCCGCCGCGCGCGACTGCCGGGCCGGGGTGCTGCGGTTCAGCTTCGACGTCCTCACCAGCCCGGCGGTCGCCCGGCACCTGCCCACCGCCGGCCGCCGGACGAGCGCGCTCTACCTGTCGCTGCTCGACCGCGCGCCGGACACGAGCGGGTGGGCCGCCCACACGGCCATGAGCAAGGCCGCCGGCCTGGAGCGCGCCACCGTCGACGTCATGATGTCGGCCGAGTACCGCAACCGGCTCACCCGGCTCTGCGCCGGGCTGCCGTCCGGCCACGCCGCCGTGTACTCCCCCGACGAGATCGCCGGCGTCGTGCAGACCCTGCTGCTCAGCACGACCGTCGCGCCCGCCACGTGCGCCGTCACCGGCGTCGTCGGCCGGATGCGCGCGCACCGCGGCCGGGCGGGGCTGGCGTCCGTCGCCGCCTACTCCGGACAGCTCGCCACGGCGGCCGTCGGCACCAACCCCACCTGCCGGTTCGCCCAGCAGATCGCCCTGGGCGCGGCGTGGGCGGCGAGCATCGCCGCCACCGGCCACCCCGTCTACATCGGCCAGAGCCTGGTGACCACGACGGCCGCGACCACGCGCACGGCCCACTACACGTTCACCATCGGCCGGGACCCGGCCGGGGTCCGGACGTTCACCGGCAGCGTCACGGCCCCGAAGGCGTGAAGCGGTCCGGCCGCGGCGGGCTACTCGCCGCGGCCGGCCAGGTCGGCGAGGCGGCGGGTCTGCGCCTCGCGCTCGGCGCGGTCCTGGTCCGCATAGGAACGGCCGGCCGCCGCGGCCAGCAGTCCCTTGATCTCGGTCACGGCGCCCCGGTCGGCGGCGAGCACCGCGGAGACCAGGTCGTCCGTCGCCCCGGCCAGCTCGGCGGCGGGCACCACCGCGTTGGCCAGCCCCATCGCCGCGGCCTCGGCGGCGCCGACGCGGCGGCCGGTGAGGCACAGCTCCAGGGCCCGGGAGTAGCCGACCAGCTCGACGAGGCGCTTCGTGCCGCCGAGGTCGGGCACCAGGCCGAGGGTCACCTCGGCCATGGACAGCCGCGCGTCGTCGGCGAGCACCCGCAGGTCGCAGGCGAGGGCCAGCTGGAAGCCGGCGCCGATCGCGTGGCCCTGCACGGCCGCCACCGTCACCAGGTGCGGCGCGCGCAGCCAGGTGAACGCGGACTGGAAGCCGGCGATGCGCTCGGCGCACTCCTGCGGCGGCAGCTGCGCCAGCGCGCCCAATGAGGAATCGTCGTCACCGCGCGCGATCGACAGATCGAGTCCCGCCGAAAAGGCGCGTCCTTCCGCCCGGACAATGACGACGCGAACATCGCCCGGCAATTCACGGGATATCGTTGTGAGAGCCGCCCACATGGCGGGTGTCTGGGCATTCAGTACGTCGGGCCGGCACAACGTCACCGTCGCGACCGGCCCCTCACGTGTGAGCCGCACGCCGTCGGTCGAGTTCACCCGCGGACCCCCGACAGCAGGTCAGAGCGGGTGCCCGGGTTCGGGCTGGTCACGCCTTCTTACGCCGGCGGGCGCCGCCGCGCTGGCGGAGCTGGACGCCGGACTCGGTGAGTACGCGGTGGACGAATCCGTAGGAACGGCCGGTCGACGCGGCGAGCGCGCGAATGCTCTCGCCGCCCGTGTACCGCTTGACCAGATCCTTGGCGAGGGTCTGACGCTCCGCCCCGATGATTCGGCGACCCTTCTCAGTGCTGGTGGCTGTGCCGGTGGCTGCCATGTTGATTCCTCACGTCCCAGACTGTGCGGTTCGATACGGTCCCAACCATTAGACCGCCTCGAACGATCATGCGCCAGGGATCAGCACCACGCCAACCGCCGTTCGGCACACTGTCGGGTACCCGACGCGTCGACCGGCGTCGATGGAGTGCGGGCGGGTGCGCGGCCCCGTACGCCGCGGGTGTGACCACCGATCGGGTGCCGTCGACACGGTCGTGACCAGGGCAGATGCGCCCGGTTCAGCCGCCGGCGCCGATGCGGCGCCCCGCTCGGGCGCCCGCCCGGCGCGATCCGCGGGGCGGGCGGCGGTGGTCCGAACGGGCCGAGATCGTCGCACCCTTTGTGCGAGCGGGTATTGACAATGGACTAAACCGATGACCGGCCGACGGCAATCGCATGAATTGCCAATTCAGGCGAGTTCGACGAGCTCCAGCAGATCGTCGCTCCACGCGTCCTCGTCGCCGTCGGGCAGCAGGATGGCGCGGTCCGGCTTGAGCGCCTGCACCGCGCCCGGGTCGTGCGTGACCAGCACGATCGCCCCCGGGTAGTTCGCGATGGCGTCGAGCACCTGCTCGCGGCTGATCGGGTCGAGGTTGTTCGTCGGCTCGTCGAGCAGCAGCACGTTGGCGCCCGAGCAGACCAGGGTGGCCAGCGCCAGCCGGGTCTTCTCGCCGCCGGACAGCACGCCCGCCGGCTTGTCGACGTCGTCGCCGGAGAACAGGAACGCGCCGAGGATCTTGCGCAGCTCGGTGTCGGACTGGTCGGCCGCGGCGCTGCGCATGTGGTCGAGCACCGAGCGGTCGACGTCCAGCGTCTCGTGCTCCTGGGCGTAGTAGCCCAGCCGCAGCCCGTGGCCCGCGTGCACCTCGCCGGTGTCCGGGTCGAGGATGCCGCCGAGCATGCGCAGCAGCGTGGTCTTGCCCGCGCCGTTGAGGCCCAGGATCGCCACCCGCGAGCCGCGGTCGACGGCCACGTCCACGTCGGTGAAGATCTCCAGCGACCCGTACGACTTCGACAGCCCGGTCGCCGTCAGCGGCGTCTTGCCGCAGGCGACCGGCTTCGGGAAGCGCACCTTGGCCACCCGGTCGGAGACCCGCTCCTCCTCCAGCCCGGACAGCAGGCGCTCGGCCCGGCGCGCCATGTTCTGCGCGGCGACCGTCTTGGTGGCCTTGGCGCGCATCTTGTCGGCCTGCGCCATCAGCGCCCCGGCCTTCTTCTCCGCGTTGGCCCGCTCCCGCTTGCGGCGGCGCTCGTCGGTCTCGCGCTGCGCCAGGTACGTCTTCCAGCCCACGTTGTAGATGTCGACGACCGAGCGGTTGGCGTCCAGGTACCAGACCTTGTTGACGACCGCGTCGAGCAGCTCGACGTCGTGGCTGATGACCACCAGGCCGCCCTTGTGCGCGGCCATGTAGGTGCGCAGCCAGGCGATCGAGTCGGCGTCGAGGTGGTTGGTGGGCTCGTCGAGCAGCAGGATGCCGTGGCCCTCCTCGCCCGCGTCGCGGAACAGGATGCGGGCCAGCTCGATGCGCCGGCGCTGGCCGCCGGACAGGGTGCCGATGGTCTGGGCGAGCACCCGGTCGGGCAGGCCCAGGTTGGCGCAGATGCGGGCGGCCTCGGCCTCGGCCGCGTAGCCGCCCAGGGAGGCGAACTGGTCCTCCAGCCGGCCGTACCGGCGCACCAGCTTGTCGTCGGCGCTCTCCTCCAGCTGGATCTGCAGCTTCTGCATCTCCGACAGCAGCACGTCGAGGCCGCGGGCGGACAGCACCCGGTCGCGCGCGGTGACGTTCAGGTCGCCGGTGCGAGGGTCCTGCGGGAGGTAGCCGACGGCGCTGCGCACGTCGATCTGGCCGGTGTACGGCTGGCCCTCGCCCGCGAGGACCTTCAGCGTGGTGGTCTTGCCGGCGCCGTTGCGCCCGACCAGGCCGATGCGGTCGCCGGGCTGGACCCGCAGGGTGGTGTCCGACAGCAGGATGCGGGCGCCGGCGCGCAGTTCCAGGCCGGTGGCGGTGATCATGGGAGAAGGTCTCGCTCTCGGGTCTCGAAGGCTGGCTCAGGGCACGCGAACACGCCGGCCTGGAAGAACGAGGTCGGCGCGGGGCGGGTCAGCCTTCGCAGAGCAGCACGGCGACCAGTCTACCGGGCCCCCGCTGCGACCTCCCAACCGATTACGCGCGACGATGACGGGGTAGTTCGCCACCAGCTACGACCACCGTGACCCCTGGGGACTGCCATGGAGCTGAACGACAGAGCCGAGATCGACACCAGTCAGATCGAGGACCGGCGCGGCTCCGGCGGGGGCGGCGGCGGAGGAGGCATGGGCATCCCGCTGCCCGGCGGCGGGGGCGGCCGCGGCGGCGTCCTCTCGCTGATCATCGGCGTGGTGGTGCTGCTGCTCGGCGGCGGCACCTACGGCGCCACCCAGCTGGGCGGCGGCGGCGAGGAGACCGCCGACAACACCACCATCGAGCAGCAGTGCTCGACGCAGAACGCCGAGCGGCTGGAGCAGCTGGACTGCCGCAACGCCCTCTACGTCAACTCGATCCAGGACTGGTGGGCGGACGCCCTGCCGCAGAACTTCGACAAGACGTACCAGCCGGCGGACACCGTGTTCTTCTCGCAGCGGGTCAGCACCGGCTGCGGCGCCGCCGACTCGGGCGTCGGGCCGTTCTACTGCCCCGCCGACCGCAAGGTCTTCATCGACCTGACCTTCTACCAGCAGCTCGCGCAGCAGCTGGGTGCGCCGGGCGAGTTCGCCCAGCCCTACGTGCTGGCCCACGAGTACGGCCACCACGTGCAGACGCTGCTCGGCACCGAGGCGCAGATGCGCCGCCAGCAGCAGCGCGACCCGGGCGGCGCCAACGAGCTGTCGGTGCGCCTGGAACTGCAGGCCGACTGCTACGCGGGCGCCTGGGCGAAGAACGCCGTGAGCACCGACACCAAGAGCGGCGTGCAGATCTTCACCAGCATCACCGACGCCGACATCCAGGAGGGCCTGCAGACCGCCGGCAAGATCGGCGACGACTCGCTGCAGCAGCGCGGCGGCGGCACCGTCAACCCGGCCGAGTTCACCCACGGCACGTCGGCGCAGCGGCAGAAGTGGTTCCGCACCGGCTACGACGGCGGCGACCCGAAGCGCTGCAACACCTTCGAGGTGGCGAACCTCTAGGGGTCACGCACCAGGATCCGGACCGCGCGGGCCAGCCGCACGGCGTCGACGAGCACCGCGTGCCGGGGCTCGGGCACGTCGAGCAGCCGGCCCGCGCGCAGCTCCGCCACCGGCGCGAGCGACCGCTCGGCGAGGATCGCGTCGACGGCCTGCCGGTCCCCGCCGGCCACCACCGCGGCCAGCGCGCCCACCTCGGGCAGCAGCAGCCGGGCGACGATGCCCGCGCCGTCGGCCGCGGCGGCCTTCGCCTGGTTGTCCCGGCGGCGCGCGAAGCGCTGCTGCGACCACCCTCCCGCGGCGGTGCGGCCCTGCACGTAGTGGGTGTCGACCTTGTGGCTGACCAGCTCCCGGCCGGCGGCCACGCCGACCGCCACCGCGCCCTTGCGGGCCAGCAGCAGCCCGATCCGCCGCGGCGCGGCGGCCGCGGCGAGGAAACCGTCCAGGTCGCCGGCCGGCTCCGCGCCGGGCGGGCGGGTCAGCTCCGCGGTGGCGCCGTCGGGCGCGGCCAGCTCCAGGCCGTCGGCGGTCACCCGCCCCGCGGGTACGCCGTGCCGCTCCGCGAAGCCCGTCACCCAGCGGGGCAGCCGTTCGGGATCGACGTCCACCCATCTGCCGCCGCCCGCGGCGGGTCTGCTCACCACCACACGACCGTACCGATCCGGGGGTAGGTTCACGCTCATGACCTTCGACGAGCTGTCGGACTGGCCGGCCGAGTCCCTGCTGATCGCCGCCGGGGTCGGCCCCGGCACCCGGGTGCTGGACGTCGGCGGCGACGCCGCGGCGGGGCCGGGAGCCGTGGCCGGGCTGGCCGCGGACCGGGGCGCCCGGGTCACCGCCGCCGGACCCGCCGCGGGACCCGGCGCGGCGCTGCCGTACCCAAACGAGACGTTCGACGCGGCGGTGGCCAACTTCGCCGTCCACCGGGCGGCCTGCCCCGCGTCGGCCGTGCGCGAGCTGCGCCGGGTGGTGCGGCCCGGCGGCCGGGTCGCGGTGACGGCGTGGTCCCCGGCCGGCCCGCCGCTGCGCGGGCTGTGGGCGGGCGTGCTGGCCGCCGCCGGCGTCACCGCCGGCGGGGTGGTCCCGGCCGGCGACGTCGCCCGCGCCGCCGGCGACCTGGCCGGCCTGCTGCGCGACGCCGGGCTCGACGACGCCCGGTGCGACACCCTGACCTGGACGCACCGCGCCGACCCCGCGGCGTGCTGGGCCGGCCTCGCGGCGACCGGGCCGGCCGGGCGGGACCCGGCCGCGGTGCGCCGCGCGTACGACGAGGCGGTCCGCCCGCACCTGGACGGCGACGGGATGCTGGCGCTGCCCGCGTCCGCCCTGCTCGGCTCCGGGCACACCCCCGCCCCGCACGTGTCCGGCGCGGCCGTGGTCGCAGCGACGGCGGTGTCGGCCCGATGAGCGTGCGCTGGGTGTACGCGTTCGCCGACCGCCCCGCGGAGGCGTTCGGCGCCGCCTGCGAGTTCTGGACGACCGTCACCGACACCCGGGCGTCGGCGCCGCGCGGCGACGACGGCGAGTTCGTCACGCTGCTGCCCGCCGAGGGCGACGCGTTCCTCAAGGCGCAGGCGGTCGGCGGCGCCGGCGGCGTGCACCTCGACCTGGCGGTGGACGACGTCGCCGCGGCGGCGGCCGCCGCGCACCCGCTCGGCGCGAGCGTGGTGGCGGCGCACGACGGCTGGCAAGCGCTGCGCTCCCCCGGCGGCCTGCCGTTCTGCCTGGTGCCGTGGCACGGCGAGGCGCACCGCCCGCCCGTGGTCACCGGGCCGGGCGGGGACCTGAGCCGGCTCGACCAGGTGTGCCTGGACGTGCCACCGCCCGCCTACGACGCCGAGCTGGCGTTCTGGTCCGGCATGACCGGCTGGCCGGTCGTGCCGGGCGGGCGGCCCGAGTTCACGGTGGTGCAGTCGCCGCCCGGCCAGCCGCTGCGGTTGCTGGTACAGAGGCTGGCCGACGACGGCCCGATCGGCGCGCACCTCGACATCGCGTGCGCCGACGTGACCGCCACCCGCGCCCGGCACGAGGTCGCCGGGGCGCGGTTCGCCCGCCTGGGCCACGGCTGGACGGTGATGCGCGACCCGGCGGGCGTCCTGTACTGCCTCACCGGCCGCGACCCCGGCTCAGGCGACTAGCACCGCCACGGCCAGCGCCGCCACGACGGCCGCCGACACCAGCGCGGTGGCCAGCCGGGCGCGCGGCCCGGTCAGCGCCCGGCCGACCAGCGAGCCGCCCGCGGCCAGCAGCAGCTGCCAGCTGGCCGAGGCGAGGAACGCGCCGGCGACGAAGGCGGCGCCGCCGCCCGACCCGGGCGCCCGGCCCAGCACCAGCGCCACGAAGTACAGCACGGTGGCCGGGTTGAGCAGGGTCAGCCCGAACAGGGCGAGGAACGCCCGGGCGGGCGTGGCGGCCACCCGCGGCGGCGCGCCGGACCGGCGGCGCAGCGCCCCGGCGACGGTGTGCGCGGCCAGCGCCAGCAGCACCACGGCGGCCGCGTACCGCAGCGGCCCGGCCACCGGCGCCAGCGCGGCCGCGAGGGCGGCGCCGCCGGCGACGGCGACCAGCGCGTACACCCCGTCCGCGACGGCCACCCCGAGGGCCGCCGCGGCCCCCACCCGGACGCCGGCCCGGGCGGCCAGGCCGACGAGCAGCACCCCGATCGCGCCGACGGGCACGGCGATCCCGTAGCCGGCGACCACGCCGGCCAGGAACGCGGAGGTCACGGCACGGGCGGGGCCGGCGCGACGCGGCGCCGGGACTGCTGCCGGCGGGCCGGGGCGGCCGCGGCGACAGGGTTCCGGTGCGGGCGAGGCGTCGTCATGGCGTCATCGTGCGCCGGGCGACGGCAGCGCCGCGACCGGATTTCCGCGGCGGCGTCCCGGGCAGTATGGGAGGCATGACGGACCTGATCGCGGAACTCACGGCGGTGCGGCACGGGCAGAGCCGGGCGAACGTCATGTTCCCCGCCGCCGACGCCGAGGGCCGGCTGGAGTCCGGGCTGACCGGCCGGGACGCCGACGTCGAGCTGACCGACCTGGGGCGGGCGCAGGCCGCCGCGGTCGGCCGGCACCTCGCCGGGCTGAGCCCCGACCGGCGGCCCGAGGTGGTCGTCACGTCGCCGTTCCGGCGGGCCCGGGACACCTGGGCCATCGCCGCGCAGGCGTCGGGGCTGCCGTGGCCGGAGCCGGTGACCGACGACCGGCTGGTGGACCGGGGCGTGGGCGACCTGGAGATGATGACCCGGGCGGCCATCCGGGCCCGGTTCCCGCAGGAGCCGGCGCGGCTGGCCGAGCGGGGGTACATGCGCTACCGGCCGCCCGGCGGTGAGGACTTCCACGACATGACGGCCCGGATCGGCTCGTTCGTCGCCGACGTCCACCGCGACCATCCGGGGCGGCGGGTCATCGTCGTCGCGCACGACTCGGTGGTGCTGGTGCTGCGCGGCGTCGTCGAGGGCCTCGACATCGACGGGCTCGCCGCGGTGGAGGCCGGGGCCGGGTCGGTGCGCAACGCGTCGATCAGCCGGTTCGTCGCTGACGGCGCCCGGCTGACCGTCGCCGAGTACAACGCGGTCGGGCACCTGGAGACGGTGACGGCCGGGCCCGACGAGAGCGCGGACCCGGCCGTGTGACGTGCGGCGTCAGACGTTGAAGCCGAGCGCGCGCAGCTGCTCGCGCCCGTCGTCGGTGATCTTGTCGGGGCCCCACGGCGGGAGCCACACCCAGTTGATGCGGAAGTCGCTGACCAGGCCGCCGCCGGGGCCCTGGGTCAGCGCCGAGCGGGTCTGGTCCTCGATGACGTCGGTCAGCGGGCACGCCGCCGACGTCAGGGTCATGTCGATGGTGGCGATGTTCTCGTCGTCCACGTGGACGCCGTACACCAGGCCCAGATCGACCACGTTGATGCCCAGCTCGGGGTCGACCACGTCCTTCATGGCCTCCTCGATGTCATCGATGGTGGCCTTGGACACGGCAGGGGTCTCGGCTGCGGTCACGGTCTCGTCGCTCATGCGTTCACCTCCGGGCTGATGCCCACACCGGCGCGCGCCGCGGCGTCCTTGAACGCCATCCACGGCAGCAGCGCACACTTGACTCGGGCCGGGTAGCGGGCCACGCCGGCGAACGCCACCCCGTCCCCGAGAACGTCCTCGTCCGGGGTGACGTTCCCCCGGCCCTGCATCAGCGTCACGAACGCCTCGTGCACCGCCGTCGCCTCGGCCGCCGAGCGGCCGTTCAGCAGCTCGTGCAGGACGCTCGCCGACGCCTGGCTGATCGAGCAGCCCTGGCCGTCGTACGAGATGTCGGTGAGCGTCGCACCGTCGGCCGCCACCCGCAGGGTCACCTCGTCGCCGCACGTCGGGTTGACGTGGTGCGCCTCACCGCCGAACGGCTCGCGCAGCCCGCGGCCGTGCGGGTGCTTGTAGTGGTCCAGGATGATCTCCTGGTAGAGCCCGTCGAGCATCAGCCGAACACCTTCCGCACGTGGTGGAGCGAACGCACCAGCGCGTCGATCTCCCCCGTTGTCGTGTAGAGGTAGAACGACGCCCGGGTCATCGCGGGAACGCCGAACCGGGCGCAGACCGGCCGGGCGCAGTGGTGACCCACCCGCACCTCGACGCCGTCGGCGTCGAGGATCTGCCCGACGTCGTGCGGGTGCACGCCCTCCACGGCGAACGACACGGTGCCGCCGCGGCCCTCGACCGTCGCCGGGCCGAAGATGCGCACGCCGGGCACGTCGGCCAGCGCGCCCAGGGCGTACGCGGTGATCTCCTGCTCGTGGGCGTGGATGGCGTCCATGCCCAGCGCGGACAGGTAGTCCGCGGCCGCGCCCAGCGCGATCGCCTCGGCGATCGGCGGGGTGCCCGCCTCGAACCGGGCCGGCGGCGCCGCGTACGTGGTGCGCTCCAGCGTGACCGTCTCGATCATCGAGCCGCCGCCCAGGAACGGCGGCAGGTCGGCGAGCAGGTCGTAGCGGCCCCACAGCACGCCGATGCCGGTCGGGCCGAGCATCTTGTGGCCGGTGAACGCGATGAAGTCGGCGCCGAGCTGCTGCACGTCGACGCCGAAGTGCGGCACCGACTGCGAGCAGTCCAGCATGACGGCCGCGCCCACCTCGTGCGCCCGCGCGACGATCCGCGACACGTCGTTGACGGTGCCGAGGATGTTCGACATGTGCACGACCGAGACGATCTTCGTGCGCTCGGTGATGACCGGCTGCGACTCGTCCAGCCGGCCGGAGTCGGTCACGCCGAACCACTTCAGCGTCGCGCCGGTGCGCTCGCACAGCAGCTGCCACGGCACCAGGTTGGAGTGGTGCTCCATCTCGGAGACCACCACCTCGTCGCCCGGGCCCAGCCGGGTGGTGAACGCGTGCGCCACCAGGTTGATCGCCTCGGTGGAGTTCTTCGTGAACACCACCTCGTCGCTCGACGCCGCGCCGATGAACCGCGCGATGGTGCCACGCGCCGCCTCGTACGCCTCCGTCGCCTCGGTGCCCAGGGTGTGCACCGAGCGGGACACGTTGCCGTTGTGCAGCTCGTAGTGCTCGCGCAGGGTGTCGATGACCTGCCGCGGCTTCTGCGAGGTGTTGGCGCTGTCCAGGTAGACGAGCGGGTGCCCGTTGACGAGCCGGTCGAGGATCGGGAAGTCGGCGCGCACCTTCTCCACGTCGAAACTGGTCATGTCGGGCCCCCTCTCGTCGCCGGTCAGACGGTCGCCGCGCCGGCGCCCGCCACGTACCGCTCGTAGCCCTCCGCCTCGAGCTTGTCGGCCAGCTCCGGACCGCCCTCCTCGACGATCCGGCCCGCGACGAACACGTGCACGAAGTCCGGCTTGATGTAGCGCAGGATCCGCGTGTAGTGGGTGATGAGCAGCAGGCCCGTGGCGCCGGTGTCGCGCACCCGGTTGACGCCCTCGCTGACGACGCGCAGCGCGTCCACGTCGAGGCCGGAGTCGGTCTCGTCGAGCACCGCGATCTTCGGCTTGAGCAGCTCCATCTGGACGATCTCGTGGCGCTTCTTCTCACCGCCGGAGAAGCCCTCGTTGACGTTGCGCTGCGCCATCGCCGGGTCCATGTGCAGGCGCTCCATGGCGCCGCGCAGCTCGCCGGCCCAGGTGCGCAGCTTCGGCGCCTCGCCGTCGATCGCGGTCTTCGCGGTGCGCAGGAAGTTCGCCACGGACACGCCGGGCACCTCGACCGGGTACTGCATGGCCAGGAACAGGCCGGCCCGGGCGCGCTCGTCGACGCTCATCGCCAGGACGTCCTCGCCGTCGAGCGTCACCGTGCCGCCGGTGATCTCGTACTTCGGGTGGCCGGCGATCGAGTAGGCCAGCGTCGACTTGCCGGAGCCGTTCGGGCCCATGATGGCGTGCGTCTCGCCCGACTTCACGGTGAGGTCGACACCGTGGAGGATCGGCTTGAGCTCGCCGTCCGGCAGCTTGACCGACACCTTCAGGTCGCGGATCTCCAGGGTGCTCACGGGGTCACTACTCCATTGCTCGGGTTCAGGTCGATGTAGATGTCGCCGTCGCGGACCTCGACGGGATAGGTGGCCACCGGCTCGGTCGCCGGCAGGCCGCTCGGCCGGCCGGTGCGCAGGTCGAAGCGGGAGCCGTGCAGCCAGCACTCCAGGGTGCAGCCGTCCACCTCGCCCTCGCTGAGGGCGACGGCGGCGTGCGAGCACTGGTCGTGGACCGCGTAGACGTTGTCGTCGTCGGCGTGCACGATCGCGACGGTGGTGCCGTCGATCTCCGCGGAGATCGCCGACCCCTTCGCCACGTCTTCCAGCGAGCAGACCTTCCTCATGCCCCGGCCTTCACCAGCCGGGCCTCGATGGCGTCGCCGAGGCGGGTGCGCAGCTCCTCGAGCGGGATCTTGTTGAGCAGCTCGGCGAAGAAGCCGCGGACCACCAGTTTGCGCGCCTCCTCCTCCGGGATGCCGCGCGCCATCAGGTAGAACAGCTGCTCGTCGTCGAACCGGCCGGTCGCGCTCGCGTGGCCCGCGCCCGCCACCTCGCCGGTCTCGATCTCGAGGTTCGGCACCGAGTCGGCCCGGGCGCCGTCCGTGAGGATCAGGTTCCGGTTGATCTCGTAGGTGTCCGTGCCCGTCGCCGCGGCCTGGATCAGCACGTCGCCCACCCAGACGGTGTGCGACGACTGGCCCTGCAGCGCGCCCCGGTAGCCGACGTAGCTGCGGCAGTCCGGGACGCTGTGGTCGACGAGCTGGCGGTGCTCCAGGTGCTGGCCGGCGTCGGCGAAGTACAGGCCGTACAGCTCGGCCTCGCCGCCGCGCGCGGTGTACTCGACCGACGTGTACTGCCGGACCAGGTCACCGCCGAGCGCCACCTGCACGTGCACGACCTTGGCGTCGCGCCCGACCCGCAGCTTGACGTGCTGCGCCTGCACGGCGCCCGCGTCCCACTCCGCGATCGTGACGAGGGTCAGCTTCGCGCCGTCGCCGACGATCACCTCGACGTTGTCCGCCAGGGTGGCCGAGCCGAGCTGCTCCAGCACCAGCGTCGCCTCGGCGAACCGGCCGACCCGCACCAGCGTGCGCGCGTAGGAGGACGAGTCGATGCCGGGCCCGATCACCCGCACCAGGGCGGGCCTGGCGACCTGCGCCTCGGGGGCGATCTCGACGAGGCTCACCTCGGTGGCCGCGCCGTAGGCGAGCGCGCTGACCCGGTCGAACGGGACCAGCACCCGCTCGGCCTCCTCGGCCGGCACGGAGCGCAGCGTCACGCCGGCCGGCAGGTCCACGGCCTCGACGGTGACGGGCTTGCCCGCCGCGCCGTCGGCCGCGGACGCCAGGCCGCGCATGCGCTTGAGCGGCGTGAACCGCCACTCCTCCTCCAGGCCGGTGAGGGCCGGGAAGTCGGCCACGTCGTACGAGCGCAGCGCCTGCGACTTCGTCGTGGGGGGAACCAATGCGTCAGTGGTCATGGATCAGCCGACCGCGCCTTCCATCTGCAGTTCGATCAGTCGGTTCAGTTCGAGCGCGTACTCCATCGGGAGCTCCTTGGCGATGGGCTCGATGAAGCCGCGCACGATCATCGCCATCGCCTCGTCCTCGGTCATGCCCCGGCTCATCAGGTAGAAGAGCTGGTCCTCGCTGACCTTGGAGACGGTGGCCTCGTGCCCCATCGACACGTCGTCCTCGCGGATGTCGACGTACGGGTACGTGTCGGAACGCGAGATCGTGTCGACCAGCAGCGCGTCGCACTTGACCGTCGACTTGGAGTGCGACGAACCCTCGAGCACCTGGACCAGGCCCCGGTACGAGGTGCGGCCGCCGCCCCGCGCGATCGACTTGCTGACGATGGTCGAGGAGGTGTGCGGCGCGGCGTGCACCATCTTGGCGCCCGCGTCCTGGTGCTGGCCCTCGCCGGCCATCGCGACGCTGAGCACCTCGCCGTGGGCGTGCGCGCCGGTCATGTAGACCGCCGGGTACTTCATGGTCACCTTGGAGCCGATGTTGCCGTCGACCCACTCCATGGTCGCGCCCTCTTCGCAGGTGGCGCGCTTGGTGACCAGGTTGTACACGTTGTTCGACCAGTTCTGGATGGTCGTGTAGCGGCAGCGCGCGTTCTTCTTCACGACGATCTCGACGACCGCGCTGTGCAGCGAGTCGGACGAGTAGATCGGCGCGGTGCAGCCCTCGACGTAGTGCACGTAGGCGCCCTCGTCGACGAGGATCAGCGTCCGCTCGAACTGGCCCATGTTCTCCGTGTTGATCCGGAAGTAGGCCTGCAGCGGGATGTCGACCTTGACGTTCTTGGGCACGTAGATGAACGAGCCGCCGGACCACACCGCGGTGTTCAGCGCGGCGAACTTGTTGTCACCCACCGGGATGACGGTGCCGAAGAACTCGCGGAAGAGGTCCTCGTGCTCGCGCAGCGCGGTGTCGGTGTCGAGGAACAGCACGCCCTGCGCCTCGAGGTCCTCGCGGATCGCGTGGTAAACGACCTCGGACTCGTACTGCGCGGCGACGCCGGCGACGAGGCGCTGCTTCTCCGCCTCCGGGATGCCCAGCTTGTCGTAGGTGTTCTTGATGTCCTCGGGCAGGTCGTCCCAGCTGGCCGCCTGCTTCTCCGTGGAGCGCACGAAGTACTTGATGTTCTGGAAGTCGATGCCGGACAGGTCGGCGCCCCAGTTCGGCATGGGCTTGCGGTCGAACAGCCGCAGGCCCTTCAGCCGCAGGTCGAGCATCCACTGCGGCTCGTTCTTCTTCGCGGAGATGTCGCGCACCACGGCCTCGGACAGGCCGCGCTGGGCGGTGGCCCCGGCGGTGTCGGCGTCGGCCCAGCCGTACTCGTACTTGCCCAGGGCGGCGAGGTGCTCCTCCTGGGTGACGACGACAGGCTGGGTGATCTGCTCGGTCATGTATCTGTCCTCACAGTGGTTGCGGTGTTCTCCGTGGCGCGCGCGACCCCGGGGATGTGCGTGGTGCACACCCCGTCGCCGTGCGCGATGGTGGCGAGGCGCTGCACGTGGGTGCCGATGAGCCGCGAGATGACCGCGGTCTCGGCGTCGCACAGCTGGGGGAACTCGGCGGCCACGTGCGCCACCGGGCAGTGGTGCTGGCACAGCTGCCCGCCGGTCGCGATCGTGGTCGCGTTGGCAGCGTAGCCCTCGGCCGTCAGCGCCCTCGCGAGCGCCTCCGCCCGGGCCATCGGGTCGTCGCCGGCGGAGCGCAGCGCGGCCCGGCAGCGCTCCTCGAGCGCCGAGACCTGGGAGGTGGCGAAGGCGTCGACCGCGTCCGGGCCGCCGTGCTCGGCGATCCAGCGCAGCGCCGCGGTGGCGATGCCGTCGTAGAAGTGCGGGAACGTCTCGCGGGCGGTCGCCGTGAGGGCGAACGTCTTGGCGGGGCGGCCCCGGCCGCGCGGGCCGCGCGGGCGGCGGTCGCGGGCCTCGACCAGGCCGTCGGCGAGCATGGCGTCGAGGTGCTTGCGGATCGCGGCGGGGCTCAGGCCCAGCTCGACCGCCAGCTCGGCCGCCGTGGCGGCGCCGCGCTCGAGCAGCAGCTGGGAGACCCGGTCGCGGGTGCGCCGGTCGTGGTGCTGGGCTGCGGAGGCGCCGGGGGTCGGCTCGACCACCGTGCTGCTCCCGGCCAGTACCACGTTTTTCACTACGCCAACGTTACGTATTTCCGGCGGCACCTGCAAACCCGCCCCCCGGTGATCCCAGCCACCGCGCGATCAGGCGTCTACTACGCGGTGCGTACTCTGGCCGGGGTGAGCCTCACCGTCTCCCCCGTCGCGCTCAGCCGCCTCGCGTTCGCCTCGGTCGTGGCGAACGTGGGCATCGTCGTCACGGGCGCCGCCGTCCGGCTGACCGGCTCGGGGCTGGGCTGCCCGACCTGGCCGCGCTGCACCGCCGAGTCGTACACGACGACGGCCGAGATGGGCATCCACGGCGCCGTCGAGTTCGGCAACCGGCTGCTCACCTTCGTGCTGGGGGCGATCGCGCTGGCCGGCTTCCTCGGGGCGCTGCTGCAGCGGCGGCGCCGCCGCTCACTGGTGCTGCTGTCGCTGGCCATCCTGCTCGGCATCCCCGGCCAGGGCGTCATCGGCGGCATCACGGTGCTGACCAACCTCAACCCGTGGGTGGTCGGCCTGCACTTCCTGCTGTCCATGGCGCTGATCGCCGGGGCGTACGCGTTCTGGCGGCGCGTCCGCGACGGCGACGGACCGGCGCGCCCGGTGGTGCCGGCGCCGCTGCGCACGCTCGTCCAGCTCACGGCCCTGGTCAGCGCGGCCGTGATCGTGGTGGGGGTCGTCGTCACCGGCAGCGGCCCGCACTCCGGCGACGGCGGCGCCAAGCGCAACGGCCTGGACCAGGAGAACATCTCCCAGGTCCACGCCGACCTGGTGTTCCTGCTCGTCGGCCTGTCGGTGGCGCTGTGGTTCGCGCTGCGGGCGGTGCACGCCCCGCCGGCGGCCGTGCGCGCCGCCGGGGTGCTGGTGCTCGTCGAGCTGTCGCAGGGGCTGATCGGCTTCGTGCAGTACTTCACCGGCCTGCCGGTGGTGCTCGTCGGCGCCCACATGCTCGGCGCCTGCCTGGTCTGGCTGGCGACGCTGGCGGTGATCTGGAACGCCCGCGAGCGAGTGACCGCCGACGTGCCCGCCGCCCCAGATTCACGAGTCGAATTAAGTTCTCCTGTGCTTCGTTGAGCCGGTCGGGGCGCGGCCGTACCTTTCCCGCCGTGCCCCTCTCCCGCCGCACCCTGCTCGCGTCCTCCGTCGCCGTGACCGGCGCCGGCCTGGGCGCCGCCGCCGTCCGCACCGCCCTGCCGTCGCACGCCGCGAGCCCACCGGGTGACGTGGTCGGCGAGGTGACCGTCGGCTACCAGGGCTGGTTCTCCTGCCCCGGCGACGGCGCGCCGATCGGCGGCTGGTGGCACCACGCCCCCGACCGCTTCCGGCCCCCGTCGCCGGTCAACGAGAGCCTGGTCGCCTGGCCGGACATGCGCGACTACGCCCGCGGCTACCCCACCGGCTACGCCGACCTGCCGGGCGGCCGCCCCGCCACCCTGTTCTCCTCCTACGACCCGCAGACCGTCGACGTGCACTTCCGGTGGATGCGCGAGCACGGCATCCGGACGGCGGCGCTGCAGCGGTTCGACCCGACCGGCGACGAGGGCCCCACCCGCGACGCGGTCACGCGCCTGGTGCGTGACGCCGCCGAGCGGCACGACCGCCGGTTCTACGTCATGTACGACGTCACCGGGTGGCGGGCCATGCGGGAGCAGATCACCCGGGACTGGACGCAGCGGATGGCGGCGTACACCTCCTCGCCCGCGTACGCCCGGCAGAACGGCCGCCCGGTCGTCGGCATCTGGGGGTTCGGCTTCGCCGACGACGGCCGCCCGTTCGCCCCGGACGCCTGCCTCGAGGTCCTGCGCTGGTTCCGCGGCCAGGGCGTCTACCTGATGGGCGGCGTGCCCACCCACTGGCGCACCGGGCAGGGCGACTCGCGCGCCGGGTTCACCGAGGTGTACCGCGCGTTCGACATGATCTCGCCGTGGATGGTCGGCCGGATCGGCGACGCGGCCGGCTCCGACCACTTCTTCACCCACGTGACCACCCCGGACGTCGCCGAGTGCCGCGCCCGCGGCATCGACTACCAGCCGTGCGTGCTGCCCGGCGACCTGGTGCTCGGCCAGCGCCGGCACGGCGACTTCATGTGGCGGCAGTTCTACAACGTGGTCCGGGCCGGCGCCGCCGGCGTCTACGTGTCGATGTTCGACGAGTTCAACGAGGGCAACCAGATCGCCAAGACGGCCGAGACGAGCGCCGACGTGCCCGCGGGCAGCCGGTTCGTCGGGCTGGACGAGGACGGGACGCCCTGCTCGGCCGACTACTACCTGCGGCTGACCGGCGACGGCCGCCGGATGCTGCGCGGCGAGCTGCCGCTGACCCCGGTCCGGCCGACCGCCCCGGTGATCCCGGCGGCCCGGGAGACCGGTCCCGGGAACCGGTAGGCGGGCCGTGGCACGATGCCCGGCATGACGACCGCCACGATCCGGATCGACGCGTCGCTGCACCCGCTGCTGCCGTCGCGGCACCGGCGCGCCGAGCTGACCGTGCCCGCCGACGGGGTGGCCACGGTGGGGCACGCGGTGGAGTCGCTGGGGCTGCCGCGCACCGAGATCGGCCCGGTGACCGTCGGTGGCGCGCCCGCGGATCCCGGGCGCCGGCTGGCGCCGGGCGACGTCGTCGGCGTCGCGCCCGTGCCGCGGCCGCAGCCGATGGCGTTCCCGCGGTTCGTGCTGGACGTGCACTTCGGCACGCTGGCCCGGCGGATGCGGCTGCTCGGCATCGACACGGCGTACCGCAACGACGCCGACGACCCGGAGCTGGTCGAGCAGGCGATCGCCGAGGGCCGCATCCTGCTCACCCAGGACCGGGGGCTGCTGCGCCGCCGGGCGCTGCCGCAGGGCGCCCTGATCCCCGCCGGCGACCCGGACGCCCAGCTGGCCGACGTGCTGGACCGGTTCGCGCCGCCGCTGGCGCCGTGGACGCGCTGCCCGGCGTGCAACGGCCTGCTGCGCCCGGTCGCCAAGGAGGCGGTCGCCGACCGGCTGGAGCCGGGCACCCGGGACGCGTTCGACGCGTTCTCGCAGTGCGCGGACTGCGCGCGGGTCTACTGGCGCGGCGCGCACGCCGACCGGCTGGACGCGGTGGTGACCGCGGCCGGCTAGAGCCGGGCGGCGATGCCGTCCGCGAGCCGCTCGGCGCACCGCGGCGCGACGTCGAAGAACAGGGACGGCTCGGTCAGCTCCAGCTCCAGCAGCCGGGGTTCGCCGTCGGGGCCGGGGATGAGGTCGACGCGGGCGTACAGCAGCCGGTCGGCGCCGCCCGGCACGGCCGCCAGCACCCGCCCGGCCACGGCCAGCTCGGCGTCCGACGGCTCGCGGGCGGTGATCCGCTCGGTCCGGTAGAGCCCGTCGACGCCGGCGTCCGGGCCGTCGAGCAGGGCGTCCTTGCGGATGGCGTGGCTGAGGCCGAGCCGGCCGTCCGCGCCGGAGGTGAAGACGAGGGCCGTCTCGCCGACGGTGTCGACGGCCGCCAGGTACGGCTGCACCATGGCGACCCGCCCCGCCCGGCCGAGCCGCTCGACGTGCGCGGCGGCCAGCGCGGCCTCGGCGGGCATCGCGTAGCGGCCGGTGTCGCGGCCACCGGCGCTGACGGTCGGCTTGACCACCCACTCGCCGGTGCCGGGGGCGGTCCAGGACTCCCCCGGCGCCACCCAGCCGGTGTCGACGACGGGCAGGCCGGCCAGGTCGCGCAGGTACTGCTTGTCGGTGTTCCAGGCGACGACGTCGGCCGGGTTCGCCAGCGCGGGCACGGTGGCCGCCCAGGCGAGGAAGGCGTCGCGCCGGTCGGTGTAGTCCCACGGCGAGCGCAGCACGACCAGGGAGTAGGCGGCCCAGTCGGCGCCCGGGGCGTCCCACGGCACGGCCTCGACGGCGACGCCGCGCCGGGCCAGGGCGTCGGCCAGCGGCTGGTCCCCGTGGTCGACGCCCGGCAGTTCGGCGCACGTGACGAAGGCGACCCGGGAACCATCCCGGGTCGCGCGGTGGACGGGGGGAAGACTCAACGGGCCATGCTGCGGCGGGCCATGCTCCGCCAGAGGTCGTTGCTGGGGCGCATCTGCTCCATGAGCTCGCGCTCCCACTCGTTCTCCACTTCGACGCCCGCGGTGGCGCAGGCCTTGCGAGCGGTGTCGGTGCCGTCGGCGAACTGGTCGGTCCACTCGCCGTCCGAACCCACCAGGACGATCCGGGCGCCGCGCTTGCCGACGTACTCGATGACCGCCTTGGCGCCGCCGTGTCCGGCGGCGAACGACTTGATCCCCGCGACGAGCGTGTTGCCCGTGTGGGTCGAGCCGGCGGCCGTAGTCGTATCGGAACCTTCTGCCATGAGATGCAGCCTAAGCAGGTCTCGCGCGCACAACGGCCATTCTGTGCGACTTTCGTGACTCAGATAACCCGCAGGTTTACGCATCGAGCGAAGCGATTACGCCCGATTCACGCGGCTTTAACACCATAGTTCGGCCACGAAAAACGATCACTTTCCGTCACGCAGCGCTATCCGTAACGCGCAGGTCAGATGAGCGCGTCGACCGCCACGGCGAGGAACAGAACGGTCAGATACGTGATGGACCAGTGGAACAGCCGCATCGGGCGCAGCGGCGCACCGGAGCGCGACCGGGCCACCAATCGATGGGCTTCGACCAGGAAGAACGCGCCCGACACCAGCGCCACCACGCCGTAGACGGGGCTCATCCCCAACGGCCAGGCCGCCACGGACGCCGCCACGGTCAGCCAGGTGAAGATCACGATCTCGCGGTTGACCCGGGTCGTGGAGGCGACCACGGGGAGCATCGGAATGCCGGCCCGCGCGTAGTCGTCCTTGTACTTGATGGCCAATGCGTAGAAGTGCGGCATTTGCCAGAAGAAAACGACCGCGAAAAACGCCCACGCACCGGGGGCGAGCCCGCCGGTCACCGCCGCCCAGCCGATCAGCACCGGCGCGGCGCCGCAGATGCCGCCCCAGAAGGTGTTCTGCGGGGTCGTGCGCTTGAGCCACAGCGTGTAGACGAGGTCGTAGTAGGCGATCGCCGCGGCCGTCAGGGCCGTGGCCAGCCAGTTCGTGAAAACACCCATGACGGCGACCGACACCGCGGCGAGCGTCAGCCCGAAGACCAGCGCCGCCCGCGGCGTGACGCTGTGCGCCGGCAGCGGGCGCCGCTTCGTGCGCCGCATCAGCTGGTCGATGTCGCGGTCGATGTAGCAGTTCAGCGCGCTCGCGGCGCCGCCGGCCAGCGTGCCGCCGACCAGCACGACCAGCACCAGGCCCAGGTCGGGCATGCCGCCCGCGGCGAGCATCATCGCCGGCACCGTGGTGACGAGCAGCAGCTCGATGATCCGCGGCTTCATCAGCGACACGTACGCCGCCACGACCGCGCGCACGTCGCGCCGGCCCGCCGCCTGGGCGCCCGCCGTCCCGGTCGCCGTCGCGGTCGCCGCCACGTACGGGTCGCGCAGGACGACCGGCCGCTGCGGGCGCCCTGAGGCGGGGCGCTCGGTGATCATGCTCACGTACTGCCACCTTCCGGCGTTGGGCGCTGGCGGTTCAACGCCGGGGCGCTGCGCGGGACGCGGCCGCTGGAGGCACGGACGCGGTACAGCAGCACGCCCGGACAGACTACGCGCAGCCCGGGCCGCTGATCGGCCGACCCGGCAGGCGTGCACGCGGTCACATTCCGGGGGACGATGCGGTCAGGCCCTGCGTTCGCTCTCAGCTTGTGGTCCCGTCGGCGCGAAGCGGACCCACGTTTAGCCGCACTCGATAGGGTCAAAACCATAGGGTTCCGCCCACATGCCGAGGAGTACAACCGACGTGGTTGCCACAGACGCTGCACTGAACTGGTCCGACCTCGACCGCCGGGCGGTCGACACCGTCCGCGTGCTGGCCATGGACGCCGTCGAGAAATCCGGCAACGGCCACCCGGGCACGGCCATGAGCCTCGCCCCCGCGGCGTACCTGCTGTTCAACCGGGTCATGCGGCACGACCCGTCCGACCACAACTGGCCGGGCCGGGACCGCTTCGTGCTCTCCTGCGGACACTCCAGCCTGACCCTCTACATCCAGCTCTACCTGGCCGGCTACGGCCTCAGCCTCGACGACCTGTCCTCGCTGCGGCAGTGGGGCTCGCTCACCCCGGGCCACCCGGAGCACGGGCACACCCCGGGCGTCGAGACCACCACCGGCCCGCTCGGCCAGGGCATCGGCAACGCGGTCGGCATGGCCATGGCGGCCCGCCGCGAGCGCGGCCTGCTCGACCCGGACGCCGCGCCGGGCGCGTCGGTCTTCGACCACAACATCTGGTGCATCGCCAGCGACGGCGACATCGAGGAGGGCATCAGCCACGAGGTCAGCGCCATCGCCGGCCACCAGAAGCTGGGCAACCTCACGCTGATCTGGGACGACAACGAGATCTCCATCGAGGACGACACGAAGATCGCCAAGAGCGAGGACGTGGCGGCCCGGTACGAGGCGTACGGCTGGCACGTGCAGACCGTCGACTGGCGCGGCGGGCACGAGGCCGCCGACGGCGCCTACGCGGAGGACGTCGAGGCGCTGTACGCGGCGCTGCAGGCCGCCAAGGCCGAGACCGGCCGGCCGTCGTTCATCGCGCTGCGCACCATCATCGGGTGGCCGGCGCCGAACAAGCAGAACACCGGCAAGATCCACGGCTCCGCGCTCGGCGCCGACGAGGTCAAGGCCACCAAGGAGATCCTCGGCTTCGACCCGGCGCAGAACTTCGCCGTCGACGACAAGGTCCTCGCCCACGCCCGCGAGGTGGTCAGCCGCGGCCAGGCCGCGCGCACCGAGTGGGAGCAGGCGTACGCGTCCTGGGCGTCGGCGAACCCGGAGCGCAAGGCGCTGCACGAGCGCCTGTCGACGCGCACCCTGCCCGCCGGCTGGGCCGACTCGCTGCCGGAGTTCCCCGCCGACGCCAAGGGCGTCGCCACCCGCGCCGCGTCCGGCAAGGTGCTCGACGCGCTGGCGGGAGTCCTGCCCGAGCTGTGGGGCGGCTCGGCCGACCTGGCCGAGAGCAACAACACCACGATGAAGGGCGAGCCGTCCTTCATCCCGGCCGAGTTCGCCACCAAGGCGTTCCCCGGCGACGAGTACGGCCGCACGCTGCACTTCGGCATCCGCGAGCACGGCATGGGCGCGATCCTCAACGGCATCGTGCTGCACGGCGGCACGCGCCCGTACGGCGGCACGTTCCTCGTCTTCAGCGACTACATGCGCCCGGCCGTGCGGCTCGCCGCGCTGATGCAGCTGCCGGTCGTCTACGTGTGGACGCACGACTCGATCGGCCTCGGCGAGGACGGCCCCACGCACCAGCCGATCGAGCACCTGTCCGCGCTGCGCGCCATCCCGGGCCTCGACGTGGTGCGCCCGGGCGACGCCAACGAGACCGCGTACGCCTGGCGCGGCGCGCTCGAGCACACCGACCGGCCGACGGCGCTGGCGCTGTCCCGGCAGAACCTGCCCACGCTCGACCGCTCGCAGTTCGCCTCCGCCGAGGGCACCCTCAAGGGCGGCTACATCCTGGCCGAGGCCACCGGCGGCGAGCCGAAGGTCATCCTCATCGCGTCCGGCTCGGAGCTGCAGATCGCCGTGGCCGCCCGCGAGCGGCTGGAGGCCGAGGGCACCCCGACGCGGGTCGTCTCGATGCCGTGCCAGGAGTGGTTCGACGCCCAGGACCAGGCGTACCGGCAGACCGTCCTGCCCCGCGGCGTGAAGGCCCGGGTCAGCGTCGAGGCCGGCATCGGCATGTCGTGGCGGCACATCGTCGGCGACGTCGGCGAGACCGTCAGCATCGAGCACTACGGCGCGAGCGCCCCCTACACGGTGCTGTTCGAGCAGTTCGGCTTCACCGCGGACAACGTGGTGGCGAAGGCCCATGCCTCGCTCGCCCGGGTCAGCGAGATCACCGGCACCACCACCGGCAACTGAAGGAGTCATCCCATGACCGACAGGCTGGCCGAACTCTCCGCCGCGGGAGTCGCGGTCTGGATCGACGACCTCTCCCGGGTGCGGCTGACCTCCGGCGGGCTGGACCAGCTCCGCCGGGAGCAGCACGTGGTCGGGGTCACCACCAACCCCACGATCTTCGCGAAGGCGCTCGCCGACGCGGACGCGTACGACGAGCAGGTCAAGGACCTGGCGGCGCGCGGCGTGACGGTCGAGGAGGCCGTCCGCATGCTCACCACGTACGACGTGCGCTGGGCGTGCGACGTCATGCGCCCCGCGTACGACGCCTCGCAGGGCGTCGACGGCCGGGTATCCATCGAGGTGGACCCGCGGCTGGCGCACGAGACCGACAAGACCGTCGCCGAGGCCAAGGCGCTGTGGTGGCTGGTCGACCGCGAGAACCTGCTCATCAAGATCCCGGCGACGCAGGCGGGCCTGCCCGCCATCACAGCCGTGCTCGCCGCGGGCATCAGCGTGAACGTGACGCTGATCTTCTCGCTGGAGCGCTACCGCGCCGTCATGGACGCGTTCCTCGCCGGCCTGGAGCAGGCCAAGGCGAACGGGCACGACCTGACCAAGATGGCGTCCGTGGCGTCGTTCTTCGTGTCCCGCGTGGACGCCGAGATCGACAAGCGGCTGGACAAGGCCGGCACCGAGGAGGCGAAGGCCCTGCGCGGCAAGGCCGCCGTCGCCAACGCGCAGCTCGCCTACGAGGCGTACAGCGAGGTCTTCGCGTCCGACCGCTGGCAGGCGCTGGCCGACGCGGGCGCGCACCCGCAGCGGCCGCTGTGGGCGTCCACCTCGACGAAGAACCCGGACTACCGGGACGTGATCTACGTCGAGGAGCTCATCGCCCCCGGCACCGTCAACACCATGCCGGAGCCGGTCATCCACGCCTACGCCGACCACGGCGAGCTGGGCGGCGGCGACGCCGTCACCGGCTCGTACGAGTCCGCCCGCAAGGTCATGGCCGACCTGGCGGCCGCCGGCGTCGACTACGACGACGTGGTGAAGGTGCTGGAGGACGAGGGCGTCGACAAGTTCGAGCAGAGCTGGGGCGAGCTGCTCGACGGCGTCCAGAAGTCGCTCGACGCGGCCGCCAAGGGCAAGTCCGACCCGACCGACGCCGCCAAGGGCTGACGGCCCGCCGATGGCCCGGCCGCTGCTGGACCACGTGGAGGCGGCGGCCGGACTGGCCGTGTTCGGCGCGGCCGACCCGGCCGCCGGCTCCACCCGGGACGCCCTCGTCCGCGCGGGCGTCCCGGGTCTGCTGGCCGGCGCCGACCCGACGCTGTGGGGGCCCGCCGCCGAGGCGGGCGCCCGCGGCGCGCTCTCCTTCCTCGACACCCGCGCCGCCCGGCAGCTGCTGCCGCAGCTGGCCGAGCTGCGCGCCGAGCTGGCCGACCTCGACCGGGTGGTCGTCGCGGCCGCGCCGGGCGCGGCCGAGGCCGCCGAGGCCGTCGCCGGCACCCTGGGCCTGCGGCTCACCGTCCTCGCGGGCGCCGGCCCTTCGGCGGTACGCCGGGCGCTGCGCACCGGCCTGCGCCGCACCCTGCTCGTCGTCGCCGGGGCGTCCCCGGCCACCGACGCCTGCCTGCGTGTCTTCCTGCGGGCCCTGATCGACGCCGGCACCAGCGCCGCCGAGGCCGGGCGCCACGCCGTCGTGCTGGCCGCCCCCGGCTCGCCGCTGGCCGAGGAGGCGCTCGCCACCGGGGCGTACCTGCTGCCCGCCGCCGCGCCCACCCGCTTCGCCGGGCTGTCCGCGCACACCCTCGTGCCCGCCGCGCTGGCCGGCGCCGACGTCGCCGAGCTGCTCGACCAGGCCGAGGCGCTGCTGCCCGCCCTGCGCGGCGACGACGGCAACCCGGGCCTCGCGCTCGGCGCCGCCCTGGCCGGCGCCCGCGACGCACGCCTCGTGCCCGACGGCTCCGGGCTCGCCGCGCTCGGCGGCTGGCTGGCCCCGCTGCTCGACCGCTGCGGCGCCGGCAGCGCCGCCCTGGGCGCCGGCGCCACCGGCCCGGCGTTCGGCTACGGCGGCGCGCTGCTGCCCGGCCACGTGCCCGCCGCCCGCACCGCCGCCCACGGCCCGCTCGGCGCGCAGTTCACCGCCTGGGCGTACGCCGCCGCGCTGGCCGCGCACGTGCGCGGACTGGACCCGTTCGCCGAGCCGGCGCCCGCCCTCGACCTGTCCCCCGCCGCCGCGCCCGCGTTCACCGAGGGCGCCGTGCGGGTGCACACCGGCAGCGGCGCCGGCGACCTGGCCGGCGCGCTGCGCGACCTGCTCACGGGCGACGGGCCGGTCACCGTCGGGGCCGTGCTCGACCGGGACGACCACGTGGCCGCCGACGCCCTCGGCCCGCTGCTCGCCGCCGCGTCCGCGCGCCCCGTCACCCTCGCCTGGGGCGCGGGCGCCACCCGCCGCGGCGCGCTGCTGCAGCTCACCGCCCCGGCGCCCGACGACCTGCCGGTGCCCGGGCGCCCGTACACCCTCGGTGGCCTGGAGGCGGCCCTCGCCGCCGGCGACCGGCGGGCCGCGGCCGCCGCCGGGCGCGACGTCCTGCACCTCGACCTGGCCGACCCCGCCGCGGGGCTGCGCCAGGTCCTCGCCGCAGCGGAAACGTTGCAGGCGTGACCCTGTCCGTAAACCTGCACGATCGCGAAAAACTGGCAGGATGGAGCCGTGGGTAATCCGCTTCGCACAGCTCAGGACCGTCGGCTCCCCCGCATCCCGGAGCCCTGTGCCCTGGTCATCTTCGGGGTCACCGGTGACCTCTCCCGGAAGAAGCTCATCCCGGCCGTGTACGACCTCGCGAACCGAGGTCTGCTGCCCCCGGGCTTCGTGGTGCTCGGCTTCGCCCGGCGCGACTGGGGCGACGGCGACTTCGAGTCGCTCGCCTACGCCGCGGCCAAGAAGGGCGCCCGCACCCCGTGGCGGGAGGAGGTGTGGCAGCGCCTCGCCTCCCAGTTCGTGTTCGTGCCGGGCTCGTTCGACGACGACGCCGCGTTCGACCACCTGCACGACACGCTGAACGACCTGCGCGACCGCAACGGCATCGCCGGCAACGTCGCGTTCTACTTCTCCATCCCGCCGGCGGCGTTCCCGCTGGTGCTCAAGCAGCTCGCCCGCACCGGCATGGCCGACAACGCCAAGTCGGGCGGCTGGCGCCGGGTCGTGGTCGAGAAGCCGTTCGGCAACGACCTGGCCAGCGCCATGGAGCTCAACCAGCTGGTCGACAGCGTGTTCACCCCGCAGGACGTGTTCCGCATCGACCACTACCTCGGCAAGGAAACTGTCCAGAACATCCTGGCGCTGCGCTTCGCCAACAACCTGTTCGAGCCCACCTGGAACTCCAAGTACGTGGACTCGGTGCAGATCACCATGGCCGAGGACGTCGGCATCGGCACCCGGGCCGGCTTCTACGACGCCGCCGGCGCCGCCCGCGACGTGCTGCAGAACCACCTGCTCCAGCTCCTCGCCCTGGTGGCGATGGAGGAGCCTACCTCGTTCGACCCCAACGAGATCCGGGCCGAGAAGCTGAAGGTGCTCAAGGCGGTCGCCCTGCCGAAGGACATCGAGCTGGGTTCCGTGCGCGGGCAGTACCTGGCCGGCTGGGTCGCGGGCGAACGCGCCGTCGGCTACCTGGAGGAGGCGAACATCCCGCCGGACTCCACCACCGAGACCTACGTCGCCGTCGAGCTGCACATCCAGAACCGCCGGTGGGCGGGCGTGCCGTTCTACGTGCGCTGCGGCAAGCGCATGCCGCGCCGCGTCACCGAGATTGCCGTGCTGTTCAAGAAGGCGCCGCACCTGCCGTTCAACCCGGCCGACGTCGAGATGCTGGGCAACAACCAGCTCGTCATCCGCGTGCAGCCCGACGAGGGCGTGGTGCTGAAGTTCGGCTCGAAGGTGCCGGGCACGGCGATGGAGGTCCGCGACATCGCGATGGACTTCCAGTACGGCGAGGCGTTCACCGAGTCCAGCCCCGAGGCGTACGAGCGGCTGGTCCTCGACGTCCTCATCGGCGACCGCACCCTGTTCCCGGACGCCGCCGAGGTCGAGCAGTCGTGGCGCGTCGTCGACCCGCTCGAGGACGCGTGGAAGGGCACGACGCCGGAGCCGTACCGCTCGGGCGAATGGGGGCCGCGGGCGGCCGACGAGCTGCTGGCCCGCGAGGGCCGCACGTGGAGGCGAGCATGAGCTGCGCCGTCGGCGGCGGCTCCGCCGCCGCGGGCCCGCCCGCCTTCCTGCCGCCCTGTAGCCGCCAGTCGCTGCGGTCGCTGCGCTCCCTCCGCTTGGTGGCGGCTGCGGGCGGCGGCGGACGAGCCATTGTTTGGGGGAACCGATGATCGGACTGTGGGACACAACTGGCAACGAGGTCGTCAAGGCGCTGGCGGCCGAGCGGCGCAGCGCCGGCGGGGTGGCCAGCGGGCTGGCCCTGTCGCTGATCGCGGTGGTCGAGGAGCGCAAGGTGCGCGAGGCGGAGGCCGCGGCGACGATCGCCGCCGCCGCCCACCCGTGCCGGGTGCTCATCGTCGTGCGCTCCGACCTGGACGGTCGCAGCCGGCTCGACGCGGAGATCGTCGTCGGCGGCCGCCTGGGCCCGGCCGAGGCCGTCGTCATGCGCATGTACGGCCGCCTCGCGCTGCACGCCGAGTCCGTGGTGATGCCGCTGCTGGCGCCGGACGTGCCGGTCGTCACCTGGTGGCACAGCGAGCCGCCGGAGACCATCGCCAACGACTTCCTCGGCATCGTCGCCGACCGGCGCATCACCGACTCGGCGCAGGCCGCCGACCCGGTGGCCGCGCTGAAGCGCCGCGCCGAGGACTACGCCCCGGGCGACACCGACCTGACGTGGACCCGCATCACGCTGTGGCGCACGCTGGTCGCCGGCGCGTTCGACACCACCGAGGAGACGGTCGTGGGCGCCACCATCGTGGCCCCGCCGTCGGACCCCACGGCCGCGCTCATGGCGGGCTGGCTGGCCGCCCGGCTCGGCATCACGCCGGTGCTGGAGCCCACCGACCAGTGGCCGCGCATGCGGTCGGTGCAGCTGCAGTGCGCCAACGGCGACTGCGTGACGGTCACCCGCGAGGAGGGCACGGCGCTGTTCAGCCGCACCGGCCAGGAGGACCGGTACATGCCGCTGCCGCGCCGCCCCGTCGGCGACGAGCTGGCCGAGGAGCTGCGCCGGCTCGACCCGGACCAGATCTACAGCGAGGCGCTGGGCGCCCTGGCCGGCATCAAGCACCTGGAGTCGCGGCCGCCGCAGCGGGTGCACATCTGGCGCGACCCGGCGCAGGCGCAGCGGGCCGAGGCTCCCGTGGGGGCGTACGCGGGTCCCGGCGGGCGGGCCGTCTAGGCTCGACGGAGCCGATCTTGTAGGAGTGTCGTGACCGAGACCAGTGTGGTGGTGCACGCCGACGCGGGCGTGCTGGCGTCGGCGGTGGCCGCCCGGCTGATCGTGAAGATCATCGACGCGCAGGCGGAGCGCGGGTGGGCCAGCGTCGTGCTCACCGGCGGGCGCATCGCCGCCGCCATGCAGCGCGCCGTGCTGGAGCTGCCCGCCCGCGACGCCGTCGACTGGTCCAGGGTGGACCTGTGGTGGGGCGACGAGCGGTTCCTGCCGGCCGGCCACGCCGACCGCAACGAGACCCAGGCCCGCGAGGCGCTGCTCGACAAGCTGCCGCTGGACCCGGCGCGCGTGCACGCCATGCCGCCGTCGGACGGCCCGGACGGCGACGACCCCGACGCGGCCGCCGCCCGCTACGCGGCCGCGCTGGCCGCCGCCGCGAAGCCCGGGCACGCCGAGCTGCCCCACTTCGACGTGCTCATGCTGGGCGTCGGCGAGGACGGCCACGTGGCGTCCATCTTCCCGGAGCACCCCACCGCGTACGTGGTGGACGGCACCACGATGGCCGTGCGCAACAGCCCGAAGCCGCCGCCCACCCGGGTCAGCCTGACCATGCCGGCGATCACCACCGCCGAGGAGGTGTGGCTCATCGCGGCCGGCGCCGACAAGGCCGCCTCGGTGGGCATGGCGATCGAGGGCGCCGGGCCGGTGCAGCTGCCCGCGGCGGGCGCCACGGGCGTCGACCGCACCCTGTGGCTGCTCGACCAGGCCGCCGCCGCGCACGTCAAGCGGGGGCACCGCAGCCTCCGCTAGGTTCCGGAACCGCCGGCGCCAGCCATCGCCGTCCATCTCTGCCTAGGCTCGCGGCGTGCCTCTCAAGATCAGGCCGTACCGGCCCGCCGACATGCCCGCCGTCTACGACATCTGCGTCCGCACCGCCGACGGCGGCGCCGACGCGCGCGGCACGTACTCGTCCGACCTGCTCATGGGCGACATCTTCGCGGCCCCGTACGCCACGGCCGAGCCCCGGCACACCCACCTGCTGGACGACGGCGCCGGCCGCCCGGTGGGCTACATCCTCGGCACCGCCGACACGGCCGCCTTCGTCACCTGGTTCCGCGACACCTGGCTGCCCGTCACCGCGCTGCGCTACCCCGCCCCCGCCGACCCGCCGGTCACCGCCGACGACCCGATGCTCGCCCTGCTCCACCACCCGGAGCGGATGCTCGTGCCCGAGCTGGCCGACTACCCCGCCCACCTGCACATCGACGTGCTGCCCGAGTACCAGGGCCAGGGCTGGGGCCGCGCCCTGATGGCGGCGTTCCTCGACGGCCTGCGCGCCGACGGCATCGACCGGGTCCACCTGGGCATGCTGTCGTCCAACCACCAGGCCCGCGCCTTCTACGACCGCCTGGGCTTCCACGAGATCCCCGTGCCGGGCGAGACCGCCCCGGTCACGTTCCTGGGCCGCGCCACCACGCCCCTCACGGCCTGACGGTCCACCGCCACGACCCGCCCGCCCCGACCCGCCCGGTGTGCCGCAACAGCACGTCGGCCGGGTCGCCGGGCGGCGCCCCCGGCACCAGCCGCCCCACCACCCCGGCGGCGAGCGCCTCCGGCGGCCGCCACGCCACCCCGAGCCCCGCGACGACGTCATGGGTGTGCACGAGCACCTCGGCCACCCCGAGCGCCGCGAACCCACCGACGTCACACGGCCCGAAGTGCCACGCCCGCAGGCCGTCCGGCGCGGCCCGCAACGCCGCGACCAGCAACCCGCCGCACGCGGCCACCACCCGCAGCACCTCCCCCACCGCGGCATCCGGCCGCACAACCAGGTCCATCGGCAGGTACGCGTCCCGCGGGGCGCCCGCCACCTGCCCCGCGTAGGCGAGCAGGTCGTGCGCGACGTGGGCGGCGGTGTCCCGGCAGCTCCAGTCGAGCGTGCCGGCGGGGACGGACCAGTCGAGGTGGATGTGGGGTGTCAGCACCCGGGTCAGCTCGGCGACGGCAGTCGCCACGTCGTCGGCATCCACCCGGGCATGGTCCCACGGCGCCGGCCGGGCAGCCGCCTGCCGGGCCTGTGCGGTCCGATCAGCTGCGGACCGGAGGCTGCTGCCGCCAGATTTCGCGGTAGCGGGTCACACCCCCCGGGTGCCCCGGCCCGGGCGGCCATGGGCAGCTCCATACGGACCCACGCCGCGCTGCGCCCGGCTGCGGTCCACCCCGCCATGCGACGGTGCCAGCCTCCAGGCCGCGGCCCTAGACGCCAGGGCCGCGGTTCCACCCGCCAGGGCGCGGTCCCACCCGCCGGGCCGGGGTCCCACCCGCCAGCCCGGGGTCCCACCCGCCAGCCCGGGGTCCCACCCGCCAGCCCGGGGTCAAGGCGGCCGGAGGCAGCCGCCCTCATGGGCCCCACGCCGGGCCGTGGGGCGATGGTTGATCCCGCCACCGCAGATCCAACCCGACGGGCCGCAGATACCGGCCCGCGGCCGAAGATCCCTGACCGCCGCGATGGACCCGGCGCACGCCGACGAAGGCGTCCGTGTGCCGGCCGGGGTCAGTCGCGGCCGCGGCGCTGGCGGACCTTGGCGAGCGCCTCGGCCAGGATCGCCTCGCCGTCCTCCGCGGAGCGCCGCTCCTTCACGTACGCCAGGTGGGTCTTGTACGGTTCCGCGCGCGACTTCCCCGGCGGGTTCGCCGGGTCCAGGCCGGCGGGCTGGCCGCAGCGGGTGCAGTCCCATACCTCGGGCGTGTCGGCGTCGGCGGCGAGGAGGATCTCCAGCTCGTGGCCGCGCGCGCAGAAGTAGGTGACGGTGCGGCGGGGGGCGGGTTCGGAGCGTTCGGTGAACCGCATCGGGCTGGATCCGACGCGGCTGCCGCGGATGGCGCTGCTACCGGACACGGCGGTCACTCCTGTCGTCGGGGACACAATCAGACGAAAAAGTACGCGCGGCCCGCAAACGGACCGCGCGCAGAGTGTACGACGACGGGACGGGAAGCCACAGCCCCGCTCTGGTACCGGGATCAGCCCTGCTGGGCGAGCTTGAGCCAGAGGCCGAGGCCGACGATGCAGGCGAACCAGATGACGCCCACCAGGACGGTGTAGCGGTCGAGGTTCTTCTCGGCCACGGAGGAGCCGGCGAGGCTGGACGTGACGCCGCCGCCGAACATGCTCGACATGCCGCCGCCCTTGCCCCGGTGCAGCAGCACGAGCAGGGTGAGCAGGATGCTGCTGATGACCAGCAGCACGACCAACGTGTAGGCGAAACCGATCGGCATGGTGTGGGTCAGTCCTCTCAGAGCCGGGGCGTGACAAGAATAGCGGGCACCCCGGACAGGCGGTGCCCGCCCCCGCGCCCGGGTGGGGCGGGGGCGGGCGTCCCGGCTCAGCGGGCGACGTGCTCCTGGTAGCGGCAGATGGACGCGAACTCCTCCGCGTCCAGGCTGGCGCCGCCGATGAGCGCGCCGTCGACGTCCGGCTGCGCCATGATCGCGGCGATGTTGGCCGCCTTCACGGAGCCGCCGTACTGGATGCGGACGGCGTCGGCCGTCTCCTTGCCGTACTTCTCGACCAGGCGGGCGCGGACGGCGCCGCACACCTCCTGGGCGTTCTCCGGCGTGGCGGTCTTGCCGGTGCCGATGGCCCAGACCGGCTCGTACGCGATGACGATCTTCTGGACCTGCTCGGCGGTGAGCCCGTCGAGGGCGTTGTCGAGCTGGCTGCAGCAGTGGCCCACGTGGCCGACGGCCTCGCGGACCTCCAGGCCCTCGCCGATGCAGAGGATCGGGGTGAGCCCGTTGGCGAGGGCCGCCTTCACCTTCTTGTTGACCAGCGCGTCGTCCTCGTTGTGGTACTCGCGGCGCTCGGAGTGGCCGATGACCACGTAGGTGCAGCCGAGCTTCGCCAGCATGGCGCCGGAGATCTCGCCGGTGTACGCGCCGGACGCGTACGCGGAGATGTCCTGCGCGCCGTACCGGATGGCCAGCTTGTCGCCGTCCACCAGGGTCTGCACGGAGCGCAGGTCGGTGAACGGCGGCAGGACGACGGCCTCGACCTCGTTGAGCTGCTGCTCGGTGAGGCTGAAGGCCAGCTTCTGCACGAGCTGGATGGCCTCGAGGTGGTTCAGGTTCATCTTCCAGTTGCCGGCCATGATCGGCCGGCGGACGGTGTCAGCCATGACTCTCAGTTCTCCAGTGCGGCGATGCCGGGCAGCGTCTTGCCCTCGAGGTACTCCAGCGAGGCGCCCCCGCCGGTGGAGATGTGGCTGAACGCCGACTCGTCGAGGCCGAGTGTGCGCACCGCCGCGGCGGAGTCGCCGCCGCCGACGACGCTGAAGCCGTCGTTCTTCGTGATGGCCTCGGCGACGCCGCGGGTGCCCGCGGCGAACGGGGCCAGCTCGAACACGCCCATCGGGCCGTTCCAGAAGATCGTCTTCGCGGACGCGACCGCGCGGGCGAAGAGTTCCACCGAGCGGGGGCCGATGTCCAGGCCGAGCCGGTCGGCCGGGATGTCGGAGGCGTCGACGGTGACGTGGTCGGCGTCCGCGGAGAACTCCGTGGCGGCGACGACGTCGACCGGCAGCACGATCCGGCCGCCGGCCTCGGCCAGCAGCTCGGCGCAGGTCGCGACCATGTCCTGCTCCAGCAGCGACGTGCCGACCTCGTGGCCCTGGGCCTTGAGGAAGGTGAAGCACATGCCGCCGCCGACGAGCAGCTGGTCGACCTTCGGCAGCAGCGCCTTGATGACGGCGAGCTTGTCGGAGACCTTCGAGCCGCCGAGCACCACCACGTACGGCTTCTCGGGCGACTCGGTGACCTTGCGCAGCACCTCGACCTCGCGCAGGACCAGGCCGCCCGCGTAGCGCGGGAGCCGGGCCGGCACGTCGAAGACGGAGGCGTGCTTGCGGTGCACCGCGCCGAACGCGTCGTCGACGTAGGCGTCGGCGAACGCGGCCAGCTTGTCGGCGAACGCGCCGCGCTCGGCGTCGTCCTTGCTGGTCTCGCCCGCGTTGAAGCGCAGGTTCTCCAGCAGCAGGACCTGGCCGCCGGTCAGCGCGCCGGCCTTGGCCTGCGCGTCCGCGTCGACGGTGTCGGCGGCGAACAGCACCTCGGAGCCGAGCAGCTCACCGAAGCGGGCCGCGACCGGCGCGAGCGTGAACTTGGGGTCCGGCGCGCCCTTCGGGCGGCCCAGGTGCGAGCAGACGATGACGGCGGCGCCCGCGTCCCGCAGGGCCACGATCGTCGGCAGCACGGCGCGGATCCGGCCGTCGTCGCTGATGACGCCCGGGTTGCTCTTGTCGAACGGGACGTTCAGGTCGGCGCGCACGAGGACGCGCCGACCCGAGACACCCTCGCCGAGCAGGTCGTCGAGAGTCTTCAACGTTGTCAGCCGACCAGCTTGACCAGGTCGACGAGGCGGTTCGAGTAGCCCCACTCGTTGTCGTACCAGCCGATGACCTTCACCTGGTCGCCGATGACCTTGGTCAGGCCGGCGTCGAAGATGCAGGAGGCCGGGTCGGTGACGATGTCGGCCGACACGATCGGGTCCTCGGTGTAGACCAGGATGCCCTTGAGCGGGCCCTCGGCGGCGGCCTTGATCGCGGCGTTGACCTCCTCGACCGACGTCTCGCGGGCGGCGGTGAAGGTGAGGTCGGTGGCCGAGCCGGTCGGGATCGGCACGCGCAGCGCGAAGCCGTCCAGCTTGCCCTTGAGCTCCGGCAGCACCAGGCTGACGGCCTTCGCGGCGCCGGTGGAGGTCGGCACGATGTTCAGGGCGGCGGCGCGGGCGCGACGCAGGTCCTTGTGCGGGCCGTCCTGCAGGTTCTGGTCCTGGGTGTAGGCGTGGATCGTGGTCATGAGGCCACGCTCGATGCCGATGGTGTCGTTCAGGACCTTCGCCATCGGGGCGAGGCAGTTCGTGGTGCAGGACGCGTTCGAGATGATCGTGTGCGCCGCGGCGTCGTACTTGTCGTCGTTGACGCCCATGACGATCGTGACGTCCTCGCCCTTGGCGGGCGCGGAGATGATGACCTTCTTCGCGCCGGCGTCGACGTGCGCCTTGGCCTTCTGCGCGTCGGTGAAGAAGCCGGTCGACTCGATGACGACGTCGGCGCCGACCGCGTCCCAGGCGAGCTTGCTGGGGTCGCGCTCCTCGGTGGCCCGGAACGTCTGGCCGCCCACGGTGATGTCACCCGCGGTCGCCTTCACCTCGTGACCCAGCCGGCCCAGGATGCTGTCGTACTTCAGCAGGTGGGCGAGGGTGTTGTTGTCGGTGAGGTCGTTGACGCCGACGATCTGGATGTCCGCGCCGGACGCGAGCACCGCCCGGAAGAAGTTGCGGCCGATACGGCCGAAGCCGTTGATGCCAACCCGGATGGTCACAGGTCGATCTCCTCGTTTCGGTCCGCCGGAGTCTGCGACCGGCGGAGATCTGTGCGCCGGCCGTAGGGTGGGCCGGCCGAGTAAGGGGTTCTTCCGGCCGCCGCGGCCTCGGCCTGAAGATGCCGGTCGCGGGCGGCCAGGTGCCGGCTCCGTCGCCGTCGCCCCCGACCCTATCGGAGGAGGCCGCTCCGCGTGCCGCCGGGGCGCAAGCTGCGGTGACCGTCACGCCCCGGGGCGGGCCCGCCCGTCAGCAGGCCATCATCTCCGGCGTGACCGCCGCCTCGGTGTCCGGGATGCCCAGGTCACGGGCCCGCTTGTCGGCGAGGGCGAGCAGACGCCTTATGCGCCCGGCGATCGCGTCCTTCGTCAGCGGCGGGTCGGCGAGGGCGCCCAGCTCCTCCAGCGACGCCTGGCGGTGCTCCAGGCGCAGCCGGCCGGCGCTGGTCAGGTGGTTGGGGGCCTCGTCGGCGAGGATCTCCAGCGCCCGGGTGACCCGGGCGGCGGCGGCGACGGCGGCGCGCGCCGAGCGGCGCAGGTTCGCGTCGTCGAAGTTGGCGAGGCGGTTGGCGGTGGCCCGCACCTCGCGGCGGACCCGGCGCTCCTCCCAGGCCAGCACGCTGGCGTGGGCGCCGATGCGGGTGAGCAGCGCGGCGATGGCGTCGCCGTCCTTGATGACGACCCGGTCGACGCCGCGGACCTCGCGCTCCTTGGCGGTGATGCCGATGCGCCGGGCGGCGCCGCGCAGGGCCAGCGCGGACTCCGGGCCGGGGCAGGTGACCTCCAGCGCGCAGGAGCGGCCCGGCTCGGTCAGCGAGCCGTGCGCCATGAACGCGCCCCGCCACGCCGCCACGGCGCAGCACACGTTCGCCGACACGACGTGCGGCGGCAGGCCGCGCACCGGGCGGCCGCGCACGTCGAGCAGGCCGGTCTGGCGGGCCAGGGCCTCGCCGTCCTTGACGATGCGCACGATGTAGTGGCTGCCCTTGCGCAGGCCGCCCGAGGCGAGCACGTGCACCTCGCTGGAGTAGCCGTACACCTCGGCGATCTCGCGGCGCAGCCGCCGGGCCACCACGCCGGTGTCGAGCTCGGCCTCGACGACCACCCGCCCGGAGACGATGTGCAGCCCGCCGGCGAAGCGCAGCAGGGCCGCCATCTCCGCCCGGCGGCAGCAGGGCTTGGGCACGTCGACCCGGCTCAGCTCGTCCTTGACCGCTGCCGTCATCGCCATCGTTCTGTCACCTCGTGGAGCCGTGTGGAGCCGGTTGTCGCCGTCACCGGGGGTTAACGATCGGCGCCCAGGACAGGCACCAGGGCCGCCGCGAGCGCCTCGGGATCATGCCTGCAGCTGCCGTCGGCGAGCTGCACGGGGGCCAGCACGAGGTGCGCGCCGAGCGCGTCGGCCGCCTCCCGCAGCGTGTCGGGCTCGCCGACGGCCTTGCTGTCGGCCAGCACCACGTCGACCCGCAGGGCCGGCAGGTACCGGCGCAGCGCGGTCAGGTGGTCGGCGTCGGTGAGCCCGGCCGTCTCGGCGTCGGCGCCCAGGTTGAGCGTCACGAGGCGGCGGGCGGGGCTCGCGACGATGGCGCGGGCCAGCTCGGGCACCAGCAGGTGCGGGATGACGCTCGTGTACCAGCTGCCGGGGCCGAAGATCAGCCAGTCGGCGGCGGCGACGGCCGCGACCGCCTCCGGGCACGCGCACGGCGCCTCCGGCGTCAGGCGGACGGCCTCGACGTGACCGTGGGCGACCGCCACGGCGTGCTGCCCGCGCACCGTCACCACCTCGCCGGGGCGGGCCGGGTCGCCGCCGCGCACCTGCGCCTCCAGGCCGACGGCGTGGTTGGCCATCGGCAGCACCCGGCCGGTGGCGTGCACCATCCGGGCCACGTGGTCGAGCGCGGCGACCGGGTCGCCCAGTTGCTCCATCAGCCCCAGGATCAGCAGGTTGCCGACGGCGTGCCCGGCCAGCGGGTCGGTGTCGGACACCTGCGCGAACCGGTGCTGCAGCAGCGCGGCGGTCTGCCGGTCGGTGTCGTGGTCGGCGGCCAGCGCGGCCAGCGCCTGGCGCAGGTCGCCCGGCGGCAGCAGGGCCGACCGCTCGGCGCGCAGCCGCCCGCTCGACCCGCCGTCGTCGCCCACCGTCACCACGGCGGTGATGTCGAGGTCGAGCTCCGGGGCGGTGCGCCGCAGGGCCCGCAGCGAGGCCGCCAGCCCGTGCCCGCCACCGAACGCGACGACCTTCACCCGGGTCACTCGCGCCCCAGGTCCCGGTGCGAGGCGTACGCCGACAGCCGGCTGTCGCGCAGCCGCGCCGCCAGCTCCTCCGACAGGGCCACGCTGCGGTGCTTGCCGCCGGTGCAGCCCACGGCCACCGTCAGGTACCGCTTGCCCTCGCGCTCGAAGCCGGCCGCGGTCGCGCCGATGAGGTGCGCGTACGTGCCCACGAAGTCGTCGGCGCCCTCCTGGCTCAGCACGTAGCTGCTGACCGACTCCTCCTGCCCGGTGTGCTCGCGCAGCTCCGGCACCCAGTACGGGTTCGGCAGGAACCGCGCGTCGCAGACGAAGTCGGCGTCGACCGGCAGGCCGTACTTGAACCCGAACGACAGCACCGTGATGCGCAGCCGGCGGGCGTCCTCGCTGCTGAACAGCTCCTCGACCCGGCGGCGCAGCTGGTTCACGTTGAGGTGGCTGGTGTCGATGATGACGTCGGCCAGCTCGCGGGCCTCCTCGAGCAGCTTGCGCTCGGCGGCGATGCCGTCGGCCAGGCGCCCGTCGCCCTGCAGCGGGTGCGACCGGCGGACGCTCTCGAAGCGGCGCACCAGCACGTCGTCGTCGGCGTCCACGAACACCACCCGGGGGTGGAAGCCGCGCTCCTTGAGCGCCCGGATCGCGCCGGCCAGGTCGGTGGAGAAGGCGCGGCTGCGCACGTCGAGGACCATCGCGGTGCGCTGGGTGGCGCCGCCGGCCTGGTACGCCAGCTGCGCCATGTCCAGCATCAGCGCCTGCGGCAGGTTGTCGACCACGTAGAAGTCGACGTTCTCCAGCGCGCGGGCCACGGTGGACCGGCCGCCGCCGGACAACCCGGTGACCACCACGAGGTCGGTGTCGGCGCCACCGGCGAAGTTCTGCGCCGCCGGCAGGTCCGGGAACACCTCGCTGCGATCGGTCACGCCTGGTCCTCTCTCGTGCTCGCCTCGCGGGGACACTGCATCCTAGGCCGTCGGGGCGGGGTTCAGTCGCCGGACGAGGTGTCCGTTCCCCGATCGGTGCCGCCACCCGTAACGCCGCTGGGCACCGCGGTAGTCCCGCCGCCGTTGAGCGCGGTGAGCACGGCCTCGGCGGTGCGCCGGCCGATGCCGGGCACCGAGGCGATCTCCTCCGGGGTGGCCGCGGCCAGCTTCTTCACCGAGCCGAACGTGCGCAGCAGCGCCTTGCGCCGCGCCTCGCCCAGGCCCGGCACGTCGTCCAGGCCGGACACCGTCATCCGCTTGCTGCGCTTCTGCCGGTGGTACGTGATCGCGAACCGGTGCGCCTCGTCGCGCATGCGCTGCAGCAGGTACAGCGCCTCGGAGGTGCGCGGCAGGATCACCGGGTAGTCGTCCGCCGGCAGCCACACCTCCTCCAGCCGCTTCGCCAGCCCGCACAGCGCCACGTCGGTCACGCCCAGCTCGGCCAGGACGGTGGCGGCGGCGTTGACCTGCGGCTCGCCGCCGTCGACCACGACCAGCTGCGGCGGGTACGCGAACCGGCGCGGCCGCCCGGTGGTGGGGTCGATGCCGGGCAGCTCCCCCGCGCCGGGAGTGGTCTCCTCCGGCGGCGACCCGGCCGCCTGCTCGCGGTAGCGGGCGAAGCGCCGGCGCAGCACCTCGGTCAGCGCGCTCAGGTCGTCGGTGCCGGAACCGTCGGGGTTGCCGCGCACCGCGAAGCGCCGGTATTCCCCCTTGCGGGGCAGCCCGTCCTCGAACACCACCATGCTGGCCACGACGTCGGTGCCCTGGATCTGCGACACGTCGTAGCACTCCACGCGCAGCGGCGCGGTCTCCATGCCGAGCGCCTCGGCGATCTCCTCCAGCGCCTTGCTGCGGGTGGTCAGGTCGCCGGAACGCTTGAGCTTGTGCCGGTTCAGCGCCTCCTTGGCGTTGCGCCCGACGGTCTCCAGCAGCGCCTTCTTGTCGCCGCGCTGCGGCACCCGCAGCTGCACCCGGCTGCCGCGGTGCTCGCTGAGCCAGTCGGCCAGCGCGTCGGCGTCCGGCGGCAGCTCGGGCACCAGCAGCTCGCGCGGCACGTCGCGTTCGCCGTGCTCGTCGCCGTACACCTGGGTGCAGAAGTGGTGGACGAGGTCGCCCGCGGTCAGCTCCTCGGTCTTCTCCACGACCCAGCCGCGCTGGCCGCGCACCCGGCCGTCGCGCACGTGGAACACCTGCACCGCGGCCTCGAGCGGGTCGTCGGCGAACGCCACCACGTCGGCGTCGGTGCCGTCGCCGAGCACCACGGTCTGCTTCTCCAGCGCCTTGCGCAGGGCGGCCAGGTCGTCGCGCAGCCGGGCGGCGCGCTCGAAGTCCAGCGCGTCGGAGGCGGCCATCATCTCGCGCTCGTAGCGCTTGACGAACGCGTCGGTGCGGCCGGACATGAAGTCGCAGAAGTCGTCGACGATGCCGCGGTGCTCCTCGGCGGACACCCGGTCGACGCACGGCGCCGAGCACTTGCCGATGTAGCCCAGCAGGCACGGCCGGCCGATCTGGGCGGAGCGCTTGAACACCCCGGCGGAGCAGGTGCGCGCCGGGAACACCCGCAGCAGCAGGTCGAGGGTCTCGCGGATGGCCCAGGCGTGCGAGTAGGGGCCGAAGTAGCGCACGCCCTTCTTCTTCGCGCCCCGCATGACCTGCAGCCGCGGGTAGTCCTCGTTCAGGGTCACGGCGAGGAACGGGTACGACTTGTCGTCGCGGTACTTCACGTTGAACCGCGGGTCGAACTGCTTGATCCAGGTGAACTCCTGCTGCAGCGCCTCGACCTCGGTGCCGACGGTGATCCAGTCGACGGAGCCCGCCGTGGTGACCATCTGCTGGGTGCGCGGGTGCAGGTTGACCGGGTCGGCGAAGTAGGAGTTCAGCCGGCTGCGCAGGCTCTTGGCCTTGCCGACGTAGATGACCCGGCCGGTGGGATCGCGGAATCGGTAGACGCCGGGCGCGTCGGGGATCGTGCCCGTGGCGGGCCGATAGGTGGACGGGTCTGGCACGGCTCCCACAGTAGTCCGTGCCTCTGTCAGAACCGGTGCCCCGAAAGGGGGCCGGCCGGAGGCCCGGCACCGCCGCCACGGTGTCAGGCCCCCGGCCGGGGTCCGCTCGCCCCGGCGCCCCCGCCGGGCCGTGCGTCAGGCCTCGACGATGTTGTCGCCGTCGACCTTGACCTGCTTCTCGGCGAGGGCCTGGCGCGCCGGACCGCCGGTCGGCGAGCCGTCCTCGATCGAGAACGAGCTGTTGTGGCACTTGCAGTTGATCTCGCCGTTGTTGACCTCGGTGACCGGGCAGCCCTGGTGGGTGCACTTCTTGTCGAAGGCCTTGAACTCGCCCTCGGTCGGCTGGGTGATCACCATGGTGGCGAGGATGATGCCGCCGCCGACCGGGATGTCGGCCACGGCCGCGAGAGCGGCGCCGCCGCCGCTGTTGCCGGTGTCGCCGCCGCCGTCGTTGCCGGTGCCCGGGTTGGCGCTGCCGGCCGGGATCGGCTCGCCGCCGGTGCCGGTGCCGTACCCGACGCCATCGGTGGGCTGCTCGGTGCCGCAGGCCGCGAGCAGGGCGGTGGCGCCGAGGGCGCCCGCGCCGGCCAGCAGGCCGCGGCGGGTGGACGGCGTGCCCAGTCGGACGGGGGCCGCGGTGGCGCGGTCCGTGTCGTGCGCCGGCTGCACGTCAGTCATCGGGTGAACCTCCAGTAAGCCCTCGTCGGCGGCGGAAAGCCGTGGCATCGGTTGTACATACGCTCGATCAGCCGGAGTGGTTCACGCTTTGAGCAAACTCTCAGCTACACCCGGCGATCGCTCGAAAGATGCCACGCCCGGGCAGGCCACGGGGCCGTTTCGCCGCGCGGCCCCGGCGGGGACGGCGGCGAAACGGTCACCGAGGGTGAAATGTCAGGCCGGCGCGGGCACCTTCGCGCGGGAGGCGCGGGCCGGCTTGGTGCCGTTGGCCTTGGCCGCCCGGGCCACCGCGGTCTTCGACCCCGCCGCCGCGCCGGTCAGCCCGAGTACGTGGCGCAGGTACTGCCCGGTGTGGCTGTCGGGCACCTCGGCCAGCTCCTCCGGCGTGCCGGCGGCGAGCACCATGCCGCCCTTGTAGCCGCCCTCGGGTCCCATGTCGATGAGCCAGTCCGCGGTCTTGATGACGTCGAGGTTGTGCTCGATGACGATGACCGTGTTGCCCTTGTCGACCAGGCCGTTGAGCACCATCAGCAGCTTGCGGATGTCCTCGAAGTGCAGGCCGGTGGTGGGCTCGTCGAGCACGTACACCGTGCGGCCGGTGGAGCGCTTCTGCAGCTCGGAGGCGAGCTTGACGCGCTGCGCCTCGCCGCCGGACAGCGTCGGCGCGGGCTGGCCCAGGCGCACGTAGCCGAGGCCGACGTCGACCAGGGTCTTGAGGTGGCGGTGGATGGCCGGGATGGCGGCGAAGAACTCCGCGGCCTCCTCGATCGGCATGTCGAGCACCTCGGAGATGGTGCGGCCCTTGTAGTGGACCTCCAGGGTCTCCCGGTTGTAGCGGGCGCCCTTGCACACCTCGCACGGCACGTACACGTCCGGGAGGAAGTTCATCTCGATCTTGATGGTGCCGTCGCCGGAGCAGTTCTCGCACCGGCCGCCCTTGACGTTGAACGAGAACCGGCCCGGCCCGTAGCCGCGCACCTTGGCCTCGGTCGTCTCCGCGAACAGCGTGCGGATGTTGTTGAACACGCCGGTGTAGGTGGCCGGGTTGGACCGCGGGGTGCGGCCGATCGGCGACTGGTCGACGCCGACGACCTTGTCGACCTGGTCGAGGCCGGTGATGCGGGTGTGCCGGCCGGGGACCATGCGGGCGCCGTTGATCTGGTTGGCCAGCACGGTGTAGAGGATGTCGTTGACCAGGGTGGACTTGCCCGAGCCGCTGACCCCGGTGACCGCGATGAACTGCCCCAGCGGGAACGGCACGGTGAGGTTGCGCAGGTTGTGCTCGCGGGCGCCCTGCACGACCAGCTCGCGGCCGGCCGTCTGCGGGCGCCGGTGGGCGGGCGTCGGGATGCTCTTGCGGCCCGACAGGTACGCCCCCGTCGACGACTCCTCGTTGGCCAGCAGGTCCTGCACCGAGCCGCTGTGCACGATCTTGCCGCCGTGCTCGCCCGCGCCCGGTCCGATGTCGACGATCCAGTCCGCCATGCGGATGGTGTCCTCGTCGTGCTCGACCACGATCAGCGTGTTGCCCAGGCTGCGCAGCCGCACCAGGGTCTCGATGAGCCGGTGGTTGTCGCGCTGGTGCAGGCCGATCGACGGCTCGTCCAGCACGTACAGCACGCCGACCAGGCCGGAGCCGATCTGGGTGGCCAGGCGGATGCGCTGCGCCTCGCCGCCGGACAGGGTGCCGGCGGCCCGGTCGAGCGACAGGTAGTCGAGGCCGACGTCGACGAGGAAGCGCAGCCGGGCGTTGATCTCCTTGAGCACCCGCTCGGCGATCATCTTCTGCCGGTCGGTCAGCGTGAACCCGGCCAGCAGCTCGGCGCACTCGCCCACCGACAGGTTGCAGACCTCGGCGATGCTCCGGCCCGCGATCGTGACCGCCAGGACCTCGGGCTTGAGCCGGGCGCCGCCGCACGTCGGGCACGGCACGTCGCGCATGTAGCCCTCGTACTTGTCGCGCGACCAGTCGCTCTCGGTGTCGTTGTGCCGGCGCTCGATCCACTGCACGACGCCCTCGAAGCCCGTGTAGTAGGAGCGCTCGCGGCCGTACTTGTTGCGGTAGCGCACGTGCACCTGGTCGTCGGCGCCGTGCAGGATCAGCTTCTGGGCCCGGGCGGGCAGCGCGCGCCACGGGGTGTCGAGACCGAAGTGCTCCGCCTTGCCGAGCGCCTCCAGCAGGCGCAGGAAGTACTCCTGGGTCTGGCCGCCGGACCACGGCTGCACGGCGCCGTCGCGCAGGGTGCGCTCCGGGTCGGGCACCACCAGCTCGGCGTCGACCTCCTTCTTCGTGCCCAGGCCGGTGCACTCCGGGCAGGCGCCGTAGGGCGCGTTGAAGGAGAAGACCCGGGGCTCCAGGTCCTCGATGGCCAGCGGGTGGTCGTTGGGGCAGGCCAGGTGCTCGGAGAACTTGCGCTCGCGGGCCGGGTCGTCCTCGGGCAGGTCGACGAAGTCGACGAGCACCAGGCCGCCGGACAGCCCGAGCGCCGCCTCGACCGAGTCGGTGAGGCGCTGCTTGCTGGACGCCTTGACGCTGAGCCGGTCGATCACCACCTCGATGGTGTGCTTCTCCTGCTTCTTCAGCTTCGGCGGCTCGGTGAGCGGGTGCACCACGCCGTCGACCCGGGCCCGCGCGTAGCCCTTGGACTGCAGCTCGGCGAACAGGTCGACGTACTCGCCCTTGCGGCCGCGCACGACCGGGGCGAGCACCATGAACCGGGTGCCCTCCTGCATGGCGAGGACCCGGTCGACGATCTGCTGGGGGCTCTGCTTGGCGATGGCCTCGCCGCAGACCGGGCAGTGCGGCTCGCCGACGCGGGCGAACAGCAGGCGCAGGTAGTCGTAGACCTCGGTGATGGTGCCGACGGTCGAGCGCGGGTTGCGCGACGTCGACTTCTGGTCGATCGAGACGGCCGGGGACAGGCCCTCGATGAAGTCGACGTCCGGCTTGTCCATCTGGCCGAGGAACTGCCGCGCGTACGACGACAGCGACTCGACGTAGCGGCGCTGGCCCTCGGCGAAGATCGTGTCGAACGCCAGGCTGGACTTGCCCGAGCCGGACAGCCCGGTGAACACGATGAGCGCGTCCCGCGGCAGGTCGAGGGAGACGTCGCGCAGGTTGTGCTCACGCGCACCGCGAATGATCAGTCGGTCGGCCACAGCCTCGCCCACTCCGTTACGTGTGTCTTCGGGAACGCTCCGCCACCCTGCTCAACGAGCGAGCCGGTGCGGCGGGCCGCGGCAACTCTAGCCACGGGGTACGACAGTTTCCCCGCACCGCACGTCCGACCAGGTCAGCGCCGTTCGCGCGACCGGCATTCCCTACGGGACCCGCCAGAGCAATACTCCGCCGACGGGCTCCGGAGCGCGACCCAGCAGGGCGGTGAGCGTCGTCTCCAGGGCAGCCCGGTTCGGGGTCTCCACCAGGGCGACGGCGCCCGCGTTCCAGAACGCCAGGTCGGCGGCGGCCGCCCGCCGGTCGGCGTCGTCGACCGGCGGCACCTGGCCGGTCAGCAGCACCCGCCGCAGCAGGTCGGACGTGGGGCGCCGGGGCGCGGCCCACGAGCCGGTGTCGTCGCCGGGCGGGGCCACCGGGCCCATGAAGTAGCCGCGCGGCACCGGCACGTCGAGCAGCGTCAGGCCCGCCCAGCGCATCGTGTCGCGGCCGTTGGTGACCTCGGGCAGCGGCACCGGCACCAGCGAGCGCCCGGCCGGCACGTACTGCCGCCACAGGCCCTCGGCCAGGAACGCCGGCGGCGGGGCGGCCGGCTCGGCGGGCAGCGGCTTCGGCGCCACCGGCGCCAGCGCGACGGCCAGCGCCACCCAGAACACCACCCGGCGGCGCCGGCCCAGCGTGCCCGCCCGGTCGGCGGCCAGGGCCAGCAGCAGCCCGGCGACCGTGGCGCTGACCATGGTGAACCGGGTCACGCTGACCAGGTCGATGATCGGCACGTGGCTGATCAGCGCGAACGGCAGCGGGATGCCGGTGTCGCGGCCGGCCACCTGCAGCGACGGGCCCAGCCCCATCAGCGCCAGCACCAGCCCGGCCAGGGCGGTGGCCTTCGCGGCGGCCGAGCGCCACAGCAGCACCATCGCCACCACCAGCATGATCAGCACCGGCACGCCGAAGAACGAGTTGTCCTCGGTGGCGCTGACGCTCAGCTGTTTCGCCACGCCCTCGGTGCCGGCCACCGACTGGCGCGCGAACGCCCCGTACGACAGCAGGTCGGTCACGTACTCGTCGGGCGGGAACGGCTGGCCGTGATAGCTGCCGGGGCCGAAGAACTGCAGCCACAGCGGGTACGCCAGCACCGCCGACGAGGCGGCCGCGGCGACGCCCAGCCCGGCGAGGAACGGCTTGGCCACGGCGCGCGCGGCGGCCCGGTCCCACAGCGCGTAGCCGATCACGAACACGCCCAGGGCCAGCGCCGTGAACAGCAGGATCTCCTCGTTGATGAAGATCTGCAGCACGATCAGCGCGGCGAGGGCGAGGCCGTTGCGCAGCGCCCGGCCGGGCTCGCGCAGCCGCAGCACCCGCCAGACGATGAACGGCACCACGAACTGGGCGACGAAGTTCACGTGCCCGTTGGCGTGCGACACCATCGTGGGCGCGAACCCGCACCACAGGCCGCCGACCGCCGCGGCGACGCGCGAGCGCACCAGGTGCCGCGACAGCACGTGGTACCACGCCCAGGCGGTGCCGAACAGGCCCAGGGTGAGCAGCAGCGCCACCGCCACCCCGGCGCCGAGCCAGTGGGTGACCGGCGCGACGGGCAGCGCCAGCGCCAGGATCGACGTGTTCGCCATCATGTTCACGCCGTCGGGGGCGTTGAGCTGATGGGTGAAGAACGGGTTGTCCAGGTGGAAGACAACCCGCTCGGCGTGCGCGACGAAGAAGAGGAAGACGCCGTGGTCGTCGATGTTGTGCCGCAGCACCCGGCCGTTCGGGTCGGCCCACAGCCGGGCCAGCACGAACACCGACAGCAGCAGGTACGCCACCGGCGCGGCGCGGTCGAGCCAGCGGTGGTCGGGCCGCGCCGCGGGTCCGGGCGCGGACGGCGCCCGCTCGTCGACAGCCTCGTCCACGCTCACCGGGGCATTCTGTCAGAGCCGCCGGACCGCCCCGCCGTCAGCGCCTGCGGGCCCGTCGTTCCATGGCGGCGGCGGCCTTGCCGGCCCGGGCCTCGCGGCGGCTCGTCTCGTACGCGGTCTCGCGGTGCAGCGCCCGGTAGGAGTCGAGGCGGCGGGCGGTCAGCTCCCCGGTGGCCAGCGCCTCGGCGACGGCGCAGCCCGGCTCGCCGTGGTGCGAGCAGTCCCGGAAGCGGCACAGCGCGGCCAGCTCGGTGACGTCGGCGAACGCCCGGTCCAGCCCGGTCGCCGCGTCGAGCAGGCCGACGCCGCGCAGCCCCGGGGTGTCGATCACGGCGCCGCCGCCGGGCAACGGCACCAGCGCCCGGAACGTGGTGGTGTGCCGGCCCTTGCCGTCGACCCGGCGGATCGCCTGGGTGCCCATGACCGACGCCCCGGCCAGGGCGTTGACCAGGGTGGACTTACCAGCCCCGGACGCCCCCAGCAGGCCGAGGGTGCGACCGGGGCCGATCAGCCGCGCCACCGCGGCGACGCCCTCGCCGCGTTCGGCGCTGACCGGCAGCACCGGCACGCCGGGCGCCAGGCCGGCCAGCTGCCGGGCCACCAGGCCGGGCTCGGCGGCGGTGTCGCACTTGGACAGGATCACCACGGGCCGGGCGCCGGACTCCCAGGCCAGGGCGAGCAGGCGTTCGATGCGCCCGGCGTCCGGCTCCGGGTGCACCGGCTCGACGACGGCGGCGACGTCCACGTTGGCGGCCAGCACCTGGCCGGAGGCGTCCTTGTCGGCGGTGCGGCGGATCACGGCGGTGCGCCGCGGCAGCACCGCCTCGCAGGTGGTGCGCCGGTCGGGCCAGCGCCGCACGACCACCCAGTCGCCGGCGCAGGGCAGCCGGGCCGGGTCGGCGGCGGCCGTCAGCAGCACGCCGCCGCCGAGGCTGGCGCGTTCCGCGCCGGCGGTGGTCAGGACGGTGCAGACGCCGCGGTCGGCGCGGCTGACCCGGCCGGGCACGGCGTCGGCGCGGTCGAACGGGCGGTAGGCGTCGGCGAGGGCGGCGTCCCAGCCGAGGGACGCGAGCTCGAGCGTCATGGGTCTTCCCTGATGGGTGCGGGTGCGCGCCCCGTCGGTCAGGAGCGGCGCACGGGATCGGGACGGGACGCGGGTACGGTGACCGGCACTGGTCCCACCTCCTCCCCTGCTCGGGTGACGCGTCTGCCGCCGACGGTACGTGCCGGTCCCCCGCTCGCGGTACCGATTTCCGGCGCGCGCGAGCCGCTAGGGTCGACGGTGTGACGGTGGATCCGCTCGTACTGATGACCGAGGTGGACCGGGCGACGCAGCGGCTGCTGCGCACGGCCGAGGGCCTGGACGACGCCGGGGTGGCCGCCCCGTCCGGGCTGCCGGGCTGGACCCGGGGCCACGTCCTGACCCACGTGGCGCGCAACGCCGACGCGTACGCCAACCTGCTGCGCGGCGCCGCCACCGGCGCCGACGTGCCCGGGTACGCCTCGCCGGAGGCGCGCGCCGAGGGCATCGAGGCCGGCCACGCGCGCCCGCTCGCCGAGCAGCTCGCCGACATCCGCGCGGCGCACGAGCGGTTCGCCGAGCAGGCCGCCGCCGTCCCGGCCGGCGCGTGGCCGCGGGTGCTGCAGGCCACCGGCCACCCGGCCGCGATGGTGCCGTGGGCGCGGCTGCGCGAGGTCGAGGTGCACCACGCCGACCTGGCCGCCGGCTACACCCCGGCGCACTGGCCGGAGGCGTTCGCGCTGCGCCTGCTGCGCGAGGTCCTCGACGGCCTGCACGAAGGCCCGCCGCTGGTGCTGCGCCCCGACGCGCTCGGCCACCCGCTGGTGGTCGGCGACCCGGCCGCCGCCCCGGTGGTGTCCGGCCCGGCCTGGGCGCTGGCCGCGTGGCTGACCGGCCGCGGCGACGGCGCCGCCCTGACCGTCTCGCCCGACGGCGAGCTGCCGACCCCGCCGAGGTGGAAGTGACCATGACGTACACCGGAGACGTGACCCCCGGCGGCCCCGCCGACGTGCGGGAGCTGCCGGCGCTGACGATCGCGAAGGCGTCCGTCGGCCGCATGGACAACAACGCGTACCTGCTGACCTGCCGCACCACCGGCGAACAGCTGCTGATCGACGCGGCCGCCGACGCCCGCCGGCTGCTCGACCTCATCGGCCCCGCCGGCCTGACCACGGTGGTGACCACCCACCGCCACCGCGACCACCACGGCGCCCTCAGCCAGGTCGTCACCGCCACCGGCGCCCGGTCGCTCGCCCACGCCGACGACGCCCCCGAGATCCCGGTGGTGACCTCCACGCTGCGCGACGGCGACACGGTCGGCGTGGGCGACTGCGCGCTGGAGGTCATCCACCTGGTCGGCCACACCCCCGGCTCGATCGCGCTGCTCTACCGCGACCCGGCCGGCGCGCCGCACCTGTTCACCGGTGACTCGCTGTTCCCCGGCGGCGTCGGCAACTCGTTCGGCGACCCGGCCGCGTTCGCGTCGATGTTCCGCGACGTCACCACCAAGCTGTTCGACCGGCTGCCCGACGACACCTGGTTCTACCCGGGCCACGGCAAGGACTCCACGCTCGGCACCGAACGCCCGCACCTCGGCGAGTGGCGCGACCGCGGCTGGTGACCGGCGGGCGGCCCAGCGGATGACACGCCGCCCGGCGGCGACGATACTGGCGGCCGTCGAAGGAGGCGCCGGGTGCAGGGTGTGGTCTTTCCGCAGGGACCGGACGGGCGCCGCAGCTCGACGGCCACCGGCCGGGCGGTGGTGGCGGAGGCGCTGAGCGCCGCCGACCCCGCGCTGGCCGCCGCCGCCCGCGACGTCCGCGACTGGCGCCGCGGCTACCTGGGGCCGTTCCGCGACCTGGTCACGGCCGGGCTGCAGCCGCCGGACGCCGCCGTGGCGATCGCCCGGCGCGGGGTCGCCGCCCTGCACGAGCGGATGCGGGTGCTCACCGGATCCGGCGAGGCGCCGCTGGCCGCCGCGTGCACCGTCACCGCGCCGCGCGAGGTGCAGACCGTCACCGCGCCCGCCGGCACCGAGGTCGAGCGCGGCTTCTCCCTGCCGTACCAGGGGCGCCGGCTCAGCGGCGACGACCTGCACCGCCGCCTGGACGCGTGGGTGGCCGCCGGCACGATCGAGCCGAGCTGCGCCGAGGCGGTGCGCACCGTCGCCGCGAACCCGGACTGGCTCGACCTGTCCGACCGCACCGTCGTCGTGCTCGGCGCGGGCGCCGAGATGGGCCCGCTGCACGCGGTGCTGCGCTGGGGCGGCACCGTCGCCGGCGTCGACCTGCCCCGGCCCGGGCTGTGGGAGCGGGTGCTGGGCACCGCCGCCCGCTACGGCGGGCGGCTGCTGCTGCCGGCCGCGCCCGGGCCCGGCCCGCTGCCGCAGCGCCTCGGCCTGGACCTGCTGCACGACCTGCCCACGGTGGCCGGGTTCGTGTCCGGTCTGGACGGCCCGCTGGTGCTGGGCAACTACGTGTACGCGCCGGGCGCCACCTACCTGCGGGTCTCCGCCGCCTGCGACGCCCTGACCGCGCACCTGCTGGCCGAGCGGCCGGGCACGGCGCTGGCGTTCCTCGGCACCCCCACCGACGTGTACGCCGTCCCGCCCGAGGCCGTCGACGCGGCCGGGCGGGCGGCCGAGGCCCGGGCGGTGCTGCGCGCCCCGCTGCGGCTGCTGTCCGGCGGGCGGCTGCTGCGCCCCACCTACCCGGACGGCCCGGTCAACGACAGCCTCGTCCCGCAGCAGGGCCCCAACTACGCCCTGGCCAAACGCCTGCAACGGTGGCGCGCCGCCGACGCCCGGGCGGCCGGCGTCCCCGTCGCCTTCTCGATCGCCCCGCCGACGCGCACCCGCTCGGTGGTGCGCAACCGCGCCCTGGCCGCGGCGTACGCGGGGGCGCACCGCTTCGGCATCGAGGTGTTCGAGCCGGCCACCAGCAACACCCTGATGGCCGCGCTGCTGGTGCACCACCTGCGCGCCCCGCGCCCGGCCGGCGCGCCGGTGTGGCAGGACGAGGCGTTCGCGGCGGCGCACGGCGGGCTGTGGCGCATCGGCTACCAGGCCCGCAGCGCGCTGGGCCTGGCCGCGCTCATCGGCTTCGCCACGCCCCGCGGCTGAGCGCCCGCTGCGCCCACGGCGTAACCCCTCGTGGCGGCGCCGGTGATCGTCCTAGCATGGGCCGCACGCGCCCTCGACGATGCGGAGCCGAACGTGGACCACTACCGCTGGCAGCCCGGTCCCGACCGCTCCCCCGAGCCGTGGCAGCCGTGGCAGCCCGGGCCGCCCGCCGAGCAGGAGCTGCCCGGCTGGCTGGCGGAGCGGCTGTTCGACCAGCGCACGGTCATGCTGCGCGGGCCCCTGACGCACCCGGTGGCCACCCAGACCGCCGCCGCCCTGCTGACGCTCGACGCGACCGGTGACGAGCCGGTGCAGCTGCACCTGGCCGGGCTGGACGGGGAGCTGCCGGCGGCGTTCGCGGTGGTCGACGCGATGGACGCGATGCGCTGCGAGGTGCACGCCGTGGTGACGTCGCAGGTCGGCGGCGCGGTGGTGGCGGTGCTGGTGGCGGCGGCGCGGCGCTCGGCGTACCGGCACGCGCGGATCCGGCTGGCCGAGCCGCGGGCGGCCGGGGTGACCGGCACCGCCGACGAGGTGGCGGCCGCGGCGGGGCGGCACCTCAACGAGCTGGAGGAGGTCATCGTGCGGCTGGCCGCGGTGACCGGGCAGCCGCGCAGCCGCATCGAGGACGACCTGTCGGCCGGGCGCACCCTGTCCGCGGCGGAGGCCCGCGAGTACGGGCTGATCGAGGCGATCGTCGGGGAGAAGGACTGACGCCCCGCGCCGGTCACGGCGCGGGGCGTCAGATTCAGGCTGTGGTCACTCGGGGACGTTGACGCCCATCGAGCGAGCCGTGCCGGCGACGACCTTGATGGCCGCCTCCTCGTCGTTCGCGTTCAGGTCCGGCAGCTTCCGCTTGGCGATCTCGCGGATCTGGTCGGCCGTCAACGTGCCGGCCACCTGGGTGCCCGGGTTCGACGCGCCCGACTGCACACCCAGCGCCTTGCGGATGAGGAAGCTGGTCGGCGGCGTCTTGTACGTCAGCTTGTGGCTGCGGTCCTCGAAGACCGTCACCACGACGGGGATGATCTCGCCACGCTGGCTGGAGGTCGCCTCGTCGTACTCGACCTTGACGGCGCGCATGTTGGCGCCGGTCGGACCGAGCATCTTGCCGAGGTCGACCATCGCGGCGTTGCCCGCTTCAAGCGCGAGGGTGACCTCGTGGGTCTTCTTCTTGGGCGGCATTGCTCTCGGTCTCCTTACCTTGCGCTGCTTGGGGCACACCTCGATGCGAGGGCCGGCAGCATCATGAAGCGCACGTCAACCCGGAGACCCTACAACACCAGGATCCCGGGTACGAAACCCAGTGTAGCCCGCCCGGTGGATCACCTGTCGTAGCGGTACAGGCCGTACTTCTGCATGATGCCGATCAGGTTCTTCGAGTACGTCGGCGACGTCGCGTACCCGGCCTTGTGGATCTCGCGGACGAACGCGTTGGGCGCGTTCGTGTACTTGAAGGCGTTGCGGTAGCGGCTGTTGACCCGCAGGAAGTGGCCGTGGTCGACGATCGACGCGTACGGGCTGCGGTAGGCCCGGAACGACGCCGAGGTGCGGTAGCAGTCGTTGCCCTCGCACTCGTGGGTGCCGTAGGTGCGGCAGCCGGACGCGATGGTGCCCGGCGTGCCGAAGCACTTGATGCCGAAGTAGTTGTGGTCGCGCCGGGTGAGCATGCTGCGCCCCCAGCCGCTCTCCAGGATGGCCTGGGCGATCGTCACCGAGGCGGGCACCCCGTAGTGGACCCGGCCGGCGCGGGCGCCCGGGGCGACCCGGGCGATGAACCCGGCGTTGGTGGCGGGCACGGTGGCGGGCGCCTGGCCGCAGAACGGCAGCGACGGCGCGCCCGGCGACCAGGCCACGAAGGCGGCGGAGACGTACCGGCCGGGCAGCACCCGGTACCAGAGCGGGCTGGTGCGCACGGTGCCGCTGACCCGGCTGCCCCACGCCTGGCAGGCGACCTGGAACCGGAACCCGTCGCGCACGCTGGCGACCTTGGTCGCGCCGGTGCGGGGCGCGGACCGCACGCTGAGCTGCCCGCCGGGCACCCGGGCGGTCGCGGTGGCCGGCGAGGTGCCGTGGCACCAGGTCAGCCGGGGCGGGCGGGGCGACCAGCGGATGTAGCCGTTGCTGATGTAGCTGCCGTCGGACAGCCGGCTCCAGTACGCGGTGCGGCGCACCTCGCCGCTGACCAGCTGCCCGTACACCTGGCAGCGCACGGCCAGCCGGCTGCCGTTGGCGATCTCCCGCACGGCGCCGTCGGCGGTGGACGGGCCGGAGCGGGCGTTGAGCGGGGCGCCGCCCGTGCGGGCGGTGGCGGTGATGCCGGCGGCGGCGTGGGCCGCCGGTGCGTTCAGCGCGGGGGTGGTCGCCAGGACCAGGGCGGTCAGGGCGACGGTCGCGCAGCGTCGGACGCGGGGCATGCCTTTCCCTCCCGGACGCCGGGATGAGGGGTCCGGCGCCCGCACCCGAGGCTAGGTGGGGCAAAAAGGGCATGTCGTCAAACGCGAGAAAGAGGCACGTTCGCCCGGCGTCACCCCACCAGCGACAGGTCGTCGGCCAGGAACCACTCACCGGCGTCGAGGTCCTTGGCGTACACGGCCATCGACAGCGCCGTGCCGGCCTGCGCCGCGGTCAGCGGCACGGTCACCCGCTGCCACGCCGTCGACGGCGCCCGCAGCGTGGTGGACCGGTCGGTCACCAGCGCGCCGCCGGGCGTCCACTCGCGCAGCCGCACCACGATCTCCTGCCCGGCGGCGACGGGCCGGACCCAGGCGCCCGCCGTGTACGTGGCGCCGCGCACGGTGCGCTGCAGCCAGCGCGGGTTGTCGTTGAAGCCGCTGCTCAGGTCCCGGGCGCCGGACCCGGCGGCGACCCTGATCGCGCCCCGGCCGGTGCGTACGCCGCTGGTGGTGCGGGCGACGGTGACGCCGGTGGTGGTGCCGTAGCGGCCGGACCAGCCGGTCAGGTTGGTCTCGGCGCCGGGGTTGAGCACCCACTCGCGCCCGGTGGGCGCCACGGTGGGCGTGGGGCTGGCCGTCGGGGTCGGGCTCACGGTCGGCGTCGGGCTCACCGTCGGGCTGGGCGTCGGGCTGACGGTGGGCGTCGGGCTCGCGGTCGGCGTCGGGCTCGCCGTGGGTGTCGGGCTCGGGGCCGGGTCCGTGCCCGCCGCCCGGAACGTCGTCGACCACATCGTGTCGCCGTAGCCGCACGGGTCCGCGCCCGTCGAGCCCGGGATGTCCGGCCCGCACACCCAGCGCAGCGACAGCGCCCGCGCCGCCGCGTCGTACTCCCCCGCCAGCACGCCCAGGTGGCTGAGCCGCAGCAGCGAGTTCGGGTCCGGCGGCGACGGCAGCGTGACCCGGCCCTGGCCGCCGCTGGCGTTGGTGACGTGGGTCAGCCCGTTGATCGGCCGGAACACCTCCAGCGCGTGCACGTGGTGGGCCAGGTTGAGCACGTACTTGCCGGTGGGGCTGTCCGGGCGCGGGCTGAACCGGGCGGCGAGCGCGTCGATCGCGGCGCGCACCGTCGGGTCCCACCCGTTGACGACCTGGGACGAGTACGCGGGCCGGTGCCCGTACGTGACGACGAAGTCGATCGTGGGGTCGGCCTGCGCCTCGGCGAGCAGGACCTCGGTGGTGCGCCGCCAGTCGGCGAGGGCCTCGGGCCAGATCTCCGGGTAGCCGACGAACAGCACCCCGCCCGCCCGGAACCAGCCCCAGTCCTCGCCCCGGCAGCCGTTGCCGCCGTCCGGGCCGCCGGGGCAGCCCGGGTGCGACGTCTTGGTGGCGGTGTCCACGGAGATCGTCTGCGGGTTGGTGATCGCGCTGCGGCCCTTGTAGTTGGCGAGCGTGTCGCGCGGGGTGCCGGCGGGCGCGCCCGGCTGCGGCTGGCCGTACTCGTGGTTGCCCCACATCGGCTGGAACGCGGCGGACGTCGACCACGCCTGCTGGTCGAGGTAGTACTGGTGCACGGCGCCGACGCCGCACACGTTCGCCTCGCTGATGTCGCCGCCGTGGGTGACGAACCGGGGTGCGAGCTGGGCGATGAGGGCGTGCACCTGGGTCGCCCACGGCTTGCACAGGCTGCTCGCGGTGTCGCCGGTGTCGACCCAGCGGAAGCTGCCCAGCGGCGCGGTGCGCAGCGTGTGGTCCGCGCCGTCCGCGCCGATCCGGTAGTGGTACACGGTGTCGGGGGCCAGCCCGGTCAGCTCGGCCTCGCGGAACGGCCCGTCCCGGTCCACCGGCGTGACGGCCGACGGGGCGCCGACGGCGAGGGCGCCGTACGCGTCGGTCAGCCCGTACGCGACGACGGTCTCCTCGCCGCGCCAGCTCAGCGTCAGCTCGCCCGGCGAGTCGCCGAACGACCAGTGGATCTCGTCGACGGTGTCGACGGCGGTGGATCCCGTCCCGGCGGCGGCCGTCGGTGCGGCCACCCCCGCCAGCAGCACGGCGACACTCAACCCCAGGGCGGCCCTCATGGCACCCATGCTCGCACGCGAAAAGACCGGCTTTGCCCTGTTCAGGGCGGGTTCAGCCGGAGGCGGTCAGCCGTTGCGCCGGGCCGGGACGCCAGACCGGCGGCCGGCCGCCACCGCAGTCGCCCCGCCGGCCCCGTCCGTACCGGTGACGCCGTTTTCGTCCCCGTCCGCCGGCCGGGGGCGGTGAGCCGTACCACCCCGGGGCCGCGAACTGAAGACCCACCGGGGAGGATGGGGGCATGCAGACCCGCGCCAACCTACGCAACGTCGCCATCATCGCCCACGTCGACCACGGTAAGACCACGCTGGTCGACGCCATGCTGCGCCAGGGGAGCCAGTCCCACGCGCGAGGCGAGATGGCCGACCGCGTCATGGACTCCATGGACCTGGAGCGGGAGAAGGGCATCACGATCCTCGCCAAGAACACGGCGATCAGCTACCGGCCCGCCGACGGCGAGCCCGTCACCATCAACATCATCGACACCCCCGGCCACGCCGACTTCGGCGGCGAGGTCGAGCGCGGCCTCACCATGGTCGACGGCGTCGCCCTGCTCGTCGACGCGTCCGAGGGCCCGCTGCCGCAGACCCGGTTCGTGCTGCGCAAGGCGCTGCACGCCAAGCTGCCGATCATCCTGATCATCAACAAGGTCGACCGCCCCGACGCCCGGATCAAGGAGGTCGTCGACGAGACGTACGAGCTCTTCCTCGACCTCGACGCCGACGAGCACCAGATCGAGTTCCCCATCGTCTACGCGTGCGCTCGCGACGGCATCGCCTCGCTGACCCAGCCCAAGGACGGCACCGTACCCGAGGACAGCACCGACCTCGAGGTGCTGTTCAGCACGATCCTCAGCACCATCCCCGCCCCCACCTACACCGAGGGCGCCCCGCTGCAGGCCCACGTCGTCAACCTCGACGCGTCGCCGTTCCTCGGCCGCCTCGCGCTGTGCCGCGTGCACGAGGGCACCATCCGCAAGGGCCAGACCGTCGCCTGGTGCAAGACCGACGGCACGATCAGCAACGTGCGCATCTCCGAGCTGCTCATCACCGAGGGCCTGGAGCGCAAGCCCGCCGATAGCGCCGGCCCCGGCGACATCATGGCCGTCGCCGGCATCCCCGACATCATGATCGGCGAGACGCTCGCGGACGCTGAGAACCCGATCCCGCTGCCGCTGATCACCGTCGACGAGCCGGCCATCTCCATGGTCATCGGCACCAACACGTCGCCGCTGGTCGGCAAGGTCAAGGGCGCCAAGGTCACCGCGCGCATGGTCAAGGACCGCCTCGACAAGGAGCTCGTCGGCAACGTGTCGCTGCGCGTCCTCAACACCGACCGCCCCGACGCCTGGGAGGTGCAGGGCCGCGGCGAGCTGGCGCTGGCCATCCTCGTCGAGCAGATGCGCCGCGAGAACTACGAACTCACCGTCGGCAAGCCGCAGGTCGTCACCAAGACCATCGACGGCAAGCTGCACGAGCCGGTCGAGCGCCTCACCATCGACGCCCCCGACGAGTACATGGGCGCCATCACGCAGCTGCTGTCCACCCGCAAGGGCCGGATGGAGGAGCTGATCAACCACGGCACCGGCTGGCTGCGCATGGAGTGGCTGGTCCCCGCCCGCGGCCTCATCGGCTTCCGCACCGAGTTCCTCACCGAGACCCGCGGCACCGGCATCATGCACCACCTCTTCGAGGACTACGAGCCGTGGTTCGGCGAGCTGCGCACTCGCCAGAACGGCTCCCTGGTCGCGGACCGGGCCGGCGCCGTCACCGGCTTCGCCATGATCAACCTGCAGGAGCGCGGCCAGCTCTTCGTCGAGCCGTCCACCGAGGTGTACGAGGGCATGATCGTCGGCGAGAACTCCCGCGAGGACGACATGGACGTCAACATCACCAAGGAGAAGAAGCTCACCAACATGCGGGCCGCGAGCGCCGACAACACCGAGCGCCTGATCCCGCCGCGCAAGCTGTCGCTGGAGCAGGCCCTCGAGTTCTGCCGCGAGGACGAGTGCGTCGAGGTCACGCCGGCCGCCGTGCGCATCCGCAAGGTGATCCTCGACCAGACGGTCCGCGGCCGCCAGGCGGCCCGCCGCAAGCACCAGAACTGAGCCGCCGGACGGATCGCGGTGCTCACGCCAGCGGCGTCAGCACCGCGATCCGCCAGCCGTCGTCGCCGGCCACCAGCTGGTAGCAGAACCGCTCCCGCACCTCGCCGTCGTAGCGCCACGTCACGTCCGCCCACACGGAGCCCGGCGCCCGCGCCAGCACCGCCACGTCGTGCTCGACGGCGTCGACGCCCTCGTACTGCGCCCACGACGAAGCAAAGAATTGTTCCGTCTGCGCCTCGCTGCCGACCGCGATCGCCTGCCCGGGGAACAGGATCAGCCCCGGCACCGCGTACATCCGGGCCACCGCCCGCTCGTCGCGGGCCAGCAGCGCCGCCGCGTACCGGTCGAAGAACTGCCGCACGTCATCCATGCCGCCGACCGTACGGACCGAACCGGACACGCCTGTGTCGCCTTACGGTGGTGACGTGGACCGACGCACCGGCCTCGCCGCCGCCTCCCGCGACCCGCACCTCACGCTGCGCCGCGTCGACCGCCAACAGGCCCTCATCGAACGCCTGCACGCCGCCCACGGCGCCCGCCTGCACCTCGACGACCTGGCCCGCGACCTGCGCGTCGCACCCCGCACGATCGCCCGCGACGTCGAACGCCTGCGCCTGAGCGGCGTGCCGCTGCGCACCGCCCGCGGCGCCGGGGGCGGCGTCAGCCTCCCCCGCACCCGCACCACGATCACGGTGACCCTCGACCTGCCCGAGGCGGCGGCCCTGCTGTCCAGCCTCGCCGCCCTGGGCCCCACGACCAGCCCCGGCGCCGACGCGGCCATGCGCAAGCTGACCGCCGCCCTGACGGCCTGACCGCCGCCCGGCGTCAGCTCTTCGGGCCGGTGCCGACCAGGTCGCGCCGCTTGTCGTGCGCCGTCTTCACCAGGCTGGCCACCGTCGCGATCGCCAGCGTGCCGAGAATGATCGACAGCGACAGCCAGATCGGGATCTCCGGCGCCCACGGCACGTGCTCGCCGCCGTTGATGAACGGCACCTCGTTGCTGTGCAGCGCCTCCAGCACCAGCTTCACGCCGATGAAGCCCAGCACCACGGCCAGGCCGATGTTCAGGTACACCAGGCGCTCCAGCAGGCCGCCCAGCAGGAAGAACAGCTGCATCAGACCCATCAGGGCGAACACGTTGGCGGTGAACACCAGGTACGGCTCGCTGGTGATGCCGAAGATCGCCGGGATGGAGTCGAGCGCGAAGATGAGGTCGGTGGTGCCGATCGCGATCATCACGATCAGCATCGGCGTGAACATGCGCCGCCCGGTCTCCGGGTCGCGCACCGACATGGTGGCGCTGTCGAACGTCTTCGTCACCGGCAGCGCGCGCCGGCTCCACCGGATGAGAATGTTCTCCTTGAACTCCTCCTCCTCGGTGTCCGCCGCGTGGCTCTGCCGGGCCAGGTTGATCGCCGTGTACAGCAGGAACGCGCCGAAGATGTAGAACACCCAGCTGAACTGCGAGATCAGCGCGGCACCGGCGGCGATGAACCCGCCGCGCATCACCAGCGCCAGCACGATGCCGATGAGCAGCACCTTCTGCTGGAACTGCCGGGGCACCGCGAAGTTGCCCATGATGATCACGAAGACGAACAGGTTGTCCACCGACAGGCTGTACTCCGTGAGCCAGCCCGCGTAGAACTCACCGGCATAGGTGGGACCGGCGGTCACCCACACCCCGATGCCGAAGATCAGCGCGAGGACGACGTAGAACGTCACCCACAGGGACGACTCACGAATACTCGGCTCGTGCGGCCGGCGTCCGACGATCACCAGATCAACGGCGAGCATCACGACGAGGACGACCAGGGTCACGGTCCAGACCCAGGTGGGCACGTTCACTTAGTTGCCTCCGGCAGACACGGGACATCGCCGCGCCGCCGCACGCCCGGTGGTATCGGTCCGGACGCCCACGCTGCGAGACGATGTATCGGGGGTGACTGTCGGAGGTCTCTTCCGCCCCCGGCCCGTCGCTGGCGACGATGGACCGGCGGCCGCGGTGCCGGGTGACCGCTCGGCGAACCGGGCGGCAGCCGTGTTGACGACACCGACGCAGAGGAATACTCCCCTCCTCGCACGCCATTCTGGCCCATCCCACCCCGGATCGGCACCTCGGCCCGCCATCTTTCGCACGGCTCACACCCCTGATGCCATCAACTCGCCCATTCACCCCCACCTCGGACGCCTTTGCCGTGCTTTTCGACGCAGGCTGGGGCCGGATTTTCGCTGGTTCTGGCCGAGGATGATCTGCACGGTGCGCCAGGTCTTCTCATGCCTGGGGAGATTGGTCGTGGCGGGCTGTCGCGGTGTTCGGTTCGGGCTGTCCGTGGCTTTCACCCCGTGGGCCTCGGCCTCCATGTGCCTGATCTTGTCCCCCACCACCGTGCGCCACCCTGCACCGCAGGCTCCCCGCTGCCAGCCGGGCTGCCGGCCCTCGCGGCGGCCGGTCCTCCGCGGGCGGTCCTCCGCGGGCGGTCCTCCGCGGGCGGTCCTCCGCGGGCGGTCCTCCGCGGGCGGTCCTCCGCGGGC
>NZ_BOOY01000019.1 GCF_016863475.1 Spirilliplanes yamanashiensis
TCCGCGGGCGGTCCTCCGCGGGCGGTCCTCCGCGGGCGGTCCTCCGCGGGCGGTCCTCCGCGGGCGGTCCTCCGCGGGCGGTCCTCCGCTGCCCACGCTCCGCCGGCGGCTCAGCTTCGCCGGGCCTGGCGCCTTTCCGGTCGCGGGCCCGACTTCGCCTCGGATCGGCCTCGGCTCCGCCTGGCCCCACGCAGGCGATGAACTGGCCTTGGGTCTCGCTCGGGCCGGCCCGACGTCTCGGATCATGCGATCTCCGTTGGGCTTCGCGCCACGGCCCCATCCCGACCCGGCCGCTCCATCGCCGTCACCCCGCGGTGCCAGAGCCACCAACGGCTTCGTCGCGAAGCTGCCGGGCAGCACTTCCGGCACTCCCCCGCAGCCTGAGCTTCGTCGCCCACACCCGCAGCGCCTCGGCCACCCCGCCGACATCGACCCCCAACCGGCGCTGTCAGGTGGTGGGCCACGCCACCTCCGCCAAGGCGTCCTAGGAGGCTGGTGTGGATGGTGGGTGGCCGTCACCCCAGCACCGGGTGAAGATCCGGCGCATGGCAGGCTGCGCGCATGGTTCTCGAGGTTGCTCTCATCGACGTCGTCCCTGGCCAGGAGGACGAGTTCGCCGCGGCGTACGCCAAGGGTCACGACATTCTGGCCGGCACGCCCGGCTGCCGCTCGGTGCTGATGACGCGCGGGATCGAGACGCCGAACCGCTTCGTGCTGCTGGTCGAGTGGGATTCCGTCGAGGCGCACGAGCAGAACTTCCGCCAGTCGGACCGCTTCACCACCTGGCGCGGCCTGATCGGCCCGTTCTTCGCGGGCCCGCCGCGCGTCGAGCACTTCGTCGACGTCCCCGTCTGAGCCGCCGGCCTCACGCCACCCGGTAGGTGCCGCGCCGCCCGAGCGGGTCGAAGCCGAGCCGCCGGTACAGGCGCACCGCCGGGTTGCCGACCGCCACGTCGAGCAGCACCGCATCGGCGTCGTGGCGGCGCAGGGCCGCGCACACCAGCGCCGCCCCCAGCCCGCGTCCCCGCCACCCGGGCCGCACGCCGACCTGGACGATCCACCCGGCGGCGCTGGTGACGAACCCGGCGTCGGTGCCGTCGGCGCCGGTGGCCAGCAGTGACGCCTGCGGGCGGAAGTCGTCGTCGACGAGCCAGCGGGTCCATTGGGTGACGTCCCAGCCGGGGAAGCCGGGCCGGTCGCGGAACGCCGCCGCGTAGACGGCGTGGAACCGCGGCGCCAGCCCGGTGGACCACTCCCGCAGGGTGATGCCGGCGGGCAGCGCGGCGGCGGAGATCCCGTGGCGGCGGTCGAAGCGCAGGACGTCCTCGGCGCGGTCCGGCACCAGCGCCCGCCGGGCGAACAGCCGCTCGGCGGCGACGGTGAGGAACTCGGTCTCCACCCGCACCGCGCCGGCGGCCAGCGCGGCGTCCAGCACGGCAGCGCCCGCGTGGTCGACCGCCTCGGGCAGGGCGAGCCACGCCGCCACCGGGCCGCCGCCGCCGTCGTCGTCGCGGAGGCCGGCTGCGGCGATCAGCCGGCCGGCGGGATCCCGCGCGGTCACCGCCCGCGCCGCGAACCGCCGTTGCAGGAACGAGGGCTCGGCGGCGAGCGGCAGTCCCCCGTGGACGGCCAGGCACCGCGCCGCCAAGGCGGCCACCTCGCTCAACCCGGCGCCCGTCAGCACACGCCACTCGTGGTCGATCACGGGGTAAGGGTCAGCCGCGCATGCCCGCCGCGTCCATGCCGCGCAGTTCCTTCTTCAGCTCCTGCATCTCGTCGCGGATGCGGGCGGCCAGCTCGAACTGCAGTTCGCGGGCGGCCGCCAGCATCTGGTCGTTCAGGTTCTGGATGAGCTCGGCCAGCTCGGCCCGGGCCATGCCCTCGGTGGTCTTGCGGCCGTCGGCGGTGCGCTTCGAGCGGGTCTCGGGCACCGGCGCCTTGCCGCGCGACATCTGCCGGCCGGAGCCGCCGACCACCGCGCCGGCCAGGGCGTCGGTGTCCTCCGCCTCGCGGTAGATGTCGTCGAGGATGTCGTGGATCTTCTTGCGCAGCGGCTCGGGCGTGATGCCGTGCGCCTCGTTGTACGCGACCTGCTTGGCGCGCCGCCGGTCGGTCTCCTCGATGGCGTTGGCCATGGACGGGGTCATCTTGTCGGCGTACATGTGGACCTCGCCCGAGACGTTGCGGGCCGCGCGGCCGATCGTCTGGATGAGCGAGCGGCCGCTGCGCAGGAAGCCCTCCTTGTCGGCGTCGAGGATGGCGACCAGCGACACCTCCGGCAGGTCGAGGCCCTCGCGCAGCAGGTTGATGCCGACCAGCACGTCGTAGTCGCCCTTGCGCAGCTCGCGCAGCAGCTCGACGCGGCGCAGCGTGTCCACCTCGGAGTGCAGGTAGCGCACGCGGATGCCGTTCTCCAGCAGATAGTCGGTGAGGTCCTCGGCCATCTTCTTGGTCAGCGTGGTGACCAGGACGCGCTCGTCGCGGTCGGTGCGCTCCCGGATCTCGTGCATCAGGTCGTCGATCTGGCCCTTGGTGGGCTTCACGACGACCTTCGGGTCGACCAGGCCGGTCGGGCGGATGACCTGCTCCACGTACTCGCCCTGCGCCTGCTGCATCTCCCAGTCGCCCGGGGTGGCGGACAGGTAGACCATCTGGCCCACGCGCTCGAGGAACTCGTCGAAGCGCAGCGGGCGGTTGTCGGCGGCGCTGGGCAGCCGGAAGCCGTGCTCGATGAGGATGCGCTTGCGGGACGCGTCACCCTCGTACATGCCGCCGATCTGCGGGATGGTCACGTGGGACTCGTCGATGACCGTGAGGTAGTCGTCGGGGAAGAAGTCGAGCAGGGTGTGCGCCGGGGTGCCGTAGGTGCGGCCGTCCATGTGCATCGAGTAGTTCTCGATGCCGTTGCAGAAGCCGACCTGGCGCATCATCTCGATGTCGTAGGTGGTGCGCATGCGCAGCCGCTGCGCCTCCAGCAGCTTGCCCTGCCGGTCGAGCTCGGCGAGGCGCTCCTCCAGCTCGGCCTCGATGTCGCGGATGGCGCGTTCCATGCGCTCGGCGCCGGCCGCGTAGTGGGTGGCCGGGAAGATCACGAGCTTGTCGACCTCGCGCACGACCTCGCCGGTCAGCGGGTGCAGGTAGTAGAGCCGCTCGACCTCGTCGCCGAAGAACTCGATGCGCAGCGCCAGTTCCTCGTACGCCGGGATGATCTCCAGGGTGTCGCCGCGGACCCGGAACGTGCCGCGGGCGAACGCCATGTCGTTGCGGGTGTAGCGCACGTCGACGAGGCGGCGCAGCAGCTGGTCGCGGTCGAACTCCTGGCCGATGGTGAGCCGGATGGCCTGGTTGAGGTATTCCTCCGGGGTGCCCAGGCCGTAGATGGCGCTGACCGTGGCGACGACGATGACGTCGCGGCGCGACAGCAGCGAGCGGGTGGCGGAGTGGCGCAGCCGCTCGACCTCCTCGTTGACCGACGAGTCCTTCTCGATGTAGGTGTCGGTCTGCGCGATGTACGCCTCGGGCTGGTAGTAGTCGTAGTAGCTGACGAAGTACTCGACGGCGTTGTTGGGCAGCAGCTCGCGGAACTCCTTGGCGAGCTGCGCGCACAGGGTCTTGTTCGGCGCCATCACCAGGGTGGGGCGCTGCAGCCGCTCGACGAGCCAGGCGGTGGTGGCGCTCTTGCCCGTGCCGGTGGCGCCGAGCAGCACGACGTTACGGTCGCCGCGGCGCACGCGACGCTCCAGCTCGTCGATGGCCGCGGGCTGGTCGCCGGCCGGCCGGTAGTCGCTGATGACCTCAAAACGGCCGTCGAGTCGGGGGATGTCGAGCGCCATGGCAACCACCGTACGTCGGGGGTCCGACAACTTCCCCGCCGTTGTCCAGACCCCCGGCGGGTGGGTGCTGACGGAAGGTGCGAATTCCGCCCTGAGCTGGTCCGTTGTCCCCGTGGCGGCGTGGGCTTACCGTCGTGGGGTAGGCCGCTCGCGGCGGCCGCCCCGGCGACTGCACCACCACACCGTCAGTCGCCGGTCCCGGGTCAGCAGCCCCGGCCTTTTGCCGGCGTGCGCACCCACGGGAGGTCGCGCACAGCGCGGACCCGGCCGCCGCGGGCGCCCTTCTTCCTGTACCGGCGTACCCGGACCGCGCTGGGCCACGGCGCGGCGCGCGACAATTCCTCCATGGCCGACCTGCGCGTGCGTCCGATGACCGGTGACGAGTTCGACGCCTGGCGCGAGGAGACGCTGCGCGCCTACGCCGACGAGCAGGTCGCCGCCGGTGTCTGGGACGCCGCCGACGCCCTGGAGACCGCCCGCCGGCAGCAGGCCGCGCTGCTGCCCGACGGCCGCGGCACCGCCGGCATGCGGTTCCTGACGGCCACCCTCGGCGACGGCACCCCGGTCGGAGTGCTGTGGCTGGGCCTGACGCACCCGCGCGGCACCCGCGACTGCGCGTTCCTCTACGACATCGAGGTGCGCCCCGAGCACCGCGGCACAGGCCTGGGCCGCGCCCTGCTGGCGGCGGCCGAGGAGGTGGCGCGGGCCGGGGGCGCGGGCGCGCTGGAGCTGAACGTGTTCGGCGGCAACGCCCGCGCCGTGCGCCTCTACAGCAGCGCCGGGTACACGGTGGTCACCCAGCAGATGCGCAAGCCGCTGCGCTAGGCCGCCAGCCGGTGCGCGCGGCCCACTGCTCGGCGGCCGCCGCCTCGGTGTCGAACCAGGGTTCCTTGGTGTCCGCGTACGCGTCGATGTCGGCCGCGCCGGCCGCGATGCGGCGCTTCAGCGCGCCGTAGGCGTCGCGGACCGCGCCGTCGGCCCGCAGGTGGTCGCGGACCAGCAGCGCGAGCCGCCAGCCGGGCGACCCGGTGACGCGCACGTGCAGGTTGACCGCCCGGTCCGGGTCGGCGCTGCCGTGCAGCCGCTTCGGCCAGCGGTCCTCGCCGGTGCCCACCGAGCCGCGCGGGATGTCGGCCCACTCCCCCGGCCGCCGCGGCAGCCCGGCCGCGCCGAGGGCGGCGGCCACGTCGTCGGCCACGGCGAGCGAGGGTACGCCGACCTGCAGGTCGATGACGTCCTTGGCGGGCAGCCCGGGCACCGCGGTGGAGCCGATGTGCGCCAGGTCCACGCCGGGGACGTCGCGCAGCGCGTGGCCGACGCGGCCCAGCAGGCGGGCGGCCTGGGCGGGCCACGCCGGGTCGGGGTCGGCGATCACGGCGGCGCCGTCACTCGCGCTGACGATGCCGGAGCGCACCCCCGCCTCGTACGGCACGAGCCGGTCCCGGTACAGCCGGTCGACGGCGGCGAGCAGGGCGCCGAGGGTGCCGTCGTTGCGCAGCAGCACGTCGGCGGCGGCGGCGCGCTGGGCGTCGGACGCCTGGGCGGCGATGCGGGCGCGCGCCGCGTCGGGGGTCATGCCGCGGTCGCGCACGAGCCGGTCGAGCCGGGTCGGCTCGTCGGCCTCCACGACGACGACCAGCTGGAACGTGGGCGCCAGCCCCACCTCGACGAGCAGCGGGACGTCGTTGACGACGACCGCGTCGGCCGGGGCGGCGGCGGCCAGCTCGTGGGTGCGGGCGCGCACCAGCGGGTGCACGATGCCCTCGAGGGTGCGCCGGCCGGCCTCGTCGCCGAACACCCGCGCGCCCAGCGCCGGCCGGTCGAGCGAACCGTCGGCGGCCAGCACCTGCGGCCCGAAGGCGGCGGCGACGCGGGCGAGCCCCTCGGTGCCGGGGGCCACCACCTCGCGGGCGAGCCGGTCGGCGTCGATGAGCACGGCGCCCAGCTCGGCGAGCCGCGTCGCCACGACGCTCTTGCCGGCGCCGATCCCACCGGTCAGTCCCACGAGCAGCATGGGCCACATTATGGCGACAGGCCCGCCCCCGAAGGGACGGGCCTGCCGATCAGGCGGTGACTTACTTGCCGCCGGCGAGCTTCTCGCGCAGAGCCGCGAGGGCCTCGTCGGTGGCCAGCGTGCCGGCCGGCTCCTCAGCCTGGCGCGCCGGGGTCGACGAGCTGGAGCTGGAGGAGGTGGCGGGGCTGCTGGTGCTGCTGGTGCTGCTGGTCGCCGGGGCGGCGGCGGCCTCGGCGTCGGCCTCGCGGGAGGTCTGCACCTGCTTGGTGTGGGCCTCCCAGCGCTCGCGGGCGTCGGCGTACTGCTTCTCCCACGTCTCGCGCTGCTTGTCGAAGCCTTCCATCCACTCGCCGGTCTCCGGGTCGAAGCCCTCCGGGTAGATGTAGTTGCCCTCGTTGTCGTACGTGGCGGCCATGCCGTAGAGGGTCGGGTCGAAGTGCTCCTCGCCCTCGACGAAGCCCTCGTTCGCCTGCTTGAGCGACAGCGAGATGCGGCGACGCTCGAGGTCGATGTCGATGACCTTGACCATGACGTCCGAGCCGACCTGCACGACCTGCTCCGGCAGCTCCACGTGGCGCTCGGCCAGCTCGGAGATGTGCACCAGGCCCTCGATGCCGTCGTCGACGCGGACGAACGCGCCGAACGGCACCAGCTTGGTGACCTTGCCGGGGACGATCTGCGAGATCGCGTGCGTGCGGGCGAACTGGCGCCACGGGTCTTCCTGGGTCGCCTTCAGCGACAGCGAGACGCGCTCGCGGTCCAGGTCGACGTCCAGAACCTCGACCTCGACCTCCTGGCCGACCTCGACGACCTCGGACGGGTGGTCGATGTGCTTCCAGGACAGCTCCGAGACGTGCACGAGGCCGTCGACGCCACCCAGGTCCACGAAGGCACCGAAGTTGACGATCGAGGACACGACGCCCTTGCGGACCTGGCCCTTCTGCAGCTTGTTGAGGAACTCGGTGCGGACCTCGGACTGGGTCTGCTCGAGCCAGGCGCGGCGGGACAGGACCACGTTGTTGCGGTTCTTGTCCAGCTCGATGATCTTCGCCTCGAGCTCGCGGCCGACGTACGGCTGCAGGTCGCGCACACGGCGCATCTCGACCAGCGACGCCGGGAGGAAGCCCCGGAGCCCGATGTCGAGGATGAGGCCACCCTTGACCACCTCGATGACGGAGCCGCGCACGACGCCGTCCTCGTCCTTGATCTTCTCGATCGTGCCCCAGGCGCGCTCGTACTGGGCGCGCTTCTTGGAGAGGATCAGACGACCCTCCTTGTCCTCCTTGGTGAGGACGAGGGCTTCGATGTGGTCACCGACCGACACCACTTCCGCGGGGTCCACGTCATGCTTGATCGACAACTCGCGCGAGGGGATGACGCCCTCGGTCTTGTAGCCGATGTCGAGCAGGACCTCGTCCCGATCGACCTTGACGACTGTGCCTTCGACAATGTCGCCGTCATTGAAGTACTTGATGGTCTCGTCGATGGCGGCGAGGAAGGCTTCCTCAGACCCGAGGTCGTCGACGGTGACCTTGTTGGCGCTCGAGGTGGCCTCGATGCTGCTCGTCATGTGGACAGTTGCTCCGAACGGAATGGTGTCGTGTGACCTGCTCGCGCCTGCGGATCCGCCGGCGGGCACGGCACGAAATTCCGGTGGGAGATCATGGCGTGTCCGACGAACGCGGAGCCTGCTCCCTGCCGAGGCACACGATCCGCGAGCGCATCGAACAGCTTACCGTGCGCATTACCACAGGTTGCAACCCCTCCGGACGAGCCGGGCACGATGTTCCGTGATCCGGCCCTGACGGCCCGAACGGGGACACACCGTACCCTCGGGCCCGTGACATCGCTCGAACCGCACCCGGACCGGCCGGCCGTCCTGCGCCGCCCCGTCTCCGACGCCGAGAGCCGGGTCGCCAGCCGCGGCTGGTGGGACGCCGACGCCGACGACTACCAGGCAGAACACGGCCGCTTCCTCGGCGACGTGGACTTCGTCTGGTGCCCGGAGGGCCTGCGCGAGGCCGACGCCCGGCTGCTCGGCGACGTGGCCGGCGCGCGGGTGCTGGAGCTGGGCTGCGGGGCCGCGTCGGCCGCCCGCTGGCTCGCGGGCGAGGGCGCCCGGGTGGTCGCCATGGACCTGTCCGCCGGCATGTTGCGCCACGCGGCCCGCGCGGCCACCACCACGGGGGTACGCGTCCCGCTCGTCCAGGCCGACGCCCTCGCCCTGCCGTTCGCCGCGGGCGCGTTCGACGTGGTGTGCACGGCGTTCGGCGCGGTGCCGTTCGTGGCCGACTCGGGCGCGGTCATGCGCGAAGTGTTCCGGGTGCTGCGCCCCGGCGGCCGCTGGGTCTTCTCGATCACCCACCCGATGCGCTGGATCTTCCTCGACGACCCGGCCGAGGCCGGCCTCATGGCGGTGAACTCGTACTTCGACCGCCGCCCGTACGTCGAGGAGGACGCCGACGGCGTGCCCCGCTACGTCGAGCAGCACCGCACGCTCGGCGACCGCGTCCGCGAGCTGGTGGCCGCCGGCTTCGTCCTCGACGACCTCGTCGAGCCCGAGTGGCCGGAGTGGCTGGAGGCCGAATGGGGCCAGTGGAGCCCCCTGCGCGGCCGCCTGTTCCCCGGCACCGCCATCTTCGTCGCGCACCGCCCCTGACCGCTGCGTCGATTCGTTTTCGCTGGTCGAGGACGGGTAGGACGCAGGCATGGCGAAGGATGAGAAGTCCCTGAGCAAGGGCGACAAGGTGACCTGGAGCAGCCACGGCCAGCAGGTGCACGGCACGGTCGAGGGCAAGATCACGAAGGAGACGGAGGCCGCCGGGCGCACGGTGAAGGCCTCGAAGGAGGAGCCGCAGTACAAGGTCAAGAGCGACAAGACCGGCAAGGAGGCCGTGCACAAGCCGGGGGCGCTGAAGAAATGACCGACACGGACACGTACCAGGAGTTCAAGGACGCCGTGAACATGTCCGCGTCCGAGCTCGAGAAATGGCTGAAGACCGACGAGTCACGCGGCGTCGGGCAGAAGTCGGACGGCGGCGAGTCCGTCGGCCACGACTCCGGCCGCAAGATCGTCAAGCTGCTGCACACCAGGAAGGCGGACCTGACGGACGCCGACGAGGCGCACATGCGCAAGGTCGTCGGCTACGTCCACCGCCACCTGGCGCAGCGCCCGAACGGCGACGTGACGGACACGAAGTGGCGCTACTCGCTGATGAACTGGGGCCACGACCCGCTGAAGTGACCCACCGGCGCCCCGGCCGGCCGCCGCGCCCCGGCGGACCGGCCACGCGCGGCTGCTGGGTCAGCGCCCGACGCCGGCCAGGGCGTGCGCGCCGTCGAGCAGCCGGGCGAGGGACGCGAACAGCTCCGGCCGCGGCCGGTAGTACACCCACGTGCCGCGCCGGTCGGCGTCGACGAGGCCGGCCTCGCGCAGCACCTTCAGGTGGTGCGAGATGGTGGGGCCGGTCAGGTCGAACGCCCCGGTCAGGTCGCACACGCAGATCTCGCCGTCGGGCGCGGCCGCGATCATCGACAGCAGCCGCAGCCGCACCGGGTCGCCGAGCGCCTTGAACTGCGGCGCCAGCACACCCGCGTGCCCAGCGTCGAGCGGCGCGACGCCCAGCGGCGCCCAACCCGGCGCGGTGTCGTTCGTCATCGCACCAGCCTCGCAGACGGCGGCAACCGCCCCCGGCACGCCTCGCCACCCCGACCAGGTGACGCGGGAGCACGTGCGCGGCACCGCCCAGCAGCCCTGCGACGGGTCCCTTCCGGCGCGGTGGGGCCGTTCCGGCGGCGCCTCGGCCGGGGCCGGGCGCGGGCGGGGCGAGCCCATTCCCGCCGGTGTTCCTGCCGGTTCGGCCTGCCGCGCTCGCCGGCGACCCGGGGCCGGAACCCGTCCGCGAACCACTCGATCAGGTGACTCCGGCGGGGCCGGCGATCAGTGGTCGGCGCCGTTCCAGTCCGTGCCCGCGCCCACCGAGACCTCCAGCGGCACCGACAGCGGGTAGGCCCCGCCCATCTCGCGCCGCACCAGCTCCTCCAGCGCCGCCCGCTCCCCCGGCGCCACGTCGAACACCAGCTCGTCGTGGACCTGGAGCAGCATGGTGGAGCGCAGCCCGGACGACCGCAGCGCCGCGTCGACGCGCAGCATCGCCACCTTGATGATGTCGGCGGCGGAACCCTGGATCGGGGCGTTCAGCGCCATCCGCTCGGCCATCTCGCGGCGCTGGCGGTTGTCGCTGAGCAGGTCGGGCAGGTAGCGGCGGCGGCCCAGGATGGTGGCGGTGTAGCCGTCCTGGACGGCGCGCTTGACGACCGACTGGAGGTAGTCGCGCACGCCGCCGAAGCGGGTGAAGTACTCCTCCATGAGGCCGCGCGCCTCCTCGGTGGTGATGCCGAGCTGGTTGGACAGGCCGTAGGCGCTGAGCCCGTACGCCAGGCCGTAGTTCATGGCCTTGATCTTGCGGCGCTGGTCGGCGTGGACCTCGTCGAGCGGCACGTGGAAGACCGACGACGCGGTGGCGGCGTGGAAGTCGGCGCCGGAGTTGAAGGCGGCGATGAGCGCCTCGTCGCCGGACAGGTGCGCCATGATGCGCATCTCGATCTGGCTGTAGTCGGCGGTCATCAGCTGCTCGAAGCCCTCGCCCACGATGAACGCCCGGCGGATGCGCCGGCCCTCCTCGGTGCGGATGGGGATGTTCTGCAGGTTCGGGTCGGTCGACGACAGGCGGCCGGTGGCGGCGACGGTCTGGAAGAACGTGGTGTGGATGCGGCCGTCGTCGCTGATGCTCTTGAGCAGGCCGTCGACGGTGGTCTTGAGCTTGGCGACGTCGCGGTGGCGCAGCAGGTGCTCGAGCAGCGGGTCGCCGGTCTGGGCGAACAGGCCCTGCAGCGCGTCGGCGTCGGTGGTGTAGCCGGTCTTGATGCGCTTGGTCTTGGGCAGGTTGCGCTCGACGAACAGGATCTCCTGCAGCTGCTTGGGCGAGCCGAGGTTGAACTCGCGGCCAACCTCGGCGTACGCGGCCTGCGCCGCCGCCTTGACCTCCGCGGCGAAGTGGGCCTCCAGCTCGGTCAGGTACGCGGTGTCGGCGGTGATGCCGAGGCGCTCCATGGCGGCGAGCACGAACAGCAGCGGCTGCTCGACGTCGGCGAGCAGCTCGATGGAGGTGTCGCCGTCGCGGGACAGCTCGTCGCGCAGCACCTGGGCCAGGTCGAGGGTGGCGCGGGCGCGCAGCATCAGGTTCTGCTCGGCGACGCCCTCGTCGCCGCCGCCGAGGCCGTCGAGGGTGAGCTGGCCGTCGTCGGGGGTGTCGTTGCGCAGCTCGCGCTTGAGGTAGCGCAGGGCCAGGTCGACCAGGTCGTAGGAGCGCTGGTCGGGCTTCGCCAGGTACGCCGCGAGCGCGGTGTCGGTCTCGACGCCGGCGAGGGTCCAGCCGTGCGCGGCGAACGCCAGCAGCGCCGGCTTGGCGTCGTGGACGACCTTGGGGCGGGTGGGCTCGGCGAGCCAGGCGGCGACGGCGCGCTCGTCGTTCTCGTCGAGGGCCGCCGGGTCGAACCAGGCGGCGGCGCCGTCGGCGACGGCCACGGCGATGCCGGTGAGGGAGCCGGTGCCGCGGCCGAACGTGCCGGCCACGGCGACGCCGACGGCCGCTGTGCCGGCGTGCTCGCGCAGCCAGCCGGCCACCTGGCCGGTGCCGAGCCGTACCCCGGCCAGGTCGAAGCCGGCCTCGGCCTCGGGCTCGACCGCGTCGAGGTACTGGTAGAGCCGCTCGCGCAGGACCCGGAACTCCAGCGAGTCGAAGACCTGGTGGACGGCCTCGCGGTCCCAGCCCTGCCAGCGGGCGTCCTCGGGGCGCAGCGGCAGGTCGAGGTCGCAGACGAGCTTGTTGATCTCGTAGTTGCGCAGCACGTCGGCGAGGTGGGCGCGCAGGTTCTCGCCGGCCTTGCCCTTGATCTTGTCGGCGTTGGCGACGATGCCGTCGAGGCCGCCGTACTCGTTGATCCACTTGGCGGCGGTCTTGTCGCCGACGCCCGGCACGCCGGGCAGGTTGTCGCTGGTCTCGCCGACGAGGGCGGCCTTGTCGCGGTAGCGCTCCGGCGGCACGAAGTACTTCGCCTCGATCGCGGCCGGGGTCATGCGCCACACCTCGGACACCCCGCGCACCGGGTAGAGGATCGTGACGTGCTCGCCCGCGAGTTGGAACGCGTCGCGGTCGCCGGTGGAGATGACCACCTCGAAGCCGGCGTCGCGGGCCTGGCAGGCGAGGGTGCCGATGACGTCGTCGGCCTCGTAGCCGGGCTTCTCGACGACCGGGATGCGCAGCGCCTCCAGGACCTCCTTGACCAGGCTGACCTGGCCCTGGAACGGCTGCGGGGTCTCCGACCGGCCGGCCTTGTACTCCGCGTACTTCTCCGTGCGGAACGACACCCGGGACACGTCGAACGCCACGATGATGTGCGTGGGGCGCTCGTCGCGCAGCATGTTGATCAGCATCGACGTGAAGCCGAACACCGCGTTGGTGGGCTGCCCGGTCTGCGTGGAGAAGTTCTCCACCGGCAGGGCGAAGAACGCCCGGTACGCCAGGGAGTGACCGTCGAGCAGCAGCAGGCGGGGGGCATCATCGCTCACGTCAGACGACTCTAGACCCGGGGTCCGACATCCCCGCGCAGGCCCGCGAGGCGTGCCCCGGCACCGGATCACCCTCCGTGAACATCACGACTGCGCAACTACTCCGCATCAGCCGGGACAAACGCTGGTATCACGTCACACCTGGTCATTAGGTTTCCTGCATCAGCGTCATTCCAAGCGCGCCTGCGCTCGACAAGCGCTGGACCCGAAGGAGACATGGATGATCCGCCCGAACATCGCATGGCGCACCACCGCCGTGCTGGGCGCCGCGTGCCTCGCGCTCAGCGCGTGTGCAGACGACAGCAGCGACACGCCGGGAACCGGCGCGACCTCGCAGGCTCCCGCGGCAGTTCCGGCTGACGGCGTACTGAAGATCGGCACCCTTCTGCCGCAGACCGGTTCGCTGGCCTTCCTCGGCCCGCCGGAGTTCGCGGGCGTCGACCTCGCCGTCAAGGAGATCAACGACGCGGGCGGCGCGCTCGGCAAGCCGGTCGTCGTCAGCGACACCGACTCCGGCGACACGTCCACCGACATCGCCTCCCAGTCGGTCAACAAGCTCCTGACGGAGAAGGTCGACGTCATCGTCGGCGCCGCCTCGTCCTCGGTCTCGCTGTCGGTCATCGACAAGATCACCGGTGCGGGCGTCGTGCAGATCTCGCCGGCGAACACGTCCGACGCGTTCACCACGTACAACGACAAGGGCCTCTACTTCCGGACCGCCCCGCCGGACGTCCTCCAGGGCCGCGTCCTCGGCGACCTCGTCGTCCAGGACGGCAACGCCAAGGTCGGCATGCTGGTCCTGCAGGACTCGTACGGCACGGGTCTGGCCAAGAACGCCCGCGCCGCGATCGAGGCCCAGGGTGGCCAGGTCGTCGCCGAGGAGGTCTACGACCCGAAGGCGGCCGACTACTCGGCCGAGGTCGGCAAGATCAAGTCGGCGAACCCGGACGCGATCCTGCTCATCGGCTTCGACGAGACCAAGAAGATCGTCCCGAAGCTGGTCGAGGCCGGTCTCACCGCCCAGGCCAAGAAGTGGTACCTGGTCGACGGCAACCTGTCGAACTACGGCAAGGAGTTCCCGGCCAACACGTTCGGCGGCGCCAAGGGCACCCAGCCGGGCGCGCAGGTCAGCGAGGACTTCCGCAAGAAGATGCTCGCCATCGACCCGGCGCTGAAGGACTTCAACTACGGCCCCGAGTCGTACGACGCCACCATCCTGGCGGCCCTCGCCGCCGAGCAGGCCAAGTCGGACGCCCCGGCCGACATCGCGAAGAACCTCGCGACCGTCAGCGCCGGCGGCACCAAGTGCAAGGCCTTCAAGGAGTGCGTCGACCTGGTGAAGGCCGGCACCGACATCGACTACGACGGTGTCAGCGGCCCGATCGAGTTCAACGAGGCCGGTGACCCGCAGCAGGCCACCATCGGCATCTACCAGTACGGCGCGGACAACACCTACAAGAACGTCACGTTCCTGTCGGGCAACATCGCCGGCTGACGCACCACCGCAGCACGCACCACTGAGCACAGTTCGAGGGCCCGGCCGGTCGGCCGGGCCCTCGTTCGCGTTCCGGCCGGCGGCCTGACCATCCGGCGGCATCGCGCGGGTTGTCTTCGCCCGCCGGCGCGGGCGGCTGCTGGACCGCTCGGAGGTCCGAGCCCGGCGGGAGAGCGTTGACCGCTCCGACAGGGCCGCCACTGCCTTGCGCGCGGGGCCATCCCTGCCCGGGCCGCCACTTCCTTGAAGGGCAGCACCCTCCCGCGAGGGCCGTCGTCAATCTGTCCGGCGGCGGGTTCCGCCGCCGCCGCGGGGCCAACTGCTCCCGGCGCTGGGAACCGCGGGCCGTCAGCCGCCGACGCAGTCGCCGCTGCCGCTGAGGCACGGCCGGTGGTAGCCCCCGCCGTCGTCCGCAGGGCTCGGCGACGGGTCCACACCGTCGTGGTACCGCAGCGCCAGCGACACCACCGCCACGAGCCGGTACCGGCCGTACGCGGCCGCGACGGGTGGTGGGCACGTCGACCGGTTCGGCCGCCCGGTACACCGTCGTGTCGCTGTCCGCCGGCCGCTGTCCGGTGTGGACCAGCCCGTGTGCCGGGGGCACGTGCGGCCGTTCGAACCACTCGATCCGCAACCCGGCGCCGAGGTCGTCGGCATAGCCGGCCAGGACCGGCGGGGACGGCAGCAGCGGCTCCCCCGACCAGCCGCCCGCACGCAACGCCCGGTCTCAGCGCCGGGCGTGCCCGACCCCGTGGTCGGCACCGTCCGCGGCGAGGTACCGGGTCAGGGTGCGGGTGCAGGCGACCGGGCCGTATTGCTGCCGAAGAAGCCGCTGGCCTCGGCGGTGCACGGCGGTGGCCGGGGTGTGCAGACCGGGCGCCGCCGCCGTCACGGCGGCCAGGCGGGTGTCCAGGGCGGTCGTGGCCGCGGCGGCCCTCGCCGACACTGTCGGCGAGCGGGACTCCGGTGGCTCGGTCGACCGGTGCCACTGGTACAGCAGCGCGCCGATGCCGCACAGGACCAACGCCACGACCAGCAGGATCACGCCCAACAGCAGGCGCAGGCAGCCGGAGCCGCGGTCGTGCGAGGCCCCTATGCACGGCACCGTACCGGCGGCGGCCACCGTGGACGGACACGCCGAGGGCCGCGGCGTGGCGCCGCGGCCCTCGGGTGGATGACCGGTGTTACGCGGTGGCCAGCGTGCCCAGGTACAGCTCGATGACCTTCGGGTCGTGCATGAGGTCGCGGCCCGACGCCGTGTACGCGTTGCGGCCCTGGTCGAGAACGTAGCCGCGGTCGCAGATCTGCAGGCAGCGGCGGGCGTTCTGCTCGACCATGATGACGGTGACGCCGGTGCCGTTGATCTTCTTCGTCTGGAAGAAGACCTCGTCCTGCATCGCCGGCGACAGGCCCGCGGAGGGCTCGTCGAGCAGCAGCACGCTGGGCTCCATCATCAGCGCCCGGCCCATCGCCACCATCTGCCGTTCGCCGCCCGACAGGCTGCCGGCGCGCTGCTTGCGGCGCTGGCCCAGGGCGGGGAACAGCCCGGCGACGAAGTCGAAGCGCTCCTTGAACAGCTTCGGCTTGAGGAAGATCCCCATCTCGAGGTTCTCCTCGATCGTCAGCGTGCCGAAGACGTTGTTCGTCTGCGGCACGAAGCCGATGCCCTTGGCGACCAGCTGGTGCGCCTTGAGGTTGGTGATGTCCGCGCCGCGCAGGGTGACCGTGCCGGAGCGGACGTTCACCAGGCCGAACAGGGCCTTGAGCAGCGTCGACTTGCCGGCGCCGTTGGGGCCGATGATGCCGACCAGCTCGCCCTCGTGGGCGTACAGGTCGGTGCCGTTGAGGATGTTGACGCCCGGCAGGTAGCCCGCGAGCAGGTTGTCGGCGCGCACCAGGGCGCCCTCGGCGGCCCGCAGGTGCTCGGAGCGGTCGACGACCTCGACGCCCGCGGTGTCGTCGGCCAGCTCGACCGGGGTCTCGGCCGGGGTCTCCGCCGCGGTGTCGTCGGCGTTGCGGTTCGGCTCGGTCACTGTCCGTCCTCCTTCGCGGGCTTCGGCGCGGTCGCCCCCGCCGTCGGGCCGGCGGGCTCCCCCGCCGCCGGAGCCGCCGGAGCCGCGGGCCCGGCGGTGTCCGCCGCCGGGTCGGCGTCCGGGTCGGCGGCGCCGTCGTGGTGGGCGCCCAGGTAGGCGTCGATCACCCGCTGGTCCGCCATCACCTCGTCCGGGGTGCCCTCGGCGATCACCTCGCCCTGGCCCATCACGATGACCCAGTCGCTGATGTCGCGCACCATGTCCATGTCGTGCTCGACGAACAGCACGGTCATGCCCAGCTCGCGCAGGCCCTTCACGTGGCCCAGCAGCGACTGCGTCAGGGCCGGGTTCACGCCCGCCATCGGCTCGTCGAGCATGACCATCTCGGGGTTCACCATCAGCGCGCGGGCCATCTCGAGCAGCTTGCGCTGGCCGCCCGACAGGCTGCCGGCGAAGTCCTCGCGCTTGGCGTCCAGCTTGAAGCGGGCCAGCAGCTCGTCGGCGCGTTCGGTGACGTCCTGCTCCTGCTTCTTCCACAGGCCCGGGATGAGCGCGCGCCAGAAGTTCTCGCCGCGCTGGCCCGTCGCGCCCAGCCGCATGTTGTCGATGACCGACAGGCGGTTCAGCGACTTGGTGAGCTGGAACGTGCGGACCATGCCGCGGCGGGCCACCTTGTGCGCGGCCACGCCCTGCAGGGGCTGGCCGTTGAACGCCCAGTTGCCCTCGTCCGGCTTGTCGAAGCCGGTCAGCAGGTTGAAGAAGGTGGTCTTGCCGGCGCCGTTCGGGCCGATCAGGGCCGTGATGGCGCCGCGCTGGATCTCCACGTGGCCGACGTTGACGGCGGTGAGGCCGCCGAAGCGCCGCACCACCTTGTCGACGACGAGGATCGGGTCGGGCTTCTTGGCGCCCGGCTCGCGGGGCACGTCGGCCAGTGCGGCGACCGCGCGGGCCTTGGCGGGGGCGTCGGTCTGCTGGTCAGCGGGCATCGAGCATGACCTCCTTCTTGTCGCCGAAGATCCCCTGCGGCCGGAAGATCAGCAGCAGCATCAGGCCGATGCCCACCAGGATGTAGCCGACCGCGCCGGCCTGGTTGGTGGTCATGATCGACGACGGGATCGCGCCGACCGAGATCAGCGACGGCAGCAGCGCGTTGATGAACGTCAGCAGGAACCAGAAGATCATCGAGCCGACGACCGGGCCGAACACGCGGGCCGCGCCGCCCAGGATGACGATCGTGTACATGTAGAACGTGAACTCGGTGCCGTAGGTGTCTGGCTGGATCGCCGCCAGGCCGAGGGCGAACACGAAGCCGCCCAGCGAGCCCAGCACACCGCCGAGGATCAGCGCCTGGATCTTGTACGAGAACACGTTCTTGCCGAGGCTGCGCACCGCGTCCTCGTCCTCGCGGATGGCCTTGATGACCCGGCCCCACGGGCTGCGCATCAGCAGCCAGACGATGAGCAGCGCGATCGCCACGAGCACCCAGCCGACCGTCAGCACCCACAGCTCGCGGGTGCTGAAGCTGATCAGCGTCGTCTCGATCGGCGACGAGTACGGGTTCATGTCGTAGAACGACTGCGAGAACTGCTGCAGGCCGTCCGAGCCGCCCGTCCACTCGCTGAGGGTCACCGAGCGGAACAGCAGGCGGACGATCTCCGCCGCGGCGATCGTCACGATCGCCAGGTAGTCGGCGCGCAGCCGCAGCGTCGGGATGCCCAGCAGCAGCGCCAGCACCACCACGCCGCCCAGGCCGACGAGGATGCCCAGCCAGAACGGCTGGCCGAAGGTCGTGACGGTGATCGCCATGCCGTACGCGGCGACACCCAGGAAGGCCGACTGGCCGAAGTTGAGCAGGCCCGTGTAGCCGAAGTGCACGTTCAGGCCGATCGCGGCCAGCGCGTACACGATGGTCGACAGACCGATCAGCGACTCGAGGGAAACGCTGAAGATGACGTCCCAGTTCACGGCAGCTCTCCCCTCAGCCGATCCGCTCGCGCCGGCCCAGGATGCCCTGGGGCCGGACGAGGATGACGATGATCAGCACGGCGAGCGCGCCGACGTTCTTCAGCTCCGTGGGGATCCACAGCGTCGACAGCTGCGTCGCCAGGCCGATCACGAGGCTGCCGAGCAGGGCGCCGAACGCCGTGCCCAGGCCGCCCAGGGTGACCGCCGCGAACACCAGCAGCAGAATCTGGAAGCCCATCTGGTAGTTGATGCCCTGGAAGACACCCAGCATGACACCGGCCAGCGCCGCGAGCCCACCGCCGATGGTCCAGACGAGCCGGATGATGGCGTCCACGTTGATGCCGGACGCGGCCGCGAGCGCGGGGTTCGTCGACACCGCCCGGGTCGCCTTGCCGAGGCGCGTCTTGACCAGCGCCACCGACACCGCGACCAGCACGACGATCGCGATCAGGTCCATGATGAGGTTCTTCGGGGCGATGGCGATCGGGCCGATGTCGATGCCCGGCTGCGCCACGTAGTCGCTGTACTGGCGCGTCTCGCCGCGGAACCAGTAGAGGCTGATGTAGCGCATCGTCAGCGCCAGGCCGATCGAGATGATCATCATGCCGATCAGGCCCGTGCGCCGCTTGCGCAGCCAGCCCCAGAAGAAGCGGTCCTGGAACCAGCCGAACCCGGCTCCCAGCGCCACCGCGATCACGCCCGCCACGATCACCGGCAGGCCCACGAACACGTTGAAGATGAACGCCATCAGCGCGCCGAACGTCACCAGCTCGCCGTGCGCGAAGTTCGTCAGGCCCATCGTGCCGAAGATCAGCGACAGGCCGAGGGCGGCCAGCGCGATCATCAGGCCGAGGTGCAGGCCCGTGTACACCAGGTCGAGGATCTGGCCGAGCCGGTTCGGGCCCGGGTCGACCGGCGCGCCGGCGCCCGCCTCCGACCCGATCGGGAACAGCGCCGTGCGGGCGCTGCCCTCGAACACCGGCAGCGTGAGCACCGGACGGTTGTTCGTCAGCGTGAGACCCTCCGGCAGGGTCGTGACGTCCAGTTCCACCCGGTACGTGCCCGCGGCCGGCACGGGGACCGTCCACTTCCCGTCCGGACCCGACTGAACCTGCCCGACCTGTGCGCCGTCCTGCGACGAGACCGTGATCTGCACGCCAGCCACCGGCTGACCGTTGTTGATCAGGGTGCCCTGCAATGCCTCGCCCTCGGCCCAGGCGCTTGTGGCGCCGAACCCGAACGCGATGAACAGACTCGCCAGGAAGGCCGTGAGCATGACCACGGCTCTACGCAACGGTGCTCCTCGATGTGTGGGGAAGTGATCGTCCGCCGGATATTTCACCCCAGGACTGGCGGATCATAGCCCGCGTCACACGTCCCCAACGCTCCGTTACCAAGCCGTTATTGGCCTTTTACCAGGCCGAACCGCGGGTCCGGCCGGGTCGGGCCACCACGCTCTGCCCGTTCGCCCGGCCCCACCTGCCCGACCGGCCCGGACGTCACCCCTCGGCCGGTCCGGACTCCCCCGGCGCCTCCGCCAGGATCCGGTCGGCGACCTCGCGCATCGTCATCCGGTGATCCATCGCCGTGCGCTGGATCCACTTGAACGCCTGCGGCTCCGTCATCGCGTACTGCGTCATCAGGGCGCCCTTGGCGCGCTCCACCGACTTGCGCGTCTCCAGCCGGTCCGTCAGCCCCGCGACCTCGGACTCCAGCGCGCTGATCTCCGCGAACCGCGACAGCGCGATCTCCACCGCCGGCACCAGGTCCGACTTCTGGAACGGCTTCACCAGGTACGCCATCGCGCCCGCCGCCCGCGCCCGCTCCACCAGGTCACGCTGGCTGAACGCGGTCAGGATGACCACCGGCGCGATCCGCGAGTCGGCGATCTTCTCCGCCGCCTGCAGCCCGTCCATGATCGGCATCTTGATGTCCATGATCACGAGGTCGGGCTTCAGCTCCTCGGCCAGCCGCACCGCCGTCTCGCCGTCCCCGGCCTCGCCGACGACGTCGTAGCCCTCCTCCACGAGCATCTCGGCCAGGTCCAGCCGGATGAGCGCCTCGTCCTCGGCGATCAGCACCCGCCGCCGGTCGGCACCCGCCTGCGTGTCGGCCACGACCCTCTACCCCCAACGCACTGTTCGTCCCGGCGCCCGGGTAATCCGGGTGCCACCGCCCTCAGCGTAGTGGGTACCCTGGGGATCGCTCAGCTTGGCGCGGGTTCCGTCCCACCCCCAGGCGGGCCGGTCCCCGTATCCCAACGGCAGAGGAAATGCTCTCAAACAGCATCGAGTGTGGGTTCGAATCCCACCGGGGACACATCCAGGAATGTCATACCGCCGGGCCGGCTGCGCCGCCGGGCCGAGGACATGAGCGCGAACGGCATTCCCTTCGGCGACATCTGCCGGGCTCTCGGACTGCCCCGCCGGACCGTCGGCCATTGGCTGCATGACGAACCGTCGCGGCGCCCCACCCGGCCGCCCGACACGCGCTGCCCGTTCTGCTCGGCACGTACCTGGGCGACGGCCATCAACTCATGACGCAGCGGATCCCGCTGCTCGCCGTCGCCTGCGACGAGCGGTACCCGGACCTGATGCGCGAGGTCGGAGCGGCCATGATCACCTGCGGCACCCGGTCGGCCCACCACCGGCGGAAACCGGGTTGCGCGGCCGTCTCCTCACTCTGGAAACGCCATGCCTGCTCCCGCAGCTCGGGGCGGGCCGCAGATTCCTCCGCGGCCTTCTGCATTCCGACGGCTCCCGCGCGACCAACACCATTCACACAAACGGCAGGACCTACGCCTGTCCCCGGTACCACTTCACGAACCATTCGGGCGACCTCATGCGCCTCTGCGAGGAATCGCTCGACCGGCTCGGAATTACGTGGCGGATGTGCATGTGGAAGCAGGTGCCCGTCGCGCGGCGGGAGGCCGTCGCCGCGCTCGACGTCCGTGTCGGCCCGGAGGCGTGATCGGTTGTAACGTCGGCCACGTGGCCGCGCACATGACACCGGACGAGTTCCGCGCCTACGGGCACCAGGTGGTCGACTGGGTCGCCGACTACTGGGCGACGCTGGAGCAGCGCCCGGTGCTGCCGTCCGATCCGCCCGGCACGGTGGCGGGGAAGCTGCCCGCCCGCGCGCCGGTCGCCGGTGAGGGCGTCGACGCGATCCTCAAGGATCTCGACGAGGTCGTGCTGCCGGGGGTGACGCACTGGCAGCATCCCGGGTTCTTCGCGTACTTCCCGGCGAACACGTCCGGGCCCAGCGTGCTCGGTGACCTGGTCAGCTCGGGGCTGGGCGTGCAGGGCATGCTGTGGGCGACCAGCCCGGCGGCGACCGAGGTGGAGACCGTCGTCCTGGACTGGCTGGTGGGGCTGCTCGGGCTGCCCGAGCGGTTCCTGTCGACCGGGGCGGGCGGCGGGGTGATCCAGGACTCGGCGTCGTCGGCCACGCTGGTGGCGACGCTCGCCGCGCTGCACCGGGCCAGTGGGGGCGAGTGGCGGTCGGCGGGGGTGCGGCGGCGGTTCACCGCGTACACGTCCACGCAGGGGCATTCGTCCATCGAGAAGGCGGCGCGGATCGCGGGCATCGGGGACGGTCAGGTCCGGGCCGTCGAGACCGATGAGGCGTGCGCGATGCGGCCGGAGGCGCTGCGGGCGGCGCTCGCCGCGGACGTGGCGGCCGGGTGTGTGCCGGCGATCGTGGTGGCGACGATCGGCACCACGTCGACGACGGCGGTCGACCCGCTGCCGGCCATCGCGGAGATCTGCCGGGAGTACGGGGTGTGGCTGCACGTCGACGCCGCGTACGCCGGTTCGGCGGCGGTGTGCCCGGAGCTGCGCTGGTCGCACGCCGGGGTGGAGTTCGCGGACTCGTACTGCTTCGACCCGCACAAGTGGCTGCTGACCGGGTTCGACTGCGACGCGTTCTGGGTGGCGGACCGCGCCGAGCTGGTGCAGGCGCTGACCGTGCTGCCGGAGTACCTGCGCAACGCGGCCAGCGACTCGGGCGCGGTGCTGGACTACCGGGACTGGCAGGTGCCGCTCGGGCGGCGGTTCCGGGCGCTGAAGCTGTGGTTCGTGCTGCGCTGGTACGGCGAGGAGGGGCTGCGCGCGCACATCCGGTCGGGGGTGGCGGCGGCGCAGTGGTTCGCGGAGCGGGTGCGGGCGGACGAGCGGTTCGAGGTGGTGGCGCCGCACCCGTTCTCGCTGGTGTGTTTCCGCCTCCGCAGCGACGACGGCGACGGCGCCGACGAGCAAAATGCGGCGCTGCTGGCGCGGGCGAACGCGTCGGGGGCGGCGTACCTGACCCATACGCGGGTGCACGGCCGGTACGCGCTGCGGCTGGCGGTGGGGTCGCCGCGCACCGAGGAGCGGCACGTGGCGGCCGCGTGGGAGCTGATCGCCGGCCTAGCAGGCGAACCGGGATGATCTGAAGGTTTTTCCCAAAGCGGGGCGACACGGACCTGCCGAGTGCTGTCATGACGATACGGACAGCGATGTCGGGAGGTCCGAATGTCTCGGTCGAACGCCAGGGCCATGGCCGATCAGCACCGCCGCCGATGGGCGTTGCTGCTGCTCCTGGGGGCCGCGTGGATGATCGCCGCGTGGAGCGTACCCCGGTTCGAGCCGGACGCGGCGGACCAGGCCGCGTGGCTCACCGGCGCGTTGCTGATCTTCGCGGCGGGCGCCGAACTGGCCCGCGCGTCGCTCGCCCCCACGTGGCGGCAGCTGCACGGCGGGCTGGCGATCCTGTCCGCGCTCGTCGGCATGATCGCCGTCGGCAACCCCGCGGGCACGGTGGTCGGCCTGGCCGCCCTCGTGGGCTTCTTCCTGCTGGTACGCGGCGGCGTCGACATCGCCGTGGCCGCGGCGACCCGGCAGAGCGAGCCGGCCTGGGGCGCCCAGCTCGCCATCGGCGCCGGCGAGGCGGTCGTCGGGTTCTGGGCGGCGGCGCGCTTCGTCGAGACCACGTCCATGCTGGTGGTGACGCTGGGCGCGTTCGCGCTGCTGCGCGGCATCGCGGAGATCGTGGCCGCCCTGCGGATGCGCGAGGCGAAGCCGCAGCCGCGCGCCGCCGGCTACGCGGCCGGCCAGGCGGACTTCGTCGCCGCCGGCCGCCCGGTGGCCCGGCACCGCGCGGACGAGTCCGTCCGCGAACCCGCCGCCCAGCCCGCGGCCGAACCCGTCGGCGTCGGCGCCTCCGCCCCCGGCTACACCGGCGGCGGCCCGGCCGTCGGCTCGGCCCCGCCGCCCACCCCTGCGGGCCCGGGCGGCGGCTCGACGGGTACGACGTACCGGGCGGGCGGGTACGGCGCTCCCCCGCCCCCGCCGCCGCCATCGTCGGAGGAGCCCGGCGACGCCGGCCTCGACCTGGTCGACGAGACCGGCGAGGATCGGCCGTTCGACCCGCGCGCCGCGGCGCCCTACGACACCACCCCGCCGGACGACGACTACATCGGCCGCCGCCGGTCCGCCGGCACCCTGGCCTCGGACCTCGGGGGCGTGCTCGACCCCGCCGCCGAGGGTCCGGGCTGGCCCGCCAATCCGGGGTACGCCGGCCGCACCACCACCGGCGGCACGGACACCAATCCGGGCTGGCCCGCCGCCACCGCCGGCGAAGCGGTTTCGGACCGGGCGGAGCCCCGGGACGGCGACCCGCTCGCCGTCTTCCGCCCGGCCGCACCGGCGGGGCCGGCGGTGGGATGGGCGAGCCTGCAGGCGGACCCGGCGGATCGGCTCACGGGCCCGGCCACGGACGTGCCGACCGGCCCGGATGCGGACCTGGCAACCCACCTCGGCGCCGACGTGCCGACTGATTCGGCCCCGGACCTGCCGACCGGCCCGCCTTCGGGCCTGCTAACTGAACCGGGCCTCGCGACTAAGCCGGACCTCTCGACCGGGCCGGGCCTGCCGGCCGGCTCGGCTTCGGGCCTGTCGACCGGCCGGGATGCGGATCTGCCGACCGGTTCGGGCTTCATCCCCCGGACCGGCTCGGCGGCCGAGGCGACCATCGTCCCGGACGAACCGACCGGCTTGGCCGCGGACCTGCCCGCCGGCTCGGCGACGGGGCTCCCGGCGTGGTCCTCCCCGGTCTGGGAGCCCTCCGCGGCCCCCACCGCGGACCGCAACCTCGACCCCGCCGCGGACCATATGGCGAACTCCGCGGCGGGCAACACGACGGGCCACGTCGCGGGCCCCGCGGGGAGCCACGCGGCGGGCCCTGCAGTGGGCCTCGGCGCAGACCGCCTCACCGGCTCCGCCTTCGGCCCCGCCGCGGACCGCGGCCCGGCGCCGGCCGCCGAACCGGCCTTCGAGCCCGCGACCGGACTCCTCCGCCCGGCCGCACAGGACGAACCCGCACAGGAGCCCGCCGGCGGGCCCGCCGGCATCCCGTCGGGCCCGACCGCCAGCTGGGAGACGCCCGAGGGCGCCGCGGACCGGCCCGGCGACGAACCCGGCCCCGCGCGGCCGTGGTTCGGCATCGGCACGGCCACCGGGGAGGCCACCGGGACGGCGCTGCCCGGCCCGTGGTCCAGCCCCGGCCATGTCGAGGACCGCGCTGCCGGGGAGGCCGGGCCGTCGTCGTTCAGCGTGGCCGACCGGCTCGACCGGCCGTGGGCCGCCGCCGCGGGCGAGGAGCCCGCCAGCCGGGACGATGACCCGCTGGCCGACGTGTTCGGCGGGCCGGAGCCCACCGGCACGATGATCAAGCTGCCGAGCCTCACGGGCGTGGACGACGACGAGGAGCCCGCGTGGGGTCGGCCGGTGTGGCAGGCCGCGCCGGGCGGCCCGGAGGAGCCGGTGGGGCCGCAGGGGTTCAGCGCGGCGTGGCAGGAGCAGCAGGGCGGTGTGAGCTGGCAGGCGGCCGACCTGACGCCCGAGCGGCCCGGGGCCGCGCCCGGGTACGAGGGGGCCGCGGTGTGGTCCGGCTCGCCGCACGGGCCCGCGCTCGGTGTGCCGGAGGAAGGGCCGGCCGGGCTCGGCGAGCCCAGTGGGCTGCCGCCGGTCCCGGGCGGGACGTTCCGGGCGCCGGGAGCAGCGGCGGGAGCCGAGCCGGCCGCCAAGCCGGCGCCGATGGTGGCGCGGCCGGTCGGTGAGGCGGCGGGGGCGTCGCAGCCGAGCGGTTTGCCGCCGCTGGGCGGTGGGCCGCGGGTCGGGGTGCCGCAGGTCGGGGTGCCGCAGGTCGGGGTGCCGCAGGTCGGGGTGCCGCAGGTCGGGGTGCCGCAGATTGGGGAGCCGCAGGACGCCGGTCCGGGGGCGCGGCCCGGTGGGCTGCCGCCGCTGTACCCGCCGGTGGGCGGGGCGCCGATCCGGGCCGGGATGCGGATTCCGGCGGGTCAGGCGCCGAGCCCGACGCCGGTGGGGCCGGCGGATCCGCGGGCGGCCGCGCCGGTGGCGCCGAGCGGGCAGCCGGTGGGGCGGCGGGTGCCGGGCGACCCGGTGGTGCACGGGACGCCGGACGGCGGCGAGGACGACGAGCCGCGGGAGGGCCGGGGCGGCTGGTTCCGCAACGGCCGGCGCCGCCGGTCGGAGTGACCCGGCGGGTCAGACCGTCTCGAGCACCGGCTCCGGGGCCGGGGCGGTCCGCTCGGCGCGGCGGGCGCGGCGCAGGGCGCGGATCGCGAAGGTGAGGGCGACGGCCCAGCCGGCCAGGACCAGCCCGTACACCAGCAGGCGGGGGCTGCCGTCGAACGAGGCGGCCGACATCAGCGTGCGGGCGTTGGTGAGGACGATGATGCCGCCGACGGCGGCGCCGAGGACCTGGGCGGGGACGAGCCGGACCAGGTAGGCGGCGATGGGGGCGGCGATGACGCCGCCGGCGAGCAGCGCCGCGACGATCGGCCAGACGAAGCCGGACGAGCTGAGCCCGATGAGGAAGCCGACGCTGGCGGCGGCGGCCACGACGAACTCGGACGCGTCGACGGAGCCGATGACCTTGCGGGGCTCCATGCGGCCGGACACCAGCAGCGACGGGGTGGCGACCGGGCCCCAGCCGCCGCCGCCGGTGGCGTCGACGAAGCCGGCGACGAGGCCGAGCGGCGCCAGGAACCTGTTGCCCAGCGGGCGGCGGCCGGTGCGGCGGGTGATCGGGCGGGCGAAGCGCAGCAGCAGGTAGATGCCGAGGCCGAGCAGGATGGCGGACATCCACGGGGCGGCGACGTCGCCGGGGATGAAGCTGAGCAGGGTGGCGCCGGCGAAGGCGCCGACCGCGCCCGGCAGGGCGATGCGGCGCACGACGCGCCAGTCGACGTTGCCGAAACGCCAGTGGGCGGCGCCGGCCGCGAGCGTGGTGCCGATCTCGGACAGGTGCACGGAGGCGCTGGCGGAGGCCGGGGCGATGCCGGCGACGAGCAGCAGGGTGGACGAGGTGACCCCGTACCCCATGCCGAGCGCGCCGTCGACCAGCTGGGCAGCGAGCCCGACCAGTGCCAGGACGATCAGCTTGCGCACGACCCCACCTCCTCGGTAATTCCCATCGACTTAGTCGAGAAGGTAGCCGAGATGGGTGCGGTAGGCCAAGTGGTGATCCGGAGAATGGGACGCGAGAAGCTGTCAGCCGCCGATTCGGCGGAGCAGACCCTCCTGGACGGCGCTGGCGATGTGCCGGCCGTCGCGGGTGAACATGCGGCCCTCGGCGAGCCCGCGCCCGCCCCCGGCGGACGGGCTGCCGCAGTCGAACAGGAACCACTCGTCGGCGCGGAACGGCCGGTGGAACCACAGCGCGTGGTCGAGGCTGGCGCCGATGACGCCGCCGGGCCCCCACACCTCGCCGTGCACGTTGAGCACGGCGTCGAGCAGCGTCAGGTCGGACGCGTACGTCAGCGCGCAGGCCTGGATGAGCGGGTCGTCGGGCAGCTTGCCGGCGATGCGCATCCAGACGAGCTGGCGCTCCTCGGCGGGGCGGTCGCCCGGCGCGACCCAGCCGGGGGCGCCGAGGTAGCGGACGTCGACGGCGCGCGGGCCGGCCGCCAGGGCGCGCAGGCGCTCCGGGTACGGGGCCATCCGGTCGATCATCGTCGGCGTGTCCTCGGGCGCGGGCAGGCCGAGGGGCGTGGGCGAGTGGTGGTCGAGGCCGCTCTCGGCGACGTGGAACGACGCCGACATGAAGAAGATGGTCTTGCCGTGCTGGCGGGCCACGGAGCGGCGGACGGAGAACGACCGCCCGTCGCGGATGTTCTCCACCTCGAAGTCGATCGGGGTGGACGGGTCGCCGGGCCGGACGAAGTAGCCGTGCAGCGAGTGCACGGTGCGGTCCGGCCCGACGGTGCGCCCGGCGGCGACCAGGGCCTGGCCGGCGACCTGACCGCCGAAGACCCGCTGCGGCCCGACCTTGGGGCTGATGCCCCGGAAGGTCGAGTCGCCGATGGCGTCGAGGTCGAGGACCTCGAGCAGCTGGTCGACGGCGGCCTGACCGACGACCAGCGGTTCCCCGGTCGCCGGCTCGGTCATCCGACGTCGACCAGGGAGCCGAGCTGGTGCACGCGCAGGGTGTTGGTCGAGCCGGGCGCGTTCGGCGGGGAGCCGGCGACGACGACCACGTACTCGCCGGGCTTGGCGATGCCGAGGCCGAGCATGGCCTGGTCGACCTGGCGGAACATGTCGTCGGTGTGCTCGACGAAGTCCGTCAGGAACGTCTCCACGCCCCACGACAGGGCCAGCTGGTCGCGCACCTCGGCGACCGGCGTGAACGCCAGCAGCGGCAGCTCGCAGTGCAGGCGCGACAGCCGGCGCACGGTGTCGCCGGTCTGCGAGAACGCGACCAGCGCCTTGGCGCCGATGTTGCGGGCGATCTGCGACGCGGCGACGGTGAGCGCACCGCCGTGGGTGCGCGGGTCGTGCTGCAGGCGCGGGACGCCCAGCGAGCCACCCTCGGTGGTGGTGACGATCTTCGCCATGGTGCTGACGGTGAGGACCGGGTACTTGCCGACGCTCGTCTCGCCGGACAGCATCACCGCGTCGGCGCCGTCGAGCACGGCGTTGGCGACGTCGGACGCCTCGGCGCGGGTCGGGCGGCTGTTCTCGATCATCGAGTCGAGCATCTGGGTGGCGACGATGACGGGCTTGGCGTTCTCCCGGCACAGCTGCACGGCGCGCTTCTGCACCAGCGGCACCTGGTCGAGCGGCAGCTCGACGCCGAGGTCGCCGCGGGCCACCATCACGCCGTCGAAGGCGAGCACGATGGCCTCGAGGTGGGTGACGGCCTCGGGCTTCTCGACCTTGGCCAGCACGGGGCGGTGCACGCCCTCCTCGGCCATGATCTGGTGCACGAGCTTGATGTCGTCGGGCGAGCGCACGAACGACAGCGCGATGAGGTCGACGCCGAGGCCGAGCGCGAAGCGCAGGTCGGCCTCGTCCTTGTCGCTCATCGCGGGGACGCTGACGGCCACGTTCGGCAGCGAGACGCCCTTGTTGTTGGAGACCGGGCCGCCCTCGACGACGAGGCAGCGGATGTCGTTGCCCTCGACGGCGCTGACCTCGACGGCGACCTTGCCGTCGTCGATGAGCAGCCGGTCGCCGACCTTGACCTCCTGCGGGAGCTTGGAGTAGGTGCAGGAGACGCGGTCGGGGGTGCCGATGATGTCGTCACTGGTGATGGTGACGACGTCGCCGGTGCGCCACTCGTGGGGGCCCGCGGCGAACTTGCCGAGGCGGATCTTCGGGCCCTGCAGGTCGGCGAGGATCGCGACGGCGCGGCCGGCGGCCTGGGCGGCCTCGCGGACCAGGCGGTAGACCTGCTCGTGGTCGGCGTGGCTGCCGTGGCTGAAGTTGAGACGGGCCACGTCCATGCCGGCGTCGACGAGGCCGCGCAGGCGCTCGGCGGACGACGTGGCGGGGCCCAGGGTGCAGACGATCTTGGCTCGGCGTGTCACGCCCATCAGGCTAGTCTCTCCTCCGGGTCGGCGCGGACCGACCCCGATGCGGTCGAACGGAGTGTCGCGGGCACCGGCGACCGCGCGGAAAAGCCTAGACCCTCACGGACGGCGACGGCCCGCCGCACACCGCGCGGCGGGCCGTCGTGGCCGGTTCCGGAACCTCAGTGCACCGCGAGCGGCTGCTGCGACGACGTGACGGGCGCCGGCAGCTCGCCGTTGCCGCCGAGGTAGTTGTGGATGGCGGCGGCCGCCGCCCGCCCCTCGGCGATGGCCCACACGATGAGCGAGGCGCCGCGGTGCATGTCGCCCGCCACGAACACCCCGTCGGTGCTGGTCTGCCAGTCCTTGCGGGCGTCCAGCGCGCCGCGCCGGTTGCGCTCGACGCCGAACTGCTCCAGCAGCGGCTGCTGCTCGGTGCCCTCGAAGCCGATGGCCAGCAGCACCAGGTCGGCGCGGATCTCCCGCTCGGTGCCCGGCTTCGGCGTGACGACCCGGCGGCCGTCGACGCGCGACACGGTGACCTCGGCGATCCGGGCGGCGCGCACGTTGCCGTCCTCGTCGCCGACGAACTCCAGCACCGCGACGGCGAAGACGCGCTCGCCGCCCTCCTCGTGGGCCGGGTAGTTGCGCAGCACCCACGGCCACGTGGGCCACGGGTCGCGGTCGCCGGCCCGGTCCTCGGGGGGACGCGGGTAGTTGTCGAGCTGCACGACGGCGGCGGCGCCCTGGCGGTGCGCCACGCCGAGGCAGTCGGCGCCGGTGTCGCCGCCGCCGATGATCAGCACGTGCTTGCCGGCGGCGTCGATCGGCGTGCTGTCCTGCAGGCCCGCGACGACCCGGTTGGCCGGGACGAGGTGGTCCATGGCCAGGTGGATGCCCTTGAGCTCGCGCCCCGGGGTGTCCGTGGTGTCGCGGCCGGCGAGCGCGCCGCAGGCCAGCAGCACCGCGTCGTGGGCCTCGCGCAGCTGCTCGGCGGTGATGTCGACGCCCACGTTCACCGACGTGCGGAACTGGACGCCCTCCGCCCGCATCTGCTCGAGCCGGGCGTCGATGCGCTCCTTCTCCAGCTTGAAGTCGGGGATGCCGTAGCGCAGCAGGCCGCCGATGGCGTCGTCGCGCTCGTACACGGTGACGTCGTGTCCCGCCCGGGCCAGCTGCTGGGCGGCGGCGAGCCCGGCCGGCCCGGAACCCACCACGGCCACCGACCTGCCGGACTTCACCGGGGCGGGCTGCGGCACCACGTACCCGAGGTCGAAGGCGTGGTTGGCGATCTCCACCTCGACCTGCTTGATGGCGACGGGGTCGTCGCCGAGGCCGAGGACGCAGGCCGCCTCGCACGGCGCCGGGCACAGCCGGCCCGTGAACTCGGGGAAGTTGTTCGTGGCGTGCAGCGACTCCGCCGCCGACGCCCAGGCGCCGGTGCGGACCAGGTCGTTCCAGTCCGGGATGCGGTTGCCCAGCGGGCAGCCGTCGTGGCAGAACGGGATGCCGCAGTCCATGCACCGGGTGGCCTGGTCGCGGATGAGCTCCTCACCCGCGGGCGGGTAGACCTCCCGGTAGTCCCGGATGCGCACCGGGACCGGGCGGCGCTTCGGCAGCTGCCGCTCGTAGCGAAGGAAACCGTTCGGATCAGGCACGGGTGACCCCCATAACCGCCTCGTCGACGTTCCGACCGGCAGCCTCGGCGGTACGGATGACTTCCATGACGCGCTTGTAGTCGCGCGGGACCACCGCGGTGAACTCCCCCACCGCCTCGGGCCAGCGCTTGAGCAGCCGCTCGGCCACCGCCGAGTCGGTCTCCGCGAAGTGCTTCTGCACCAGGGCGTGCAGGGTCTCCTGCTCGGCGTCCGTCAGCGGGGTCAGGTCGACCAGCTCCGGGTTGACCCGCTCGGCGTCGAGCCGCCAGATGAACGCGGTGCCGCCGCTCATGCCCGCGGCGAAGTTGCGCCCCGTCGGGCCGAGCACCACCACGGTGCCGCCGGTCATGTACTCGCAGCCGTGGTCGCCCACGCCCTCGACGACCGCGACGCCGCCGGAGTTGCGCACCGCGAACCGCTCGCCGGCCCGGCCGCGCAGGAAGACCTCGCCCGCGGTGGCGCCGTACAGGATCGTGTTGCCCGCGATGATGTTGTCCTCCGCCGCGAACGGCGCCGACTCGTCGGGCCGCACGATCAGCCGGCCGCCCGACAGGCCCTTGCCGACGTAATCGTTCACGTCGCCGATGAGCCGCAGCGTGACGCCGCGCGGCAGGAACGCGCCGAACGACTGCCCGCCGGTGCCGCGCAGGGTGAACGCGATCGTGTCGTCGGGCAGGCCGTTGCCGCCGTAGCGGCGGGCCACCTCGCCGCCGAGCATCGCGCCGACGCTGCGGTGCTCGTTGCGCACCGCCACGTCCGCCGCCACCGGCGTGCCGTCGAGCAGTGCGGGCCGGGCGAGCGCGATCAGCTCGTTGTCGAGCGCCTTGTCCAGGCCGTGGTCCTGGGCGACGATGCCGCGCCGGGACGCGCCCTCGGGCAGGTCCGGCACGTGCAGCACCGGGGCCAGGTCGAGGTGGTGGGCCTTCCAGTGGTCGACCGCCGGCTCGACGTCGAGCACCTCGGCGTGGCCGATCGCCTCGTCGATGGAGCGGAAGCCCAGCTGCGCCAGGTACGCCCGCACCTCCTCGGCGATGAACAGGAAGAAGTTCTCCACGAACTCCGGCTTGCCGGTGTACCGCTCGCGCAGCACCGGGTTCTGGGTGGCGATGCCAACCGGGCAGGTGTCGAGGTGACAGACGCGCATCATGATGCACCCGCTGACGATCAGCGGCGCGGTGGCGAAGCCGTACTCCTCGGCGCCCAGCAGCGCCGCCACGACGACGTCGCGGCCGGTCTTGAGCTGGCCGTCGACCTGCACGACGACGCGGTCGCGCAGCTTGTTCAGCAGCAGCGTCTGCTGCGCCTCGGCCAGGCCCAGCTCCCACGGCGTGCCCGCGTGCTTGAGCGAGTTCAGCGGCGACGCGCCCGTGCCGCCGTCGTGGCCGGAGATGAGGATGACGTCGGCCTTCAGCTTCGCCACGCCCGCGGCGACGGTGCCGACGCCGACCTCGCTGACCAGCTTCACGTGCACCCGCGACGACGGGTTGACGTTCTTCAGGTCGTGGACGAGCTGCGCCAGGTCCTCGATGGAGTAGATGTCGTGGTGCGGCGGCGGCGAGATCAGGCCGACGCCCGGCGTGGCGTGCCGGGTCTTGGCGATCCACGGCCACACCTTGTTGCCGGGCAGCTGGCCGCCCTCGCCGGGCTTCGCGCCCTGCGCCATCTTGATCTGGATGTCGTCGGCGTTCACCAGGTACTCGGTGGTGACGCCGAACCGGCCGGACGCGACCTGCTTGATCGCGGAGCGGCGCGCCGGGTCGTACAGGCGCTCGACGTCCTCGCCGCCCTCGCCGGTGTTCGACTTGCCGCCGAGGCGGTTCATCGCGACGGCCAGGGTCTCGTGCGACTCGGCGGAGATCGAGCCGTACGACATGGCGCCGGTGGAGAACCGCTTGACGATCTCGCTGACCGGCTCGACCTCGTCGATCGGCACCGGCGGGCGCACGCCCTCGCGGAACGTGAACAGCCCGCGCAGGTGGCCGGCCTTCGCGGCCAGCTCGTCGACCTTCTGCGTGTACTTCTGGAAGACGTCGTACTGCTTGCTGCGGGTGGCGTGCTGCAGCAGGAAGACGGTCTCCGGGTTGAACAGGTGGACCTCGCCCTCGCGGCGCCACTGGTACTCGCCGCCGACCTCGAGGCGCCGGTGGGTGCGCTCGGCCGCGTTCGACGGGTACGCCTTGGCGTGCCGCGCCGCGACCTCGGCGTGGATCTCGGCCAGCCCGGCGCCGCCGATCTTGCCGGAGGTGCCGGCGAAGTAGCGCTCCAGCAGCCGGTGGTCGAGGCCGACCGCCTCGAACACCTGCGCGCCGCAGTACGAGGACACCGTCGAGATGCCCATCTTCGACATGATCTTCAGGACGCCCTTGCCGAGCGCCTTGACGTAGTTGCGCACCGCGGTGCGCGGCTCGACGCCCGCCAGCGCGCCCGTGGTGATGAGGTCCTCGACGCTCTCGAACGCCAGGTACGGGTTGACCGCGGCGGCGCCGTAGCCGATCAGCACGGCGGCGTGGTGCACCTCGCGGGCGTCGCCGGACTCGACGACCAGCGCGACCTGGGTGCGGGTCTGCTCGCGCACCAGGTGCTGGTGCACGGCCGCGGTGAGCAGCAGCGACGGGATCGGCGCCAGCTCGGCGTTGGAGTCGCGGTCGCTGAGCACCAGGATCCGCACGCCGTCCTCGATGGCCTCGGACACGTGCCGGCAGATCTGGGTCAGGCGGGCCTTGATGCCGGCGGCGCCGTCGCGCAGCGGGTACAGGCCGGACACCCGGGTGGCCTTGAAGCCGGGCAGGTCGCCGTCGTCGTCGATCGACAGCAGCTTCGCCAGCTCGTCGTTGTCGATGATCGGGAACGGCAGCACGATCTGCCGGCAGCTCGCCGGGCCCGGGTCGAGCAGGTTGCCCTCCGGGCCGATCGTCGAGGACAGGCTGGTGACCAGCTCCTCGCGGATCGCGTCCAGCGGCGGGTTCGTCACCTGGGCGAACAGCTGGTGGAAGTAGTCGAACAGCAGCCGCGGCCGGGTCGACAGCGGCGAGATGGGCGTGTCGGTGCCCATCGAGCCGAGCGGCTCGGCGCCCGAGCGCGCCATCGGCGCGACCAGGATCTTCAGCTCCTCCTCGGAGTAGCCGAACGTCTGCTGGCGGCGCAGCACCGAGTCGTGGGTGTAGACGGTGTGCTCGCGCGGCGGCAGGTCGGCCAGCTTGATGAGGCCCGCGTGCAGCCAGTCGTCGTACGGCTCGGCGGCGGCCAGCTCGGCCTTGATCTCCTCGTCGTGCGCGATGGTGCCGCGCGCGGTGTCGACGAGGAACATCTTGCCGGGCTGCAGGCGGCCCTTGGCGACGACGGTGGCCGGGTCGAGGTCGAGCACGCCCGCCTCGCTGCCCAGCACGACCAGGCCGTCGGAGGTGTGCCACCAGCGGCCCGGGCGCAGGCCGTTGCGGTCCAGGACCGCGCCGATGATCGTGCCGTCGGTGAACGCCACCGACGCCGGGCCGTCCCACGGCTCCATCAGGCTGGCGTGGAAGCGGTAGAACGAGCGCTTCGCCGGGTCCATGCCCGGGTCGTTCTCCCACGCCTCCGGGATCATCATGAGCACCGCGTGCGGCAGGCTGCGCCCGGCCATGTGCAGCAGCTCGAGGACCTCGTCGAAGTTCGCCGAGTCGGAGGCGTCCGGCGTGCAGATCGGGAACAGCCGCTTGATGTTGCCCGGCACCTGCTTGCTGGCCAGCAGCGCCTCGCGGGCCTGCATCCAGTTCTTGTTGCCCCGGATCGTGTTGATCTCGCCGTTGTGGGCGATGAACCGGTACGGGTGCGCCAGCGGCCACGACGGGAACGTGTTCGTCGAGAAGCGCGAGTGCACCAGCGCGATGGCGCTGTCGACCCGCTCGTCGACCAGGTCGGGGAAGAACTCCGGCAGCTGGTCGGGCGTCAGCATGCCCTTGAAGGTCATGGTGCGCGACGACAGCGACGGGAAGTAGGCGGCGATGCCGCGCTCGGCGGTCTCGCGCTCGGTCTGCTTGCGGATGCAGAACGCCACCCGGTCGAGGTCGACGCCGGACAGCGGCGTGCCGGCCCGCTCGACGCCGTCGGCCGTGCGCGTGTCGGTGAGCCGGTGCGCGCCGAGGAACACCTGGCGGATGCGCGGGCGCGCCGCCTCGGCGGACTCCCCCAGCCCGGACGGGTCGACCGGCACGTCGCGCCAGCCGAGGATGTCGCCGCCCTCGACGAGGGCGTACTTCTCCAGGATGGTGACCGCGCGGGCCGCCTCCGCCTCGCCGGCGGGCAGGAACACGTGGCCGGTGGCGTAACGCCCCGCGGGCGGCAGGTCGAAGTCGACGACCGCGCGGAAGTAGGCGTCCGGGACCTGGATCATGATGCCGGCGCCGTCGCCGGTGTTGTGCTCGGCGCCGCGGGCGCCCCGGTGGTCCAGGCGGATCAGGGCCGACAGGCCTTTCGCGACCACGTCGTGGGAGCGACGGCCGTGCAGGTCCGCCACGAACGCGACACCGCAGGCGTCACGCTCGTGCTGCGGGTCGTAAAGCCCCTGGGGGTGCGGAAGAGCCACCGGGCCTCCTGTCGTCACTGGTGCATGTCAAGGTCGGGACGACGTCGGCCCTGCAAAGTCGCTCAAGTCTACGTTAAGGCTCACCGATCTCCGCCAGGTGCGGAGATCACAGTTTCCGGTCCGGCACCGCCAGGGTGCGACCCGATAGTCTCGCGCGATGGCGCATCCCACACCCGACGACGACGTCTTCGACCGCCTGGAACGCTTCTACGACGCGGTGCCTCGCGACAGCGCCGTCGCGGAGGACTTCGGTGGCCTCGTGCTGTTCGTCCGCAACGGTGCGGGGTGGCCGTATTATGCCCGGCCCCGGCTGGACCCGACAGGGCCACCCACCGCCGCCGACATCACCGCCGTCCGGGAGCGGCAGCGGGAGCTGGGCGCGCCGGAGGCGTTCGAGTGGGTCCATGAAACCACACCGGACCTGCTGGCCGTCGCACGCTCGGCCGGGCTGTCGGTGCTGATGGCCCCGCTGATGGTGCTGGACACCTCCGCGCTGCCCCAGCCGGCGGCGCTCAGCGGGGTGCCGGTGACCGTCCTCGACCCGGCCGCGCCCTCGTTCGACCGGCAGCTGGCCGAGCGGCGCGCGGTGGCGCAGGTGGCGTTCACCGCCGACGCCGTCGCCGCCGGCGGGCCGGTGCTGCTCGGCTCGGGGCCGCAGCTCGCCGCGGCCGGGCCCGCCGAGCGCGACGCCGTGCCGCCGCCCGGCGCGGACGAGGTGGCCGAGGAGCGCCGCCGGCACGCCAGCGGCCGCATCACCTCCGCCGTGGCGGGCACGCCGGCCGAGGGCGCGCTGTCCAGCGGCGTGCTCCAGCGGGTCGGCGACGTCGCCGAGATCGCCGGGGTGGCCACCCTGCCGTCGGCGCGCCGGCGCGGCCTGGGCTCGGCGGTCACCGCCGCGCTGGCGGCGCACGCCCTCACCGCCGGGGCCGACCTGGTGTTCCTCAGCGCGGCCAGCGACGACGTGGCCCGGCTGTACGCCGCGATCGGCTTCCGCCGGATCGGCACGGCGTGCGTGGCCGAGCCGCAGGCCGAGGTGGGCTGACCGGGGCTGAGTCCGGCCGTCAGGCCGGGGGCTGCCACGGGGTCTCGTTGCGGCCCAGCAGGCGCGGGGCCAGGTTCGCCAGCGCCGCGTCGCGGGCGCGCAGGGCCAGCCGGCCGCGCGCCTGCACCGCCGCCGACATGCGCCGGGTCTGCCGCACGATGCCCGCCGTGCGGGGCCGGCGGGTGCGGCTGTAGCCCTCGACCGCGCAGCGCAGGGCGTCGCCCGGCGCGGCGTCCGCGACGGCGGCGGCGAGCGTCACCGCGTCCTCGAACGCCAGGCACGCGCCCTGGCCCAGGTGGTGCGGCATCGCGTGGGCCGCGTCGCCGACCAGCACCACGCCGCCGGGTCCGGCCGGGAAGCCGTACGCGCGCGGCAGCGGGCGCAGCTCGCGCACCTCGCGGTGCACCACGTCCTGCGGCCGGGTGGCGTCCAGCAGGCGCGCCACCGGCTCGTGCCACTCGGCGAACCAGCGGCACAGCAGCGCCAGCTGCTGGGCGGGCGGCTCCGGGCGGGGCGCGCCCGCGGCCGTCGCCGACCAGCACACGCCGCCGCGGCCCGCCGAGTGCTCGGCCAGCGGCGCCGCCACGAACCGGTAGCCCGCGCCGAGGGTCTCGAAGCCGTCGACCGGGCCGGGCAGCCGGAAGCCGGGCACCACGGCCTGCCACGCGGCGAAGCCCGACGCCGCCACCGCCGCCTCCGGCGCGATGTGCCGGCGCACGGCCGAGTCGATGCCGTCGGCCGCCACCAGCAGGTCGCCCTCCCAGCGGGTGTGGCCGTCGCCCACCGCCGGACGCGCCGACGGACCCGCCGACACCGACCGCACCACCACGCCGGTGCGCACCTCCACGTCGCCGCCGAGGCCCGCGACCAGCGCCTCCAGCAGGTCCTGCCGGTGCACGGCGGCGGGCGCCTCCGCGTCGTCGGGGCGCGGGCGCGGCGTGACCAGCCACTGCCCGTCGGGCCGGCGCACGCCCAGGTCCGGCAGGGGCGCCGCGATGGACGTCCACGCGCCGCCCGGGTCGAGGGCGCGCAGCGCGCGCAGCCCGTTCGGCCACAGCACCAGCCCGGTCGGGTCGGCGGCGACCCGCTCCGCGCGTTCGAGCAGGGTCACCCGCCAGCCGGCCCGGGCGAGCGCGCCGGCGGTGGCGAGACCGGCGAGACCGGCCCCGACCACCACGGCGGTGCGCGTCAAGGTCAGCTCCGGTCGTCGCCGTCGCGCGCCGCGACCGGGCCGGCCTCGGCGTCCTGCTCCGTCCGGCCGGCGTCCGGCGCCGGCTCCGGGTCCGCGGCGGGGGCCAGGTAGCCGCTGCGCTGGTACGCCAGGAACCGGTCCTCGTCGACCACCTGGTAGCCGGGCGGCGGGGCCTTCGGCGCGCGGGCCTCGCCCGCCACGTCGACCTGCGACACGTCGCCCGTGGCGCCCGGCGCGGCCGGCGCCTCGGTCGGCGCGTCCGTCGGCACCAGGAACTCGCGCGGCCCGCGGGCCCGCAGGAAGTACAGCAGCGCCGCCACGAACACGATGACCGACACGTACACGTTGATGCGCACGCCGAAGAACTCGGTCGCCTCGTCGGTGCGCATCGCCTCGATCCACACCCGGCCGAGCGTGTAGCCCATCACGTAGACGGCGAAGGCGCGGCCGCGGCCGAACTTCCACCGCCGGTCGGCGAGCAGCACGACCGCCACGACGCCGAGGTTCCACAGCGCCTCGTACAGGAACGTCGGGTGGTACAGCTCCGGCAGCACCACCGGCTCGCCGTCGATGACGTTGGCGCGGCCCGGGTTGGCGCGGTCCATGTCGTGCACGCGCAGGCCCCACGGCAGGGTCGTGACGCCGCCGTACAGCTCGTTGTTGAACCAGTTGCCGAACCGGCCGATCGCCTGGGCCAGCGGCAGGCCGGGCGCCAGCGCGTCGGCCGCCACCGTCAGCGGGATGCCGAGCTGGCGGCACGCCAGCCAGGCGCCCACCGCGCCGCCCGCCACCGCGCCCCAGATGCCGAGGCCGCCCTCCCAGACGTAGAGGGCCCGGATCGGGTCGCCGCCGGAGCCGAAGTACTCCTGCGGCGAGGTGATCAGGTGGTAGATGCGCGCGCCGACGATGCCGAACGGCACCGCCCACACGGCGATGTCGAGGCCGGCCCACGGCGCCACGCCGCGGCGGCGCAGCCGGTACTCCATCACCAGCAGCGCCGCGACGATGCCGAGGATGATGCACAGCGCGTAGGCGCGGATCGGGATGCCCAGCACGTCCCAGACGGCGGTGCTCGGGCTCGGAATCGCGGCGAGGGTCACGGATGCACACGCTACCGCCGTGAGCGCCGTGCGCAATCATCCGCCCCGGTCGGCGAAATCGGGCGCACCCGCGAGCGCTGACAGCGCGCTGCGGCGGTCGTACGCTCGGTGGTCATGAGCCACCTGACCTCGGCGGTCGTCGCGGTGATCGGCGACGACGCGGGCCGTGTCCTGTTGTGTCAGCAGAGTTCCGGGCACCGGCTGTGGCAGCTGCCCGGCGGCCGGATCCGCCGCGACGAGTCCCCGGCGCACGCGGTGTGCCGCGACGTGCTCGCCGAGACCGGCCTGCGGATCGAGGTGACCGACCTGGTCGGCCTCTACGAACTGACCGGCAACACCTGCGGCGAGGACGTGCCGGACGTGGTCATGCACGCGTTCCGCGCCGCCGTCGCGCACGGCGAGGCCCTGGTCAACGAGCCGGGCCGGATCTCCCGCGCCACCTGGTACGACCCGGGTGAGCTGCCCGAGCCGATGACGGCCACCGCCCGGGCGGCACTGGCCGACGCGGCGGCCGGGCGCTCCGGGGTGGTCCGCGCCGTGCGGCGCGACCCGGCCCGCAGCGTGGCGGTCTAGCGGCTGCGGACGCCCTCGGCCAGCTCGGCGCTCAGCTCGCGCAGCCGGCGCTCGCCGGTGGCCGCGTCCGGCGCCTCCAGGACGCACCGGACCAGCGCGCTGCCGACGATGACGCCGTCGGCGAAGGCGGCCACCTCGGCGGCCTGCGCGCCCGTGCCCACGCCCAGGCCCACGCCGACCGGCAGGTCGGGGGCGGCGGCGCGGACCCGCGCGACCAGCTCGGGCGCCTGCTGCGACACCGACGTGCGGGCGCCGGTGACGCCCATCAGCGCGGTGGCGTAGACGAAGCCGCGGCAGTGCCCCGTCGTCATCGCGATCCGATCGTCCGTCGACGACGGCGAGACCAGGAACGTGCGGTCGATGCCGTGCCGGTCGGACGCGGCGATCCACTCGCCCGCCTCGTCCGGGATCAGGTCGGGCGTGATGAGGCCGGTGGCCCCGGCGGCGGCCAGGTCGCGGGCGAACGCGTCCACGCCGTACTTCTCGATCGGGTTCCAGTAGGTCATCAGCACGACGGCCGTGCCGGTGGCGGCGACCGCCTCGATGGCCCGCAGCGTGTCGCGGGTGCGCACGCCGCCCGCCAGGGCGATGTCGCTGGCCCGCTGGATGACCGGGCCGTCCATCACCGGGTCCGAGTACGGCAACTCGACCTCGATGACGTCGCAGCCCGCCTCGGCCATCGCCTTCATCGACGCGATGCTGTGCTCGACGGTCGGGAAGCCGGCCGGCATGCAGCCCACCAGGACCGCCCGGTCCTCGGCCTTCGCCTTCGCGAACACCTCCGAGATGCTCACGCGTTCTCCCCCGGGACGATCGTCTCGTTGTCGGCGAGGATGCCGAAGTACGCGCCGGCGGTGTGCACGTCCTTGTCGCCGCGGCCCGACAGGTTGACCACGACGGTCGGGGTGCGGCCCAGCTCGGCGGCGAGCGCCGGGATGATCTTCGCGGTGCCGGCCAGCGCGTGCGCGCTCTCGATCGCCGGGATGATGCCCTCGGTGCGGCACAGCAGCTGGAACGCGGCCATCGCCTCGGCGTCGGTCACCGGCTCGTAGACGGCCCGGCCGGTCTCGTGCAGCCACGCGTGCTCCGGGCCGACGCCCGGGTAGTCCAGGCCCGCCGAGATGGAGTGCGACTCGACGGTCTGGCCGTCGTCGTCCTGCAGCACGAACGTGCGCGCGCCGTGCAGCACGCCCAGCGAGCCGCCGGTGATGCTGGCCGCGTGCCGGCCGGTGCCGACGCCGTCGCCGCCGGCCTCGAAGCCGTACAGCCGCACGGCCTCGTCGCCGACGAACGCGTGGAAGATGCCGATCGCGTTGGAGCCGCCGCCGACGCACGCGGTGACCGCGTCGGGCAGCCGGCCGAGCTGGGTCAGGCACTGCTCGCGGGCCTCGACGCCGATGCCGCCCACGAAGTCGCGGACGATCTCGGGGAACGGGTGCGGGCCGGCGGCCGTGCCGAGCAGGTAGTGGGTGGTGTCCACGCTCGACACCCAGTCGCGCAGGGCCTCGTTGAGGGCGTCCTTGAGCGTGCGGGAACCCGCCGTGACCGGCACGACGGTGGCGCCGAGCATGCGCATGCGGGCCACGTTCAGCGCCTGCCGCTCGGTGTCGACCTCGCCCATGTAGACCACGCACTCGAGGTCGAGCAGGGCGGCCGCGGTGGCGCTGGCGACGCCGTGCTGGCCGGCGCCCGTCTCGGCGATGACGCGCCGCTTGCCCATCTCGCGGGTCAGCAGCGCCTGGCCGAGCACGTTGCGGACCTTGTGCGCGCCGGTGTGGTTCAGGTCCTCGCGCTTGAGCAGCACCTCGGCGCCCAGCGCGGCGGACAGCCGCTCGGCGCGGTACAGCAGCGACGGGGTGCCGGCGTAGTCGCGCAGCAGCCCGGCGAAGCGCTCCTGGAACACCGGGTCGGTCTTGGCCTTGCGGTAGACCGCGTCCAGCTCGTCGAGGGCGCGCACCAGCGCCTCGGGCACGAACCGGCCGCCGAAGCGCCCGAAGTGCCCGGCGAGGTCCGGCAAATGCTCGGTGCTCATCGGACCGGCCTCGGGGTGGCGGGGTGGTTGCCGGCGTTGACCAGCTCGGCCACCGCGTCGCGGGGCGACTTCTGGGTCACCAGGCCCTCGCCCACCAGCACGGCGTCGGCGCCCGCCGACGCGTACCGGATCAGGTCGTGCGGGCCGCGCACGCCGGACTCGGCGATCTTGACGACGCTGTTCGGCAGGCCCGGCGCGATGCGCTCGAACACCGAGCGGTCGACCTCGAGGGTGCGCAGGTCGCGCGCGTTCACGCCGATCACCTGGGCGCCCGCGTCGAGGGCCCGGTCGGCCTCCTCCTCGTCGTGCACCTCGACCAGCGCGGTCATGCCGAGGCTCTCGATACGCTCCAGCAGGCCGACCAGCACGTTCTGCTCCAGCGCGGCGACGATCAGCAGCACCAGGTCGGCGCCGTGCGCCCGGGCCTCGTGCACCTGGTACGACGACACCACGAAGTCCTTGCGCAGCACCGGCACCTGCACGGCGGCCCGCACGGCGGCCAGGTCCTCCAGCGACCCGCCGAACCAGCGGCCCTCGGTCAGCACGCTGATGCAGCGCGCGCCGCCGGCCGCGTACTCGCCGGCCAGCTCGGCCGGGTCGGGGATGTCGGCGAGGGCGCCCTTCGACGGCGACGACCGCTTCACCTCGGCGATGACAGCCACGCCGGGCTTGCGCAGGGCCGCGTACGCGTCGATCGCCGGCGGGGCCGCCGCGGCGAGCTCCCTGACCTGCTCCAGCGGGACCGCCTCCTGGCGCTGCGCCACGTCCTCGCGCACGCCTGCCAGGATCTCGTCCAGAACGCTGGCCCGCCCCGTTCCCTCCGGCACGCCGCCACCGCCCGCTTCCGCACGATCAGCTGTCACCTACGGACTCCCCTCTCCGGGTGTCTTCGGACCGATGCTAGGTCGCCCCGAACGGCCGTTCGAGGCCGGGGTATGGCGCGCCTCACCAGGTGGGCCCGGGCATAATGCGCCGCCCGGGTCGCCGGACACAACTCCGGTCGATCATCTGAAACTACCGGTGTCCCGTGCGTCACACTGCGCGCAGGGTCCTTTTCCGTGCCGCGCCGCTGACCTGCGGCACCCTCGTCGATCGGCCAGTGCCGGGGGAATCGTTGACCGGGGTGTCATGGTGCGGAAATACGACGCCGCCACCATGGGCGTCGGGCACACTGGGCGACGGTCCCGTGACCCACCTGCCCGCCCGTCCGGACCGATGATCATGTGGAGACCCGCCATGACCAGCACGGACCGCGAGTTCGGCTTCACCACCATCCCGCGCGCGCTGCTGTCGGCCGCCGCCGGCATCGCCTTCAGCGTGGAGCGCGCCGTCGTCGGCGACGCCCGCGTCCGCACCGCCCGCCGCAACGCCTGGGAGGCCGTCTGCGCCGACCGGGCCGCCGCCCGCCGCCGCGCCGAGCTGGACGCCCTGCTGGCGACGCTCGCTCACGTCCCCGCCGGCCCCGTGGGCCCCGTGGGCCCGGCGGGTCCGGTGGTCGGCGTCGTGGGCTCCGCCGAGCCCGTCGTCGGGTCCTCGCCGCGGTCCAGGGCGTCCCAGGCGTCCCTCGCCGGGTCCGCCCGCGCCTGATCCGCCGTGGGCCCGCCGGCCCGCGTCCCGGCCGGCCGCTCGTAGCGGGCGCCCATCGCCGACCAGCGGTGCCCGCGGGCGACGGCGAGCGCCCCGCCCGCGGCCGCGGCCAGCCCGCCGAGCACCGTCAGCGCCGGCCACCACACGTCGTCCGCGCGGCCCAGCCCGGCCACGCCGCCCGCGGCGGTGAGCGCGCCCGCCGCCACGATCAGCACGCCCGCCGCGCGCCGCGCCACCCCCTTCAGCGCCAGCAGGGCGCCCGCACCGGCGAGCCCCGCCAGGGCCACGGCCGGCAGCCAGGCCAGCAGGTCACCGCCGGTGCGCGCGGCCTCCAGGGCGGGCAGGCCGCCGGAGCGGCCGGTGCGCTCGACCGCCCACACTCGGGTCGCGGCGAACAGCGCCAGGCCCGCCCCGGCCAGGCAGGCCAGCACGGCCCGGGCGAGGCCGCGGCGGTCGGCGGGCGCGGCGGGCATCAGCGCGCCGGGCGCAGCGTCTCGGCGGCCGCGATCGCCGCGAGCACCGCCGCCGCCTTGTTGCGGCTCTCCTGCTCCTCGGCGTCCGGGTCGGAGTCGGCCACGATGCCCGCCCCGGCGCCCACGTACGCGACGCCGTCGCGCAGCAGCGCGGTGCGGATGGCGATGGCCATGTCCATGTCGCCGCCGAAGCCGAAGTAGCCGACCGTGCCGCCGTACAGGCCGCGCCGGGTCGGCTCCAGCGCGTCGATGATCTCCATCGCGCGCACCTTCGGCGCCCCGGACAGGGTGCCCGCCGGGAACGTCGCGGCGAGCGCGTCGAACGCCGTGCGGTCGGCGCGCAGCTCACCGACCACCGTGGACACGATGTGCATGACGTGGCTGTAGCGCTCGATGCGCGCGAAGTCCGGCACCTCGACGGTGCCCGCCGCGCACACCCGGCCCAGGTCGTTTCGGCCCAGGTCGACGAGCATCACGTGCTCGCTGCGCTCCTTGGGGTCGGCGAGCAGCTCGGCCGCCAGCGCGTTGTCCTGCTCGGGCGTGGCGCCGCGCCACCGCGTGCCGGCGATCGGGTGCAGCAGCGCCCGGCGTGCGCCGTCGTCGCCGGCGGTGACCTTGAGGTGCACCTCGGGCGACGAGCCGACGATGTCGAAGCCGTCGAAGCGCAGCAGGTACATGTACGGGCTGGGGTTGGTGGCGCGCAGCACCCGGTAGACGTCCAGCGGGTCGGCCGCGGTGGGCCGCTCGAAGCGCTGCGCCACGACGATCTGGAAGCACTCGCCCGCCCGGATCGCCTCCTTCGCCTGCTCGACGGCCTTGCCGAAGTCGCCCGCCGGGGTGCGGCTGACCACCTCGCCGACCGGCGGGCGCTCCACCGTGGACACCATCGGCGGGGTCGGCCGCGACAGTGCCGTCGTCATCGCGTCGAGCCGGCCGACCGCCTGGTGGTAGGCGGCGCGCACGGCGGCGTCGTCCGCGCCGGCGGGCAGCACCGCGTTGGCGACCAGGATCGCGGAGCCGTCGAAGTGGTCGAGCACCACCAGGTCGACGGCCAGCATCATGCCCAGCTCGGGCAGGGCGAGGTCGTCGGCGGCGATGGACGGCAGGCGCTCGAAGCGGCGCACCAGGTCGTAGCTCAGGTAGCCGACCATGCCGCCGGTCAGCGGCGGCAGCCCCTCCTCGGGCGCGCCCGGGGTGGTGAGGGCGGCGACGGTCTCGCGCAGCGCGGTCACCGGGTCGCCGCCGGTCGGCACGCCGTCCGGCGGGGTGCCCAGCCAGGCCGCCTCGCCGTCGCGCTCGACCAGGGTGGCGGCGCTGCGCACGCCGACGAACGAGTACCGCGACCAGGACGTGCCGGGCGCCCCGGCGCCCTGCTCGGCGGACTCCAGCAGGAAGGTGCCCGGGCCGCCGGCCAGCTTGCGGTAGACGCCGACGGGCGTCTCGCCGTCGGCCAGGATGCGCCGGGTCACCGGCACCACCCGGCGGGTGCGGGCCCGCTCGGCGAACGCGTCCTCGGCCGGGCTGACGGCGCCGCTGGTCATGCGTCCTCCTTGACGCCCTGGACGGGCAGCTCGGTGAAGAAGCAGGTGTGCGCGCCGGTGTGGCAGGCCGCGCCGACCTGCTCCACGGTGACGAGCAGGGCGTCGCCGTCGCAGTCGACGGCGACGCCGCGCACGAGCTGGTGGTGGCCGGACGTCTCGCCCTTCACCCAGTACTCCTGGCGGCTGCGCGACCAGTAGGTGGCGCGGCCGGTCGTCAGGGTGCGATGCAGGGCCTCGTCGTCCATCCAGGCCAGCATCAGGACGTCGCCGGTGGACTGCTCGCGCACGACCGCGGCCACCAGGCCGTCGGCGGTGCGCCGCAGCCGGGCGGCGATCGCGGGGTCGAGGTCGCTCTGAGGTACGGGCACGAGGTCCGATTCTTCCGCACGAACCGCCCGCCGCCCACGCCGCATCCCAGAATCCGGCGTGGCCCCGCGCTGGTCAGGGCCGTCACGCCGGGGCGGGCCGGGCACGGGGGATGTGCTCGCCGTCGATCACGGGTACGGTCGGGTCGCGCCGCGCCCGGGGCCGGACGCCGGCGTCCCCCCGTCGGCGCAGCGGCCGGGCGCCCGAGACCCGACCCGACGGGAGACACACCGATGGAGCCCACCCCCACCCCAGCCGAGCGGCAGCAGCCCGCGCCCGCGCCGAGCTCGGGCGCCGCCGTGCCGCAGCCCCGGTCGCCGGAGGAGCGCTCCTCGGCCCCGCTGCCGCTCGACGGCCCCGCCCGCTTCCCGGCGCAGCCGGAGCCGGCCGCGTACCAGTTCACGGCGGCCGCCGCCCCGCAGCCCGCCCGCCCGGCCGAGCAGGGCGCGCCGCGCAACGGCGGCCTGCTGCTGCCGAACGGCGCGGCCGGCGGCGGCACCGCCAACGGCGGCGGCGCCCCGGCCGGCGACCGCACCGGCAACGGCGCGTCGTTCCGCCCGTCGCCGCAGTGGTCCACGGCCCCGGGCCTGACCGTCGACACCCAGATGGTGCCGCTGGGCGGCCGCCGCACCGCCGACGAGCAGGGCGCCCCGGCGCCGGCGCCCGTGTCCGGCTCGGCGTCGGTGTCCGGCCGGGTCGCCGTGCCGCAGCCCGCCGTGCCGCAGCCCGCCGCGCCGGCCGCCGAGGAGCCGGACGCCGGTCCGCGCGGCCGCCGCGCCGCCCCGGAGGAGCCGGCCGCCGCGCCGAAGCGGCCGGGCGACGTCGAGCAGACCCGGATCAAGATCTGGGACGAGGAGTCGGTCACCAGCTACCGCACCGAGTGGCACGAGGTGAAGGCGCAGTTCGTCGACGACCCGGTGGTGGCCCTGACCCGGGCGCACGACCTGCTCACCGAGGCCGTCCACCAGCTGACGGACGGCTTGCTGGCCGAGCGCGACGACCTCGACCCGCTGAAGCGGTCGGACAGTCCCGACACCGAGAGCATGCGCGTCGCGATGCGCGGATACCGCGAGTTCCTGGACCGCATCCTCACACTCTGACCTGCGCTGACGCCTGCGACCGGCGGTCCCCCGACGACGGGGGGCCGCCGGTCGTCTTTCTGTCCATTGCCCGGCGGCCGCAATTCATCTAGCGTTGAACTCAACACTCGATGAGTTAGGAGCCGTCATGGAGACTGCCGTCGCGGTCGAGGGCCTCACGGTCGACCGCGGAAAACGAACCGTCCTGCACGACATCAGCTTCTCGGTCCCCCGCGGCACCGTCGTCGGGCTGCTCGGGCCGAGCGGGTCCGGCAAGACCACGCTGCTGCGCTGCATCGTCGGCGTGCAGCTGGTCCGGGCGGGACGGGTGACGGTGCTCGGCCGGCCCGCCGGGACGGCCGAGCTGCGCCGCACCGTCGGCTACCTGACCCAGGCCCCGAGCGTGTACGCCGACCTCACCGTGCGGGAGAACGCCCGTTACTTCGCCGCCCTCTACGGGCTCGGGGCCGCCGAGGCCGACCGGGCCGTCGCCGACGTCGGGCTCGCCGACGCGGCCGGGCAGCTCGTGTCCACCCTGTCCGGCGGGCAGCACAGCCGGGCGTCGCTGGCCTGCGCGCTGCTCGGCGGCCCGGAGCTGCTGGTGCTCGACGAGCCGACCGTCGGGCAGGACCCGCTGCTGCGCGAGGAGCTGTGGGGACGGTTCCACGACCTGGCCCGCGGTGGCACCACGCTCATCGTGTCCAGCCACGTCATGGACGAGGCCAGGCGCTGCGACCGGCTGCTGTTCATCCGCGACGGCCGGCTGGTCGCCGACGACACCCCGGCCCGGCTGCGCGCCGAGACGGGCACCGACGACCTGGAGCAGGCGTTCCTGCACATCGCCCGGGGCATGGAGGGGGTGGCGGCATGAGCCCGCGGATCCTGCTGGCCACGACCGGGCGCATCCTGCGCCAGCTGCGCCACGACCGGCGCACCGTCGCGCTGCTCGCCGTCGTGCCGACGCTGCTGCTCACCCTGCTGTACTTCATGTACGAGAACGCGGGGCCGACGTTCGACCGGATCGCGCTCATCATGCTGGGCGTCTTCCCGTTCGTGATCATGTTCCTGGTGACCAGCATCGCGATGCTGCGCGAGCGCACCACCGGCACGCTGGAACGGCTGCTCACCACGCCGATGGGCAAGCTCGACCTGCTGTTCGGCTACGGGCTGGCGTTCGGGCTGGCCGCGGCCGCGCAGGCGGCGATCGCGTCGGCCGCCGCGTACTGGCTGCTCGGGGTGCGCACCGCCGGCAGCGTCGGGCTGGTCGTGCTCATCGCCACCGTCAACGCCGTGCTGGGCGTGGCGCTCGGCCTGCTGTGCAGCGCGTTCGCCCGCACCGAGTTCCAGGCCGTCCAGTTCATGCCGGTGGTGGTGGTGCCACAATTGCTGCTCTGCGGGCTGTTCGTGCCGCGCGCCGAGATGGCCGGGTGGCTGCAGGCGGTCAGCGACGCGCTCCCGCTGTCGTACGCGATCGACGGCCTGGTGCAGGTGGGCATGCACCCGTCGGCGACGGCGACGATGTGGTGGGACGTGGCGATCGTCGCGGGGGCGGTGCTGGTGGCGCTCTCGCTGGCGGCGGCGACGCTGCGCCGGCGCAGCGGGTAGGCAGCGGGTAGGGGGAACGAACACGGTGGTGCGGCGCACCGGTCGGCGTCCGGGCAACCCGGACACGCGCGAGTCCATCCTGGCCGCCGCGCGTGAGGCGTTCGCGGAACGGGGTTTCGACAAGACCTCGATCCGCGCCATCGCGACGGCCGCCGGGGTGGACCCGGCGCTGGTGCACCACTACTTCGGCACGAAGGACAAGCTGTTCGTCGCGTCGATGAACGTGCCGTTCGACCCGCGCGAGCTGCTGCCGTCGATCCTCGCCGGCGGCGCCGAGGAGGCCGGCGCCCGGTTCGTGCGGGTGTTCCTCGGCATCTGGGACTCCCCCGCCGGGGCGGCCGGGGTGGCGCTGATGCGCTCGGCGGTCAGCCACGACTGGGCGGCCCGGCTGATCCGCGAGTTCATCGCCACCCAGGTGCTGCGCCGGGTCACGGCGGGGCTGGGCATCGACCCGGACGAGGCGACGATGCGGGCGTCGCTGGTCGCCTCGCAGATGGCGGGCCTGGCCATGGCCCGCTACATCCTCAAGTTCGAGCCGCTGGCGTCCGCGCCGCCGGAGACGCTGGTGGCGGCGGTCGCCCCGACGATCCAGCGGTACCTGACCGGCGACCTCGACGGGGTGCTCGGCCACGCCTGAGCGCGGCGGGGGCGGTCAGGCCGCCTCGTGCGCGTGGTTGTGCGAGCAGCGCGGGCAGAGCACCGGGTGCAGCAGCCGCGACAGGTCGGCGCGGTCGGCGACCGGGCGCGGGAACGCCAGCCGGGCGAGGCGCTCGCCGAGGCGCACGACGAAGCCGTAGCGGTCGAGCCGGACGACGCGCGGCACTTCGCGGCCGACGGCGGGGCCGAGCTGGCGGCGCAGGTAGCCGGTCATCTCCTCGACGTGGTGGTCGGCCAGGTCGGCGACCAGGTCGAACTCGATGGCGTGCAGCGGGTCGGGGGCGGCCGCCGCGTACTCGTCGGGGTCGACGTCGACGGTGAGGCCGGCGCGCTCGAGGCGGATCTCGGCCACGTCGACGCGGTGCAGCACCTGGCCGCGGCCGACGTCGAGCAGGTCGCCGGTGGGGTCGTGGCCGGCCCAGTCCAGGGCGGCGGCGCGGGCCTCGGCGCCGTCGAGGGCGACGGCCCAGCCGGCCACCCAGACCCGGCCCATCGACGGGGCGCCGGCCACCGGCGGGACGTCGGGGATGTCCAGCACGACCGCGGTGTCGTCGGCGCCGTCGACGGGGCGCAGCGCGTCGGTGAGGCCGCCGTCGGCGGGCGCGAGCAGCAGCAGGCGGCCGTCGCCGTCGGTGAGGTGGCGGACCGGGAACAGGCCGGGCCGGCACGCGACCGACGCGGTCGCCGGGAGGCGGCCGGCGGCGAGCGTGCGGGCGAGCTCTGCGTGGCTGGGCTGCATCAGGATCCTCCGGCGCGGGGCGGGCTGGCAGCGTTAGGCTTGCCTTAGTAAGGTGAGGCTAACTTACCCCCGACGTCAACCGCGACCCACCGGAGAAGTGATCCGTGAACCAGTCCCGTCCGAAGGCCCGGCTCTCGCGGGCGCTCGGCATCCCGCTGACCCGCAAGTGCGTGAAGTACTTCGAGCGTCGGCCGTTCCCGCCGGGCGTGCACGGCCGCGCGCGGCGCAAGCCCAGCGACTACCAGGTGCGGCTGCTCGAGAAGCAGCGGCTGCGGCACCAGTACAACATCAGCGAGAAGCAGATGCGCCGGGCCTACGACGAGGCCCACCGGCTGGAGATGAAGACCGGCGAGGCGATGATCCAGCTGCTGGAGCGGCGGCTCGACGCCGTCGTGGCCCGCGCCGGGCTCGCCCGGACCATCTACCAGGCCCGCCAGCTCGTCGCGCACGGACACTTCGAGGTGGACGGCCGCAAGGTCGACCGGCCCGGCTACCTGCTCAAGCCCGGCCAGGTCGTGACGGTGCGCCGGCGCAGCGCCGCCAAGCCACCGTTCGAGATCGCCAAGGCCGGCGCGCACGTCGACGGGCCCACCGCCCCGTACCTGTCGACGTCGCTGGAGGAGCTGCGTATCACGCTGCTGCGCATCCCCGCCCGCACCGAGGTGCCGGTGCTGTGCGACGAGCAGCTGGTCGTCGAGTTCTACGCCCGCTGACCCCGCAGACCACCCGGCCACCGAGCAGCGACGGGCCCGGCACAACGGCGTGCCGGGCCTATCGCGTCTGCTCCAGCCAGCTGGAGTGCAGGCGGCCGTAGACCGACTCCGGGTCGCGGATCAGCTCCGCGTGCGGCCCGCGCTGGACGACCCGGCCCGCGTCGACCACGATCACCTCGTCCGCCGACTGCGCCGTGGACAGCCGGTGCGCGATCGCCACCGTGGTGCGGCCACGGGTCACCGCGTCGAGGGTGCGCTGCAGCCGGACCTCCGTCGCCGGGTCGACCGCGCTGGTGGCCTCGTCGAGCACCAGCAGGTCGGGGTCGGCCACGTAGGCGCGGACCAGCGCGACGAGCTGGCGCTCGCCCACGCTCAGCGCCTCGCCCCGCTCGCCCACCGGCGTGTGCAGGCCCGCGGGCAGGCCCGTCACCCAGTCGGCCAGGCCCAGCTCGCCGAACGCCAGCTCCAGGTCCTCGTCGCCGAGGTCGGGGCGGGCGAACCGCACGTTCTCGGCGACGGTGCCGTCGAACAGGAAGCCGTCCTGCGGCACCATGACGACCTTCGCGCGCAGCGACGCGAACCGCACGTCGGTCAGCGGCACCCCGGACAGCAGCACCCGCCCGCCGGCCGGGTCCATGAGGCGGGTGAGCAGCTTGGCGAACGTCGTCTTGCCGCTGCCCGTCTCGCCCACCACGGCCACCCGGGTGTGCGGCGTGATCGTCAGGTCCACCCCGGACAGCACGGTCGGCCCGCCCGGGTACGCGTACGACACGCGCTCGAAGCGCACCTCGACCGGTCCGGGCGGCAGGTCGCGGCCCGCCGCGCCCGGGTCGGCCACGTCCGGGTCCATGTCGAGCACGTCGAGCACCCGGCGCCAGCCCGCGACCGCGTTCTGCGCCTCGTTCAGCGTCTCGGTGGCGATCTGCACCGGCTGGATGAACAGCGTCACCAGGAACAGGAACGCCGTGAGCTGGCCGACCGTGATGTCGCCGTCGACGCCGAGCAGCACGCCCACCACGACGACCGCGGCGAGGGCCAGCCCGGCCGCCACCTCGCCGGTGGAGAAGCCGGTGACGCTGGTCTTCAGCGCCTGTTTCTGGGCGGTGCGCAGCTCGTCGACCGCCGTGTCGAGCTTGGCGGAGGTGCGGCCCGCGACGCCGTAGGCGCGGATGACGTCGGCGCCCACCACGCTCTCGGCGACCGCGGCGAGCAGCGTGCCCGTGCGCTGCCGGACGGTGCCGTACGCGCCGGCCAGCCGCTTTTGGAACCGCCGGATGACGATCACCGCGGGCACGAACGCCAGCAGCGTCACCAGCGTGAGCTGCCACGAGTAGACCAGCATCACGACGATGGTGACGACGAGCTGCCCGCTGGTGATGAGCAGCATGACGCCGCCCATCTGCAGGAACTGGGTGATCTGGTCGATGTCGCCGGTGACCCGGGAGACCAGGGCGCCGCGCCGCTCGGCCGCCTGGTGCAGCACCGACAGGTCGTGCACGTGCCGGAACGTGCGGGTGCGCACCCCGGCCAGGGCGGTCTCGCTGACGGTGAACAGCCGGCGCACCATCAGGTAGCCGCACGCGGTGGTGAGGATCAGGACGGCGACGGTGACGGCGACGACCAGGCCGACCCGGCCCACGTCGAGCCCGCCCGGGCCGCGGATGCCCCAGTCGATGCCCTGCTGGATGGCGATCGGCACGGCGACCCGGCCGGCCATCGACACCAGGGCGAGCGCGAGGGTGCCGGCCAGGCCGGTGCGCAGCTCGGGCGACAGGGCCAGGCCGCGGCGCACGGTGCGCAGCGCCGGCTCGTAGTCGCGCTCGGCCGTCACGGTCGCCGTCGTCACGCGGGCACCTCCTCGTCGTAGGCGTGCTCGCGCTCGCGTTCGGCCTCGGCCCGCTCGTACGCGGTGACCAGGGCGGTGTAGCCGGGCGTGGAGGCCAGCAGCTCGCGGTGGGTGCCGGTGGCGACGACCCGGCCGTGCTCGACGTAGACCACCTGGTCGGCCAGTGCGATGGTGGCCCGCCGGTACGCCACCACGAGGATCGACGTGCCGGCGCCGCCGCGCAGCCCGGCGAGGATGGCCGACTCGACGCGCGGGTCGACGGCGCTGGTCGCGTCGTCGAGGACGAGCAGCCGCGGCGACCCGGCGAGGGCGCGGGCCAAGGTGAGCCGCTGCCGCTGGCCGCCGGACAGCGAGGTGCCGCGCTCCCCCACCGCCGTGTCGAGCCCGTCGGGCAGCTTGTCGACGAAGGCGTCGGCCTGCGCCAGCTCCAGCGCGGCGCGGGCCTCGTCCTCGCCGACGCCGGGCCGGTCGAGGGTGAGGTTGGCCCGCACGGTGTCGTCGAAGACGAACGGCACCTGCGGCACGAACGCCGCGGTGCGGGCCAGGGCGGCGGCGCTGAGGGTGCGGGCGTCGGCGCCGTCGAGGCGGACGGTGCCGGTGGCCGGGTCGACCAGCCGCACCGCCAGCGCGGCGATGGTGGACTTGCCGGAGCCGGTGGGGCCCACCAGCGCGACCGTGCGCCCGGGCGCCACCGTGAACGACACGTCGTGCAGCACCTCGCGGCCGCCCTCGTAGGCGAAGCTCACCCGGTCGAAGGCGAGCGCGGCCGGGCCGGTGGCGGCGGCCGGCTCGGCGTCGCCGTAGGTCATGTCGCCGGTGGCGGACAGCACGGCCTGCACCCGGTCCCACCCGGCGACGCTGCGCGGCAGCTCGGCCACCACCCAGCCGATCGCCCGCACCGGAAAGGCGAGCACGGTGAACAGGAACGCGACGCTGACCAGCTCGCCGACCGTGATGTGGCCGGTGCCGAGCCGCCAGGCGCCGAGCAGCAGCACCGCCAGGGTGCCCAGGCTCGGCAGCGCGTCCATGACCGGGTCGAACGCGCCGCGCAGCCGGCCGACGGAGATCAGCGCGTCGCGCAGCTCGCGCACCTCGGCGGCGAACCGCTCGCCCTCGGCGGCCTCGCGGCCCATCGTCTTGACGACCAGGGCGCCGTCGAAGCTCTCGTGGGCGATGGCGCTGACCCGGGCGCGCAGCTGCTGGGCGCGGATCTGCCGGGGCGCCATGCGCCGCGAGTAGACCACGTTGAGGGTGAACAGCGACGGGAACAGCGCCACCCCGACGAGGGCGAGCACCCAGTCGGTGGCGAACAGCGAGCCGACCGCGGCGACCAGCATGACCAGAGTGCCGACGGCGAACGGCAGCGGCGCGATCGGGTAGAACGCGGCCTCGACGTCGGAGTTGGCGTTGGACAGCAGGGTGCCGGTGGCGTGCCGGCGGTGCCAGGCCGGCGGCAGCGCCAGGTAGCGGCGGGTGACCGCGCGCCGGTAGCGCGCCTGCAGGTGGAACTGCATGTAGCCCGCGCCGAGGCGGCGGCCGAAGATGCTCAGCACCCGCAGCAGGCTGATACCCAGCAGGATGGCGGCGGCGGCCAGCAGCAGGTCCCACTCGGCGCGGCGCTGCTCGATGGACGGCACGACGACCCGGCCGACCAGGTTGCCGATGACGAACGCGTTGCCGATGATCAGCAGGCCGAACAGCACGCTGCCCACCGCGCCGATCAGGAAGCGGCGCGGCTCGGTGCGGATGGCCTGGCCCAGCACCCACAGCCCGCGGGCCAGCACGTCCCGGCTCGTCCTGCTCGGCACGGCACCCCCGCGGTAAGTAGTCAACGGCCCAGACGAACCTTACTCCGCGACGGCGGCGGAACTGGGACCGTTCCATCCTGGCGCACGGGTACGACATCCGCCGACCACGATTCGCCCGGGAGGCTGTGGGGCGGGCCACACCCTACGATCGACGGATGACCTACGCACGCGACGAACGCCGGGCCCTGGCCGACCTGTTCGCCGAGACGGGACCCGACCGGCCCACGCTGTGCGAGGGGTGGACCACCCGCGACCTCGCCGCCCACCTCGTCGTGCGCGACCGCCGCCCGGACAGCGCCGCCGGGCTGCTCGTGCCCGCGCTGCAGGCGCACGGCGAGCGGGTCCGGCTGGGCGTCGCGGCCAGGCCGTGGGCGGAGGTGATCGAGCTGGTGCGCACCCCGCCGTGGTGGAGCCCGGTCAGCAACCCGCTGGTGGAGCCGCTGACCAACACCACCGAGTTCTTCGTGCACCACGAGGACGTGCGCCGCGGCGAGCCGGGCTGGCAGCCGCGCGCCCTGGAGCCCGCGTTCCGCGAGACGCTGTGGAAGCAGCTGAAGCAGACCGCGCGGCTGGCGCTGCGCAAGGCGCCCGCCCGGATCACGCTCGTCGCGCCGGGCCTCGGCGAGACGGTCGCCGGCCCCGAGGGCAGGCCGCCGGCCACCCTGACCGGCGAGCCGGGCGAGCTGCTGCTGTTCCTCACCGGGCGGCAGCGCGCGGCCCGGGTCGAGGTCGGTGGCGATCCCGCGGTCGCCGAGCGGCTGCGGGGCGCGAAGCTCGGGTTCTAGTCGTCGTCCGACTTGTCCTCGGTGCGGGCCACCGGACGGCCGTCGGCCCCGCAGGTCACCGTCACCTCGACGCGCCGGCGCCCCGAGCGGAAGTCGACCTCGGCCTCGTCGGCGCCGTCCTCCACCTCGTGGGTGCCCCACCCCTGCGCGGGCGAGGTGCCGGCGATCGTGACGACGCCCGCCGCGCAGCGGGCGGTGACCAGCCCGCCGGGGGTGTCGAACGTCTGCGTGCCGGCGGCGACGGTCGTCGGCGCCGCGGACGTCGGCCCTGCGGAGGCCGGCGCGGAGGAAGGCGCGGAGCCCGGCGTGGAGGCGGGCGCGGAGGTCGGCGCCGCCGGGGCGGACGCGAGCGCGTCGGCGACCTCGGCGGCCGACAGCGCCGGCGGGGCCGAGCCCTGCAGGCCCTCCCCGATCAGGCGCACCGCGGCCAGGCCGACGACGACCGCCACCAGGGCGGCGGTCAGCCAGCCGGCGACGCCGAGCAGAGTCCGTGATCCCACGGCGTCGAGTCTGCCCGGTCGCCGGCTAAGCCGGGCACACCCCGACGCTAAGAGACGGTTAAGGGCCGCGGCGGCGGGCCCCGGCATGGGTACGGTCGGCGGGTGCCCCGCCTGCTGCTCATCGAGGACGACCCCGCCATCCGGACCAACCTGCTGCGCGCGCTGCGCGAGCGCGGCCACGCCGTCGCCGCCGAGGGCACCGCGATGGCGGGCCTGCAGACGGCCCTCGCCGAGCGCCCCGACCTGGTCGTGCTCGACCTGGGCCTGCCCGACCTGGACGGCCTGGAGCTGCTGCGGATGCTGCGCGCGGTCAGCGCCGTGCCGGTCATCGTGGCGACCGCCCGCGACGACGAGACGGTCATCGTCCGGGCGCTCGACGCGGGCGGCGACGACTACGTGGTCAAGCCGTTCACCGCCGCCCAGCTCGACGCCCGCATCCGGGCGGTGCTGCGCCGCGGCGGGCCCGGCCGCGACGCCGGGGAGGTGCACGTCGTCGGCGGGCTGCGCATCGACGTCGGCGCCCGCCAGGCCACCCTCGACGGCGCCGGCCTCGACCTGACGCCGCGCGAGTTCGACCTGCTCGTGCACCTGGCCGGGCGGGCCGGGCAGGTGGTCACCAAGCGGGAGCTGCTCACCGAGGTGTGGCAGGTGCCGTACGGCGGGGCCGACAAGACTGTGGACGTGCACCTGTCGTGGCTGCGCCGCAAGCTCGGCGAGTCCGCGCAGGAGCCGCGCTACCTGCACACGGTGCGCGGCGTCGGGGTCCGGCTGAGCGCCCCGTGAAGGCCCGGCTGAGGATCCTCGTCGCCGCCACCACGCTGCTCGTGCTGGTGGCGTTCCTGGTGCCGCTGGCCCTGCTGGTGCGCTCGTTCGCCGAGAACCAGGCGATGAGCGCGGCGAACACCAGCGTGCAGGCGGTGCGGCCGCTGCTGGGCGTCGCCGACCCGGACGACGTGCGCCAGGCGCTGGTCGGGCTGCCGGGCGTCACCGTCTACCTGCCGGACGGGCAGGTGCTGGGCGCGCGCGCCCCGCGTACCCCCGCCGTGGAGCTGGCCGCCCGCGGCGGCCGCAGCTTCACCGCGCTGGTCCCGGAGGGCCGCGAGATCGTCTTCGCGGTGCGCGGCGGCGCCGGCACCGCGGTGATCCGCACCCTGGTCACGAACGAGGAACTGACCCGCGGCGTCACCCAGGCGTGGCTGCTGCTGGCCGGGCTGGGCCTGGCGCTGGTGGTGATCGGCCTGGTGGTCGCCGACCGGATCGCCCGCGGGCTGATCCGGCCGATCACCGAGCTGAGCACGGTCTCGCACCGGCTCGCGGGCGCCGACCTGGGCGCCCGCGCGCTGCCCGCCGGGCCGCCCGAGCTGCGCGAGGTCGCCAAGGCGCTCAACCACCTGGCGCGGCGCATCCAGGAGCTGCTGCGCGCCGAGCGCGAGGAGGTGGCCGACCTGTCGCACCGGCTGCGCACCCCGCTGACCGCGCTGCGGCTGGAGGCCGAGTCGCTCGCCGACCCGGCCGACGCCGCCCGGATCACCGACCACGTCGACGCCCTCCAGCGCGCCGTCACCGACCTGATCGAGCAGGCCCGCCGCCGCAGCGACGACCGCCCCGCCGCCGAGCAGCGCTGCGACGCCACCGCGATCGTCCGCGACCGGGTGGCGTTCTGGCAGGTGCTGGCCGACGACACCGGCCGCGCGGTCACCGCCGCGCTGCCCGACGGGCCGCTGCCGGTGGCGGTGGCCTGGGACGACCTGGCCGCCGCCCTGGACGCGCTGCTCGGCAACGTCTTCGCGCACACCCCCGACGGCACCGACTTCTCGGTGCGGCTGGCGGCGGCCCCGGGCGGCGGGGCGACGCTGGAGGTCGCCGACGCCGGGCCGGGCTTCCCCGGCGGCGCGGCGCCCGCCCGCGGCGACAGCGGCGCCGGCTCCACCGGGCTGGGGCTGGACATCGCCCGGCGCGCGGCCGCCACCTTCCGCGCCGGCAACGCCCCGGGCGGCGGCGCGGCCGTCACGCTGACGCTGCCGCCGGCCTAATCACAGCGGCTCGGGCACGTCCGCGCACAGGTACTCGGCCGACTCCAGCAACTCGGCGGTCAGCCGCACCCCGGTGAGCTTCCCGGCCAGCTCCAGCGCGCCCTCCACCGGGGCGGCCGGGAACTCCGCCGTGGGCGACAGGTCGCGCAGCACCACCCCGTCGGCCACGTGCACGAACTGGTCGCCGCCGACGATGTTGCGGTAGTGCGCGACCAGCTCCGAGCCCGCGGACAGCGGCCCGTACACGTCCTCGGTGACGCCCAGGTAGCCGTAGGGCTCGACGATCAGCGACCACCCGGGCAGCTGGGTGACGGCCACGAACTCCTCGTCGCCGGGGGCCGGCTCCAGCACGGCGGCCAGGCCGGTGGCCGGGCGCACGCCGGTGCCGTCGAGCCGGTCGATCACCTCGCGGGGGCTCAGCCCGGCGACGAGGGTCAGGCAGTACGCCTCCGCCAGGGCGGCGCAGCGGTCGGTGAACCAGGCGTAGGACATCCGCAAATCGTGGCACAGCGGACCTTTACCTGACCTTAGGGGTCACACAGCGCGGCGTTGGCGCAGATCGCGGGACGGTGTCGTCAGTCAGGCAGCACCCGTGGACACGGAAGGTTCGATCATGATGCAGAAGAAGGCAGTCCTCGCCCTCGCCGCCGGCTCCCTCGCCGCGGTCGCGATCGGCGGCACGGCGGCGATGGCCGCCGGCGGCGACCGGCCCGCCACGGCGCGGCTCGGTGCCGCGGAGCCGGTCCCGCTGGACAGCGGGTCGCCCAGCGCGGACCCGTCGGAGTCGGCGTCGCCCTCGGCCTCCGCCTCGCCCTCGGAGTCGGCGTCGGCGTCCGCGTCGCCGTCCTCCTCGTCCAGTTCCGCCACCGCCACCGCCACCGGCGCGATCAGCGTCGAGCGGGCCGGGCAGATCGCGCTCAACCGGGTCGGCGGCGGCCGGGTCACCGACGTCGAGGGCGAGACCGAGCACGGCCGCGCCGTCTGGGACGTCGAGGTGGTCGCGGGCGGCGTCGAGCACGAGCTGGACATCGACCGGCAGACCGGCGAGGTGGTCCGGCACCGCACGGACGCGTCCGACGACAGCGACGACAGCGACGGCCGCGACGACAGCGACGGCCGCAGCGACGACAGCAGCGACGACAGCGGCAGCGACGACAGCGGCCACGACCGGGCCGACGACGATGACGATGACGACGACAGCGGGCGCGGGCACGGGCGTGGCCGCGGCGGCGACGACGACTGATCCCACCCGCACGGAAGCGGCCCCGGGTGCTCTGTGGAGCGCCCGGGGCCGTTCCGCCTCAACGGAGGAGGTCACGCACCGGTGTAGAGGAGCCGGTTCGGGGAGCCGGTGCCCGGGCTGGTCACCACGCCGGTCGTGGCCTTGCCGACCAGGGCGTCGCGCACCTGCTGCGGGGTGGCGCCGGTGTTGCCCGACAGGTACAGGGCGGCCGCGCCGACCACGTGCGGCGTCGCCATCGACGTGCCGCTGATCGTGTTCGTGGCGGAGTTGCTCGTGTACCAGGTGGACGTGATCGACGAGCCCGGCGCGAAGATGTCCAGGCAGGTGCCGTAGTTGGAGTACGAGGCGCGGGCGTCGGTGCTGGTCGTGGCGCCGACGGTGATGCCGGCCGCGACCCGCGACGGCGAGCTGTTGCAGGCGTTGGCGTTCGAGTTGCCGGCGGCCAGGCCGTAGGTGATGCCGCGGGCGATCGAGTTGGCGACGGCCGTGTCCAGGGCGGAGCTGACGCCGCCGCCGAGGCTCATGTTCGCCACGGCCGGGCGGGTCGCGTTGTTGGTGACCCAGTTGACGCCCGCAATGACGCCGGCGTTGGTGCCGCTGCCGGAGCAGTTCAGGACCCGCACGCCGACGAGCCGGACGCCCTTGGCGACGCCGTGCACGCTGCCGCCGACCGTGCCCGCGACGTGGGTGCCGTGGCCGTTGCAGTCGTCGGCGCTGCCGCCGTCGACGGCGTCGTAGCCGCTCACCGCGCGCCCGCCGAACTGGCTGTGGCCGAACCGGATGCCGGTGTCGATGATGTAGGCCGTCACGTTGCTCGCGGTCGTCGAGTACGTGTACGTGGTGCTCAGCGGCCGGTTGCGCTGGTCGATGCGGTCGATGCCCCAGGTGGCGCCGGTCTGGGTGGCGGCCAGCGAGACGGTGTGGTTCTGCTCGACGTAGGCGACGGCCGGGTCGGCGGCGAGGCGGCGGGCGGCGGCCTCGCCGATGGTGGCCTCGAAGCCGTTGAGCGCGGTGCCGAAGCTGCGGGCGACGCTGCCGCCGTACCCGCGGGTCAGGCCGGCGGCCCGGGTGGTGACGGCGGCCGCGGCGCCGGGGGTGCCGGCGCGGGCGCCGACGGCGCTGTCCTTGAGCACGACGATGTAGCTGCCGGGCACTGCGGTGGGTCCGCCGGCGAGCCGGATGGTGCCGGACGGGGCGGCGGAGGCGGGAACGGCGACGGCGGCGGTGGCCGTGGTCGCCGCGGCGGCGAGCAGGGCCAGGGTGATCGCCCTGCGGCTGCGCGGTCGGGTCATGCGGTTCCTCCCTGAGGGGCCGAGCCGGTCCGCCGGGGGGCCCGGACCGGGACGGTGAGCGTTGGGCCGATCGTAGGATGTCGATATCCCGGGACGGGCCATCCCGGATGGGCCATATCGCCGCGCAAGCGGACCGATCGTCGCGGGCTTGAGGCACGGCCGCCGATCGCCGATAGGATCACGGGCAGACCCGGCACAGCGCCGCACGCAGCGCGAAACCGGTCAGCATGCGGCGCCGCGTGCGCTTTCGCGGCGTGCCGCCTCTGGCCGCCACGCCGGGTCGCAAATACGCTTCGGTAACTCCGAATTAACAGAAACCCTCAGATAGGCAGGCGGCGTCGATGGCTCTCGAGGTTCCCTACCGCTCCATCCCCGACATGTTCCTGCGCCGGGTCGCGGCGACGCCCGACCACCAGGCCCTGGCGAAACCCACCGCGGACGACACCGGGCTCGACTGGCTCACCTGGTCGCAGGTCGGCGACCGGGCCAAGGCCATCGCCGCCGGCCTGCACACGCTCGGCGTCGGCACGGAGGACCGGGTCTCGATCATCGCCGGCACCAGCCTCGAGTGGGTGCTCGCCGACCTCGGCATCATGCTGGCGGGCGGCGCCACCACCACGGTCTATCCGACCACCGAGCCCGAGGACGCCTGCTACATCATCGGCGACTCCGGCTCGAAGGTGCTGATCGCCGAGAACCCGACCCAGGCGCTGAAGATCTCCGGGGCCGACCTGCCGTCGCTCACCCACGTCGTGCTGCTCGGCGGCCTCGCCGACGCCGCCGCGAACCCGCCGCAGCTCACCCTCGCCGACCTGGAGGAGCGCGGCCGCACCGCCCTCACCGCCGAGCCGGACCTGATCGACCGCCTGACGAAGGACATCGGCCCCGACCACCTCGCCACCCTCATCTACACCTCCGGCACCACCGGCCGGCCCAAGGGCGTCGAGCTGCTGCACGGCGGCTGGTGCTGGGAGGGCGTCGCCCAGGCCGACCTGGGCCTGTTCGAGTCGAGCGACCTGCAGTACCTGTGGCTGCCGCTGTCGCACTCGTTCGGCAAGACGCTGCTCTGCGGCATCATCCACGTCGGCGTGCCCACCTACGTCGACGGCCGGGTCGACAAGCTCGTCGAGATGCTGTCCGTGGTGCGCCCGACGCTCATGTGCGCCGCGCCCCGCATCTTCGAGAAGGTCTACAACCGGGCCGTCACCAACGCCACCGCCGAGGGCGGCGCCAAGGCGAAGATCTTCGGCTGGGCGGTCGCCACCGGCAAGAAGAAGGTCGCGCTCGACCAGGCCGGCAAGCCGGTCCCGGCCGCCCTGCGGCTGCAGTACGGCCTCGCCGAGAAGCTCGTCTTCAGCAAGCTGCAGCAGCGCCTCGGCGGCCGCCTGCGCGTGCTGGTGTCCGGCAGCGCCCCGCTGAGCCGCCAGATCGCCGAGTTCTTCGCCGCCGCGAACCTGCCGATCATGGAGGGCTACGGCCTCACCGAGTCCAGCGCGGCGAACTTCGTCAACCGGCTCGGCAAGCTCAAGATCGGCACGGTCGGCCAGGCGCTCGGCGACCTGGAGTGCCGCATCGACAGCGACGGCGAGGTGCTGCTGCGCGGCGCGCCGGTCATGCGCGCCTACCGCAACCTGCCGGAGGCCACCGCCGAGTCGTTCACCGAGGACGGGTTCTTCCGCACCGGCGACATCGGCCACCTCGACGCCGACGGCTACCTGAGCATCACCGACCGCAAGAAGGACCTGGTCAAGACGTCCGGCGGCAAGTACATCGCCCCGTCGCACATCGAGGGCATGTTCAAGGCGGTCTGCCCGTACACCAGCCAGGCGGTCGTCATCGGCCAGGCCCGCAACTACGTCACCATGCTCATCAGCCTCGACCCCGACGCCATCACCAGCTGGGCGGCGGGCGGCCCGCTGGAGGGCAAGAGCTACGCGGAGATCGTCGCCGCGCCGGAGACCGAGAAGATGGTCGCGGGCTACATCGACGAGCTCAACGGCAAGCTCAACCGCTGGGAGACCATCAAGAAGTTCGCCATCCTCCCCCGCGACCTCACCATCGAGGACGGCGAGATCACCCCGTCGATGAAGATCAAGCGCCGCGGCGTCGAGACCAACTTCGCCGAGCAGATCGACAAGATGTACGCGGGCACCATCGCCGCGATGTGACCCGGGTGCCGGGCCCGCCGGCGGCGACGACCGTCAGCGGGCCCGGCACCGGTCCCGCAGCAGGCAGATCTCCCCGCCGTGGCGCGCTCCCGCTCCCACCCGTCCTGGTCGAGCGTCGCGAGCCCGGCGGGTTACCGCGCGCAGCTGTCGTCGAGCAGGCGGCGGCCCCTCCGCGGCGACATCCCGGCCGCCACCGATCCCTTGACCTGCCCGCGCCGGCGTCGTAGCGTCCTTTAAACCAGACGGTTGAAACGAGGACCAGGATGCCGCTCGACCGGGTCTTCGCGGCCCTCGCCGACCCGACCCGCCGCGACATGGTGGCGCGCCTGTCGGTCGCCGACGCCACCGTCAACCAGCTCGCCGAGCCGTACCGGATGAGCCTGCAGGCGGTCTACAAGCACCTGCGGGTGCTGGAGGAGGCCGGCGTGGTGAGCCGCCCGCCCGGGCCGCAGCCCCGCCCCGTGCGGCTGGAGATCGGAGCGCTGGACGAGATGGACGAGTGGATCGAGCGGTACCGCCGCCGGGCCGAGCAGCGCTACCAGCGCCTCGACCACCTGCTGGCCGAGCTGGCGGACGAGGACCGCAACGGGGACCGCGACGGGGAGCCTCGGCCGTGACGCGCATCGAGGCGGACCCCGCGCTGCCGATCATCCGCATCACCCGGGACTTCCGGGCCACCCCCGAGCGGCTGCTGCGGGCGCACACCGACCCGGAGCTGTACGCCCGGTGGGTCGGCCCGGACGGCATGCACACGCGCATCGAGCAGTGGGACGCCCGCACCGGCGGCAGCTACCGGTTCGTGTCCGTGCGGGACGGCGCCGAGTACGCCTTCCGCGGCTGCTTCCACGAGATCCGGCCGGACCGCATCGTGCGGACGTTCACGTGGGAGGGCGACCCCGACGGGGTGGCCCTGGAGACGCTGCGCTTCGAGGACCTGGGCGGCGGCACGACCCGCCTGCACACGCAGTCGCTGGTGGAGAGCTTCGAGAGCCGCGACGCCTGGCTGCGCAGCGGCATGGAGACCGGCCTCGACGACGGGTACGCGAAACTGGAGAGGATGCTGGCCGATGGAACTGTCTGAGCTGAGCCCCGCGGAGCGGCACCGCCGCATCGGCGGCACGTTCACCGACCGGGTGCGCGGCACGAAGGACTGGGACGCCCCGGCGCCGGTGGCCGGCTGGACCGCCCGCGACGTCGTCGGCCACCTCGTCGAGTGGTTCCCGTCGTTCCTCGCCGCCGGTTCGGACGTGCGGCTGCCAGCGGGCCCGGCCGTGGCCGACGACCCGGCCGGCGCGTGGCAGGCGCAGGTCGACGGCGTGCAGGCGGTGCTGGACGACCCGGCGACCCCGCAGCGGACGCTGACCAACCGGCACATCGGCGACGTCCCGCTGGACCAGGCGATCGACCGGTTCTACACCAGCGACGTGTTCATGCACACCTGGGACCTGGCCCGCGCCACCGGCCAGGACGACCGGCTCGACCCGGGCTTCTGCGCCGCCCTGCTGGCCGGCATGGAGCCGATGGACGAGGTGCTGCGCGCCTCGGGCCAGTACGGCCCGCGGGTGGCCGTGCCCGGCGACGCCGGCGTGCAGGCCAGAATGCTCGGCTTCATCGGCCGCGACCCGTTCTGGACGCCCGCCTGAGCGGCGGTCGGGCGGCCGTCAGGCGATGACCTCGGCGGTGCGCCACGACGGGCGCGGCGCGTGGTCGAGGCCCAGGCGCACCCCCGCCAGCCGGCTCACGGCCTCGGTGAGGTCGGCGGCGGGCAGGGTGAACGGCAGGCGCAGGAAGCGTTCGAGGGTGCCGTCGAGGCCGAACCGGGGCCCGGGCGCCAGGCGCACGCCGACCTCCTCGGCCGCGCGGGCCAGCGCGCTGGACACCGGGCCGTCGAGCTCGGCCCACAGGGTGACGCCGCCGTGCGGGACGGTGACGCGCCACTGCGGCAGCGCCTCGGCGAGGGCGGCGAGGAGGGCGTCGCGCTGGGCGGTGAGCTGGGCGATGCGGGCCGGGACGATGGTGCCGGCGCGGTGCAGCAGCGCGACGGCGACGAGCTGGTCGAGCACGGGGCTGGACATGTCGACGCCGACCCGCAGGGCGGCGAGGCGCTGCACGAGCGGCGCGGCGGCGCGCACCCAGCCGATGCGCAGGCCGCCCCAGTAGGGCTTGCTCATGCCGCCGATCGTGATGACCCGGGAGTGCCGGTCGAACACGGCGACCGGCGGCGGCACGGGCGTGCCGTCGAGCGGCAGGTCGACGAACGACTCGTCGACGACCAGGTCGACCGACGCGGTGTGCGCGGTCGCGGCGAGGCGTTCGCGCAGCTCGGCAGGCATGAGGTGGCCGGTGGGGTTGTGGAACTCGGGGATGACGTACGCCAGCCGGGGGCGGGTCTGGCGCAGCGCGCCGAGCAGCAGGTCGGCGTCCCAGCCGGTGGCGGCGTCGACGCCGTGGGTGCTGATCCGGGCGCGCCGGGCGGCGAGCGCGGCCAGCGCGTTCGGGTACGTGGGCGACTCGACCAGCACCGGCGAGCCGACCGGCACGCACAGCCGCAGCACCAGGTCCAGCGCGTGCTGGGTGCCGCTGGTGATCATGATCTGCTCGGGGGCGGTGGGCAGGCCCCGCGCGGTGTAGCCGGCGGCGACGGCCTCGCGCAGCTCGTGGATGCCGGTCGGGTGGTAGCCGGTGGAGTGCAGGTGCCGGGGCAGCTGCTCGGCGGCCTCGCGGGCGGCCTCGACGACCTCGGCGGGCGCGGACAGCGCGGCCACCCCCAGGTCGAGCATGTCCAGGTCGTCGACGGGGGTCCACAGGCCGGAGCTGGCCACGCGGTGGCCGCGGGGCAGGGTGGTCCAGCTGCCGGCGCCGCGCCGGCTGGTGAGGTGGCCGCTGTCGCGCAGCGTCCGGTACGCCGCGCTGACGGTGGTGCGGCTGACCGCGAGCGCCTCCGCCAGCTCCCGCTCGGCGGGCAGGCGCACCCCGAGCGGGAGGCGGCCGTCGGCGAGCAGGCCGCGCACGGTGCCGGCGAGGGCGGCGTAGTCGGGGCTGCGGCGGCGGCCCGGCAGGGCGTGCCAGTGGCCCAGGAGCCGGGCCAACTGGTCGCCGCGTACGGTGCTGGTCACGTCCACTCCCCCACGATTGGCTCTACCGCCCGGCGGTATTGGCCTTGAGAGTGGCAGGAGTGAGCGTCGTCAGCAAGACCAATTCCCGCCGGTTCGCGCAGCTGCTCGCCGGGCTGGTGCTGTACGGCGCCAGCATGGCCCTGATGATCCAGGCGCACCTCGGCCTGAACCCGTGGGACGTGTTCCACCAGGGCCTCGCCGAGTCCACCGGCCTGCGCTTCGGCCTGGTCGTCATCGCCGCCAGCGTGGCCGTGCTGCTGCTGTGGATCCCCCTGCGCCAGCGCCCCGGCGTCGGCACCATCGCCAACGTGCTCGTCATCGGCGTCGCCGTCGAGGCCACGCTGGCGGTGCTGCCCGCGCCGGGCGCCCTGTGGGCCCGCGCCGGGTTCCTCGTCGGCGGGGTGCTGCTCAACGGCGTCGCCACCGGCATGTACATCGGGGCGCGGCTCGGCCCCGGCCCCCGCGACGGCCTGATGACCGGCATCGTGGCCCGCCGCCCCGGGCTGTCCGTGCGGCTGGTGCGCACCGCCATCGAGGTGCTCGTGCTCGCCGTCGGCTGGCTGCTCGGCGGCACCGTCGGCCTCGGCACCGTGCTGTACGCGGTGGCGATCGGCCCGCTGGCCCAGGTGTTCCTGCCGCTGTTCACGGTCCCGGGGCCGGCCGCGCGGCGGCGGCCGGCCCCGGAGCCCGAGGATCAGTCCAGCGGGCGGTAGTTCACACCGGCCGCGTCGAGCCGGGCGATGTGCTCCGCCAGCCGGGTGCGGAAGTCGGCGACGTCGCCGCCCTCGCCCGACCAGCCGACCTCCGCCAGCGCGGCCAGCCGCGGGTACGTGCGGTACTCGACCAGCTCCGGCGTCGGCACGTACTCGCTCCACACCTGCGCCTGCACGCCGAGCACCCGGCCCGGCCCGTCCGCCAGCCCGTCGGGCGTCGGGCGGTAGCCGTACACCTTCTCGATCGGGGTGGTGCCGCGGATGGCGAGCGGCTCGTCCGGCGAGTCGCTCTCGGCGTAGTCGAGGTAGGTGTGGGTGTGCGGGGCGGCGACCACCTCGTGGCCGGCGGCCAGCGCCGCGTGCACCCGCTCCTCGCCCTGCCAGCCGAAGATGACCGCGTCGCTCTGCACGCCGCGCTCCAGCAGCTCGTCCCAGACGGCGATGCGCCGGCCGTGCCCGGCCAGGTGCTTGGCCATCTCGGCCGCCCACCAGCCCTGCAGCTGGTCGACGCCGGTCAGGCCCAGCTCGCGCACCCGCGCCTGGGCGACCTCGCTCTCCTGCCACTCGACCGTCGGGCACTCGTCGCCGCCGATGTGCACGATCTCGAACGGGAAGATCTCCACCAGCTCGTCGAGGACGTCCTTCATGACGCCCAGGGTGGCGTCGGAGTTGTTCAGGACGTGCTCGGAGATGCCCCAGTACGTCATGACGCCGAGCTGCCGGTCCGGGTGGTTGCCCAGCTCCGGGTACGCGGCGATGGCGGCCTGCATGTGCCCGGGCAGGTCCAGCTCCGGCATGATCCGCACCCCGCGGCGGGCGGCGTAGGCGACCAGGTCGCGCAGCTCGTCCTGGGTGTAGAAGCCGCCGTGCGGGACGCCGTCGCGGCGGTCCTCGTTGGCGTGCCCGGCGCTGGACTCCGTGCGGTACGCCCCGACCTCGGTCAGCCGCGGGTACTTGCGCACCTGGAAGCGCCAGCCCTGGTCGTCGGTGAGGTGCAGGTGCAGGGTGTTGAGCTTGTGCGCCGCCATCAGGTCGACGAACCTGCGCACGAAGCCGATCGGGTGGCACCAGCGGGCCACGTCGAGCAGGGCGCCGCGCCACGCGTACGCGGGCACGTCCTCGATCTCGGCGGCGGCGACCCGCCACTCGGCGCCCGGCGCGGGCGCGGCGCCGAAGACGGCGGCGGGCAGCAGCTGGCGCAGCGTCTGCACCGCCCAGCGCAGGCCCGCCTCGGTGTGGGCGACGGCGGTGACCCCCTCGGGGGTGACGGAGAGCCGGTAGCCCTCCGGGCCGAGCGTGGGCTCGTCGGCGACGGTGAGGGCGATGACGCCGGGGCCGGGGGCGGCCGCGTCCGGCAGCGGCAGGCCGGTGGCCGGCCCCAGCAGCTCACGGACGAGGTCGGCGACGCCCGCCGGGGCGGCCAGGGCGGTGTCGGCGGTGAGCACGAAGTGACCCGTCTGGGGGGTCAGTGCACGGGGCGAGGGAACGAGCATGACGATCACTAGACCACATCCGCTTCCGGCGGGCAGAGGCGCGCGGCATCATTGGCGCATGGGGGCCGGGGACTGGCAGTGGACCGACGCGTGGATCTTCGTGGCGGCGGTCATCGCCGAACGCCTGGAGCGCGACCGGGCGGCGGCGGCCGCCCTGCCCGTCGCGGGCGCCACCCTCGCCGACGTGCTCGCCGCGGCCGCGTTCCTGCACGACGGGGTGCCCGGCCGCGACGACCTGGAGAACGCCGTCCGCCGCCTCGCCGGCGCCGGCCTGCTCACCGTCGACGACGACATGGTCACCGTCGCGCCCGCCGGCGAGCAGCTGTGGCGCACCCGCCCGTTCCGCGGCCTGTCGTCCGCGGTGGTCACGATGCAGACCCAGCTCAACCGGGTCGCCAAGCCCGGCATGGCCACCTGGGCGCTGGACGAGCCGACGTACGCGGCCGCCCTGCTGGAGTACAGCCGCCGCGACGGCGCCTGACTCAGCGCACCGGGTGGCCGGCGGCGCGCAGGCCGTCCTTCACCGCGCCGATGCTCAGCTCGCCGAAGTGGAACACGCTCGCGGCGAGGACCGCGTCGGCGCCCGCCTCGACCGCGGGCGGGAAGTGCTCGACGGCGCCCGCGCCGCCGCTGGCGATGACCGGGATGTCGACGACGGCGCGGACCCGGGTGATGAGGTCGAGGTCGAAGCCGGCCTTCGTGCCGTCGGCGTCCATGGAGTTGAGCAGGATCTCGCCGGCGCCCAGCTCGGCGACGCGGGCCGCCCAGGCGACGGCGTCGAGGCCGGTGCCGCGGCGGCCGCCGTGGGTGGTGACCTCGAAGCCGCTGCCGGTGGCGTCGCTGCGGCGCACGTCGAGGGAGAGCACGAGGACCTGGTTGCCGAACCGGCCGGCGATCTCGGCGATCAGCTCGGGGCGGGCGATGGCGGCCGTGTTGACGCCGACCTTGTCGGCGCCGGCGCGCAGCAGGGTGTCGACGTCGCCGACCGACCGCACACCGCCGCCGACGGTGAGCGGGATGAAGACGGTCTCGGCGGTGCGGCGCACCACGTCGAGCATCGTGCCGCGGTCGTCGGAGGACGCCGTCACGTCGAGAAAGGTCAGCTCGTCGGCGCCCGCCGCGTCGTACGCCGCGCCCAGCTCCACCGGGTCACCGGCGTCGCGCAGGTCGACGAAGTTGACACCCTTGACCACCCGGCCCGCGTCCACGTCCAGACATGGGATCACCCGCACCGCCACCGTCATGCGGCCACCCTAACCAGGCCGCCCGGGGCGGTCGCGCGAGTATCCCGGCGCATCGCACCCAGTAGGACGCCCCCGACGACCAGGACGCCGCCGACGCGATGCCGAAGACGGGCAGGAGCATCGAGAACGGGGCGACGGCGGAGGCGCCGTGCCGCCGGATGAGGGCGCCCCAGACGCCGAACCCGGCGAGGGTGGACAGCCCGGCGATGAACAGCAGCGCCAGCACGGCCCGGCGGCCACCGGCTGGCGGGCGGCGCGCCGGTGCGATGGCGCAGCTGACCCTGGTCGCGGCCGGGCTCGGCGGGGCGATGCTGCCCCGGCCGGCCCGGCCGGTGCTGCCCGCCGGGGTGTGCGTGGTGCCGGTGGTGCGGCCCGTGCCGACCCGCCGGGTGGTGGTGGCGTGGCGCGAGGCGTCCGGCCCGCGGCCCGCCGTGCGGGCCGCGGTGGCGGCGCTGCGGTCCGCCTGGGATCAGGCCGAGCGCAGTGCCGCCAGGGCCTCGGCCACGGTGAACGCGCCCGCGTAGAGCGCCTTGCCCGCGATGACGCCCTCGACGCCGACCGGCTCCAGCGTGGCCAGGGCGCGCAGGTCGTCCAGGGTGGACACGCCGCCGCTGGCGATGACCGGGGCGGCGGTGCGGGCGCAGACGTCGCGCAGCAGGTCCAGGTTCGGGCCCGTCATCATGCCGTCCTTCTTGATGTCGGTGACGACGTAGCGGGACGCGCCCGCCTTGTCGAGGCGCTCCAGCACCTCCCACAGGTCACCGCCGTCGCGGGTCCAGCCGCGCGCCGACAGGGTGCGGCCGCGCACGTCGAGGCCGATGGCGACGCGGTCGCCGTACTCGCCACAGACCCGGTCGCACCACTCAGGGTCCTCCAGTGCGGCCGTGCCGATGTTGACCCGGGCGGCGCCGGTGGCCAGCGCGCGGGTCAGCGACGCGTCGTCGCGGATGCCGCCGGACAGCTCCACCTTCACGTCGAGCCGGCCGACCACGTCGGCGAGCAGCTCGGCGTTGGAACCGCGGCCGAACGCGGCGTCGAGGTCCACGAGGTGGATCCACTCGGCGCCGTCGGCCTGCCACGCCAGGGCGGCCTCGGTCGGGTCGCCGTAGGCGGTCTCGGAGCCGGCGGCGCCCTGGACGAGGCGGACCGCCTGGCCGTCGGCGACGTCGACGGCGGGCAGGAGCTGGAGGGTCACGGGCGGGTTCTCCTAGAGCGGCTAGATGCGGCGGCCGAGGGCCACGACGACGAACACGGGCAACGCGAGCAGCAGCACCGCGATGAGCACGAGGCGCAGGGTGGGGTCCGGCACCAGGTAGAAGATGGCGCCGATCGCGAGCAGGGTGAGGATGACGATGCCGGCCCGCTGCGCGCGCGTGCGGCGCGGCTGCATCCGGCCGACGCGGCCGCGCCGGGGCAGCCGCGGCGTCAGCGCGCGGGTCAGCGCCCGGCGTCGGGCGCGGCGGGCGACCTGGCGGGCGCGGCGCTGCCGCTGCGCCGCCGCGGCGGCCTCCCGTTCGGCCCGGCGCCGGGCCCGCTCCTTGCTCACCACCGCGGCCTCACAGGGCGTCGACCCAGTTGCGCAGCAGCTGCGCGCCGGTGTCGGCGGACTTCTCCGGGTGGAACTGCGCCGCCGACAGCGGCCCGTGCTCCACGACCGCGGCGAACGGCCCGCCGTGGGTCGCGGTGGTCACCACCGCGTCGCCGAGGGCGTCGAGGTCCGAGGCCGCGTACGAGTGGACGAAGTAGAACCGCGACCCCTCCGGCAGCCCGGCCAGCAGGCGCGAGCCGGCCGGCACGTCGACGGTGTTCCAGCCCATGTGCGGCACCCGGTCGGCGGCCAGCCGGCTCACCGCACCCGGCAGCAGCCCCAGACCCTTGGTGACGACGCCGTGCTCCTCGCCGCGCTCGAACAGGATCTGCATGCCGACGCAGATGCCGAGCACCGGCCGCCCGGCGGCGACCCGGTCGGCGATGACCGGCCCGGCGCCCAGCGCCTCGATGCCGGCCATGCACGCCGCGTAGGCGCCCACGCCGGGCACGACCAGGCCGTCCGCGGCGGCGGCCGCCGACAGGTCGTCGGTGACGGTCACGTCCGCGCCGGTACGGGCGACGGCCCGCTCGGCGGAGCGCAGGTTGCCGGAGCCGTAGTCGAGGATGACGACGCTGGTCACGACCCCTCCCCCGGGATCATCCACAGGATGCCGCCGGCGAGCGCGAGCAGCGCCAGCACTCCGGTCAGCACGATCGAGAACCGGCTGGCGCCCTGCTTGACCAGCGAGATGGTGCCCCCGACGAGGATCCCGCCCAGAATGATCAGCGCGACGCTCACAGGACGCCCTTCGTCGAGGGCAGGGCGCCGGCGTTGCGCGGGTCGATCTCGACGGCCTCGCGCAGCGCCCGGCTGAACGCCTTGAACTGCGTCTCCACGACGTGGTGGGCGTCCGGGTGGCCGCCCTCGCGCGCCGCCCGCAGCACGCTGACGTGCAGGGTGACCCGGGCGGCGTGGCCGAACGACTCGAAGATGTGCCGGGTCATGCTCGTCGGGTAGACCGGGCCGATGTACGGGGCCAGGGCCGGCTCGTCGTGCACCACGTACGGGCGGCCGGACAGGTCGACGGCGGCGCGCACCAGCACCTCGTCCATCGGGATGGTGGCCGAGCCGTACCTCCGGATGCCGGCCTTGTCGCCGAGCGCCCGGTCGAAGGCGGTGCCCAGCGCGATGGCGGTGTCCTCCATCGTGTGGTGGGCGTCGATCTCCAGGTCGCCCTCGCAGCGCACGGTGAGGTCGAAGCCGCCGTGCTTGGCGAGCTGGTTGAGCATGTGGTCGTAGAACCCGACGCCGGTCTGCAGGTCGGCCTTGCCGGTGCCGTCGAGGTCGATCTCGACCAGGACCTTGGTCTCGTTGGTGACGCGCTCGATGCGGGCGGTCCGGCTCATGACAGGGCCTCCAGGAAGGCGTCGGTTTCTTCGGGGGTGCCGGCGGTGACGCGCAGCCAGCCGGGCAGGCCGACGTCGCGGACGAGGACGCCGCGGTCGAGCAGCCGCCGCCACGCCGCCTGCTGGTCGCCGCCGACCTCGAAGAGGACGAAGTTGGCGTCGCTGTCGGCGACGGTCAGGCCGCGGCCGCGCAGCTCGGCGACGATCCGGTCGCGCTGGGCCTTGATGGCCTCGACGGTGGCGAGCAGGGCGTCGCGGTGGGCCAGGGCCGCGCGGGCGGCGGCCTGGGTGAGCGCGGACAGGTGGTACGGCAGCCGCACCAGCTGCACCGCCTCCACCACGGCCGGGTCGGCGGCGAGGTAGCCCAGCCGGCCGCCGGCGAACCCGAACGCCTTGCTCATCGTGCGGGTCACGACGAGCCGCGGGTGGCCGGGCAGCGCGGCGAGGGCGCTGGCCGTGCCGGGGCGGGCGAACTCGGCGTACGCCTCGTCGACGACGACCATGCCGGGCGCGGCGTCGAGCACGGCGTCGACGACGGCCGGGTCGAGGGCGGTGCCGGTCGGGTTGTTCGGCGAGCACAGGAACACCACGTCGGGGCGGTGCTCGGCCAGCGCCGCGACCGCCGCCTGCGGCGTCAGCCCGAAGTCGGGGCCGCGCAGCGCCCCCACCCAGCGGGTGCCGGTGCCCTTGGCGAGCAGCGGGTGCATCGAGTACGACGGCCCGAAGCCCAGCGCGGTGCGCCCCGGCCCGCCGAACGCCTGCAGCAGCTGCTGCTGGATCTCGTTGGACCCGTTGGCCGCCCACACCTGCGCCGGCTCCACGCCGAGGTAGCCGGCCAGGTCGGTGCGCAGCGCGACGGCGTCCCGGTCGGGGTAGCGGTTGAGGTCGCGCAGCTCGGCGTGCAGCGCCTTGCCGATGGCCTCGACCACGGCGTCCGGCACCGGGTACGAGTTCTCGTTGGTGTTCAGCCGCACGGCCACGTCGAGCTGCGGTGCGCCGTACGCGGTCAGCCCCCGCAGCTCGTCGCGCAGCGGCAGGTCGTCGAGCGTGGTCACGAGCCGAACCTCGCCGTCACCGCTTCGCCGTGCGCGGGCAGGTCCTCGGCGTTCGCCAGGGCGACGACGTGCCCGGCGACCTCGCGCAGCGCCGCGGCGTCGTAGTCGACCACGTGGATGCCGCGCAGGAACGACTGCACGCTCAGCCCGGACGAGTGCCGGGCGCAGCCGCCGGTGGGCAGCACGTGGTTGGACCCGGCGCAGTAGTCGCCGAGCGACACCGGCGCGTACGCCCCGACGAAGATCGCCCCGGCGTTGCGCACCCGCATGGCGACGTCGCGCGCGTCGGCGGTCTGGATCTCCAGGTGCTCGGCGGCGTACGCGTCGACGACCTGCAGGCCGTGCTCGACGTCGTCGACGAGCACGACGCCGGACTGCTCGCCGGTCAGCGCGGTGTGCACCCGCTCGGCGTGCTTGGTGGCCGGGGCCCGCTTGCCCAGCTCGACGTCGACCGCGTCGGCCAGCGCCACCGACGGCGTGACCAGCACGGACGCCGCCAGCGGGTCGTGCTCGGCCTGGCTGATCAGGTCGGCGGCGACGTGCACCGGGTCGGCGGTGTCGTCGGCGAGGATGGCGATCTCGGTGGGGCCGGCCTCGGCGTCGATGCCGACGGTGCCGCGCAGCATGCGCTTGGCGGCGGTGACCCAGATGTTGCCCGGGCCGGTGATGACGTCGACGGGCTCGCACCGGTCGGCCTCGTCGGCGCCGTCGGAGCCGTAGCCGAGCATGGCGACGGCCTGGGCGCCGCCGACGGCGTACACCTCGGTGACGCCGAGCAGGTGGCAGGCGGCCAGGATGGCGGGGTCAGGCAGTCCGTCAGATGATTGCGGCGGGCTCGCCACGACCAGCGACTCGACGCCCGCGACCTGGGCCGGGACGACGTTCATGACGACGGTGGACGGGTAGACGGCCAGGCCGCCCGGCACGTACAGCCCGACGCGGCGCACCGGCACCCAGCGTTCGGTGACCGTGCCGCCCGGCACGACCTGGGTGGTGACGTCGCGGCGGCGCTGGTCGCCGTGCACCTTGCGGGCCCGCTCGATGGCCTCGACCAGCGCGGCACGCACGGCCGGGTCGAGCGCCTCGGCGGCCGCGGCGATCGCCTCGGCCGGCACCCGCAGGCGCTCCAGCTCGACGCCGTCGAACCGGGCGGTGGCGTCCCGGATGGCGCTGAACCCATGCTCGCGGACCGCCTCGACGACCGGGCGGATCTTCTCGACCGCGACGGAGACGTCGAGCTGGGCACGGGGCAGCAGACCGCGCGGGTCCCGGCGGGAGCCGCGCAGGTCGATCCGGTTCAACACGCGGTCGAGTCTAGGCCGCATCCCACGGACCGGACCGGCGCCGGTCCGCCCACTGAGACGAGGATCGCGCGGGCCCCCGGAAAAGATTCTCCGGGCGGGATGTCGATCCGTGCCGGGGTGCTTCGTCGTGGTCACGATGGCGCGGACGGATCCGTGCCCGACGAAGGGAGACCGCCGTGCGGTATCTGATGCTGGTCTGCACCGACGACTCGTTCGACGCGGCCCGCGCCGCCGAGCTGGAGGGCGAGGGCGCCTCGGCCATGGACTGGGTGCAGGAGATGGACCGCCGCGGCGTCCGGCTGATCGGCGAGCGCACCCGCCCGGCGAGCGACGCCACGACGGTGCGGATCCGGGACGGCAGGCTGCTGGTCACCGACGGGCCGTACGCGGAGACGAAGGAGCACATCGCGGGCTTCGACGTGCTGGAGTGCCGCGACCTGGACGAGGCGATCGAGGTGGCGTCGAAGCACCCGATGGCCCGCGCCGGGCTGCTCGAGCTGCGCCCGTTCTGGCCCTGACATGGGCGTCGACGAGATCCTGGCGGCCACCCACCGCGACGAGTGGGGGCGCATCGTGGCGACCCTGCTGCGGCTGACGGGCGACCTGGACCTCGCCGAGGAGTGCGCCCAGGACGCGTTCGCGCGGGCGCTGGAGCGCTGGCCCGCCGACGGCGTGCCGGACCGGCCGGGCGCGTGGCTCACCGCCACCGCCCGGAACCGGGCCGTCGACCGGCTGCGGCAGGACGCCGCCGAGCAGCGCCGGCTGCTGCGCGCGACGCGGGAGCCCGCGCCGCAACCGGCGCCCGCCGCGGACTTCCCGGACGACCGGCTGCAGCTGATGTTCCTGTGCTGCCACCCGGCGCTGAGCCGGGAGGCGCAGGTGGCGCTGACGCTGCGCAGCCTGGCGGGGCTGGGCACCGCCGAGATCGCCCGGGCGTTCCTGGTGCCGGAGGCGACGATGGCGCAGCGGCTGGTCCGCGCCAAGAACAAGATCCGGTACGCGGCGATCCCGCCGGTCACGGCCGAGCACCTGCGCCCGGAGCGCACGGTCGCCGTCGAGGCGGTGCTGTACCTGATCTTCACGGCGGCGTTCCCGGACCGGCACGCCCTGGCCGACGAGGCGATCCGGCTGGCCCGGGTGCTGGTGACGCTGACCCCGGGCGACCCGGAGCCGGAGGGCCTGCTGGCCCTGATGCTGCTGCACGACGCCCGCCGCGCCGCCCGCACCGACGCGGCCGGCGACCTGATCCCGCTGCCCGACCAGGACCGCACGGCGTGGGACGCCGCCCGCACCGCCGAGGGCCTGGCCGTGCTGGACACGGCGCTGGCGCGCCGCTCCCCCGGCCCGTACCAGGTGCAGGCCGCCATCGCCGCCTGCCACGCCACCGCGGACAGCGCGGCCACCACCGATTGGGAACAGATCGCCCGCCTCTACGAACACCTGGAGCAGACCCCCGTCGTCCGCCTGAACCGCGCGGTGGCGGTCGCCGAGTGGAAGGGCCCGGCGGTCGCGCTGGCCCTGGTCGACGACCTCGACCTGCCCGGCTACCACCTCCTCCCGGCCACCCGCGCGGAGCTGCTGCGCCGCCTCGGCAGGACACGAGAGGCGAAGGCCGCCTACGCGCTGGCGCGGGAGCTGGCCCCCACCGAGGCCGAACGCAGATTCCTGCAACGCCGAGCCGACGACCTCTGAGAAACCAGGTCAGGGTTCCGGGGGCGGGGTGACCCGCGGAGGGATCAAGCCTGACCGCCCGGAGCGGGTCACCCC
>NZ_BOOY01000020.1 GCF_016863475.1 Spirilliplanes yamanashiensis
GCCTGACCGCCCGGAGCGGGTCACCCCGCCCCCGGAACCCCCCACCGCAACCCCGAGACAGCCGATGTTGACCATGAAGCCCCGAGGACTAGGCTCGCAGGCGTGACGGAGCAGCTGCCGGTCTTCCCACTGAGCACGGTGCTGTTCCCCGGCCTGGTCCTGCCGCTGCACATCTTCGAGGACCGCTACCGCAGCCTGGTCCGCGACCTGGTGGCCCAGCCCGGCGACGGCCCGCACGAGTTCGGCGTCGTCGCGCTGCGCCGGGGCTGGGAGGTCGCCGGCGACGCCGCGCCGGCGGCGGACCCCGCCGAGGTGCCCGAGCTGCACGAGATCGGCTGCACCGCCGAGCTGCGCCAGGTCAGCGAGCTGCCGGACGGCCGGTTCGACATCGTGACGGTGGGGCGCCGCCGGTTCCGGGTGCTCGGCGTCGACGCGGGCGTGGCCCCGTACCTGACGGCCGAGGTGGAGTGGCTCGACGACGGCGCCGACAGCCCCGCCGCCGCGCTGCTCGCGCCGCGGGTGCTGGCCGTGTTCCGCCAGTACCTGGAGCTGCTGCAGCCGGCCACCGAGGTGCTCGACCAGGTGCCCGACGACCCGACCGTGCTGTCGCACCTGGTGGCCGCGAGCGCCCAGCTGGCCGTGGACGACCGGCAGGCGCTGCTGGCCGCGCCCGACACGCTGACCCGCCTGCGCGACGAGCTGCGGCTGCTCAGCCGTGAGGTGGCGCTGCTGCGCCAGGTGCGTGCGGTGCCGGTGCCGCTGTCGGAGCTGGGTCGTCCGGCGAGTCCGAACTGAGCGGCGGCTGCCAGACGCCCGGCGCGGCGTCGGGGTCGAGGTCCGGGTCGTGCGCCCAGCCGGCCAGCAGCGTGTAGGTGATCACCGCGGCGAACGCCGGCACCAGCACCACCCCCCAGGCGCGCAGGTCCGGCGGCTGCACCGCCTGCGTGCCCGCGGCGGCGGTGCGCTCCCAGCGCTCGAACTCCGCGTGCCCCCACGTGCGCCCGGCCAGCCACGCGGCCGGGCCCGCCGCCAGCGTGCCGAGGGTGACCGCGGCCAGCTGCACCGGCCCGCGGTGCCGGCGCACCAGCCGCCACGTGCCGATCGCGGCCGCCACCCCGAAGGCGAGGCCGAGCAGCGCGAACGTGCCGTCGGCGGCCACGTACTGCTCGGGCTGCGGGTCGACCGGGTACGGGCCCTGCGCGGTCTGCACCACCCGGCCGTCCGGGGCCAGCCAGCGCCACAGCAGCCCCAGCGGCCCCCCGAGCAGCAGCAGGGCGCCGGCGGTCAGGCCGGCGACCCGCAGCGCGCGCCCCAGGGGCCGGCGCGGCCGCTGCGGCGGCGGGGCCGGGAACGGTTCGTGCGGGAGGTACGGCGGCACCGCGGGGCCGTCGTACCCGGCGTACGGGTCGGTCACCCTCTGATCGTGCCAGCCCGAGCTGTGCGCACGCGGATCAACTGACACTGGCCGGGCCGAGCACCATCTTGAGGTCGGCCATCAGGGCCGGGGTGGACGCGACGCGCAGCGCGTTGAGCCGCAGGATCGTGGTGCGGCTGCCGTTCTGCAGCTTCACGTGCACCTCGGAGTCGCCGGGGTGGATGCGCAGCACCTCCTTGAGCTGGTCGACCAGCGGCGGGGTGCAGCGGGTCACCGGCAGGGTCAGGGTCACCGGCTTGGTCGCGGAGGCGTTCGTGATGTCGGGCATCGACATGTCCATCGCCATGATGCGCGGGGTGTCGTCGCGCCGGTCGACCCGGCCTTTGACCACCACGATCGCGTCCTCGGCGATGTACTGGCCGATGACCTCGTAGGTGTTCGGGAAGAACAGCGTCTCGACGCCGCCGGCCAGGTCCTCCAGCGTGGCCGACGCCCACGCCCGGCCCTGCTTGGTGATGCGCCGCTGCACGCCGGACAGGATGCCGGCCAGCGTGACGATCTGCCCGTCGGGCACCCCGCCCTCCTCGGCGAGCGAGGCGATGGAGGTGTCGGCGGCCGGGCCCAGCACGTGCTCCAGGCCGGCCAGCGGGTGGTCGGAGACGTACAGGCCGAGCATCTCGCGCTCGAAGGCCAGCTTGTCGCGCTTGTCCCACTCGGTGTCGCCGATGGTCGGCATCGCGACCGTCGCCGAGCTGCCGCCCGCCTCGTCGCCGAACGCACCGAACAGGTCGAACTGGCCCGCGGCCTCGTTGCGCTTCACGTCGGCGTACGCGTCGATCGCCTCGGCGTGCACGGCCAGCAGGCCCTTGCGGGAGTGGCCCATCGAGTCGAACGCGCCCGCCTTGATCAGCGACTCGACGGTCTTCTTGTTGCAGGCGACCTGGTCCACCTTGGACAGGAAGTCGTAGAAGTCGGTGTACTCGCCCTTGTCCTTGCGGCAGCGGACGATCGCCTCGACGACGTTGTGCCCGACGTTGCGCACCGCGCCCAGGCCGAACCGGATGTCCTTGCCGACCGGCGTGAACGGCCCGGCGGACTGGTTGACGTCGGGCGACAGCACCTGGATGCCCATGCGGCGGCACTCCGACAGGTACAGCGCCATCTTGTCCTTGTCGTCGCCCACGGACGTGAGCAGACCGGCCATGTACTCGGCGGGGTAGTTCGCCTTGAGGTAGCCGGTCCAGTACGACACCAGCCCGTACCCGGCGGTGTGCGCCTTGTTGAACGCGTAGTCGGCGAACGGGACGAGGATGTCCCAGATGGCCTGGATGGCCTGGTCGGAGTACCCGTTGGCGCGCATGCCGTCGCGGAACGGGATGAACTCCTTGTCCAGGACCTCCTTCTTCTTCTTGCCCATGGCGCGGCGCAGCAGGTCGGCCTTGCCGAGCGAGTAGCCGGCGAGGATCTGCGCGGCGCGCTGCACCTGCTCCTGGTAGACGATCAGGCCGTAGGTGGGGCCGAGGATCTCCTCGAGCGGCTTCTCCAGCTCGGGGTGGATCGGCGTGATCTCCTGCTGCTTGTTCTTGCGCAGCGCGTAGTTGGTGTGCGAGTTGGCGCCCATCGGGCCCGGCCGGTACAGCGCCAGGACCGCGGAGATGTCCTCGAAGTTGTCCGGCTTCATCAGGCGCAGCAGCGAGCGCATCGGCCCGCCGTCGAGCTGGAACACGCCCAGGGTGTCACCGCGCGACAGCAGCTCGTAGGTGGCCTTGTCGTCCAGCGGCAGCGACAGCAGGTCGACCTTGCGCCCGTGGTTGAGCTCGATGTTCTTGACCGCGTCGTCGATGATCGTCAGGTTGCGCAGGCCCAGGAAGTCCATCTTGAGCAGGCCGAGCGTCTCGCAGGTCGGGTAGTCGAACTGCGTGATGATCGCGCCGTCGGCGTCGCGCCGCATGAGCGGGATGTGCTCGATGATCGGCTCGGCGCTCATGATGACGCCGGCGGCGTGCACGCCGGTCTGCCGGATCAGGCCCTCGATGCCGCGGGCGGTGTCGATGACCTTCTTGACGTCCGGGTCCTGCTCGTACAGGGTGCGGATCTCGCCGGCCTCGTTGTAGCGCTTGTGGTCGCGGTCGAAGATGCCGGACAGCGGGATGTCCTTGCCCATCACCGCCGGCGGCATCGCCTTGGTGATCCGGTCGCCGACCGCGTACGGGAAGCCGAGCACCCGCGCCGAGTCCTTGATCGCGGCCTTCGCCTTGATCGTGCCGAACGTCGCGATCTGGGCGACCTTGTCCTCGCCCCACTTCTCGGTCACGTACCGGATGACCTCGCCGCGCCGGCGCTCGTCGAAGTCGATGTCGACGTCCGGCATGGACACGCGCTCGGGGTTGAGGAACCGCTCGAAGATCAGGCCGTGCGGCAGCGGGTCCAGGTCGGTGATGCCCAGCGCGTACGCGACCAGCGAGCCGGCCGCCGAGCCGCGGCCCGGGCCGACCGCGATGCCCTGCGACTTCGCCCACTGGATGAAGTCGGCGACCACGAGGAAGTACGACGGGAAGCCCATCTGCAGGATGACGCCGAGCTCGTACTCCGCCTGCGTGACGTGCGTGTCCGGCACGCCCTCCGGGAACCGGCGGGCCAGCCCCGCGAACGTCTCCTTGCGGAACCAGCTCTCCTCCGTCTCGCCCTCCGGCACGGGGAAGCGCGGCATCAGGTTCCGGTACTCGAACATGCCGGTGGTGTCGACCTTCTCGGCGACCAGCAGCGTGTTGCGGCAGCCCTCCAGCCAGATCTCGTCGGAGTTGACCGCGCGCATCTGCTCGGCCGACTTCACGAAGTAGCCGGTGCCATCGAACCGGAACCGGTTCGGGTCGGCCACGTTGGAGCCGGTCTGCACGCACAGCAGCACGTCGTGCGCCTCGGACTGCGCCTCGCTGGTGTAGTGCGAGTCGTTGGTGACCAGCGGCGGGATGTTCAGCCGCTTCGCGACCTCCAGCAGGCCGTCGCGGGCCTTCTTCTCCACCTCGATGCCGTGGTCCATCAGCTCGAGGAAGTAGTTGTCCTTGCCGAAGATGTCCTGGTACTGCCCGGCGACCTTGACCGCCTCGTCGAGCTGGCCCAGCCGGATGCGGGTCTGCACCGCCCCCGACGGGCAGCCGGTCGTGGCCATGATGCCCTCGGCGTGCTCGGCGATGAGCTCCATGTCCATGCGCGGCCACTTGCCGAGCTGGCCCTCCATCGAGGCGCGGCTGTTCAGCGTGAACAGGTTGTGCAGGCCGGTCTTGTTCTTCGCCCACATCGTCTTGTGGGTGATGGCGCCGTTGCCGGAGATGTCGTCGGACTTCTGCTCCGGCCGGCCCCACTTGACCCGCTGCTTCAGGTAGCGCGACTCGGGCGCCACGTAGGCCTCGACGCCGATCACCGGGGTCAGCCCGGCGGCGGTGGCCTGCTTGTAGAAGTCGTAGGCGCCGTGCATGTTGCCGTGGTCGCTGATCGCCACGGCGGGCATGCCGAGCCGCTGGCACTCGGCCATCAGCTCCTTGAGGCGGGCGGCGCCGTCGAGCATCGAGTACTCGGTGTGAACGTGCAGATGCACGAACGAATCGGACACCAAGCCTCCTCATCGCCGAACTCGTGCTGCGACTCTAGCCGCTGGGTCCGACGGGCCCCGGCGGCGGCGCGCCCTACTGGCCGAACGGCTCGATCATCGTGGCCGCCGCCCGCAGCCACGCCGCCCGCGTGCCCGGCTGCAGGACGTTGTACTCGATGGACGAGCCGACCTCGAGGGCCGGGTCGTAGGGCACCACGGCGACCGCGCGGGTGCGCGTCGCGAAGTGCGCCTTGAGATCCTCCAGCAGCGGCAGCGGGCCGGCCGTCGGGCAGGACAGCAGCGTGACCGCGTTCGCGGCCAGCTCCTCCATGCCGATGTCGTTGAGCAGGTCGAGCATCCAGTCGGCGGTGAACGCGGCGTCCTCGCGCGGCACCGTCGTGATGACCAGCTGGTCGGCGGCCCGCATGACGGTCTGCCAGTTGACGCTCTCGACGTTGTTGCCGGTGTCGACGCAGATCACGTCGTGGGTGCGGCGCAGCAGGTCCATCACGCGGCGCACGGTGCTCTGGTCGAGGCGCTGGGCGAACCGCGGGTTCTCCTCGCCGGCCAGCACGTCGTACGAGCCGTCGGAGGCGTGCCGCAGGTAGTCGTCGAGCCGGTCGGTGAGGTCGTCGCCGTGCAGGTTCTCGATCTCGATCAGCTCGGCCACGAGGTGCCTTATCGTGCGGGCGTGCCGGGCGCTGCCCGCGCGCAGCCCGAGGGTGCCGCGCAGCTCGTTGTCGTCCCAGGCCAGCACGCCGCGGCCGCGGACGCTGCCGATGGTGGCCGCCGCCAGCACCGTGGCGGTGGTCTTGTGCACGCCGCCCTTCGGGTTGGCGAACGCCAGCACCCGCGGCTTGCCCAGCGACCGGCGCAGCACCGCGATGGCGCGCTCCACGTCCTCGTCGGCGCGGGTCTGCCGCCACTCGATGCGGCCGGGCGACTGCGGCGCGACCGACGGCGGCGCCATCGGCTGCGGAACGGCGGCGGGCGGCGCGACGGGCGGCGGGGCCGGCGGCGCGACGGGCGGCGCGACGGGCGGGGACGGCGGCACGAGCGGCGCGGGCGGCGGCTGCAGCACCGACGGCACCGACGCGGCGGCCCGGGCCGGCGCGTAACCCGGGGCGTCCTTGACCCGCGCGATCGGCGGCGGCACGGCCCGGGTGGCCGGGTTGAAGAAGCTGTGCGGCTGGTCGGCGCCCGGGTCGGTGCGGCGCGGGAAGCTCTCGCCGAGCTGCGGGCCGCGCCGCTCCAGCGGGTTCTGCGGGCGCTGCTCCAGGGCGCGGGGCGGCTCGCCCCAGCCGTCGCGGCCCTCGCGGTTGCGCCGGTCGAGCGGGTTGACCGGCCGCGGGTTGACGGGCCGCTGCGGGTCGCCGCCGCGCTGGCCGCCGAGCGGGCTGACCGGGCGGGCGGCGAGCGGGTTGACCGGGCGGCCGTCGGGGCGCACGTCGCCGCCGTTGGGCGGCGGTTCGAGCGCGCGGCTGCCGTACGGCTGCGGCCCGCGCGCCGGGTCGAGCGGGTTGCGGGGGCGGCGCTCCAGCGGGTTCACCGGGCGGGTGGGCAGCGGCGGCGGCTCGTCCGCGCCGCGCGGCACGACCGGGCGGCCGTCGGGGTCGGTGTCGGCGGCGCCGACCTGCTGCTGCTCGCCGGTGCGGGAGCCGAGCAGGGCACGGTCGAGCAGCGCCCGCCATCGCGGGGCTGGTTCCGCAGGCCGGCCCCAGCCGGTCTCGGTCCCATCCACGGCTCGTCCTCCCACGCCCATCCGGTTCCGCCTGACAGGCTACGGACGTAGACCCTATTCGGGCCACACCCGCATACCTAGTCCTCGGTGTCTCTCTTTCCCGCCGCTTCCGGGCCCACGCCTCCCGCCGACCGGCCGGGCAGCGCTGCGCGACCACGCAGCCCCCCGACGACATGTCAACGCGCGGGTGTGCGTCCGGATGCTGGTGCCGTCACGACGAGGCACCCGCGGCCGGGCCCGGGGGCTCCGACGAGGGTACGGCAGGCGCGGCCGCGGCGGCCCCGGTGCCCGGTGACGACGACGTCACGGATCGGCCCGGTGAGTCGGAGATCACACCGCCGCCGCGGGCGGGCCGGGCGGGCGCCAGTGCGCGCACCGTGACGGTGGGTGTCGATGCGGCGGGCGACGGCTCCCCCGCCCGCGGGGCGGGCCGGTCCGGGTCGACCACCCGCTCCGGCAGGGGCGGGCGGAACTCGGTGCGGTCCAGGCGGGTCACCTCCGGCGCGGGGTCCACCGCGCGCACCCCCGACCGGCGGGAGAGCTGGTCGAGGACCGGCGGCGCGGCCCGCACCACCGCCGCGTAGACGCACGCGCAGCCCGCCCGGTAAGCGGCCGCCTCGGCGGCGGCGACGGCGGTGCCGCGGTCGTACGCGGCCCGCAGCCGGTGCTCCGCCTTGCTGTCGCCGGTGAGCGAGCGCCGCAACTGGCCGTAGTCGGCGATCTCCTGATCGCGGCCCCGGGCGACGTCCTGCATGCCGGCGATCACGTCCGCCGGCACCCGGTACGCCGGAATTCGCACCACCTGCGTCTGCATGCCGGGCAGCTGCGCCCGGGCGTACACCTCGGACACCCCGACGTCGCCCAGCACCGGGACCAGCCGGTTGGGCGAGAAGTAGGTGACGAGGCTGACCAGGGCGTACACCTCGGCCGTCGCGGTGGCCGGCGCCGGGTCGGCGAGCAGCGCGCCCAGCTCGGCCTCGCTCGCGGTCACGTAGCCGCCGACGGACTGCCCGTCGACGACGCCGACCCGCACCACCTCGCCGGGCGGCGCCACGGGCGGCGCGGCGGGCCGGTCGACCGCCCAGACGGCCGTCAGCATCACCGCGCAGGCGCAGAGCAGGCCCAGGCCGGTGACCAGCCGCAGCCGCGCGGGCCCGCCGGCGAGCCGGCCGAACGCCCGGCCCAGCGGCGGCAGCACCCGGCTGTCGAGCTTCCCCAGCGTGTTTCCGACGCCCATGCCCGGCGTCCCCCTCGCCCCTCGGCTCTGCCTGCTCAGCCCGGGTCGCGCAGGACCCCGAGCGCGTGCTCCAGATCCTCAGGGTAGTCGCTGGTGAACGAGACCTCGTCCTGCGTACGGGGGTGCAGGAAGGCCAACCGGCGGGCGTGCAGCCACTGCCGGGCCAGCCCGATGCGCGCCGACAGGGTCGGGTCGGCGCCGTAGGTGAGGTCGCCGACGCAGGGGTGCCGCAGCGCCGACATGTGCACCCGGATCTGGTGGGTGCGGCCCGTCTCGAGGCGGATGTCGACCAGGCTGGCCGACCGGAACGCCTCGATGGTGTCGTAGTGGGTGACGCTGGGCTTGCCGCCCGACACGACCGCCCAGCGGTAGTCCTGGGTGGGGTGCCGGTCGATCGGCGCGTCGACCGTGCCGCGCAGCGGGTCGAGGTGGCCCTGCACGACGGCGTGGTACCGCTTCTCCACCTCGCGCGCCTTGAACGCCCGCTTGAGCAGCGTGTACGCGATCTCGCTCTTGGCCACGACCATCAGCCCGGTGGTGCCGACGTCGAGCCGGTGCACGATGCCCTGCCGCTCGGCGGCGCCCGTGGTGGCGACGCTCTGGCCCATGGCGGCCAGCCCGCCGAGCACGGTGGGGCCGGTCCAGCCGGGGCTGGGGTGGGCGGCCACGCCGACCGGCTTGTCGACGACCACCAGGTCCTCGTCGGCGTACACGATGGACAGGCCGGTGACGTGCTGCGCGACGACGGTGGGCGCGCCGGCGGGCGCGGGCAGCACCACCTCGAGCCAGGAACCGGCCGCCACCTTGTCGGACTTGGGGCGGGGCACGCCGTCGACCAGCGCGTCGCCGGCCTCGACGAGGCTTGCCGCGGCGGTGCGCGACAGCCCGAACAGGCGCGAGACGGCCTGGTCGAGGCGCATGCCGTCGAGGCCGTCGGGGACCGGCAGGGACCGCCGGTCGCCGCCGAATGCCGTGGTCACCGCTGCTCGGCCTCTTCCCTCTGCTCGTGCTTCTTCGCGTTGCCCGGCAGCCGGGTGCCGTCGCGCTGGCGGCCGGTCAGCTCCAGCAGCACCGCGAGGACGACGCCGACGCTGAGGCAGCTGTCGGCCACGTTGAACACCGCGAAGCGCTCGCCGTACGGCGCGAACAGGCTGAACATGTCGACCACGTGCCCGTGCAGGAAGCTGGGCGCCCGGAACAGCCGGTCGGTCAGGTTGCCCAGCGCGCCGGCCAGGACCAGCCCGAGCGCGACGGCCCACGGCATCGAGCGCAGCCGCAGGGTCATGTAGGTGATCCAGCCGATCACGACGATGGTGATCAGCGGGAAGACGAACGTGTAGTCGCTGCCCAGGCTGAACGCGGCGCCGCTGTTGCGCACCAGCGACAGGTAGACCAGCCCGCCGAGGACCCGGACCGGGTCCTGCGGGTCGAGCATGCTGACCGACAGGTGCTTCACGACCTGGTCGACGGTGAGCCCGGCGAGGGCGATGGCCACCAGGACCGACACCGCCCGCCGGCTGGCGCGGGGTGCTGCGCCGGTCGCAGGGGTGTCGTCGGTGTTCAGCGTCGCTCCTCCAGCTGCTTGCAGGACACGCAGAGGGTAGCGGACGGGAAGGCGGCCAGTCGCTCCACGGGGATGGGGTTGCCGCACCGCTCACAGTTGCCGTAGTGGCCCTCGGCGACCCGCTCGAGCGCGCGCTCGACCTGGGTGATGCGCTCGAGGATGTTGTTCGCGAGGGTGATCTCCTGCTCGCGCTCGAACGTCTTGGTGCCGGTGTCGGCCTGGTCGTCGCCGCCGGAGTCGGCCAGCCGGTCGCGCTGGAGCTCGGTGATCTCGGCGAGCGTCTGGTCGTACTCCGCCTGGAGCTCGTCGCGGCGCTCGGTCAGCGCGAGGCGGATCTTGTCCATCTCGGCGTCGCTGCGCTTGTTCTTCGCGGCGGCCTTGCCCGGTGCGGTCGTCGTGTTGGTCGTCTTCGCCATGATCGCTCCTCGGCCGCTGGTGCGGTGATCGCCGTGCCTCGTGGTGCGGGCCTTCTGCCTCCGCGGCGCGGCGCCGCCGTGGGCGGGCCCCGCGCCCGCCGGGCGACACCTACACAACAGCGCGGCGAACAGGTCCGCCGCGCACTCCGGAGGTTGGCAAGGATACGGAACGTGAACGGCTCCGACAACATGCCGCTCCGAGCCGTGCCCACGAACCGTGACGAACAGGTCGCTAACGGTTCAGTCCTCGCCCGAGCCGTCCTCGCCGTACCAGCGCGCCAGCCGCCCGCGCCGGCTGACCGCCCGCAGCCGCCGCTCGGCCGCGTCGCGCACCTCCGCGGTCGAGACGATCAGCAGGTTGTCGCCGGAGCGCAGCCGGGTGTCCGGGCCCGGCACGAACCCGGCGCCGTCGCGCAGCACCAGCGTCACCGCCGCCCCCACGGGCAGCCGCAGCTCGTCGAGGTGCACCCCGGCCAGCCGGGAGCCGCGCGGCACCCGCACCTGGAGCAGGTCGGCCCGCATCCGGTCCAGCGGGGCCGTCTCGACGTGCAGCTCGGCCGCCTCCGCCGGGGCGCCGACCTTCAGCAGCCGCGCCACCGGGCCCATCGTGCCGACCTGCACCAGCGTGAAAATGATCACCAGCACGAACACCGCGTCGAACAGGGTCTGCGCGCCCGGCACGTCCAGCGACAGCGGGATGGTGGCCAGCACGATCGGCACCGCGCCGCGCAGGCCCGCCCACGCCAGGAACGCCTGCTCGCGCTTGCCGGTGCGCAGCCCGCGCCGGCCGGCGGAGAACCACACCGCCGACGCCGCCACCGACAGCGGCCGGGCCACGAACAGCAGGGCGACGCCGGCCACCACCGCGATGAGCAGGGCGTTCGGCAGCCGGCTCGGCGACACCAGCAGGCCCAGCAGCACGAACAGGCCGATCTGGGCCAGCCACGCCAGCCCGTCGGCGAAGCCGAGGATGGCCCGCCGGTGCGGCAGGCGGGCGTTGCCGAGCACCACGCCGGCCGCGTACACGGCCAGGAAGCCCGACGCGTGCGCCACCGCGCCCGCCGCGTACGCCAGCACGGTCAGGCCCACCGCGGCGATCGGGTACAGCCCCGCCGACGGCAGCGCGGCCCGGCGCAGCAGCCAGCACCCCGCCTGCGCCACGACCACGCCGATGCAGGCGCCGGCCGCCAGCTCGTACGCGATGAGCAGCACCTCCTGCCACCAGGGGTGCGCGGCGGACGGGTCCGACGACAGCAGCACCACCAGCAGCACGACGGGCGCGTCGTTGATGCCGGACTCGGCCTCCAGCGTCGTCACCAGCCGGGGCTTCAGGCGCAACCGGCGCAGGGTGGAGAACACGGCGGCGGCGTCCGTGGACGACAGCACCGCCCCGTAGAGCAGGGCCAGCCGCCAGTCCAGGTCGAGCGCCATGTGCAGCACCGCCCCGACGACCGCGATGCTGACCAGCACGCCGACGGTCGACAGCATCGCCGCCAGCGGCAGCACCGGCCGCAGCGAGCTCCACCGGGCCGTCAGGCCGCCCTCGGCGATGATCAGGATGAGCGCGCAGAAGCCGAGCGTGCGGGTCAGTTCGGCGTCGCTGAACTGCACGCCGAGGCCGTCCTCGCCGACCAGCACGCCGAGCAGCAGGTACACCAGGAGGCTGGGCAGGCCGATGCGGGTCGACAGCCGCACCGCGGCGACGGCGACCAGCAGCACGGCCGCGCCGAGCAGCAGCGCCAGGTCCAGCCCGGCGGTCACGGCCCGCCGTCCCGCAGCCCGGCGAGCAGCGCCGCGACGCCCGCGCCGGTGTCGCCGTCGACCGTGAAGACCTTGTCGCGGCTGGTGGCGCCGAGCCGCAGGGTCACGGCGGCGGGGCGCACCCCCAGGGCGGCCGCGAGCGCCCGGCGGACCGCCTCGGTGGCCCGGCCGTCGACGGCGGGCGCCGACACCGCGACCACCAGGGCGGGCCCGTGCGGCCCGTCGTACCGGCCGCCCACCCGGTCGCGCCCGGCGCCCGGCTTGACCCGCACGGGCACGCTCAGCGGCGGCCGCGGGTCGGCACGGCGCGCGGAGGCACGGTCGGTGGGGGCCACGCCTCATTGTGCCGATCATCGGCCCCCGGTGCGCCCGGAGGGACGCAGGTCACGCGTGGTGGGTGCGCAGCAGCCGGTCGACGGGGCGGCACAGGCCGCACGGGGTGAACCCCAGGTCGATCGCCTCGGCCACCGGCAGCGCGTCGGTCTCCCGGCCGCCGAGGAACGGGCACCCGGCGACGTGGTAGCGCGGCCGCTGGTCGACGACCAGCACCTCGATGGTGGTGACGGCCAGCCGGGCGGCGTCGGCGGGGGCGACCCACTGGGCGCGCGGCTCGTCGGCCGGGTCCTCCGGGTCGGGCTCGGCGAGCCCGTCGTCGGGGGCGCCGCGCTGCTGCGGGGCGGCGGGCCGGGCCTCCGGCTCGTCCTCGGTCACGACGGCCCGCCCGGTGGCGGGCGCGGCGGCGGGCTCCACGGCCGGCTCCACGGCCGGCTCGGCGGCGTCGCGGGCGGGGGCGCGGTCGCGGGCGAAGGCGCCGGTGCGGTCGTCGTAGGTGGCGCCGGGCTCGTCGTCCGCGACGGAGGCGGGGGCGACGGGCTCCTGGGTGCGGGCCCGCGGCACGGTGGGCGCCTCGGCGGCGGCCGGCGGGACGGGCGCGGCGAGCCCCGAACGCGCCGCAGCCTGCCGGGCGCCGACCACGAGGGCGACGGCGGCCAGCAGGCTGACGGCGATCGAGCTGATGAGCAGGACGCTGGAACCCCAGGTCAGACCCAGGACGAGCAGCGCCACGGCGCCGAGGATGAGCAGGAGACTACCGACGATCATCGTTCACCCTCGACGCAGCGACATCCGTGTCTTGCGTTCAGTACAACGAGCGAGTGGCGTCAGCGACCCGACTCGATCGAGCCGCCCCGGCCGCCGCCGTACGAACCGGCGAGGCCGGCGGCCGCGAGGCCACCCGAGCCGCCCACGGCGCGCTGGCTGTCGGCGCGGGTCATCTCGGCCTCGAGGCCCTGGCCACGACCGTCGAGGTCGCGCAGCTGGCTCTCCAGGTACGCCTTGAGGCGCGTCCGGTACTCCCGCTCGAACTGCTTGAGCTCCTCGATGTGCTTCTGCAGCGCGGAGCGCTTGGCGTCCAGGCCGCCCATGGCCTCCTGGTGCCGCTGGCGCGCGTCCCGCTCGAGGGCGTCCGCCTTGGCGCGGGCCTCGCGGGTGACCTCCTCGGCCTTGGAGCGCGCGTCGGACAGCAGCTTGTCGGCCTCGCGGCGCGCGTCGGACACGTGGTCGTCGGCGGTGCGCTGGGCCATCATGAGGACGCGCAGCGCCTGCTGCTCGCCGTCGCCGCCGGCGCCGCCGGCCGGGGCGCCCACGGGGCCGCCCTGGGCGCGGACCTGCTCGAGCTCCGCCTGCATCTGGCGGGCCGCCTGCTCGGCGGCCGCCTTGTCCCGCTGGACGCGGTCGAGCTGGGCCTTCATGTCGTTCAGCTCGGCCGCCAGGCGCGGGTCGGCACCCGGTCCCGCCGGGGCCGGGCCACGGCCGCCGCCGCGCTCGACCTGAGCGCGCAGCTCGTTGTTCTCCTCGATCAGACGGGCGAGTTCGCGCTCGACCTCGTCAAGGAAGGCGTCGACCTCCTCCTCGTCGTACCCCCGCTTGCCGATCGGGGGCTTCTTGAAGGCGACGTTGTGCACGTCGGCGGGGGTCAGCGGCATCGAAACTCCTCGGGTCAGTTGCGGCCGCGTGGGTAGCTGCCCGGTCTCAGCTGAACGCTGCGATCAGGCGGGCCAACACGAAGTTCATCAGCACGAACAGGATAACCAGCAGGACGAGGGAGGCCAGGTCCAAGCTCACGGTACCAATTCGAAGCGGCGGGATCACACGCCTCAACGCCTTGAGCGGTGGATCAGTGACGCTCCACACCGATTCCAGTGCCGCCGAGGCCCCGCGGCCCGGCTGCCAACGTCGCCCGTACTGCAGCACCGCCCCCAGGATGAAACGCGCCAGAAGGGTCAGAAAGAAGACGTAGACCACCAGGTAGAGCACTTGGAACAGGATGGACAACACGGTCGGTGGATCTCCCCTATCGGGCCGGCTGCGCGCGTCAGCCCTGGTTGAAGAAGCCGCCCTCGGCGATCTTGGCCTTGTCCTCGGCGGTGACCTGGACGTTGGCCGGCGAGAGCAGGAAAACCCGGTTGGTCACGCGCTCGATCGTACCGCGAAGGCCGAAGGCGAGTCCGGCGGCGAAGTCGACCAGCCGCCGGGCGTCACCCTCGTCCATCTCGGTGAGGTTGATTATCACGGGCGTCCCGTCGCGGAAGTGCTCGCCGATCGTGCGCGCCTCCCGGTACGTGGTCGGGTGCAGCGTCGTGATCGAGTAGCGCTGGTCCTCCTGCGGCTCCGGGCGCTCGCGCACCTGGACCTGCGGGCTCAGCGCCAGGTTGTCCCGGGTCGGGTAGCTCAGCCCGGACGACTCGGGCGCCGGCGACCGGGTGATCGAGCGCACGCTGGCGCGCTCCGGGCGCTCGGCGCGCTCGGCGGCCCGCTCGGCGCGGTCGTCGTGGTCGCGCTCGGCCCGCGCGCCGGAGCGCTCGGACGGGCGCAACCGCTCGGAGGTGCGGGCGCGCGGCACGGGCGGCTCGTCCTCCTCCTCGTCCTCGTCGCCGAAGTCGTCGTAGCGGCTCTCCGCGCGGTAGGCGGACTCCCGCTCGCGGTAGCCGCCCTCGCGGTAGCGGTCGTCGTACCCGCGGTCGTCGTCCTCCTCCTCGACGAGGCCCAGCCACACCCCCGCCTTACGCAGAGCGCTCATGCGGTCACCTCGTCCCGGTCCGCGGCCTGACGACCACCCAGCAGCCTGTCGCTCATGCCCCCACCTCCGTCCGTTGCGGCGCGCGCCCCCTCGGCCCGCCGCTCTCCCCCTGGTGCCGGGCGCCTTCGCGAGGCCCGGCGGACACGACGGTCGAGCGTGGCGGCGCGCCGGCCACCGGAGGGGTGTCCCTCCCGAGGTCCCCCCGGCCCGCGCCGTCTTCCGTCGCGGTGAAACAACACGTATGTAATTCGGTACCCAGCCGTCAGGCTACCGCAGCCCAGGGCGCTTCCCGAGCAAAGCGCTGCCGATCCGTACGTGTGTCGCCCCGTACCGGACGGCGGCCTCGAGATCGGCGCTCATGCCCGCGGACACCGCGGTGGCCGCCGGGTACGCCGCCCGCAGACCCGCCGCGACCTCGGCGAGCCGCTCGAACGCGGCCTCCGGCTGCCAGCCGACCGGGGCGACCGCCATCACCCCGCCGAGCCGCAGCGCCGGCGCCTCGGCCACGGCGGCGGCGATCCGGTCCAGCGCCACCTCCGGGTCGGCGCCCGGGCCCGTCAGCGCGCCGCCGCGGGCCGGGTCGCCGTCGATGCTGACCTGGACGAGCACGTCGAGCGGCCGCTCGCGCAGGCGCCCGGCCGCGTCGGCCAGCGCGCGGGCCAGCCGCACCGAGTCGACGGACTGCACGACGTCGGCGTACCGGACGACGCTCTTGACCTTGTTCCTCTGCAGCTGCCCGACGAAGTGCCAGCGCAGGTCCGCACCGGCGGCGCGGACCTCGGCCGCCTTGGGCGCGGCGTCCTGGTCGCGGTTCTCCCCCACGTCGGTGACGCCGAGCGCGGCCAGGTGCAGCACGTCGGCCGCGGGATAGGTCTTCGTCACGGCCACCAGCCGGACGTCCGCCGCCGGCCGGCCCGCCGCGGCGCAGGCCGCCTCGATGCGCGCGGTCACCCGCGCGTGGGAGCCGGCCAGCTCGGCCCGGCGGTCGCCGCGATCGTCGTCCATGCCCATAGCAATATCGGACGACCGCCGCGCCGCCGGCGCCGGGTCAGGACCCGTTCTTGAGGAAGTCCGGCACGTCCACGTCGTCGAACAGCACGCGGCGCGGCGGCGGCGTGGTGGTCGCCGCGGCGGCCGGGGCCGGCACGGTGGCGGGCGGCGCCGCCGGCGACGTCGGCACCACCGGCTGCGGCGGGGCCTGGTGCACGACCTTGCGCTGCGACTCCGCCGGCTTGTAGGCGGGGGTGCCCCCGTCGAACCCGGCGGCGATGACGGTGACGCGGACCTCGTCGCCGAGGGCGTCGTCTATCACCGCGCCGAAGATGATGTTCGCGTCGGGGTGCGCCGCGTCCGTGACCAGCTGGGCCGCGTCGTTGATCTCGAACAGGCCCAGGTCGGACCCGCCGGCGATCGACAGCAGCACGCCGCGGGCGCCGTCCATGCTCTGCTCGAGCAGCGGGCTGGAGATCGCGGCCTCCGCGGCCTGCACCGCGCGGTCGTCGCCGCGGGCGCTGCCGATGCCCATGAGGGCGCTGCCCGCGCCGCTCATGACGCTCTTGACGTCGGCAAAGTCGAGGTTGATCAGACCCGGGGTGGTGATCAGGTCGGTGATGCCCTGCACACCGGAGAGCAGGACCTGGTCGGCCTGGCGGAACGCGTCCATCATGCTGATGCCGCGGTCGCCCAGGGCGAGCAGCCGGTCGTTCGGGATGACGATGAGCGTGTCGCACTGGTTGCGCAGCTCGTCGATGCCGGTCTCGGCCTGCACCTGGCGGCGCTTGCCCTCGAACGAGAACGGCCGGGTGACGACGCCGATGGTCAGCGCGCCGAGCTTGCGGGCGATGTTCGCCACGACGGGCGCGCCGCCGGTGCCGGTGCCGCCGCCCTCGCCGCAGGTCACGAAGACCATGTCGGCCCCCTTGAGGACCTCCTCGATCTCGTCGCGGTGGTCCTCGGCGGCGTTCTTGCCGACCTCGGGCTGCGCGCCGGCGCCGAGGCCCCGGGTCAGCTCCCGGCCGACGTCGAGCTTCACGTCGGCGTCGCTCATCAGCAACGCCTGCGCGTCGGTGTTGATCGCGATGAACTCGACGCCCTTGAGCCCAACCTCGATCATGCGGTTGACAGCGTTCACGCCGCCGCCACCGATCCCGACGACCTTGATGACCGCCAGGTAGTTGTGCGGAGGTGTCATGCGGGCTCAGCCTTCCCTTCCAAGGGTTGGCGGACGTCGACGGCCCCTGCGGCCTGGCCAGAACCGCCCTCGACATCCGCTCCGTACAAGGGAGGGAGAGGTGAACCCTCACCCTCTACTAGAGGCTTAGAGCTATGTCAACTACTGAGCCTCTGTGGGAAACGTATGCAAACGCCTCGCGTGATCCAAGGACCGACACGGCGTGTCGGCCGTCCACGACGTGCCGCATTTGCGACTCGGCCGTAACCAACGGCCGCGCCACCCGTTCGATCCTTATCGGATCGTGACCACGTCCGGGGCGCTGACGTCGATCGTGTCACCCTTCCGGGCCAGCAGGGAGGTGGCAACGCGAGCCTTGGTCGCGTTCTCCGTGTCGTCGCCCCAGATGATGGTCCGTCCCTTGGCGAGCGTCAGCTTGATGCGCGCCGGGGCCTCCACCGAGATCTCCGTCAGCTGCGCGCGCAGGTCGTCGGTCAGGGCGGCCAGCACCGTCAGCGCGGCCCTGGTGTTCACGTCGGACGGTCCGGGCGCCGCCAGCCGGGCGATGGGCAGCCCGGCGGGCGCCTCGGCCAGCTGCCGGTACGCGACGCCCTCGTCGTCGATGAGCTGCACGGTCTGCCCGGCCGGCACCGCCGCCACCGGGGTGCGCTCGACGACCTGGATCAGGATCCCGTGTGGCCAGTCGCGGGAGACGACGGCCTGGTCGACCGGGGCGATCGCCTCCACCCGCTCGCGCACCTCGTCGGTGTCCACCAGCGCCAGCGGCCGGCGGGCGGGGATGCCCGCCGCCGCGCGCACCTCCAGCGGCCCGGCGATCTCGGCGCCGTCGACCCGGACCTCGCGCACCCCGAACACCGCGGTGCCGTAGACGATCCACACCAGCAGGCCGGCCAGCGCCAGCACCCCGCCGCCGACCGCCCAGGGCGCCGCCGCGCGCAGCCGGCGCTGCCGGGCCCGGGCCATGAACCGGCGCACCGACGGCGGGACGGCGTCCGGGTCCGCCCGCACCAGCCGCCAGCGGCGGCCCGTGGCCACCCGCTCGGTGGTGCGGGTCCGGCCGCCGCCCGGGCCGGTCATCCGCGCCCGGCCGGAGCGTCGTCCCCGCTCTCCCCGAGCGCGGACAGCAGTTCGTCACCCATCAGCGAGATCGGCGGGGCACCCATGGTCACCACGACATCACCCGGGCGCGCCCGGCGGGCCACCTCGCCCGGCACGTCCTCCCACGAGGGGACGAACACCTTGCGGTCGGCGGGCAGGTCGATCGCCGCGTGCAGGGCGACGCCGCCCTCCCCCGGCCCGCGCACCTCGCCCGGCCCGAACACCTCCATGACCACGGCCTCGTCGGCCAGCGCCAGGGCCTCGGCGATGGCCGCCTGGTGGTCGCGGGTCCGGTACACCCGGTACGGCTGGAACACCACCAGCAGGCGGCCGTCGCCGGCCACCTCGCGCAGCGTGCTGATGGCGGCCTTCATCGACACCGGGTGGTACGCGTACTCGTCGTAGACCAGCACGCCGCGGGCGAGGCCCTTGCGCTCGAAGCGGCGGCGCACCCCCGGGAACGACGCCAGCGCCTCGACCACCGGCTCCAGGCCGATGCCGAGCTTCAGCGCGGTCAGCACGGCGGCGGCGCTGTTCAGGCCCATGTGCCGGCCCGGCACCGGCAGGTGCAGCTCGCCCAGCTCGACGCCGTCGAGGTTGGCCCGGTAGCGCACGCCCGACGCCGACGACGACACGCTCGTCAGGCGCAGGTTCGCGTCCTCGGCCTCGCCGTAGGTGAACACGGGCCGCCCGGCGAGGCGGACCAGCCCGGCGAGCCGCCGCCCGCCCGGGTCGTCGGCGCAGGTCACGACGAAGCCGTCCGCCGACGTCAGCCCGGCGAACTCGGCGAACGCGGCCTCCAGCGTCGCCATGTCGCCGTAGGTGTTCAGGTGGTCCTCGTCGACGTTCGTGACGATCGAGACGTGCGGCCGGTAGAGCAGGAACGACCGGTCGCTCTCGTCGGCCTCCGCCACGAAGTGCGGGCCGGTGCCGTGGTGGCCGTTCGAGCCCGCCTCGGAGATCTCGCCGCCGATGACGAACGACGGGTCCTGCCCGGCGTGCTGCAGGATCACCGTCATGATCGACGTGGTGGTGGTCTTGCCGTGGGTGCCGGCCACCGCGATCGTCTGCCGGCCGGTCATCGCCGCCGCCAGGCACTCGGAGCGGTGCAGCACCCGCAGGCCCCGGCGGCGCGCCTCGGCCAGCTCGACGTGGTCCTGCGGGATGGCGGTCGAGTAGACGACCGTGTCGACGCCGTCCAGGTTCGACGCCTCGTGCGCCATGTGGATCGTGCCGCCGAGCGCCCGCAGCGCCGCCAGGTGCGGCCACGCCTTCAGCTCGCTGCCCGACACGGGGACGCCCCGGGTCAGCAGCAGCCGGGCGAGCCCGCTCATGCCCACGCCGCCGACGCCGATCAGGTGGACCCGGCCCAGGTCCTCGGCGGTCAGCGTGCCGGCCGGGGTCAGCTCCGCGGTGTTCACGCGCCACACTCCAGGGTTGCCGGGGCGGTCACCGGGCGACCGCCTCGTAGACGAAGTTCATGAGGGCGACGTCGCCGTCGCGCCGGCCGTACGTCGCGGCCGCCTGGCCCATCTGCGCGAGCCGGTGGGGGTCGCGCGCCAGCGGGATCACCGTACGCTCCACCCAGTCCGGGGTGACGTCCGCGTTGTCGACCAGCACGCCGCCGCCCGTCTCCACCACCGGCAGGGCGTTGCGCTTCTGCTCCTGGTTGCTGTGCGGGTACGGCACGTAGATCGCGGGCACCCCGAGCGCGGTGGTCTCGGCGACCGTGATCGCGCCGCCGCGGCACAGCATCAGGTCGGCCACCGCGTAGCCGAGCTGCATGTCCGACAGGTACGGCACCACCACGTACGGCACCGGCAGGTCGGAGGGCACGTCGAACGGCTCGTTGCGCCCGCCCTGCACGTGCAGCACCTGCACCCCGGCGTGGGCCAGCTTCTTCGCCGCCCCGGCGACCGCCACGTTGATCGTGCGCGCGCCGGAGGAGCCGCCCGAGACGAACAGCACCGGCAGGTCGGGGCGCAGCCCGAAGTGGGCCAGCGCCTGCGGCCGCAGCGCCGCCCGGTCGAGCTGGGTGATGCCGGTGCGCAGCGGCACCCCGACGACGCGGGCGTCGCGCAGCGACTCGGCCTGCTGCACCTGGTGGCCGAAGCCGACCGCCACGTTCTTCGTGAACTTCATGCCCATCCGGTTCGCCACGCCCGGCGGCACGTTGACCTCGTGGATGACGATGGGCAGCTCGCGCCGCCACGCCGCCAGGTACGCCGGCACCGACACGTACCCGCCGAAGCCGACGACCGCGTCGGCCTGCACCTCGTCGATCACTTTGCCGGCCGCGTGCGCCGCCTTCCACATCCGGTCCGGGGTGCGGATCAGGTTGAGGTTGACCGAGCGGGGCAGCTGGTACGCCGGGATGACCCGCAGGTCGTAGCCGGCCGGCGGGATGAGGTCGTTCTCCATGCCGCTGGGGCTGCCCAGGGTGGTGATGCGCACCCGCGGGTCGTGCCGGCGCAGGCAGTCCGCGAAGGCGAGCAGCGGGTAGATGTGCCCCCCGGTGCCACCTCCGGCGAGCACGACCGACCGCAGCTGACCCATCACCGTCTCCTCTCGGCCCCCGCTCCGGCTCCGGTTCCGGCCGAGGGCCGCGGCACCGCGCCGACGCCAGGGCGCGGCGGGGCCGGCCGCCGCGGCGGGGGTAGCGGCGGCAGCGGGGCCCAGACTAGCCGCACCCATCTGGCGGGCGGACGGGCGTGCAGGGCCCGGGCCGCGTCCGGCTCGGCGCGGGCGAACGACGCCAGCATGCCGATCGCCGCCAGGGTCACGACCAGGGCGGATCCGCCGTCGGAGATGAACGGCAGGGGCAGCCCGGTGATGGGCAGCAGGCCGACGACGCCGCCGATGTTGATGACGGCCTGGGCGACCAGCCAGGTGGTGATGGCCACGGCGGCGAGCCGGCGGAACGGGTCGCCGACGCGCCGGGCGATCCGGAAGCCGGTGTAGGCGAGCACCGCGAACAGGGCGAGCACCACCACGCAGCCGACGACGCCCAGCTCCTCGGCGATCACCGCGTAGATGAAGTCGGTGCCGGCGGCGGGCAGCCAGTCCCACTTGAGCGTGCTCTTGCCGAGCCCCACCCCGAACCAGCCGCCCTCGCTGATCGCGGAGCGGGCCTGCAGGATCTGGTAGCAGGCGTCGGCGTCGCACTTCTCCAGCGGCTGCAGGAACGTGGTGAGCCGGGCGAGGCGGTAGTTCTCCTCGCCGGCCCGGCCGGACCCGGCGCCGCGCGACGCCGCCGCGATGAGCAGCGCGATGCCGGCCAGGCCGAGCACGCCCAGCCCGGCGAAGATGCGCAGCCGCACCCCGGCCGCCCAGAGCAGGCCGATGACGATGGCCAGCATGACCAGCATCGTGCCGAGGTCGTTGTAGCCGACGATGACGAACAGCAGGCCGACCACCGGGAACAGCGGGTTCGCCAGCTCCCGCCAGTAGCCCAGGGCGGCGCCCTTGCGGGCGATCAGGTTCGCGCCCCACAGCACCAGGCCCAGCTTCGCCAGCTCCGACGGCTGCACCTGGATCGGGCCCAGGTACAGCCACAGCAGGTTCGCCTTGAGCGGGCCCAGCTCCGGCTCGGCCAGCACCTTCGCCCCGTGCAGCGCGACCAGCACGTCGAGGATGACCAGCAGCACCACGGACACGCCCAGCACGGCGATGCCCAGCGTGGCCAGGGTGCCGGCGGGCAGCCGCTGGCACACCCAGAAGCCGACCAGCCCGATGATCGCGAACAGCACCTGGTTGAGCATCATGCTGAACGCGCTGCCGTGCTCCGCGTACGCCTTCACGCTGGTGGCGGAGAAGACCATCGTCAGGCCGATGACCAGCAGCAGCCCGGAGCTGGCGATCAGCAGGTAGTAGGACGCCAGCGGGCGGGCCAGCACGCCGCGGATCATCGCGAAGCCGCCGATGAAGCCGAAGACCTGGTCGTTGTCGGTGCGCCGCTCCGTCTCCGTCCCCATGTGGACCATCATCGACGCCCGGCGTGCCGTGCGGCGGCACGCCGGAGCGCGTGTCGCGCCGCGGTTTCGCCGGGACACATGTCCCGGGCGCAGTGCCCGGGACGCCGGGACACCGGCCTCAGGCGGGCGGGGCGGCGGGCGGGCGACCGTGGTGGCACACCCGATCCAGGAGGTCAGAAACGTGTCCACCACCACCGTCTCCCCCGCTCCCGCCGCCCACGAGGCGGCTGCCCCGGCCCGGCGCGGGCCCGTCGTCGGCCGCCGCGTCGCCGCCGTCGCCCTCGTCGCCGGCGCCGCCCTGAACACCGCCCAGGCCGTCCTGACCGGGCTGGTCCTCGGCGGCCGGGACCGCACCGGGGAGCAGGAGATCGCCGCCGCCGTCGCCCACCCGCAGGCGGTGCTCGCCGTGGCGCTGCTCGGGCTGGCGTCCGTCCCGCCGCTGCTCATCGGTTTCCAGGCCACGGCGCACCTGGTCCGCGCCCGGCTGCCCCGCGTCGGCGCGGCCGCCGCCCTGCTCACCTTCGTGGGCGTGCTCGGCTTCCTCGGCCTGCACGGCGTCATGCTCGCCCAGAGCATCCTGGTCGGCGCCGGGCACGCCGGCGCGGTGCCCGCGCTCCAGGAGAGCCCGCTCGCGCTGGTCGTCGTGGCGCCGTTCCTGCTCGGCATGTTCGGCGGCACCGCCCTGCTGGCCGGCGGCCTCGCCGTCACCCGCGGCGTGCCGCGCTGGATCCCCGTCGCGTACGGCCTGTTCTGGGTGCTCGACCTCGCCGTGGGCGCCGTCGGCCCGGTCGACCCGCACTGGCTGTTCCTCGCCGCGTCCACCGGCATCGCCGTCGCCGTGCTGCGAGCGGGTGACCAGCGGTGGACCGCCGGCCGGCTCTGATCTGATCAGCGCATGATCCGCCGCCACACCGCCGCGCTGCTCGGCCTGCTGGCCGTGGCCGCCGCCGCGGCCGGGGTGACCCTGCACCTGGGCACCCCGGCCGCGGCGCGCGCGCCGCTGTTCGACACCCCCGAGGCCACCTACGGACCCGCCGCCGCGGTCGTCGCCGTGCTGCTGCTGTGGCGGCGCCCGGCGAACCGGCCCGCCTGGCTGCTGCTGGGCAGCGGGCTGGCCGCCGCCGGGTACGTGGCCGGCCGCGCGCTCGCCGCCCACCCCGGCGTCCCGGCGGCCCTGGCCGGCGCCGGCGGCTGGCTCGCCCGCTGGACGTGGGCGCCGGCGTACCTGATCGTCGTGGGTCTGCTGCCGCTGCTGTGGCCCGACGGCCGCCCGCCGTCGCCGCGCTGGCGGCCCGCCGTGGCGCTGACCGCCGCGCTGCTGGTGACCGTGACGGTCGGGGCCGCGCTGGACCCGGCGGTCGCGGGCGGCCGGGCCAACCCGCTCGGCATGCCGGCCCTCGGCGCGGTGGTGCCCGCGCTGCGGGTGGCGTTCGCCGTGCTGACGCCGCTCGTGGTGCTGCTCGCGGTGGCGGCGCTGGTGGTGCGGTTCCGCCGGGCCGGGGCGGCGCAGCGGCGGCAGATCGCCTGGTTCGGCTACGCCGTGGCGCTCACCGCCGCCGTGTCGTTCGCGGGGCCGTGGCAGCTGCGCCTCGCCGTGGCGGTCGCGGTGCCGGTCGCCGTCGGCGTCGCGGTGACCCGGCACCGGCTGTACGACATCGACGCCCTGGTCAGCCGCACACTGCTGGGCGTCGTCGTGCTCGCCGTCCTGGCGCTGGTCTACGCGGCCGCGGCGGGCTGGGCGGGCGCGCTGGTCACCGGCGGCTCGCGGGTGCCCGGGTTCCTCGCCGCGGTCGCCGTCGCGCTGGTGTTCGCGCCCGTGCGCGACCGGGCCCGGCGGGCCGTCAACCGGCTGCTGTTCGGGGCGCGGGCCGACCCGTACCGGCTGCTCACCGGCATCGCCGACCGCCTGCAGGGCGCGCCCGCCCCGGCCGCGGCGCTTCGGGTGCTCGCCGCCGAGACCGCCGCCGGGCTGCGCCTGCCCGGGGTGGCCGTCGACGTCGTCGGCGCCGACGGGCGTACCGTGTCGGCCGCCGCCGGGTCGCCGGTCGGCCCCGACGGGGTCCGGCTGCCGCTGGTGTGGCTGGGCGAGACGATCGGCGAGCTGCGGGCGGCGCCCCGGCGCGGCACCGACCGGCTCGACCTGGCCGACGACGCGGTGCTGCGGGAGCTGGCCCGGCAGGGCGCCGCCGTCGCGTACGCCGTCCGCCTCGCCGCCGAGCTGCAGCACTCCCGGGAGCGGCTGGTCGGCGCCCGCGAGGAGGAGCGCCGCCGGCTGCGCCGGGACCTGCACGACGGCCTCGGCCCGCAGCTGTCCGCCGTGGTCATGACGCTGGACGCGGCGGCCGCCGTGGCCGGGCGGGGCCACGCCGAGCGGGCGGCCGGGCTCGTCGCGCAGGCCCGCGACCAGGCCGGCGCCGCCGTGCAGGACGTCCGGCGGGTGGTCCGCGGCCTGCGCCCGCCCGCCCTCGACGAGCTGGGCCTGGTGGACGCGATCCGCACCACCGGCCCGGCCGCCGCGCCCGGCGGGCCTGCCGTCACCGTCGAGGCGGACGCGCTGCCCGAGCTGCCCGCCGCCGTGGAGGTCGCCGCGTACCACGTCGTGCAGGAGGCCGTCACGAACGCCGTCCGGCACGCCGCGCCCGGCGCGGTGACCGTCCGGCTCACCGGCGCCGCCGGCGAACTGCTCGTCGAGGTCACCGACGACGGCGCCGGCCTGCCCGCGGACCGCGCCGACGGCGTCGGGCTGCGCTCCCTGCGCGACCGCGCCGCCGAGCTGGGCGGCGAGCTGACGGTCGGGCCCGCCCCCGGCGGCGGCACCCGGGTGGCGGCGCGACTGCCGCTGCCGGACCAGGCAGGATGGCCCGATGACCACTGACCCGGCCGAGACCGGCCCGCTGCGGGTGGTGATCGCCGACGACCACCCGGTGTTCCGGCAGGGCCTGCGCGCCCTGCTCGACGCGATCGGCGTCGAGGTGGCCGGCGAGGCCGCGGACGGGGCGGCGGCCGTCGAGGTGTGCCGCGCCGTGCGGCCCGACGTGCTGCTGCTCGACCTGCACATGCCCCAGGTCAGCGGCGTGGAGGCCACCCGGCGGCTGGCCGTCGAGTGCCCGGGAACGGCCGTGCTCGTGCTGACCATGTACGACGACGACCAGATGGTGCTCGCCGCCGTGCGGGCCGGGGCGCGCGGCTACCTGCTCAAGGGCGCCGGCCAGGAGGAGATCGGCCGGGCCGTGCGGGCCGTCGCCGGCGGCGCCATGATCTACGGCGCGGGCGTCGGCGAGCGGCTCGTCACCGCCCTGGCCGGTCCGGCCGCCGCCGGGCCGGAGCCGTTCCCGGAGCTGTCGCCGCGGGAACGGGAGATCCTCGACCTGATGGCCCGCGGCGACGGCAACGCGGCCATCGCCCGCCGCCTGCACCTGTCGGAGAAGACGGTGCGCAACAACGTGTCGCACATCTTCGTCAAGCTGCGGGTGGCCGACCGGGTGCAGGCCGTCGTGCGGGCGCGCGAGGCGGGGCTGGGCACCGGCCCGTGAGCCGGGCTCAGCCCATGACCGCCAGGAAGTCGCTGTAGAACAGGCCGAGGCCGATGGCCACGCCGATGCCGGCGACGATCCAGAACCGCACCACGATGTTGACCTCGGACCAGCCGGCCAGCTCGAAGTGGTGCTGCAGCGGCGACATGCGGAACACCCGCTTGCCGGTCGTCTTGAACGAGATGATCTGGATGACGACCGACATCGTGATGATGACGAACAGGCCGCCGAGGATCACGGCGAGCAGCGTGGTGCGGGTCGCCATCGCCAGGCCGCCGATGAGGCCGCCCAGGCCGAGCGCGCCCGTGTCGCCCATGAAGATGCGGGCCGGCGACGTGTTCCACCACAGGAAGCCCACGCACGCCCCGGCCGCCGCCCCGGCGATCAGCGCGATCTCCAGCGGGTCGCGCACCTGGTAGCAGTACTCGGCGGTGCGGGCGTAGTTGGTGTCGCCGCACCAGTGCCGGTACTGCCAGAACGCGATCACCGAGTACGAGCCGAGGACCAGGATGGACGCGCCGGTGGCCAGGCCGTCGAGGCCGTCGGTGAGGTTCACGCCGTTCGACATGCTCATGATGACGAAGACGAACACCAGCACCGAGCCGACCTTGCCGACGTCGAGCCAGCTGATGTCGCGGATGAACGAGATGTTCTCGCTGGCCACCGTCTGGCCGTTGGTGCTCGGGAAGTACAGCGCGGCGACCGCGAAGCCGGTGCCGACGACGAGCTGGCCGAACAGCTTGCCCTTGGCGGACAGGCCGTTGGAGTTGCGCCGGCGCACCTTGAGGAAGTCGTCGAGGAAGCCGACGGCGCCGCAGAAGACGAACAGGCCCAGCAGCACCAGCGCGGTCATCGTCGGGCCGACCTGCGCGATCTGCTGCTCCGGCAGCGTGGTCAGCGCGAGGTGCCCGGCCACGTAGGCGACGACGGTGGCGATGATGAACGCCACGCCGCCCATCGTGGGCGTGCCCTTCTTGCCCAGGTGGGTCTGCGGGCCGATGGTGCGGATCGGCTGGCCCGCCTTGAGCGCCCGGAACACCTTGATCGCGACCGGGGTGCCGAGCAGCGAGACGATGAAGGCGACCGCGATCGCCACGATGACGGCCCTCACGCGGTCACCACCGGCAGGGTCGCGGGGTCGCGCAGCGCGTCGGCGACCTCCCAGGTCCGGTAGCGCGACGCCTTCACGAGCACGACGTCGCCGGACCGCAGGTCGCGGGCCAGCTCGGCCACGGCGGCCGGCTGGTCGGGCACCACGATCTCCTTCCCCGTCCAGCCCGCGTGCGCGCGGGCCCCCTCGGCGATGGGCGCCGCCGCGGCGTCGACCACCACGAGCCGGTCGACGCCCAGCTCGGCGGCGAGCCGGCCGACCTGGGCGTGGCCCTCGTGCTCGAAGTCGCCCAGCTCGGCCATGTAGCCCAGCACGGCGGTGGTGCGCCGGCCCGCGCCGACGGCGGCCAGCGCCCGCAGCGCGGTCGCCACCGAACCCGGGTTGGCGTTGTACGAGTCGTCGATGACCGTCACGCCGTCGGGCCGGTCGAACACGTCCATCCGGCGGGTGGAGACGAGCCGCAGCTCGCCCAGCGCCTGCGGCAGCTCGGCGAACGGCATGCCCAGCTCCAGCGCGACGGCGGCGGCCGCGAGGGTGTTGCCGACCTGGTGCCGCCCGCTGACCGCGAGCGTCACCGCCGCCCGGCCGTGCGCGGTGACCAGGGTGTACGAGGCCCGCCCGCGCTCGTCGAGCGTGACGTCCTCGGCGCGCACGTCGGCGTCGGCGGCCTCGCCGACCAGCACGACCCGCCCGCGCGTGCGTGCCGCCATCGCCCGCACCCGCGGGTCGTCGGCGTTGAGGACCGCCACGCCGCCGTCGGCGGGCACGGCCTCGGCCAGCTCACCCTTGGCCAGCGCGATGTTCTCCACCGAGCCGAACTCGCCGATGTGCGAGGTGCCGACGTTCAGCACCACGCCGATGCGCGGCGGGGCGACGTCGCACAGGTGCTTGATGTGGCCGATGCCGCGGGCGCCCATCTCCAGCACGAGGAAGCGCGTCTCCGCTCCGGCTTTGAGCACCGTCCACGGGTGGCCGAGCTCGTTGTTGAACGAGCCGGGCGGCGCGACCGTGGGGCCGATCCGGGCGGCGAGCTGCGCGGTCAGATCCTTGGTGGTGGTCTTGCCGGACGAGCCGGTGAGCCCGACGACGGTCAGCTGAGGGAGCCGGTCCGCCACGTGCCGGGCCAGCCGGGCCAGCGCCGCCAGCGGGTCGTCGACCAGCACCCCGGGCACGCCGGTGTCGCGGGTGCCGAGCACGCCGGTGGCGCCCCGGCCCACGGCGGCGGCGGCGAAGTCGTGGCCGTCGACCTTGGCGCCGTCGAACGCGACGAACAGGCCGCCCGGGCCCACCTCGCGGGAGTCGAACTCCACGGACCCGGTCACCACCTCCGCGCCGGTGCCGTGGACGAGCTCGCCGCCGGTGGCCGCGGCCACCTCGGCGAGGGTCAGGTCGATCATGCGGTGGTCCCCTCGGCGATCGCCCGCAGCGCGTCGGCGAGCTCGACCCGGTCGTCGAACGGCAGCACCTGCCCGTCCACCTCCTGGCCCCGTTCGTGTCCCTTGCCCAGCAGGGCGACGACGTCGGCGGCCCCGGCGAGGCGGACGGCCTCGTCGATCGCGGCGCGCCGGCCCGCGACCTCGATGATCTTAGAGGCAGCGCCGGCCTGCTCCGCGCCCGCGCGCACCGCCGACCGGATCGCCGCCGGGTCCTCGGTGCGCGGGTTGTCGTCGGTCACGACGACCAGGTCGGCGCCGCGGGCCGCCGCCGCGCCCATCAGCGGGCGCTTGCCGGTGTCGCGGTCGCCGCCCGCGCCGATGACGCAGAGCAGCCGGCCGCCGCGGCTGCCCGCCAGCTCGCGCAGCGCCGCCAGCGCCGCGACGATGGCGTCGGGCTTGTGCGCGTAGTCGACGACGCCCAGCGGGCCGCCCGCCGCGCCGCCCGCCGCGCCGCCCGCCGACGGCACCTGCTCCAGCCGGCCGGGCACCCCCGGGCACGCCGCGACGCCGCGCGCCGCCGTCGCCGGGTCGACCCCGACGGCGCTCAGCAGCGCGATCGCCAGCAGGGCGTTCGCCACGTTGTGGGTGCCGGGCAGCGCCACCCCCGCACGCACGGGGCCGGCCGGGCCGAGCGCCGTGAACCGCTGGGCGTAGCCGTCGGTCGTCACGTCCGCGGCGCGCCACGTCGCCGCCGGGTCGCCCGCCGCCGAGTAGGTGACGGTGTGCGGGCGCAGCAGCGGCGCCAGCGCCGGGTCGTCGCGGTTGATCACCTCGACGTCGCTGCGGCCGTCGAACAGCTTCGCCTTGGCCGCGAAGTAGTCGTCCACATCGGCGTGGAAGTCGAGGTGGTCGAGGCCGAAGTTGGTGAAGCCGCCCGCCGCGAAGCGCACCCCGCCGACCCGGCCCATCGCCAGCGCGTGGCTGGACACCTCCATCACCACGTCGGTGACGCCCGCCTCGGCGGCCGCGGCGAACAGCGCCTGCAGGTCCGTCGCCTCGGGGGTGGTGCGGGCGCTGTCGACGCGCAGCTCCCCCAGCCGGGTCTCCACGGTGCCGATCAGGCCGGTGACCCGGCCCGCCGCGCGCAGGCCCGACTCGACCAGGTACGCCGTGGACGTCTTGCCGGCCGTGCCGGTGATGCCGACGATGCGCAGCGTGCGGGTCGGGTGGCCGTAGACGGCGGCCGCCACCGCGCCGAGCACCCCGCGCGGTTCGTCCGCGACGAGCGCCGGCACCCCGGCCGCCGCCGCGGCGGGCGCGCCGGCCGCGTCGGTGAGCACGGCCACCGCCCCCGCGGCCACCGCCCCGGGCACGAAGTCGGCGCCGTGGCGCCGGGCGCCGGGCAGGGCGGCGAACAGGTCACCGGGGCGCACCGCGTCGCTGGCGTGCGTCACGCCGGTGACGGCGACGTCCGCGGGGCCGTCCTGCGCGGTCAGCGCCACGCCGGCCACGGCGGTCGCCAGGTCGGCGAGCCGCTGGGGGGCGACGGTGCTGGGGCGGGGAAGACCGGGCACGGCGTCAGACCCTACCCGGTGCGCCGCCCCGGCCCGCACACGCCATGCAGGCGGGCCGGACTCACGGGACGATCGTGAACTTCGGGGGCTTCGTCCCGCTCGGCGGCACCCGGTAGTGCGCCAGCGTGAACGACATCATGTCCTTGAACGCCGGGCCGCCCACCACGCCACCGCCGCCGCCCGGGGTGTCGCCGAGCACGGCCACCACGTACCGCGGGTCCTCCGCCGGGGCCATGCCGATGAACGAGCCGACCTCCGAGTCGGTGTACTCGCCGTCCACGACCCGGCGGCCGGTGCCCGTCTTGCCGGCGACCCGGTAGCCGTCGATCGCGGCGAGGTTGCCGGTGGCGCCCTTCACGCTGACGACCGCCTCCATCATCAGGCGCAGCGCGGCGGCGTTGTCCGCGCCGAGCACCCGGTGGGTGGCCGGCTTCGCCGCCGGGACGCGCCGGCCGTCGCCGTCGATCGTCTCCTTGATGAGGTGCGGCTGCACGTACACCCCGTCGTTGGCGATCGCCGCGTACGCCGCCGCCATCTGGATCAGGGTCGCGTCGACGCTGTGCCCGACCGGCACGGCGCCGGACGCCGAGCCGCTCCACTCGGCCGGGGCCAGCAGCCGGCCCGCCGCCTCGCCCGCCACGCCCTCGCCGGTCGGCTTGCCCAGCCCGAACTTCTGCTGGTACGCGTAGATGCGCTCCGGCCCGAGCATGTCGCCCAGCCGGATCGTGCCGACGTTCGACGAGTACGCCATCAGCCCCGGCAGCGTCACCCGCGTGTTCTTCGGGTGCGGGTGGGTGTCCTGGAAGCGGGCGCCGCCGCGGATCAGCGCCGGCCCGACCACCAGCGTCGAGTCGGGCTCGACGAGGTTCTCCTCCAGCGCCGCGCCGAAGATCAGCGCCTTGTGGACGGAACCCGGGTCGACCACGATGCTGCTCGCCGCGTCCTCCCGGTCGGTCGGCTCCGCGTCGAACGGCTGCGCCGCGTTGTACGCCGGGTAGCTGGCCTGCGCGAGCACCTCGCCCGTCTTGACGTCGAGCACGACCGCCGCGCCGAACGAGGCGTTCAGCTTCGTCATCCGCTCGCCGAGGATGCGCTGCACCATGAACTGCAGGTCGTTGTCGATCGTCAGCACCAGCGACGAGCCGCGCTGCGCCGGGGTCTCCTGGCGGAAGCCGCCCGGGATCTCCTTGGCGAGCTGGCCCTTGTCGACGTGCGGGTTGCCCTGCTCGAAGACGCGCTGACCGTCGCGGCCGCGCAGCAGCCCGTCGTAGCGGGCCTCCAGGCCCTCCAGGCCCGCCATGTCGGCGCCGGTGAAGCCGATGAGGTTGGCGGCCAGGTCGGCGCCGGGCACGTCGCGCCGCTCGTCGCGGTGGGTGCCGATGCCGGCCAGGTTCAGCTTCTTGATCTCGTCGGCGGTGCGCACGTCGACACCGCGGGCCAGGTACTCGAATCGCGACCAGCCGCCGCCGGGGCGCTTGTTGCGCTCCAGCTTCGGGCGCAGCTCCGAGATCGGCATGCCGAGCATCGGCGACAGGGTGGCCGCGACCCCGGCCGGGTTCTTCACCAGCTCCGGGTCGGCGTAGACATACCGGGCCTCGATGCTGCGGGCCAGCGCCGAGCCGTCGCGGTCGTAGATGGCGCCGCGGGGCGCGGGCAGCGCCACCTTGGCCAGCCGGTTCTGCCGCTGCTCGCTGATGCTCGCCGCATACGCCGGGGTGTTGACCACCTGGAGGACGACGAGGCGCGCGCCGATGATCACGAACATGGCCAGCGCGACGACGGTGCCGACGCGCAGCCGGCGGCGGTGGTCGGCCAGCTTCGGCGGGGGCGGCGGCGCCGCGGGCGCGGGCCGCTTGCGGCTCATCGGGGCGCGCGGCGGGGCCTCGCCGCCGCGGCCGCGGCTCTGCCGGGGCGGGGCGGGCTCGCCGCGCCGGCCGAGCAGGCCGGCGCCGGGGGCCCGCTTCGGGGCCGGCGGCTTGCGGGTGGCGCCCTTGGCGGGCGGCTTCGCGGTCTTCGCCGCGGGGGTGCGGGCGCCGGCGGTGCGGCGGTCCGCGGCCGGGCCGGCGGCGCGGCCGCGCTCGTCGCGGGCCGCCGCGGTCCGGGCGCGGGCGTCGCCCGGCGGGGCGGGCTCGGTGCGCGCGGCACGGCCGCCGCGCGGGGCGGCGGGCTCGTCGCGCTCGTCCCGGCCGGCTCGCCCGGCACGGCCGGTGCGGTCGGCGCGGTCGGTGCGGTCGGTGCGGCCGCCGCGCGGGGCGGCGGCGGGCTCGGGGCGGGCGGTGCGGGCGGCCGGGGTGCGGTCGTCGCGCGGACCGGCCTGGGTGCGGTCGTCGCGCGGCTGGGTGCGGCGGCCCCGCGGGGCGGGCTCCTCCGGCTCGGCGGGTCCGCCGCGGCGGCGGTCGCGCACCGGGGCGGGCCGGCCGCCGTCGAGCACCTGCAACGCCGGCCGGAACGGGTCACCGGCGCGGCCGGCCCGGGCCCGCTCGGCGTTCTCGCGGACGGTGCGCCCGCGCGGCGTGTACGCGCGGGCGTCCGAGATGCCGCCGAAGCCGTCGGCCTCGTCAGGGCCCGGGGCCCCGGCACGGGACGAACCGCGCCGGGGCTCGGAGCCCCGGCGCGGTTCGTCGTCCGACCGCGATGCCACGCGTTACCGTCCTGCGCCCTGCTGCTGCACCTGCGCCTCGGTGCCCTGGGTGCCCGGCTGCTGCGCGCCCTGCTGGTCCTGCTGCTGGGTCTGCTGCTGCTGGGTCTGCTGCTGCGGCGGCTCCTGGTAGGCCCGCGACTGCGGGCCCTCACCCGGCTTCGGCACCAGCAGCACCTTGCCGTCGGGCAGCCGGATGTAGGCCGGCGTGCCGGAGGCCACCAGGCCGAGCCGGTTGGCGGCCGCGTGCAGGCTGCCCGCCGAACCCAGCACGTCGAGCTGGCGGTCCAGCTGCTGCTCCTGGTCCGTCAGGGCGGCCTGCTGCTGGCGCAGGTCGTCGATGACGAACGTGTTCTGGTTGGTCTTGGTGTTGATGATCAGGATGCCGAACACCCCGGCCACGACCACGCCGACCACCGCCGCCACGAACCGGGCCCGCGGGACCCGGACCGGCGCCGGCGGGGCGACCCGCAGGCGCGGCTCGGCGACCGGCTGCGGCGCCGTCTCCAGCTTCAGCGCGGTGGCGCCGTCGACGGCCGCGGCCGGCCCGGCGGTCCGGTCCGACGGACGACGCGCCCCCCGCGCGCCGCCCGCCGTGCGACCAGCCGTCGTGACCCCCCGCACGCCGGCGGCGCGCCCCGTCATGGGACGTCCCTCGGTGGTGCGTCCCCCCGTGCGTGCTGCGGTGCCTGCCTCCGTGTTGCGCTGCCCCGCGACCCGGCCCCCCGGCCGCGGCGCGCGCTGCACCTCCTCGCGTGCCGCCGTCCGGCGGCCGCGCGTCTCCTCGTTCATGCGTCCTCCCCCTCGGTACGTCCCCCCGGGCGCTTGCGCCCTCGTGCCCCCTGTGCGGACATGCGCGGGCGTTCGCGGGCGCCCTCGCCTGTCCGGTCCTTCAGTCGCTCCACCGCGCGCAGCCGGACAGAGGCCGCTCGCGGGTTCGCCGCGACCTCCGCCTCCCCCGGCAGTTCGGCCCCGCGGGTGAGCATGCGCAGCGTCGGTCCGGTGCCGGGCAGTTCGACCGGCAGGTCGATCGGCCCGGTGCTGCGCGCCCGGGCCGCCATGGCCCGCTTGACGATGCGGTCCTCCAGAGACTGGTACGACATCACCGCAAGCCGGCCGCCCGGCAGCAGCGCGTCGAGGGCCGCCGGAACGGCCGACTCGAGCGCTGCGAGTTCGGCATTTACCTCGATGCGTAGCGCCTGAAACGTTCTTTTCGCGGGATTTCCACCGGTTCGCCGGGCCGCCGCCGGGATCGCGTCCCTGACCAGCTCCGCGAGCCGCGCCGACGACGTGATCCGCGTCGCCGACCGCTCCCGCACGATCGCCGAGACGACGCGCGGCGCGAACTTCTCCTCGCCGTAGACCCGCAGGATGCGGACCAGTTCCCCCGGCTCGTAGTCGTTCACGACGTCCTCGGCCGTCAGGCCGCGGGTCTGGTCCATCCGCATGTCCAGCGGCGCGTCCCGGGCGTACGAGAAGCCCCGGTCCGGCTCGTCGAGCTGCAGGCTCGACACGCCGAGGTCGAACAGTCCGCTGTGGATGCCGGCGAACCCGAGCCGGTCGAGCACCTCGGGCAGCTCGTCGTAGACGGCGTGCACCAGGTGCGTCCGGTCCTCGAACGCCCGCAGCCTGCGCCGCGCGTGCTCGAGGGCCTCGGTGTCGCGGTCGAGACCGATGAGGACGGCCGTCGGGTGCGCCTGGAGCACCGCCTCGGCGTGGCCGCCGAGACCCAGTGTGAAGTCGACGTGAACCGGCCGCTCCGTGTCCAGCGCGGGGGCCAGCAGCTCGAGGCAGCGCTCGAGCAGCACGGGCACGTGCGTGCCCCGAAGCTCCCCCACGTCGACCCCCATCGCCCCCGCCATTTCCACGTCGCCACCGGTGCCGGTTCCCGATCGCCGGTCCGTACCGCCAGATCCCCATCCGCTCTGAACCGCGCCGCCGGCAGGGCCGGCGGTGGATCGCGCCTGGCGCCGGGGAAGAGGCGCCAGGAGCTACGAGCGGCTGGAGATCTCGCAGTACGGCTGTCGGCGACGGTTCGGGTGTTTCGCGGCAGTCCCGCACCGAAGCCACGTCCTACAGACCGCCGGGCAGCACCCCCTCCTCGATGTCGGCGAAGTCGTCCTCGCTCGCCGAGAGGTAGTCCTCCCAGGACTGGCGGTCCCAGATCTCCACCCTCGAGCTCGCGCCGATGACGACCAGCTCCCGTTCGAGGCCCGCGTACTGCCGCAGGTGGCCCGGGATGGTCACCCGGCCCTGCTTGTCGGGCACCTCGTCGTGCGCGCTGGCGAAGAACACCCGGGAGTAGGCGCGGGCGGCCTTGTGGGTCACCGGCTGCTCCCGGAGCTGCCCCGCGATGCGCTGGAACTCCGGCATCGGGAACACGTACAGACAGCGCTCCTGCCCCTTGGTGATCACGACACCTCCCGCCAGCTCGTCCCGGAACTTGGCCGGAAGGATCAGCCGGCCCTTGTCATCGAGGCGCGGGGTGTGGGTGCCGAGGAACATCGGCCCTCCCCCTCGCCCTTTGGCGGCTTCGCGTGCCGCTCGATCCCCCAGGGCCGGCGGGATCGTGCCGACCTCGCCATCGCGGCCCACTTTACTCCACTTCCCTCCACCCGCAACCGGAATCGGCTGCCCGCGAGGGCGGAGTCTGGAACGTTCCCGCACGTCACAGCGGTGGGAGCGCGGTGGAGGGCCGCGGCGGTGACGCAGCGTCCGCTTTCCGACTGGATCTCTCTACAGCGCGTGGCGAAGGCGGCCGACCAGGGCGCACGGGGGCACGAAGGGCGCGGTGGAGGACGGTGGAGCGGCGGCGGGGAGGAAAGTGGGGAGACGCCGGAGGGCGCGGCCACCGAACCGGTGACCGCGCCCTCCGCGCGCGTGGACGGGCCTCAGACGAGGCGGCGCACCACGTAGTTGCTCGAGTAGATCTTCTGCTTCTTGACGACCGACTTGCTGTTCGGCGCCGCCCACATGTAGTTGCCGCCGGCGTAGATGGCGACGTGGGTGCCGTACGAGCCGCTGCGGAAGACGATCAGGTCGCCCACCCGCTTGCCGCTCTTGCTGACGGCCTTGCCGTACTTCTGCTGCGAGTTCGCCTTGTGCGGCAGCTTCTTGCCCGCCGCCTTCCGGTACACGTACATGGTGTAGCCGGAGCAGTCGAACGTGTCGGGCCCGGAGGACCCGAAGACGTACCGCTTGCCCTTGTGCCGCTGGGCCTCGGCCAGCACCTTCGCGCCGCTGGCCTTCACGGTCACGACGACGCCCGCCTTGGCGGCGTTCGCCCAGCCGCCCGACCCGGCGTAGGTGACCCGCATGGTCGCCGTCCGGCCCGGCTTGCTGTAGAACGTCAGGCGACCGTCCTTGTCCACCTTCCGCGACTGCCAGGTGCGGTAGGCGCCGTCGCGCCACCCCTGCAGACGGATCGTGCCGGTGGTGACGGCCTTGCCGGTCGCCGGGTCGTACACCCGGGCGACGACCTTGACCTTCGATCCCCAGGTGATGGAGCGGTCGGGGATCGACATGTCGAGCCGCGGCTTCTTCGTCGCCGCGGCGACCTCGGTCATCGCCGGCGCCGGCGCGGCGGGAGCCGCGGATCCGGCGGAGCCTGCCGGCGTCACGGCCAGCTGGCCGGCGCAGAGGCAGAGACCGAGAGCGGTGGAGAGTGCGATGTTCCCGGTGTTGGCGGACAGCCGCCGACGCCGGCCCGAACTGAGTTCGCGCACGGTGGAGAGATCCCTCCGGCACGCCTGCGAGGTTAGCTGTCGGGTTCGGGCGGGAGAGATCTGTGCCCGGCCGCCCGCAGGCGGCTTCACCCCTAGGTCCTCGCCGTCGCCTGTCCCGCGACGGTGAGAGGACCGCTCATGGGTCCCCCGTCCCTGCCACTCGATGCCTGTGTGTGTTCGTCAGCTGTTCGCGGCGACCGGCTCGGGCAGGGCTCGGCGTGAACCGATCGGCGCGACCGGGGGGCGGTTGCTCCCGGCGGAACCTGTCTAGCCGAGATCCGGCTCGACTGTCGGGCCTGGACTCGTCACCGACCGTGATTGGCATGTCGGGCCGTGTCCGATTCGAGACCTTCAGTAACGCAATGTCGTCGCCGATCGTGGCCCTGTCGTAGCGCTCCGTTGAAGGTTACGGGTGACTCTCCCCACACAATTCGGTCGCAACCCGTCGATCAACCCCGGCCGGGATCAGCGGAACGGCCCCTTCCCATCGCACTGACGGTGCGCTACCGCGCGCCCGAACGGACCACCGGCCCCGTCCGCACGCCCGCTGTCCACAGGGTCCGCCGCGCACGCCGGGCGGGCAGGATTGTCCGGTACCCTCGCTCGCGTGACGGACGGGAAGATGCCCCTGCGGGCCAAGGTCGCGAGCTCCGTCTCGCGCACCGCCGCCGCGCTCTCACGGGCTGCGGGACGCGGCGACGGCTCGGTCATCGGCGGCTGGATCGGCCTCAAGATCGACCCCGACCTGCTCGCCCACCTCTCCTCCGGGCGCGCCATCGCGCTCGTCTCCGGCACCAACGGCAAGACCACCACGACCCGGCTCACCGCCGCGGCCATGCAGGTGCTCGGGCCCGTCGCCACCAACTCCTTCGGCGCCAACATGCCCACCGGGCACACCTCCGCGCTGGCCAAGGCGGGCGCCACGCCCTACGCGGTGCTCGAGGTCGACGAGCACTACCTGGCCCAGGTCATCGACGCCACCGAGCCGCGCGTCGTCGCCCTGCTCAACCTCTCCCGCGACCAGCTCGACCGGGCCAAGGAGGTGGCGATGATGGCGCAGCTCTGGCGCACCGCGCTCGCCGCCCACCCCGACGTGCTCGTCGTCGCCAACGCCGACGACCCCATGGTCGTCTGGGCCGCCGAGGGCTCCACCCACATCACCTGGTTCAGCGCCGGCCAGCGCTGGCACGACGACTCGTGGGTCTGCCCCGAGTGCGGCTCGCCCATCGAGCGCCGCGACGCCCAGTGGTGGTGCACCGGCTGCCCGCTGCGCCGCCCCCAGCCACAGTGGACCGTCGAGGACGACGGCGTCGTCGACCCCACCGGCGCCTGGCACCTCGTCAAGCTCCAGCTGCCCGGCACCGTCAACATCGGCAACGCGGCCACCGCGCTCGCCGTCGCCGCCCAGTTCGGCGTCCGGCCGCTCGAGGCCGTCCCCCGGCTGGCCACCGTCTCCTCCGTCGCCGGGCGCTACGCCCAGGTCGACCGCGACGGGCGCAACATCCGGCTGCTGCTGGCGAAGAACCCGGCCAGCTGGCTGGAGGCGTTCGACATGGCCGAGGAGGCGCCCACCCTGCTGTCCATCAACGCCCGCGACCCCGACGGGCTCGACACGTCCTGGCTGTTCGACGTGGACTTCGCGCCGCTGCGCGGGCGGCAGGTGTTCATCACCGGCGACCGGGCCTACGACCTGGCCGTCCGCCTCGAAGTCAACGATGTGCCGTTCCGGCACGTATCCACCTTCGAGGAGGCGGTGCGCGCCGCGCCACCCGGCCGCCTCGAGGTGATCGCCAACTACACGGCGTTCCAGGACATCCGAGCGGAGTTGGACCGTGTCAACTGAGCTTTCCCGCGGCGGAAAACCGAGGTCAAACCATGAGTGAGAGCACCCTGCGCCTGGTCTGGGTCTACCCGGACCTGCTGTCGACGTACGGCGACCGGGGCAACCTGCTGATCCTCGCCCGCCGCGCCCAGCAGCGCGGCCTGCCCGTCGAGATCGTCGAGGTCCGCTCGGACCGCCCGCTGCCCGCCACCGCCGACATCTACCTCATCGGCGGCGGCGAGGACGGCCCGCAGGCGCTCGCCGCCCAGCGCCTCATCGCCGACGGCGGCATGCACCGCGCGGTCAACCAGGGCGCCGCCGTCCTCGCCGTGTGCGCCGGCTACCAGCTGCTCGGCACCTCCTTCTACGCCAAGGGCGCCCGCTGCCACGGCCTCAACATGATCGACATCTCGTCCGACCGGGGCCCGTCGCGCGCCGTCGGCGAGCTCGCCGGCGAGATCGACCCCCGGCTCGGCCTGCCGCCGCTCAGCGGCTTCGAGAACCACGGCGGCCGCACCCACCTCGGCCCCGGCGTCTCCCCGCTCGCCCGCGTCACCACCGGCATCGGCAACGACGGGCAGACCGAGGGCGCCTGGCACGGCAAGATCGTCGGCACGTACTCGCACGGCCCCGCGCTCTCGCGCAACCCCGCCATCGCCGACCTGCTGCTGCGCTGGGCCACCGGCCACGACCGGCTGCCCGCCCTCGACGACACGTGGTCCGACCGGCTGCGCGGCGAGCGCATGGCGGCCGTGGCGCGGCCCGCATGACGGACGCCCGCCGCAGCGATACGCCCAAGCCCCCGACCGGCCACCGGACGGCAACCCGCCGCCCGGACGATGTGGTGATGCGCGACGCCCAGCACACCCGACGGCCCGCGGTCGCCTCCCCGGCCGGCCACGCCGTCGCCGTGCGCTGCCCGCGCACCGGCGTCCTGCTCGCCGCCCACCCGGCCACCGGCCGCGCCGTCGGCCGCCGCCCCCATGCGGAATTCACCCGCGACCACGGGCATCATTTCCCCGTTGCCCGTGTTGTCCCCCTGGACGCCCCCGCCACGCCAGCACCGACCGCCGCACCGCCCGCCCCGCACGTGCCCCCTCACACCGCGCCGGAGCCCGCCCTGACGACGATCGACCTCGCGCCCGCCGCGCTCGCCCCCACGAGCGCCCGGGCCGGACTCCCCACCGACTCCCCCACCCGCCGCCGGCTCAGCCCGGCCGCCCGCCGCCGCCTCGTGCGCGGCGGCACCCTGGTCCTCGTCGTCGGCGCCCTCGGCGCCCTCGCCGCCGTGCTGCCCATCCGCGAGCTCCTGCACGACGTGCGCGCCCTCGGCCCCGCCGCCGCCGTCGGCGTCGCCGTCATCGGCGGCCTGCTGCTGTCCGTGCTCGTCCCCCGCACCGCCATCACCATCGCCTGCGGCATGCTCCTCGGCCCCGCCGTCGGCGCCGTCGCCGCCCTCGCCGCCGCCATGATCGCCGCGGCCGCCACCTACTTCGCCGGGCGCTGGGCCGGCCACGGCGCCCTGCGCGCCCGCGCCGGCGGCCGCCTCGACCGCCTCGACGGCTGGCTCAACCGCCGCGGCCTGTCCGCCGTCCTGCTGGTCCGGTTCCTGCCGCTCGCGCCCTTCGGCCTCATCGGCTACGCCTACGGCACCACCTCGGTGTGCCGCAAGAACTACCTCCTCGGCACCCTGCTGGCGGCCGTGCCGTCCGCGGTGACGTACGCGGTCATCGGCGCGGCGGTCACCGCCCCGGGCGAGATGAACCCGGCGACGCTCGCCCCGGCCGCCATCGGCTTCACCCTGACCACGACGATCGTGTGGCGCTGGCGCCGCGCGGCCCGCCGCGCGGCGGCTGCCGCCGCCTGACCTGGGCGGCCCGGCGCCGGGCAGCGGTAGCTGGGCGGGATCCTTCGCCTGCGGGCGCGGGGCACCGGCCTGGGCGCGGCCCTTCATCGAGCCGGCCGCAGGACCGGCCACCCCGCGGACCTCAGCTCCCGGTCCGACCGCGCCCGCCGGTAGCCGAACTCCACGGTCTCCCTGACCGAGGCCACCCGCGGCCCGGCGCATCACATCCGGCGCAGCACCAGGGTGGCGAAGCCCAGGACGTCGCGGTACCCGCGCAGCCACTGCTCGCGGTGTTCCCGGGCCAGGGTGAGCGCGTCCTCCGCCGCCGGGTGCCCCGGGTTGTCCAGGGCCCACTCCGTCAGCGAGCCGACCCACGACCACTCGTAGTCGTCCCATTCGGCGGCGTCGCTGACGTGGGCGTACACCGGGGTCCAGCCGGCCTTCTCCACGACGTCGACCAGGCCGGCGAGGTCGGTGAAGTCGGCGGGGGTGGCGTCGAGGGCGGCGAGTGCCTCCGGGGTGGGGGGCTGCTGCCAGAAGCCCTCGCCGACGAGCAGGATGCCGTCGGGGCGGACGTGGCGGCCGGCCAGGTCGAGGGTTTCGGTGAGGCCGCCGAAGGCGTGGGTGGAGCCGACGCACAGGACGAGGTCGTAGTCGCCGTCGGCGGGGTAGGTCTTGGCGTCGCGTTCGTGCAGGGTCAGCTGGTCGGCGAGGCCGCGGTCGGCGGCGGCCGCGGCGGCGCGGTCCAGGCCGTGGCGGTTGATGTCGAGGCCGTCGGCGTGGCCGTCGGGGTGCTGGGCGAGGGCCTGCAGGGCCCAGGCCGCCTCGCCGCAGCCCAGGTCGAGGATGCGGGCCGCCGGGCCGCGGCCGGCGCGGCGCAGGAGGCGGTTGACGTTGACCTCGAAGATCGGCGCCGCGATCGGGTGGTGGGTGTGCGCGATGTTGCTGAGCAGTTGACGATCCACGCGGCCCAGTCAATCAGAACGGGGTCCGGTGGCGGCCCGCTCGGGCGGGCCGCCACCGGTGGCGCGGGTTTGACGGGGTCAGACGACCACGCTGACCAGGCGGCCCTGCACCACGATGACCTTGCGCGGGTCGCGGCCCGCCAGCGACTCGGCCACGGCGGCCAGGGCGGCGGCGCGGACGTCGTCCTCGCCGGCGTCGGCCGCCACCTCGACGCGGCCGCGGACCTTGCCGTTGACCTGCACCGGGTACGTGACGGTGTCGGCGACCAGCAGCGCCGGGTCGGCGACGGGCCAGTCCGCGTACGCCAGGGTGTCGTCGTGGCCCAGCTTGGCCCACAGCTCCTCGGCGATGTGCGGGGCGAACGGCGACATCATCAGCACCAGCGGCTCCACGGCCTCGCGCGGCGCCGCCGGCAGGCCGGTCAGCGCGTTGGTCAGCTCGATCAGCTTCGCGATGGCGGTGTTGAAGCGCAGCTCCTCCATGTCGGCGCGGACGCCGTCGATGACGCGGTGCAGCAGCCGGCGGGTCTTGTCGTCGGCCGGGTCGGCGCCGACGCGGACCGCGCCGGTCTCCTCGTCGACGACCAGGCGCCACACCCGCTGCAGGAACCGCTGGGAGCCGACGACCGCGCGGGTGTCCCACGGGCGGGACACGTCCAGCGGGCCCATCGCCATCTCGTACACCCGGAAGGTGTCCGCCCCGTACGCCTCGCACATCTCGTCGGGGGTGACGACGTTCTGCAGGGTTTTGCCCATCTTGCCGTACTCGCGGAAGACTTCCTGGTCGCCCAGATAGAACTTGCCGTCGCGTTCGACAACGTCGTAAGCAGGAACGATCATGCCGCGCGCGTCGCGGTAGGCGTACGCCTGGATGTAGCCCTGGTTGAACAGCTTGCGGAACGGCTCGAACGAACTGACGTGGCCCAGGTCGTACAGCACCTTGTGCCAGAAGCGGGCGTACAGCAGGTGCAGCACGGCGTGCTCGACGCCGCCCACGTACAGGTCCACGCCGCCGCAGTCGCCGGGCGACTGCGGACCCATCCAGTACGCCTCGTTGGCGGGGTCGACCAGCACCTTGTCGTTGTGCGGGTCCAGGTAGCGCAGCTCGTACCAGCACGAGCCCGCCCACTGCGGCATGGTGTTGGTCTCGCGGGTGTAGCGCTTCGGGCCGTCGCCCAGGTCCAGCTCGACCTCGACCCACTCCTTGGCGCGCGACAGCGGCGTCTCGGGCTCGCTGGCGGCGTCGTCCGGGTCGAAGGTGCGCGGCGAGAAGTCGTCGACCTCGGGCAGCTCGACCGGCAGCATCGACTCGGGCAGCGCGACCGGCAGGCCGGTCTCGTCGTAGACGATCGGGAACGGCTCGCCCCAGTACCGCTGGCGGCTGAACAGCCAGTCGCGCAGCCGCCAGGTGGTGGCGCCCTTGCCGGTGCCCTCGGCCTCCAGCCGCTCGATCATGGCGGCCTTCGCCTCGGCGACGTGCAGGCCGTCCAGCCAGTCGCTGTTGATCGCCGGGCCGTCGCCGGTGTACGCGCCGTCGTAGCCGTCCGGCGCCTGCACGGTACGGACGATCGGCAGGTCGAAGACCTCGGCGAACGCCCAGTCGCGCTCGTCCTGGCCCGGCACCGCCATGATGGCGCCGGTGCCGTAGCCGGCCAGCACGTAGTCGGCGACGAACACCGGGATGCGCGCGCCGTTGACGGGGTTGACGGCGTACGCGCCGGTGAAGACACCCGTCTTGACCTTGGCGTCGGCGGTGCGCTCCTCGTCGGTCTTGGCGGCGGCCTGGGCCCGGTACGCGGCGACGGCCTCGGCCGGGGTGGCGTGCCCGCCGGTCCAGACGTCCTTCGTGCCGTCGGGCCACGCGGCCGGCACGACCTGGTCGACCAGCGCGTGCTCCGGCGCCAGCACCATGTACGTGGCGCCGAACAGCGTGTCGGGGCGGGTGGTGAAGACGGTGACGGTGTGGTCGTCGACGGCGAAGTCGACGTGCGCGCCGGACGAGCGGCCGATCCAGTTGCGCTGCATCAGCTTGACCGGCTCGGGCCAGTCCATCACGTCCAGGTCGTCGACCAGCCGGTCGCCGTACGCGGTGATCCGCATCAGCCACTGCTTCATCCGGCGCTGGAACACCGGGTAGTTGCCGCGCTCGCTGCGGCCGTCGGGGGTGACCTCGGCGTCGGCCAGCACGGTGCCCAGGCCGGGGCACCAGTTGACGGGCGCCTCGGCGACGTACGCCAGGCGGTGGCCGTCGATGACCCGGCGGCGCTCGACGTCGCTCAGCGTCGCCCACTCCTCGCCGCGCTCTCCCGCCTCGTAGGAGGCGATCAGCTCGGCGATCGGCCGGGCCCGCTGGACGGAGTCGTCGTACCAGGAGTTGTAGACCTGCAGGAAGATCCACTGAGTCCAGCGGTAGTACTCGGGGTCGGTCGTGGCGACCGTGCGCCGGTTGTCGTACGCCAGGCCCAGGCGGCGCAGCTGCTTGCGGTAGCGCTCGACGTTCGCCTCGGTGGTGACCCGCGGGTGGGTGCCGGTCTGGACCGCGTACTGCTCGGCGGGCAGGCCGAACGCGTCGAAGCCCATCGGGTGCAGCACGTTGTAGCCGGCCATCCGCTTGTAGCGGGTGTAGCTGTCGGTGCCGATGTAGCCCAGCGGGTGCCCGACGTGCAGGCCGGCGCCCGACGGGTACGGGAACATGTCCTGGACGTGCAGCTTCGGCGCGCCGGCGCGCGGGTGCGCGGCGTCGGCCAGCTCGCCCACCGGGTTCGGCGCGTGGAAGGTGCCGCGGGAGTCCCAGAAGTCCTGCCAGCGCAGCTCGATCTCGTCGGCCAGCGCCGCGGTGTACCGGAACGGCGGGGTATCGGTGGCGTCACTCATCGTCAGATCTCGTCTCGTCATCAGAAGGCGGGGCGGTGCGGGGCACAAAAAAGCCCCTCACGCAGGAGGGGATCGCCGTGCCGGGCCTGTCGACAGCGCCTCAGCACGGCCACGTAAGGAGCAGGAACGCCCTGGCCATGCGGGCAGTGTACCGCTGCCCCCACGCCGTCGCCGACCGGTATCGCCCGTGGTGGTCGGTTGCCTGTCCGTTCTACCCTGCGCACCCGCCACTCGATCGACTCGGCGACACGCCCGCGCCGGGCTAGCCTGTGTGATGCGGGTACCACCCGCGCGCGATGGGGTGTGTCGCGAGAGTCGCGCGCCCCCGGTTGAACCTCCGGGCGCCACGTGCGTGTTGACAAGTGCAACCGGGGGACGGCTAGGAGGAGGCCCGTGACAACGCCAACCTGGGACGAGCTCGGCGGCGCGCTGCCGAACGAGGAGTTCCGCGCCGCCAGCGAAGCCATCGTGGCCAACATCGAACAGGTCATCGAGGGCAAGTCCGCGACGGTCCGGCTGGCGCTCGCCGTCCTGCTCGCCGAGGGCCACCTCCTCATCGAGGACGTGCCCGGCGTCGGCAAGACGAAGCTCGCCAAGGCGCTCGCCCGCTCGATCGACTGCTCCGTGCGGCGCATCCAGTTCACGCCCGACCTGCTGCCCAGCGACGTCACCGGCGTCAGCGTCTACAACCAGGAGACGCGCGACTTCGAGTTCAAGCCGGGCGCCGTCTTCGCCAACCTGGTGGTCGGCGACGAGATCAACCGCGCCTCGCCGAAGACCCAGTCCGCCCTGCTGGAGTGCATGGAGGAGCGGCAGGTCACGGTCGACGGCACCACGTACGAGCTGCAGGCGCCGTTCATGGTCATCGCGACGCAGAACCCGATCGAGATGGAGGGCACGTACCCGCTGCCCGAGGCCCAGCGCGACCGGTTCACCGCCCGCATCGCCATGGGCTACCCGGACCCGCGCGCCGAGCTGGCGATGCTGTCCGGGCACGGCGCCACCGACCCGCTGAACAACCTGCGCGCCGTCGCCGACGCGGCCCTGGTGCGCCGGCTGATCGCCACGGTGCGCGACGTGCACTGCGCCGACGCGGTGAAGCAGTACGCGATCGCCCTGGTCACGGCCACCCGCGAGGCGCCCGACGTGCGCCTGGGCGCGTCGCCCCGCTCGACGCTGCAGCTGCTGCGCACCGCGCGGGCGTTCGCCGCGCTGGAGGGCCGCGACTACGTCCTGCCGGACGACCTGCAGAACCTGGCCGTGCCCGTGCTGGCCCACCGGCTCATCCCCACCGCGGACGCGCAGCTGTCGCGCCGCACCACGGACACGATCGTCGCCGACATCGTGCACCGGCTCCCCCTGCCGCACGACCGCGGCCGCTCGCCGTACGACACCCGCCCGGTCCCGCCGGTCGACGGGCGCCAGTACGAGTCGCGGGGGCGCTGACGTGCGGGAGGCGCTGCGCGGGCTGACGACGCGCGGCCGCTCGTTCCTGGCGGCCGCGGGCGCCGCCGCGCTGTCCGCCGTCATCCTCGGCGAGAAGGACCTGCTGCGGGTGGCGGTGCTGCTGGCCATCCTGCCGCTGCTGGCGGCCGCGTACGTGGGCCGCAGCCGGTACAAGCTGGCGTGCAGCCGCTCGCTCGACCCGCAGCGCGCCCCGGTCGGCTCCAGCGCCCGGATCATGCTGCGGCTGCAGAACATGTCGCGCCTGCCCACCGGCACGATGCTGCTGGAGGACCGGCTGCCGTACGCGCTGGGCAGCCGGCCCCGGGTGGTGCTGGAGCGCCTCGGCGCCCACCAGGCCAGCTCGGTGGCGTACACGGTGCGCGCCGACGTGCGCGGCCGCTACGACGTCGGCCCGCTGGTGGTGCGCCTGACCGATCCGTTCGGGCTGTGCGAGCTGACCCGGTCGTTCCCCAGCGTCGACAAGCTGACCGTCATCCCCGCCGTGGTGCCGCTGCCGAACCTGCGGGTCGCCGGCGAGTACGCGGGCAGCGGCGAGAGCCGGGCCCGCTCGGTCGCCGTGCACGGCGAGGACGACGCGGCCACCCGCGAGTACCGCCGCGGCGACGACCTGCGCCGCGTGCACTGGCGCTCCACCGCCCGCACCGGCGAGCTGATGGTGCGCCGCGAGGAGCAGCCCTGGGAGAGCCGGGCCACGGTCGTGCTCGACACCCGCGGGTACGCCCACCGCGGCGACGGCCCGACGGCCAGCTTCGAGTGGGCGGTGTCGGCCGCGGCCAGCATCGCCGTGCACCTGCGCCAGGCCGGCTACAAGCTGCGCCTGGTCACCGGCGCGGGCGTCGACGTGGACGCCACCGAGATCGGCGGCGACGGCGTGCTGCTCGACAGCCTCGCCGACGTGCGGCTCACCCAGCACGGCGACGTCGGCAGCCTGGTCGAGGCGGTCCGCCGCCGGTCCGACGGCGGGCTGGTCATCGGCATCTTCGGCGCGCTCACCACGGCCGAGGCGGAGGTGCTGGCGGGCCTGCGTGGCAGCGGCGCCACCTGCGTCGGCTTCTCGATCGACAGCTCGACCTGGATGGGCCTGCCCGAGCAGGCGCGCGGCGAGGCGGACCGGGCCCACGCGGCGTCGGCCCTGGCCCTGCTGCACAGCGGCTGGCGGGTCGTCGGGGTCACCCACGGCGACAAGCTGCCCGCGCTCTGGCCGCAGGTGGCGCGCGGCTCGCAGGGCTTCGCCTGGCGGGCCGCGATGGCGGAGACGGTGTCGGCGCCGCCGCGCTGACACGACGACGATGAGGAGCAGCGTGAATCCCCCGGCCGACGACCTGACCCGGATGCGCGACGCGATCGCGGTCCTGCGCACCGCGCTGTCCCTCGGCGACGCCCCGCACCCGTCCGCGACCACCCCGGCCGCGGTCGCGGCGATGGCCGCCGCCGTCCCGCTGCTGCAGACCCTGCGCGCGGAGCGCCCCCGATGACCGGTCGCCGCCGCCTCGGGCTGGTCGCCGCCGGCGCCACCCTGCTGTCCGCCGCCCCGCTGTCGGCGATCTTCGACCGCTGGACGTGGCTCATCCAGTGCACGCTCGCCGTCGGCCTGGTCGCCGGCGCGGCGCTGCTGTGCCGCACCCTGCGCGCGCCGCTGTGGGCGCAGCTCGCCGCCCAGCTCGGCACCCTGCTGCTCGTGCTGACCTGGATGTTCCCCAGCACCGAGGAGTTCCTCGGCCTGCTGCCGTCGCCCGAGACGTTCGCCCGGTTCGGTGAGCTGATGGTCGAGGCCGGGCAGGACACCCGCTCGTACGGGGTGCCGGTGCCCGACCGCAACAGCCTGCTGTTCCTCACCGTGCTCGGCATCGGCGCGGTGTCGATCCTCGTCGACCTGCTCACCGTCGTGCTGCGCCGCCCGGCCCTGGCCGGGCTGCCGATGCTCGCCGTGTACTCCGTGCCCGTCGCCGTGTACGTCGAGAGCGTGCCGGTGCTGCCGTTCGTCGTCGGCGCCATCGGGTTCCTGTGGCTGCTCGTCGCCGACAACGTCGACCGGGTGCGCCGCTTCGGCCGCCGCTTCACCGGCGAGGGCCGCGACGTCGACGTGTGGGAGCCGTCCCCGCTGGCCGCCGCCGGCCGCCGCCTCGCCGCCATCGGCGTCGCCGTCGCCGTGCTGCTGCCGCTGGCCGTGCCCGGCCTCACCACCGGCCTGCTCACCCAGCTCACCGCGTCCGGCGTCGGCAACGGCCCCGGCAACGGGCCCGGCGGCTCCGGCCGCATCAACCTGTTCGCGAACCTCAGCGGCCAGCTCAACGAGACCCGCACGTTCGAGATGGCGCGGGTCAGCACCACCGAGCGCGACCCGTTCTACCTGCGCTTCGGCGTCGGCGACGTGATCAACGAGACCGGCTTCGCGAACCGGCCGCCCACCGGCCGCTCCGTCACCCGCGGCAACCTGCCCGACCCGCGGCAGACCGCCGCCGCCGGCGTGGCCCGCCAGCAGTACCGGGCGACGGTGCAGCTGACCAAGGACTTCAACATGAACCTGGCGCCGTCGTACGCCAGCGTGGTCGGCACCGAGGACCTCAACTCCACCTGGCTGTACGACACCAACGCCCAGGTGATCTTTTCCAACCGCGAGTCCGGTTCCGACCGCACCTACTCGTTCGACTACGTGCGCACCCTCTACACCCCGCAGGCGCTGCGCACCGCCGAGCGGGTGCCGGAGTCCAACCCGGTCCGCCAGCAGTTCACCGACGTCCCGCCGCTGCAGGAGGTCACCGACCTCGTCGCGAACCTCACCCGGGGCGCCGACACCGAGTACGACAAGGTCCGCGCGATCTACGAGCACTTCTCCGCGAAGAAGGGCTTTCGGTACAGCCTGCAGACCGAGCCCGCCGCGTCCGGCTCGCAGATCCTCGCGTTCCTCGACAGCAAGATCGGCTTCTGCCAGCAGTACGCGGCCGCGATGGCGTGGCTGACCCGCGAGGCCGGCATCCCCGCCCGCGTCGCGTTCGGCTTCACCCGCGGCGGCCTCAGCGAGGGCGCGTACGTGCTGACCAACAAGAACCTGCACGCCTGGACCGAGGTGTACTTCGAGGGCTTCGGCTGGGTGCCGTTCGACGCCACCCCCGCCGCCGCCGTCGGCGGCGCCCGCTCCGCGTGGGCGCCCGACGTCGACGCCGTCACCCCGTCCGCCACGGCCGCCACCCCCACGGGTACGACCGGCACGACGGCCCCCGACAGCAGCGCCGGCACCGCCGCCGACCAGACCCGCGACATCGACGAGGGCCTCACCGGCACCACCGGCGGCCCCGTCGACAGCGGCCCGTCCTGGCCCACCATCGCCCTGGTGGCCGGCGCCGCGCTGCTGCTGGCGCTGCTGGCCGTCCCGGCCCTGCTGCGCCGCGCCACCCGCCGCCGCCGGCACCACGCCACGGCCGCCGCCCCGGTCACCGCCACGGCGGCCGCCGGCTCCCGCCCCGTCGAGGTGACCAGCGAGGTGCTGCAGGCCCGCGCCGACGCCCACGCCGCGTGGGACGAGCTGGTCGACACGATGCTCGACTTCAACGTCCCCGTCGACCCGACGGAGACCCCGCGCACCACGGCCCAGCGCCTCATCACCCGGGCGAAGCTCACCGGCGAACCGGCCGAGTCGGCCACCCTGCTGGGCCGCGCCGAGGAACGCGCCCGCTACGCCCGGCAGCCCCTTCAGGGCGGCGAGCTGATCACCGCGCTGAACCGCATCCGCCGCGCCCTCGGCGCCGCCGCGGACCGCCGCACCCGCCTGCGCGCGGCGGTCATGCCGCCGTCGGTGACGCTGCGCTGGAAGCTGGCCCTCGCCGACGCCTCGGAACGGCTCATGGCCCGCTCCACCCGCTTCCGCGACGCCTTCGTCCGCATCAGCCCCCGCCGCCTGCTCACGGCCCGCCCCAAGCACTGACCGCGCCGCCGGCGACCCACTCCTGCCAGGCGCCGGCGTCGCGGAACCCGAGCCCGCGGTACAGCCCGACGGCCTCCGCCGTCGACTGCAACGTCGCGTGCGTGGCACCCCGCCCGCGCGCGTCCCGCAACGCCCGCGCCACCACGGCCCGGGCGAGGCCGCGCCGCCGGAACTCCGCCCGGGTCCCCACGAACGAGACGTTCGCGACCGCGCCCGTCAGCACCGTGACCGCCCACGACTCCCACCCGGCGGTGGCGTGCCCGTACGCGTGCGGCACACCGGCGAGCATCGCGCGGCCGACGCCGCTGTGCTCCGCCACGCCGGCGGGATCGACCTGGACGACCTCCGCCGTGCTGTCGGCCGCCGGCTCCTGCCGCAGGTCCAGCACCATCGGGACCGTGCGCTCGTCGCGGCGGTAGCCCGCCGCCGCCAGGGCGGCGTCGAGGGCGGGGTACGGGTCCCGCACCCAGACCGCGTGGTGGCGGCCGCCGTAGAGCCGGCGGATGCGGCCGAGGCCCGCGGGCGAGCGCAGCAGGGCGTTGCACAGCGCCGGGTGGGGGTGGGTCATCGTGACCGCGCCGACGTCGTCGACGACCGCGGCGGCCGGGTCGGCCGCGGCGAGCAGCCGCCAGGACGCGATGAGGGACGCCTCGTGCAGGGCGAAGAGCTCGTCGACCACGGCCGGAACCTACCGGCGACCCCCGCCTCCGGGTGATGACGGGGGTCCGGCCACCACCGCGGCCCTGTCACTCACCGTCTCGGGAGCGCTGACGCAGAGGTACCGGTGCGTCGACCGGGATTGTGCGCCATGTGCGTAAAGCGGAAGGCGCCCCACCACCCGGGGGTGGTCGGGGCGCCTTCCGGCGACGCAGCGGGCCGGTTGACCGACGGCCCGGTCGGTCCGCGCTAGCGGTGCCCTTCGGGGCGCTGGCGCCAGCGGTCCTCGAGGCGGTCGACGAAACCGCCCGACTTGCGCTGGCGGGTGCGGCGGCTCGTGGTGCCGCCGACGACGCGGAGGTCGGGCTGCTGGCCCTTGCGGTGGGACTGCATGGCGAACGCAGCCGCACCCAGCATGACGACGAATCCCGCCACGCCGAGCCACGTCATCCTGCTCACCGCGCCGTAGACGAGCAGCGCGAGACCAGCGATGATCGCCACGGCGGCGAGAATCAGCCGGCGACGGGCGTGAAAACGTGGATCACTGGCGCGCACCGCCGAGGCGAACTTGGGATCCTCGGCTAGCGACTGCTCGATCTGGTCGAACAGCCGCTGCTCGTGTTCCGAGAGCGGCACGGCACTCCTCCCCGGTCGCATGGGTCGGCCCTGGTGAGGGCCGATGAAGCGTCGCAGCCAACCGGCTGCTTCCAGCCAGTCTACGAGGGGCTTGGCGGGTCGGAAAGCGGGACAGAGGCCGACCTCGGGTGATTTTCTGGCCGACGTCGATTCGTGGCACCCAGAAGGCTGGCCGGGCCGACGGCCGAGCGGCCGAAGCGGGCGGCCACGGCGTCGGTGGCGGCCTCCGCCTCGCGCCAGCCGTGCTCCGGTTCGCCGAGGGTGAGCTGCCGGGCGGTGGAGGCGGCGTCGGCCAGTCCTTCGACGCGGACGCCGACCAGCCGGATGGGTTCGGCGGGGCGCAGGGTGGTGAACAGCGACCAGGCGGTGCCGAGGATCTCCCGGGCGGTGTCGGTGACGCCGGTGAGGGTGCGGGACCGGTTGACGGTGCGGAAGTCGGCCAGCCGGATCTTGAGGGTGACGGTGCGGCCGGCGTGGCCGGCGGAGCGCAGGCGGACGGCGACCTTGTCCGACAGTTCGAGCAGGGCGCGGCGGATGTCGGCCGGGTCGGTGACGTCGGTGTCGAAGGTGACCTCGGCGCCGATGCTCTTCTCGGCGTGGTCGGGGGTGACGGTGCGCGGGTCGTGGCCGGCGGCCAGCGCGGACAGGTGGGCGGCGGCGGCCTCGCCGAGCGCGCCGCGCAGCATGGACACCGGCGCGGCGGCCAGGTCGGCGACGGTCGTGAGGCCGAGGCGGCGCAGGGTGGCGGCGGCCTTCTCGCCGACGCCCCAGAGCGCCTCGACGGGCAGCGGGTGCAGGAAGTCGAGCACCAGGCCGGCGGGCACCACGAGCATGCCGTCGGGCTTGGCGCGGGTGGAGCCGAGCTTGGCGACGAACTTGGTGGGGGCGACGCCGACGGAGCAGGTGATGGCCTGCTCCTGCTGGACGCGGCGGCGGATGTGCGCGGCGATGGTGGCGGGCGGGCCGAGCAGGCGGCGGGCGCCGGTGACGTCGAGGAACGCCTCGTCGAGCGAGAGCGGTTCGACGAGCGGGGTGACGTCGCGGAAGATCTGCATGACGGCGCGGGAGGCGGCCGTGTAGGCGGGGAAGTCGGGCGGCAGCACGACGGCGTGCGGGCAGAGGGAGCGGGCGCGCATCATCGGCATGGCGCTGCGGACCCCGTACCGCCGGGCCTCGTAGCTGGCGCTGCACACGACGCCGCGCGGGCCGACGCCGCCGACCACGACGGCCCGGCCCCGCAGTTCGGGGCGGCGGCGGATCTCGACGGAGGCGTAGAACGCGTCCATGTCGACGTGCAGGATGCCGCAGGCGGAGTCGTCGGCGTGGGGGCCGAACCGGGGGTCGCGCTCGCGGGGCACCGCCTGACTCCGACCCATGACCCGCAGGCTAGCCCCCACCCCCGACATTTCCCCGCGCCACGAGCAGCGGGACGGTCATCTCCACGGCGGTGGCGCCGCCGTGGAAGCCGACCATGGCGCCGATGAAGGCGGGTTCGCGGTCGCCGGCGAGCACGACGTGCCGGTCGCGGCAGACGACCACGACGTCGCCGATGCGCTGCAGGTGGGCCTCGGGGACGGGGCCGAACCAGCCGGCGGCGACGGCCTCGGCGCGCTCGCCGACCCAGGCGGCGTCGCCGAGCACGGCGCGCCACGCGGCCAGCACGTCGGCGGTGGCGCCGGGTTCGGTGTGCAGGTAGCGCACCCGCGGTTCGCCGGCGACGGCGCGCAGGCCGGCGGCGAGGCGGGGGTCGGCGCCGAGGTCGAAGCGGCCCTCGGCGGGCACGTCGAACTGGCCGTGGTCGGCGGTGACGAGCAGGGCGGCGTCGGCGGGCAGGCCGTCGGCGACGCGGGCGACGAGCCGGTCGACGTCGGTGACGGCCTGCTGCCACTCGGCGGAGGCGACGCCGTGGATGTGCCCGGCGTTGTCGACGTCGGGGTGGTAGCCGGACACCAGTGCGGGGGCGCTGGAGTGGCGCAGCGCGTCGAGCATGGTGGCGGCCAGGGCGCCGGGGTCGGCGGCGCCGCGGAAGGCGCCGCCGCGGTTGGCGGCCTCGGACAGGCCGCTGCCGGCGTACTCGGCGCGGGTGACGACCGTGACGGCGACGCCGGCCGCGGCGGCCTGCTGCCAGCGGGTGGGCAGCGGCTGCCAGGCGGCCGGGTCGGGCTGGTCCTGCCAGCGGATGTGGTTGAGGATGCCGCCGTCGGGGGTGCGCACGGAGAAGCCGAGGACGCCGTGCGCGCCGGGCGGGGCGCCGGTGCCGAGGGTCACCAGGCTGACCGGCGTGGTGGAGGGGAACCCGGAGGTCAGGTGCCGCCCGGGCAGGGCTTGCAGCGCGGGCGCGTCGTGGGCGTCGCCGATCTGGTACGCCCCGAGCCCGTCGACGAGCAGCACGGCGATGCGGCGCACCCCGGCCAGTTCGGCGCGCAGCCCGAGCGGGTCGCCCACGCCGGGCACGCCGAGCACGGCGAGGGCGGACGGGAGCACGTCGGCGAGGCTGCCCGTGCCGTAGCGCGGGGCGACCGGGTCGAACAGGGTCACGGGCGGCGGGCGAACAGGTGCAGCTGGGCCGCCAGGTCGCGGAACGGGGCCTGCGCGGACGCGGCCAGCTCCAGGTCGAGCAGGGTGGCCGGGTCGGCCTCGACGGCGGCGGCGGGCAGCAGGTCGACGAGGACGCGTACCCCGTGCACCTGCTCGACGGTGAGCCCGGCGGCGCGCAGCAGCGCGGCGGCGGTCTCGACGTCGTAGCGCCGTTTGAGGGTGTCGCGGCCCGGCGCGCGGCCGTCGGGGTCGGCGAGCAGCGCGGCGGCCTGGTCGAGGTGGCCGTTGACGGCGCGGCTGAGCACGGCGGCGGCACGGCCGGCGACGAGGACGCTGACGGCGCCGCCGGGGCGCAGCGACCCGGCGACGGACCGGACGACCTCGGCCGGGTCGTCGACGACCTCGAGGACGGCGTGGCAGAGGATGAGGTCGGCGCTGCCCGGCTCGACGAGCCCGGCGAGGGCGTCGCCGTCGCCCTGCACGGCGCGGACCCGGTCGCTGACGCCGGCGTCGGCGGCGCGGCGGGTGAGCGAGGCGAGGGCGTCGGGGCTGGCGTCCACGACGGTGACGCGGTGGCCGGCCTGCGCGAGCGGCACGGCGAAGCCGCCGGTGCCGCCGCCGACGTCGAGCACCGCCAGCTCGCGGCCGGCGTGCCGGTCGAGCTCGGCGCGCAGCACCGCCCAGACGGCGGCGGTGCGGGCGGTGACGTGCGGTTGGAACGTCCGGGTCGGCGTCTGGTCCACGGGCTGAGCCTATCGGTGCGCGGTGGGACCGGGGCGGCGGACACTGGCCCGCCGCCCCGGTGTGATCAGCCGATCCGGTACGCGCGCAGCACGGTCTGGGTGACCGTGTTGCCCTTGACGTCCTTCGCGGTGGCCCGCAGCGAGACGAAGCCCGCCGCGTGCGGGGCGCCGACGACGGCGACCCGGTCGGCGCCGCGGCCGAGCAGCGGCACCTTCCGCCACGTCCTGCCGTCGTCGAAGGACGCCTCGACGGTCAGCGTGCGGTTGCGGCCGGCGGCCGAGCCGGGCTGCCGCTCGAGGTGGACGTCGACCAGCGTGGGGCGCTTGCCGCGCACGGTGTTGGTGAGGTCGACCGGCGGGCTGAACCGCACGGTCGACAGCGGCAGCCGCGCCGGCTTCTCGCCGCCGACGTGGCCGGACCGGAACGTCCACACCGCGCTCACGGACGTGGACAGCGTGTGCGGGGCGCCGCGCTGCTGGCTGAACTCCAGCCGGTACGCCGCGGACCGCGCCGGGACCTCCGCCTCGACGAAGCCCTCGGTGCTCTCCTGCTCCAGCGTGCCGTTGCGGTACAGCGCCGCCCGGACGACGTCGTCGGTGGTCGTGGACCAGCCGACGCGGCCGTCGCCGTCACCGGCCAGCGGCACGGCCGCGAGGATCGTGTCGCCGGTGCGGCTCGCCCAGGCCTCGGGCACGGGCGGGGTGCCCAGCGCCGGGCCGAACACGGCCCGGTTCCAGGTCTCCCGGTACGTGCGCCCGGCCCGGTAGGTGGCCGGGGCCTGCGACGTGCCGCTGACCGACTCCGGCCACTCGTCCGGCGACGCGGGGATGAGCTCCTCGCGGAACTCGGCGTCCCAGCGCAGGCCGCCCGCGGTGTTGACGTACTGGGTGCGCCGCGCCGGCAGCTCGAACGGCACGAGCGTGGCCCAGCCGCTGGCCCACTCGTCGCCCGGGAAGTACGGGAACGACATGCGCCCGCCCCATACGCCCTCGGCCTGCTTGGCGAAGCTCGCCGAGATCGTGGCGACGTCGCGCGGGCGCACGGTGCGCCGCAGGCCCTCGAACATGCGCCGGTCCTCCTGGCGCCACGCCAGGTCGTACCAGTAGGGGCTGTTGCGCAGGCCCTGCGCCGGGTCGGCGTTGGGCCTGCCGAACGCCGCGTTGACCGACGCGCGGAAGATCGGCGACGGCGCGTTGCTGCCGAGCGGGCCGGCGAAGGTGCCGTCGAACGAGTCCGCGATGGTGCCGGCGGACAGGCCCCACTCCTCGGTCGTCCAGTCGGTGTTGATCGCGGCGAGTGCCGCCTTGGCGTCGCGGTGGGGCACGGTGACCCGCACCGGCTTGGCCGCGCGGGCGTCGACGACGATCCGCTGGTTCTTCGTGATCGGCAGCAGCGTCGGACGGGCCAGCACGCTGACGGTGTCGTCGGCGAAGTCGTCCTCGGTCTCCAGGCCGGTGAAGAGGCGGCTCGACGCCGCGTACTCGCCCTTGGGCACGCGCACGGTGGCGGTGCCGCTCGGGTCGAACACGTCGATGAACGGCGAGCCGGTGGCGGTGCCGTCGAACAGCAGCGTGGAGTACGTGCTGCTCGGCTTGCCGTCGCGGCCGAGGTGGACGAACGTGACGTCGTAGCTCTCGACCTCGCGGTGCACGCCGAACGGGGTGACGGCGCGCGCGCCGCCGGCGCCGGTGGCCACGACGCGGCCGCCCCACAGGCCGTCGGGCCCGGCGACGCTGGTCCGCGCGGTGAGCGCGACGGCGGCGGTGCCGCCGGCGGGCACGGTGACCCGCGGCGCGGCCAGGGTGAACGCCCCGGCCGGCACGCCCTCGTCGGCCTGCACGGCCAGGTCGAGCGTGACGGCGGCCGTACCGGCGTTGCGGTAGGTGATGGTCTTGGTGATCGGGGCGTCGTCGCCGTGCGGCCAGAGCTGGCGGCCGAAGCTGATGCTCGCCGGGCCGGTGGTGACGGTCTGGCCGAGCGCGCGGGCCACGTCGGTGCGGCCGGCGCCCTGGTCGAAGACGCGCGCGCCGGTACTCGGTTGCGCGGCGGCCATCAGCGCGTCCTTGCGCTGCTCCGGCGTCCAGGCGGGGTACTTCTGGGCGAGGATGGCGGCGGCACCCGCGACGTGCGGGGTGGCCATCGAGGTGCCGGACAGCACGGTGTAGCCCTCGGCCGGGCCGGGGCCGCCGATGACGTCGCCGGAGGACCGCGCGGCGACGATCTCGACGCCGGGCGCGGTGATGTCGGGCTTGAGGCCGTCGTCGCCGACGCGCGGGCCGCGGCTGGAGAAGTCGGCGACGGCGTCGGTGCGGTCGACGGCGCCGACGGTGAGGGCGGCGTCGGAGGAGCCGGGCGAGTCCACGGTGCCGGCGCTCGGGCCGCTGTTGCCGGCGGCGACGACGAACAGGGTGCCGTGCTCGGCGGTGAGGCGGCGCAGCCCCTCCTCGAGGATGTCCTCCTCGGGGGTGTCGTACCCGCCGAGGCTGAGGTTGGCGACCTGCGCGCCCTGCTCGGCGACCCAGGTCATGCCGGCCAGGATGTCGTCGTCCCAGCAGCCGTCGAGCTCGCACACGCGGGCGTCGAGCAGCTTGGCGCCGGGCGCGACGCCGCGGTACTTCCCGCCGCTCTTGGCGCCGGTGCCGGCCACGATGGACGCGACGTGGGTGCCGTGGCCGACCTGGTCCCCCTCGTACGTGGTGTCGGTGAAGATCTCGGAGGTGACCCGGCCGGCCAGGTCCTCGTGGTTGCCGTCGACGCCGGTGTCGACGATGCCCACGGTGACGCCCGTGCCGTCGAGGCCGGCCTGCCAGGCGGCGGGCGCGCCGATCTGCGCGACGCTGGTGTCGAGGCTGACGTGGCGGCGCACGTTCAGCCAGACCTTCGCCACGCCGGGGGCGAGGCTGCGGGCGGACGCGGTGCCGCTGGTGAGCGAGCCCCACAGGGCGGCGCGGTCGGCGCCGGCGCGCACGGCCACGGCGCCGACGGCGGGCAGTTCCCGCTCGACGGTGGCGCCGCCGGCGGCGGCGCGCTGGCGGGCGGCGGCGCCCTGCTTCGCGCCCTGCCGCGGGTACGCCAGGATCAGCGGCAGCGCCGCCTCGCCGGTGTGGCCCTGCTCGGCGAGCAGCGTCACGTCGAACAGCCGCCGGTCGAGGGCGCCCGCGCGCAGTGGCTGGAGGGCGTCGGCCGGGACGACGTGGGAGTGGCCGGCGGCGCGGTACGTCGAGAACCGCATGCCGGCGCGGCCGGGGCCGGGCTCGACGGCGGCGGCGGCGCCGCCGCGCAGGGTGACCCGGTCGCCGGTGATCAGCGTGACGGTGGCGATCGTCGCCGGCTTCGCGTCGGCCTGCCGGGCGGACTGCCGCGCGGCCGGCTCGCCGCCCGGCGCCGCGTGGCCGGGCACGGCCGGGCTCGCCGCGGCGAGCGCGACCCCGGCGGCGGCCGCCGCCAGTGCCCGCAATCGTCGTCGATGCATGTGGACCTCCCCGTGGACGGCCGGGAGCTTCCCGGCGCACCGGCCCGCAAGGTGGTACGCGCGGGCACCCTCGCGCTCGCGACTGTCGGCCACCCGACAGAAGACATCGTTTTCCGTCGATTGTTTCGACCACTGTGGAACGCTTCGGCCGACCTTTCCACGATCGTTGCGGCGCCCCCGGCGGCCGGTGGAACGTGATTCCACCGAACGAAGGGGGAACACCGTGAACACCGCCGAACGACTCGCCCGCGAGGTCCTCGACACCTTCACCACCGGCCGGGTCGACGACGTCGCGGGCCTCGTCACCGAGGACTTCACCGACCACGGCGCGCCGCCCTGGGCGCCGCAGGGCCGCGACGGCTACCTGGCCGTCCTGCGCTGGCTCACCACCACCCTGAAGATCCGCTACGAGGTGCACGACGTCGTCGCCGCCGGCGACCGTGTCGCCATCCGCGCCACCGCGCACGGCGTGCACGACACCGGCCACCTCGGCTTCCCCGCCACCGGGAAGCCGTACGCCATGCCCACCATGCACATCTACCGCGCCGAGGACGGCCGGCTCGCCGAGCACTGGGGCGTCCGGGACGAGCTCAGCGTGCTGTGGCAGGTCGGCGCGCTGCCGCCGCCCGCGCCGTTCGACGTGACCGCCGCCGCCGGTGCACGCTGAACGCATGACCGCGGCACCGCCCGCCGGCGCGCCGCGCGCGGAACAGGTCCGGGCCACCCGGCACCGGGTGCTCACCGCGGCCCGCGACCTGTTCCTGCGCCGCGGCTACGCCGGCACCACCATCGAGGCCGTCGCCCACCGGGCGAAGGTCAGCCCGCAGACCGTCTACAACGTCGTCGGCGGCAAGGCCGCGCTGCTCAAGACGGTGTACGACGTGCTGCTCGCCGGCGACGACGAACCCGTCCCCATGATCGAGCGCCCCGCGTTCCGGGCGATGCTCGCCGCCACCGACGGCCGCGACTGCCTCACCCGGTACGCCGCCATCGGCGGCGGCATGTACCGCCGGGTCGGCCCGCTCGTCCCCGTCGTCTACGCGGGCGGGCCCGACCCGGCGCTGCGCGCGTTCGCCGACACCGTCGAGGGCGAACGGGCCCGCGGCACCGCCGCCATGGCGGCGCACGTCGCCGGCCGGTTCGGGCTGCGCCCCGGCCTGAGCGTCGCCGAGGCCGCCGACGTGCTGTGGGCGCTCACCGCCCCCGAGCTCGCCGACCGGTTCGTGCGCCGCCGCGGCTGGAGCCTGCAGCGCTACGAGGAGTGGCTGGCGACCACCATGGCCGACGCGCTGCTGCCACCGGCCGCGCCGGTCAGCGGAAGTCGCGCGACCGCGGGCTGATCGGCGGGGTCGCCGCCTCCAACCGGTCCGCCACCAGGTTGATCACGCCCTCCGCGCGTTCCAGCCGGCCCCGCACCACCAGCGCCGCGCTCGTCTTCGCCACCCGCCGGTACCTCTCCCACAGCCCCGGCGAACAGGTCACGTTCAGCATCCCCGTCTCGTCCTCCAGGTTGATGAACGTCACCCCGCCCGCCGTCGCCGGGCGCTGCCGGTGCGTCACGATGCCGCCGACCCGGATGCGCCGCCCCGCCTCCACCCGCGCCAGCCGCGCGATCGGCACCGCCTCCACCGCGTCGAACTGCGCCCGCAGGTGGCGCGCCGGGTGGTCGTCGGGCGACAGGCCCGTCGCCCACACGTCCGCCACCAGGCGGTCCACCTCCTCCATGCCGGGCAGGGCCGGCGCCGACGTGCCCGTCACCGTGCCCGCCAGCCGGTCCGGCTTGTCCTGCGCCGCCGCGCCCGCCGCCCACAGCGCCTCCCGGCGGCTCAGCCCGAAACAGGCGAAGGCGTCCGCCGTCGCCAGCGCCTCCAGGTGCGCGGTCGTGAGACCCACGCGCCGCGCCAGGTCCGTCATGCCCGTGTACGGCCCGCCGGCCGCCCGCTCGTCCTCGATCCGCCGCGCCAGGTCGTCGCCCAGGGTGCGCACGCTGCTCAGGCCCAGCCGCACCACCGGGCCGCCCAGCCCCCACGCGTGCGGCGGCTCCCCCGGCAGGCTCGCCCACCGCGTCGCCGCCGTCGTCTCCAGGACGGCCGCCGCGCCGCTCGCGTTGACGTCCGGGCGGCGCACCTCCACCCCGTGCCGGCGGGCGTCGTCCACCAGCGACTGCGGCGAGTAGAACCCCATCGGCTGCGCGTTCAGCAGCGCCGCGCAGAACGCCGCCGGGTGGTACCGCTTCAGCCAGGCGCTCGCGTACACCAGGTACGCGAAACTGATCGCGTGGCTCTCCGGGAAGCCGTAGCTGGCGAACGACGACAGCTTCAGGTACAGGTCGTCGGCCAGCCCGCCCGTGATGCCCTTGGCCGCCATCCCCTCGTACAGCCGGTCCTTGATCCGGGCCATGCGCTCCGCGGACCGCTTCGACCCCATCGCCCGGCGCAGCTCGTCCGCCTCCGCCGGGCTGAACCCGGCCACGTCGATCGCCAGCTGCATCAGCTGCTCCTGGAACAGCGGCACCCCCAGCGTCTTGTGCAGCGCGTTCGCCATGCTCGGATGCGGCACGCTCGGCTCCTCGCGGCCGTTGCGGCGCCGGATGTACGGGTGCACCGAACCGCCCTGGATCGGCCCCGGGCGGATCAGCGCCACCTCGACCACCAGGTCGTAGAACTCGCGCGGCCGCAACCGCGGCAGCGTCGCCATCTGCGCCCGGCTCTCCACCTGGAACACGCCCACCGAGTCCGCGCGGCACAGCATCGCGTACACCTCGGCGTCGTCCAGGCGCAGGTTCGAGAAGTCCAGCTCCGAGCAGATCATGTCGTACGCGTAGTGCAGCGCCGACAGCATGCCCAGCCCCAGCAGGTCGAACTTCACCAGGTTGACCGCCGCGCAGTCGTCCTTGTCCCACTGCAGCACCGTGCGGCCCGGCATCCGCCCCCACTCCACCGGGCACACCTCGATCACCGGCCGGTCGCAGATCACCATGCCGCCCGAGTGGATGCCCAGGTGCCGCGGGAACGTCTGCAGCTCGTTCGCGAACTGCACCACCTGCTCCGGGATCTCCGCCACGTCCACCGCCGCCACGCTGCCCCAGCGGTCGATCTGCTTGCTCCACGCGTCCTGCTGCCCCGGCGAGAACCCGAACGCCTTCGCCATGTCCCGCACCGCCGACCGCGGCCGGTACGAGATCACGTTCGCCACCTGCGCCGTGTGCTCCCGGCCGTAGCGCTCGTACACGTGCTGGATGACCTCCTCCCGCCGGTCCGACTCGATGTCCACGTCGATGTCCGGCGGGCCGTCACGCTCCGGCGCCAGGAACCGCTCGAACAGCAGCCCGTACTCCACCGCGTCCACATTGGTGATCCGCAGCGCGTAACAGACCGCCGAGTTCGCCGCCGACCCGCGCCCCTGGCAGTAGATGCGGTTCCGCCGGCAGAAGTCCACGATCTCCCACACCACCAGGAAGTAACCCGGGAACCCCAGCCGCTCGATCATGTCCAGCTCGTGATCGATCTGCCGGTACGCCCGCGGGTGCGCCTGGCGCGGCCCGTACCGCTCCCGCGCCCCGTCGTAGGTGAGCTTGCGCAACCAGCTCATCTCCGTGTGCCCCGGCTCCGGGATCGGGAAGTCCGGCAGCTTCGGCGCCACCAGCTCCAGGTCGAACGCCAGCCCCTCGCCGTACTCGGCGGCCCGCTCCACCGCCCCCGGGTACGCGGCGAACCGGCGCGCCATCTCCGCCCCGCTGCGCAGGTGCGCCGTCCCCGCCGCCGGCAACCACCCGTCGATCTCGTCCAGGCTGCGCCGCGCCCGCACCGCCGCCACCGCCGTCGCCAGCCGCCGCCGCCCCGGCGCCGCATAGTGGACGTTGTTCGTCGCCACCGTCGGCACCCCGTACCGCGCGGCGATCCCCGCCAGCGCGTCGTTACGGTCCTCGTCGAACGGGTGCCCGTGGTCGCTCAGCTCCACCGCCACGTTCTCCCGCCCGAACAACGCCACCAGCCGGTCCAGCTCCCGCCCCGCCGCCGCCACACCCCCCGCCGCCAGCGCCCGCGGCACCGAGCCCTTGCGGCACCCCGTCAGCACCAGCACGTGGTCGCGCAGGATCCCCGCCACCGCCTCGATCCCGTCGTAGTCCGGCCGGCCCTTCTCCCCGCCCCGCAGCTGCGCCTGCGACACCGTGCGCGCCACCCGCGCGTACCCCTCGTGGCCGTGCGCCAGCACCAGCAGGTGCTCCCCCTCCGGGTCCGGGACCCCGTTCTGCGGCGCGGTGAGCCCCAGCGACAACTCCGCCCCCAGCACCGTCGGCAACGCCAGCTCCCGCGCCGCCTCCGCGAACCGCACCACCCCGTACATGCCGTCGTGGTCCGTCACCGCCAGCGCCGTCAGCCCCAGCCGCGCCGCCTCCTCCGCCAGCTCCTCCGGGTGGCTGGCGCCGTCGAGGAAACTGAAGTTCGTGTGACAGTGCAGCTCCGCGTACGGCACACTCCGGTCCGGCCGCACCAGCGCGGGCGCCTCGTAGCGCTCCCGCTTACGCGACCACGCCGGCGAGTCCCCGCCGTCCCCGTCCGCGGCGAGCGGGTCGACGATCACCTTCTCCGCCCGGTCGCCCGAGAGGGTGCGCTCGAGTTCCGACCACGGCACCTTCGGGTTGTGAAACCCCACGCCCCCTCCCTCCTTCCTTCCTCAGTCGTAGACGGCCTCCACCGCCCACTCCCCCGCCGCCAGGAACAACAGCACCGCCCGCCCATCGGCCAGCCCGGCCTGGAACCGCGCCCGCCGCCGCGCCTCCCCCGGCGCCCACCACCGCTCGTCCACCGGCCACGGCCCGGCCCACCCGACGATCGGCACCGCCGGCGTCCGGTCCACGACCAGCACCGCCGGCTCCCCGGTCACCTCCAGCCGCGCACTGACCTGCACCACCTCCCCACCGGCATCCCGCACCACCGCCGGCAACGGCTGCGGCAACACCACGGCGGGCGCCGGCTCCGGCAACCGCCCGGGCCACGGCGGCAGCCCGGCGGTGGGATCCCGCACCCGGCGCGCCACGGTGCCCCTTCCTCGCCGCACCACCGCCTTCCCGGCCACCGGCTCCCCGGCCGCCGGGGGCACGACCGCGGGCCCGGACCCGGGCGTGGGCTCCGGTGATGGACCGGAGCCGGGACCGGTTGGGGGGTTGAGGCCAGATCGGGGGGCAAGGTCGGGGCCGGGCTCGGGTTCGCCATCGGGCTCGGGGGCGAAGCCGAGCTTCGGGCTGGAGGCGGGGGCGGGGTGAGGTCCGGAGCGGACGTCAGATTCGCGGTCAAGGCCGGGTCCGGGAGTGGGTGCAGGTCCGGAGGTGGGTCCAGGTCCGAGGGTCGGTCCAGGTCCGAAGGTGGGTCCGGGCCCGGAGGTGGGTCCAGGTCCGAGGGTCGGTCCAGGTCCGAGGGTCGGTCCAGGTCCGAAGGTGGGTTCGGGCCCGGAGGTCGGTCCAGGTCCCGAGGTCGGTCCGGGGATCGGGTCAGAATCGTCGAGGTCGGGCACGGCCCGGAGGTTGCGCACGGGGGCCACCGCCGGGTCGGCGACACGCTCACCCACCGGCGCGATGTCCTTCCGCACCCCCGGTCCCGGCCGCAGCTCCCGGACCTGAGCGGACCCCTGACCCGTCCCCCAGCCAGGCCCGGACCGTGTCGCGGCCCCGGACGACGACTGAAGGTTCGACCAGGGATCGTGGTCCGGGACCGCGGCCAACCCCCGGCCACCCCGGCGCGGCGCCGCGGCCCCCGGGTCAACCTCGGCGGCCGGCGCCGGACCGCCGAAGGGCAGCTCCTCCACCGTGGACGGTGCGAGCGGCGGGCCCGGGCGGGCGGGGGTGCGTTCGTCGCCCCAGGGGATCAGCTGGACCTGGTCCGCGGCCGAGCGGCCGCCGCCCAGGACCGGGGTCACCACCGCTTCCGGGCCGAGGAGGCCCTGGATGCGGCTGAGGGCGCGGTGCGCGCGGTCGCGTTCGGCGCCCGCGTCGCCCCACAGGCCGGGTTGGAGTCCGAGGTGGACGATGACGCCGTCGGGGACGAGGCGCAGGCGGACGAGGCCGGCGGTGGGGCGGCCGGCGGGGCCGGTGCGGTGGGTGCCGGAGAGCCAGCCGTCGAGTTGCCAGCGGACGCGTTCGGCGATGGCGGCGGCGGTGAGCATGCCGTCGTGGCGCCACAGGCGGTGCAGTTCCTGGCCGTCGGCGGTGACGGCCTCGATGCCGAGGCGGGTGCAGGCGAGGCCGTGGGCGGCGAGGCGGTCGTGGAGGCGTTCGGCGAGGGCGCGGCCGGCGAAGGCGGCGACGTCGACGCGTTCCAGGTGGTCGTCGTAGGTTTCGGTGACCTCGAGGTCCGGGGGTGGGCGGCGGACGGCGAGGGGGCGGTGGTCGGCGCCGGCGGCGAGGCGGTACGCCAGGGCGCCGTCGAAGCCGAAGCGGGTGAGGACGTCGCCCGGGGGCAGGGCGGCGAAGTCGCCGAGGGTGCTCAGGCCGAGGCGGCGCAGCAGGTCGGCGAGGTCGGGGCGGTCGAGGGCTTCGACGCCGATGCCGGCGAGGAACTCGCGGGTGCCGCCGGGGGCGACGATGCGGCCGGTGCGGGCGGCGAGCCCGGCGGCGAAGACGCCGTCGGCGATGCCGAGCTGGCTCTCGACGGCGCACGCCTGGGCGACCTGTTCGACGATGCGTTCGGCGGCGGCCTCCTCGCCGCCGAAGTAGCGGGCGGGGCCGCGGGCGGCGACGGCGCAGGCGCCGGGGCGGACCACCTCGACGCCGGCGGCGACCTGTTCGACGGCGGCGACGACGGGTTCGAACGCGCGGGCGTCGCGGCCGGGGTCGTGGTCGACGACGACGAGGCCGGGGCAGCGGCTCTGCGCCTCGCGCCGGCGCAGCCCGCGGCGGACCCCCTCGGCGCGGGCGGCCTCGGAGCAGGCGTGCACCCGGTTGGCGTGCAGCACGGCGACGGGGGCGCCGGCGGGCACCCCGTCGACGATCTCGGCGGCGACGACGGGCCAGTCGGGGCACCACAGCAGCATGGTGCGGTGCGCGTCGCGCGGCGGCCGGGTCACGAACTGTCCCCCGCGGCCCCGGCGGAAGCGGCGGCCGCGGGGGCGGCGGCAGCCGCGGGAGGGGCCGCGGGAGGGGCCGCGGCGACGCGGGCGGTCGCGGGGGCGCCGGCCGGGACGGCGCGGTGGCCGGGGCGGGCGGCGGGCAGCCAGACGGTGAGTTCCTTGCCGCGGGCGGCGGCGCCGCGGCCGCTGGCGGCGACGGTCACGCGGCGGCGGCGCAGCCGGCCCCGGCCGCGGCCGAGGCCCTCCCAGGCGCCGTGGCTGATCTGGAGGGTGACGTCGGCGCCGGTCCACGGCCCGTACGGGACGAGCACGGCGCCGCGCTGGCGGGCGCGGGCGGCGAGCCGGGCGGTGACGGCGGCGGAGACCCCGCCGGGGACGGCGACGACGACCACGTCGACGCCGTCGAGCAGGGCGGCGACGACGGTGGGCCATTCGGGGCCGGGGTGCGGGACGAGCGCGAGCCGGTCGAGGGCGATGCCGAGTTCGGCGGCGGCGAGCACGCCGAGGGCGGGCAGGCCGGCGACGGCGCACCACGAGCCGGCCTGGGAGGCGGCGGCGAGCAGGGCGAGCATGAGGCTGGTGTGGCCGCCGGCGGCGCCGGGGTGGCCGCCGGCGATGGCGACGGTGCTGCCGCGGCGCAGGCCCCGGCCGGGCAGCAGGCCGCCGAGTTCGGGCAGGACGGGCAGGATGCGGTGGATGCCGGGGTCGGCGGTGCCGCTCGCGGGGCGGATCAGCTCGGCGAGGGCGGCGGCGTTGGTGCTCATGCGTCCCGCCATGTCGCGCCCCCGATTGTGCCGTGCCGTGAGTAGGTGGATGGGTGTGGTGCTCAGGTGGTGCGGGGCGGCGCCTGGGGGGTCAGGCGGCCAGGTCGTCGAAGGGGGCGGGGTCGTCGAGGGCGGGCTGGTGCGCGATGCCGAGGGTGGCCTCGACGACGAGCAGGAAGTGCCCGGCGGCGCGGAGCAGGTCGTCGGCGTCGCGGGCGCTGACGACGCGCGGGATGCCGGCCTCGGCGGCGGCCCGCTTGTGCGCGCCGAGGGCGAAGTAGGTGGCCCACTCGCCCAGCTCGGGGGCGACGAGGACGAGCAGGGACCACACGCTGGTGGCGCGGGGGCCGCGGCGCGACGCCGGGGCGGCGGGCCGGGCGCGGACGGCGAGGACCGCGGCGGCGGCGCGCAGGGCCGCCAGGTGGGCGGTGGCGTAGCGCTGGCCGTCGGCGCGGGTGCGGGCCGCCTCGGCGAGGCCGCGGCGGGCGATCGTGAGCAGCTGGGCGGGGGTGCGGTGCGGCAGCATGTGGGCCGGCACGGTGATCGCCGGGTCGGTCGGGACCGTCGCGCTCGTCATGGGACCTTCTCCTCCGCGAAGCGAAACCTGTGGACGCCGGCGGCACCGGCCGGGCGTGAAGCTTCCCCACACCACGCCCGGCCGGCCTGCCGGCGGGGCCACCGGCCGCCGCCCGGGGGTCGAGGGCGGCGGCCGGTGATCCTGCCTGTGGGCGCCGGACCCGCGAAAGCCCGGAACCCTGGGTCGTGCGGCTCGCGAAACCGCACTGCCCCGGCTGGCTGCGCCGCGAATCGCCGCCCGCCGGGCCGCTAGCACGAACGTTCGACTCAATCGAACACTCGTTCTAACTACGAAGAAGACTACACCGCGGGTCCGACAAAAAAGCAAGCACTCGCGGCGGGTAGCGTCGCAGCGAGGCACAGATCAGAGGGGGTACGGCGTGAGCGAGCGCACCGTCGTCGTGACCGGGGCCAGTTCCGGGGTGGGCCTGGCCGCGGCCGAGCAGTTCGCCCGCGCCGGCGACACCGTGGTCCTGGTGGGCCGCACGCCGGGCCGGCTGGACGAGGCGGCCCGCCGGGTCGAGCGCGCCGGCGGCGGCCGCGAGCCGGGCCGGTTCCGCGCCGACTTCGAGCGGCTCGCCGACGTGCGGGCGCTCGCCGAGCACCTGCTGAGCACGTACCCGAGGATCGACGTCCTGGCGAACAACGCCGGCGGCATGGTGCCGGCGCACCGCGTCACCGACGACGGCCTCGAGGCCACCGTGCAGAGCAACCACCTGGCGCCGTTCCTGCTCACCCGCCTGCTGCGCGAGCGGCTGGCCGGCGGCCGCGTGGTCACCACCGCGTCGCGCGCCCACCGCATGGGCGCGGGCCTCGACCCGGCCGACCTCGTCGGCGCGGCGGGCCGCTACAACACCTGGAAGGTGTACGGCGAGAGCAAGGCCGCCAACATCCTGTTCGCGGCCGAGGCGGCCCGCCGGTGGCCGGACGTCCTGTCGGTGTCGTTCCACCCGGGCGTGGTGCGCAGCAACTTCGGCACGGGCGCGCTGACCCGGTTCTTCTACCGCTGGGCGCCCGGCCTGACCACCCCGGAGGCGGCCGGCGAGCTGCTGGTGTGGCTGGCCACGGTCGCGCCGGACCGGCTGGTGCAGGGCGGCTACTACGTGGGCCGCACCGCCACCACGCCCGACCCGCACGCGGCCGACCCGGCCCGCGCGGCCGCCCTCTGGGAGGCGAGCGAGAAGGCCACCGCATGACGCACCGCCGCCCCCTGCTGGGCGTGGCGATGGTGCTCGCCGGCAGCGTGCTGTTCGCCGTCAACGGCACGGTCTCCAAGCTCGTGCTGCGCGCCGGCTTCGACGCGCCCCAGCTCACCCTCCTGCGCGCGGCCGGCGCGTTCACCGGCCTGCTGCTCATCAGCCTCGTCGTGCGCGGCGGCGTGCGGAACCTGCGGGTCACCCGCCACGAGGTGCCGCTGCTGCTGGCGTACGGGCTCTGCGGCTTCTTCCTCGTCCCGATGCTGTACTTCGTGGCGATCAGCCGGATGCCGGTCGGCATCGCCCTGCTGTTCGAGTACACGGCGCCGCTGCTGGTGGCCCTGTGGGCCCGGTTCGGCCAGCGGCACCGGGTGAAGCCGCGGCTGTGGGCGGGCCTGGCGCTGAGCCTGGCCGGCCTGGCGTGCGTCGCCGAGGTGTGGGGCGAGCTGCGTCTCGACGGCGTGGGTGTGGCCGCGGGCCTGGGCGCGGCGGTGCTGCTGGCGCTGTACTACGTGCTGGGCGCGCGCGGCGTCGAGCGGCGCGACACCCTGTCGCTGTGCACGTGGGCGTTCGGGGCGTCGGCGGTGGCGGGCCTGCTGACCCGGGCGGTGACGGCGGGCACGGGCGGCTGGGAGCCGCTGGCCGAACCGCGCACGGTGCTGCTCTGCGCGTACGTGGTGGTGCTCGGCTCGATCGTGCCGTACCTGCTGCTGGCGGCGTCGCTGCGGCACCTGCCGGCCACCAGCGTGGGCATCATCGGCATGATGGAACCGGTCCTGGCGGCCACTGTGGCGTGGATCACGCTCGGGGCGGGCGAAGCGCTGAATTCGGCCCAGTTGGTGGGCGGCCTGCTCGTCCTGGCGGGCGTCGGCCTCGCCGAGACGGCCCGCACGGCGCCGCCGGCGACGACACCGCCGCCGGCCCCGGACACCCTGACCCCGGTGCCCGGCCGCGGGTCGTGACCGCCCGCTAGTCGAACTGGAAGTGCCGGTCCACCGCGTCGATGGTGGCGGCGAGCGCGGTCGGCTGGTTGCCGGCCGGTCCCAGCGCGAACTCCGCGACGATGCGCACCGAGTGGGCGGAGATGTTCTGCTGCCGGGCGGTGGAGGTCCAGCCGCCCTTCTTGAGGATGTCGACGGCCTGCTTGGCGGCCGGCAGCACGTACTTGCCGAGGCTCTTGCGCTCGGCGGTGCCGGTGTCGGACCACTCGATGGTCAGCACCAGTTTGGCGGCGGGCTGGTCGCCGGCGAGCAGCAGGTTCATGCCGGTGCGGCGGTGCACGACGACGCGGGTGCGGTCCTCGTCCCACTCGTAGCTGCGCAGCGCGTCCGACCTGCTCGCCACCTCCTCGGCGAGCAGGTCGGCGTCGCCGACCGCCGACGGCGCGGTGAGGGCCTTCAGCAGCCGGTCGAGCTCCGTGTGCACCTGCGACATGTCCCAGCGGCTGCTCTGCTTCGTCTTCGTCGCGGCGTCGATGACGCGGGCGAAGCGGGCCGGCAGGGAACGCCAGGACACGTCGTCCACGAGCCGCTCCGCGGCGATCCGGACCGTCTCCGGCCAGTCCCTGTGACCGTGCTCCCCCGGCACGGGATCGCGGCCGCTGACGAGCGAGAACAGCGTCATGCCCAGCCCGAACGAGTCGACGGCGGCGTTGCGGGTCGAGGCGTTCGGGATCCGGACCACCTGTTCGGGCGCCAGATAACCGGCCGCCGAGGAATGCATCACCGAATTCTCGACGGCGCCGCGGTGCCAGGAGAGGTCGAAATCGAGGACGACCACGTCGACCGTGTCGGGATCGGCGTAGAAATTGCGCAGCATCACGTTGGCCGGGCGCAGGTCGCGGTGCAGCACCCGTTCGGGCAGCGCGTGGGCGCGCCGGATGATCTCGCTGAGCCGGACGGAGATCTCGAGTATCTGCTGCCAGCCGGTCAGGTAACCCGACTGGGTGGCCTCGGCGAGATTGGGGCCCTCGATCCATTCCATCGCGACGAAGGCGGGGATCTCGGAGGCCTCCAGGAAACGCACCATCCCGTCGGCGTGGTACTGCTGCAGAATGCGCATCGACCGCACCCCGCGGCGGAATCCCTGCAGCGAATCGGGCTTCGTCCGGATCTCCTCCAGGAGCACCTTCACCGCCACCTCCTGGCCGTCGGGGGCGGCCGCCTTGAAGACCCGCCCGAACGCGCCGCGCGCCACGTCCTCGCGCAGCGTGTAGCCGAGCAGGACGTTGCGCGGCGGCGTCGTGCTCGTGTACCACGCCCGGTAGATGGCCTCGTCGTAGCGGCGGGAGAAGTCGTCGTACTCGTCGTAGCCCTTCGGGTTGGCGGGGTCGAGCAGCCGGCTGGCGTGTTCGTTGAGGACACTGCGGATCTCGTCGGCGCCCCAGGCGGCCATCTCCTCCGCCGGGGGCAGCGACTCCGGCGTCTCGCTGGGCCGGTTGAGCGTGACGCGCGGGAGGTCCACGTCGTCGCGCGGCACGAACTCCAGCAGCGCGTCGATCATCTCGTCGACGTCGCCCGGGCTGTGGTACCGGATCACCTTGATGTTGAGCTTCTCGCCGCGGTCGTCGGTGCCCACGTCGCGCGACGGGGTGAGCCAGTAGTGGCCGGGCACGTTGAGCCGCTTGCGCTCCAGCCAGTCGAACAGGCCGCAGACCTGCAGGTCGTCGTCCGTGACGCCGACGAACAGCAGGGCGTTGGCCTGCACCAGGATCTTGAGGAAGTCCTGGACCCTGCTGTCGCGCAGCGCGGCGTCGACGTGCTCGCGCTCGAACGTCCAGCTGGCGGCGTCCTCGAACTGGCCGTGGAAGTTGACCACGAACTCGCGGCGCTGACCCCAGGACACCTGGGCGATCTGCCGCCGGCCGGAGTACTCGTGCGGCGGCAGGTCGCTGCGCGACTGGGCGAGGTACGCCCGGGTGACGAGCCGGTCGAGGGAGAGGCTGACCATGCCGCGGACCGGCAGGCTCCACAGTCGCTTGTAGATCCGCGGCAGCTCCACCGTGGCGGCGGCGGCGTAGGCCTCCCGCACGGCCCCCGGGAACGAGCCGGCGCCGAGCACCCCGCGCAGGCTGCCGAACGCCCGGCCGAGGTCCGCCTCCTTGAGGATGCGCTCGGCGGCCATCTTCTTGTGCACGGCGTCCGGCCGCTCGAACGAGCCCGCCTTCCGGACGACCTGCTCGACCAGCGCCTCGCGCAGCGCCGGCCACGTCGGCACGTCGGGCACGAATTGCGAGCCGAGGACGACGACGAGGGGCCGGGTCCGCTCGCCGACGATGTCGCGCAATTCGAGATAGGAAGACTGACTGGCATCGAACGACATGCGCGCCCCCGTTGTGAGCCGATGGTGGGCCGATCGGGTCCGGTATACGTTAACGTCCCGCCACGCCCGGCATCGACCACCGGACGGGTGGTGAGCATTCATCGGAACGGAGTTGCATGGACGCAGGACATGAAACCGATTCGCCCGGTGTGGACACTCCGGCCGGGCGGTTGCGGGGGGCGTTGTCGCGGGCCCGGGCGCTGCCCGGAAACGTGAATGCGGCCGAGGGCTGGGCGCGGATTTTCGGCGTCGACCCGGAAAGGGAATCGGCGGAGCTGCTGCTGCGGGGTGCGGCACTGTTGCACGACGCGGCCGCCACCAGGGAATTCATCACGCGGCTGGACGACAACGGGCGGTCCTGGCTGCGCCACTTCGGCGAGGTCGAGGAGACGGTGGCCAACTTCGGCTACCTGTCGGAGGACATGGCGTTCTTCCTGAGCCCGCTGCGCGACACCGGCCTGCACGCGCTGGAGATGTGCGAGGGCCTGCAGCGGCGCACGTCGCGCGAGCCGACCCTGCCGGCGGACACGGTCGCCGAGCTGCTCCGGCAGGTGCAGGACCTGATCGCGGACGTGCGGGCGGCGGCCGACCTGGACGACGAGACCCGGCAGCGGGCCCTGCACCACCTGCTGGAGATCGCCCGGGCGCTGACGCTGGCGCCGCAGCAGGGCGGGGAGCCGCTGCGCCGGGCCGTCGACGAGACGGTCGGCGACGCGGCCCGCGATCCGCGGTGGCTGGAACGGCTGCGCGGCTCCAAGGCGTTCAACGGGTTCGCGGCGGTGCTGCTCGCCACCGACTTCGCGCTCAACCTGGCCCTGGCCGGCAAGGAGCTGCTGGCCGGCGAGGAGGAGCCCAAGCCGTCGACGGTCGTCGTGCAGCTCGTCGAGGGCGGCGATCCCGTCGTGCTGCCCATCGCGCCACCGAAGTGATCCGGATCACACCGCGATCGACCCGATCGCCGATTTCGGGCCGTCCGGCCGAGGCGCCGCCGCCCGGTGGCGGCCGCCTCGGGGCCCGGTCGGCCGTCGCCGGCTCCCCGCACGCACCCACTGCCTCAACCGACTAAACGGGCGAAGGCCTACGTCCGGGCCACTCGGGCGCCGTCGCGGTCGCCCGGACCACCCGGGAGGTGGACACGAAACCGCCCGGCGAGGGGTTTCCGGACGGTCGGCGGGGCGGCCACAGAAAGAATTAAGGCGGCCGTAAAACAGCGTCTGGCACCGTAGTCGGGTGACCGCTGCCGCACAGAGCGCTCCCCCCGCCCTCCGCCGCCCGGCGCCCACCCCGCGCTGGTGGGGCCCGTTCGCGCTGTTCGCCGGCGGGCTCAGCCTCGTCGCCGTCGTCGCGTTGTGGATCCGCAACGGCGGGGCGTTCGACCTGACCCAGGGCGCGTTCGGGGGGTACCTGACCGCCGTCGGGCGGCTCACCGGGCTGCTCGCCACCCAGCTCATGCTGATCCAGGTGCTGCTGATGGCGCGCATCCCGCTCGTGGAGCGCGCCTTCGGCCAGGACACCCTCGCCCGGGTGCACCGGGTCACGGGGTTCACCTCGTTCAACCTGATGCTCGCGCACATCGTGCTGATCACGTTCGGCTACGCGGCCGGCGTCGATCAGGGGCCGGTGGCGCAGTTCTGGAGCCTCGTCACCACGTACCCGGGCATGTTGCTCGCGACCGCGGCCACCGCGTGCCTGGTGCTGGTGGTCGTGACCTCGATCCGGGCGGCGCGGCGCAAGCTGCGCTACGAGTCGTGGCACCTGCTGCACCTGTACGCGTACCTCGGCATCGGCCTGGCCCTGCCGCACCAGCTGTGGACCGGCACCGACTTCGTCAGCTCGCCCGAGGCGCGGGCGTTCTGGTGGGGGATGTACCTGTTCGCGGCCGGCGCCGTGCTGGTGTGCCGCATCGGCATCCCGATCCGGCGCAGCCTGCGGCACCGGCTGGAGGTGGCGTCGGTGGTGCCGGAGGGGCCGGGGCTGACCTCGGTGTACCTGCGCGGCCGCGAGCTGGACCGGCTGCCCGCGCGGGCCGGGCAGTTCATGCTGTGGCGGTTCCTCGACGGGCCGGGGTGGTCGCGGGCGCACCCGTTCTCGCTGTCCGGGCCGCCGCGGGCCGACCTGCTGCGGATCACCGTGAAGGAGCTGGGCGACGGCAGCCGCCGGGTGTCGACGATGGCGCCGGGCACGAAGGTGCTGATCGAGGGGCCGTACGGCAAGCTCACCGGCCAGACGTACGACGGCGGGCCGGTCACCATGTTCGCCTGCGGCATCGGCATCACGCCGCTGCTGGCGCTGCTGTGGGAGCTGCCGTACCGGCCCGGAGAGGCGACCCTGGTGTTCCGCGCCCGCACCGACGACGACCTGGCGTTCGCCGAGGAGCTGGACTGGCTCGTGAAGAACCGCGGCCTGCGCGTCGTCGACCTGATCGGCCCGCGCGCCCGGCCCGACTCGTGGCTGCCGCAGGAGTACGGCGACTACAGCGACCTGGAGGCCGTGCAGGCCATCGCTCCGGACGTCGCCGGGCACCATGTGTACGTGTGCGGCCCGGACGCCTGGACGGAGTCGGTGCGCGGGGCGATGCGCGAGGCCGGCGTGCCCGCGAACCGGCTGCACACCGAGCGCTTCGCGTGGTGACTCCCCGTTTCCACCCCCGCTGACGGTGAACCGGCCGCGCCGGTGACCCGTACCGGAGGGTGGAGAAGGGAGAACGATGCGCCGGATCACCCTGTGGCTCATGTCGACTGTCGGAGCCCTGGTGTTGTTGTTCAGCTACCGCACCAGCACCCAGGCCCCCTCGCACGACGTGGTCGACGCGTCCCAGGCCCGCCCCGGGCCCGCCCCCGCCGACGACGCCCCGACCCGGGAGCCGAGGCCGGCGGGCGAGGACGACGAGGACGAGGGCCGCGACGCCGAGGACGACGACGAGGGCGGTGACGGCGGCGGTGACGGCGGCGGCCGCGAGGAGTCCGCCGACGCCGGCGGGACCTTCGAGGGCGCGCTGGCCCAGACCGCGCAGGGCCCCGTCCAGGTCAGCATCACCGTCGAGGGCGGCCGGATCACCGACGTCGGCGTGCTCACCGCGCCGAGCGGCTCGGGCCGGCACGAGGAGATCAACTCGCGGGCGCTGCCGATCCTCGAGGAGGACGCGCTCGCCAAGCAGAGCGCCGACGTCGACACCGTCTCGGGCGCCACCGCCACCAGCGGCGGCTACCGGGAGTCCCTGCAGGCCGCGATCGACGCCGCGAACCTGTGACCGCCGCCGTCCTGGAGCGCAGGGCCTGGGTCGAGCAGGTGATGGGCCTGCCGGTCAGCGTGCACGTGCGCGGGCCCCGGCCCGGCGCCGCCGCCGACGCGGTGGCGCGGCTGTTCGCAGAGCTGCGGCGCGCCGACGCGGTGTTCAGCCCGTACCGCGACGACAGCGAGCTGAACCGGCTGGAGCGCGGCGAGCTGGCCCTGCGCGACGCCGACCACACGATGCCCGAGGTGCTGCACCTGTGCGGCGAGGCGCGGCGGCGCACGGCCGGCTGGTTCGATGCCCGCGGCCTGCCCGACCCGCGCACCGGCCGCCCCCGGCTCGACCCGTCCGGCCTGGTGAAGGGCTGGGCGGCGGAGCGGGCCGCGGGCCACCTGGCGGGCCTGGACGGCCACGGCTGGTGCCTGAACGCGGGCGGCGACGTGCTGGTGTCCGATGCGGACGGTCACCCGCCGTGGCGGGTCGGCATCGAGGACCCGGCCGCGCCGGGCCGGATCCTGCGGGTGGTCGAGGTCCGCTCCGGGGCGGTCGCCACCTCCGGCGACGCGCACCGCGGCGCGCACATCGTGGACCCGCACACGGGACGCCCGGCGACCGCGGTGCGCTCGGTGAGCGTGCGCGGCCCGTCGCTGATGTGGGCCGATGTGCACGCCACCGCGGCCGCCGCGCGCGGCTCGCTGGCGGGGCTGCCGCCCGGCTACAGCGGGCTGCTGGTGGCCCGCGACGGCACGGTGACCGCGTCGCCGGACTGGCCGGGCTGAAGTCTGGCTTAGATCTTCCGCCGGCGGCCGCCGCGCCCGCGGCCGCGCCCGTATCGTGCGGCGATGTCCCACCGCCGCCGGGCCGGCCTCGCCGGTCTCCTCGCCGCCGCGCTGGCCGCCACCGCCCTCACGGTGTCGGCCTGGTCGGCCGCCCCGCCGCGGGCGTCCGCCGGAAGCGCCGGCACGGTCGCCGGGCGCGGCGCCGCCGTCCCGTTCGTGGAGCACGAGGCCGAGGACGCCGCCACCACGGGCACGGTGCTGGCCCCCGGCCGCCGCTACGGCACCCTGGCCGCGGAGGCGTCCGGCCGGCGCGCGGTCGTCCTCGACGCCCCCGGCGAGTACGTCGAGTTCACCCTGACCGCCCCCGCCGACGCCGTCACGGTGCGCTACAGCATCCCGGACAGCGCGGACGGCCGGGGCCGCGACGGCGCGCTGCTGGCCCGCGCCGGCACGTCGGTGACCACCCTGGACCTGACCTCCCGGTACGGCTGGTTCTACGGCCCCCACCCGCACACCAACGTCCCGGCCGACGGCACCCCGCACCACTTCTACGACGAGACCCGCGCGCTGCTGGGCGCTGTCCACCCGGCCGGCGCCACGGTCCGGCTGGAGGCGGCCGGCACGCCCGTCACCGTGGACCTGGCCGACTTCGAGCTGGCGGGCGACCCGCTGCCGAAGCCGCCGGGCGCCCTCGACGTGGTCGCCGACTTCGGCGCCGACCCGGCCGGCCGGGCCGAGGCCACCGCCCGCTTCCAGGCCGCCGTCGACGCGGGCCGGGCGCAGGGCCGGCCGGTGTACGTGCCCGCCGGCCGCTACCTGCTGCACGACCACGTCGTCGTCGACGACGTCACGCTGCAGGGCGCCGGGCCGTGGCACACCGTCCTCGGCGGCCGGCACCCCACCGACCGCGCCCGGGCGGCGGGCGTCTTCGGCCGGTTCGCCGCCGACGGCGCCGCCAGCCGCGGCGTCACCGTGCGCGACCTGGCGATCATCGGCGAGATCACCGAGCGCGTCGACGACGCCCCGGTCGGCGCCATCGGCGGCTCCCTCACCGACTCGGTCGTCGCGAACGTGTGGCTGCAGCACACCAAGGTCGGCGTGTGGCTCGACGGGCCGGCGGACAACTTCACGCTGCGCGACAGCCGGATCCTCGACCAGACCGCCGACGGCGTGAACTTCCACCGCGGCGTCACGAACTCGGCGGTCACGAACACGTTCGTCCGCAACACCGGCGACGACGGCCTGGCCATGTGGGCGCAGGACCTGCCGAACGCGGGCAACGCGTTCACCCGCAACACCGTCGTCGCGCCGATCCTGGCCAACAACATCGCGGTGTACGGCGGCCGCGACATCACCGTCGCCGACAACGTGGTGGCGGACACGGTCACCAACGGCGGCGGCATCCACGTCGGCAACCGGTACCCGGGGGTACGCGGCCCGACCGCGGTCGCCGGCACGGTCACGCTGGCCCGCAACACGCTGCTCCGGGCCGGCGCGGGCGACCGCAACTGGGACTTCGGCGTCGGCGCGCTCTGGTTCGACGGCCTGAACGAGCCGATCGCGGGCGCGACGATCGACGTCACCGACACGGACATCGTGGACAGTTCGTACGCGGCGGTGCACGTCGTCGAGGGCGCCGTGACCGGCCTGCGCCTGACCCGGGTGCGGATCGACGGCGCCGGCACGTACGCGGTGCAGCTGCAGGCCCCGGGCGCGGCGACGTTCACCGGCGTGACCGCCACCCGGGTGGCGCAGGCCGCCACGCCGGTGCACCGCTGCGGCACCGGCTTCGTGCTCTCCGGCGTCGACTGGCCGTCGGTGTGCGGGCCCTGGCCCGCGCCGGTGTGGTGAGCGCGGCACCGTAAACCCGTTGAGGCCGCCGCGCCGCGGGGGCAGGCTGGGGTCATCCCCCAACCGCCCGGAGGCCTCACCATGCGCCTGTTCAGCGACCTCTGGCGAACGTCACCCCGCCGGACCGGCCTGGTGGTGGCACTGATCGTGCTCGGCGCCGCCGGTCAGGCCGGCGCCGCCGCGCTCGCCGGGCCCGTCCTGCTGGACCGGTCCACCACGCTGTTCCTGCTGCTCGCCGCGGGCCTCACCGCGGCCGTGCTGACCGACGTCGCCGTCAACCTCATCGCGGCCCGGCTCACCGCCGACTGGGCCGCCGACGTGCGCCGCCGGCTGTGCCGGGTCGCGTTCGGCCAGCCGCTGCCCGCGCTGGAGGGCACCCCGGTCGGCGAGCTGCTCGACCGCATCGACGGCGACGTCTACCAGGTCGGCTCCGCGCTGCGCGGCCAGTGCCTGCGGCTCGCCCAGTCCGTCGCGGTGGGCGTGCTGAGCGTCGCGCTCGCCTTCACCGTGTGGTGGCCGGCCGGCATCGGCATGCTCGTGCTCGCCGCGATCCTCGTCGCCGTCCTGCGCAAACCGGCCTCGCGGATCGGCCCGGCCCGGATGGCCGAGGAGGAGGCCTGGTCCGACCTGGCCGCCGTGATGGAGGAGGCCGTCCACGGCCAGGACGACGTGCGCACCAGCCTGGCCCGCCCGTACGTGCTGCGCCTGTACGCCCGCCGCGCCAGCGCCGTGCTGAGCCGCGGCCGGCGGGTGTGGCGGATGTCGGCGCGGGTCATGACGACCGCGGGCGGCATCACCCGCGGCGGCATCGCCCTGGTCGTGGTGGGCGGCGTGCTCGCCCTGGCCGCGGGCGTCGTCGACGGCGCCCGCCTCACGTCGGTGTGGCTGCTGGCGCTGGCCTTCGGCATGACCGTCGAGCAGATCACCCGGATGGTGCCCGAGCTGCAGTACGCCCTCGGCGCGTGGGGCCGGGTGCAGCTGCTGCGCGACTCCGCCCAGGAACCCGCCGGCGGCGCCCGGCCCGCCGACGGCGACCTCACCGTGCGCGGGCTGACGTTCCGCTACGGCGAGGACGCCGCCCGCCCGCCGGCGCTGCACGACGTCGACCTGACGTTCGCCCGCGGCCGCTCGTACGCGCTGGTCGGGCGCAGCGGCTCCGGCAAGTCCACGCTGGCCAAGGTGCTCACCCGGTCCGTCGACGTGCCCCGCGGCACGGTGCGGCTCGGCGGCACCGACCTCGTCGACCTGGACGTCGAGGCGCTGCGCCGGTGGATCGCCGTGGTCACCCAGCGCACCGAGATCCTGGCCGGCACGCTGGCCGAGAACGTCGCCCTGTTCGACCCGGAGCTGACGTCGCGCGCCGAGCGGGCCCTGCACGAGCTGGGCCTGGCCGGCTGGGTGGCGAGCCTGCCCGACGGCATGCGGACCCGGCTCGGCGACGGCGGTCACAAGCTGTCCGCCGGGCAGGAGCAGCTGGTCGCGTTCGCCCGCATCCTCGTGCGCGACCCGCAGGTGGTCATCCTCGACGAGGCCACCGCCCGGATGGACCCGGTCACCGAGCTGTGGGTGCAGCACGCCACCGAGCGGCTCGTCCGCGGCCGCATCGCCATCGTCATCGCGCACCGGCTGTCGTCGGTGCAGAGCTGCGACGAGGTCGTCGTGCTCGCCGACGGCCGGGTCGTCGAGGCGGGCCCGATGGCCGAGAGCGAGCGCTTCGCCCGGCTGCTGGCCAGCAGCAACGCCGCGGTGCCCGTGGCCGCGGGGTCGGGCGCGCGCGGCGGCGTCGCGCTGGCCGAGCGCGACGCCGACGGCCCGGTCGCCGCCGGGCACGGCACGCCGGTGACCGCCGACCCGCCGCCGCTGCCGCCGGCCGCCCCGGCCCGCACGCTGCGGGAGATCCTGCGCCTCGGCGTCAACGACCCCCGGTACGGCCTGAACGCGGTCTGCTGGTTCGCGTTCATGATGCTGTTCGGGCTCGACGGCACGCTGCTGCCGTGGCTGTGGGCCGACCTGGTCGACGGGCAGGGCGGCGTGTGGCTGCCCGCCACCGGCATCGTCGCCGGGCTGGTCGTGGCGGTGCCGGCGATGTACTTCACCGGCGCGTGGTTCCCCGAGTGGTGGGTCCGGCAGATGCTGCGGATCAGCCTGCGGCTGGTGCACGGCCAGACCGGGCCGCGCCGGATCAGCGCGCACACCCCCGCCGAGGTGGTCGCGCAGGGCGGCGACACCGAACGCGTGGTGCAGCTGGCCGACAACCTCATCGACCAGTTCATCTGCCTGACCGTGATCGTGTCGATGACGGTGGTGTCGGGCTCGTTCTGGCCGGCGCTGTTCTTCCTCGGCGCGATGCTGCTGTCCGGCCTCGCCGCCACCGTGTTCGGGCCGGGGCTGGCCGGCGCCGCGAAGCGCACGGTCGCGTCGCGGGCGGCGTTCGCCACCGCCCTGGTGTCGTCGCTGTCGGCGGCGCGCACGGTGAAGCTGGCCGGCGCGACCCGCCCGGTGCTCGACCACCTGGCCCACCTCGACACGGTGCGCAGCGACCACCAGCGGCGCGAGATCGCCGTGCAGGTGTGGGCGCGGTCCACCCCGGCCGTCGCCAGCGGCCTGCTGCCGCTCGCGGCGTGGGGCCTGTACCTGGCGGGCGACCTGAGCGCGGCGGCCACCCTGGTGGCGGTGTCGACGCTCGGCTCGGCGCGCTGGTTCGCGTGGACCACCGCGTCGCTGGTGTCGCAGCTGCCGTCGGCGCGGGTGTGGACCCGGCGCACCGTGTCCATGGCGGGCGTCGGGGCGTACTCGGCGCCGGTGCCCGGGGTGGACATCTCGGCGGGCACCGCGCCCGCCCCGGACGTCACCACCCGCAACCCGCTGCGCCGGCTCGACCTGCGCGGCTTCACCGCCGTGCACGAGAACGGCGCGGTCGGCGCGGGCGGCATCGACCTGACCGTCGAGCGCGGCCAGCTCGTGCTCGTCGTCGGGCCGGTCGGCGCGGGCAAGAGCTCGCTGCTGCGGGCGCTGGCCGGCATCGTGCACCACACGGGAGAGCTGCGCTGGAACGGCGAGCCGGTCACCGAGCCGGAGCTGTTCCTGCGGCCCGGCCAGGTCGGCTACGTCGCGCAGCTGCCCCGGGTGCTGTCCGGCACCGTCGCCGACAACATCGCCCTCGGCCACACCGTCGACGCGGCCGGCGCCGTCAGCACCGCGCAGCTGGAGCACGACCTGGCGGCGGCCGGCGGCGGGCTGGGCCTGGTCATCGGGCACAAGGGCACCCGGCTGTCCGGCGGTCAGCTCCAGCGCCTCGCCCTGGCCCGGGCGCTGGCGCCGCGCACCGAGCTGCTCATCGCCGACGACGTCTCGTCCGCCCTGGACGTGACGACCGAGCTGGAGCTGTGGCAGGCACTGCGCGCGCACGGCGTCACCGTGGTCGGGTCGACGTCGAAGCGGGCCGCGCTCGCCCAGGCCGACCGGGTGGTGGTGCTGATCGGCGGCGCCGCCGTCGCCCAGGGCACCTGGGACGAGCTCGCCCCGCGGTGGGGCCACCTGGCAGGCTGACCGGCATGCCGCACCGGCTCGCCCGGGAACCGGCCGTCGCGGTGTTCGCCGCGGCGGTCCGGCCCCTGGCGCGGGCGCTGTACGTCGGCGGCTCGCTGGCGTCCGGCGACTACCGCCCGGGCATCAGCGACGTCGACGCGGTCGCCGTGGTGGCCGCGGCCCCGCCGGACGACGCGCTGACCGCCCTGCACCGCCGCGCGGGCGCGCCGAAGCTGCACTGCGCGTACCTGGTGGCGGGCGAGGCGGACGACCCGGACCGGGAGCACCCGTACTGGGCGGTGGGCGAACTGTGGCGCCGCCCGGTCGGCGGCATCGCCCGCGCCGAGCTGCACGCCTTCGGCATCACGGTGTTCGGGCCGCCGCCCGCCGCGTTCGTGCCGCCGCTGCCGCCCGCGGCGGTCCGGGCGGCGGCCCGCGCCGAGCTGACCGGCTTCTGGGCGGGCGCCACGGCCCGCCCGGAGCTGTGGCTGGAGGACCTGTACGTCGACCTGGGCCTCACCACGCTGGCCCGGGTCCGGGCGACGGTCACGACGGGCCGCCTCGTCACCAAGCGCGAGGCGATCGACGACCTGCCCGCGCTGGGCGTCCCGCCGGACCTGGCGGCGGAGATCCGGGCCCGCCGCGAGGGCCGCCCCACCCCGCTGACGGAGCCGCAGCGCCGGGCCCGCGCCGAGCTCGCCCGCCGCCTCATGGTCGACGGCTCGGCCGCGGTGCTCGCCCTCCCGGACCGTGAATCGTGACGGAAGCATCGGGGCGCGCCGCGCGTTGACCACCGGCGTGACCCTCACCCTCGCCGTCCTCGGCGACTCCATCGCGTACGGGCAGGGCGCGTCGCGGCCGGCCGACACGGTCGGCGCGCGGCTGGCGGCCCGGCTGCGGGCGGCCGGCACCGACGTCGACGTGCACGTCGTCGCCGTGCCCGGGGCGCGCAGCCAGGGCCTCGCCGCGCAGGTGCAGCGCGCGGCGCCCGCCCGGCCCGACGTGGCGCTGATCATCATCGGCGCGAACGACGTCACCCACCTCGTGCCGCCGCAGCAGGCGGCGGCGCACCTCGGCGACGCGGTCCGGGCGCTGCGCGCCGCGGGCGCCGAGGTGGTCGTCGCGCCCGCGCCGGACCTGAGCGTGGTGCCGTGGGTGCCGCCGCAGATGCGGGCCGCCGTTCGCGCCGGGTGCGCCGCGTTCCAGCAGGCGCAGATCCGGGCGGCGGCGGCCGCGGGCGCCCGGGTCGCCGACCCCGCCGGCGGCTCGGCCACCGGTTTCGCCGTCGACCCGGGCCTGTTCAGCGCCGACCGGTTCCACCCGTCGAGCGCGGGCTACGCGGTGATCACCGACGCGGTGGCCCCCGCGGTGGAGGCCGCGGTGGAGGCGGTCACAGCTCGTCGAGCCGGAACCCGACCTTCATCGTGACCTGGACGTGCGCCACGTCGCCGTCCGCGAGGTGACCGCGGATCTCGGTCACCTCGAACCAGTCGAGGTTGTGCAGGGTCTGCGACGCGCGCCGCACGGCGTTGCGGATGGCCTGGTCGACGCCGTCGGGCGAGCTGCCGACGATCTCGGTCACGCGGTAGGTGTGGTCACTCATCCGCTCAGTATGGGGCGGAAACGCGGGTCCGCGGCGATCGTGCTGTTCGGCGTCCTCGCGGTCCATCTGGACCGGGCGGGCCGGGGCTCCTCGATCGCGGGGCCGGTGCTGCTGGGCTTCGCCGCGTGGGCGCCGCCCTGGACCTGCCGGTGCCCGCCGCCGTGCTGGTGGGGGCCGGTCTGGCGCCGCCGACGGCCGCCGGTGACCGGCGGTGGCGGCTGTGCTGACGGGTGCCGCCGGTCATCGGGCAGGATGGGAGGCATGCAGGACCATCCGAACGTCGTGGCCGTGCAGGACGCCCTGGACGCCGCGGGCGCGGCCACCGCCGCCGGCGAGCCGTCCCGGGTCGTCGTGCTGGACGACGCCGTGCACACCGCCGCCGCGGCCGCCGAGGCGCTCGGCGTGACCGTGGGCCAGATCGCCAACTCGCTGATCTTCGACGCCGACGGCCGGCCGCTGCTCGTGCTCACCTCCGGCGCGCACCGGGTCGACACGGCGAAGGTCGCCGCGCTGGTCGGGGTGGCGAAGCTGGGCCGGGCCACGCCGGAGTTCGTCCGGGCGCACACCGGCCAGCCGATCGGCGGGGTCGCGCCGCTGGGCCACCCGAAGCCGGTGCGCACGCTCGTCGACCGCGCGCTGGCGCAGTACGACGTGGTGTGGGCCGCGGGTGGGGTGCCCCGGGCGGTGTTCCCGACGACGTACGCGGAGCTGCTGCGGGTCACCGCCGGCGACGCCGCCGACGTGGCCTGACGTGGACCCGCTGGTCACGCTGCACGTGTGGCGGGTGCCGCGGCGGCGGGTGCCGGCCGCGTTCGCCCGGCTGGCCGTCGACCGGCGGCGGCTGCGCGCCCTGCCCGGGGTGCGGTTCGGCAAGCTGCTCGGCACCGGGACCGGCACCGGCTTCGGGCCGGGCGACGCCGACCTGACCCGGTACGCGGCCGTCGTCTCGTGGGCCGACCCGGACGCGGCGGCCGCGTTCGACGGCTCGCGGCTGGCCCGCGACTGGGCCCGGATCGCCGACGGCAGCGCCCGCGTCGACCTGACGCCGCTGGTCAGCCGCGGCCGGTGGTCGGGCGTCGAGCCGTTCGCCGCGACCGGGCGGCGCGCCGACGGGACGATCCTGGCGCTGACCAGGGCCCGGCTGGCGCCGCGCAAGGCGCTGACGTTCTGGCGGGCCGTCCCGCCGGTGGCGCGGGCGCTGCACGAGGCCCCCGGGCTGCTGGCCCGGTTCGGGGTGGGCGAGGCGCCGGTCGGCTGGCAGGGCACGGTGAGCGTGTGGCGCAGCGCGACGGACCTGACGCGCTTCGCGTACCGTCAGCCGGAGCACCGCGCGGTGGTCGAGCGCACGCCCGCCGACCGCTGGTACGCCGAGGAGTTGTTCGCCCGGTTCGCGGTGCGCGACATCAGCGGCGACCGCGCCGTGCTGGGCTGGCAGGACGAGAAGGAGAACGCACGGTGAGGCTCGTGCCGTGGCAGCCGGACGACCTGGTCCGGCGGCTGCCCGACGTCGTCGCCGTGTACGGCGAGGCGATGGGCTACCGCAAGGAGCTGCTGGAGACCCGCCGCGGCTACATCGCCGCGCACGTGCGCCGCCCCGGCTTCCGCGCCGTCGCCACCCTCACCACCGACGGCCAGCTCGCCGGCTTCGGCTACGGCTACACGTCCGCGGGCGGGCAGTGGTGGCACGACCAGGTGCGCTCCGCGCTGAGCGACGCCGAGCGGCGCACCTGGCTCACCGACTGCTTCGAGGTGGTCGAGCTGCACGTGCGGCCCGCCGCGCAGGGCCACCGCATCGGCTCGCGGCAGCTGCGGGCGCTGCTGGCGATGGCCGCCGGGTCCACCTGCCTGCTGTCGACGCCGGAGGCGGACGAGAAGACGTCGCGCGCGTGGCGGCTGTACCGCGGCTTCGGGTTCATCGACGTGCTGCGCGACTTCCACTTCCCCGGCGACGAGCGGGCGTTCGCGGTGCTCGGCCGGGAGCTGCCGCTGGCGGCGGACCGGCGCGACGCGGCACCCGCCGCCGAACGCGCTTGAGACGCCTGCCCTGGGCGCTGCTGGCGGCGCTCGTCCTCACCCAGATCTGCTACCCGCTCACCGCGGGCGGCACCCGCGCGGCGTGCACGGTGCTCACCGTCGTCCTCGGGTACGTGCTGTCGGTGTCGCACGCGGCGCTCTCCCGCGGGCCGCGCGCCGCCCTGGCGCTGGTGGCCGTGGCCACCGCGGGCGGCTGGGCCGTCGAGGCGGTCGGCGTCGCCACCGGGTTCCCGTTCGGCACCTACGACTACTCCGGCCAGCTCGGCCCGAAGCTGCTCGGCGTCCCGCTGATCATCCCGCTGGCCTGGACGTGGATGGCGTGGCCGGCCTGGCTGGCGGCCGGGCGCCTGGTGTCGTCGGTGGCCGCCCGGGTGGTGGTGGCCGCGGCGGGGCTGGCCGCGTGGGACCTGTTCCTCGACCCGCAGATGGTCGCCGAGGGCTACTGGACGTGGCAGAGCCCGACGCCCGCGCTGCCCGGCGTGCCCGGCATCCCGGTCGGCAACTACCTGGGCTGGCTGGGCTTCGCGGTGCTGCTGATGGCGGGCCTGGCCCGGTTCGTGCCGGACCGGGCGGGCGCCGACGACGCCCCGATGCTCGCGCTGTACCTGTGGACGTACGGCTCGTCGGTGCTCGCCCACGCCGTGTTCCTCGGCCTGCCCGCGTCGGCCGCCTGGGGCGGGGTGGGGATGGGGCTGGTCGCCGTGCCGCTCGCGGTGCAGCTCGCCCGATCGCGCCGCGCCCGGGTGCCGGCGTGATCTGGGCGCTCACCGGCGTGGTGGCGGCGCTGACCCTGCACACGATCGTCAACGCCCGGCTGCTGCGCCGCCCCGACCCGCGCGCGGCCGCCGCCGAGCCGGTGTCGGTGCTGCTGCCGCTGCGCGACGAGGCCGCCCGGGTCACCCCGTGCCTGCGGGCCCTGCTGGAGCAGCGCGGCGACGTCGAGATCGTCGTGCTGGACGACGGGTCCACCGACGGCACCGCCGACGTGGTGCGCGCCGTCGCCGGCGACCGGGTGCGGCTGATCAGCGGCGGCGACCTGCCGGCCGGCTGGCTCGGCAAGCCGCACGCCTGCCAGGTGCTCGCCGACGCCGCCCGGCCGGAGTCCACCGCCCTGGTGTTCGTCGACGCCGACGTGGTGCTCGCGCCCGGGGCGGTCGGCTCGTGCGTGGCGCTGCTGCGCTCCGCCGGGGTGGACCTGCTGTCGCCGTACCCGCGGATCACCGGGGCGGGCCGGCTGGTGCAGCCGCTGCTGCAGTGGACGTGGCTGACGTTCCTGCCGCTGCGCGCCATGGAGCGCTCGCCGCGGCCGTCGCTGGCCGCCGCCGGCGGGCAGTTCCTCGTCGCCGACCGGGCCGGGTACCGCCGCGCCGGCGGGCACGCCGCCGTCCGCGGCACCGTGCTGGAGGACGTCGAGCTGGCCCGGGCCGTGAAGCGCGCCGGCGGGCGGATCGCCCTCGCCGACGCGTCGGCGCAGGCCACCTGCCGCATGTACGAGTCGTGGCGCGAGCTGGCCGACGGCTACACCAAGTCGCTGTGGGCGTCGCCGGGCGCCGGGTTCGGGGCGGTCCTGCTCCTGCTCGGGTACGTGCTGCCGCCCGCGCTGGCGCTCACCGGCCGCCCCGCGCTGGTGGCCGGCGGGTCGGCGGCGTACCTGCTCGGCGTCGCCGGCCGGGTCGTGTCGGCCCGCGCCACCGGCGGCCGGGCCTGGCCGGACGCCCTGGCGCATCCGGTGTCGGCGGCGCTGTTCGGGTGGCTGGTCGTGCGGTCGTGGCGGCGGCGTCGCACGATCACCTGGCGGGGACGGGCGGTGGTGACGTGAGGATCGTCGTGATCGGCGCGGGCGTCGGCGGGCTGACGGCGGCGGCGCGGCTGGCCGCCCTCGGCCACCGGGTCACGGTGTTCGAGGCGGCGGGGACGGTGGGCGGCAAGCTCGGCCGGTACGACCGCGACGGCCACGTCTTCGACACCGGCCCGAGCCTGCTCACCCTGCCGCAGCTGTTCACCGACCTGGACCTGGACCTGGTGCCGCTCGACCCGGTGGTGCGGCACGTCTTCGCCGACGGGGTGACGCTGGACTCGTCGTCGTCGCACCCGGAGTTCCTGGCCCGCATCGCCGCCGCCCTCGGCCCGTCCGCCGCCGACGACTGGGACCGGCTGTGGCGCCGCGCCGCCCGCATCTGGGACGCGTCGTGGCGCTCGGTGCTGCAACGCCCGGTCGACACCCCGCTCGCCCTGGCCGGGCTGGCGTGGCGGCTCGGCGACCTGGCCGCGATCGCGCCCGGGCTGACCCTGCGCGGGCTCGGCCGCCGCTACCTGCGCGACCCGCGCCTGCGCACCCTGCTCGACCGTTACGCCACGTACACCGGCGCCGACCCGCGCCGCGCGCCCGCCGCGCTGGCCGCCATCCCGTACGCGGAGCTGAACTTCGGCGGCTGGTACGTGCGCGGCGGCCTGCGCGCCATCGCCGACGCGCTGCTGGAGCGCTGCCGGTCCCTCGGCGTCCACGTCGAGCTGGGCGCCCCCGTGCGCGCCGTGACGGTCACCGGTGGCCGCGCCACCGGCGTGGTGCTGGCGTCCGGGGCGGCGGTCGCGTGCGACGCGGTGGTGTCCAACGTGGACGCGCTCACGCTGTACCGGGACCTGCTGCCCACGCCGGGGCGGCTGGCGGGCCTGGCGGCGCGCAGCCTGGCGGGCTTCGTCCTGCTGCTCGGGGTGCGCGGCGCGACGCCGGAACTGGCCCACCACACGGTGTTCTTCCCGCGCGACTACGACGCCGAGTTCGACGCGGTGTTCGGCGGCCGCCCGCCCGCCGACCCCACGGTCTTCGTCACCCGCGCCGACGACCCCGCGGTCGCCCCGCCCGGCCACGAGTCGTGGTTCGTGCTGGTCAACGCGCCGCGCCACGGCCGGGCGCCGTCCGCCGTGGACTGGGAGCGGCCCGGCCTGGCCGACGCGTACCGCGACCGGGTCCTCGACGTGCTGGCGGCCCGCGGCCTGGACGTGCGGTCCCGGCTCACGTTCGCCGAGACCCGCACGCCCGCCTGGCTGGCCGCCGAGACGCTGTCGCCCGGCGGCGCCATCTACGGCACGGCCGGCGGCCTGCTGCGCCCGCCGAACCGCGGCCCGGTGCCGGGCCTGTTCCTCGTCGGCGGCTCCACCCACCCGGGCGGCGGCCTGCCGATGGTGACGCTGTCGGCGGCCATCGTGGCCGACCGGATCGGCCCGGCCTGACGACCGCCGCCCGGCGGCCGTCAGGACAGGGCCAGCTGCGCCCACGTCGGCTCGGCCGGCGCGCGGCGCAGCGTCAGGCCCGCCTCGGCGGGCGTGCGGTCGGCCTTGCGGTGGTTGCACCGGCCGCAGGCCGCCACCGTGTTGCGCCACGTGTTGCCGCCGCCGCGCGAGCGCGGAAGGACGTGGTCGACCGTCGACGCCGCCCGGCCGCAGTACGCGCACCGGCGGCCGTCGCGGGCCAGCACGCCCTGCCGCGACCACGCCGGGCCGCGGCTGTGCCGCCAGCGCGTCACCACGTAGCTGACCAGCCGCACCACCGTCGGCACCGGGAACACCCCGATCCGCCGGTCCGGCTCCGCCTCGTGCACGACCGCCACCTCGCGGAACAGCATCCGCACGGCGTGCCGGACGCTGACCCGGTGCAGCGGGCCGAGGTCGGCGTTGAGAACGAGCACCACCGGGCCACCTCCTTCACCTGTCGACACCTGCGTGGACCCCGGCGGAGTCGAACCGCCGGCCTGCGGCCTGCCGCGAGCCCCCCGACGCCGGACCCGGGCCGGGTCCGGCGCGGCGCGCCTGCGGCCCCCGTGACCGCACGACGCGCCCGTCCCTCCACAGTGGAGGGACGGCACAAAAAAGAAACCGTCCCCGGCAACCGGGAACGGGCGGGCCGACGCGCGGGCGGGTCAGCCGTGCCCGTCACCCATCGATCCGGCGTCGCGCAGCATCGTCACGCTCCTGACCTGGTCGTTGTCCGGTGACGCAGACCACGGTAGGGCGTGCGGAACCGCGCCGACAATCGATTTCGCGATCATCGGCGCAGCGCCCGGCGGACCCCGCCGAACAGCTGGCCCAGGCCGAACACCGCGAAGAACAGCCACGCCACCGCGCCCACCGTCGCGGTGCCCGCGAGCAGGTCCGGGTTCAGCAGGCCCGCCGCCCCGGCCAGCAGCAGCGCCACCAGCGCCACCGACACCCGGGTCGGCCGCTCCGCCACCGTCACCACGCCCACCTCGGTCATCCCGGCGGCGACGGCGCGGGCGCGCAGGTACTCGTGCAGCCAGCTCACCGCGCCGCCCGCCACGACCAGGCCGCCGGGGGCGCCCGCCACCCACAGCGCGGCCAGCCAGGCGGCCTCGCCGACCCGGTCGGCGACCGAGTCGTACACGAACCCGAGGCGCGAGGTGCGCTCGCTGGCGACGGCGACCGCGCCGTCCAGGGCGTCGGCCACCCCGGCCAGCAGCACCAGGCCGGCGGCGACGAGCGCCCCGACCGGCCCGCGCGACGCCGCGACCGGCACGGCCAGGCAGATCAGCAGGCCCGCGGCGGTCACGGCCGTCGGCGACACCCGCAGGCGGCCGAGCAGGCTGCCGCCCGCGTACGCGAGGCGCACCCAGCCCCGCACGACGGGCGACGCGGCCCGCGGGTCGAAGCCGCCGTGCAGCTTCGACCAGGCGGTCGCGTACTGGTCCCAGGTGAGCACCCGTCCAGCCAATCACGCCGGGGCACGCCCGTGCGGGTGATCGTCAGGCGGGTGCGGTCGCGGGGGCCGTCGCGGCGAGCTGCTGCCACACCTCGCGCGTCGCCGTCGAGCGGTTCAGCGTGATGAAGTGGATGCCCGGCACGCCCTCGTCGAGCAGCCGCCGGCACATCTCCGAACACAGCTCGATGCCCAGCTCACGCACCGCCGCCTCGTCGCCGGCCAGCCGCTCGAAGCGCTCCAGCAGCGCCGGCGGGAACGGCGCGCCCGACAGCTGCGTCGACCGCTCGATCGTGGCCATCCGGGTGACCGGCATGACACCCGGCACGATCGGGGTGTCGCAGCCGGCCGCCGCCACCCGGTCGCGCAGCCGCAGGTACTCGTCGGCGTCGAAGAACATCTGGGTGATGGCGAAGTCGGCGCCCGCCCGGCACTTGCGGATGAAGTTGCGGGTGTCGCTGTCGGTGTCGGCCGACCGCGGGTGCTTGTACGGGAACGCGGCCACCCCGACGCTGAAGTCGCCGATCTCGCGCAGCAGCCGGACCAGGTCCTCCGCGTACAGCACGCCGTCGGGGTGCTGCACCCACTCGCCCATCGGGTTGCCCGGCGGGTCGCCCCGCACGGCGAGGATGTTGCGGATGCCCGCCCCGGCGAGCCGGCCGATCACGTTGCGCAGCTCGGCGACCGAGTGGTTGACCGCCGTCAGGTGCGCCATCGGCAGCAGCGTCGTCTCCGTCGCCACCCGCTCGGTCACCGCCACGGTGGTGTCGCGCGTGGTGCCGCCCGCGCCGTAGGTGATCGACACGAACGACGGGCGCAGCGACTCCAGCTCGCGGATCGCCTGCCAGAGCAGCCGCTCGCCGTCCGCCGTCTTCGGCGGGAAGAACTCGAACGAGAACGTCGGCTCCGCCCCGCGGATCAGGTCGCCGATCGACGGCGAGGCGGGGAGCCGGGAAGGAAGTCCGAGTGCCACGGCCGGAATGGTACCGGCCGCGACGCGGCGCACCGGACGTCGTCCCACCCGGCGGATGATCCGCACAGGTACTAGCGTCGTGCCGTGACCAGCGACATCTCGCCGCTCGACACGGCCGGCCTGCGCCAGCGTGTCGACCGCGCGCTCGCCGACTTCCTCGCCCGCCGGCGCGCCGACCTGGCCGCGATCGACCCCGCCCTCGGCCCGGTCGCCGACGCCGTGGACGCGTTCGTGCTGGGCGGCGGCAAGCGGCTGCGGCCCGCGTTCGCCTACTGGGGCTACCGCGCGGCCGGCGGCCCCGACGGCGACGCGGTGGTGGCGGCGGTGGCGGCGCTGGAGCTGGTGCAGGCCAGCGCCCTGATCCACGACGACCTGATGGACCGCTCCGACACCCGGCGCGGCGAACCCGCCGTGCACCGCCGCTTCGAGGCCCTGCACGGCAAGGCCGGCTGGCAGGGCGACGCGGCCGCGTTCGGCGACAGCGCCGCCATCCTGCTCGGCGACCTGACCCTCGTCTGGTCGGACGAGCTGCTGCACACCGCCGGCGTCGACCCGGCCGCCCTGGCCCGCGCCCGCCCCGTGTTCGACGCGATGCGCACCGAGGTCACCGTCGGCCAGTACCTGGACGTGCTCACCCAGGCCACCGGCGAGATGTCCGTCGAGCGGGCCGGCAAGGTGGCCCGCTACAAGTCGGCCAAGTACACGGTGGAGCGGCCGCTGCTGCTGGGCGCCGCCCTGGCCGGGGCGCCGGCGGCGCTGAGCGCGGCGTACAGCGCCTTCGGGCTGCCGCTGGGCGAGGCGTTCCAGCTCCGCGACGACGTCCTCGGCGTCTTCGGCGACCCGGCCGTCACGGGCAAGCCGGCGGGAGACGACCTGCGCGAGGGCAAGCGCACCTACCTGGTCGCCGCGGCCTGCGCCACCGCGCCCGAGGCGGACCGCACGGAACTGCTGTCCCGCCTCGGCGACCCGGCCCTGGACGCCGCGGGCGTCGACCGGCTCCGCACGATCATCGAGTCCTCGGGCGCCCTGCGCCGCACCGAGGAGCGCATCGCCGAACTCACCGCCGAGGCGGCAGCGGCCCTGACCGCCGCCGACGTCGACCCGGACGCCGCGGCGGTCCTACGCCGCCTCGCCGACGCGGCCACCCGCCGCACCGTCTGACGTCAACCCGGCCGGCCACCAGCCGGCGAGTCGGAGAGCGACCGACCGAGGTTCCGGGGGCGGGGTGGCCCACGGAGGGATCAAGCCTGACCGCCCGGAGTGGGCCACCCCGCCCCCGGAACCGACCAAGCGCAACCCGAGGGCAGGATCGGCCTCACCGGCCCGACGCTGTCAGGAGCGGGTGCGGTCGCGCAGGCGTTCGAGCAGGCGGCTGCCCTCGCCCGCGGCCGGGGTGCGCTGCACGCCGCGGCGGCCGTGCCAGACCCACAGCGACAGGGTGAACAGCACCAGCGCGAAGCCGAAGAACAGGTCCTCGACCGGGGCGAACACGATGCGCAGGCCCAGGATCGCGGCCGGGTCGTACAGGACGATGCCGCGGCCGGTGAGGATGCCGTTGGAGATGAGCTGGAACAGGATGATGATCGGGTACGTCGCCCAGAACACGGCGCGGGTCAGCAGCCGGGTGCGCAGCACGAACAGGTCGACGACCGCGGCGACGGCCACGCCGAGCAGCGCGGCGGCGGTGTAGCTCACTCGTCACCCGCCGGGCGGCGCAGGACGGCGCGGACGGCCTCGAAGCCGAGGATCGCGCACACCGGCACGACGACGAAGAACAGCACCTCGTCGACGGGCAGGCCGCCGGGCAGGACCAGCCCGGTGGTCTGGGCGGGGTCGAACGTCCAGTGCCCGGCGGCGATGGCGGCCAGGTCCCAGACGGCGAACACGACGACCACCGGCAGCACCGTGAGGGCGAGGCGGCGCCACCGGCGCAGCACGTTGACGCGCAGCACCGGTTCGAGCCAGCAGGCCGCCGCGAAGCAGAAGGCCAGGACCGCCAAGTAGGAGAGGTGTCCCATCCGCGGCGGTCAGAACCCGAGCGCCTGGGCGCGCCGCTTGACCTCGCGGGCGCGGTCGCCGCCGAGCGCTGCGGCGGGGGTCCCGCCGAGCGTTTCGTCCGGTTCGTACAGCCACCGGAGGGCCTCTTCGTCGTTGTACCCGGCGTCGTGGAGCAACGTGAGGACGCCGGGGAGGTGCTTGAGCACGGTGTCGTTGGTCACCAGCTCAGCGGGCACCACGCGGATGCCGTCACGACGAGTGGCGAGCAGCGCGCGCTCGCGGATCATCTGGTGGACCTTGGTGATCGGGACGTCCAGCTTCTCGGCGACGTCCGGCAGCGCGATCCACGCGGCCGGCTCGCCGGCCGGACGCAGTTCGCCCACGGGTACGGAATCGGTCACGGGTCAACCCTGCCATGCCGTCCCGGCCGCCTACCAGCGGCCCTGACCTGCCCCCAACGAATCCGAGAGGTGTCTTCGATGAGCTTCCTGCGGTCAGCAGGACGGGAGGTGGCCGGCGCCTGGCGCTCCCTGCGGTACGACATGCGGCAGCGGCCGGGCCAGGCGGACTCCCCCGCCGACGGCTACCCGGACGTCACCTCGGCCGGCCTGAGCACGTTCGGCGGCGGGGTCGCGGACGAGGAGTACGGCCCCCGGCCGCGCCGGCTCGTCGCGGCGTCGGCGTTCGCGATGCTGGCCCTGACCGGCGCGGCCGGCAGCTACCTGGCCGTGGTGAACGGCCTGGGCGAGCTGGCCGCCGGCCGGGCCGCGCAGGCGCACGCCCCGGAGCCGCTGCCGCTGATGGCGGAGCCGTCGGCGCTGCCGCCGAGCCGGCCGGCCGCCCGGGTGCCCGCCCGCCGGACCACCGCGCCCGTGGCCGCGGAGCGCCCGGCGCAGCGCGAGGAGGCCCCGCGCCCCGGCCGGACGACCGCGCGTCCCGCGCTGACGCTGGCGCCGCCGGTGCCGACGCCGTGCCGGTGCACGTACCCGCCGGTGCCGACGCCCGCGTCGGAGTCGCCGTCGCCGTCGGAGTCGCTGTCGCCCAGCCCGTCGCCGACCCCGGACGCGACGGAGAGCGCCACCCCGTCGGCGAGCGAGACTCCTCGCGACCCGCGGGAGTCGAAGGGTTACTGACGGTCGAATGTGCCCGGCGCCACCGCCCGTGGCGCCGGGTATGACCCGAACGGTCCGTACCCGAGCCGTGAACGCTGTGGCATCCTGAGCTGTCGCCGACCCGAGGACTAATAGACTTCACGCCGATGGACACGACTGTTGCCGACCCGCTGCTGGGCGCCCTCATCGATGGGCGCTACCGCGTGCGTGGGCGCGTGGCCCGCGGCGGCATGGCCACGGTCTACACCGCGCTCGACGAACGCCTCGAACGCACCGTCGCGCTGAAGATCATCCACGCGAACCAGGCGACGAACGTGCACTTCCTCGACCGGTTCGCCGACGAGGCCAAGACCATCGCCCGGCTCACCCACCCGAACGTGGTCGCCGTCTACGACACCGGCATCCACGAGGGCCTGCCCTACCTGGTGATGGAGTACGTGCAGGGCCGCACCCTGCGCGAGCTGCTCAGCCAGCGGCGCCGGTTCCAGCCCGTCGAGGCCCTGGCGATCCTCGACCAGATGCTCGCCGCGATCGCCGCCGCGCACCGCGCCGGCCTGGTGCACCGCGACGTCAAGCCGGAGAACGTGCTGGTCGCCCAGGCGCCCAGCGGCGGCCCCGGCAACCTGCAGGACTCCGTCGTCAAGGTCGCCGACTTCGGCCTGGCCCGCGCCGTCGAGGCCAGCACGGACGGCGGCACCGGCCAGCTCATGGCGACCGTCGCGTACGTGGCGCCCGAGCTGGTCACCGACGGGCACTCCGACGCCCGCACCGACGTCTACTCGGCCGGCATCGTCCTGTTCGAGATGCTCACCGGCCGGGTGCCGTTCGACGGCGACCAGCCGGTCGAGGTGGCCTGGCAGCACGTCGACAACGACGTGCCGAAGCCCAGCTCGATCGTCCCCGGCCTGCCGCCGGTGCTGGACGAGCTGGTCGCCCGCGCCACCCGGCGCGATCCGGGCGCCCGCCCCACCGACGCGGGCGCGCTGCTCGGCGAGGTGCAGGTGGTCCGCGACGACCTCGGCGCCGCCAACGTGGAGACCGCCGTCTACCGGCAGGTCGGCCGCCCGGCCGCCGCCGACCAGACCGCCGTCGTGCCGGCCGTGCCCGCCGACGCCACCCGCGCGCTCGACCCGGCCCGCCCGGGCTGGGCCCGGCTGCCCGGCCAGCCCGACCGCGCCCGCACCGGCCCCGGCCGGCGGCGCCACGGCGGCACCGCCGGCCTGGACGAGACCCCGGCCGACAACCGGATGCGGATCATCGCGCTGGTCGCGGCCGCCCTCGCGGTGCTCGTCGTGGCCGTCGGCGCCTGGTACCTGGGCGTCGGCCGCTACACCGACGCGCCGCGCCTGGTGAACCTGACCAAGGCGGAGGCCGAGCAGCAGGCGCAGACCGCGGGCGTGGTGTTCGCCTACGGCGAGCCGCAGTACAGCGACACCGTGCCCGTCGACGTCGTGCTCAGCCAGGACCCGCCGCCCGACGAGCGCATGCTCGACGGCGACACGGTCACCCTCGTGCTCAGCCTCGGCGCCGAGCGCCACGCCGTGCCCGACCTGGCCGGCCTCGACCTCGACGCGGCCAAGGCGCAGCTCGAGGTCGAGAAGCTGGTGCTGAAGAAGGGCGGCGAGAAGTTCAGCGACAGCGTCGCCAAGGGTTCGATCATCTCGTTCAAGCCGGAGGCCGGCACCGAGCTGAAGTCCGGCGAGACCGTCACCGTCGTGGTCAGCAAGGGCCGCGCGCCGATCACCGTGCCGAACTTCGTCGGCAAGAACATCAACGACGCCCGCAACGAGGCCGGCCAGCTGGGGCTCACCGCCGCCGAGATCTACAAGGACAGCGACCAGCCCGCCGGGCAGGTCATCGGGCAGAGCCTGAAGGAGGGCTCCAGCGCGGAGAAGGGCGCCGAGGTCAAGCTCGAGGTCAGCAAGGGCCCGCCGCAGCTGGTCGTGCCGCGGGTGCTGGGCGCGCCGTGCCAGCAGGCGAAGGGCCAGCTGGAGGGCATGGGCCTGCGGGTGCGCGTCGACTTCAACCCGAACGGCACCGTGCAGGGCCAGCAGCCGGGCGAGAACACCCCGGTGGCGCCGCAGACCGAGGTCGCGATCCAGTGCTTCTGACCCGCCCGGTCGGCTCGCACACCAGGACGTCCGGCGGGCTCGCGAAGGCGGGGCTGCCGTACGCCGACGCCGCGGGCGCCGAGGTCGTGCAGATCTACGTGTCGAACTCGCGCGGCTGGGCGCTGCCGCCCGGCGACCCGCAGCAGGACGCCCTGTTCCGCGACGGGCTCGCCGAGCGCGGCGTCCCGTCGTACATCCACGCCTCGCTGCTGGTGAACCTGGGCTCGCCGACGTCGCTGACGGTGGAGAAGTCGGTGCAGACGCTGGAGCACGCGCTGCGCCGCGGCCGGGCCATCGGCGCCACCGCGGTGGTGTTCCACGCGGGCAGCGCCGTCGACCCGGCCCACGACGACAAGGCGCTGCACCAGGTCCGCGAGGCGCTGCTGCCGCTGCTCGACACCGCGTTCGCGGAGGGCCTGCCGCGGCTGCTGGTCGAGCCGAGCGCGGGCGGCGGGCGCAGCCTGGCGTCGACGATGCAGGACCTCGGCCCGTACCTGGACGCGGTGGAGCGCCACCCCTGGCTGGGGGTCTGCTTCGACACCTGCCACGCGTGGGCGGCCGGGCACGACCTGGCGGCGCCCGGCGGCATGGCGGCCACCCTGGACGCCCTGGTCGCCACGGTCGGTCCGGGCCGGCTGCAGCTGGTGCACGCCAACGACTCGAAGGACCCGTGCGGCTCCACCCGCGACCGGCACGAGACGATCGGCAAGGGCACGATCGGCACGGCCGCGTTCGCCGAGCTGATGCGGCACCCCGCCACCGCGGGCATCCCGGTGGTCGTGGAGACCCCCAGCGACGACGCCGCCACCGGCCATGCGACGGACATCACCCTCCTGAAGGACCTGCGCGCCGCCGGCTGACGTCGAGGCGGCGCGGCCGGCTCCGTCCACGCGGTGACACCTGACCCGACAGGAGACGCCATGCCCGCTACCTGCGCCCGCGCCACCGGTGCGGGGGCGACGTGAGGCCGGACGACCTGCACGACGACGAGAACTGGACGGGCGGGTTCTACGAGCTGTCCCTGACGCTCGAACCCGCCGGCGACGACCTACTCGACCGCGCCGTGCGGGCGCTGTGGCGCGCCGCCGGCGTGGAGGGCTGCCTTGCCCGGCGGCCGGACGGGACGTTCGCGGCCGTCGAGCCGGGCGCCGCCGCCCTGCACGCGCACGGCCACCTGCGCGGACGGGTCACGCTGCCCGCCGGTGACCGCGTCGTGTGCGGCGGTTTCGTGTCCCGGTTCGACGGCGCCGACCACCTGGAGCTGTACCTGCCGCTCGGCGCGCTGGCCCGGGTCGACCGCCGCATCGGCGGGTTCCCGTTCGACGAGCGCAGCGGCGCCGAGTCGCTCGACTGGCGCGCGCCGATCGACCGCTGGCTGGCCGCGGTGGCCGCCGTGGTCCACGCGGAGGTGCCGATCCGGCACGGCCTGGTCGGCTTCGAGATCGACGAGGTGGACGACCTCGGCGAGGTGCCGCCGTACACCGCCGTGCTCGTGCCGTCCGGGGCGGGCCTGGACCACCGCCCCGCGTACGGCTAGCGCGGCTGGCGGCGGCGCGCGCCGCGCAACTCCCGGGACACGGCGCTGAGCAGCTCGTGGGCGGTCACCGGCTTGTTCAGCAGCACGGTGCCGCCGGGCAGGGTGCTGCGGGCGGCCAGGATCGTCTCCGCGTAGCCCGACATGTACAGCACCCGCAGGTCCGGCCGGTCGGCGTGCAGCGCGGCGGCGAGGTCGGGGCCGTGCATGTCGGGCATGACGACGTCGGTGAGCAGCAGGTCGATGTCGGCGTGCTCGCGGGCCAGGGTGCGGGCCTCGGCGGCCCGGGACGCCGACAGCACCGTGTACCCGCCGCTGCGGAGGATGCGCTCGGTGAGGGCGCGCAGGCTCTCGTCGTCCTCGACGAGCAGGATGGTCTGGCCGGCGCCGGGCTCGGGCGGGGCCGCGGCGGCGCCGGCCGCGTCGGCGGTCTCCTCGGTGACGGGCAGCAGCACCCCGACGGTGGTGCCGTGGCCGAGTTCGGAGTAGATCTGGGCGTGCCCGCCGAGCTGCGTGACGATGCCGTAGATGGTGGCCAAGCCCAGGCCGGTGCCCTGCCCCACCGGCTTGGTGGTGAAGAACGGCTCGAACGCGCGCTCCAGCGTCTCCCGGCTCATGCCGGCGCCGGTGTCGCTGACCCGCAGCCGCACGTAGCGGCCGGGGCGGGCGCCCGGGTGCTGGGCGGCGTAGTGGTCGTCGACGGCGACCACGTCGGTGTCGATGGTCAGGGCGCCGCCCTGCGGCATGGCGTCGCGGGCGTTGACGGCGAGGTTGACCAGGATCTGTTCCAGGCGGCCCACGTCGCCCTTGACCAGCGCGGGGTCGCCGGTGAGGTTGGTGCGCAGCGCGATGTCCTCGCCGAGGGTGCGGCGCAGCAGCCGCTCCACGTCGGTGACGACCGCGTTGACGTCGACCACCCGCAATTCGACGACGGAGTCGGCGCGGGCGAACGCGAGCAGCTGGCGGGTCAGCCCGGCGGCGCGGTCGCCCGCGGCCACGATCTCCAGCAGGTCGGCACGCAGGCGGCGCCACTCCGGCTCGTCCGGGGCCAGCTCCTCGACGTCGGTGGCGCACATGCCGGCGTAGCCGTTGATGATGCCGAGCAGGTTGTTGAAGTCGTGGGCGATGCCGCCGGCGAGCTGGCCGAGGCTCTCCAGCCGCTCGGACTGGCGCAGCCGCCGCTGGAGCTGTTCGCGCTCGGTGACGTCGTCGACGACCGCGCAGCGCACCGTCCGCCCGGCGAACACGGTGACGTGGCTGGTCAGCTCGACGTCGGTGACGGTGCCGTCGCGGCGCAGGTGCCGCATCCGGCGGCCGCGGTCGACCACGCCGGCGCCCGCCATCGCCTGGGTGACGGCGGCGGCGTCGTCGGCGGGGCACAGGTCCGGCACGGTGAGCGCGAGCAGCGCCTCCCGGCCGCGGCCGAAGTACGCGACGGCGGCGTCGTTCACGGCGACCAGGCGCAGCGTGTCCGGCTCGAACAGGTAGATGGGGTTCGGGCTGGTGTCGAACATCTGCCGGTAGTTGCGCTCGTGCTCGCGGGCGGCCTCCTCGGCCTGGCGGCGCTCGGCCAGCTCCCGGTCGACGGCGGCGAGCAGGCCGGCGAACTCGGCGCCCAGCGCCCGCACCTCCCGCGGCCCGGCCACGGTGACCTCGGCGTCGAGGTCGCCGGTGTCGGCGGCGCGGTGCACGGCGGCGCGCAGCCGGCCGATGGGGCGGGTGATGCGCCGGTACACCAGCAGCGTGGCGAGCAGCCCGGCCGCGAGGCCGATCGCGGCGATGAACGCCTGCCAGCCGGCCGACCGGCGTTCGGCGGCGAGCGCCGCGGAGCGGTCGGCGCCCGCGTACACGATCCAGCCGGCGCCAGGGACGGTGGCCTGCCCGTAGACGCGCGGCACGCCGGTCACGTCGGTGCCGTCACCGCCCGGGCCGGGCGCGGCGAACGCGCTGGGGCGCAGCGGCAGCCCGGACCACCGGACGGGGTCGGGCCAGCGGGTCAGGATGCTGGACCCGTCCGGGCCGAGCACGAGGAACTCCAGGTCGCGGGCGCCGCCGTAGGCCTGGCCCGCGTTCCGGCCGAACTCGGCCAGGTCGACCATGGCGATCACCGAGCCGAGCCCGGGCAGCGGCGCGCTGATCAGCACCGCGGGGCGGCCCGTGCGGGGGTCGGGCACGGGGCCGGTGACCTGCGGCTCGCGGTTCGCGGCGGCCAGCCACCCCGCGCCGCGGTACGTGCGGGCCTCCGCCGCGTCCCGCAGGGGCCGCGACGAGCAGGCGACGGTCCCGTCCGGCCGCAGCAGGTCGAGGTGCCCGGCGTCGGACGAGCCGAGGTTGAACGACAGCCGGCACGCCGTCGGGTCGGTGTACACCTCGGCCGCGCCCGGCGCGCTCGCCAGCGAGCCGACCGTGGCCTGCACGGTGGTGACGCCCTCGCCCATCTGCTGCGCCGCCTTGCCGGCGGCGAACCGCGCGTCGGCGCGGGCCGCCGCCAGGCCGTCGGTGCGGGCGCGTTCCCAGCCGAACCAGATCGCGCCCGCCGCGGTCAGCACGAACAGGGCGGTCAGGCCCATGAGGTACGCCCGCAGCGGCGCGCCCACCCCCGCTGTGGTCCGGTTCTTCGGCCGCATCGCGCCTCGATTCGCCGGCCCGGCCGGTCGTGCCGCCGGGAGGATGACGGACGCCAGCGACGCTACCGGCGGCCCGCGCGCGGCGGTCCCGGATCGGCCAAACCGCTCCCGACCCGGCGGCCCCGCCCGGGCCCGGCCCGGCGGCCGCCCGGTCAGCCCGGGTTGCGGGCGCTCGCGGTGAGCAGGTCGTGCGGGTACGGCAGCTTCTGGTCGCTGGCCGCGGTGAGCCGCTCGGCGAGGGCCGGGTCGAGGTCCCAGTCCGTGGCGGCGAGGTTCGCGTCGAGCTGCTCCAGGTTGCGCGCGCCGATGATCGGGGCGGTCACCCCGTCGCGCTGCAGCAGCCAGTTCAGCGCCACCTGCGCCGGCGGGCGGCCCGCCTCGCCCGCCACCGCGTGCAGCGCGTCGAGGACCGTCCAGGTGCGCTCGGTGGCGTACTCGGCCCAGCGCTCCCCCCAGCCCTCGGCCTCGGCGGCGTCGATGCGGGTGCCGGCCGGGGCGGAGGTCATGTCGCGGGTGTACTTGCCGGTCAGCCAGCCGCCGCGCAGCGGGCTCCACGGCAGCACCCCGAGGCCGTTCTCCCGGGCCAGCGGCAGCAGCTCCCACTCGGTCTCGCGGTCGAGCAGGTTGTACAGCGGCTGCAGCGACACGAACGGCTCGCGGGCGCAGGCCAGCGCCTGCTGGATGCGCCAGGCCGCCCAGTTGCTGACTCCGATGTGCCGCACCTTGCCGCTGGTCACCAGGTCGTCGAGGGTCCGCATGACCTGCGCGACGTCGGTGGCGGCGTCCCAGCCGTGGATCTGGTAGAGGTCGATGTGGTCGGTGCCGAGCCGGCGCAGGCTGGCCTCGGCCGCGGCGACGACGTGCTTGCGCCCCAGGCCCTCGCGGTTGCCGCCGGGACCCCAGCGCACCTTGGTGGCCACGACCACGTCGTCGCGGTCGCGGCCGCGCAACCAGCGGCCGAGGATCCGCTCGCTCTCCCCCGCCGAGTACGCGTCGGCGGTGTCGATGAACGTGCCGCCCGCGTCGGCGAAGCGGTCGAGCAGCTGGAAGCTCAGCTTCTCGTCGGCCTCCCGGCCGAACGTCATGGCGCCGAGGCACAGCTCGCTGACGGCCAGCCCGGACCGGCCCAGGAATCGGTATCGCATACCTGCGACCCTACGACCGGCGCGGCCCGTTCCTATGATCCACTTCGATGCCGGAATTCCGCACCGATGCCTGGGAGACGCTGCTCGACCTGTCGCCTGGCGGCCGCCGTGCGGGTCAGCCCTTCAGCAGCGTCGTGAGCACATCGATCGCGTGGTCGGCGCCGGCGTCGTCGACGTCGAGGTGGGTGACGAGGCGGCCGGTGCGCGGGCCGAGGACCGAGATCAGCACGCCGTGCTCGCGGGCCGCCGCGCCCAGCGCCGGGGCGTCCGGCAGGCGCAGCGGGACGATGTTGGTGCGCACCGCGGCCGCCGTGGTGACGCCGAACGGCTCCAGCGCCCCGGCGAGGCGGCGGGCGCGGGCGTGGTCGTCGGCGAGGCGGGCGACGTGGTGGTCGAGGGCGTGCAGGCCGGCGGCGGCGAGGATGCCGGACTGGCGCATGCCGCCGCCCATCCGCTTGCGGATGTCCCGGCCCCGGGCGACGTGCTCGGCGCCGCCCACGAGCAGCGAGCCGACGGGCGCGCCGAGGCCCTTGGACAGCGAGACCATCAGGGTGTCGAACAGCCGGCCGTAGTCGGCGGGCGCGACGCCGTCGGCGACGTGGGCGTGCCAGATGCGGGCGCCGTCGCAGTGCAGGGCGACGCCCGCGGTGTCGGCGACGGCGCGCAGCGCCCGCAGCGTGTCCAGCGCGATGACGGCGCCGCCGCCGCGGTTGTGGGTCTGCTCGACGGCGATCGCCCGGGTCGCGACGGCGTGGTAGCCGCCGGGGCGGATCATCGCCTCGATCGCGGCGACGTCGAGGTCGGCGCCGACGGCGGGCCAGGTGCGGGTGGAGATGCCGCCGTACGCCGCCGCGGCCGCCAGCTCGTACGTGACGACGTGCGCGTCGGCGTCAGTGAGCAGCTCGCCGCCGGGCGGGACGAGCAGCTGCAGGGCGATCTGGTTGGCCATCGACCCGGTCGGGGTGAACAGGGCCGCCTCGTGGCCGAACAGCGCGGCGACCCGCGCCTCGAGCGCGTTGACGGTGGGGTCCTCGCCGTACACGTCGTCGCCGACCTCGGCGGCCGCCATGGCCGCCCGCATCGCCGCGGTGGGCCGGGTGACGGTGTCGCTGCGCAGGTCAACCACGCAGCATCTCCGCGACGAGGAAGGCCAGTTCGAGCGACTGCTGGGTGTTCAGGCGCGGGTCGCACGCCGTCTCGTACCGGTCGGGCAGGTCGAGGTCGGCGATGCCCTGCGCGCCGCCCAGGCACTCGGTGACGTCCTCGCCGGTCAGCTCGACGTGGATGCCGCCCGGGTGGGTGCCGAGGCCGCGGTGCACCTCGAAGTAGCCGAGCACCTCGTCGACGATGCGGTCGAAGTGGCGGGTCTTGTAGCCGTTGGACGACTCGTGGGTGTTGCCGTGCATGGGGTCGCACTGCCAGACGACCTTGGCGCCGGCGGCGGTGACCTTCTCCACCAGGGCGGGCAGCACGTCGCGGACCTTGCCGTTGCCCATCCGGCTGATCAGGGTCAGCTTGCCGGGGACGTTGTCCGGGTTGAGCTTCTCGCACAGCTCGACGGCCTGCTCGGGGGCGGTGCCGGGGCCGAGCTTGACGCCGATCGGGTTGGCGATGCGGCTGATGAAGTCGATGTGCGCGCCATCGATCTGCCGGGTGCGCTCGCCGATCCACAGGAAGTGCCCGCTCAGCCCGTACGCGCGGCCGCCGGACACGCGGGTGAGCGCCCGGTCGTACTCCAGCGCCAGCGCCTCGTGCGAGCAGTACAGGTTGACGGTGCGCAGCGCGTCGTTGTCGGTCATCCCGCAGGCGCGGATGAACTCCAGCGTGCGGTCGATCTCGCGGGCGATCGCCTCGTAGCGCTCGCCGGCCGGCGACTGCTTGACGAAGTCCTTGTTCCAGTCGTGCAGGCCGTGCAGGTCGGCCAGGCCGCCGGACAGGTACGCGCGCAGCATGTTCATGGCGGCGGCCGAGTTGGCGTACGCGCGGATCATGCGCTGCGGGTCGGCGACGCGGGCGGCCTCGGTGGCCTCCAGCGAGTTGATCAGGTCACCGCGGTAGGCGGGCAGGCCCAGCGCGTCGGTCGCGGCGGAGCGCGGCTTGGTGTACTGCCCGGCGACCCGGGCCACCTTGACGACCGGCAGCGACGCGCCGTAGGTCAGCACGACCGCCATCTGCAGCAGGGTGCGCGCGTTGGCGAGCAGGTGGCTCTCGGTGTTGTCGGCGAACGTCTCGGCGCAGTCGCCGCCCTGCAGCAGGAACGCCTTGCCCTCGCACACCAGGGCCAGCCGGTGGCGCAGCTCGTCGACCTCGTACGGGGCGACGATCGACGGCACGTTGTCGAGGACCTGGCAGACCTCGGCGACCTCGGCCGGGTCGGCCCACGGCGGCGTCTGCGCCCGCGGCAGCTCGCGCCAGCGGTCGAGGCCGAGCGCCTCGTCCTCGGCGGAGCCGGCGGTGGTGGGGCGGCTGGTCTGCAGCGCGACGCTGCCGACCGCGGGATGACTCAGCTGGTGCCACTCCGAGCGCATGACGACAAGCGTACGGCCGGGCCGGGCAGGGTCGATCAACCGGGTTCCGTCGTACCCACCCGGTAGGAACAGCGCCATGACGCCACCGGCCGCCCGGCCGCGGGGCTGGCCGCCCAGACCGGGCAGGCCCTGGCGAATGTGGGCGTCGCGCTGGCCGCGGCGGGCGCCTCGTTCGCCGACGTCGCCCGCGCCACGATCTCGGCCCGGCTGGGCCCGGTCGAGATCGGGGTCTCCGCGGTCGTGGCCTGGACGCACGAAAACGGGGAGCCGGTCGCCCGGCTCCCCGTTCCCGAGGGGTTGTTACTTGAGGCCGTTGCTGATCGCGGTGATCAGCTCGCCGTTGCTGGTGTCACCGGAGAACTCCCAGAAGAACGCGCCGCCCAGGCCCTGCTGCTTGGCGTAGTTCATCTTGCTGCCGATGGTGGCCGGGGTGTCGTAGCTCCACCAGTTGCTGCCGCACTTGGCGTAGGCGGTGCCGTTGGTGGTGCCGGTGGCCGGGCAGGTGTTCTTGAGGACCTTGTAGTCCTCGATGCCGGGCTCGTAGGTGCCCTGGGCCGCACCGGAAGCGGTGCCGCCCGGCGCGGTCTGGCTGACGCCGGTCCAGCCGCGGCCGTAGAAGCCGATGCCGAGCAGGATGTCCTTGGCCGCGATGCCCTGCGACTTCAGCTTCTGGATCGCCGCGTCGGAGTTGAAGCCGGCCTGCGGCAGCGCCGGGGTGTTGTTCAGCGGCGAGTGCGGAGCCGTCGGGCCCTGCGCGTTGAAGGCGCCGAAGTAGTCGTACGTCATCGGGAAGATCTTGTTCATCTTCGCGTCGCGGAACGCCTGGCCGTACTTGGTGGCGTCCATCTTGCCGCCGTTGGAGCCGTCGGCGGTGATGGCGGCCGTCAGCAGCGCGTTCGGGCCGAACTTGGCGCGCAGCGCCTTCATCACGTTGCCGAACGCGTCCGGGCCGCTCGAGTCGCAGCCGAGACCACAGGCGTTCGGGTACTCCCAGTCGACGTCGATGCCGTCGAACACGTCGGCCCAGCGCGGGTCCTCGACCATGTTGTAGCAGGACTCGGCGAACGCGGCCGGGTTCTGCGCGGCCTGGGTGAAGCCGCCGGACCAGGTCCAGCCGCCGACCGAGAAGATGACCTTCAGGTGCGGGTACTTCTTCTTCAGCTTGCGGAGCTGGTTGAACGAGCCGCGCAGCGCGCCGGTGTCCCAGGTGTCGGCGACACCGTCGACGGACTCGGCCGCGGAGTAGGCGCGGTCGTAGTCGGCGTACGTGTCACCGAGGGCGCAGCGGCCGCCGGCGCTGTTGCTGAACGCGTACAGGATGTGCGTGATCTTCGACGCCGAGCCGGAGGTGTCGATGTTCTTCACGTGGTAGTTGCGGCCGTAGACGCCCCACTGCGCGAAGTAGCCCACGACCCACTTGTCGGTCACCGGCGGGTTCGTCGTCGGGTTCGTGGTCGGCGTCGTGGTGGGCGTCGTCGTCGGCGTCGTGGTCGGCGTCGTCGTCGGCGTCGTGGTGGACGGCGTGGTCGGGGTGGTGGTGCCGCCGCAGGCTACGGCGTTGCGCCACACGCCCCACTGGTCACTGTTGGTCGGCACCTCGTTCTGCGTCCACCACTGGGCGGTGTAGTTCTTGTTCTGGTACGACGCGACGTTGCCTTTGGTGTAGACCGTGGAGGCGTTCCAGGCCGGCGCGCAGGCTTCGGCGGCGGAGGCGTTGAACAGCGGCACGACGGCGGCGGAGGCCGCGAGGATCGCGACGCCCGCGCCGGCGAGGATGCCGCGGCGGAGGGATTTCTTCAAGGGTGTCTCCTCGAACCAACAGTTAGGAAACTTTCCAGAAGGAAGGCTGAAGAGACCGTAGTCACATCAATGAACGGGCGTCAAGAAGCAGACCGCGGAATTAACAGCGGCCTTAACTAACAGCTGGTACGGACAACGACCCGCCATCGGTTCACCACGCGCCGTAGTGATGCGCGGCGTAGTCTTCGCGGCATGACCATCTTCGACGCCGACATCGACGCCCTGGGCGGCGGCAGCGCGAACCTTGCCTCTTTGCGGGGCAAGGCTGTCCTGATCGTGAACGTCGCGTCCCGTTGCGGGCTCACCCCGCAGTACGCCGGCCTGCAGAAACTCGCCGACACGTACGCGGACCGCGGGCTGGTCGTGCTGGGCGTGCCGTGCAACCAGTTCGCCGGTCAGGAACCGGGCACGGCGGCCGACATCGAAGAGTTCTGCCAGGTCAACTACGGCGTCACTTTCCCGCTCACGGAGAAGGTGGACGTCAATGGCGCGGAACGGCACCCGATCTACACCGAATTGGCCGCAACCGCCGACGACACCGGCTACTCCGGTGATATCCGGTGGAACTTCGAGAAGTTCGTGATCGCCCCGGACGGCACCGTTTCGGCCCGATTCGCGCCGCAGACCGCGCCCGACGACCCCGGCCTCGTGGCGGCGGTCGAGCAGGCGCTCCCCCGCTGACGGCCGTGCGCGTCATCGGGGTCGACGCGTACCCGCTCGGCTGGGTCGCGGTGGAGCTGCGCGACGGCGCGTTCCTGCGCGCCATGCTCGCGTCGTCACTCTACGAGGTGGTCACCGCCAGCTCGGGGGCCACCGTCATCGGCGTGGACATCCCGCTGGGCATGCTGCCCGACCGCTGGCGGGCCGCCGACACGCTCGCGGCCGACACGCTCGGGCCGCGCCGCAGCAGCGTCTTCCGGGTGCCGCCGCGCCCGGTGTGGGAGCAGACCGACTTCGCCCGCGCCAACCGGCTGTGCCGCGAGATCACCGGGCAGGGGCTCAGCCGGCAGTCGTGGGCGCTGCGCCCGAAGCTGCTGGAGGCCAACACCATCTGGGAGCGGCACCCGGGCCTGCTGTTCGAGGCGCACCCCGAGGTGTCGTTCCGGGCCATGGCGGGCGCCCCGCTGGCGTACCCGAAGAAGTCGTGGGCCGGGCACGTCAAGCGGCGCGGGCTGCTCGCCCGGCAGGGCATCGTCGTGCCCGACGAGATCGGCCCCGCCGGCCAGGCGCCGCCCGACGACGTGCTCGACGCGGCCGCGGTGGCGTGGACGGCGCACCGGGTGGCGACCAAGGCGGCCGCCAGCCACCCGGACCCGCCGGAGCAGGCCGCGGCCGGCCCCGTGGCGATCTGGTACTAGAGGTTCTGGGCGGCCAGCTCGCGCGCGCGGTCGCGGGCGGCCTCCAGGGCCGCCAGCAGCGCCGCCCGCACGCCGTGATTCTCCAGCTCGCGGATCGCCGAGATCGTCGTGCCGGCGGGCGACGTGACCGCCTCGCGCAGCTTCACCGGGTGCTCGCCCGAGTCGCGCAGCATCACCGCCGAGCCGATCGCGGTCTGCACGATCAGGTCGTGGGCGACCTGGCGCGGCAGGCCCAGCAGGATGCCGGCGTCGATCATCGCCTCGACCAGCAGGTAGAAGTACGCCGGGCCCGAGCCGGACAGCGCGGTCACCGCGTCCTGCTGGCTCTCCGGCACCCGGACGGTGCGCCCGAGCGGCGTGAACATCTCCTCGGCGAGCGCCAGGTGCTCGCCGGTGGCGTGCGCGCCCGCCGAGATCGCCGACATCGCCTGGTCGACCAGCGCCGGCGTGTTCGTCATGACCCGGATGACCGGGGTGCCCTCCGACAGCCGGCGGGCGAAGAACTCGGTGGGCAGGCCCGCGCACAGCGAGATGACCAGTTTGTCGGCCGGGATCTTCGACCCGACCTCGTCCAGCAGCGAGCCGGCGTCCTGCGGCTTCACCGCGATGGCCAGCACGTCGGCCTCCGCCGCGGCCGTCGCGTTGTCGACGACGCGCACGCCGTAGCGGGTCGCCAGCTCCTCCGCCCGGGCGGGGCGGCGGGCCGTCGCCAGCAGCTTGTCCGCGGGCCAGCCGGCCCGCAGCAGCCCGGAGAGCACCAGCTCGCCGATCTTGCCCGCGCCGATCACGGCGACGGTGTGCTTGCTCATGACGCTCCCACGAGAAAGGGTGGGCGGGCCGCCCGGGGGCGGCCCGCCCGTGGCCTCAGCTGCCGAAGAAGACCTCGGCCTCGTCGTAGCGCTCGACCGGGACGGTCTTGAGCTCGCCGGTGCCGTCGATGAGCGGGACGCGCACGATGTCGGTGCCGCGCAGCGCCATCATCTTGCCGAAGTCGCCCTCGTGGACGGCGTCGATGGCCTGCAGGCCGAAGCGGGTGGCCAGCACGCGGTCGAACGCGGTCGGCGTGCCGCCGCGCTGGATGTGACCCAGGACGACCGTGCGGGCCTCCTTGCCGGTCTTCTGCTCCAGCTGCTCGGCGAGCCACTGGCCGATGCCGCCGAGGCGGACGTGGCCGAACGCGTCGAGCTCCTGGTTGTGCAGCACCATCTGGCCCTCGAGCGGCTGCGCGCCCTCGGCGACGACCACGATGGGGGCGTACTCGTACTCGAAGCGCTTGGTCACGTAGTTGGCGACCTGCTCGACGTCGAACTGCCGCTCGGGCAGCAGGATCACGTTCGCGCCACCGGCGAGGCCGGCGTGCAGGGCGATCCAGCCGGCGTGCCGGCCCATGACCTCGACGACCAGCGTGCGGTGGTGCGACTCGGCGGTGGTGTGCAGCCGGTCGATGGCCTCCATCGCGATGTTGACCGCGGTGTCGAAGCCGAACGTGAAGTCGGTGGCGTTGAGGTCGTTGTCGATCGTCTTCGGCACGCCGACGACGTTGACGCCCAGGTCGTTGAGCTTGGTGGCGACGCCGAGGGTGTCCTCGCCGCCGATCGCCACGAGCGCGTCGACGCCCTGCTCGGCCAGGTTGGCCTTGATCTTCTCGACGCCGCCGTCGATCTTGAACGGGTTGGTCCGCGAGGAGCCCAGGATGGTGCCGCCGCGCGGCAGGATGCCGCGCACCTCCGGGATGCCCAGCGGCTTGGTCAGGCCCTCCAGCGGACCCTTCCAGCCGTCGCGGAAACCGACGAACTCGTGACCGTAGGTGGCGACGCCCTTACGGACGACCGCCCGGATCACCGCGTTCAGGCCGGGGCAGTCGCCGCCGCCGGTGAGCACGCCGATGCGCATAGTTGCTCGTCCTCCCATGTACGGATCGCGGATAGCCCTGCGAGCCCCAGGGGTGGTCGGTCGGCACCGTTGCCGGCCCGGGGCGGGCCGCAACTGCGCACTGTAGTCGTCCTCGCCGGGGCGGCAAAGCCTGACCCCTGGGGCGTCTCAGAGGCTGACCTCTTCATTCTCCCCCGCGTCCGGTGGGCGCTTCGTGACGGCCGCCTTCGCGTAACCCAGCAGCTCCACGACGCGGCTGGAGTGCGCCGACTCCCAGTACTCGGCCGAGTTGGCGTGCACCTTCAGCAGGGTCACCCCGGGCGTGTCGAGCCCGTCGGGGAACCACGCCTTGAGGAGCGGGCTCCACAGCTGCTCGGCCTTGGCCCGGTCGCTCACCTGCTCGGCGGTGCCGCTGATCGACACCCAGGAGGTCTTCGTGCTGAACGACACGTTCACCTCCGGGTGCAGCCGGATCTCGGCCGCCTTGTCGGAGTCGGCGTAGCAGAAGAACCACAGGTCGCCGTCGAACTCGGCCTCCTGCAGCGCCATCGGGCGGCTCACGTGCCGGCCGTCGGCGGTCATCGTGGTCAGCATGCACAACCGGGCGTCGCGGACCAGCTCGGTCACCTTGTCACGGCGGTCTGCCGTCGTCGTCTCGCTCATCCCGGCGGAATGCCCCGCTCACCGGCGCGGAAACTGCTCCATGGCGTTCCACCGCGCCAGGTTGTGCCGTGCGTCGACCAGCGCGTCGTGCCGGCCGGACGCGTCGGGCAGCGCCGGGCGCCCGAGGTCGTCCCAGCGCTGACGCAGGTCCTTGGTGAAGCGCGGGATCTCGCGCGGCAGCGCCGGCATGGCGCCCCACAGCTGGGCCAGCGCGACGTGGTCGTACGCCGCGTACCAGGCCCACAGCTCCATCGACTCGCCCGGGCGGCCGGCGACGGGCTCGCGGAGGAAGGCGTGCAGCTCGTCCCGGATGCGCTCGCGGGAGCGCCAGGCCGGGTCGGCCGGGGACGGCAGCTTGTCGAGGACGTGGCGGCGGACCCACGGGTTGGCGCGGCTGTCGTCGAACTCGGTGGAGACCGCGTAAAACTCGCGGCCGTACTCGTCGACGACGCCGATCGAGACGAGGTCGATGAGACGCCCGTCCTCGATGAACTCGCAGTCGTAGAAGTATCGGTAGACCATCGGGGCCCATCCTCGCCTACCGGCCCGGCGGGCGGCGCGCCGGGCTCAGCAGGGCGTCTCGAGGGCCTCGCGGGCGGCGTCCAGGTGGGCGCGGTCGGTGTCCGGCTCGGGCTCAGTGACGCGGGCCTGGCGCGGCACGGCCGCGGGGGCCGCGTCGGGTAGCGCGCCGGGCGCCCCGCCGGGCGCCGCCCCGATCGCCAGCCGGCGGGCGTGCCAGTCTGCCTGCACCGCCCACCGGAAGCGCAGCAGCACCGGCAGCGCCGCCTCCACCTCGTCGCGGCCCACCGGCCCGGCCGACACGTACGCGTCGATCAGGTCGCCGGCCGCGCCCGGCCCGCCCGCGTACGCCACCGCGGCGGCCAGGTCGTAGACCAGCGGGCCGGTGCCGCACGGGCCCCAGTCGACGATGCCGGTGCGGCCGGTGCGGCCGTCCACGACGAACGCCTCGGGCGCCGGGTCGCCGTGCAGCACCCCGTAGGTCAGCTGGTCGGCGACGGTGAGCCGGGTCAGCGCCGCCACCGCGTCGGCGACGGCGGGCCGCAGCCACGGCTCGACGGTCAGGTGCGCGGCGTCCGGGTGCAGCCAGTGCCAGCGCTGCAGGCCCCGGTGGGTGAACCCGGTCAGCGCGGCGTGCGCGGCGGCGAGCCGCTCGCCCCACCACCGCTGGTCGACCGGGTCGCGGCCGTCGAGCAGGTCGCCGGGGACGCGCCGGACCAGCCCGAGCGTGCCGTCCGGGGCGGCCGCCGTGAGCGAGCCGCCGAGGGTGCGCACCGGCTCGCCGATCGTGAAGCCGGCATCGTGCAGGTGCTGCGCGGCGGCGAGCCCGGCCTCGAACGGCTGCCGGGCGACGTCGTCGACGAGCCGGACGACGTACAGCCCGGAGTCGTCGCGCACCGCCCAGGCCCGTGACATCCAGCCCGCCGGCATCTCGACCACGGCGCTGGGGCGCAGGTGCCAGTGCCGGCGCAGGGAGGCGCGGATCGCATCGAGGCGCGGGTCGTCCGGTTGCACCCGCTGATTATCACCCACCGATATGCCGCTTCGATGCCCGTGTGTGCGTCATGTGTGCGTCGGCCGTACGCCGCGCGTGTCAGGTGCGTGACCCGGAAGCACCTGCCACTTGTACCGAGCGCTACGGAAGAACATGATCGGGGGTGGCGCGCGGTCCCCGCCGCGGGATGGCGCGGGCCCCGCGCTTCGTGCTACTAGTGATCGTTCGCGTCACGATCCGGGGAGGACAGTCACGTGGAGGTTCGGCTGCCGGATCCCAACGACCCGCTCAGCGGGGTCGAGATGTTCGCGGGCCTGGAGCCCGACGTGCGCCAGCGGGTGGCGGCGGCCGCGGTGCCGCGCACGTACCGCAAGGGACAGTTGCTGTTCGTCGAGCACGACCCGGGCGAGTCGCTGATCGTGCTGCGCCGCGGGGCCGTCGCGGTCTTCCGCACCGCCCCGACGGGCGAGCGCGCCGTGCTGCACGTGGTCCGCCCGCCCGACGTGCTGGGCGAGGTGTCCCTGCTGGACGCGTCCACCCGGTCGGCGTCGGCGGAGGCCATCGAGGACACCGCGGCGCTGGCGCTGTCGCGCGGCGCGTTCATGGAGCTGGTCCACTCCAACCCGCGCATCCTCGACGCGGTGATGCGCTCGCTGGGCGGCCTGATCCGCCGGCTGACCGAGCAGAACGCCGACCACGTCTTCCTCGACCTGCCGGGCCGGGTGGCCAAGACGCTGGTGCGCCTCGCCGGCGAGAGCCACGCGCCGATGATCACGATCGAGCTGAACCAGAGCCAGCTGGCCGAGATGGCGGGCGGGTCGCGGCAGAGCGTCAACCAGGCCATCGGGTCGTTCGCGAGCCGCGGGTGGCTGCGCACCGAGGGCCGCCGCATCGTGGTGACCGACGTGGCGGCCCTGCGCCGGCGCGCCGGCATGGCCGACCGCTAGCGCAGCGCGGCGACCCCCGGGCCGCGAAGCTGCGCGACGGCGGCGGACCGGCCGGTCACGAGCAGCAGCAGCGCGCCCATGGGTCCCTCGACGGTCCGGCCGTCGCCGACCGTCCACTCGTGATCGGTGGCGACCAGCCGCAGCCCGGCGAGCCGCCGCCGGGCGAAGAACGGGAAGCTGCGCGTGTACGCGCGGGTGGCGGCGACGGCGGCCGCGGCGGGCGGCACCGGCCGGGTGATGCCGAGCGGCAGCGCCATGTCCTGGCCGTGCACGATCACGTCGAGCATCGGCTCGACGGGGGTGACGCCGGGCGCGAGGCGGCGCGAGCCGATCATGGCGGTGAGCAGCTCGCCGTACGCGCCGACGGGCAGCCGCGCCTGGCGGATAGCGGTGTCGCGGATCATCCGGTCGAACGAGCCGCGGGCCCGGGCCAGCTCGCGCAGGGCGGGGCCCCAGCCGAGGTGGGCGAGGGTGAGGTGGGCGGCGACGTCGCGCACCCGCCAGCCGGCGCACAGCGAGGGCGCCTCCCACTGCTCGGCGGACAGGGCGCCGAGGAAGGCGGCCGTCTGCGCCCGCTGCTCGTCGATGACGCGCCAGATCTCGTCGTGGTGCATGGAACACCCCCATTTTGGTACGATCCTCTGACTAAATATGGTCAGAGAGACTGACGAAGTCAAGGGGTGCGGATGAACATCGGCCTGCTCTGTTTCATCACCCACCGGGCGATGGAGACGCGCGTGATGGCCGCCCTGGCCGCGGCCGGGTTCGACGACCTCACGCTGGCCCAGGGCCGGGTGGCGGCGCGCATCTCCCCCGGCGGCACGCGGCTCACCGCCCTGGCCGAGCAGGCCCAGGTCACCAAGCAGACCGCCGGGTTCCTGGTCGACCAGCTGGAGCGGGCCGGCTACGTCCGCCGCGAGCCCGATCCCGCCGACGCCCGCGCCCGGCTGGTGCGGATGGCGCCCCGGGGCGAGGCGGCGGTGGCGGTGGCCCGGGCGGCGGAGGCCGAGGTGGAGAAGGAGTGGACCGGCCACCTCGGCCCGGGCGAGATCGAACGGCTGCGCGCGGCGCTGGAGAGCCTGCGCGAGCTCACCGACCCCTACCGCTGACGGCCGGCGCGGAGCCGGCGAGCTCGCGCAGCACGTCGTCCAGGGCGGTCGGGGTCAGCCCGAAGGTCCTGGTCACGGCGGAGCTGTCGAGGACGAACGGCGCCCAGAACTGGTAGTCCATCTCGACCAGCTCGCGCGCCATCGGCACGACCAGGCCCGCGGCCCGCAGCAGCCCCCGGGGCAGCGTGCGCACCCGCACCGGCGGCAGCCCGCCGACCTCGGCGAACCGGGCGGCCAGCTCGCGCACGGTCACCGGCGGCGGGGACGGCACGTGCCACGCCCGCCCCCAGGCCCGCTCGTCGCGGGCCAGCGCGATGAGCGTGCGGGCCATGTCGCCGGTGTAGGTGAAGCTGTGCGGCACGTCCGGGTCGCCGGGCATCCACGCCGCGCGTCCGCTGCGCATCGCCGGGAACAGCACCATCGAGAAGACGGACGCCGCGCCCACGCCCAGGTAGTCGGAGCCGCGGGCCTCGACCGTGCGCACGCCGCTCGCGAGCGCGTCCTGCCACATCCGGATGCGCACCCGGCCCTTGCGGCCCGTCGCCGCCAGCGGCGTGTCCTCGGTCATCGGGCCGTCGACCGGGCCGTACCCGTAGAGGTTGCCGGTGGTGGCCAGGACGGCGCCGGACGCCCGGGCGGCCGCGACGAGCGCGGCGCTGATCGGCGGCCAGTCGGTGGGCCAGCGCGTGTACGCCGGGTTCACGCAGTTGTAGATCACCTCGGCGCCCCGGGTCAGCGCGGTGAGCCGGGCGGCGTCGGACGCGTCGGCGGCGACGCGCTCGACGAGCGGGTGCTCGGGGCCGCCGCCGCTGCGGGTGATCACCCGGACCGCCTCGCCGGCGCCGGCGAGCTGCCGGGCGACGGCGGTGCCGACGGGCCCGGCGCCGACGATCACGTGCTGGGTCATGACGCTCTCCTTTGCGAGCAGTGCTCTCTGTCGAGAACAACAGTCGCAGGCCACTCCCCGTCCGTCAAGAGCAGTGCTCGCAATCACGTACACTGATCGCATGAGTGCCGCCTCGCTGCGCGCCCGCGTCCGGGCCGAGATGACCGACGAGATCAAGGCCGTCGCCCGCCGGCACCTCGCCGCCGACGGCGCGAACCTGTCGCTGCGCGCCGTCGCCCGCGACCTGGGCATGGCGTCGTCCGCGGTCTACCGGTACGTGGCGAGCCGCGACGACCTGCTCACGTGGCTGATCATCGACGCCTACGACGCAGTCGGCGCCGCCGCCGAGGCGGCCGAGGCGGCCGTCGACCGGGCGGATTTCACCGGCCGCTGGCTGGCCACCTGTCATGCCGTGCGCGAGTGGGCCCTGGCCAACCCGCACGAGTACGCCCTCATCTACGGCAGCCCCGTGCCCGGCTACCGCGCGCCCGCGGACACCGTCGCGCCCGCCACCCGGGTGGGCCGGCTGATGGGCCGGATCCTCGCCGACGCCCGGCCCGACCCGGGCGAGCCGGTCGAGGGGCCGCTGGCCGCCGAGCTGGACGCCGTCGCCGCCGAGGTCGCCCCCGGCGTGAGCGCCGCCGCCATGGGGCGCGGCATGGCCGCCTGGATCCACCTGTTCGGGGCGGTCAGCTTCGAGCTGTTCGGTCAGCTCGCCAACGCCGTCGACGAGCGGCGCGCGTTCTTCGACCTGCAGATGCGCGGCGCCGCCGCCGTCATGGGGCTGGCGCGGGCGCCGGGGTCTTGAGCGACTGGGCGTACACGTCGACGTACTCGCGCCCGCACAGCTCGCGGATCTCGTACATGATCTCGTCGGTGATCGCGCGCTCGACCAGCCGGTCGCCGAGGCCGCCCGCGTGCCGGTCGAAGCGCAGCGGCGCGCCGATCCGGATGCGCACCCGCTCGCGGGGCCGCGGCAGCCGCTGCCCCGGCGGCTGGATCCGGTCGAGGTTGAGCATGCCGACGGGGAGCACCGGGGCGCCGCTGGTCAGCGCGAGCCGGGCCACCCCGGTCTTGCCGCGGTAGAGCCGCCCGTCGGGCGAGCGGGTGCCCTCCGGGTAGATGCCCGCCAGCCCGCCGCCGGCCAGGATGCCGAGCTGGGTGTCGAGCGCCGCCTGGGCGGCCGCGCCGCCGGAGCGGTCGAGCGGGATCGTGCCGGTGCCCGCGAAGAACATCTTCATCAACCGGCCCTTGATCCCCTTGCCGGTGAAGTACTCGGCCTTGGCGACGAACGTGATCCGCCGCGGCAGGACCAGCGGCAGGAAGATCGAGTCGACGAACGACAGGTGGTTCGCGGCGAGGATGGCCGGGCCGGTGGCCGGCACGTGGCCCAGGCCCTCGACCTCGGGCCGGAACAGGGCCCTGAGCAGGGGTCCGAGGACGACGTGCTTCAACAACCAGTACAGCACCGGCGTCCCTTCCCGCTCCCGACCGTGCCCGCGCGGCCGGCACGCGGCGGCGCTGTCGCCCGATGAGCCTACGGACGGCGAGCGGCGCGCCACAACGCACTCCCGCAACCGGCATCCGACGTGTCACCATTCAAGGCACGGTTCGCCAGGCCACACCCCCCGGCCCACAGGTTCGGGGCAGACCGGCCGATAGGGCGTACCGGCAGGGCGATGGGGCGCGGGCGGCGCCGGCGAGGAGTGTGCACGGTGTCTGCGGGTGGCGCCCGGCGCGGGCGACGGGACAACGGGCTCCACGCAGCGGACTACGCGGCGGCCGGAGACGTCGACCCGCGGGTCGGCGAGCATCTGCTCGACGTGCTGGCCGCGGGCGGCATCGCGGCGTACCTGCAACCCTCGGCCGACCTGAACCCGCTGCTGCGCACCACCACCTTCCCGCCCCGGCCGACCGACCGGCTGTTCGTCGACAGCACCCACCTCGACGTCGCCCGCGACCACCTCGACAAGCTCAGCGACGAGGCCGCCACGACCGCGCCGCGCCAGCCGCACCCGGCCGGCCACGAGCGGCCGCAGAGCGACGTCGACGCCGAGTGGGCGCGCATCGTGGCCGGCTTCCACACCACCGTCGACCCGGCGACCACGCCGTGGCCGGACGCCGAGGGCGTGCCCGACCGCCCCGCCCCGGCCGGGCCCGAGGCCGAGCAGCCGCCGGGCCTGCAGTCGGCCGTCGAGTTCACCCGCATCGACCCGCACAACCGCCGCCGCACCGACCCGCCGTCGCTGCTCGACGCGCTCGACACGTTCGGCGCGGACCTGCCCGACGGCGACGACGACGGCTACACCCCGCCGCCGCCTCCCCCGCTGCCGAAACTGTCCAAGTTCACCGTCGCGGCGGTGCTGGCGATCATGGCGGGCTTCCTGCTGTTCCTGTTCCCCGGCGTGCTGCCGGTCGGCACGGATTTCGCGATGCTGCTCGGCTTCGCGGGCGTGCTGGGCGGCGCGGTCACGCTGGTCTGGCGGCTGCGCAGCGGCGACGAGGACGACGAGAACCCGGACGACGGCGCCGTCGTCTGATTGATCGACACCATTGTCACCCAAGGTGATGAGCCCATAGCCTGACGTACATGCGGCAGAGCTCCCTTGTGGTGGTGGCCAACCGACTCCCGATCGACGACAACGCGCCGCCCGACGGCGTGTGCGAATGGCGGCGCAGCCCCGGCGGGCTGGTCGGCGCCCTGCACGACATCCTCGCCCACACCCCCGCGACCTGGGTCGGCTGGGCGGGCGGCGCCGGACCGGCGCCGGAGCTGCCGGACATCGGCCGGCTGCGGATCCACGCCGTCGGGCTGAGCGAGGCCGAACTCGCCGACTACTACGAGGGCTTCGCCAACAGCACCCTGTGGCCGCTCTACCACGACGCCGTCGAGCAGCCCGTCTTCGACCGCAGCTGGTGGGAGGCGTACCAGCAGGCCAACCGCCGGTTCGCCGACGCCGCCGCCGAGGTCGCCGAGCCCGGCGCCGCCGTCTGGGTGCAGGACTACCACCTGCAGCTCGTGCCCGCCATGCTCCGCGAACGCCGCCCCGACCTGCTGATCGGGTTCTTCCTGCACGTGCCGTTCCCGCCGCCCGAGCTGTTCATGCAGCTCCCCCGCCGCACCGAACTGCTGCGCGGCATGCTCGGCGCCGACCTCGTCGGCTTCCAGCGGGCCCAGGGCGCGCACAACCTCGCCCAGCTCGCCCGCCGGCTGCTCGGCGCGAAGGCCACCGACCGCGCCATCGAGCTCGACGGGCGCACCGTGCGCACCGGCGCGTTCCCGGTCTCCATCGACGTCGCCGAGATGCAGTCGCTCGCCGCCCGCCCCGACGTGGTGCGCCGCGCCCGGCAGATCCGCGCCGACCTCGGCCAGCCCCGGCACGTGCTGCTCAGCGTCGACCGGCTCGACTACACCAAAGGCATCGAGCACCGGCTGACCGCGTACAGCGAGCTGCTGCGCGACGGCGACGTCAAGGCGCCCGACACCGTGCTCGTGCAGGTCGCCGTGCCCAGCCGTGAGCGGGTCGGCCACTACCGGCTGCTGCGCGACCGCATCGAGCGCGAGGTCGGCCGCATCAACGGCGAGTACGGCCGGGTCGGCGGGCCCGCCATCCACTACCTCAACCAGCGCTTCGACCGCGCCGAGCTGGCCGCCCTCTACCTCGCCGCCGACGTGCTGGTCGTCACGCCGCTGCGCGACGGCATGAACCTCGTCGCCAAGGAGTACGTCGCCGCCCGCACCGACGGCGACGGCGCGCTGGTGCTCAGCGAGTTCGCCGGCGCCGCCGTCGAGCTGGACGAGGCGTTTCTCGTCAACCCGCACGACCTCGACGACCTCAAGGCCACCCTGCTCGCCGCCATGGACGCCTCCGCCGCCGAACGCTCCGCCCGGATGGCGGCCATGCGGCGGCAGGTCACCCGGCACGACATCCGCGCGTTCACCCGGGCGTACCTGCGCTCCCTCGACGACAGCGGCGCCCTGGCCGCCAGCGTCACCGGCTGACGGCTCCCGCGAGGCGGGCGGCGTGGGCCGATTCCTCCGGCCGCACCGGCGACGCCCCGGACGACAGCACCGGCCAGCGGGCCGACAGGGCGGTGCCGATGCGCCGGCGCACCTCCGGCTCGTCGGCCGGGGCGCAGGCGAACAGGATGCGCAGCCGCACCGCGTCCCCGTCACGGGCCGCGGCCGTGTGGTGGGCGGCCAGCGGGCACGGCGGCTCGTGCTCCACCCGGCCGCACAGCGCCGCCGTCACCACCGCGCCGGGCTCGCGCTCGTCGCCGTCCGCCGCGAAGGACAGCACCGCGTCGTGCGCGAACGCCGTGCGCATCAGAGCGCCGTCTCCTTGTCGAGCCAGTCGAGCAGGGCGTCGATCGGCTCCTCCCAGCGGGCGTCGAGCATCAGGTCGTGGCCCATGCCGGGGAACAGCAGCGGCGCGCCACCGTACCGCGACGCCGTGCGGTCCAGCGACGAGCGCGGCACCACCCGGTCGTCCGGGCTGCCCAGCACCAGCACCGGCGGGTGGCCCACGGCGGGCTCGGCCGCGCGGTGCAGCACGAGCTGCCACTGCGCCCGGGCCGGCATCCGCTCCACCCTGGACACGTACGCCGCCGCCTGCTCCTCCGGCAGGTCCGGGCCGAACAGCTGGCGGCGGCTCAGCCGCAGCCGGCCGCCGGCCAGGGCCGGCAGGGTGCCGAGCGGGTTCGCGCGCAGGGCCGCGCCGAGGGCCGGCCAGCCGTCGACCACGGGGGCGGCGAGCACCGCGGCACGCGCCGGGTAGCGGGCCAGGGCGTGCTGCACGACCAGGGCGCCGGCGCCGTGCCCCACCAGCACCGCGCGCCGCGGCAGGGCCGCGGCCACCTGCACCACGTCGTGGGCGTACGCCCGCAGCCCCGTCACCGGGCTCGCGCCGCTGCCGCCGGTGCCGCGCAGGCTCAGCGCGTGCGCCGGGTAGCCGCGGGCGGCGGCGCGGCCCAGCCAGTGCTCGGCGAACGCCCACGCCGCGTGGCCGTACCCGGGCACGAACAGCACCGGCGGGCGGCCCTCGTCGTCCTCGGGCAGCGCGGACGCAATCTCCCGGGTGACGGGCGGGACCGGCCGCGTCCACTCGGCGAACCGGACGACCCGTGTCCTCATGCCGCCGGCTCCAGCTCGTCGAGAAGGGTCTGCAGGGAACGCAGGTAGTCGGTGTGGCTGACCTCGAACCAGTGCCGGGACGTGTCCACCACCGTCGTGCGGCTCCACCGGCGCAGCGGCCGGTGGGACTCGCGGTCCTGCACGGCGGCGGCGCGGTCCGGGGCGGTGGCGCGCAGCCGCAGCCAGCGCGCCACGGCCACCGACTGCCAGTGCGCCAGCGGGAAGATGCCCGCGTCGGCCTGCAGCAGCCCGACCACCGCGAGGGTGGGGTGGCGCCGGGCGAACGCGTGCAGGTGCAGGTCCGGCCGGCCGGTGTCGTCGGCGTCGAGCAGCTCGGGGGCGAGGAACTCGAAGCGCGGCAGGTAACCGGTGGCGGCCACCACCACGTCGGGCTCGATGCGGCGGCCGTCGGACAGCTCGACGTGCGGGCCGTCGAAGCGGGCGACGTCCGGCACCGGCACGATCCGGCCGTGGCCGACGTAGTGCACGAGCAGGCTGTTGACGATCGGGTGGCTCTCGTACGGGCGGTGGTCGGGCGCCGGCAGCCCGAACCGGGCGACGTCGCCGATCGTCAGGCGCTGCACCCGGCGGTACAGCCACTGCCGCAGGCGCAGCGGGGCCCGCCAGCGCAGCAGCTCGTCGTTGACCTGGTCGGCGGGGCGGCCCATCAGGTACTTCGGGGCGTACCAGTAGCCGCGCCGGGTGGAGTGCCAGCACGCGGCGGCCTGCTGGGCGGCCTCGACGGCGATGTCGCAGCCGGTGTTGCCGCCGCCGACGACGAGCACCTTCTTCCCGCGCAGAAGGGCCGGGTCCTTGTACGCCGACGCGTGGATCAGCCGGCCCCGGAACGACTCCACCCCGGGGTACGCCGGCATCTTGGGCGCCCAGTTGTGCCCGTTGGCGACGACGACGGCCGCGTACCGCTGGGTGCGCTCGCCGCCGCCGGCCGTGCCGGTGCCGTGGGTGGTGACGTCCCAGCGGCCGCCGTCGGCGGGCTCGACGCGCAGCACCTCGGTGCCGAACCAGACGTGCGGGCGCAGGTCGAAGTGCTCGGCGTAGCGCTCCAGGTAGGACAGCACCTGGGCGTGGTGCGGGTAGTCGGGCCAGCCGTCCGGCATCGGGAAGTCGGGGAACTGGGTGAGCGGCTTCGACGAGATGAGGTGCGTGCTGGCGTACACCGGGCTGCGGTCGTGGCGCCAGTTCCAGGCGCCGCCGACGGACGTCTCGCGCTCGTAGCAGTCGACGTCGAAGCCGTGCTCGCGCAGGTTCTTCACGGCGGTCAGGCCGCTCGCGCCGGCGCCGATGACGCACACCGCGTCGCCGCGGTCGTGCACGTGGGGGGTGTCGTCGTCGGACACGGGGATCCTCCCTCGGCGGGGAGCCGACTACGGAATGTGGCGGTGATCTTTCCGGGTCACGCGGAGCCCGGTCAAGACGGGATGGTCAGCTCCGCCAGGACGGGCAGGTGGTCGCTGGCGCGCCGGGTCTCCTCGGTGTCGACGACGGTCAGCGACCGCACCTCGACGCCGGGGCCGGCGAAGATCGCGTCCAGCCTGGTCCGCGGCGACCGGGCCGGGTACGTCGGGGCGCCGGCGCCGCCCGCGGTGTCGGTGAGACCCGCCGCGACGGTCTCCCACGCCGCGCCGCCCGGGCCCTCGTTGAGGTCGCCGCCGGCGATCAGCGGGCCCTCGACGGCGTCCAGCTCGGCCTTCCAGTGCTTCGCCTGCGCCGGGCGCTCCACCGGGTCGGTGGCCAGGTGCGAGCCGGACACGGTGAACTCGACGCCGCCCGCGGCGCAGCGCGCGAACGCCGCCCCGCGCAGGTGCCGGCCCGGCGTCAGCGGGTACCGCAGGCAGTGCGTGGCCAGCACCCTCAGCCGCAGGTCGACCAGGATGAGGTTGCCCAGCGCGGGCAGGCCGCCGGCCGCCACGACCAGGCCGACGGAGTCGGCCAGCGCCGCGCAGCCGTGCCGCCAGCGGAACCGGCGCGGCGCCTCCTGCACCAGCACCACGTCCGGCCGCAGGCCGCGCACCGCCGAGGCGAGCGCGGCCCGGTCGTCCTTGCGGCCGTGCACGTTGTAGGTCAGCACCCGCAGGTCCACGCCGGCTCCCCTCCAGCTAGATGCGGCGGGCCAGGTCGGCCGCGCCGATGACGCCCGCCGCGCTGCCCGTCTCGGCGGCCAGCAGCGGCGCCACCGGCAGGGTGCCGCGCACGGCCAGTGCCTCCCGGTACGCCCGCTCCGTCGGCCCCATCAGCAGCTCGCCCGCGTCGATGACGCCGCCGCCGATCACCAGCACCTGCGGGTCGAGGATCTGCACCAGGTCGGCCATCGCGCCGCCCAGCCAGTAGCCGATCTGGGCGAACGCGTCGCGCGACACCGGGTCGCCCTTCTGCGCCGCCGTGGTGATCATCAGGCCGGTGACGGCGTCGGCGTCGCCGCCCGCCAGCTCCAGCAGGATCGGCGCCCGGTCGGGCTCCTGCCGGGCGCCCGCCCGGGCGAAGCGCAGCAGGGCGCGGCCGCTGGCGTACTGCTCCAGGCAGCCGAGCCGGCCGCAGCCGCACGGGTGGCCGTCCGGCACCGACAGCATGTGCCCCAGCTCGGCGGCGATGCCGTGGGTGCCGCGCACCAGCTCGCCGTTGAGCACGATGGCGCCGCCGATGCCGGTGCCGACCGTGATCATGATCATGGAGTCCTCGGCGTCGCGGGCCGCGCCGTAGCGGAACTCCGCCCAGGCGGCCGCGTTCGCGTCGTTCTCCACGACGGTCGGCAGGCCCACGGCCTCGCTGACGTGCCGGCGCAGCGGCTCGTCCCGCCACGCCAGGTTCGGCGCGAACAGCACGATCGACCGGGTCGCGTCGATCCACGCCGCCGCCCCGATGCCCACGGCCGTCGCCTCCGGGTACGCCGCCGCCAGCTCCGCGGCCACCCCGATGATCGTGTTCCGCGTGCCCAGCGGGTCCTGCGCGGGGGTGTCCCGGCGGACCTGCGTCAGCACGTTCCCGTCGTCGTCGACGACACCCCCGGCCACCTTCGTGCCACCCACGTCGACCCCGATGGTCAGCGTCACCGCCGCCACTCCCCTTTCCCCCTGGTACGCGCCGCGCCGGTCACCGGGCGCCGTCGCCCGTGCTCCCGTCGCGGCCTGCGGCCGGCGCTGCGGCCGGCCCCCCGGCCGGCTCGGCCCCGGCCGTGCCACGATCGTCGTGCTGATCCTCCCGGGCGCGACCGGCGTCCCGGGTGGCCGCCGCCCACGGGTCACCCGCGCCGGGCCCGGCACCCGCCGCCGCACCCGCCGCCGCACCCGCCGCCGCAGCGCCTTCCGCGCCGCCCTGCGCCCGGCGGCGGACCGCCTCGGCCACCGCGGCGGCCGCCTCGGCCGCGCGCCGCCGGGCGGCCTCCGCCTCGCGGGCCGCGTACTCGCGCGCGGCCTCGCGCGCCGCCCGCTCCCGGGCCTCCCGCTCGGCCGCCCGCTCCGTCTCGGCGCGCACGTCCTCGTCGTGGGCGGCCGCCGTGGCCGCCGACCACGGGTCGTCGCCGGCCGGAGCGGGCCGGTGCCCGGCGGTGTCGCGGCCGGTCGCGGCGCGCCACACGGTGTCGGCGTCGGGCTGCGGCCGCCCGGCAGGCTGCCCCGCCGCGTCCGCCCGGCCGGCCGGCGGGCGCACCAGGCCCGAGTCGCCCAGCGCGCGCATCAGGCTGGCCACGCCCGCGGCGAAGTCGCCCGCCCCGGTGGCGAGCCGCTCGGCCGCCTGCGGGCTCGGGTCGCGCAGCGAGGTGATCAGCCGGCAGACGGGGCACACGCAGCAGGCCGGCTCGCCGGTCGCCCAGCTGCCCGCGGCCCGCGCGAACCGCGCCGCCGTGCCCGCGTGGCCCAGCGCGCCGGTGATGAGGTCGCCCAGCCCGGCCGGCCCCGGGCCGCCCTGCGACGCCATCGCGAGGAAGGTGGCGACGAGCCGCTCGGCCTCCTCACGGGCCGAGCCGGTGGTTCCGGACATGTCTCGCTCCTTCGGGCCCGCACCGCGGCGGGCCGGCGCTCAGGCCGCCGCGCCGCTCTCGACCCGGGTCTTGAGCTGCTTCAGCGCGGTGTCCATGATCATCTTCTCGGCCTTGCGCCGGAACATGCCGAGCATGCCGATGGCCAGCTCCACCTCGAGCGTGTACGTCACCGTCGTCGTGCCGTCCGGGTTCTCGGCCAGGTCGTACGAGCCGTTCTGCACCCGCTGCGTCTTCGACGGCGCCACCAGCGACCACTCGATGCGGGAGATGTCCTCGGCGTACTCGTACGCGAGCGTGTAGTCGTCGGCCAGCACCCCGGCGTCGATGACGAACCGGACCTGGCTGGCGTAGCCGTCCTCGTACTCCTCGACGACCTCGACGGTCTTCATCGCGTCGGCCCACTCCGGGTACCGCGCGAAGTCGCAGATCACCGCCGCGACCTGGGCCACGGGCGCGTTGATCGTGATCGACTGCGTCGACGACTCGGCCATGTCGGCAGGCTACCCGGTACGCCCCGGCCGGGCCCCGGGCACCCGCACGTGTCGCCGCCGCGACGATGTCGGGCGGTGCCGCTACGATCCGTCACGTGTCTGCATCGGTGAGCGCCCGCGTGTCCTCGTCCGCGGGTCTGCACCCGATCGCGGTGGGCGCCCGCGTGGCCATGCTCCTGCTGGTCGTCGTGCTGACGCTCGTCGCCACCCGCGACTGGTTCCAGCTCGGCTGGGTGGTGCTGCTCGCCGTCGCCGGCCTGCCCGGCGTCTTCGCCGCCCGGCACGCCCTCGCCGCCACCCTCAGCCGCTACGCCGAGGCCGTCGTCGTCGGCCTCGCCGCCGGCTCCGTCGCCGCCGACACCGCCGCCGACACCCTCGGCGCGGGAGCCGCCGCCACCGCCGCCACCGCCGGCGCGGCGGGCGCCGCCGCCGGCTTCGGCGCCCAGGCCGTCCTGCCGTACCTGATGGTGCCGGTCCTCGGCGCCGCCCTGCGCCGCCGCGGGCGCGAGGGCCTCGCCCTGCTCGGCGTCGCCGCCGCGGCGCTGCTGCTCGGCGGGCTCGTCGGCGACCCGCTGCGCCCCGTCACCGAGCCCGCCTACCTGGCCGCCGGGCTGCTCTGGCTCGTCGTGGGCGCGGTCGTCACCCTCGCCGCCGACCCCGTCCGGCAGCTCATGCAACCCCTCGAGCCCACCCCGCAGCCGTACGCCGAGGCGACGCGCCTGCTCACCCAGCTGCGCAGCGTCGCCCGCTCGCTGCCCGGCGCCACCCTCGACCCGGGCGGCATCTCCGAGCACCTGCTGGAGGAACTGCGCAGCGTCGCCCCCGCCCAGCGCGCCGCCGTGCTCAGCGCCAGCGGCGGCGGCCGCCTCGGCGTGCTCGCCCAGACCGGCGCCGAGCGCGTCGACTGGGAGACCACCATCGACGCCGACTCGGCCCTCGCCGACGCCTGGGCCAGCCAGCAGCCGCACACCGCCAACCGCTCCCAGGCCCGCTCCCACCACGGCGGCGCGTCCGCGCTGGTGGTGCCCCTGGTCGCCGGGGTGCGCACCATCGGCCTGGTCATCCTCGAGTCCGACGCCGCCAACGCGTACCCGAAGGACGTGGTCGACGCCGTCACCGGCGTCACCGGCCCCGCCGCCCTGCGGCTCGAGGCCGCCCTGCTGTTCGACGACGTCCGGTCCCTGGCCACCAACGAGGAACGCCAGCGCCTCGCCCGCGAGATCCACGACGGCGTCGCGCAGGAGCTGGTCATGGTCGGCTACGGCATCGACAACGCCCTGGCCACCCTCCCCGAGGAGGCCACCGAGACCGCCGAGGACCTGCGCACCCTGCGCGGCGAGGTCACCCGGGTCATCACCGAGCTGCGGCTGAGCCTGTTCGAGCTGCGCAGCGAGGTCGACCGCCAGGGCGGCCTGGCCGCCGCCATCGCCGAGTACGCGCGCACCATCGGCACCTCCGCCGGCCTGCGCGTGCACTTCACGTTCGACGAGAGCACCGCCCGGCTCCCCGCCGCGACCGAGGCGGAACTCCTGCGGATCGCCCAGGAGGCGATCACCAACGCCCGCAAGCACGCGGGCGCGGCCAACCTCTGGGTCACGTGCGAGGTCGATCCCCCGTACGCCCAGATCGAGATCTCCGACGACGGCAAGGGCATCGACGGAGGGCGACCGGACGGCCACTACGGCCTTGCGATCATGGCCGAGAGGGCGGAACGTATCCGGGGCCGGTTGGAGATCAGTCCGCGACACCCCAGCGGAACAACCGTGGCGGTAGTACTCGGAACACCTTCCCGGCGCGATAGCGTGCGGGATAGCGTTTCCGCACCAGAAGGGGAGTAACCCGAGCATGTCGACCAGCCCCGCCCCGACGACCCGGACCAAGGTCCTGCTCGTCGACGATCACGACTTGATCCGCAAGGGCCTACGGCACGCGTTCGAGCGGGACCGGCAGTTCGAGGTCGTCGGCGAGGCCGCCACCGCCGCCGAGGCCGTCCGCCAGGCGGGTGCGCTCCAGCCCGACGTCGTCATCATGGACCTCCGCCTGCCCGACGGCAGCGGCCTCGAGGCCACGCGCGCCCTGCGCAAGAACAACGCGAACATGGGCATCGTCGTCCTCACCATGTACGCCGGCGACGACCAGCTCTTCGGCGCCCTCGAAGCCGGCGCGAGCGCCTTCGTCCCGAAGACCGCCCCGGCCGACGAGGTCGTCGCCGCCGCCCGCCACGCCGCCAGCGCCCCCAGCGCCTTCACCGCGGCCGACCTGGCCGAGGCCATGAAGCGCCGCCTGGCCCCGTCCGGCCCGCAGCTCTCCCCCCGCGAGGGCCAGGTCCTGCGCCTGCTCGCCGACGGCATGAGCGTGGCCGGCATCGCCAAGCAGCTGTTCGTCAGCGAGAGCACGGCCAAGACCCACATCTCCAAGCTGTACGAGAAGCTCGGCGCCGCCAACCGCGCCCAGGCCCTGATGACGGCCCTGCGCCTCGGCCTGCTCGAAGCCCCGGACGCCCCGAAGTTCTGACCCGCTGACCCCACGCCCCCGCGCCGCCCCACGGCCGGCCGGGGGCGGGGCCGGGGCGAGCCCCGCGCCGCCGCCTTACACGGGCCCCCCGCTGCCGCACCCTGCACGGCCCGCGGCGGCACACCCCGCGCGGCCACCGCGCCTCCCCACCCCGAGCGGCGCCTCGCGGCCGGTCCGGGGCACCGCAGGGTCTCACCGACCTGCCCCGAACCGCACCGCGATCGCAGCAGCGACATCACGCCTACTCCACGACCCCTCCCCCGGGCCGGTCGCGGCCCCGCATCGGTGGCTCTCCGATCGCGGCCGCGAGGCAACTCCAGGCGAGGCCGCCGGGTCAGAAGGCAGAGCGGCCGGACCAGCGCACAAGGTAAGGGGCCGCCGCCGCAGCGAGGCGCGGGCCCGGACCCGGTCCTTCACAGCAGAACCCCGCCGGAGCGTCAGCTGGGCCGGAGGCGGCGCAGGGCCAGGTAGGCCTCACACCCCAGGCACAGCCCGAAGACCGCATTCAGAAACGCGGCGGCCAGCCCGAACGCGGCGAAGGTCAGACCCACGGCCGTGGCCCCGCTCAGGTACCCGGCCGCCGAGGCGGTGAGGAAGGCGCAGCCGACGAGCTGGGCGAAGCGGACCGGCGCGGCGTCCTCGCGGTCGGCCGGCGGGGGGAGGCGGGGCGCGACCAGGTGGCGGTAGAGCAGGGCGTACGGGCCGCGGCGCGGGTCGGCGGCGGTGAGGGCGAAGACGGCGGCCTGGGCGAGGGCCAGCCAGCCGGAGCCGGTGGCGAGGACGACCACGAGGACCGCGGCGGTGATCGCGGCGACGAAGCGCGGGCCGCGCGGGTCGAGCTGCATGCCGGTCAGCCTTGCACCGTGGTCGGCGTCTGCCCAGCGTGACGGCAATCACCTGTGCCGCAGTAGGGTTTTGGGGTGGAGTCTGTCTGGGATTATCCGCGGCCGCCGCGGGTGGAGCGGAGCGTCAGGCCGGTGTCGGTGCGGCACGCGGGGGTGACCGTGGCCGAGAGCGGGCGGGCGTGGCGGGTGCTGGAGACGTCGCATCCGCCGGTGTTCTACGTGCCGCGCGACGACGTGGCCGACGGGGTGCTGGTGGCGTCGGCGGCGCGGCGGACGGTGTGCGAGTTCAAGGGTGTGGCCAGCTACTGGGACCTGCGGGTGGGCGCGGTGGTGGTGCCCGCGGCGGGGTGGTCGTACGAGGAGCCGGCGGACGGGTACGCGGAGCTGGCCGGGGCGGTGGCGTTCTACCCGGGGCGGGTGGACGAGTGCCGGGTCGGCGACGAGCGGGTGCGGCCGCAGGAGGGTGACTTCTACGGCGGCTGGATCACCGCGGACGTGACCGGGCCGTTCAAGGGCGGGCCGGGCACCCGGGGCTGGTGAGCGGTCACCAGCCGTCGGGGGCGTAGTCCTTCAGGAAGCAGCCGTACACGTCCTCGCCGGCCTCGCCGCGCACGATCGGGTCGTACACCCGGGCGGCGCCGTCGACCAGGTCGAGGGGGGCGTGGAAGCCTTCGCCGGCGAGCCGCATCTTGGTGGGGTGCGGGCGTTCGTCGGTGATCCAGCCGGTGTCGACGCTGGTCATGAGGATGCCGTCGGCGAACAGGTCGGCGGCGCTGGTGCGGGTGAGCATGTTCAGGGCGGCCTTGGCCATGTTGGTGTGCGGGTGGCCGGCGCCCTTGTAGCCGCGGCTGAACACGCCCTCCATGGCGGAGACGTTGACGACGTAGCGGCGCGGGTGCGGCGACGCGGTCATGGCCGGGCGCAGGCGGCTGACCAGCACGAACGGGGCGGTCACGTTGCACAGCTGCACTTCGAGCAGTTCCAGCGGGCCGACCTCGTGGACGCGGGCGGACCAGCTGTTCTCGGGGGCCAGGTCGGGCACGAGGCCGCCGGCGTCGATGGCGGTGGCGGCGGCGATGCGTTCGGGCGACGCGGAGCCGCTGGTCAGTGCCAGGGCGGTGAGCGCGTGCGGGGTGAGGGCGGGCGCGCCGGCGCCGACCGGCTCGAGGGTGCCCGGGGTGTGGCCGCCGAGGTACTCGAGTTCCGGCAGGGCGCCGCCGGGCAGCGGGGCGGACTCGGCCGCCGCGAGGGCCGCGTAGGCGCCGGGTGAGCGGCGTACCGTCTGGGCGGCGTTGTTGATCAGGATGTCGAGCGGACCCTGGGCGGCGACGGAGTCGGCGAGGGCGACGACCTGGGCGGGGTCGCGCAGGTCGATGCCGACGACCCGCAGCCGGTGCAGCCAGTCGGCGCTGTCGGGCATCGCCGCGAAGCGGCGGACCGCGTCGTGCGGGAAGCGCGTGGTGATGGTGGTGTGGGCGCCGTCGCGCAGCAGCCGCAGCGCGATGTACATGCCGATCTTGGCGCGGCCGCCGGTGAGCAGGGCGCGGCGGCCGGTGAGGTCGGTGCGGGCGTCGCGGCGGGCGTGGTTAAGCTCCGCGCAGGCCGGGCAGAGCTGGTGGTAGAACGCGTCGACCTGGGTGTAGCGCTGCTTGCAGATGTAGCAGCCGCGCGGCTGGCGCAGCACCCCGGCGACGCGGTCGGCCGCCCGGGAGCGCAGCGGCACCCCGGCGGTCTCGTCGTCGATGCGGTCGGGGGCGCCGGTGGCGGTGGCGGCGGTGACGGCCCGGTCGGCGGCGAGCACGGCGTCGCGGCGGTCGCGGCGGCGGCGTTCCTTGACGGTCTTGAACAGCCCGGCGGTGGCCCGCCGCACCCGCACCGCGTCGGGGTGCTCGGGCGGCAGCGCCTCCGCCTCGGCCAGCACGGACAGGCACAGCGCCAGCCGCTCCGGGTCGATGCCCGCGTGATCGTTCGCCGTCATGCCTTCTGCCGTCTCGCTCGGTGGGCCGGTGCGCCCCGCAAGACTGTACTGACCGCGGCGGGTCAGACCGCCACCGTGTACGACGTGATCTCGACCAGGGTCTCCCCCGCGAAGCGGTAGACGTCGCACGACGCGACGCGCGCGGCCGGTTCGTCGTCGCCGGTGTACTCGGCGCGGCTGTCGACGACGACGAAGCCGTCGCCGGCGGCGACCCGGAAGTCCTGGAACACGGTGCGCACCCCCGCGAGGCCCGCGGTGGTCGCGTCGCAGGCGGCGATGACGGCGTCGCGGCCGAGCAGCTCGCGGTCGCCGACGATCTCCCACCGCACGTCGTCGGCGAGGTGCGGGTGGACGACGTCGAAGCGGTGCCGGGAGAACGCCTCGGCCAGGTCCGCGGGGGTCGGGCTCACGGCTCGAGGGTACGGGGCTCAGCGGCGCCCCCGCCGCCCGGCAGCAGCTCGGCGAGCGCCGCGATGACCTGCGCCTTGCCGGGCACCCCGGCGGCCCGGCGCACGATCCGGCCGCCGGCGTCCAGCACCAGCGTGGTGGGGGTGCGCCAGATGCCGAGGGCGCGCACCGCGTCGAGGTGGCTCTCGGCGTCGACCTCGACGTGCCGGGCGGCGGGCAGCAGCGCGACGACCTCGCCGAGCACCCGCCGGGTGGCCCGGCACGGCTGGCAGAAGGCGCTGGAGAACTGCAGCAGGGTGGCGGGTGCGGGCTCGACCCCGAGCGCGGCGAGCAACTCACGCGGCACCCGATCGGCGCCGGCCCCGGCAGCGGAGCCGGCGGCGGACCCGGCCCCGGCGGCGGAGGCCGCGGAGGTAGCGGAGGTGGCGGACCCGGCGGCGGACCCGGCGGATCCGTCCGGAGATGGCGCGGGCGCCGACACCGGGCGCAGGGCGCCGTCGGTGCGGCGCCGCCACAGGCCGAACCCGGTGGCGAGCACCAGCACCACCGCGGCGGCCAGCAGACCCGTCATGCCGCGAGCTTGGCACGGATCACGCCGGCCCGGCCACGTGACGCCCGGCTCACCCGCGCAGCAGCGCGCCGAGGGCGGCGGCCTGGTCGTCCCACCGCCACTCCCGCTCGACCCAGGCGCGCCCGGCGGCGCCCATCGCCTTGGCCCGCACCGGGTCGCCGAGCAGGGCGACGAGCCGGTCGGTGAGGGCGGCGAGGTCGCGGCCGCCGACGACGTGGCCGGTCTCGCCCTCGCGGACGGCGTCGGGCGCGCCGCCGGAGTCGCCCGCGACGACGGGCAGGCCGGTGGCCGACGCCTCCAGGTAGACGATGCCGAGGCCCTCGACGTCCATGCCGCCGTTGCGGGTGCGGCAGGGCATCGCGTACACGTGGCCGGCGGCGTAGTGGGCGGGCAGCTCGGCCCACGGCACGCTGCCGGTGAACACGACGTCGGCCTCGACGCGGTGCTCGCGGGCGAGCCGGCGCAGGGTGTCGCGGTACGGGCCGCCGCCGACGACGAGCAGCGCGGCGCCGGGCACCTGCCGGCGCACCGCGGGCAGGGCGCGGATCAGCTGGTCCTGGCCCTTGCGCGGGACGAGCCGGGACACGCACACGATGGTGGGCCGGTCGGCGAGGCCGTGCCGGGCGCGCACGGCGGAGCCGTCCACGCCGGGGTGGTACTCGTCCGGGTCGACGCAGGGCACCAGGCGGCGCAGGGCGGTGCGGTCGCCGACGGCGCGGGCCAGCTTGGCGCGGGTGTACTCCCCCAGGTAGGTCATGGTGTCCAGGCCGGTGGCGATGCGGCGCAGGGTCTGCCGGGTGCCGGGCAGGTCGGCCCAGAACGCCTCGTGGCCGTGGGTGATGCCGACGGCGCGGGTGATGCCGGCGCGGCGGCGCAGCCCGTGGGCGAGCAACCCGAGCGGGGCGGTGGCGCCGAACAGGACGCTGTCGCAGCCGTGCGCGCGGGCGATCTCGGCGGCCCGGCGGGCGACGCGCGGGGTGGGCAGCAGCACGCCGGCGCGGTCGCGGATCACCTCGAACGGCTGTGCGGCGTCGAACGCGGCCGGGTCGCGCCAGGTGGAGCTGTAGACGACGACGGAGCCGGGCGGCTGGCGGACGGCCAGGTTGTGCACGAACTGCTGGATGCCGCCGGGCCGGGGCGGGAAGTCGTTGGTGACGAGCAGGGTGGTCACCGCTCGCCTCGGGCGTACGCGCGGGCGGCGGCGATGCGCTCGACGGCCGACGGGTGCGACGCCGACCACAGGTACTCCCAGCGCGGCGGGTCGGGGTCGGACAGGTTGACGGTGGCGAGCCGGCCCTGCATGGACTCGAACGCGGCCGGGTCGCCGGTGAGGGCGAGCGCGTGGGCGTCGGCGCGCGCCTCGACCCGCCGCGACACGAACGCCTGCCACGGCCCGGCGACCAGCCCGGCGACGGTGACGACGGCGATGATCAGCCCGATCGCCTGGGGCCGCCCCATGCCGTCGACGCCGGCCAGGCGCAGCAGCGGCGACCACGCCCCGAGCAGGTACAGCACGATGACGCCCGCGGCGGCCCCGGCGGCGCCGAGCAGGGTGCCGGACAGCACGTCGTCGCGTTCGGCGTGGCCCAGCTCGTGCGCGACGACGCCGGTGACCTCGGCCGGGGTGGCCTCGCGCAGCAGGGTGTCGTAGACGACGATGCGCCGGGTGCGGCCGTAGCCGGACACGTAGGCGTTGACGGCGCGGGTGCGCCGGGACGCGTCGGCGACCAGCACGTCGCGCACGGGCACGCCGTCGCGCTCGGCGAGCTCCAGCAGCGAGGTGCGCAGCTCGCCCTGCTCCATGGGCGTGAACCGGTTGAAGACGGGCTCGACGACGACGGGCAGCACGAACGACAGCAGCGCCACCAGGGCGGCCGCGCCGGCCGCGCCGAACGCCCACCACCAGCGCGGCGACCAGCGCACCACCGCCCAGAACCCGAACAGGGCGGCGCCGCCGATGACCAGGCCCACCGCGTACGACTTGGCGAGGTCGGCCGCCCAGCCGCCCCAGCCCTGGGTGGACAGCCCGTAGGCCGACACGACGGTGTGCCGCCAGGCGGCGAACGGCACGGCGACGAGTTCGAGCAGGAACACCACCGCCAGGCCACCCAGGACGGCCTGGGCGATCCAGTGCCCGCCGAACGGCCGGGCGACCAGGTCGACCAGCTTCGCGCCGAGCGGGGTGAGGCCGAGGGCCAGCGCGGCGAGCAGGCCGGCGGCGAGCCCGCCGTACGCGATGGGCCGCAGCTCGGCGCGGAAGGCGCGGGCCCGGGCGACCTGGTCGGCGGGGAGGGTGGCCAGCGCGGCGGTCTGGTCGGCGCGCGGCGCGGGCGGCCGGTGCAGCGGCACGGTCGCCAGCGCGACGGCCGCGCCGGCGACGACGAGCAACCCGAGCACGACGAACGCCCAGCCACGCGGTGTCATGCGGATGGATCCTAGGGCGTCACGCCACGTCGCGGCGGCGCCGGGCGATCGGCACCATGCGCGGGGGCGGCGGCGCGGACAGCACCTCGACGTCGAGGCCGGCCATGTCGAGCGCCTCGATGGCGCGCAGCTCGGCTCCGGTGAGCCCCGCCAGGCCCTCGGGGGCGGTCAGCAGCGCGTTGACCACGCAGCCCGAGCAGGCCGCGCCGCGCACCGTGCAGCGGTCGCAGTCGATGAGCATCGTCGTCCCTCCCTCGCGGGCGACGGCCGCACCGGCCACCGTCCGTGACCACACGCTAGGCGAGGGGTACGACAATAAATCGGTCAAGATCGGGACAGGCGGCGCAGCAGGGCATCGGCGCCCATCGGGTACGCCCCGTGCCGGCGCACCCCGTCGGCGACCTCCCGGTCGGACGACACGACCACGACGGGACGCCCGGCGGGCTCGGCGCGCACCAGCCGGCGGATCAGCTCGTCGGCGGTCTCGCCCTTGCGGGAGAACAGCACCCGCACCCCGCGGGGCGCCGGCGGCAGCCCGTGCACCCGCTCGGCGCCGTCGAACACGCAGGTGACCTCGTCGCCGGTCTGCGCCGCGATGCCGCCCAGGCCGGTGATGAGGCGCTTGCGCTGCTGTTCGAGCGACATGTCCGCGTACCCCCGCTTGGTGACGTTGTAGCCGTCGACGACCAGGTGGGCGCGCGGCAGCGCGAGCAGCTGGTCGAGCCGGGCGGGGTCGTCGGTGTCCTGGGCGCGGTTCTTCGGCGCGATCGTGCCCTCGGGGCGGTCGGCGGCGGCGTCGGCGACGAAGTCGGCGGGCATCCGGTCGGCGGCGTCGACGCTCAGCTCGCGGCGCAGCCCGACGGCGGCCTGGTTGATCGTCTCCAGCAGCAGCCACAGCCGGGAGTTCTCGGCGGCCCGGGCGTCGCGGGCGGTCTGCTTGCCGGTGGCGGCGGCGGCCTCGGCGTCGGCGAGCCGGGCCCGCAGCCGGCGCAGCTCGGCCTCGTGCTCGGCGGCGGAGCTGCGCAGCCGGCCGCGCTCGGTGGCGAGCAGGTCGGCGGAGCGCTTCTCGGCGGACTGGGCCTCGCGCAGCGCCCGGCTCAGCACCCGCACCTCCTCGCGCAGCTGGCCCAGCTCCTCGCGGCCGCGGGCCAGCTCGTCGCGCAGCTTGTCGGCCTCGACGCGGGCGACGGCGCGGTCGTGCTCGGCGCGCACGGCGCGCTGCTCGGCGTCGCGGATGCGCTCGGCGACGGCGGCGCTGCCCTCCTCGGCGCGCACCTGCTCGCCGGCGGCCTCGACCAGCTCGCGCCACCCGGCCGGGCGGGCCAGGTACGCCAGGGCGGCGGCGTCGACCGGGTCGGCCGCGGCGGGCAGCACCCCGGTCAGCACGGCGGCGCCCAGGTCGCCGGCGTCCTCCAGCACCCGGGTGCCGAGCCGCTGCCGGAACAGCGGGTCGGCGGTGAGCTGGGCGGCGATGGCGGGGCCGCCGAGCCGGGCCCGGCGGTTCGGCGCGAACTTCGCCACCCGGCGCAGCGGGACGGGCAGCTCCTCGAACGGCAGGGCGCCCAGCGCGGCGGCCGCCAGGACGGCGACCCGGGCGCGGACGCTCTCGGGCAGCACGGGCTCGATCTCGACCGCACCCTCGGCGGGGTGGTCGTCGAACGGCTCCGCGGCTGACATGACTCCAGTCTCCCACCGTGGCGGCGGTAACGGCCCGGTGAGCTGACGATCTTCTCGTTCTGTCGTACCCGGTCCCTAATCTGCCCGCCGTGGCACAACAGGAATACCTCCAGGGCACTCTGGACACACTGTTCGCCGCCGGCGGGCCCGATCGGCTGGGCCTGACCCTGCGGGAGACGACGTTCGTGGTGCTCGACCTGGAGACCACCGGCGGCGCACCCGACGCGGGCGACGGCATCACCGAGATCGGCGCGGTGAAGGTGCGCGGCGGCGAGGAGCTGGGGGTCCTGGCCACCCTGGTCAACCCGGCGGAGCGGCTGCCGGCGTTCATCACGGTCCTGACCGGCATCACCGAGGCGATGCTGGCGCCGGCCCCGCCGATCGAGCAGGTGCTGCCCAGCCTCATCGAGTTCCTGCGCGACGCGGTGCTGGTGGCGCACAACGCCCCCTACGACGTGGGCTTCCTCAAGGCGGCGTGCGCCCGGCACGGCTACGCGTGGCCGAACCCGCGGGTGCTCGACACCGCCGCGCTGGCCCGCCGGGCGCTCATGCGCGACGAGGTGCCCAACCGCAAGCTCGGCACCCTGGCCGCGTACTTCCACGCCACCACCACCCCCACGCACCGCGCGCTCGACGACGCGCGGGCCACGGTCGACGTGCTGCACGGGCTGATCGACCGGCTCGGCTCGCACAAGGTCTTCACCCTCGGCGACGCCATCGAGTTCCAGAAGGCGGTGACGCCCGCCCAGCGCCGCAAGAAGCACCTTGCCGAGGGCCTGCCGCACGCCCCCGGGGTGTACGTGTTCCGGGCCGCCGACTCCCGCCCGCTGTACGTCGGCACGTCCGTCGACATCGCCACCCGGGTGCGGGCCTACTTCACCGCCGCCGAGAAACGCGCCCGCATGTCGGAGATGATCGCGGCCGCCGTCCGGGTCGACGCGGTGGAGTGCGCCCACTCGCTGGAGGCCGAGGTGCGCGAGCTGCGGCTCATCGCCGCGCACGCCCCGCCCTACAACCGGCGCTCGAAGTACCCCGAACGGGTGGTCTGGCTCAAGTTGACACACGAGCCCTTCCCCCGGTTGTCGGTCGTCCGGGCCCTCGCCGACGACGACGCGACGTACCTGGGACCGTTCGGGTCGCGCCGGGTGGCGGAGCTCGCCGCGGCCGGCGTGTACGACGCGGTGCCCCTGCGCCAGTGCACCCACAAGCTCTCGCTGCGCACCCCGACGCCGGCCTGCGCGCTGGCCGAGCTGGGCCGCTGCGGCGCCCCCTGCGAGCTGCGCGTCACCCCGCAGGAGTACGCGGACACGGCGGCCGGCCCGGTGCGCGCGGCGGTCACGGGCGACCCCGGCACGCTGGTCGCCGCCCTGCTCAGCCGCATCGACGTGCTGTCGGAGGGCCGCCGCTACGAGGAGGCCGCGGTGGTGCGCGGGCGGCTGACCGCCCTGCTCAGGGCCACGGTGCGGATGCAGCGGCTGGGCGCGCTGACGTCCCTGGCCGAGCTGGTCGCGGCCCGCCGCGACGACAAGGGCGGCTGGGAGATCTCCGTCGTACGGCACGGCCGGCTCGCCGCGGCGGCCGTCTCCCCGCCGCGCCAGCACCCGCGCCCGACGCTCGACATGGCGCGCGCCACGGCCGAGACGGTGCTGCCCGGCCCGGGGCCGGTCCCGGCCGCGACGGCGGAGGAGACGGAGCGCATCCTGGCGTGGCTGGAACGCCCCGACACCCGGTTGGTGGAAACCTCCGGTGACTGGGCGTTACCAGTCAACGGCGCGGCGCGGTTCAGTACGCTGCTACGCAAGGCCGAAGCGGCCGCCTCAGGGAGAGACTCACCCGTTCGCTCATAGGCAACTGACCGATCGGACCACCGGCTCTCGCTTAGGCTGTTATGCACGTGCAGACGGCCGCGAATATTCGATCGCGGCGTACCGATACGTGAGGGGGTGTCCGAGTGGACGTCGACGCCGGCCACGGCGCCGCCCTTGGACGCACCCTGTCGACCCCGCCGGTGTCCATCCCGCTGATCAGTCGCCTGCGCTCCATGCTGTCCTGGCCGGGCGGCGACGACGACCCGGTCACGACGCTCACCCGCACCCACCGCGCCGTCCACCCCGGAGCGGACGCCGGCATGCTGCGCCGCGGCTACCTGATCGCGGAGAACATGCACCGCGGCCAGATGCGCAAGAGCGGCGACCCTTACATCACCCACCCGCTCGCGGTCGCGCAGATCTGCGCCGAGCTGGGCATGGACACCACCACGCTGGTCGCCGCGCTGCTGCACGACACCGTCGAGGACACGGCGTACACGCTGGAGGCGCTGCACGGCGACTTCGGACCCGAGGTCACCCACCTCGTCGACGGTGTGACCAAGTTCGACAAGGCGTTCTACGGCAAGGCCGCCGAGGCGGAGACGGTCCGCAAGATGATCGTCGCGGCCGGCAAGGACGTCCGGGTCCTCATCATCAAGCTGGCCGACCGGCTGCACAACATGCGCACGCTCGACGCCCGCTCCCCCGCCTCCCGCGCCCGCATCGCCACGGCCACCCTCGACGTGCTCGTGCCGCTGTGCGACCGGCTCGGCATCCAGGCCCTCAAGCGCGAGCTCGACGACGTGGTGCTCTACCACCTCGAGCCGGACGAGTACGAGCGCATCGACCAGCACGTGCGCAACCGTCCGGGCTGGTCGGAGTACCTGTCGTCGGTCACCGGCGCGGCGCACGCCGCCATCCGCCGCGGCGGCGTGAAGGCGCGCGTCACGGCCCGGCCCCGGCACTACTACTCGATCTGGAAGGACACGGTCGCGGGCGGCTACGCCGAGCCGTTCGACCTGCCCCGCATCACGGTGATCGTCGACGGCCCAGAGACCGACTGCTACGCGGCCCTCGGCGCCGTCCACGGCGAGTGGCGGCCCGTCGCCGGCCGCTTCAAGGACTTCATCGCGTCGCCGAAGAACAACATGTACCAGTCGCTGCACACGACGGTGACCGGACCGGACGGCCGCCTGGTCGAGGTCCTGATCCGCACCGAGGCGATGCATCGCTGCGCGGAGTACGGGGTGGCCACCGGCTACCGCTACCCCAAGGAGGCCGCCCGTCCCGAGGTGGAGGGCCTGTCCTGGCTGCGGCGGGTGCTCGACTGGGAGCAGGACACCGCCGACGCCGCGCAGTTCGTCCAATCGTTGCGCTGCGACCTGGCCGACTCGCAGATCCAGGTGTTCGCCGAGGGGCGGCCGGTGGTGCTGCCCGCGGGGTCCACACCGGTCGACCTCGCCTACGAGATCAGCGCCGACAAGGGCGACCAGTGTCTCGGCGCGACGATCAACGGCCGCCTGGCCCCGCTCGGCTCCCAGCTCGACGACGGTGACGTCGTCGAGATTTTTTGTGAGTCCGACGGCAACGCCGGCGTGATGAACACCGCCACGCACCGCGGCCCGCGCCGCGAGTGGCTCGGCTTCGTCAAGTCGCCGCAGGCGCAGATGCAGATCAACCGCTGGTTCGCCGAGGAGAACGCGCCCGGCATCAGCATCGCCGACAAGGTCCGCCTCGGCCGCGCCACGATCGGCCTGACCCTGCGCAAGCACGACCGCGGCCTGGCCAGCGAGGTGCCGCTGCGCCGGCTCGCCGAGGAGCTCGGCTACCCCGACCTGGAGACCATGCTGGTGGCGGTCGTCGACCGCACCCTGGAGCCGGACACCGTCGTCGAGCAGCTCATCGCCCTCGTCGACCACCCGGACTGAGCCGCGCCACCAGGCCCACTAGCCTGTCGAGGTGAGACTTCCGCGCCCGCTGCGCGCCGTCGTGTACGGCACCTTCTACCGGCTGCCGCTGCCGCTGCGCCGCTCGATCGTCCGCCTCGTGGTGCAGAAGTACGTGGTCGGCGCGGTCGTGCTGCTCCGCGACACCGAGGCGCCCGGCGCGGACCGCCTGCTCCTGCTCAAGCAGCCGCCCGGCCGCGGCTGGGGCCTGCCCGCGGGCCTGCTGCAGCGCCGGGAGGCGCCGGTGCTGGGCGCCGTCCGCGAACTGCGCGAGGAGACCGGCGTGGTCCTGTCGCCCGGCGACCTGACCCCGGCCGTGCCGAGCGCCGTCGTGCACGCCCGCGGCTGGGTCGACACGGTCTTCACGGCGGCGGTGCCCGCCTCGTCGACGGCGGTGCGGGCGGACGGGGCGGAGGTGCTGGAGATCGGCTGGTTCGGCGTGGACGACCTGCCGCCGCTCACCCCGTCGACCGCCCGCCTGCTGGGCCACTACGGCATCGGCCCGGCGGCCGATTCCGCCGCCGAGGGGGCCGAGGCCGCCGGGGACGGCTCGTGAGCATTGCCGTCTGCGGCGTCGTGCTCGCCGCCGGGGAGGGCCGCCGGCTGCGCCCGCTCACCGAGCAGCTGCCCAAGGCGCTGTGCCCCGTCGGCAACGTGCCACTGCTCGACCGCGCCCTGGCTCGCGTCGCCGCCCTCACCGGCCCCGACGCGGTCGCCGTGAACGCCGCCTACCTGGCCCCGCAGGTGGTCGCCCACGTGGGCGGCCGCGCCCACGTCTCCGTGGAGCCGGACGGCCCGCTGGGCACCGCGGGCGGCGTCGCCCGGCTGCGGCCGTGGATCGACGGGCGCGGCGTGCTGGTCGGCAACGCCGACGCGTACCTGGCGGACCCGGACCGCAAGCCCGGCGAGGACATCGCCGCGCTCCTCGACGGCTGGGACGGCGACACCGTCCGGATGCTCACCCGCGACACCGCCCCCGGCGAGCGCCCCGAGTTCAGCGGCCGCCGCTTCGCCGGGTTCTCCCTGCTGCCCTGGCGGTACGTGGCGGCGCTGCCGGACGGCGCCGCCGACCTGGTGCACCGGGTGTGGCGGCCCGCCGAGGCCGCCGGCGAGCTGGAGCTGGTGGCGTTGAAGGGCACGTACATCGACACGGGCACCCTGGCCGACTACCTGGCGGCGAACCGGCACGCCGCGTTCGGCGGCAACCTCGTCGCCCCGGACGCCACGGTGACCGGCCGCTGCGAGGAGTCGGTGGTGGGCGCCGGCGCGACCGTCGCGGGCACGGCCGTGCGGTCGGTGCTGTGGCCGGGCGCCGTGGTCGCTGCCGGCGAGACGCTCACCGGCGCGGTGCGCACGGCCACCGGACTCACCGTCGCCCATCCCGCGCAGTGAGACCCGTGCGTCGATAGCATGGGGCGCGTGAATACCGCGATCGTCCACATCGACTGTGCCACCGACTCGATCCCGGAGGTCGCGGAGGCGCTCGCCGCCCTCCCCGGCGTCAGCGAGGTCTACTCCGTGGCGGGCAACGTCGACCTCATCGCCGTCGTGCGGGTCCGCCACTTCGAGGAGATCGCCGACGTCATCGCCGGCCGCATCTCGAAGACGCCGGGCGTGGTGAACACCGAGTCGCACATCGCCTTCCGGGCCTACTCCCAGCACGACCTGGAGGAGGCCTTCGCCATCGGCCTCGGCGACGCGGACTGACCCGGGGCCGACACCGTGACCGGCGCCGTCCGCCCGACGCACGTGACCGTCGTGCTGCCCGTCGCCGACCTGGGCGCCGCCGTCGCCTTCTACCGCGCCCTGCTCGGCCGCGGGCCCGACGAGGAGCCCGCCCCGGGCCTGGCGGAGTTCGAGCTGCGTCCCGGCGTCTGGCTCCAGCTCTCCACCGGCGACGCCGCGCCGGAGGTGCTGCTGGGTGTCGACGACCTGGCGGCGGCCTGCGCCCACGCCGCGTCGGTGGGAGCGGCGCCGTCACCGGTGGCCGCCGAGGGGCCGGTCTGCTGGAGCACCCTGACCGACCCGGACGGCAACCGCCTGGCGCTGGTGCAGCTCACCACCGACTGACCGACCCACCGCCCGGCCCCGGCGCACGGAACGGCGAAGGCCCGCCGGCTGGTCGCCGACGGGCCTTCCACGTGGTGCCGAACCGCTACTGCTGGCCGCCGCTGGTGAGCTCCTTGCGCTCCTCGCGGGGCTGGACCGGCGGCATGCCCGGCGAGGTCGGCGCCTCGGCCGGCTTCTCGATCGGGTAGAAGAAGCCGCGGACGGCGGGCCCGAGGGCGCCGAGGCGGTTCATCTTCTTCGGGACGACCCAGCCCGCGTAGTCGAGCGGGACCGGGTGGCCGTGCTCGTCCACCGGGCCGAGCGGCTGGTGGACCTCGACGAACCGGCCGTTCGGCAGGCGCTTGATGATGCCCGTCTCGACGCCGTGGGCGAGCACCTCGCGGTCGTGCTGCTGCAGGCCGAGGCAGATGCGCACGGCCAGGTAGTACGCCAGCGGCGGCAGCACCAGCAGGCCGATCCGGCCGATCCACGTCATCGCGTTCAGGCTGATGTGGAACTTGTCGGCGATGACGTCGTTGCCGCCGGAGATCGTGGCGACGACGAAGAACGTGAGCGCCATCGCGCCGACGCCGGTGCGCTCGGGGACGTCCCGCGGGCGCTGCAGCAGGTGGTGCGACTTCTTGTCCTTGTAGCGCCGCGCCTCGATGAACGGGTAGAAGATCGGGCCCGTGGTGAGCGCGCCGAGGCCGACCACGGCGGGCCAGAACAGCGGCGGGATCACGTAGCCGTCGCCGATCGGGATGTCGATCTGCCAGGCCGGCATGAGGCGGACCAGGCCGTCCATGAACATGACGTACCAGTCGGGCTGGCTGGCCGACGACACCTCGGCCGCGCGGTACGGGCCGAACAGCCAGATCGGGTTGATCTGGAACAGGCCGGCCATCAGCGCCACGACGCCGAACACCAGCATGAAGAAGCCGCCCTGCTTCAGCGCGTAGCGGGGGAACATGCGCTCGCCCACGACGTTGCTGTTGGTCCGCATCGGGCCGGGCCACTGGGTGTGCTTCTGCTTGAACACCAGCGCCAGGTGGGCGCTGATCAGGCCGAGCAGGGCGCCCGGGATGAGCAGCACGTGCGCGATGTAGAAGCGGCCGATGATCAGGTGGCCGGGGAACTCTCCGCCGAAGACCGACGACGAGATCCACGAGCCGACGACCGGGATCGACAGCATGATCGCGGAGGCGATGCGCAGGCCGGTGCCGGACAGGCCGTCGTCCGGGAGCGAGTAGCCGGTGAAGCCGGCCAGGAAGCCCAGGAGGAACAGGATGAGGCCGATGGCCCAGTTGGCCTCGCGCGGCTTGCGGAACGCGCCGGTGAAGAACACGCGCGCCATGTGCACCACGATCGACGCCATGAACAGCAGCGCCGCCCAGTGGTGCATCTGCCGCATGATCAGGCCGCCGCGCACGTCGAACGACAGGTCGAGCGACGACGCGTACGCGGCCGACATCTCCACGCCGCGCAGGGCGGTGTAGCTGCCCTCGTACTCGATCTCGCGCATCGACGGGTCGTAGAACAGCGTGAGGAACGTGCCGGTCAGCAGCAGGATGATGAACGAGAACAGCGCGATCTCGCCCAGCAGGAAGGACCAGTGGTCCGGGAAGACCTTGTTCAGCAGTCTCCGGAGCGGCGTGGCGACCTGGAACCGGTCGTCGAGCTGCTTGGCGGTGGCGCCGGGCAGCGCCCCGATGTCGAGCTTTCGGCGCTTCATGGCCGCTCCCAGAAGTCGGGCCCGATGGCCTCGCGGTAATCCGACGATGCCACGAAGAAGCCTTCGTCGTCCACGGTGATGGGCAGCTGGGGAAGCCGCCGGCTGGCCGGGCCGAAGATGGGGCGGGCGTTGTCGGTGATCAAGAACTGCGACTGGTGGCACGGGCAGAGCAGACGGTTGGTCTGCTGCTCGTACAGGCTGGCGGGGCAGCCGGCGTGCGTGCAGATCTTCGAGTACGCGATGTAGTTGCCCCACATCGCGTCCTGGTTGTGCTCGTTCGGGTCGCCCGCGTTGGCCTGGCGGGCCGCCTCGGCGTCGGTGCTGCGCAGGTGGATGAGCAGGGTGGGCGAGTCGGCCCACTCGTTCGTCGCGCCGTGCGGGATGCCGGGGAACACGGTCATCTGGCCGCCGACGCTGACGTCGTCGGGCCGGATCGGCGTGCCGTCCTCGCGGGTGAGCCGCACCAGCTGCCCGTTGTTGAACGCCGGGTTGAAGCCCGTGCTGTACATCTCCGGGGTCTCGTTCTTGTGCGGGTTGCGGATCAGGCCACCGACCAGCGGGGCGGCCGCGACCAGGCCGAGCGGCGCGAGGCCGAGCGCGACGGCGCCCTTGAGCAGCGGCCGGCGCTGCACGCCCAGCTCGTCGACCGTGTAGACCATAGTCTGGCCGGTGATCTGCCGGTCCTCGTCGGTGGACATGGCCTCGTGCCGGTCCTGGATCGAGATCTCGTGCGGGAGCAGCTTCTTGGCCCACGCGAGGATCGCGAAACCGACGCACATCAGCGAGAAGCCGAGCGTGATGCCCAGCAGCGGGGTGAAGTAGTCGCTCAGCGTCCAGCCGAGCTCGAACTCCCACTCCCAGAAGATGTAGACGGCGAGGAACGCCATCGCCAGGGCGCCGGCGAGGATGAACAGCAGCGCGATGGCGCGCTCGATCCGCTTTTCCTGCTTGCTGCCCGGGTGCGGGAACTGCGACTCGTACGTGACGATCTCGATGTCGTCGCGGCGGGCGCCCTCGCGGACGATCTCGAAGCGGGTCAGGGTCGGGTCCGACAGGTCCACCGCGGGACGGTCGCCGTCCTGGGCGCCGTGGGCGCCGTGGTGCTTCACGTCGGTCATGACTTCCCCGCAATCCAGAGCGCCGAGAACGTCAGGATCACGATGCCGACGAGGAAGATCGCGACACCCTCGGTGATCGGCCCGTACCGGCCCAGGTTGAACAGGCCGCCCGGGTCCTTGTCCTCCTGCAGCTGCAGGTTGATGTAGGTGATCAGGTCGCGCTTCTCGTCCGGCGTCAGCTGGTTGTCACCGAAGACCGGCATGTTCTGCGGACCGCTGAGCATCGCGGCGTAGATCTGCCGCGGGGTGGCGTCGTTCAGGCTGGGGGCGTACTTGCCGGAGGACAGCGCGCCGCCCGCGCCGCCGAAGCTGTGGCACGAGGTGCAGTTGATGCGGAACAGCTCGCCGCCGTGGGCCATCGCCTCGGGGTCGGCCTCCGGGTCCTTGACCAGCTCGCCCTCGGGGACGACCGGGCCGCCGCCGAGCTCCTGCACGTACTGCGCGAGCTGCTGGACCTGGGCGTCGTCGAACTGCGGCGGCTTCTCCTCGGCCTGGGCCTCCTGGCGGGCCATCGGCATGCGGCCGGTGCCGACCTGGAACTCCACCGAGGCGGCGCCGACGCCGATCAGGTTGGGGCCGCGGCCCTCGACACCCCGGCCGTCGCGGCCGTGGCAGCTGATGCAGCTGTTGTCGAACAGCGCCTTGCCCTCCTGGGCGGCGGCCGACAGTTGCCGGGTGTCCTCGGCGAAGGCGCCGGGCGCGAAGACGGTGTAGACGCCGCCGGCCAGGGTGAGCGCAGCCACCATGCGGACCGCCGAGCCGAGGCGCCGGCGAGCCCTGCTGGGGGCGCCACGCCGCCGGCCGAACAGCCGCTTCAGCGGGCCGCCCCGGCCGGCGGGGGTGTCGAATGTCATGACCTGAATCCTCTGGGTGGTGAAACGCTCGTGCTCTGGACGGGACAGCGGCGCGAGGTGTGACTGATCAGGATCACTGAAGCCAGTAGATCATGGCGAACAGGGCGATCCAGACGACGTCGACGAAGTGCCAGTAGTAGGAGACGACGATCGCCGACGTGGCCTGCGCCGGGGTGAACCGGCCCATCGTCGTGCGGATCATGAAGATGATGAAGGCGATCAGGCCGCCCGTGACGTGCAGGCCGTGGAAGCCCGTCGTCAGGTAGAACATCGACCCGTAGCCGTCGCTGTTGATCTTGATGCCCTCGTGGACCAGCTCGCGGTACTCGTTCGCCTGGCCGAGCACGAAGATCAGGCCCATCACGAAGGTGATCGTGAACCACCGCCGCAGCGCGTGGACGTCGCCCTTCTCGGCGGCGAACACGCCGAGCTGGCAGGTGACCGAGGACAGCACCAGGATCACCGTGAACGTGGTCGCGTACGGGATGTTCAGCGCCTCGGTGTGCTTCTCCCACTGGCTGTAGTCCGCAGCACGGATGGAGAAGTACATCGCGAACAGCGCCGCGAAGAACATGAGCTCACTGGAGAGCCACACGATGGTCCCCACGCTGACCATGTTCGGACGCGTCAGCGAGTGGATCCGGCTCGTGTCGATGGCAGGGGCCGCAGTCACGCCGTCATTATTGCCCCGCGATCACCTCTGCGTGTCGCGGGGGGCCTAATCCGGCACTGTGTCCTGGGCGGATGGGCGGCAACCGACGCATGGGCCTAGCCTTCGGAGCGTGGAAACTGTTCTCGCCGACGGCGTGGCGCCCCCCTTCACCATCGCGCGGGTGGCGACCGAGGCCAGCCTGAACAGCTGGCTGGCGGTGCTGCTCCTGCTGGCCGGCGGGCTCTACCTGTACGGCGTCAACCGGCTGCGCCGCCGCGGCGATGCCTGGCCCGCCGCGCGCACCGCCGCGTTCCTCGCCGGCGGCCTCGGCGGCATCGCCGCGGTCACCCTCACCGGCCTCGGCGCGTACGACACCACCCTGGTCAGCGTGCACATGGTGCAGCACATGGTGCTGTCGATGGTGGCGCCGATCTTCCTGGCGCTCGGCGCGCCCGTCACGCTGGCCCTGCGCACCCTGCCGCCGGCCTGGCGCAACCGGCTGCTCGCCGTGCTGCACAGCCGCGTGGCGCGGGTGGTGACGTTCCCGCTGTTCGCGTTCGGGCTGTTCGTCGCGAACCCGTTCGTCCTGTACTTCAGCGGGCTCTACGAGGTGACGCTCACCAACAGCTTCGCGCACGAGCTCACCCACGCCCACTTCATCCTCACCGGGTGCCTGTTCTTCTGGCCGCTGATCGGCCTCGACCCGCTGCCCAACCGCTGGCCGTACCCCGGGCGCGCCCTGCTCATGGTGCTGTCCGTGCCGTTCCACACGGTGCTCGGGCTCACGATCATGCAGAGCACCACCCTGCTCGGCGGCGGCTACTACCCCAGCCTGGGCCTGGACTGGGCCGACCCGTTCACCGACCAGAAGACCGCCGGCGGCATCCTCTGGGCCGGCGGCGAGGTGGTCAGCGTCACCATGCTGGGCGTCCTGGTCCTGCAGTGGATCCGCCAGCAGGAGCGCGAGGCCCGGCGCGTCGACCGCGCCCTCGACCGGGCCGAGGCCGAGGAGCGCCGCCGGGCCGCCCCACCAGCACAATCAGCGGGTACGGCGGAGCAGGCGCCCACGACCGGGGTGTGATCTTCGCCCGCTGTGATCTGGACGGCAGCGGCCCGGTAAAGTCCGGGGGCAGCGACGAGCGTGGGAGTGGCAGTCCATGAGTGACGCACAGGCACCGCAGGCGGAGACCTTCACCGTCCTGCTCTACAGCGACGACCCCGCCGTGCGGGACCGCATCCGCATGGCCATCGGCCCGCGGCCGGCGGCCGACCTGCGCGTCGAGTTCGTCGACGCCGCCACCTGGGAGGACTGCCGCCGCCTCCTCGACGACTACGTCATCGACCTGATGGTGCTGGACGGCGAGGCCAGCCCGGCCGGCGGCCTCGGCATCGCCCGGCAGACCAAGGACGAGTACAAGGACCCGCCGCCCACCTGCGTGGTCATCGCCCGCGCGGCGGACCGCTGGCTGGCCGCGTTCGCCCAGGTCGACGCCACGCTCACGCACCCGCTCGACCCGGTGACCACCGGCACGACGATCGCCGCCATGCTGCGCGGCCGTGCCGCCGGCGAGCCCGTCCAGGGCGCCATCGGCGCCGGCGCCTGACCGCCCCTCCCCCTCTCCACCCCTCGGGAGACCCAGCATGGCCGCACCGTCCTGGCCTGCCCTGATCAGCGCGCTGCTGCGCGGCGCCGAGCTGTCCGGCGAGGACACCGCCTGGGCGATGGGCGAGATCATGGCCGGCAACGCCAGTGGCGCCCAGATCGCGGGCTTCATGATCGCGCTACGGGCCAAGGGCGAGTCCCCCGCCGAGCTGGCCGGGCTGGTCGAGGCGATGCTGGCCAACGCCACGCTCGTCCACCTGCCCGAGGAGACCCGCGCGGCCGCGGTCGACGTGGTCGGCACCGGCGGCGACGGCGCCCACACCGTCAACATCTCCACCATGGCGGCGCTGACCGTCGCCGCGGCCGGCGTCCCCGTCGTCAAGCACGGCAACCGCGCCGCGTCGTCGCTGTGCGGCACCGCCGACCTGCTCGAACACTTCGGCATCCCGCTCGACCTGGGCCCGGCCGGCGTCGCCCGCACCGTCGCCGAGGCCGGCATGGGCTTCTGCTTCGCGGCCCGCTTCCACCCCGGCATGCGCCACGCCGGCGGCGCCCGCCGCGAACTCGGCGTCCCCACCGCCTTCAACGTCCTCGGCCCCCTCACCAACCCGGCCCGCCCCCGCTCCGGCGCCGTCGGCTGCTTCGACGCCCGGATGGCCCCCGTCATGGCCGAGGTCTTCGCCCGCCGCGGCGACTCCACGATCGTCATGCGCGGCGAGGACGGCCTCGACGAGTTCTCCACCACCGCCCCGACCCGCCTGTGGGTCGTCCAGGACGGCAAGGCCACCGAGACCGTCGTCGACGCCGCCGACCTGGGCGTCCCCCGCAGCGCGCCGGGCGACCTGCGCGGCGGCGACGCCACCTTCAACGGCGCGGCCGCCCGCCGCGTCTTCGCCGGCGAGCCGGGGGCGGCGCGGGACTCCGTGGTGCTTAACGCTGGGGCGGCGTTCGCTGCCCAGGCCGGGTTCCCCGGGGGCCTGGAGGCGTCTCTGCGGGCCGGTATCGCCCGGGCCTCCGACACCCTCGACTCCGGGGCTGTTCCGGCGTTCCTGGACCGCTGGGTGGCCTCCGCCACCGCTGCTCGGGCTGCTGAATAACCCTTCGTCCTTGCGGTCGGTCGGGTTCGGGGGTGGGGTGCCTCACTCCGGGCGGTCAGGCTTGATCCCTGTGAGTCACCCCACCCCCGAACCCTTGGTCCTCTCCCGCTGAGACCAACTCACTGCCCGAAACCCACCGCGAGACCACCACCCACACCACAACGCGCCCTGCCGACACCCGCCAGGCCCCACGGCAACCCTGCTGGCCCTCACTGCCATTGGCCCCGCCTTGAGCCCGCTCCTGCCACTTCCGGACTCCCGGGCCGCCCACGGACGCTCACTACCGCCGTTGACCGCCCTTGGCCCCCTCGGCCACCTCGGCCAGCCGCGGGCCCCGGACTGTGGAAGACCCGCTAGTCCAGCCATCCCGGCCATACGGGCCTCCCCGGTCACCTCGGTCACCCCCGAGCCCGACCGTTGCCGCTGAGCCCTCAGTCGCCAGGCTGGCCGCCCTGGTAAGCCACCGCTGCGCGATGACGAGTTCAGGGTCGAGCGCTGCGCTGGCTGCTGCCCGACCAT
>NZ_BOOY01000021.1 GCF_016863475.1 Spirilliplanes yamanashiensis
GAAACCCCACCCCGCGCGGCAAGACAGCGGAAGCAGGAGCGATTCGGAACAAAAGGAGACACGCCGGACCGATATCCACCACTCGATCGGCTGAGCATGGCAGCGTTCGAAGGACGTCCGGGTCATTCCCACCCCTCGTGGAGAGGAGACACCCGTGCAGGACCGCGAGATGCAGTGCGCCATCTGCCAGTCCGAGATGATCTTCGACACTGCCGCCTACGACGACCTCGGCGGCCTCGAGGACGACACACCCGAGCTGGTCTGCACCGGCTGCGGCTCAGCCATCATCAGCGCCCCGCTCACCGGCGTGGTGTGGTGGCGTCCGAGGGGCGCCAAGGTGGCCCCCCACCAACGCCGAGCCGCCTGACAAGCACAGCAGGAGCCAACGAGAACGGCCCCACCCACAAGGGCGGGGCCGTTCACACGTCAAGCGCAACCAGGCCGGCTGACGCCGCCGCGATGCCCGGCGCCGAGGACGGCCGAGCGAAGCGTGGGCCGCCCGCAGGCGCCGGGCATCGCGAGCGAGCGGCGTCAGCCCCGGAGGAGCGAAGCGACGACCAGAGATTCAGTGCTCGGCCGGCTGGCGGGTGCCCGAGTAGTACTCGAACAGCAGGCCGCAGGCGGCGAACACGATCATGATCAGGCCGAGGGCGAGCAGCCACCACATCCAGAAGACCAGGCCCATGGCGGCGGTGGCGGCCGAGAAGGCGAGGCCGAACGGCCAGTAGCTGCCGGGGCTGAAGAAGCCGACCTCGCCGGCGCCCTCCGCGATCTCGGCGTCGGGGCGGTCTTCCGGGCGCGGGTCGATGCGGCGGGCCACGAACCAGAAGAAGCCGGCGCACATGGCGCAGAGCAGGCCGGACAGGATGAGGGCCACGGTGCCGACCCACTCGACGCCGCCGGTCTGGCCGTTGGTCCAGAAGCCGTAGACGATGGCGGCGCCGAAGCAGAAGGCGCCGACCGCCCCGAAGATCTTGTACTCGGTCCTCATGGCCGGATTCTCACTCTCGTACCGCGCCGGCGGCCGGCGGGTTCCAGTTGTTGCTCGTGCGCCGGCCGTCGAACGGCTTGGTGGTGGTGGCGTACTGCTCGGCGCCGTTGTAGCCGATGGCGCCCATCGCCTCCTGGGTGGACCGGCCGGCCTGCTTCGCCTGGAGGAACTGCTCGAACCGCTCGGGCGAGACCACGACGAGCTCGAAGTTCATGAAGGCGTGGTACGTGCCGCACAGCTCGGCGCAGCGGCCGACGTAGCGGCCCTCGCGGTCGAGGGTGACCTCGAACTGGTTGCGCAGGCTGCCGGGCATGACGTCGCGCTTGAACAGCAGCTCGGGCACCCAGAACGAGTGGATGACGTCGCGGCTGGTCTGCTCGAACCGGATCTTCTTGCCGGTGGGGAGCACCAGCAGCGGGATGACCTCGGTGGAGCCGACCGTGGAGGCGACCGTGTTGGCCTCCTCGCCGAGCCCGTCGCGGTAGTTGAACTGCCAGTTCCACTTGAACGCGACGATCTCGACGGTGACGTCGGGGTTGCGCGTCAGCTTGTCCACGTCGGTCTGGACGATGGCGGTGTAGTAGAAGAGCACCGCGACGACCAGGACGGGCGCGACCGTGTAGAGGATCTCCATCGGCATGTTGAACCGCGTCTGGGCGGGCAGCGTGTCACCGCGCTTGCGGTAGCGGATGATGCACCAGAAGATCAGGCCCCACACGAAGAAGCCGACGATGAGCGCGGCGATGGTGGAGCCGATCCACACGTCGTACATGCGGTGGGCCTGCGGGGAGATGCCCTCGCCCGGCCAGCCGAAGTGGCCGAACCGCTCACCGATGTCGCCCGCGCCGGAGCACCCCGCCAGAAGGCTCAGCAGTGCGGCACCACCGACACCGAGCCCGGCGAGCCGAACGGCGCGACGACGCCGCACGACCGAACTCTTTGCGACCACCTGCTCTTGCCTCCCTTGGCAGCGCCTGCGGGCCCGTGAAAGGACACCAGGGGCGTTGGGTCACCGACGGTGGCAGATTACTCGACCTGGCCGTCCGCGCCCGTTGCGGGGGTCCGATCTTCGTGAGCCGCGTCGCCGTCCGTGACTACCCACATCGAGCAGGACGATACCGTTTCGGGCGTGACCGACGCGCCGGATCCGGCTTACCTTGACACGGCGAGCGCCGCGCCGCTGCACCCGGTGGCCCGGGAGGCGCTGCTGGCGGCGCTGGGCGACGGCTGGGCCGATCCGGACCGGCTGTACACGCGGGCGCGGCGGGCGCGGCAGCTGGCGGACGCGGCGCGGGGCGCGGTGGCGGAGACGCTGGGTGTGCGCGACGACGAGGTGGTCTTCACGGCGGGCGGCACGGCGGCGGTGCACGCGGCGCTGCTGGGCGCCCTGGCCGGCCGGCGGCGGGCGGGTGACGCGCTGGTCCACTCGGCGGTCGAGCACTCGGCGGTGCTGCACACGGCGGCCGCGCACACCGCGGCCGGGGGCGCCGCCCGCGAGGTGGGCGTGGACCGGCTGGGCCGGCTGGACCTGGACGCCTGGGCGGGCGCGGTGGGCGCCCCGGGCGCGGCGGTGGCGGCCCTGATCAGCGCGAGTCACGAGGTGGGCACGGTGCAGCCGGTGGCGGCGGCCGCCGAGCTGTGCGCGGCGCACGGGGTGCCGCTGGTGGTGGACGCCGCCCAGTCGGTGGGCCGGGCGCCGGTGCCGCCGGGGTGGTCGGTGCTGACGGCGAGCGCCCGCAAGTGGGGCGGCCCGCCGGGGGTGGGGTTGCTGGTGGTGCGCAAGGGGACGCGCTGGCTGTCGCCGTACCCGGGTGAGGATCTGCACTCCCCCGGCGCGGAGGGCGAGCCGGGGTTGCCGACGGTGGTGGCGGCGGCCGCCTCGCTGCGGGCGGCCGCGGCGGAGGCGGCGGCGGAGGCGGCCCGGTTGTCGCCGCTGGTCGACCGGATCCGCGCGACGGTGGCGGCGACGGTGCCGGACGTCGAGGTGGTGGGCGACCCGGAGCAGCGGCTGCCGCACCTGGTGACGTTCTCCTGCCTGTACGTGGACGGCGAGGCGCTGCTGCACGCCCTGGACCGGCGGGGTTTCGCCGTGTCGTCGGGGTCGTCGTGCACGGCGTCGACGCTGCGGCCGAGTCACGTGCTGGAGGCGATGGGGGTGCTGAGCCACGGCAACGTGCGGGTGTCGCTGCACCGGGGCACCACGGAGGCGCAGGTCGACCGGTTCCTGGCGGAGCTGCCGGGGGTGGTGGCGGCGCTGCGCGCCGAGGCGGGCGTGGCGGGCCTGTGACGGCGGCGGTGGAGCTGGACTGCCGCGGTCAGCGCTGCCCGCTGCCGGTGATCGCGCTGGCCCGGCGTTTGCCGCAGGTGGCGGTGGGCGAGGTGGTGCGGGTGCTGGCCGACGACCCGGCCGCCGCGAACGACATCCCGGCGTGGTGCCGCATGCGCGGGCAGGAGTACGCGGGTTCGCCGGCGCCGGACGCCTACGAGGTGCGGCGGGTGCGGTAGGCCGCGGGTGCGGCGAGGGCCGCGCCGGCGCGGCCCGCCGGGGTCGACGTGCTCGACCCCGGCAGTACCGCCCGGGTCAGGCCGCCGGCAGGTGCGGCAGGACCTCGGCGGCCGCGTCGTCGCCGTAGGAGGCGGCGAGGCGCTTGGCGAACAGCTCGCCGCGCAGCTCGTACTCCTGGGGTCCGACGCTCTCGAGCACGTGCGCGGCGAGCAGCGAGCCGACCTGGGCGGCGCGCTCCAGCGGGACGCCCCAGCTCAGGGCGGCGAAGAAGCCGGCCCGGAAGCCGTCGCCGACGCCGGTGGGGTCCTCGACGGTGACGTCGCGGGCGACCGGCACGTGGATCGGGTCGATGCCGCGGCCGGTGATCTGGACGCCGTGGGCGCCGAGCGTGGTGACGCGGATGCCGACCAGGTCGAGCACCTCGTCCTCGGTGAGCTTGGCCTTGCTCTCCAGCAGCGACTTCTCGTAGTCGTTGGTGAGCAGGTAGGCGGCGCCCTCGATGAGGCCGCGCACGTCGCTGCCGTCCATGCGGGCGAGCTGCTGCGACGGGTCGGCGGCGAAGTCCAGCCCGCGGTCGCGGCACTCCTGCGAGTGGCGCAGCATGGCGGCCGGGTCGTTGGCGCTGACCAGGACCAGGTCGAGCCCGTCGGCGCGCTCGGCGACCGGGCCGAGCTCGATGAGCCGGGCCTCGCTCATGGCGCCCGCGTAGAACGAGGCGATCTGGTTGAGGTCGTCGTCGGTGGTGCAGACGAACCGGGCGGTGTGCGCGGTCTCGCTGATGTGCACCGCGGTGCAGTCGACGCCGTGGCGCTCCAGCCAGGAGCGGTAGTCGGCGAAGTCGGCGCCCACCGCGCCGACCAGGATCGGGTGCAGGCCCAGCTTGCCCATGCCGAACGCGATGTTCGCGGCGACGCCGCCGCGGCGCACCACGAGGTCGTCGACGAGGAACGAGAGCGACACCTTGTGCAGCTGGTCCGCGAGGAGCTGGTCGGTGAACCGGCCCGGGAAGTGCATCAGGTGGTCGGTGGCGATCGAGCCGGTGACGGCGATCTTCATGAAGGAACCCTCGGGGGTCGGCGGGTGGGGTGCGCGGGCCAGCGTACCGGGAGTTCCCTCGGACGACATGATCCGTCCCACACGCGGAAACCGCCCGGCCGTGTGCGGCCGGGCGGTTTCCGAGAGGGTCGTGCCGGGTTCAGCTGAACGAGTCGCCGCAGGCGCAGGAGTGGCCCGCGTTGGGGTTGTCGATGGTGAAGCCCTGCTGGTCGATCCGGTCGGCGAAGTCGATCTTGGCGCCGGCCAGGTAGGGAGCGCTCATCCGGTCGACCACGACCTCGACGCCACCGTGCTCGTACACGTTGTCGCCGTCGAGCGAGCGCTCGTCGAAGAAGAGCTGGTAGCGCAGCCCCGAGCAGCCGCCCGGCTGCACGGCGATGCGCAGCCGCAGGTCGTCGCGGCCTTCCTGCTCGATCAGGGCCTTGACCTTCTGCGCGGCGACGTCGGTCAGAAGGACGCCGGTCGGGGCCTGCGCAGCCTCGGTCGACTCGGTGTGCGCTTCAGTGGTCACTAGAGGATCTCCCTGCCGGGTGCGGAGTCATGCCGTACGGGCCAACGCTAACCCCGTCCGCCGACATTCCCAATCTCCGGGGCGCATCTCACCTGCTCCACTGGGTGGCGAGGCGGCCGGCGAGCGCCTGCAGCCCGGCGGCCGGCTCGGCCATCGCCCGCGCCTCGTCGCCGAAGTGCTCGACCAGGGAGTACATGTCGGTGACGCCCGCGGCGGCGGCCTCGCGCCGGCCCGCGTCCACCCGGCCGGCCAGCACGACGCACGGCAGGCCGCGGTCGCGCGCGGCGGCCGCCACGCCCGAGATGAGCTTGCCGCGCAGCGACTGGAAGTCGAACGAGCCCTCCCCCGTGACCACCAGGTCGGCGGCGTCCAGCTCCGCGTCGAGCCCGACGGCGCGGCTGACCAGGGCGATCCCGCTCTCGCAGCGGCCGCCGAGGGCGAGCAGCGCCGCCCCGACGCCGCCGGCCGCGCCGCCGCCGGGCAGCTGGGCCAGGCCGGCGGGCAGGGCCAGGTCGCGCTCCAGGACGGCGGCGAAGTGGCCCAGCGCGTCGTCCAGCAGCAGGATGTCGGCCTTGTCGGCGCCCTTCTGCGGCCCGTACACGTTGCTGGCGCCGTGCAGGCCGGTCAGCGGGTTGTCGACGTCGGTGGCGGCGACCAGCTCCACCGGCCGGATCCGCGGCGGGCCGGCGAGCGCGACGGCGGCGGACAGCGCCGCGCCGCCCGGCGGCAGCGCGTACCCGGCCGCGTCGACCGGGCCGGCGCCCAGCGCGGCGAGCATGCCGGCGCCGCCGTCGTTGGTGGCGGAGCCGCCCAGGCCGACGACGACGCGGCCGGCGCCGGTCTCCATCGCGGCGGCGACGAGCAGGCCCAGCCCGTACGAGGTGGTGGCCTTCGGGTCGCGCTCGTCGCGGCCGACCAGGTGCAGGCCGCAGGCCTGGGCGCTCTCCACGTAGCAGGTGTCGCCGGCCACCAGCAGGGTGCCGCGGGCGGGCCGGCCCAGCGGGTCGGCGGTCGTGACCTCGACGACGCGGCCGCCGAGCGCCGCGTGCAGCACGTCCACGAAGCCGGGGCCGCCGTCGGCGAGGGGTCGCTCGATCAGGTCGTCGCCGGGCTTCGCGGCGCGCCAGCCCTGCGCCACGGCGGCGGCGACGGCGGGCGCGGCGAGGGTGCCGGCGAACTTGTCGGGGCAGATGAGTACGCGCACGCCGGTGAGTGTCGCAGAGGCCACGTTCCGCGGCGGGGCCCCGGCGCGCCGTGCTGTGCGACGATCGGAGGCGTGACGTCGACCTGGACCGAGCCCTCGAACACCGCCACCGCGCTGCTGCTGCTGGGCCGCGGCAGCGACCCCGCCACCGAGCGCGGCGTCGACTGCCCCGGCGACCTGCCGGCGCCGAGCGACCCCGGCCTCGTCGAGCGGGCCGCCGCCGCCAAGGCCGCCCTGGGCGACCGGCTGTTCGTGCTGGGCCACCACTACCAGCGCGACGAGGTCATCGCGTTCGCCGACGTCACGGGCGACTCGTTCAAGCTGGCCCGCGAGGCGGCGGCCCGGCCGGCGGCCGAGTTCATCGTGTTCTGCGGCGTGCACTTCATGGCCGAGAGCGCCGACATCCTGACCGGCGACGACCAGGCCGTGATCCTGCCCGACCTGGCGGCCGGCTGCTCGATGGCCGACATGGCGGTGCTGGGCCAGGTGGAGACGGCGTGGGAGACGCTGACGGACCTGGGGCTGGCCGGCGACGTCGTCCCGGTGACCTACATGAACTCCTCGGCCGACATCAAGGGCTTCGTCGGCCGGCACGGCGGCGTGGTGTGCACCTCGTCGAACGCCGAGCGGGCGCTGCGCTGGGCGTACGAGCAGGGCTCGAAGGTCCTGTTCCTGCCGGACCAGCACCTGGGGCGCAACACCGCCGTGCTGGAGCTGGGCTTCGCGCTCGGCGACTGCGTGCTGTACGACCCGCACAAGCCCGGCGGCGGCCTGACGCCGGAGCAGCTGCGGGACGCCAAGATGATCCTGTGGCGCGGGCACTGCTCGGTGCACGGCCGGTTCACACTCGACTCGGTGAACGAGGTGCGCTCGCGCGTGCCGGGGGTGCGGGTGCTGGTGCACCCCGAGTGCCGGCACGAGGTCGTCACCGCCGCCGACGAGGTCGGCTCGACCGAGTACATCATCAAGGCGATCGAGGCGGCCCCGCCCGGCACCGCGTGGGCGGTCGGCACCGAGCTCAACCTGGTGCGGCGGCTGGCGCTGGCGCACCCCGAGCAGCAGATCATGTTCCTCGACCGGGCGGTCTGCTACTGCTCGACGATGAACCGCATCGACCTGCCGCACCTGGTGTGGGCGCTGGAGGAGCTGGTGGCCGGCCGGGTGCCGAACCGGATCACCGTGGACGCCGAGACGGCCGCGTACGCGCGCAAGGCCCTCGACCAGATGCTCGCCCTGCCGTAACCCTGTGTGATCGCTTCACACCATCGGTGACCTCTGCGTTCCTTTGGTCCCGAATTCGTGCCCGGGTGCGCCGTCTGTGCCCTTGTGCGTGCGTGACGGAGCGCTATGCTGCCCCAGCGGCCGGCGCGGACGCCCCCACGCCCGCCACCCGGTGGACCCCCGCCGCGGCCGCCACACCAGCCCCACCCCATCCCCCGAGGGGCATCGAAGCCCCGCAATGCTGGAGGTTGCGTTGACCGACGACGTCCTGGCCGTGCACGGCGGTACGCCGCTGCAGGGTCAGATCCGGGTCCGCGGCGCCAAGAATCTCGTCTCCAAGGCCATGGTGGCCACGCTGCTCGGCGACACCCCGAGCCGGCTGTTCGACGTGCCGCGCATCCGCGACGTCGAGGTCGTCACCGGCCTGCTCGAGCTGCACGGCGTGAAGGTGACCCGGGGCGACGACGACGGCGAGCTGGTCTTCGACCCGGCCAACGTCGAGAGCGCCAGCACCGACGAGATCAACGTGCACGCCGGCTCCAGCCGCATCCCGATCCTGTTCTGCGGCCCGCTGCTGCACCGCCTGGGCCACGCGTTCATCCCCGACCTGGGCGGCTGCCACATCGGACCGCGCCCGATCGACTTCCACATCCAGGCGCTGCGCCAGTTCGGCGCCATCGTCGACAAGCTGCCCGACGGCATGCACCTGACGGCCCCGAACGGCCTGCACGGCACCAAGCTGGAGCTGCCGTACCCGAGCGTCGGCGCCACCGAGCAGGTGCTGCTCACCGCGGTCATGGCCGAGGGCGTCACCGAGCTGCGCAACGCCGCCGTCGAGCCCGAGATCATCGACCTCATCTGCATCCTGCAGAAGATGGGCGCGATCATCACCGTCCACACCGACCGGGTCATCGAGATCCACGGCGTGAAGCGGCTGCGCGGCTACACCCACAAGCCGATCCCGGACCGCATCGAGGCCGCCAGCTGGGCCGCCGCCGCGCTGGCCACCCGGGGCGAGATCGAGGTCCTCGGCGCCGGCCAGGCCGACATGATGACGTTCCTCAACGTCTTCCGGTCCGTCGGCGGCGAGTTCGAGATCACCGACGCCCGCGTCGGCCGCGAGGGGGTCTCCGCCCAGGAGGGCGGCATCCGGTTCTGGCACCCCGGCGGCGAGCTCAACGCCGTCGCGCTGGAGACCGACGTGCACCCCGGCTTCATGACGGACTGGCAGCAGCCGCTCGTGGTCGCGCTGACCCAGGCCCGCGGCCTGTCGATCGTCCACGAGACCGTGTACGAGCAGCGCCTCGGCTACACCGACGCGCTCAACTCGATGGGCGCCACCATCCAGGTCTACCGCGACTGCCTCGGCGGCACCCCGTGCCGCTTCGGCCGGCGCAACTTCAAGCACTCCGCCGTCATCGCCGGCCCGAGCAAGCTGCACGCCGCCGACCTGGTCATCCCCGACCTGCGCGCCGGCTTCAGCCACCTCATCGCGGCGCTCGCCGCCGAGGGCACCAGCCGGGTGTACGGCGTCGACCTCATCAACCGCGGCTACGAGGACTTCGAGACCAAGCTGGCCCAGCTCGGCGCCCGCGTCGAGCGCCCCTGACGCCTGCGGCGAACGCCCGCGCCCGGTCGTGAGCGCGGGCGCTACGCTGTGCGGGTGCCCTCGATGTTCCGCCGCAAGTCCGCCGATCTCGTCGCCGACGCCAGCGCCGAGGTGACCCCGGCCGACGAGCCGGCCACCCCCGCCCCCCGCGGCTACACGCCCAGCAAGCGCGAGCTCGGCAAGCAGACGCCCAAGCGCAGCTCCGTGCAGCGCCGCCGCGTCGCCGAGAAGGCGCCGGAGAACCGCCGCGAGGCGTACCGGCAGCTGCGCGACCGCCAGCGCGCCGAGCGGGCCGAGGCCACGGCCGGCATGAAGGCCGGCGACGAGCGCTACCTGCTCCCCCGCGACCGCGGCCCGGAGCGCAGCCTGGTGCGCGACGTCGTCGACTCGCGCCGCACCGTCGGCACCTACTTCTTCGGCGGCGCGCTGGTCGTGCTCATCGGCTCGCAGCCGATGATGCCCAAGGTCGTGCAGCTCGGCACGAACATCCTGTGGGTCATCCTGGCGGCGGGCGTGGTGATCGACAGCATCCTCATCGCCCGCAAGGTCAAGCGGCTGGTCCGCGAGCGCTTCCCGAAGTCCGACCAGCGCCTCGGCTCGCTCTACCTGTACGGCATCATGCGCGGCCTCACGTTCCGCCGCATGCGCATCCCGAAGCCGAAGGTGGAGATCGGCGCCCAGGTCTGACGGCTGGTGGCCGCCCGCTGATCAGCCGATGTCGCGGCGGCGGAACGCGGCGAAGCCGGTGGCCGTCAGCGCCGCGGCGACGACCGTGAGCACCACCAGCGGCGCCGCCGTCACGGGTGCCACGGGCGCGGCCGGGACGTGGCTGAACGGTGAGGCGTCCAGCACCGCCGCCGGCAGGTTCAGCAGCTGGCCGATCTGGCCGAGCAGCAGGCACGCCGCGAACACCGCCCAGGTGATCGCCGTGACCAGCCGGGGCAGCAGCCCGAACGCGGCCACCGCGAACCCGGCGAGCACCAGCGCCGCCGGGGCCCGGACGAGCGCCGCCGCGGTCAGCGTGCCGGTGAGGTGCCAGTTGCCGCCGGTGGCCGCCGCGTAGACCAGGCCGGTCGTCGCGCCGGCGACGGCGAGCAGCAGGACCACGCCGGCGGCGGCGATGAGCAGGTGCCCGGCGAGCCAGCGGGGGCGGCCGGTGGCGGTGGCGAGGACGGGTTCCAGGGGGCCGCCCTCCTCGGTGCGCAGCCGTTGCAGGGCCTGCACGGCGTACCCGGCGACGGCGACGCCGACCAGGGACAGCACGGCGGCGAAGTAGGCGTCGACGGGCGAGCCGCCGCCGCCGAGCCGGCCGATGGCGTCGGCGACGGCGTCGCTGCTGGCCACGACGTCGCCGACCGCGTCGCCGACGCCGCCCATGCCGGCGGCGACGACGACCACGGCGACGACCCAGCCGAGCAGGACGCCGCGTTGCAGGCGCCAGGCCAGGCCGAGCGGGCTGCGCAGCCCCCGGCCGGCGCGCGGCGGGCCGGGGCGGTCGGCGAGCAGGCCGGCGCCGAGGTCGCGGCGGGCGGCGAGGGCGAACGCGGCCGCCGCGGCCGCGGCGGTGAGGGCGAGCAGGGGCAGCAGGACGATCCAGTGGTCGCCGTCGTACGGGCGGATCCGCTGGGCCCAGCCGATGGGCGACAGGTCGGACGCCCAGCCGGGGTCGACCCGCACGCCGCGGACGTCGCCGGTGGCGTCGCCGACGCCGCGCAGCAGGAACGCGGCGCCGATGGCGGCGGCGGCCAGGCCGTTGGCGGCGCGGGCGCCGGAGGTGAGCTGGGCGGCGATCGCGGCGAGGGCGGCGAACGCGATGCCGGTGCCGGCGACGGCGACGCCGGACGCGGCGGACCCGCCGGCGGGCAGGCCGCAGGCGACGAGGGCGAGCGCGGCGAGGACGCCCAGGACGAGGTTGGCGCCGGCGGCGACGATCAGGGCGGCGGTGAGCGGGGCGTGCCGGCCGACCGGCGCGGAACCGATCAGCTCGGCGCGGCCGGTCTCCTCGTTCTGCCGGGTGTGCCGCACGACGGTGAGGGTGCTCATGGCGGCGGCGCCGACGAGCATGATGAGCAGCACCTGGGAGGCGATCGTGGCGCCGACGCTGTCGCCGGAGACCAGCCCGTTGAAGGCGAGCAGGGCGGCGTTGTTCGCCGAGGTGACGACGAAGGCGGTGCGCTCGGCCGGGTCGGCGTAGCCCTCCACGATGCTGACGGCGCTGCCGTACTCGAGCAGGGTGAGCGCGGCGAGCCAGACGGGCAGCTGGACGCGGTCGCGGCGCAGGGCGAGGCGGGTGAGCCGGCGGGTGCCGGCGAGGCCGGTCATCGGGCGCCCGCGTAGTGGCGCAGGAACAGCTCCTCCAGGGTGGGCGGGGTGCTGGTGAGGGCGCGCACCCCGAACGGCAGCAGGTGGCGCAGCGCGGACTCCAGCGCGGCCGTCTCCACGTCGAACGCGACCCGGGTGCCGGTGACGCGCGCGTCGTGCACGCCGGGCAGCCCGGCGAGGCCGGTGACGGGGCGCTCGGTGTCGGCGCTGACGGCGGTGCGGGTGAGGTGGCGCAGCTCGGCGAGGGTGCCGGCCTCGACGTTGCGCCCGGCGCGGATGATGCTCACCCGGTCGCACAGCTTCTCGACCTCGGCCAGGATGTGGCTGGACAGCAGGACGGTGCGGCCGGCGTCGCGCAGCTCGCGGACGCAGTCGGTGAAGGTGGCCTCCATGAGGGGGTCGAGGCCGCTGGTGGGCTCGTCGAGCACGTACAGCTCGACGTCGGCGGCGAGCGCGGCGACCAGCGCCACCTTCTGCCGGTTGCCCTTGGAGTAGGTGCGGCAGCGCTTGGCGGGGTCGAGGTCGAACGCGTCGAGCAGCCGGGCGCGCCGGGTCTCGTCGAGGCCGCCGCGTAGGGCGCCGAACAGGTCGATGGCCTCGCCGCCGGTGAGGTTGGGCCACAGGTTCACGTCGCCGGGCACGTAGGCGAGGCGGCGGTGCAGGGCGACGGCGTCGCGCCACGGGTCGGCGCCGAACAGGGCGGCCCGACCGCCGTCGGCGCGCAGCAGGCCGAGCAGGACCCGGATGGTGGTGGACTTGCCCGACCCGTTGGGGCCGAGGAAGCCGTGCACCTCGCCGGGCTCGACGCTGAGGTCGAGGCCGTCGAGGGCGCGCGTGGTGCCGAACGTCTTGACCAGTCCGGCGATGTCGATGACGGGGGTCATGCCTCCGAGCGTAAAGTCCCTTCACAAATTTGTGAATGTCGTGAATGCGCGCGAGGATGCACCGGTGGAGCAGGTCATCGAGCGCATCGGGCTGACGCTGTCCGGGATGGGCATGCCCCGCATGGCGGCCCGGGTGTTCGCGGCCGTCCTGGTGAGCGAGCAGGGCCGGGTGACGTCCGCCGAGCTGGCCGCCACGCTGCGGATCAGCCCGGCCGCGGTCTCCCAGGCGGTGCAGTACCTGGAGAACGTGGGCATGATCGCGCGCGACCGCGAGCCCGGCCGGCGCCGCGACCACTACCGGCTGCTCTCCGAGCACTGGTACGAGCAGATGTTCACCAGCCGCGACCGGATGCTCGTGGCGATCGAGGGCGACCTGACGGCGGCGGTCGGCGCCATCGGCGTGGGGTCGGCCGCCGGGCAGCGCCTCGACGAGACCCGGCGGTTCTTCGCCTACCTGCGCGGCGAGCTGCCCAAGCTGATCGAGCGCTGGCGCGAGCGCGAGGCCGCGTCAGGGCACGCCGAGCAGGCGTAGCCCGGCGGCGACCGCGGCCGCGCCGACCACGACGGCCACGAACGGCGCGCGGCGCCAGGCCAGCAGCGCGCCGAACGCCACCCCGGCCGGCCGCGCCCAGCCCGCGAACGCCTGGTCCTCGGTGAACGTGGCCGTGGCGGCCAGCGCCGCCAGCAGCGCGGCCGCCGCCATCGGCAGGATCCGGGTCACCCGCTCGGACAGGTCCAGCCGCTCGCGCAGCAGGACCCCGGCCAGGCGCATCGTGTACGTGCCGACGGCCAGCGCGGCGATCGCGACGACGAGGCTCATGCGGCGGCCCCCTTCCGGGAACGCAGGAGCAGCACGCCGAGCCCGAGCAGCGACAGCAGCACGGGCAGCCCGGCGGGCAGCAGCGGGGTGGCGAGGACGGCGACGGCCGCCCCGGCGACGGCGACATCGCGGGTGGCCGGGTCGCGGAGGGTGGGCCAGAGCAGCGCGATCAGGCCCGCGGGGAACGCCGCGTCGAGGCCGAAGGCGGCCGGGTCGGCGGCCACGCTGGCGAACGCCGCGCCGAGCACGGTGCCGACGTTCCAGGTGGTGAACAGCGTGATGCCGATGATCCAGTAGGTCCGGCGGCGCCGGGCCGGGTCGTCCTCGGCGAGGGTGAACGCGACGACCTCGTCGGTCATCAGGTGGGCGCCGACGAGCCGGGCGCGCAGCGACGGGCCGAGCGCCCCGGCGACGGCGAGGCCGAACGGCAGGTGCCGGGCGTTGAGCAGCAGGCCCGCCAGCACGGCCGCGACCGGGTTGCCGGCGACCAGCAGGCCGACCGCCATGAACTGGGCGCCGCCGGCGAAGACGATCGTCGACATGAGCGACGGGGCCCACCAGGGCAGCCCGCTGGCGATGGCGATGGCGCCGAACGAGGCGCCGATGGCGACCATGGCGAGGCCGATCGTCACGGCGTCGCGGGTCAGAGTTCGCTGTGCCGTACGCATAGTTCATTATGGTGAACGATACGCCTGCCGTTCGTCAAACCGAACGATGAGTCTGATGGAGCGAACGATGTCCGACGGGCCCCTCGCCACGATCGCCGCGGCGCTGCGCCGGGAGCGCGAGCGCGCCGGCATCTCCCTGGCCGAGCTGGCCCGCCGGGCCGGCCTCGCCAAGTCGACGCTGTCGCAGCTGGAGGCGGGCAACGGCAACCCCAGCGTCGAGACCCTGTGGTCGCTCGGGGTGGCCCTCGGCGTGCCGTTCAGCCGGCTCGTCGAGCCGCCCGTGCCCGCCATCCGGGTCGTCCGCGCCGGCCAGGGCATCGGCGTGCCCAGCGAGCAGGCCGACTTCGTCGGCACCCTGCTCGCCGCCGGGTCCGCGCACACCCGCCGCGACCTGTACGTGGTGGCCCTCGAGCCCGGCGCCCCCCGGCACGCCGAGGCGCACATCCCCGGCAGCACCGAGCACGTCGTCGTGTCGGCCGGGCGGCTGCGCACCGGCCCGGAGACCGACCCCGTCGAGCTGGCGGCCGGCGACTACGCGGCCTTCCCGGGCGACGTGGCGCACGTCTACGAGGCGTTGGAGCCCGGCACCTGGCTGGTGCTCGTCATGGAGCACCGCGCCTGACTCACGAGCGGTACAGCCGGGCCACCACGTCCTCGATGGCCGGCTCGCGCACCGACAGGTCGCGCAGCGGCGCCGCGCCCGCCAGCGCCGCCACCACCGTGCCCGCGCCCACGCCGCCGTCCAGCGACAGCTGCACCCGGTGGCCGTCGGCCTCCACCGCCTCCACCGTGGCGCCGGCCACCGCGAAGCCCGCGGGCAGCGGCGCGTCGAGGTCCGCCACCAGCACCCGGCGCGAGCCGTACCGGCCGTGCAGCTCCTCGATCGTGCCGTCGTGCACCACCCGGCCGTGGTCGACCACCACCAGGCGCCGGCACAGCCGCTCGATGTCGGCCAGGTCGTGCGTGGTCAGCACCAGCGTCACGTCGCCGGTGGCGCCCAGCTCGGCGAGGAAGCCGCGCACCGCCTGCTTGCTGACCACGTCGAGGCCGATCGTCGGCTCGTCCAGGAACAGCACCTCCGGGCCGTGCAGCAGGGCCGCCGTCAGCTCCCCGCGCATCCGCTGGCCCAGCGACAGCTGCCGCACCGGGGTGTCCAGGAATGCGTCCAGCTCCAGCAGGGCGCGGCAGCGGCGCAGCCGGGCCGCGTGGTCGGCGGAGGGCACCCGGTAGATGTGCCGCAGCAGCCCGAACGACTCGCGCAGCGGCAGGTCCCACCACAGTTGCGAGCGCTGCCCGAACACCACCCCGATGCGCAGCGCCAGCCGGGTGCGCTGGGCCACCGGCGTCAGCCCGCACACCCGGACCTCGCCCGCCGTCGGCGCCAGCACGCCGGTCAGCATCTTCAGCGTCGTCGACTTGCCCGCCCCGTTCGGGCCGATGTAGCCGAGCATCTCGCCCCGCTCCACCGCCAGGTCGACACCGTCCACCGCGGACACCGTGCGTCGCTCGCGGCGCAGCCGGCCCGCCTTCACCCGTACCGTGAAATCCTTGCGCAGCCCCGCGGCCGAGATGATCGTCATGACCCCGTACTCCGGTAGTGCCTGATCCCGAGCCGCCACACGGCGGCGGCCGCGCCGGCGGCGGGCAGCGCCACCAGCGGCGCGGCCCAGCCCGACCAGGCCGGCAGGCCCAGCGGGTCGGCGCGGCCCAGCAGGGCCAGCGCCGGGTGGTAGCCGACGAAGGCGAACCCGAGCCCGTACGCGAAGGTGTTGCGGAACCAGCCCTCGAACACCGGCACCGGGTAGCCGGCGAACTCCCGCCCGCCGTAGGTGACCGAGTTCGCCAGCTCGCCCGACTCCACCCACCAGAACGCGACGCTCGCCCCGGCCACGAAGAACGCCCCGAAGAACGTCACCGCGCCCGCCACCGTCGCGGCCAGCAGCGCCGCCCGCGCCGGCGTCCACGTCACCCCGGCCAGGTGCAGGGCGACCGCCAGCACGGCGAGGGCGAACAGCGACCGGGAGACCTTCTTCAGCGGCATGTCCATGAGCAGCAGCTGCGGCAGCGCGCCCAGCGGCCGCAGCAGCACGGTGTCCAGCCGGCCCGAGCGCACGTACGTCTTGACCCGCTCGATGTTGCCGACCGCCAGGTCCGCCAGCGCGAACGTGCACGCGGTCAGCGACACCATCACCAGCACCTCGCGCACGGTGAAGCCGCCCAGCGTCCGGGTCACCGAGAACAGCACCAGCACGGCCAGCACGTCGAACACGATCACGCCGAGATTGCTGAAGAGCTCGACCGCGAAGGACGCCCGGTAGGCGGTCACCGACCGGAACTGCCCGGCGAACAGCGCCCAGTACGCCCTAGCCACCCTGCAGCACCAGCCTGCGCTCGGCGCGCCGCTGGGTCCGGTCGCAGGCGAGCAGCAGCAGCGCCGCCCACACCGCCTGCAACGCCACCAGCCCGCACTGCAGCGCCGGGCCGTCGCGCTCGACCAGGACGTCCAGCGGCGTCTGCATCAGCCCCGGGAACGGCGTCGCCACCCATAGCGCCACCGCCACCGGGTCGGGCAGGAAGCGCAGCGGGAAGTACAGCCCGGCGAGCACCCCCGAGCCGACCCCCCACAGGACGATCGGGCCGCGGGCGTCCGCCAGCCAGTAGGCGGTCGCGTTGACCAGGTACCGGCAGCAGAAGCTGCACACGGTCGCCAGCAGCACCGACAGCGCGAACAGCGGCACCGTGAACCACCGGCCGGGCACGTACAGCCCGAACACCAGGGCGCCGACCACCACCGGCGGCAGGAACCGGGTCAGCACGGCCTGCCCGGCGCGGCCCAGATCTTCGGCGAGGTAGGCGACGACCGGGGGCAGCGGTCGTAACAAATCGGTGACGACGTCCCCGGACCGGATCCGTTCGGACAATTCCGTCCAACTCCACATGAGAACGACGGTCAGCAGCCCCTGCGCCACCCATACGAAGGTGACGATCTGCCGACGGTCGTACCCCACCGCCGCACCACCGGCCGCCACCACCGCCAGCAGCACGTACACCTTGATGAAGCCGAACACGACATTCGTCGTCGCACCCGCCACGGCGGCCTGCCGATACGTCGAGTGACGCCGGTACCCGGCCGCCGCCAGCGCCCCGAACGCCCGGACCCGCGGCCACGAGATCCAATCGGCAGTGGCGGTGGGCCCATGCACGCCGTTAATCTCCTCTCGCACCCCGCGAGGCACGGAGCCGGGCGACTCTACCCGGAGCCGCATCGTGCCCACCGCGCTTTTTCCGACAAGGTGGCCGCCATGACGGATCGACGCCCCCACCGGGCCCTTCCGTGAGCGGCTGGGGCTCCGCCGCGGGCGGCGGCTGGGGCGACGAACCCGACTGGGCGCACGAGAGCACCTGGGAGTGGGAACCCCTGCCCGGCCAGCGCTACCCGGGCGACACCGGCCAGAACCCCCGCGGCCACACCACCCGCACCCAGGACGACACCCCCACCCCGCCACACCCCGACGCGGAACGCACCCGCCGCGTCGTCCCCCCACAGCCGGGCCCCCGCTCCGACCGCGTCGCCCCCGCCTACGGCACCGCCACCGCCCACCCGGCGGGCCGTCCCCTGCCCCCTTCCCCACCCCCACCGCCGGACGCACCGTCGGACGGACGGCGCGCCGCCGCCGCCGGCTGGGCCGCGCCGACCCAGCGCTGGACCCCACCACCCCTGGACACCCACCACCGCGCGGCGGCGCCGCCGCCCCCTCCCCCGCCCCTGCCGCCTCCGCCGCCGCCTCCCGCTCCGTCGGAGGGGACGCCGCGGCGGGGCGCCCACGCGGCCCCCACCGGCGAGTACTCGACCTTCCACCGCCGCCAACCGTTCGGCCCCCGCCCCACCCCGCCGGCCATCGGCGAGGCCACCACGGAACGCCGGCCCCCGGCCGCCCCGGTCACCCCGGCGATCCCGTGGGCACCCCCGCCGTCGCCACCCGCCGCCGCCCCGGTCACGCCGGCGCTGCCGATCACCCCACCGGTGGTCCGTGACGCGATGGCCCCACCGGTGGCGCGGGCCGCTCCGGCGGCCCCGGCCCCGGTGGCCCCGCCGACCGCGCCCTCGGTCCCGGCCGCCCCGCACCCTGCCGCGCCTCCGCCCGCGAAGCCGACCGACTCACGGCCGGCGACGCCGCCTGCGCCCGCGAGCCCGGCCCCACCCGCGAGCCCGCCGCCGGCTCAGGCCGCGAGCCCGGCCGCCCTGCGGCCCGTGCCGCCGGCCGCACCGCGGCCGGTGCCGCCTCCCGTCTCTCCCCCGGCGGCGCCGACGTCGCCCGCCGGCGGCGGCTGGTTCGACGCCGCGGCGAAGCCGGCCGCCCCCGCCGCCCCTGCCGCCCCGGGGACACCCGAGCCTCCGGCCCCGGCCGCGGAGGAGCCGGCGGACCCGCGGATGCGCGCCCTCGGCGCCGCGCTGCGCGAACTGCTCGCGGACCCCGGCCCGGCGCCCGCCGACCAAGCCGTCGACGACGAGCCTGCCGAGGCAACCCCGCGCGAGACGGGCGAGCCGTCGGGGGAAACCGCCCGCGAGTCCGCCGAGACCACCGACGAGACCGCGACCTCAGAGATGGAGGCGGGTACCGCCCGGGAAACCGAACCGACGACATCCGAGACCCCGGAGGCCGCCACCCGCGAAGCCGCGGAGACCGCCACCGGCGGTACCGCGAAACCCACCGCCCGCGAGACCACGGACCTCACCACCGACGAGACTGCGGAACCCACCACCGACGGGACCGCGGACCTCACCACCGAGGAGACCACGGAGCCCACCGGCAAGGCCCCGGAGGTCACCGCTCGCGATACCGCGGAGCCCGACCACCACGACCCGGTCGAGGCCGCACCCGAGACCGCCGACACCCCCACCCCGCCCACGGCCGGGAACGAGCCCACGACCGAAGAACCCACCACCCCGGCCGCATCCGAAGTGGAGCCGGAACCGGAACCGGACGAGCCCGGAAGCGAGCCAGCGCCCGACGAGCCGGCAGCCGACTCGGAGGAACCCGCCGCCGGACCGGACGATGTGGACGGTCAGGGTGAGGCCGACTGGTTCGCGGACGAGCCCGTCTCCCCCGCGCCCGCCACCGTGCTGCCCGTGCCGGAGTCCGCCGCCGGGGCGGCCACCGTGTTGCGGGCGCCGACCGTGCTGACGCCGGTGATCCGGCCGCGGCAGGAGACGGCCCCGGCGGCGGGTGCGGCAAGGGTGCTGCGGGGCGATCCGGAGCAGGTGCTCGGGAGTTACCCGTGGCGGTTCCACCCGGACACGCTGCGGGAGATCGTCGACGACGCCGACGAGTTGCGGGCGGTGCGGGACCGGCTGACGGTGAAGCTGGAGGCTGCCACGATCGACGCGGCCCGGGCGCGGCTGCTGGGGTTGCGGGCGGTGGTGTCGCGGATTCTCGGGGATCTCACGGCCGCGCTGGCCGACGGGCGGGACGCCCTGGCCATCGCCGAGCGGACCGGGGAGTTGCGGCGCACGGCGATCGTGCAGGCGCGGCTGGCGCACGTGTTGCAGTGGCGGGGTGACTTCGCGGAGGCCGACCGGCTGTTCGAGGAGGCGAACTCGCCGGAGCTGCCGGACCGGCTGCGGGCCACCATGCACGAGCACGCCGGGCGGTCGTGTTTCGACCAGGGGCGCTACATCGAGGCGTGCATCCACTTCGAGAAGGCGCTGGACCTGCGCAAGGTGGAGGACCCGGAGCTGATCGCGCGCACCGAGCTGGCGCTGGACGCGGTGATGGCGCGGGTGGCGGAGTCGGGCTGGGGCCCGTACCCGCGGACCCGGGACGAGATCCTGCAGCTGCGGCGGCCGCCGGTGCCGGCGTTCAGTGAGCGGGCGCAGCGGTGGGGTTACCGGGACCACGACGGGTCGGTGGCGGTGCCGCCGCGGTACGCGGACGCGCAGCCGTTCCACGACGACCTGGCGTGGGTGCGGCGGCCGGAGAGCCGGGCGTGGGAGCTGATCGACACCGACGGTGTGACGGTGGTGGAGGCGGCGGCCGGGTTCGTGGGCGCGAACTCGTTCTCGGACGGGCTGGCGTGGGTGTCGCGCGACGGGCGGGGCGGCTGGTGCGCCATCGACCGGACCGGGCGGATCGTGATCGACACCGGGTTCGACGACGTGCGGCCGTTCCGGCGCGGGGTGGCGGCGGTGCGACGCGGCGGGTGGGGCGCGGTCGACGCGTCGGGGCATATGGTGGTGCCGCCGCGGTACGCGGCGTTCGTGACGGCGCTGACCGACGGCCGGTACGTGGACGGCTTCACCGACGAGGGCCTGGCGATCGTGGAGACGATGTCGGGTCAGGGGGTGATCGACCGCACCGGCAAGGTGGTGGTGCCGCCGCGGCACCCGGCGCTGGTGATCCACCCGGTGGCGTTCCTGGTGGCGGGCGCGGACGGCCGGTGGGGCGCGCTGGACCGGCGCGGCGAGCCGCTGATTCCCGTGGCGCACGCCAGCCGGGGTGACGTCGCCGACGAGATCGATCGGCTCCTCGCGGACACGTACCCGTTGCTCTGAACGTAGGGTCGGGGCATGGAGTTCCGTCACCTCGGCCGTTCGGGCCTGAAGATCAGCGAGATCGCGTACGGCAACTGGATCACCCACGGCTCCCAGGTCGAGGAGGAGGCCGCCGCCGCGTGCGTCAAGGCCGCCCTCGACGTGGGCATCACGACGTTCGACACCGCGGACGTGTACGCGGGCACCCGCGCGGAGGCGGTGCTGGGCCGGGCGCTGTCGGGCGTGCGGCGGGAGGGTCTGGAGATCCTCACGAAGGTGTACTGGCCGACCGGGCCGGGCCAGAACGACCGCGGCCTGTCGCGCAAGCACATCCTGGAGTCGATCAACGGTTCGCTGGTGCGCCTGCAGACCGACTACGTCGACGTGTACCAGGCGCACCGCTACGACTACGCGACGCCGCTCGAGGAGACGATGCAGGCGTTCGCCGACATCGTGCGCGCCGGCAAGGCCCTGTACATCGGCGTCTCGGAGTGGAAGGCGTCGGAGATCCGCGCTGCGCACGCGCTGGCGCAGGACCTGAGGATCCAGCTGGTGTCGAACCAGCCGCAGTACTCGATGCTGTGGCGGGTCATCGAGGCCGAGGTGGTGCCGACGTCGGAGGAGCTGGGCCTGGGCCAGGTGGTCTTCTCGCCGATCGCGCAGGGCGTGCTGAGCGGCAAGTACGTGGTGGGCCAGCCGCTGCCGGAGGGCTCGCGGGCCCGCGACGAGAAGTCGGGCGCGCAGTTCATCTCCCGGTTCATGACCGAGGAGGTGCTGGGCACGGTGCAGCGCCTGAAGCCGCTGGCCGAGCAGGCCGGGCTGTCGATGGCGCAGCTGGCCGTGGCGTGGGTGCTGCAGAACCCGAACGTGTCGGCGGCGATCATCGGCGCGTCCCGGCCGGAGCAGGTGCGTGACAACGCGGCGGCGGCCGGCAAGAAGCTGGACGCCGACCTGCTCAAGGCGATCGACGACGTGCTGGACCCGATCGTGGAGCGCGACCCGGCCCGCACGGAGAGCCCGGCGAGCCGGCCCTGACGGTCACGGACCGGTGGGTCTGACGGGACGCCCCGTCAGACCCACTGGGTCCAGAAGCGCATGAGGTCGAGGCCGTAGGAGTACAGCCGGGGGTCGAGGCCGAGCAGTTCGGCGAGCCGGAAGACGCCGCCGAAGAAGACCCGGCCGACGGACGGCTGCCAGAGCAGCGCGAACAGCAGCAGGAACCCGAACGGCGCCACCTTGTCCCAGCCGCGCCGCCACGTGGGCGACAGCCACGGGTACAGCATGTTGCCGCCGTCGAGGCCGGGCACGGGCAGGAAGTTGAGCACGCTCGCCATCGCCTGGAGCATGCCGAGCAGCGCCAGCGCCGCCCAGAACTCGGGGTGCGCGCCCAGGTCGGGCGCGAACCAGAACGGCACGGCGAGCGCCAGCGCGAACAGCACGTTGGTGGCGGGGCCGGCGAAGCTGACCAGGCTGTGCCGCAGCCGCCCCGGGATGCGGTGGTGGTCGACCCACACGGCGCCGCCGGGCAGGCCGATGCCGCCGAGCACCACCACGATGACGGGCAGCACGATCGACAGCAGCGGGTGGCTGTACTTCAGCGGGTTGAGCCGCAGGTAGCCGCGGCCGGCCACGCCGGTGTCGCCGAACCGGTAGGCGACGAGCGCGTGGGCGTACTCGTGCAGGCACAGCGACACGATCCAGCCGGCGACGACGAAGCAGAAGACCAGCACACCGGCGTTGCCGGCGCCGGACCAGACCGCCAGGCCGGACCCGGCGAAGGCCGCGAGCACGGCCAGGAAGACGGGGCTCGGCAGGAACGCGCTGCGGGGTACGGTGCCCGCGTCCGGTCTCATTCGGCCGGCTGCAGGCTCATCTTGTAGTCGACCCGGTCGTCCTCGACCAGCGCGACCGACGTGACCCCGCTCGCGGCGAGCTCGCGCCACGCCTGCCCGATCCAGCTCTCCGCGTCGGCCTGGCTGCTGAACGTCTCGGCCGGACCGGTGACCTGCTGACCGTCGACGTTCTCGTAGCGCCAGCTCCACGGCATGTCGTTTCTCCCTCGCGTCGTGACCCTCCGACGCCCCAAGCCTACGGCGTGCGGCCGGGCGCACCCTGTGGACCATGCCGCCAGCGCCGGGCGCGGGCCCGGCCTTAAGGTACGGGGCATGTCGGTTGACGGGTGGAACTCGGTCCTCGTGCTCGGCGGGATCCGGTCCGGCAAGAGCGGCTTCGCGGAGGCGCTGGTGGCCGGTGCGGCCAGCGTGCGGTACGTGGCGACCGCCGTCGGCGGGGGCGACGATCCCGAGTGGCTGGCCCGGATCGAGGAGCACCAGCGGCGGCGGCCGCAGTCGTGGACGACGGAGGAGACCGGGGCCGACCCGGACCGGCTGGCGCAGCTCCTGACGGCGGCGAAGCCGGACGAGACGATCCTCGTGGACGACCTGGGCGGCTGGATCGCGGCGGTGCTGGACCCGGAGCGGCAGCCCAGCGACGACGTGGCGACCGTGGCGGCGCTGGCCGAGGCGGTGCGCGCGTCCGCGGCGCGGGTGGTGCTGGTCAGCCCGGAGGTGGGGCTGTCGCTGGTGCCGATGACGCCGGTGGGCCGGGCGTTCGCGGACGCGCTGGGCACCACGAACCAGGCGGTGGCGCAGGTGTGCGACCGGGTGGCGTTCGTGGTGGCGGGCCAGGCGACGTGGCTGAAGCCGTCGGCGGACGGGCTGCCGAGCGCGGCGTCGGTGGTGCCGGACGACGCGGGCGCGGCGGCGGCCGACGCGGCCGGGGCGGGCGGCGCGTACTCGCCGGACGCGGTGCTGGCCGCGGCGCCGACGTCGGCCCTGCCGACGATCACCGCGCGAGCGCCGGAGACGGACGAGACGCCGGACGACGCGCCGCGGGCCGACGCGTTCAGCGCGCCCACCATGGCGCTGCCGCTGATCAGCACGGGCACGGTCATCGCGCCCGGCATGGACCTGCCGCTGCCCGACGACGACGCGGGCACGGCGGCCGCCGAGCGGCTGCTCGGGCTCGACCTGCCCGGCGCGGGGCTGGGGGCGCTGCGCGGGGCCGTCGAGTTCGCCGCCCGCACGCAGGGCACCGCGACGCCGCGGCCGTGGCGCAGCGTCGCCGTCATCGCGCTGCACGGCACGCACGCGGGCGGGGCGGCCGCGGGGGCCGACGCCGGCGACACGGCGCGCCGGGCGGCCGAGGCGCGCGACGGGCACGGCCCGCTGGCCCGGCTGGCGGCGGAGGCCGGCGCCACCGTCGACGTGGTCGACGTGCCGGCCGCCGGGGCGATGGAGAGCGGCCTGGCGCTGGACCCGGCGGACGTGGACGCCGCGCTGCGCACCGGCTGGGAGCTGGCCGACGCGGCCGTCGACGCGGGCGCGGACGCGGTGGTGCTGGCGGCGTTCTCGGCGGGCGCGGAGGCGGCGGCCGCCGCGGTGGTGGCGGCGACGACGGGCGCGGAGCCGGTGGCGGTGCTGGGCCGGGTGGGCGTGCCCGGCGGGTACGTGGACGACGCGGCGTGGATGCGGCGCTGCGCCGCCGTGCGCGACGCGCTGCACCGCATCCGGCAGAGCCCGCGCGGCGCCCGCGACATCCTGACCCAGCTGGGCGGCGGCGACATCGCGGTGGCGACGGGCGTGCTGCTCGGCTCGGCGGCCCGGCGCACCCCGGTGCTGGTGGACGGCCCGGTCGGCATCGCGGCGGGGCTGGTGGCCCGCGACTTCGCGCACCAGACCCGGCACTGGTACCTGCTGCCGGACCACGGCGGGCAGCCCGCGGTGCGCCAGGGCGCGGACGTGCTGGGCCTGGACCCGGTGCTGGAGCTGCGCCTCGACCTGGGCGAGGGGGCGAACGCGCTGGCCGCGCTGCCGCTGCTGAACGCGGCGATCGGCCTGGCCGGCAGCGTGGGCGCGCACCCGGGACTCGACGACGCGAGCGCGTTCGCGGGCCCGGACGGTGCGTGACGGCCTGCGCCTGGCGGTCACGACGCTGACGGTCCTGCCCGTGCGGGCGGGCCGGGTGGACCGGGCGGCGGCGCGGGTGGCGATGACGGCCGCCCCGCTGGTCGGCGCGGCGCTCGGCGGCGTGCTCGGCGCGCTGCTGTGGGCGGCCGGGCTGGTGCTGCCGGCGGCGGTGGCGGCGGTGCTGACGGTGGCGGCGGCCGCGCTGCTGACCCGCGGGCTGCACCTGGACGGGCTGGCCGACACGGTGGACGCGCTGGGCTCCTACCGGCCGGGGCCGGGCGCGCTGGAGATCATGAAGAAGCCGGACATCGGCCCGTTCGGGGTCGCGGCGATCGCGCTGGTGCTGCTGCTGCAGGCGGCCACGCTGGCGGCCGGGCCGACGGCGGCGGGCGTGGCGGTGGCGTTCGCGGCGGGCCGCCTGGCGGTGCCGGTGGCGTGCCGGCGGGGCGTGCCGGCGGCGCGGCCGGACGGGCTGGGCGCGCTCGTGGCCGGCACGGTGCCGGTGACCGCCCTGGCCGCGGTGGCGGTGGTGACGGCGGTGGCCGGGCTGTTCGCGGTGCCGGGCCGGCCGTGGCAGGGCCCGCTGGCGGTGGCGGCCGCGCTGGTGACGGCGGGGCTGCTGACCCGGCACGCGCGGCGGCGGCTGGGCGGCATCACGGGCGACGTGATCGGCGCGGGCGTGGAGCTGTCGACGGTGGCGGCGCTGGTCGTGCTGGCGGTGCGCTGAGTCAGCGCACCGACGGCTGCACGAACGGCGGCTTCACCACCACGGCCGGCAGGCGGCGGCCGCGCACGTCGAGCTCGACCTCGGCGCCGTCGGCGAGCCGGGCGGCCGTGTCGAGCAGCGCCAGCGCGATGCCCTCCTTGCGGGTGGGAGAGAACGTGCCGCTGGTGGTCTCGCCGACGGCCGTGCCGCCCGCGTACACGGTCATGTGGCCGCGGGGCACGCCGCGGCCGGTGAGCACCAGGCCGCGCAGGGTGCGGCGCGGGCCGGCGGCCTTCTCGGCGAGCAGCGCGTCGCGGCCCCAGAACGCGGGCTTCGACCAGCCGACGGCCCAGCCGGCGCGGGCCTGCACCGGGGTGATGTCGAGGGACAGCTCCTGGCCGTGCAGCGGGTAGCCCATCTCGGTGCGCAGCGTGTCGCGGGCGCCGAGCCCGCACGGCCGCACCCCGGCGGCGACGATCGCGTCCCACACGGCGAGCGCGCCCGCGGCGGGCACGACCAGCTCGAAGCCGCGCTCGCCGGTGTAGCCGGTGCGGCAGACGATCAGCTCGACGCCGTCGAGGACGGCGGTGTCGAAGGACATGTAGTCGTGGGCGACGGGCAGCTTCAGCGCGGCCACCACCTCGGCCGAGCGCGGCCCCTGCACGGCCAGCACGGCGTGGTCGGCGTGCTCGTCGGTGACGGTGACGCCCGCCGGGGCGGCCGCGGCGAGCCGGCGCACCACCTCGCCGGTGTTGGCGGCGTTCGGCACCAGGAAGACCTCGTCGGGCGAGACCAGGTACGCGATCAGGTCGTCGACGACGCCGCCGGTCGCGTCGTCGCAGCACAGCGTGTACTGCGCCTGGCCGGGTGCGATGCGGCCCAGGTCGTTGCTGAGGCAGGCGTTGACGAACTCCGCCGCGCCGGGGCCGGTCACCCGGGCCTTGCCGAGGTGCGACACGTCGAACACGCCGCAGTCCTCGCGCACCGCCGCGTGCTCGCGCAGCACCCCGCCGCCGGCGTACTCCAGCGGCATCTCCCAGCCGCCGAAGGCGGCGAACTTCGCGCCGGCCGCCACGTGACGGTCGTGCAGCGGGGAGCGGCGCAGCGGGCTGGTCGGCGGTTCGGCGGAGGCACCCATGCATGGCAACTTACCGGCAGCTCGGGGGGTGGTTAGCATCGGCGGGACATGTCCGGTTGCCGCCGGACCACCCCACCACCGGCGCCCACGAGGTGACCGGCCCCCACGGACGCGGAGAACTGAGTGACCCAGCCCGCCACCACCATCGACCTGGTCGACACCGACCCCGCCGAGCTGCCCGTCGACGCCGTCGTGATCGGCCTGCACTCCGCCGGCCCCGACGGCGGCGAGCCGCTGATCGCCTCCGGCGCGGAGAGCGTGACCGCCGCCTTCGACGGGCGGCTGACGTCGACGCTGGTGCTGCTCGGCGCCACGGGCGCGGCCGGCGAGGTGACGAAGCTCGCCACCCTGGGCACCGTGACCGCCCCGCTCGTGGTGGCGGTCGGCCTGGGCGCCGAGCCGACCGGTGCCGCGCCCGCGCCCGAGGTGCTGCGCCGGGCGGCCGGCACGGCGGTGCGCGCGCTCGCCGGCAGCGCCACGGTGGCGCTGGCGCTGCCGCTGCCCGACGACGAGGCCGCGCCGGACGCCGTGCGCGCCGTGGCCGAGGGCGCGCTGCTGGGCGCGTACCGGTTCGCCGGCTACAAGACCAAGCCGCAGCCGGGCCGCCGCTCCCCCGTCGGCGCGGTGCGGGTGGTCGTGCCGGACGCCGCCGACGCCGCGGTCGCCGCCGAGGCCCGCCGGGCGCCGGTGGTGGCCGCGGCGGTCGCCCGCACCCGCGACTGGGTCAACACCGCCCCGAACGAGCTGCGCCCGCCCGCGTTCGCCGACGCGGTGGCCGCCGCGGCGACGGAGGCCGGCCTGGAGGTCGAGGTCCTCGACTTCGAGGCGCTGCAGGCCGGCGGGTACGGCGGCATCGTCGCCGTCGGGCAGGGCTCGGAGGCCAAGCCGCGGTTCGTGCGCCTGGCGTACACGCCGGAGGCCGCCGCCGAGGGCGCCAAGCGGGTCGCGCTGGTCGGCAAGGGCATCACGTTCGACACCGGCGGCATCAGCATCAAGCCCGCGCAGGGCATGTGGGAGATGAAGTCGGACATGGCCGGGGCGGCCGCCGTGGCCGCCACGATGCTGGCCGTTGCCGCGCTCAAGCCGGCGGTGCCGGTCACCGGCTACCTGTGCATCGCCGAGAACATGCCGTCCGGGTCGGCGTACCGGCCGGGCGACGTCATCACCATGTTCGGCGGCAAGCGCGTCGAGGTGCTCAACACCGACGCCGAGGGCCGCATGGTGCTCGCCGACGGCATCGGGCGGGCGTGCGCGGACGGCTGCGACTACCTGTTCGAGACGTCGACGCTGACCGGCGGGCAGGTCGTCGCGCTGGGCAAGCGCATCGCCGGCGTCATGGGCACCCCCGAGGTGTGCGAGCGGGTCAAGGCGGCCGGCGAGGCCGTCGGCGAGCCGGCGTGGCCGATGCCGCTGCCGGACGACGTGCGCAAGGGCATGGACTCCGACATCGCCGACATCACGCAGGTGGCGCAGGGCATGGACCGCGGCGGGCACATGCTGCAGGGCGGGCTGTTCCTGCGCGAGTTCGTGGCCGAGGGCGTCGGCTGGGCGCACATCGACATCGCCGGGCCGTCGTACCACTCGGGCGAGCCCACCGGCTACTGGAGCAAGGGCGGCACGGGCGTGCCGGTGCGCACCCTGCTGGCGCTGGTCGACGACGTGGCGGCCAACGGCTGACCGTGCGCGGGGCGCGGCCCTTTCGGGCATCCCCGACGGGGCCGCACCCCTTAACGTGTCGACATGACTCGATCTCTGGGCCGCCTCGCCCGGCTGGCGGGGGCGGCGCTGCTCGCCGCCGTCGCCGCCGTCGTCCTGCCCGCCGCACCCGCCCAGGCCGCCACCGGTGACTTCCGCAAGGACAGCGTCTGGGACACCGGCTACATCGGCACCATCACCGTCCGCAACGACCTGCCGTGGGCCGTCACCACCTGGCGGGTCGACCTGGAGCTGGCCGCGCCCACCACGATCAGCAGCGCGTGGAACGCCACGATGACCCGCTCGGGCACCCGGTACGTGTTCACCCCGCCGAGCTGGGCGGCGCCGCTGCCGGCCCGCTCGACCACGAGCTTCAGCTTCGTCGCCGCGGGCCGGGGCGAGCCGGTGGACTGCCGGGTCGACGGCGCGGCCTGCGGCGGCACTGCACCAACCCGCGACGTCGTCCCGCCGGGCGCACCGGCGAACTTCCGGATGGACTTCACCGGCCCGGGCACGGTCACGTACTCGTGGGACGCGCCCGCCGACGCCGACGTGGCCGGTTACCACGTCTTCCAGAACGGCCGCCTGGTGGCGACCACGACCGAGACCAGCCGCACCACCCCCGTGCCGCCGCCGATGGTCATGCTGGACGCGGTCCGGGCGTTCGACGCCGCGGGCAACCTGTCGCCGCTGGTGTACCGCGGCGGCCCGGGCGGCGACCCGGTCCCGCCGAGCGTGCCGGCGCAGCCGCGCATCAACGGCGGCGGCGGGTCCGCCTGGTTCCAGGTCAGCTGGGCCGAGTCGACCGACAACGTGCAGGTCGCGGGCTACGAGGTGCGGCTGAACGGCACCGTGATCACGTCCGTGGCAGGCACGACGGCCTACGTGCCGTACCGCGGCTTCGGCACCTACCAGGTGACGATCCGCGCCTTCGACGCCTCGGGCAACTTCTCCGGGCCGGCCTGGACCGGCATCGCGGTGGACCCGCCGCCGCCGCTGCCGGCCCGCTGACCCGCGCGGACGCCGCCCCGGCTCAGACCGAGTCGGGGCGGCGCTTGCGCCGTTCGTTGTAGTCGCGCATCCGCTGCGGGTAGCCCATCAGGCGCACGTCGTACACCGGGATGGCGAGCTTGTGGGCGAAGCGGCGGGCGCTCTCCTCGGAGTCGACGCGCCGGCGGGTCCACTCGCCGTCGTGGGCGATGAGCAGCACGGTCGTCTCGGTGACGGTGGTCTTCGGCTCGATGAACGCCTCGACGCCACGCCGGGACCGGACAAACTCCGCGAGATGCTCGATGTCGGCACGATTCGCCGGGCGGCCACCCGGACCGGATGCGGCTTTGCGCCGTCGGAACCACGCCACCGGGCGTCTCCCCCTCCCACCGTCACGCTCGACTGCGGCAAGGGTACGCGGCGCCGCTGTGCTGATCTCGTGTCGTTGGGCACCTCGGTGCGCCAAGGGGTTCCACAAGTGACAAGATGGCCGGGACAGCTGTGTGACCGTTTCCGCGGTGCAACCCACCCGGAGGCGAACGCGACCCGGGAGTGTGTTGTGAGCCAGCCGGACGGCGGAACCTTCGACGTAGTCATCCTCGGCGCCGGCAGCGGTGGTTACGCCGCGGCCCTGCGCGCCGCGCAGCTGGACCTGTCGGTGGCGCTGATCGACAAGGCCGAGCTCGGCGGCACCTGCCTGCACCGCGGGTGCATCCCCACCAAGGCGCTGCTGCACGCCGCCGAGGTGGCGGACCAGACCCGCGAGAGCGAGCAGTTCGGCGTCAAGGCCGACCTGGTCGGCATCGACATGGCCGGCGTCAACGCCTACAAGGACGGCGTCGTCGCCCGGCTGTACAAGGGCCTGCAGGGCCTGCTCAAGCAGCCGAAGATCACCGTGGTGCAGGGCGCCGGCAAGCTGGTCGCCAAGGACGCCGTCGAGGTCGACGGCAAGCGCTACGTGGGCCGCAACGTCGTGCTGGCCTCCGGCTCCTACTCGCGCAGCCTGCCCGGCCTCGAGGTCGACGGCAAGCGGGTCATCACCAGCGATCACGCGCTCAAGCTCGACCACGTGCCGAGCAGCGCGATCGTGCTGGGCGGCGGCGTCATCGGCTGCGAGTTCGCCAGCGTGTGGCGCTCGTTCGGCGCCGACGTGACGATCCTGGAGGCGCTGCCCCGGCTCGTCGCGGCCGAGGACGAGGAGATCTCGAAGGCCGTCGAGCGGGCGTTCCGCAAGCGGAAGATCAACTTCAAGGTCGGCAAGCCGTTCGAGAAGGTCGAGCTGACCGACAACGGCGTGCGCGCCACCATCCAGGGCGGCGAGACCGTCGAGGCCGAGATCCTGCTGGTCGCCGTCGGCCGCGGCCCGACGACCAAGGACCTGGGCTACGAGGAGCAGGGCGTCACGCTCGACCGCGGCTTCGTCATCACCAACGAGCGCCTGCACACCGGCGTCGGCAACATCTACGCCGTCGGCGACATCGTGCCCGGCCTGCAGCTGGCCCACCGCGGCTTCCAGCAGGGCATCTTCGTCGCCGAGGAGATCGCCGGGCTCAACCCCGCGGTCATCGACGAGGCGGGCATCCCCCGGGTCACCTACTCCGACCCCGAGGTGGCCTCCGTCGGCCTCACCGAGGCGAAGGCCAAGGAGCAGTACGGCGCCGACAAGGTCTCGACGTACAACTACAACCTCGGCGGCAACGGCAAGTCGCAGATCCTCAAGACCGCCGGCTTCATCAAGCTGGTGCGGGTCGAGGACGGCCCGGTCGTCGGCGTCCACATGGTCGGCGCCCGCGTCGGCGAGCTCATCGGCGAGGCCCAGCTGATCTACAACTGGGAGGCCTACCCCGCCGAGGTCGCCCAGCTCGTGCACGCGCACCCGACGCAGAACGAGGCCCTCGGCGAGGCCCACCTGGCCCTGGCCGGCAAGCCGCTGCACGCGCACGCCTGATCGCTTCCACCGTTCACTCGGCAACGAAGGAGTTCGAAGACATGCCGGTATCGGTCACCATGCCGCGGCTCGGTGAGAGTGTCACCGAGGGCACCGTCACCCGCTGGCTCAAGCAGGAGGGCGAGCGGGTCGAGGCGGACGAGCCGCTGCTGGAGGTGTCGACCGACAAGGTCGACACCGAGATCCCGTCGCCGGCCGCCGGCGTGCTGTCGCGCATCGTCGTGGGCGAGGACGAGACGGCCGAGGTCGGCAGCGAGCTCGCGGTGATCGCCGGCGAGGGCGAGGACGCGGGTTCCGCGCCCGCCCCGGAGCAGAAGCAGCAGGAGTCGCAGCCCGAGCCCGAGTCGCAGCCCGAGCCCGAGCCGCCCGCGCCCACCCAGCCGTCGACCGAGAAGCCGGTCGAGGAGGAGCAGCCCGCGCCGCAGGCCGCCCAGCAGTCCTCCGGCGGGTCCGCCGAGGGCACCGCGGTGAAGATGCCGGCGCTCGGCGAGAGCGTCACCGAGGGCACCGTCACCCGCTGGCTCAAGCAGGTCGGCGACTCGATCGAGGTCGACGAGCCGCTGCTCGAGGTGTCCACCGACAAGGTCGACACCGAGATCCCGTCGCCGGTGGCCGGCACCGTCCTCGAGATCAAGGTCCAGGAGGACGAGACGGCGGACGTCGGCGCCGAGCTGGCGATCATCGGCTCGGCCGACGCGGCCCCGGCCGCGGCGCCCGCCCCGGAGCAGCCGAAGCCGCAGGCCGAGGCCCCGAAGCAGGAGGCCCCGAAGCAGGAGGAGGCGCCCAAGGTCGAGTCGGCGCCGGCTCCCGCCCCGCGCCAGGCCACCGAGCTGGGCGAGTCGTACGCCGGCCCGGCCCCCGAGGTCGAGCAGGGCAGGCCCGCCCCGGCGGAGCCGCCGGCGCCCGCGGCGGCGCCCGCGCCCGAGGCCGTGCAGCAGAACGGCGGCGCCGACGACGCCGGCTACGTGACGCCGCTGGTGCGCAAGCTCGCCGCCGACAAGGGCGTCGACCTGTCGTCGGTCACCGGCACCGGTGTCGGCGGCCGCATCCGCAAGCAGGACGTGCTGGAGGCCGCCGAGAAGGCCGCCGCGGCGAAGGCCGCCCCGGCCCCGGCGGCGGCGTCCGCGGCGTCCGAGGCGGCGCCCGCCGCCAAGCCGAAGCCGGCCCCGAGCCCGCTGCGCGGCCGCACGGAGAAGCTGACCCGCATCCGCGCCACGATCGCCCGGCGCATGGTCGAGTCGCTGCAGGTCTCCGCGCAGCTCACCACGGTCGTCGAGGTCGACGTCACCCGCATCTCCCGGCTGCGCAACGAGGCCAAGGCGGCGTTCGTGGCCAAGCACGGCGTGAAGCTGTCCTTCCTGCCGTTCTTCGCCCTGGCCGCGGTCGAGGCGCTGCGCGAGCACCCGGTGGTCAACTCCTCGATCGACCAGGAGGCCGGCACCGTCACGTACCACGACGGCGAGCACCTGGGCATCGCGGTGGACACCCCCAAGGGCCTGGTCGTGCCGGTCATCAAGGACGCGGGCGACCTCAACCTGGCGGGCCTGGCCAAGCGGATCGCCGACGTGGCGGAGCGCACCCGCAGCAACAAGATCAGCCCGGACGAGCTGTCGGGCGGCACGTTCACGCTGACCAACACCGGCAGCCGCGGCGCGCTGTTCGACACGCCGATCATCAACCAGCCGCAGGTCGGCATCCTCGGCACCGGCTCGGTGGTCAAGCGCGCCGTGGTCGTGGACGACCCGAACCTGGGCGAGCTGATCCTGCCGCGCTCGATGGTCTACCTGGCCCTGTCGTACGACCACCGGATCGTTGACGGCGCCGACGCGGCCCGCTTCCTGGTCACCATCAAGGAGCGGCTCGAGGGCGGTCACTTCGAGGGCGAGCTGGGCCTCAGCGCGTGAATCGACGCGCGTGACGCGGTTGTGACGAAGGCGCCCGGCTCCGGCCGGGCGCCTTTCGCATGCCGGCCCGCGTGGCGGGGAATGATGGGGGCATGCGGATCATCGTGGCCGGCGCGTCCGGCTTCCTCGGCATCCCCCTGGTCGAGCGGCTGCGGGCCGAGGGCCACGAGGTGACGCGCCTCGTGCGCCGCAAGCCGGCCGCCCCCGACGAGCTGGGCTGGAACCCGGCGGCGGGCCACCTGGACCCGGCGCGGGTGCAGGGCGCGGACGCGGTCGTCAACATCGGCGGCGCCGGCGTGGGCGACAAGCGCTGGACGCCCGGCTACAAGGACGAGATCCGCACCAGCCGGGTCGAGCCGACCACGCTGCTGGCCACGACGATCGCGCAGTTGCCGCCGGAGCAGCGCCCGCGGGTGTTCCTGCAGGGCTCGGCGGTCGGCTGGTACGGCGACACGGGCGACACCCCGGTCGAGGAGGACGCGCCCGCGGGCGCCGGCTTCCTCGCCGACGTGTGCCGGGTGTGGGAGGCGGCGGTGCGCCCGGCGGAGGACGCGGGGGTGCGGGTGGCGCTGCTGCGCACCGGCCTGCCGCTGGACGCCAAGGGCGGCCTGCTCAAGCCGCAGCTGTTGCCGTTCAAGCTGGGCGTGGGCGGCAAGCTGGGCAGCGGCCGGCAGTGGGTGCCGTGGATCTCGCTGGAGGACTGGGTGTCCGCGGTGGTGTTCGTGCTGGAGCGCGACGACATCCACGGCCCGGTGAACCTGGTCGGCCCGGAGCCGGTGCGCAACGCCCGGTTCACCGAGGCGTTCGCGGGGCGGCTGCACCGCCCGGCGATCATGCCGATCCCGGGCGTGGGGCTGCGGGTGCTGCTGGGCGAGTTCGCGGGCGAGGCCCTGCGCAGCCAGCGGGTGCGCCCGGGCGTGCTGAGCCGGGCCGGGTTCACGTGGCGGCACACGACGGTCGAGGAGGCGCTGGGGGCGGCCCTGGCGGGCTGAGCCACCCCCGGTCCCCGCGTCAGCAGTCGCGCAGCTCCGGCGACTGGTTGAGCAGCTGGTTGCGCGGCGAGACGAACCGCCGGTAGGTGTCGCCGCCGACCTCGGACAGCGGGAACGCGGCCACCCGGTGGCAGTTCTGGAAGGCGAGCTTCACGCCGAAGTGCCGCTCCAGGCCGCCGCGGATGGCGTCGCTGGCCAGCGCCCGCAGCAGCTGGCCGCGCTCGGCCTCGGTGGGCGGGGGCTCGGCGTGGTCCGCGAACGGCGCGGCGACCCGCCCGGCCACGTCGGAGACGACCTGCCAGGCGTACGGCAGGGAGCGGCGCACGCAGTCGACGAACTCGGCGTCGCCGACGTCGCCGGCCTCGGCCTTGGCGAGCAGTGCGGTGGGGACGTCCAGGGACATGGGTCTACCTTCCGGTGAGCGTGAACTCTGGGTCGATCTGGCGGGTCAGGTCCTCGCCGGCCTTGGCGCTGGCCCAGGCGGCGGCGTTGCGGCGGTGGAACTCGGCGGCCTGGTCGAGGTAGCGCCGCCAGTCCTTGACGGCGGCGTCGGCGGCGCCGCGCAGCACCTCCAGGGCGGCCCGGTTGGCCGGCTCCAGCGCGCCGAGCGGCTGGGCGCCGCTGCGCTCGCCCGCCCGGACCCAGCCGGAGCGGCCGAGGCAGGTGAGCAGGTCGGCGCCGACGTGCTCGCGCAGGAACGCCTCGTCGGCGGAGTTCTCGACCTTGTTGCCGACGACGTGCACGGCGACGCCGTGGTCGCGGGCGTAGCCGACGTACTGGCGGTAGACGCCGACGCTGCGCCGGGTGGGCTCGCAGACCAGGAACGTGGCGTCGAACCGGGTGAACAGGCCGGACGCGAACGAGTCGGCGCCGGCGGTCATGTCGACGACGACGTACTCGCCGGGGCCGTCGACGAGGTGGTTGAGCAGCAGCTCGACGGCGCCGACCTTGGAGTGGTAGCAGGCGACGCCCAGGTCGGACGTGGCGAACGGGCCGGTGACGGCGAGCCGGACGCCGCCGACGGTGCGCACGAGCCGGTCGTACAGCGGGTTGGGCGTGGTGACGCCGACCAGCCGGGAGCCGCGGCCCGGCGGCGTGGTCTTGACCATGGCGGCGGCGGAGCCGATGCGCGGGTTGTCGCCGCGCAGGTACTCCTTGATCTCGCTCAGGTGGTCGCCGAGGGCGGGCAGGAGCACGGCCTCGTCCTCGGTGGCGCCGAGCGCGGCGGCGAGGTGCTGGTTGATGTCGGCGTCGACGGCCAGCAGCGGCGCGCCGTCCGCGGCCAGGTGGCGGGCGAAGAGGGCGGCGAGCGTGGTCTTGCCGCTGCCGCCCTTCCCGACGAAGGCGATTTTCATGGTGCAATTGGTAGTCATTTTCAATAGCTGGGTCAAGCCACGGCGTGTCGCCGCCGCCGTGGGCGACCACCGCCCGCGCTTGGTAGCCTGCCGCCCGTGACCGCAGTCGCCCCCGCCGAAGCGCAGCCGAGCGAACCGGCGGCCGTCGACCGCCCCGCCACCCGGCCGTGGCGGCGCCGCCTGCCCGTCGACGCCGCGATGGCGCTGGGCTCGCTCGCCCTCGCCCTGTGGATCACCCACGACATCTGGGCCGACCCGGTCAACCACACCATCGGCAACAACTCCGGCGACCACGCCTTCTTCGAGTGGCTGCTCGGCTACGGCAGCTGGGTCGTCACCCACGGCGCCGACCCGTTCTACGCCGACGTGCTCAACAACCCGCTCGGCGTCAACCTGGCCGTCAACACGTCGATCACCGTGTACGCGCTCGCGTTCGCCCCGATCACCATGGCGTTCGGGCCGTCGGTGTCGTTCGTCGCGATCCTCACGCTCAACCTCGCCTGCGGCGCGTTCGCCTGGTACTGGCTGCTCACCCGGCACATCGCCGTGCACCCCGCCGCGGCCGTGCTGGCCGGGCTGTTCGGCGGTTTCGCGCCCGGCTACATCTCGCACGCCAACGGCCACCTCAACTGGAGCGCCGCCTGGGTCGCGCCCGTCCTGCTGTGCCGGGTCCTCACCCTGCGCACGCCCGGCCGGTGGCTGCGCAACGGCCTGATCCTCGGCGTGCTGGTCGCGATCGCGTTCTCCGTCGCCGCCGAGGGGCTGTTCTTCACCGCGCTCGCCTGCGGGGTGTTCCTCGGCACCTGGGCGCTGCACCCGGCCGGCCGGGCCGAGGCCCGCGCCGCCCTGCCCACCCTGCTCGCCGCGCTCGGCGTCGCCGCCGTCACGGCCGCGGCGCTGCTGGCGTACCCGCTGTGGCTGCACTTCGCCGGGCCGCAGTCGTTCAAGGGCACCGGGTTCCGGCAGTCCGTGCACGCCGAGGACCTGCTCGCCTACGTCGCCTGGCCCGCCCGGTCGCTCGCCGGGGCGTTCGGCATGGCCGGCGACTTCGCCCCCAACCCGACCGAGGAGACGTCGTTCTTCGGCCTGCCGCTCGTGCTGGTCGTCATCGGCGCGCTGGTGCTGCTGCGCCGCGGCGCGACGCCCGGCCGCCGGGCCACGCTGACCGCCCTGGCCGTCACCGCCGGGCTGTTCACGCTGCTGTCGTTCGGCCCCCGGGTCAAGCTCGGCAACGAGGTCACCGACATCCCGCTGCCGTACGCGCTGCTCGGCAAGGTCCCGCTGTTCGACGCCGCCCTGCCGGCCCGGCTCGCGCTCGTCGTCACCGGCGTCGTCACCGTCGTGCTGGGACTGCTCGCCCACCGGCTCATCGCCGACCCGCCGAAGGCCTGGGCCCGGGTGGCCGGCGCGGCCGCCCTCGTGCTCGCGCTGCTGCCGATCGCGCCCATCCCCCTGCTGTACGCCCAGCGCGCGCCCGTCCCGCAGTTCATCACCGAGGGCACGTGGCGCCGGTACGTCGCCGACGGCACCGCCCTCGCCCCGCTGCCGCTGACCTCCGACGACTTCCCCGACGGCCAGCGCTGGCAGGCCATCGCGCTCGCCGACGCCGGCCGCCGGGAGGCCTTCCACCTGCCCGCGGGCTACTTCCTCGGCCCCGGCGGGCGCGACGAGAAGGGCCGCATCGGCGCGCCCGAGCGGCCGACGACCGTCGTGTTCGGCCGGGCCGCCAAGACCGGCCGGGTGCCGGCCATCACCAACGGGCACCGGGCCAACGCCCGCGCCGACCTGGCGTACTGGAACGTCAGCACGGTGATCCTCGCCGACCAGGTCAGCGGCGCGTTCTACCCGGTGAACCACGGCGCCGTCTTCGAGACCGCCACCCTGCTCTGGGGACCGCCTACCCGGGTGCAGGACGTGTGGCTCTGGAACGTGGCGTGACGCACTCCGCCACCACCGGTGAGCGGAGCTAGGCTGGCGGCGTGACCAGTGGCATCTCGGCGATCAGCGTCATCCGGCCCGGGCTGATCGACTACCGCGAGGCGTGGGACGCCCAGAAGCGCCTGCACGCGGCCGTCGTGGCCGGCGAGCAGCCCGACTCCGTCCTGCTGCTCGAACACCCCGGCGTCTACACCGCCGGCAAGCGCACCGAGCCGTGGGACCGCCCCACCGACGGCACCCCCGTCGTCGACGTCGACCGCGGCGGCAAGATCACCTGGCACGGTCCCGGCCAGCTCGTCGGCTACCCCATCGTCCGGCTCACCGAGCCCGTCGACGTGGTGGCGTTCGTGCGCCGCACCGAAGACCTGCTGATGGCGGTGTGCGCCGAGGTCGGTGTCGAGACCGAGCGCATCGAGGGCCGCAGCGGCGCCTGGGTCCGCGCCGATCACCGCGGCCCCGACCGCAAGGTCGCCGCCCTGGGCATCCGCGTCGCCCGCGGCGTCACCATGCACGGCTTCGCCATCAACGCCGACTGCGACCTGAGCGCGTTCGACCGCATCGTGCCGTGCGGGCTGCGCGACGCGGGTGTCACCTCGCTGACCGCCGAGCGCGGCCGCCGGGTGACGGTCGACGAGCTGATGCCGATCGTCGAGCGTCACCTGGCGACCCTGCTCGACTGACGCCCTACGGGGTCAGCCGGGTGCGGTCGCGCGGGAACGCCGCCGCCTCCCGCACGTTACCCAGCCCCAGCAGCCGGGCCACGAACCGCTCCAGGCCGATCGCGAACCCGCCGTGCGGCGGCATCCCGAACCGGAACGCGTCCAGGTACGCGGCGTACGGCTCCGGCGACTCGCCCCGCGCGGCCAGCGCCGCCAGGTAGTCGGCGTGCCGGTGCAGCCGCTGCCCGCCGGTGACCAGCTCCACCCCGCGGAACAGCAGGTCGAAGCTGTTCGAGTACCCGGGGCGCGCCGGGTCGGGGTGGGTGTAGAACGGCCGCTTGCGCATGGGATAGCCGGTGACGAAGACGAAGTCGCCGCCCGCCCACCGGGCCACCGCCCGCTCGTGCGCCGGCGCCAGGTCGGGCTCGTCGTCCGGCGCGCCCGCGATCCGCAGCGCCTCGGTGAAGTGCACCACCGGGATCTCCGCGGGCACCTCCGGACCGCCGACGGCCGCGGTCATCGCCGCCACGACGTCGCGCAGCACCGCCATCACGTCGGTGTGGTCGCGAACGAACCCCAGCTCGGCGTCGAGGGACGTGTACTGCGCCAGGTGCCGGCCGGTGTCGTGCGGCTCGGCGCGGAACACCGGGCCCACCTCGTACACCCGCTCCAGCGCGCCGACCAGCGTCTGCTTGTAGAACTGCGGCGACTGGGCCAGGTAGGCGGGGGTGCCGAAGTAGTCGAGCGCGAACACGTTGGCCCCGGACTCGGTGGCCGAGCCGACGATCTTCGGCGTGAGGACCTCGGTGAACCCGCGGGCGTCCAGCGCCGCCCGGAACGCGGCCGTCGCGGCCGCAGCCGTGCGCAGCGCTGCGGCGCGCCCGGCGTGCCGCAGCGCCAGCGCCGCCAGGTCGAGCTGGGTCGGCAGGGTCGCCGTCAGGGCCGGGCGGTGCACGTCGAACGGCAGCGGCGCGGCGGGCTCGCCGAGCGGGCGTACCGACGCGTCGTGCAGCTCGGCCCCGGCGGGCGCCGCCGGGTTCGCGACGACCGTGCCCTCGACGGCGACCGCCGTCTGCTCGGGCAGGCCCGCGGCCGGGCCGACGACGACCTGGGCCAGCCCGGCCCGGTCCCGCACGATCAGGAACGCGACGCGCTTCAGCGCCCGCACCCGGTGGACGTGGCCCTCGACGAGGACCTTCTCCCCCACGTGGGCGGGCAGGTCGGTGGACAGGATGCGTTGCACGGTGGGTACCTCCTCGAACAATCGCAACGCGATCCCCAGGAGGGTGTGGGCGAGCGGGAAACCTCGCGGTGCCACCACACCTTCGCGCCCGGCACGGGCGCCTCATTGGTGTTGCCGCGGCTCGGGAGTGTCTTCGCGCCCCGGCGCTCGGGCCACCCTCACAGCTGCCGGTGGCTCTCTCGGCCGGCGGATCGGGGCGCTACTCGGTTCCGTCATCGCCGCAGGCCCGACCGTAGCGCGGCCGCCGTGGCCGTGTCGCGGCGATTTGCACCGTGACCGCCGTCACGCCGCCACGCACGTGAGCCGCGTCGCCTGGACTGCCCGTCCCGTTCGCCCGGGCGTAACCTGGCAGATGTGACGATCGCTCCGGAAGGCCGCCGCCTGCTGCGCATCGAGGCGCGCAACGCAGAGGTCCCCATCGAACGCAAGCCGCCGTGGATCAAGGTCAAGGCGAAGATGGGGCCGGAGTACACGCAGCTCAGGGGCCTGGTGTCCCGCGAGGGCCTGCACACCGTGTGCCAGGAGGCGGGCTGTCCCAACATCTACGAGTGCTGGGAGGACCGCGAGGCCACGTTCCTCATCGGCGGCGACCAGTGCACGCGGCGCTGCGACTTCTGCCAGATCGACACGGGCAAGCCCGCCGAGTTCGACGCCGACGAGCCCCGCCGGGTCGGCGAGTCCGTCGCCACCATGGGCCTGAAGTACGCCACCGTCACCGGCGTGGCCCGCGACGACCTGCCCGACGGCGGCGCCTGGCTGTACGCGGAGACCGTCCGGCAGATCCACAAGCTCCAGCCGGGCTGCGGCGTCGAGCTGCTCATCCCCGACTTCAACGCCGACGCCGACCAGCTCGCCGAGGTGTTCGGCGCGGCGCCCGAGGTGCTCGCGCACAACGTCGAGACGGTGCCGCGCATCTTCAAGCGCATCCGCCCCGGCTTCCGCTACGAGCGCTCGCTGAGCGTGCTGACGCAGGCCCGCGCGGCCGGCCTGGTCACCAAGAGCAACCTGATCCTGGGCATGGGCGAGGAGCGCGCCGAGATCTCCGTGGCGCTGCGCGACCTGCACGAGGCCGGCTGCGAGCTGATCACGATCACGCAGTACCTGCGACCGACGCCGCGGCACCACCCGGTCGAGCGCTGGGTGAAGCCGGAGGAGTTCGTCGAGCTGAAGGAGGAGGCCGAGCAGATCGGCTTCGCCGGCGTGATGAGCGGGCCGCTGGTGCGCTCGTCGTACCGGGCCGGCCGGCTCTACCAGCAGGCCCTGGCCGCCCGCGCCGCCTGACGCTCAGGCCGCGGACAGCGGCGCGGCGCCGAACGACACCGCGAACCGCTTGCACCAGATCGACACGCTGGTCAGGCCCGTGACGTCGACCGACGCGGGCACGTCGTAGGCCTGGTTGCCGCGGTTGCCGCGCAGCCTGTCCAGCTCCACCCAGCGCCCGTCGTCGAACACGTCCCAGCCGGGCCGCCCCGGCAGCACGGGCTGGTCGGTGAGCCACACCCGCAGGTCGGGGCCGTCGGACGTGTCGAGGTCGCGCAGCAGCAGCTGGTGCCGGCCGTCGGCGAGGCGCACCAGCTCGGCCCGGCCGCTGGTCTCGTGCTCGTGCGACACGAACGCCCCGCCGCCGAGCAGCCGGACGGCCGGCGCCGCACTGGCCGGCGTACTGGCCGGGGTACTCGCCGGAACGCTGATCTCGGGCAGCGCCTCCTGCACCTCGCGGTTCGTCACCAGCCGCCACGGCTGGAACAGGTACAGGCCGGCGCCGGCGGCAAGGACCGCGACGAGGGCGAGGACGGACAGCAGGCGCAGCTTCGTCGATCGGGACATGGCGCCCACCGTAGGACGCGGACGGCCGCCGCGGCGGCTGGTGGATCTTTCGGTCCCCTTACGACCCGTCGGCGAGCAGCCCGAGGCGGCGGGCCACGGCGGCGGCCTCAACCCGGTTCGCCACCTCCAGCTTGGCGATGATGCGCGACACGTGCACGCTGGCCGTCTTCGGCGAGATGAACAGCCGCTCGGCGATCCGGCCGTTGCTGTGCCCCTCGGCGACCAGCCGCAGCACCTCGCGCTCGCGGGCGGTCAGCAGCTCGTCGGCGGCGGCGCGCGGGCGCAGGCCCAGCCGCCGGCCGAGGGTGGCGGCCCGGTCGAGCAGCGGCGCCGCCGCCAGGCCGCCCGCCAGCTCCGCCGCCTCCTGCAGCGCGGCCGCCGCGCCCGGCCGGTCGCCGTGCGCCGCGCAGGACTCCGCCAGCGACACCAGCGCCGCCGCGAGCGGGTGCACCTGGCCGTCGGCGCGCCACGCCGCGACGGCGGCCCGCCAGGCGTCCGGCCCGGCGTCGCCCAGGGCCGCCGCGACCTGCGCCGCCCAGGCGTGCTCGGCCGGGTACCGGTGCGGCGTCGCCGCCGCGACGGCGCCCAGCGCCTGCCGGGTGGCCGGGTCGGCCGCGCCGGCGGCGGCCACCGCGAGCAGCGGCCACGCGTAGCGCGGGCGCACCGCCAGCGCCGCCGGGTTGGCCAGCGCCGCCTCGGCGGGCAGCCGGCCCGCCAGGATCTGCAGCTCCGTCTGGGTCAGCCAGTCCTCCGGCCGCACGTACGGCCGGGCCAGGAACGCCGCGCCCCGGGCGAGCAGGGCGTCCGCGCCCTCGGCGCCGCGCTCCAGCCGCAGCCGGGCGCGCAGCCGCAGCCACGGCAGCGCCAGCGTGCCGGGCGGGTCGAACCGGGCCGCCTCGGCGCACAGGGCGTCGGCCTCGTCCCAGCGGCCCAGCGCCATCAGCGCCTCCGCCCGGTTCGCCAGCAGGAACACCCCGGTCGTCCGGGAGACGCCCACCCGGTGCGCGTGCGGCAGCCCCTCGGCGGCCGCCTCGGCCGACTCGGCGTACCGGCCCAGGCTGAACAGCAGGTCGGACACGTTCACCAGGGCGTGCGCCAGGCTGGGCAGGTTGCCCGCGGCGCGGGCCCGGTCGGCGGCGGCGCGGGTGCGCTCCAGGGCCTCCTGCGCCGGGATGCGGTCGTCGCAGACCAGGCTGAACGTGATCGTCGCCGTCACCTCGAGCGCCACGTCGCCGAGCACCGCCGCGCCGGCCATCGCCTCCTGCGCGATGCGCCCGCCGCCGTCGGGGTCGGCGGCCGCGATCGTCGCGGCGACGTCCGCGAGCAACGCCACCTGCTCGGCGGAGCGCGGCGCGCCTGACAGCAGCCGGTACGCCTCCCGCGCCTCCGCCACCCCGTCACTCTTGGCGGCGTTGCGCAGCAGCTTCGCCCGGCGCACCAGCAGCCGGGCGGCGCGCAGCGGCTCCGCCGCGGCGTCCAGGTCGGCCAGCGCCACCCGGGTCAGGCGCAGCGCCCGCTGGTGGTCGCCCGCCTCGATCGCGGCCAGCGCCGTCTCCTCCAGCAGGTCGACGTGGCCGACGCCGAGCAGCTCGGCGGCGTCGGGCACCTGCTCCCACAGCTCCAGCACCCGCTCCAGCAGGCCGAACTGCTCCGCGTACGCGTACCGCTCGGCGGCGGCCGCGGCGGCCCGGCGGGCGGCCGTGAGGGCGCGCGGGCGGTCGTGCGCGGCGTGCCAGTGGTGCGCCACCTCGGCCGGGGCCCGGCCCATCGGCACCAGGTCGGGTTCGGCCTCGATCGCGGCGGCGTACCGGCCGTGCAGCCGGGCGTGCTCGCCGGGCAGCAGGTCGGAGTGCACCGCCTCGCGGACCAGGGCGTGCCGGAACTCGTACCCCCCGTCGGGATCGGCCACGACGAGCTGGGCGGCGACCGCGGCGCGCAACGCCCCCTCCAGCTCCGGCTCGGGCACCCCGGCGACGCGCACCAGCAGCTCGTGGCCGAACCGGGAGCCGCCGACGGCGGCGACCCGCAGCACCCGCTGCGCCTCCTCCGGCAGCCGGTCGACGTGGCTCAGCAGCAGGTCGCGCAGCGTCTGCGGGATGTCGCCGCAGCCGTCCGGGTCGCCCGCGACCAGCTCCTCGACGAAGAACGGGTTGCCCTGGGCGCGCTCGTGGATGGTGTCGACGACGCGCGGCTCCGGCTCGGCGCCGAGCAGGTGCCCGACCATCTCGGCGGTGCCGTCGCGGTCCAGCCGGTCCAGCTCGCGCCGCTCGACGCCGCGCACCCGGTCGAGCTCGGCGAGGAACGGCCGCAGCGGGTGCCCGCGGTGCAGCTCGTCGGTGCGGTAGGTCGCCAGCAGCAGCACCCGCGGCATCCGGGCCGAGCGCACCAGGAACCCGATCAGGTCGCGCGTCGACCGGTCCGCCCAGTGCAGGTCCTCGACGAGCAGCACCAGCGGTCGGCGCTCGGCCAGCCGCTGGAACAGCCCGGCCGTGAGGTCGAACAGGTGCCCGCGGTGCACGTCGGCGGCGTCGGCCGGGCCCAGCTCGGGCAGCAGCCGGGCGAAGTGCCGCTCCTGGCCGCCGAACGCCTCGGGGCCGTCGGCGCGCAGCAGCTCGCGCAGCGCGGCCGCGAACGGCGCGAACGGCAGGCCCTCCTCACCCAGCTCCAGGCACTGCCCGGTGAGCACGCGCGCGCCGTCGGCGGCGGCCAGCCGGGCGAACTCCTCGACCAGGCGGGTCTTGCCGACGCCGGCCTCGCCGCCGACCAGCGCGGCGGCCGGCTCGGCGCTGCGGGCCCGCTTCAGCGCGTCCCGCAGCGCCGCGAGGTCGGCATCCCGGCCGACCAGCACGGCGCTGCTGGCGTGGGCGGTCACACCCCGAAGCATGCCACCCGGGACAAGCGGATTCACGCGGCGAGCCGGGCCCGCCGCAGCGCGCCCCAGAGGCGTTGCCGGCGGCGCGCGTGCCGGCGTCCGGTCGCGCGCACCGCGCGGGCGAGGCCGTCGGCGGCGGCCTGCGCGCGCAGCTGCGCGGCGCGGTCGTGGTGCAGGTCGAGCAGGGTACGGGCGTCGGTGGTGAGCATGTCGGGCTCCTTCGTTCTCGGCTGACCCCGACGTTCCTCGCGCAGGCGGCGCCGCCGCATGGGGCCCGCGCCGCATCTGTGGCCCCCGGCGCCGCCTTACCCGGCCCTCCCGGCGCCGTAAGGTACTCAGCCCGGCCTGCAGGTGGCTGGGGATCGACCACTAGACTCGCGGTCATGGCGAAGCCCGAGGAGAAGGTGTCGTTCGGCACGCGGCTCAAGCAGATCGGCATGGTGTTCCGCTTCACCGCGAAGCAGGACAAATACTTCGTGCCGCTCGCGATCGGCGCCGTGCTGATCCCGCTGGCACTCACCGTGCTCGCCGTCATGCTGTGGGGCTGGGTGTGGCTCGCCGTCGGCATCATGCTGACGCTGCTCGCCGTCCTCATCGTGCTCAACCTGCGGTCCAACGCCGCGATGATGAACGCCGCCGAGGGCCAGCCCGGGGCCGCCACCCAGATCGTGGAGAACATGCGCGGCGACTGGCGCGTGCGCCCCGCCGTCGCCTCCACCACGCAGTACGACATGGTGCACCTGGTCATCGGCCGCCCCGGCGTCATCCTGCTCGCCGAGGGCCACCCGTCGCGCGTCCGCGGCCTCGTCGGCCAGGAGAAGCGCCGGCTCGCCAAGGTCATCGGCAACGCCCCGCTGTACGACTACACGATCGGCACCGGCGAGGACGAGCTGTCCATCCGCAAGCTGCGCATGACGCTGCTCAAGCTGCCGCGCAACATGACCGGCAAGGACGTCAACGCGCTCGACAAGCGGCTCGGCGCGCTGCTGGCCCGCCCGCAGATGCCCAAGGGCGCCATCCCGAAGAACATGCGCCCGTCGCGCGGCAACTTCCGGCAGTCCCGCCCGCGCTGACCGCCCCCACGGCGCGAGCGAACTCCGATAGCCTCTCCCCCGCGATCTCACGGGGGAGGCACGGATGCCGAGGTTGATCGCGGCCGCGCTGGCGGCCGCCTGCGTGCTGGCCACGGCGGGCTGCAGCGACAGCGAGATCGTCTCGACCGACCTGTCGGGCCAGTGGGACACCCTGGCCGCGGCGGGCACCGTCTCCGTCTCATTCACCGGCGAGCTGCGCGAGGGCACGTCCACCACCCGCGACGCCGGCCTGTGGATCGGCTCCGGCGTCGTGCGGCTCGCCGACGACCCGGTGGCCGACCTCACCTACGACCGGGTCGAGGCGACCGGCTCCGGCGGCCGCAGCGACCCGGCCATCCCGCTGCGCGAGCTGCGCATCGGCGACGACCACTGGTTCAGCTCCGAGCGCTGGCGCACCGGCGACGGGCGGCCGTGGGTGCACCGGGAGTCGCCGTACCCGGCGCCGGTGGGCATGACCGCCGACCCGATGCTCGGCATCGTCGACGTCGCGCTCTGGGTGCGCCTGCTGCGCGACGTCGGCGCCCAGGACACCGCCGACTCGCGCACCGAGGGCCTGACCGACCACCCCGGCGCCGAACGCGAGTACCGCGTGGTCTGCCACCCGTCCAGCTGCCTCGGCCCGTACGACACCGGACTGGACCGGGCGTTCCCCGTCGTCAGCGAGCAGGTCATGCGGGTCTGGGTGGGCGCCGACGGGCGGCTGCGCCGGCTCGAGGTGGACCTGGCGCTGATGAACGACGACACCGGCTCCGGCACGCTCGGCCGGTACTACACGGCGAAGGCGGCGTTCGACGTGACCGCCGTCGGCGCCCCGCTGGCCGTGACACCACCGCCCGCGGACCAGATCAGCGAGAGCCCGCTGCCTCCGCGGACGCCGGCCTGACCAGCAGCACGATCGAGCCGGCGACCCGGTCGTGCAGGCCGCGGCGCAGCCCGTCCATGATCAGCGTCGGGACGACCAGCACCAGCAGCGCGGCCCGCAGCAGCCCGCGCAGCAGCCCGATGGCGCCGCCGTCCGCGAAGGACACGCAGCGCAGCCGCGTCACGTACATGCCCGGCGTCTGTCCGAACAGGCCGACGAAGAGGGTGTTCGCCACCAGCAGCACCGCCACCGGCGGCCAGCCGCTGGTGCGCGGGTCCGCGAAGAACGCCGACACCAGGACGCAGAGCAGCCAGTCGGCGAGCAGCGCCCCGAAGCGGCGGCCCAGCGGCGCGGGCTCGTGACCGGCCAGCCACGCTGGCGCGCCGGCGGCGGGTGGACCTGCGGTTTCGGCCATGCGGCGAGCCTATCGGGGGCGGCGAAACGGCCCGCACGGCGGCACCCGCGGCGGTAAGGTCCGACAGGATCGGAGGCGCCAGGTCACGCATCGCGAGCGACGTAACACGGCGGAAACAATAGAGACACGCCGGAGCAACCGCCCGCCCCTAGCGTCGCCCACGGACCGGAAACGAGTGACGTGCCAGGAGGTCGTGTGTTCGCCAACCCCGAGGAGCTGCTGCGGTACCTCAGAGATGAGGACGTGAAGTTCGTCGACGTTCGATTCTGTGACCTGCCCGGCGTGATGCAGCACTTCAACATGCCGGTCGAGTCGTTCGACGACAGTGTCATCACCGATGGTCTCGCCTTCGACGGCTCGTCGATCCGCGGCTTCCAGGCCATCCACGAGTCCGACATGATGCTGCTGCCCGACGTGGCGACGGCCTTCATCGACCCGTTCCGCGCGCAGAAGACCCTCGCGCTGAACTTCTTCATCCACGACCCGTTCACGCGCGAGGCCTACTCCCGCGACCCGCGGAACGTGGCGAAGAAGGCCGAGGCGTACCTCGCGGCCAGCGGCATCGCCGACACCGCCTACTTCGGCGCCGAGGCGGAGTTCTACATCTTCGACTCGATCCGTCACGAGACGTCGGCGCACCAGGCCTTCTACTACATCGACTCGATCGAGGGCGCCTGGAACACCGGCCGCGTCGAAGAGGGCGGCAACCGCGGCTACAAGACCGCCTACAAGGGCGGCTACTTCCCGGTGGCCCCGGTCGACCACTACTCCGACCTGCGCGACTCGATGGTGCGCCGCCTCATCGACGCCGGCTTCACCGTGGAGCGCTCGCACCACGAGGTCGGCACCGCGGGCCAGGCCGAGATCAACTACAAGTTCTCGACCCTGCTGCACGCCGGCGACCAGCTCCAGCAGTTCAAGTACCTCATCAAGAACACCGCGTGGGAGCACGGCAAGACCGCCACGTTCATGCCGAAGCCCCTGTTCGGCGACAACGGCTCCGGCATGCACACCCACCAGTCGCTGTGGCTGAACGGCGAGCCGCTGTTCTACGACGAGACCGGCTACGCCGGCCTGTCCGACACGGCCCGCTGGTACATCGGCGGCCTGCTGCACCACGCCCCGTCGTTGCTGGCGTTCACCAACCCGACCGTCAACTCGTACCGGCGCCTCGTGCCCGGCTTCGAGGCCCCGGTCAACCTGGTCTACTCGCAGCGCAACCGCTCCGCCTGCACCCGCATCCCGGTCACGGGCAGCAACCCCAAGGCGAAGCGCGTCGAGTTCCGCGTCCCGGACCCGTCGTCGAACCCGTACCTGGCATTCTCGGCGATGATGATGGCCGGCCTCGACGGCATCAAGAACAAGATCGAGCCGCCGGCCCCGATCGACAAGGACCTCTACGACCTGCCGCCGGAGGAGTGGGGCAGCGTCAAGCAGGTCCCGGGCTCCCTCCCGGCCGTGCTGGACTCCCTCGAGGCCGACCACGAGTTCCTCACCGCCGGTGGCGTCTTCACCGACGACCTGATCGAGACGTGGATCGACTGGAAGCGCACGAACGAGGTCGACCCGGTCCGGCTCCGCCCGACCCCGCACGAGTTCGCGATGTACTACGACTGCTGACATCTTCCGAGGCTCTGACCAGCGGAAACACCTGCTGATCTAGCGCTCGGCCCAAATGCGGCCCAAGTCGCTTGACGGCGGTCATGCCCGGCTCCAGCCTGGCGTGGCCGCCGTTTCGCGTGCCCCGAGCGCGGCGTCGACGAGCGAGCGGGTGCGGTCTAGGACGTCCGGCCACTCGTGCACGTAGGTGTTCAGGGTGACCGTCGGGGTGCTGTGCCCGAGCGCGAGCTGAACCGTCTTGACCGACGCTCCGCCGTGGATAAGCACCGTCGCGTAGTAGTGGCGCAGGCCGTGGATGCCCCACCGCTGCGGAAGCCCTACCGAGGTCCGGGCCTTCGACCACGTGCGCGAGAACTCCGAGGCGTTCACCGGGCGGCCGGTCACTCCCGGAACAGGAGCGCCGCGTCCCGCCGGATCGGCCGACGAGGATCCGTGTCGTCGTCGACCTCCACGGTGCCGATACCGCCGTCGAGGTGCTCACGCAGTGACTCCGCTGCGACGTCGGACAGCTCCACCGTTCGCACGCTCGTCCGGGTCTTGACCGGGCCGAGGAAGGGCTGCCGCCCTTTCAGCACCTTGAGCTGACGGCGGACATGCAGCTCCCGGGCGTCGAAGTCAATGTCGTCGACCTCCAACCCCAGGATCTCCTCCAGCCGCAGACCACACCCGGCCGCGAGGTACACGGTCGCCGCCAACCGATCCGGCAGCGTCGCGGCCAGCCCGTGCACCTGCTCCGCTGCGGGGATGAAGCGCGAACCCCGGACGATCGACGGCAGGCGCACCCGGTCGTCACAGGGCGACGCCGAGATCATCCGATCCCGGACCGCGAGGGCGAACATCCCGCCGAGGTAGGCGTACACCACCCGAAGGGTCGTCGGCGCCAGGACGCCCGACCGGTCCCGCACCCATCCCTGGATGTGGCTCGGCCGGACGTCCTTGATCCGGTGACGCCCCAGGACGGGCACTACGTGGAGCCGAACGGCGTGCTCCACCCGGATCGCCGTGCTGTCGATGTGCAGTTGCGCATTGCGCCACAGCTCCGCCAGCTCGGCCACCGTGATCCGCCCCGCCCGGTCGTCGACGTACTGACCCCGGCTCAGGTCGGCGTGAATGTTCGCGTCGAAACGGTCATCGTCAGCCTTGCGATCGAACAGCCGTTCGCGGGCGTGCCCGTGGTTGTCGATCCAGCGGACCCGCCAGCGCTTCCCGCGGCCGTGGCGCTCGGACGGCACACGGGCGCCGTCCGCCGAGCGCTTCGCGAGGTACCACCAATCATCGACGGCCACGACTACGCCGCCTGTTCGGTCAGCCAAGTCCGCACGGCGACCGGGTCGTACCTCAAATGCCGGCCGACCTTCGCGGCCGGCGGTCCGATGCGGCGGTGCCGCCACTGGTAAAGCGTGCCTACAGGCACGCCGAGGAAGGCGGAGACGTCCTCCACCGTCCAGAGCCGGTCAGCCGCGGCTTGAAGTGACCCCCTGAGGCCGGACACCTTCTGACTTGGCATCCTGCCGAGGAGGAGGATCCGCATGGCACCACCGAGTAAGTACCCCGAAGAGTTCCGGCGCCAGGCCGTGGCATTGGTGCTCGACTCCGGCCGTCCGATCCGCGACGTGGCCAAGGAGCTGTGCGTCAACCACGAGACGCTGCGCAACTGGGTCGCCAAGGCCAAGCAGGACCGAGCCGGCGCGGCCGGCGGTGGACCGCAGGCGTTGAGCGGCGATGAGCGGCGATGAGCGTGCCGAGCTGACCCGGCTGCGACGGCAGGTCGCGCAGCTGCAGCTGGAGAAGTTGACCGCCGAACTGCACGAACGCGGCCACCGCTGGAACCGCAAGACGGTCGCCCGCCTGATGCGTCTGGCCGGCATCGAAGGCGCCCACCGGCGCCGGCGCGGCAAACCGCGATGCGGCAGGGCGTCGACCGCGACGGCGCCGGACCTGGTGCAGCGCCGGTTCACCGCCACCGCCCCGGACCGGCTCTGGGTCGCCGACATCTCGTATCTGCGCACCTGGGAAGGATTCCTCTACCTCGCCGTGGTCGTCGACGCATTCAGCCGCCGGGTGGTCGGCTGGGCGATGGCCGACCACCTACGCACCGAACTGATCCTCGACGCCGTCGGCATGGCCCTCCAGGCCCGCCGCCCGGCCCGCGACCAGCTCATCCACCACTCGGACCGCGGCACCCAGTACACGTCGTTCGAGTTCGGCCGCACCCTGCGCTCCTGCGGCGTCCTCGCCTCGATGGGCTCGGTCGCGGACTGTTTCGACAACGCTCTGGCCGAAACGTTCTTCGCCACCCTGAAGACCGAACTGGTCTACACCCGATCTTGGCCCACCCGCCACGAACTCGAAATGGAGGTCTTCTCCTACATCGAGGGCTTCTACAACCCTCGCCGCCGACACAGCCGCCTAGGTAACCTCAGCCCCGCCACCTACGAAACCCGCCACCACGAGACCGTGACAGACATCAAGGTGTCCGGCCGATAGGGTCACTTCAATGACGACGGACGCCGCTGACCTGTCGGCGCGTTCCTTCGTCGTCCCGGAGAGCTCCATCGGTGGCCCAGTCCCCGGGTGGCTGGGCCCGCCGTTAGCAGGTCCGTCGGGCTGTCTGCCGCCGGAGCCGTTCAGTGGCCTGCGCGACGCCGACCATGCCGGCATCCGATTGAATCGGTACGCAGCCGACCGCCGGCCGGTGGTTGCATCGTCTGGTACCGGGTAGGCAACTGTCGTGACCGGCTCGACGCGCACGACGGAAGCGAGGTTTGTCATGGGTATCGACGACAAGTTCGACAACAAGTCAGAAGAGCTCGGCGGTAAGGCCAAGGAAGGCATTGGCAAGGCCACCGACGACGAGCAGCTCGAGGCCGAAGGCAAGACCGACCAGAGCAAGTCCAACGTCAAGCAGGCCGGCGAGAAGATCAAGGACGCCTTCAAGTCCTGACCGTCCCCGCCGCTCTGGCCGGAGCCCGGCCCGAACGGGCCGCGACAGTGATAGTCGCGGCCCGTTCCGCTGCACTTCACCGTAGCGAGGGAACAGCAAGGACAGGCAGGTCTACCGGTCGCCGGAGTCCTGCGGATGCTCGAATCGGTTCAGTCCGCCCTGTCCGGGGCAGCGGTTGCTTCTCGGCCGGCGGCTGAAGGCGGCTCCTCGGATGAGGGCTCATCGCCTGTGTCTGTGTCGTCGTCATCGGCGCTGCTGTCGGTGTCGGTGAGGACGGAGACGACACGGTACGCGACAGCGGTGAGCGGCACCGCCACCACGGCGCCGGCCACTCCGGCGAGGACGGTGCCGGCCGCCACGGCGACCAGGATCACGGCGGGATGCAGCCGTACGGCGTGGCCCATGACGAAGGGCTGCAGCAGGTTGCCTTCCACCTGCTGCACGATCAGGATCGCTGCCAGAATGATGAGGGCGTCGGTGGGGCCGTTCGCTACCAGCGCCACGAGGACCGCCGCCGCACCGGCCACGGTGGCCCCGACGATAGGGATGAACGCGGCGAGGAAGGTCAGCAGGGCGAGAGGCAGGGCGAGAGGAACGCCCACGAGCAGCAACGCGACCCCGACACCGACCGCGTCCGCCACGGCGATGAGTACGGTGCCGCGTACGTAGCCGACCAGAGTGTGCCAGCCGCCATGCGCGGCGTCGTCGGCTTTGCGGCGTTGCCGCGGGGGGATCCGCCGCAGCACCCAGGCCCACATGGCTTCGCCGTCTTTGAGAATGAAGAAGAGCAGGACCACGGCGAGCGCCGCCGCGCCGACGACCTGGGTGGCCATGGAGACCCCGCCCGCAGGGCCGGGGACCACGTCTAGAGCCGCGTCGCGCGCCTGGGGCCACAGCCGGTCCAGCTGGTCGCCGGTGACCGGTAGAGGGCCTTCGGCGACCCATCGCCGCACCCGCGCGATGCCCTCCCGCAAACTTCGCCCGAGATTGTCGAACTGGCCGGCAGCCTGCTGCCCGACCAAGAACAGGGGCAGGATCAATGCGGCGAGCAGGCCCACGACGGCTGCCAGCGCGGCCGCGGCACGCGGAAAGCGCAGCCGCACGAGGATGTTGACACCCGGGATCAGCAGCGCTGCCAGCAGCAGCGCGGCCACCACGGCCAGTGTCACCGGCGCGAGCAGCACCAGTAGCCAGCCGACTGCCAGTACCGTGGCGGCGATGAGCAGGACACTGCCGCACACCGCCCCGGCGTGCAGCAGGGCGGCGCGAAGCTGCCGGCGACTCCCGGACGTGCGGTCTGGTGTGGTAGGCACCCGAATCAGCTACCCCCCGCGTACGGAGTTAGCCGCACCGGCCGACACGAACCGACAGGGTTGATGGCACGTCGAGCGGGTAACCGGCAGGCCCATGCCTGACCTGTTTGCCACGCCGTGGTCCCTGGGGACCAGTGTGGCGGTGTTCGTCACCGCCGGAATCTTGACCGTCGTAGCGAGCATTCGCCTGGTGGGCCTTGGTGACACACTCGCCGATCGCACCGGGTGGGGCGAGGCGTTGTTCGGGGCGGTGTTTTTCGGGCTCGCCACGTCGCTGTCCGGCATTGTCATGACTGCAGTCACCGCCGCCGCGGAGCAGCCACAACTGGCCTACAGCAACGCCGTCGGCGGCATCGCCGCCCAGACCACCGCTCTGGTGGTAGCCGACGCCTTCTACCGCAGGGCAAATCTGGAACACGCCTCCGCGTCGCTGTCGAACCTCCTGTTCGGCTGTCTGCTGATCGCCCTGCTCGCGCTGGCGTTGCTGGCCACCTACACCCCGGACGTCACCGTCGGCGGGATTCACCCCGTGTCTTTGGTGATGGTGGTCTGTTACCTCGGCGGGATCAGCCTGGTGCGCCGCTCGGACGCCACCCCCATGTGGAATGCGGTCGACACCAGCGAAACCCGCACCGACGTCCCGCAACAGCAGGATCCGCTCGAGCGGCACTCCACGCGGGTGTTGGGGTGCAGTTCGCCGGAATCGGTGTCACGGTCGCCGCGGCCGGCTGGGCGGTGGGTACCGCCGCTGAGGGCATCGTCGAAGCCACCGGACTGCGTGCAGGATTCGTCGGCGGTGTGCTGATGGGCTTGGTCAACGCCCTTCCGAAAACGGTCACCGCTGTCGCGGCCGTCCGTCGCGGCGCGCTGACCCTTGCGGTGGCGGCGATCCTCGGCGGCAACAGCCTGGACGCACTGAACCTGGTCATCGGAGACGCCGCTTTCGGCGCCGGGTCGCTGTATCACGCCGCCGGTGCCGACGAACTGTTCGTCACCGCGGCCGGTCTGTTCATGACCGCCGTGGTCCTGTCCGGGATGCTGGTGCGCCAGTCCCGTGGTTGGGGCCGGCTCGGGTTCGAGGGGGCGCTGCTGCTCGGCAGCTACGCCGCCATCGTCGCCGTCCTGGCCACCTGAGCGACACCGTCCCTGCAACTGCCGGCTGGGGGCGGGCGTCGATCCATGACAGTCCCATGACAGTTCGGCCGTTAAGCGACCTGCGACGTTTGGCGCCCCGGCGCAAAGAGCATGAGGTCACCGACAACGAACTTGAATAGACGAGGAGCAGGCAGCGTGGAAATCTCCGGCATCATCACCGCCCTCATCATCGGTCTGATCATCGGCGCACTGGGCCGGCTCGTCGTCCCGGGCAAGCAGAACATCCCGATCTGGCTGACCCTGGTCATCGGCGTGGTCGCCGCGTTCCTCGGCACCTTGCTCGCCGCTGCCATCGGGGTCGCCGAGACCCCCGGCATCGACTGGATCGAACTGGCCCTGCAGATCGGCCTGGCCGCGGCCGGCGTCGCCA
>NZ_BOOY01000022.1 GCF_016863475.1 Spirilliplanes yamanashiensis
GAGCCATAGAGACCTCCGGGTAGGTGAAGCGTCGCAACTTCCACCTCGCCGGAGGTCTTCTTACATCTCAAGCCACCACGCCGCGTCAACAACGCTCATGGGCACTACACCTAGCGCGGCGCGGCCAGGCTGCCGTCGGCGGGCCGGGAGCCGTACGCGGTGAGGAACCGGTCCCGGAAGTCCTCCATCGGCCACACGGGCGCGCGGCGGCCGGGCTTGAGGCCGTCGTCCCAGCCCCACGACGCGATCCGGCCGGTGACGGCCGGGTCGCGGCTGATCAGCGTGATCGGCACGTCGTGGCTGGCGCCGTCCCCGGTGACCGTGGCGTTCGGCTGGTGGTCGCCGAGGATGACGAGCACCAGGTCGTCGTCGCCGTAGTGCTCGACGTACGAGACGAGGCTGGTCAGCGAGTACTCGATCGACCGGCGGTACTCCGCGCGGACCCGCTTCTTGTCCTTCCAGATCTCGGTGGCGGTGGGGCCGGCGGCGGCCATCGGCCCGTAGACGGACCCGTCGCCGACGGCCGACCAGTCGATGAACTGGGGGATCGGCGCCCACGGGGTGTGGCTGGAGCTCAGCGACACCTCGGCCATCAGCGGGCCGCGGCCGGCGCGGCCGCGCTCCAGCCGCTCGAACGCGGCCAGGGTGAACTGGTCCGGCATCGCCGACCAGCTGAACTTCGGGCCGCGGTAGCCGATGTTGCGCGAGTCGTGGACCCGGTCGTAGCCGTAGAAGTCGCCCTCGGGCCACGCGTACGTGTTGTTGGGCTCCATCCCGACGGTCTCCCAGCCCGCCCGGCGGAACATGCTCGGCAGCGTCTGCCGGTCGCTGGCCACCAGCGTGCGGTAGCGCTGCTGGTTGGAGACCTTCAGGCCCGAGTGGAACGTGGAGTGCGCGAACCAGCTGTAGCCGCCGAACGTCGACGACGTCAGCCAGCCGGCCCGCGAGGCGTATCCGGCGGCGGCGAGGCGGCGGGTGCCGTCGTCGAGCACGGCGCCGACCTGCGGGGCGAACTCGGGGTCCTCGACGGCGTCGCGGCCGTAGCTCTCGATGAACGCGAACACCACGTCCTTGCCGCGCAGCGCGGTGAGCATGTCGGCGTCGCGGGTGCCGCGGAACGCGTCGACGGCGGCGGCGTCGGCGAACGCCTGCCGGTCGTGCAGGCCCGCCTTGACGCCGAGCAGGCGCCCGAACGCCAGGTTGGCGGAGCTGTCCGACGCGACCGGGCGGCCGGGCAGCACCACGACGCCCGCCACCGCCAGCACGGCCCAGGCGGCGGCGGCCGCGGCGATGCCCCGCCGGGCGACCCGGTCGTGGCTGACCAGCACCGTCGACAGGCGCAGCATCGCCAGCGCGCACAGCGTCACCACCCCGGCGACCAGCAGCGCCGCCCCGATCGCCACCCCGATCGCGCCGCCGCGGCCCACCGCGTCGGTGAGGAAGTTGAAGCCGTCGTCGAGCAGCCCCCAGTCGAGCACCGGGTCGAACGACCGGGCGAACGACTCGTAGAACCCCATGTCGGCCACCTTGACCAGGCCGAGGACGCCGACGGCGGCGCCGAGCAGCACCGCCACGATCCGGCGGGGCCGCCGCGGCAGCACCACGAGCAGGGCGGCCGCGGCGATGCCCTCGATGGGGATGCGCAGGAAGGCGGCGACCCCGAGCCGGCCGTACCGGTTCGGCGCGACCAGGATCGCGACGACCAGGGCGGCGGCCAGAATGGTGAGCAGCCACCCGAGGGGGCGGCGCAGGCGCGTGACGAACGACAAGGCGAGGATCCTTCTGGGCGGCCGGTGTTCCTCGGTCACTAGCTGAAACGGCTGCCCGGGCTCATCAGTTCACCTGCGGCCCCGCAACGGCGCCCTCGCGTACCTTGTCCGGATTCAGTGCGCGGTGCCATCGTCCAGGCGTGGACGAGGTGACCCGCGGACGGGGTGCTGCTCTGGGATGTGCCCCAGCGGGTCAGGCCCGGCTCTCGTTGCTGATGACCAGCGCCGAGCGCAGCCCCGTGATGTCGAGGACGCGCAGGAGGAAATCACCCACGTTGGTGAGGCTGAGGACGGCCCGGGCGTGGCTGGCCTTGCGGCTGAGGACCACGAGCGTGCCCAGGCCCTGCGAGTCGCAGAACGTCACGCCGGCCATGTCGAGGACGATGCGGGCGGGTGTCTCGTGCCCGTCGGCGCCGCTCAGGGCCTCGCTGACCAGGGCGGACAGTCTGGCGACGGTGAGCATGTCGATCTCCCCGGCGAGGTGGAACACGACCTCGTCGGGGGCGCGCTGCACCGTGATCGACAGCTCGGGACGCTCCACGCCGGTAGCCTAGCGCGGCTCGTGCCCGCCGGCCTGTCGGGAACGTCTGGGCCACAGCTGGGAAACAGCTGCGTGACATGGGCAACCGGGAGTGGGGGTAGTGCCCGGTCGTCGCTTCCCGCTGTCAGAATGGGCTCACCGTGACCGATTCATTGCATGCCGCGGGGGGCCGGTACCCGGCCGACGCCCCGGCTTCCGAGGCCCTGTTCGACCGCGCCCGCGCCATCGTGCCGGGCGGGGTCAACTCCCCTGTGCGCGCGTTCCGCGCTGTCGGCGGCACCCCCCGCTTCATGGTTCGCGGCGAGGGCCCGTGGCTGTTCGACGCGGACGGCCGCCGCTACGCCGACCTGGTCTGCTCGTGGGGCCCGCTGATCCACGGCCACGCCCACCCCGAGGTGGTCGCGGCCGTGCAGCAGGCGGCCGCGCTGGGCACCAGCTTCGGCACCCCGACGCCGGGCGAGGTGGAGCTGGCCGCCGAGATCGTCGGGCGCACCCCGGTCGAGCAGGTGCGGCTGGTCAACTCGGGCACCGAGGCCACCATGTCGGCGATCCGGCTGGCCCGCGGCGTCACCGGCCGGTCCAAGATCGTCAAGTTCGCGGGCTGCTACCACGGCCACGCCGACGGGCTGCTCGCCGCGGCCGGGTCCGGCGTCGCCACGTTCGGGCTGCCCGACTCGCCCGGCGTCACCAAGGCCGCCGCGAGCGAGACCATCGTGCTGCCCTACAACGACGTCGCCGCCGTCGAGGCCGTCTTCGCCGCCGACGGCGCCGAGATCGCCGCGGTCATCACCGAGGCCGCCGCCGGCAACATGGGCGTCGTCGCGCCGCGCGACGGGTTCAACCAGGCGCTCGCCCGCATCACGCACGCGCACGGCGCGCTGCTCATCGTCGACGAGGTCATGACCGGGTTCCGGGTCGCCCCGGGCGGCTGGCTGGGGCTCGACCCGGCCGACGCCGACCTCGTCACCTACGGCAAGGTCATGGGCGGCGGGCTGCCCGCGGCCGCGTTCGGCGGGCGCGCCGAGGTCATGGCGCACCTCGCCCCGGCCGGGCCCGTCTACCAGGCGGGCACGCTGTCCGGTAACCCGCTGGCCTGCGCCGCCGGGCTCGCCAGCCTCCGGCTGGCCGACGCCGCGCTCTACCGCCGCCTCGACGAGACCGCCGCGACCATCCAGGGCCTGGTCACCGACGCGTTGAGCAAGGCGGGCGTGCCGCACCGGGTCGCCACCGCCGGCAACATGTTCTCGTTCTTCTTCACCGACGCCGACGTGCGCGACTACGACGGCGCCCGCACCCAGGACGTCGCCGCGTTCAAGGCGTTCTTCCACGCCATGCTCGCCGGGGGCGTCTACCTGCCGCCGAGCGCGTACGAGTCCTGGTTCGTGTCGGCCGCGATCGACGACGCGGCGCTGGAGCAGATCGCGGCGGCCCTGCCCGCCGCGGCGGAGGAGGCGGCCGCGGCATGAGCGAGTCGACGACCGTGGTGCACGTGCTGCGGCACGGCGAGGTGCACAACCCGGGCAAGATCCTGTACGGCCGGCTGCCCGACTTCCACCTCTCCGAACTGGGCGCGCAGATGGCCAAGGCCGCCGCCCAGGCGCTCGCCGACCGCGACGTCACCCACCTGGTCGCCAGCCCGCTCGAACGCGCGCAGGAGACCGCCGAGCCGTTCGCCGCCCAGTTCTCCCTCGACGTCGCCAGCGACACCCGGCTCATCGAGAGCGCCAACTTCTTCGAGGGCAAGCAGGTCAGCGTCGGCGACGGCTCGCTGCGCAACCCGCGCAACTGGTGGGTGCTGCGCGACCCGGTCACCCCGTCGTGGGGCGAGCCGTACCTGCACATCGCCGCCCGCATGTTCGAGGCGGTGCAGGCCGCCCGGGTCGCCGCCGAGGGCCACGAGGCCGTCTGCGTCTCCCACCAGCTGCCCATCTGGACGCTGCGCCGGTACGTCGAGAAGAAGCGCCTCTGGCACGACCCGCGCCGCCGCCAGTGCGGGCTGGCCAGCCTGACGTCGTTCCACTTCACCGGCGCGCGGGTCACCGGCATCGAGTACTCGGAGCCCGCCGCCCACCTGGTGGCGCTGTCGCCGGGCGCCAAGGACGCGAAGGGCGCCTGATGACCCGCCGCGCGCTCGCCGCCCTCGCCGCCGCCGCCCTGACCGCGGGTGCCCTCACCGGCTGCGGCGGCGAGTCGTGGGAGGACCGCTGCACCACGTCGGCGACCGGCTTCATCGAGTGCGCGGGCGACGACCGGCCGCCGCCCGCCGAGCTGCGCGGCGAACTGCTCGACGGACGGATGTGGAAGCTGTCCGACGTCGCCGGCAAGGTCGTCGTCGTCAACTTCTGGGGTTCCTGGTGCAACCCGTGCCGGGCCGAGGCCGACGACCTGGAGCAGACGTACCAGGCGACGAAGGGCCAGCGGGTCGAGTTCGTCGGCGTCAACCACAACGACGACCGGGACGCCGCCCGGGCGTTCGAGCGCACCCGCGCCACGTACCCGAGCCTGTTCGACCCGGCCAGCAAGGTCGCGCTGCAGTTCAAGGTCACGCCGAACACCACGCCCGTGACGATGGTGCTCGACCGGGCCGGGCGCATCGCCGCCGTGAAGCGGGCCGCCGTCACCGCCGCCGAGCTGCGGCCCGTCGTCGAGCGCATCGCCGCCGAGCCGATCCCCGCCGAGCCGGTCGGGAACTGACCATGGGCGAGACGTTCGCGGGCATCGCCACCGACGGGCCGCTGCTGCTCGCGGTGGCCGTCGCGGCGCTCGCCGGGCTCGTCAGCTTCCTGTCGCCGTGCATCCTGCCGCTGGTGCCGGGCTACCTGTCGTACATGACCGGGCTGGCCGGGGCCGACCTCGACGCCGCGCTCGGCACCCCCCGGCCCGCCGCCGAGGGCGCGGTGCTGGTCGAGGCCAGGCCGACGATGACGGTCGCCGCCGGGCGGCGCCGGATGCTCGCCGGGTCGCTGCTGTTCGTCGCCGGGTTCACCGCCGTGTTCACGATCATCGTGGCCGCCGCGTCGCAGGTCAGCGTCGCCCTGCTCACCCACAAGCAGACGTTCAACGTCATCGGCGGGCTGCTCATCGTCGTGTTCGGGCTGGCGTTCCTCGGGCTCGTGCCCGGGCTGCAGCGCGAGGCCCGCATCCACCGCCTGCCGTCGGCCGGGCTGCTCGGCGCCCCCGTCTTCGGGGCGCTGTTCGCGTTCTCCTGGATCCCCTGCGTCGGGCCCACCCTCGGCGCGGTCCTCGTCCTCGGCACCACCGCGGGCGGCACCGGGCGGGCCGTCACCCTCGCCGTCGCGTACGGGCTGGGCCTCGGGCTGCCGTTCGTCGCGTTCGGGCTGGCGTTCCGGCAGCTCATCGGCGTGTTCACCGCCGTGCGCCGGCACAGCCGGTGGGTCACCCGCGTCGGCGGCGTCATGCTCATCGTGGTGGGCCTGGCGCTCATCACCGGCGGCTGGGACGGCTTCCTCATCTGGCTGCGCACCACGTTCAACTTCGACGCCGGCGCGCTGCTGTGACCGCCGTCGACGAGCGCGTCGAGCCCGCGCCCGCCCCGCCGAGGCGCCCCAACCGGCTGCTCGCGAGCCTGCGCAACGGGTGGCGCCAGCTCACCAGCATGCGCACCGCCCTGGTGCTGCTGTTCCTGCTCGCGCTCGCCGCCATCCCCGGCTCGCTGCTGCCCCAGCGCGGCGTCAACCGGGAGAACGTCGGCGAGTACTACGCCGCCCACCCCGACCTGGCGCCCACCCTCGACCGGCTCGGCTTCTTCGAGGTCTACGCGTCGCCCTGGTTCTCCGCCATCTACCTGCTGCTGTTCACGTCGCTGATCGGCTGCGTGCTGCCGCGCCTCGCCGAGCACGTGCGCGCGCTGCGGTCCGTACCCCCGGACGCCCCGAGGAACCTGGCCCGGCTGCCGCAGCACGCGGCACCCGCCGCGAGCGACGCGGCGCCCGCGGACGCCGCCGCCGCGATCGCCCGGTCGCTGCGCGGCTTCCGCACCCGGGTCCGCGAGCACGCCGACGGGTCGTGGACCGTCGGCGCCGAGAAGGGCTACGCCAAGGAGACCGGCAACCTGCTGTTCCACGTCGCCCTGCTCGCCGTGCTCGTCGGCGTCGGCTTCGGCTCCTGGTACGGCTGGCACGGCAACCGCCTCGTCGTCGCCGGCGCCGACAAGGCGTTCTGCAACACCCTCCAGCAGTACGACGAGTCCGGCCTCGGCGCCCGCGTCCAGCCCGCCGACCTGCCGCCGTTCTGCGTGCAGCTCGACACGTTCGACGCCACCTGGACCGAGGACGGCCAGCCCACCTCGTTCCGGGCCGACGTCACCGTCGAGTCCGGCGGCGCCGCCGAGCAGCGGTCGTTCTCCGTCAACGACCCGCTGCGCCTCGACGGCGCCAGCGTCTACCTGCTCGGCAACGGCTACGCGCCGATCCTGCGCTTCACCGACCGGTACGGCCAGCAGCTCACCCGGGTCGTGCCGTTCCTGCCCACCGACAGCCTGCAGACCGCCGAGGGCGTCGCGATGTTCGCCGACGTCAACGTCGACCCCGCCACCGGCCGGCAGCCCGCCGACGCCCAGTGGGCGTTCGAGGGCCTCTACATGCCGACGGTACGGTCGCAGCCCCCGTTCACCAGCTCCACGTACCCCGGCGAGCGCGACCCGGCCGTCATGCTGTTCGCCTACCGCGGCGACCTCGGCCTCGAGGTGGGCAACCCGGCCAGCGTGTACCAGCTGCCGCGCGGCCAGATCGACCGCGGCAAGCTCAAGCCCGTCGGCGAGGGCAGGCTGCTGCGCCCCGGCGAGGCGTGGCAGCTCGCCGACGGCAGCCGCATCGAGTTCGCCGGCACCCGCCGCTGGATCACCGTCTCCGTGCGCGCCAACCCGGCCCAGTCGCTCCTGCTCGTCGGCTCCGTCGCCGGCCTGGCCGGGCTCATGCTCTCCCTCGCCGGGCGCCGCCGCCGCGTGTTCTTCCGGGTCACCCCCGCCGGACCCGCGGCCGCGGGCGGCCCGGCCGGGGTTAGCCTGATCGAAGCCGGTGGTCTGCCGCGCACCGACTACCCGGGTTTCGCCGACGAGTTCGACCGGCTCGTCGCCGCGGCACGCGCTGAAAGGCCGGAATGATGGAAGAGCTGTCCAACCAGCTGCTCGTGGTGACGGTCCTGGCGTACCTCGCCGCGATGATCGGCCACGCCGCCGAGTACGCCTTCGGCACCCGCAGCCACGTCGGCCGCGCCGCCCTGCGCCCCGAGGCCGAACTGGCCTACGCCGGCGCCCCGGCCACCCCGCCCGCCGCCCCGGTCGTCTCCCCGGTCGCCGCCGCGGCCGGGCCCGCCGCCCCGCGCGACACCACCGGCGCCGCCTGGGCCGGCCGCGCCGCCGTCGCCCTGTACGCCGTCGGCGTCGCCGCCCACACCGGCACCGTCGTCACCCGCGGCCTCGCCGCCGGGCGGCTGACGTGGGGCAACATGTACGAGTACATCCTCACGGCCACCCTCATCGCCGCCGTCGTGTGGGCCGGCGTGCTCGTGCGCCGCCCCGCCCTGCGCCACCTCGGCCTGTACGTCTCGCTCGTGCTCGTCGTCCTCATCGGCGCCGCCGGCATGGTCGCCTACACCCCGGTCGGCCCGCTGGTGCCCGCCCTCGACTCGTACTGGTTCGTCATCCACGTCGCCGCCGTGATGATCTCGTCGGGCATCTTCCTCGTCGGCGTCGTCCCGGCCACGATGTACCTGCTGCGCACCGGCTACGACAACGGCAAGCGCTCCTTCCCGTACACCCTCGGCCGCCGCGCCCCCGCCGCCGCCCTCCTCGAACGCCTCACCTTCCGCATGCACGCGTTCGCGTTCCCGATCTGGACCTTCGGCGCCCTCATCGCCGGCCCGATCTGGGCCGAGGCGTCGTGGGGGCGCTACTGGGGCTGGGACCCCAAGGAGGTGTGGGCGTTCATCAGCTGGGTGGTCTACGCCGGCTACCTGCACGCCCGCGCCACCCCGAGCGTCAAGCGCACGACGGCCATGTGGATCGCCATCGCCGGCTTCGTGACGATGCTGATGAACCTCTTCGGCGTCAACCTGTTCTTCGAGGGCCTGCACTCCTACGCCGACGCCGGCTGACCCCCGGGCGGCCCCGGCGGGCAGCTGCCCGCCGACCAGGTGTCGTAGTGGGTCGTCCAGGTCAGGCAGAGGTCCGGGCGGCGGGCCGGGTTCGCGTCGTCGGTGATCGTCGGCACGTCGTCGCGCCAGTAGCGGACCGGGGCGGCGCCCGCCGGCTTGAGCTGCACGTTGTCGACCGTCACCGGGGGAACCGACACCGGGGCGGGGCGGCGGCTGTCCGTGTGCAGCTCCACGTACTGCTCGGCCTGCGCGGCCGGGCCGACGCGCAGCCGCTCGGCGGTCAGCAGGTTCCACCGGCCGTCCCACCACAGCCACGCCTGCCAGACCCCGTCGGCGTCGGTGCGCAGGTCGAGCCACACCTGGTCGCCGTCGCGCAGGGGGTACTGGTCGTAGAAGCGCCAGGCGCGGCTGTTCGTGTCGTAGGTGTAGATGCGCTGGCGGCCGTCGCCCGCCCAGCCGGTCTCGGCCCAGCCGGCCTCCAGCCAGGACACCTCGCCGCCGCCGAGGTCCCGCTTCACCATGAACCGGGCGGCCACGAAGTCGTGGGTGCGGGACCGCACCCGGGCGTCGCGCACGGCGAACCGGCCGGAGACCCCGGACCACTCGCCGGCGGTGGTGGCGCCGAGGTGCTGGTAACCGCCCGCCGGGGGCCGGGGGACGGCCGACTCGGGGATGTCGGCCGCGCGGCAGGCGCCGGGGGCGGCGGCGCTCGGCGGGCCGGTGGGGGCGTCGGTGGGCGCCCCGCCGGACGGGACGCAGGCGGGCAGCGCGGCCGGGTGGGAGGCGGCGGGAGCGGCCAGCGCGAGACCCGCCGTCAGGGCGGCGAGCGCGCAGCACCGGCCCACCGTTCGCGACCTCATGCCTGCTCAACGGCGCCGGGTGACCGGCGGTGACGCCGGTGGTCGGCAAGGTCACGTGCCGGGCGGGGTTCGGGTAGGACAGACTGAGGACCATGGGCGGCTTCCCGTACACCGATCTGAAGGATTTCCTCGCGGCGCTGGAGCGCGCCGGTGAGCTGCGCCGGGTCGGTGTCCCGGTCGATCCGACGCTGGAGATCAGCGAGGTCGTGACGCGCACCGTGCGGGCCGGGGGGCCGGCGCTGCTGTTCGAGCGGCCCACGCGGGGTGAGATGCCGGTGGCGCTGAACCTGTTCGGCACCGAGAAGCGCACCGCGATGGCGCTCGGCGTCGACAGCCTCGACGAGATCGGGGACCGGATCGGCGCGATGATCAAGCCGGAGCTGCCGGTGGGGTGGTCGGGCATCCGGGAGGGGCTCGGCAAGGTGCTGCAGCTCAAGTCGCTGCCGCCGCGCAAGGTGAAGACGGCGCCGTGCCAGCAGGTCGTGTACCGCGGGCGGGACGTCGACCTGAACCGGCTGCCGGGGTTGCAGGTGTGGCCGGGCGACGGCGGCGTCTTCCACAACTTCGGGCTGACCCACACCAAGCACCCCGAGACGGGCAAGCGCAACCTCGGGCTGTACCGGCTCCAGCAGCACAGCCACAACACGCTGGGCATGCACTGGCAGATCCACAAGGACTCGACGGCGCACCACGCGGTGGCGGAGCGGCGGCACGAGCGGCTGCCGGTGGCGGTGGCGTTCGGGGCCGACCCGGTGGTGTCGTACGCGGCCAGCGCGCCCCTGCCCGGCGACATCGACGAGTACCTGTTCGCCGGGTTCCTGCGCGGCGAGCGGGTCGAGATGGTCGACTGCCTGACCGTGCCGCTGCAGGTGCCGGCGAACGCGCAGGTGGTGCTCGAGGGCTACCTGGAGCCGGGGGAGCGGCTGCCGGAGGGCCCGTTCGGCGACCACACCGGGTTCTACACGCCGGTGGAGCCGTTCCCGGTGCTGCACATCGAGACGATGACGATGCAGCGCGACCCGGTCTACCACTCGATCATCACGTCGAAGCCGCCGCAGGAGGACCACGGCCTCGGCAAGGCCACCGAGCGCATCTTCCTGCCGCTGCTGCGGATGCTGATCCCGGACATCGTCGACTACGACATGCCGGCGGCGGGCGTGTTCCACAACTGCGTCATCGTGAGCATCCGCAAGCGGTACCCGAAGCACGCGCAGAAGATCATGAACGCGGTGTGGGGCGCGCACCTGATGTCGCTGTCGAAGCTCATCGTGGTCGTCGACGAGGACTGCGACGTGCACGACTACCACGAGGTGGCGTTCCGGGCGTTCGGCAACGTCGACTACTCGCGCGACCTGATGGTCACCGAGGGGCCCGTCGACCACCTCGACCACGCGTCGTACCAGCAGTTCTGGGGCGGCAAGGCCGGCATCGACGCCACCCGCAAGCTGCCCACCGAGGGCTACACGCGCGGCTGGCCCGAGGAGATGACCATGTCGCCGGAGGTGGCCGCGCTGGTCGACAAGCGGTGGAAGGAATACGGCATATGACGCTCGCGCCGGAGCAGCCGGGCCGGGTGAAGGCGTTCCTGCGCCTCGTCGCCGTCGAGCACTCCGTGTTCGCGCTGCCGTTCGCCTACCTGGCCACGCTGACCGCCATGCTGCGCGACGGCGGGACGGTGCGCTGGGGCGTGCTGCTGCTCGTGACGGTCGCCATGGTGGGCGGGCGCACGTTCGCCATGGCCGCCAACCGCATCCTCGACCGGAAGATCGACGCGCTGAACCCGCGTACCCGGAACCGCGAGCTGGTGACCGGGGCGGTGAGCCTGCGGACGGCCTGGACCGGCGCGGCGGTGTCGCTGGCCGTGCTGTTCGCCGCCGCGGCGGCGCTGAACCCGCTGTGCCTGGTGCTGTCGCCGCTGGCCGTGATCCCGCTGGTGGTGTACCCGTACGCGAAGCGGTTCACGAACTTCCCGCACTTCGTGCTGGCGCTGGCGCAGGCCGTGGCGCCGGTCGGGGCGTGGCTGGCGGTCACCGGCACGTTCGCCGGGTCGGGGCCGGCGTGGGTGCTGGCCGCCGCGGTCGGGCTGTGGATCGGCGGGTTCGACCTCATCTACGCCTGCCAGGACGTCGACGTCGACCGCGAGATCGGGGTGCACAGCACGCCCGCCCGCTACGGGGTGCGCGCCGCCCTGCACCTGTCGACGGTCACGCACGTGGTGACGTTCGCGCTGTTCGTGTGGTTCGGCGAGCTGGTGGGGCTGGGCTGGCCGTGGTGGATCGGCCTGGTGCTGACGGCGGCCGCGTTCGCCTACCAGCACGTGGTGGTGACGCCGCGGGACCTGTCGCGGGTCAACCGGGCGTTCTTCACGGCGAACGGGTTCGTGGGCATCGCCCTGTTCCTGTTCGCCCTGCTCGACCTCGTGCTGCGCCTGGGCCTGCGCGCCTAGGAGGCGTACCGCTTCTCCGCGCGGGCGCGGGCCTTGGCGGCCTCGACCTCGCGGTTCTTCGGCGGCGCCGTGGTGACGAGCTCGGCGAGCAGCTCCTCGGTGGCGGCGGCGACGGCGGCGACGGCCCGGTCGAACGCGGCCTGGTTGGCCTGCGACGGGCGGGTGGCGCCGGCGACCTTGCGCACGTACTGCAGCGCGGCGGCGTGCACCTCGTCGTGCGTGGCGGGCGGCTCGAAGTTGTGCAGCTGGTGGATGTTCCGGCACATGCCCACCAGCTTAGGCGAGGCACACTGGGTGGCCCGCGGGAGATTTTCCCGGCGCCGGTGATGCAACCCGCGGGCGGGGCCGGTCCGTCTTGCTCCGACAGATCGGAGCGAGGACTGGTGAACGGCGACGAGGAAGCAGAGTTCCGGGCCTTCGTCGAGGTCCAGCTGGAGTCCCTGCGCGGGCTGGCGTACCTGACGTGCGGGGACTGGCAGGCGGCGGAGGACGCGGCCTGCACGGTGCTGGCCCGGCTGTACGGGCGGTGGAGCAGGGTCGACAACCCGGGGGCGTACGCCCGCCGGATGGTCGTGCGCGCCGCCATCGACGAGACCCGGCGGCCGTGGTGGCGGCGCGAGCGCGGCATGAGCCACGCGATGCCGGAGCCGCCGCCGGGCCCGGACGGCACGCACGCGGTCGACGACCGGCTCGTGGTGCGGGAGGCGCTGAGCCGCCTGTCGCCGAAGCTGCGGGCGGTGCTGGTGCTGCGGTTCCTGGAGGGCCTGAGCGTCCAGGAGACCGCGGAGGCGCTGGCCTGTCCCGAGGGCACCGTCAAGAGCTACACCGCGCGGGGCCTGGCGGCGCTGCGCGACATCCTGCACGTCGGCGAGCCGGACCGGGGGGTCCCCGCCGACGTTCTGAACCTGAGAGGGCGCCATGAAGCACGACCTGCATGACCTGCTGACGGAGGCCGCGGTGGAGGCCAGTGCCGACGCGCCACGGCTCGTGCACACCGTGGACGACATCGTCTCGGAGGGCCGCCGGCTGCGGCGGCGCCGGCGGGCGGGCTGGGCGGCGGGCGGGGCGGCGGCGGCCGTGCTGGCCGTGGCCGGGGCGGCGGCCGTGCCGCAGCTGGTCGCCGGCGGGCCCGAGGGGGCGCCGGCGCCGAGCCTCGCGCCGGCGGCGCCGCGGCCGGCCGCCGGGCCGGTCGTGTTCCCGGCCGACCCCACCGCGTACGCGTTCCGCGGCTACACCGTGGGCCGTTTCGAGGTGGGCGACCCGTCGCTGCTGACGCCGTGGTTCCAGCAGGCGCCCGTGCGGGTCGACGGCGAGATGGAGACCGTCGTGGACGACCGCGGCGACATCAGCGCCCCGGGCAGCAGCCTGCTGCTGACCGTGTACCGGCCGGGGGTGTTCGACCCGAAGCGGTACACCGGCGCGGAGCGGCTGCGCGTGCAGGGCCGACCGGCGTTCTTCAGCCCGAACCTGCCCATCGATGAGGAGCCGGTGGACGGCGGCATGCGGTGGCCGGCCCTGGCGTGGCAGTACGCCGACGACGCGTGGGCGGTGCTCGACAACGTGACGCCCGAGGAGCACGGCCGCGCCGACCTGGTGGCCGTGGCGAACGGCCTGCGCGGCACCCGGCCCGTGCCGGCGACCGTGGCGCTGTCGGTGGGCTGGCTGCCGGACGGCTACCGGTTCTCTTCCGGCGGCCGCGGCGCCGACTGGCCGCACGGCGGCGGCGGGTTCCAGGCGACGGGGCTGCGGTTCGTGCGCGGGGACGACCGGGTGCCGGCCAGGCTGACCATGCCGGTGCTCGACCCGGAGGACAGCACGGTGCAGGACCTGCGGATCAGCCTGTACCGGCGGGACTGGGCGGGCAACAGCAAGCCGCCCGCGGACCTGCCCGAGGGCGGCACCTGGTGCAACGCCGGCAACGACCGGCTCTGCTACCGCCTCGACCCCAGCGGCGGCTGGAAGGCGGAGGTGTACGGCAGCGGCCGGGAGTCGACCGCCGAGCTGCGCCGCGTGCTGGAGCGCATCACGTTCGCCACGGTCGCCGACCCGGGCACCTGGCCGGAGCTGGCGGCGGCGGTCCCCGCGCCCGCCCGCTGAGCGATCCCGGCGGGCGCCGCACGGCGCCCGCCGGGGCCGGGCACACTGGAGCGATGCGCAGGCCGTGGGTCGTGGGGGTGTCGGGGGCGTCGGGTACGCCGTACGCGGCGGCGGTGCTGCGCGCCCTGCTCGACGCGGGCGAGCCGGTCGACCTGGTGGTGTCGCGGGCGGCCCGGCTGACGATCCTCGACGAGACGGGTGTGTCGTTCCGCGACGCGCACTGGAAGGACGACCTGGCGACCTGGCTGGGCGTCGACCCGGGCGGGGCGGACGTGCAGTACTGGGCGGCGGGCGACCTGGCGGCCGGGCCCAGCAGCGGCTCCTACCCGGCGCGCGGCATGGCCGTCGTCCCGGCCAGCACGGCGGCGTGCGCGGGCATCGCGATCGGCCTGTCGAAGGACCTGCTGCAGCGGGCCGCCGAGGTGAGCCTGAAGGAGCGCCGCCGCACCGTGCTGGTCCCGCGGGAGACCCCGGTGACCCGCAGCCACCTGGAGCACCTGATCGCCCTGCACGACGCGGGTGCGGTGGTGCTGCCCGCGAGCCCCGGGTTCTACGGCGCCGGCGCGCGGGCGAGCGCCCAGCAGCTGGTCGACTTCGTGGCGGGCAAGGTGCTCGACGCGCTGGGCGTGGAGCACACCCTGTTCCGCCGCTGGACGGGCGAGCTGAACGCCCGGGACTAGGCGGCCCGGCGCACCAGCTCGGCGATGCGGGCCTTCACCTCGGCGGTCACCTTCGTGAGCGCGAAGGCGGTCGGCCACATGGCGCCGTCGTCCAGGTTCGCGGCGTCGTTGAAGCCGAGCGTGGCGTACCGGGACTCGAACTTCGCCGCGCCCTGGAAGAAGCAGACGATCTTGCCGTCGCGCGCGTACGCCGGCATCCCGTACCAGAGCTTCGGTGCCAGGTCCGGCGCGTGCTCGGTGACGACGGCGTGCACCTGCTCGGCCAGGCCGCGGTCGGGCTCGGGCATCTCGGCGATCTTCGCCAGCACGGCGGCGGCGTCGTCCGCCGCCTTCCTGCCGCGCCGCGACGCCGCCCGGACCTCGGCGGCGCGTTCCTTCATGGCCTTGCGTTCGGCGGCGGAGAATCCCTCGGCCTGCTCGGTACCCGTCATGGTCCCAGGCTAGGGAGCCGCCGGCCGTCCGCGCTTCTCGGAAACTGATCGAGTGCGCGGGGGCGGGTCAGCGCAGCCCGTTGGGCGAGCCGTAGCCGCCGGGGTTCGCCGGGCCGGTGTTGCGCGGCCGGTTCGCGGCGTCGTCCTCGCGCATCTCCTCGAGCACCTCGTCGCCCTCCAGCAGCGCGCGCACCTCGGACTCCCGGAAGCGGCGGTGCCCGCCGGGGGTCCTGATGCTGCCGATGCGGCCCGCAGCTGCCCAGCGCGTCACGGTCTTGGGGTCGACGCGGAACAACGCGGCCACTTCGCCAGGCGTCAGCAGACGGTCTCCCGTGTCCACGGCCCCTCCTCGCAGGTGAATGTCGGAGTCGCCGAACGGTCACAGTGCGTGTCGGCGCGCATGATTGGGACGTACCGCAATTAGAGCACTGGCAACGCACCACGTCCGTGAAACAAAGAAAACGCCCCATTTAGGAAGTTGACCACTATGCTGCGTCTCCCGGTGCGTCACTAGCGGTGACCGTCGCATAGTGTCTGTCGCCGTGGACGCCATCGATCTCAGCCTCGTGGAGCTGCTGCGCACCAACGCCCGGCTGTCGTACGCCGAGCTCGCCCGGCAGGTGGGGCTCTCGGCGCCGGCCGTGCACGAGCGCGTCGGCAAGCTGGAGGCCAGCGGCGTCCTGCGCGGCTACCGGGCCGAGGTGGCCCCCGAGACCATCGGCCTGGGCGTCACCGCGCTCATCGGCATCGTCGAGGACTCCGGCGCCGACACCGACGACGTGCTCGACTACCTGCGCCAGATGCCCGAGATCGAGTCCTGCTACTTCATGGCCGGGGTGGAGTCGTACCAGCTGACCGCGCGGGTGCCGAGCATCGCCGAGCTGGAACAGCTCATCGTGAAGCTGAACCGCATCCCGGGCGTCGCGTCGACCCGCACCGCCGTGGCACTCTCGACCAAGTGGGAGAACAGACCGCAGCCGGGCCGCAGCCGGTAGCCGACCGGGCCTGGACCGAGCGCGCCGTCGCCAAGGTCGAGGCCGACGCGAACCGCTCCGCCGACACACACCTGCTGCCGTACCCGCTGCCGCCCGAGTGGGGCATCGACCTCTACCTGAAGGACGAGTCGGTGCACCCCACCGGCTCGCTCAAGCACCGCCTGGCGCGCTCGCTGTTCCTGTACGCGCTGTGCAACGGCTGGATCGGCCCGCACACCACGGTGGTCGAGGCGTCCAGCGGGTCGACGGCGGTCAGCGAGGCCTACTTCGCCCGCATGCTCGGGCTGCCGTTCGTCGCCGTCATGCCCGCGAGCACGTCGCACGAGAAGATCTCGCTCATCGAGTTCCACGGCGGCTCCTGCCACCTCGTGGACGACCCGGGCCGGGTGGTCGCCGAGGCGCAGCGCCTCGCCGAGAAGAACAACGGCCACTTCATGGACCAGTTCACGTACGCGGAACGGGCCACCGACTGGCGCGGCAACAACAACATCGCCGAGAGCATCTACGCGCAGATGGCGCTCGAACGGCACCCCGTCCCGGCGTGGGTGGTCGTCGGCGCGGGCACCGGCGGCACCAGCGCCACCATCGGCCGGTACGTCCGCTACCAGCGCCACCCCACCCGCGTGTGCGTGGTGGACCCGGAGAACTCGGCGTTCCACTGCGCCTGGCAGGCCCGCGACTGGACGGTGGTGACCCACCGCGGCTCCCGCATCGAGGGCATCGGGCGCCAGCGGGTCGAGCCGTCGTTCGTGCCGTCGGTCGTCGACCGCATGGTGCCCGTGCCGGACGCGGGGTCGCTGGCCGCGATGCGCGCCGCGTGCGCGGTGCTCGGCCGCCGCGTCGGCGGCTCCACGGGCACCAACCTGTGGGGCGCGTTCGGCCTGATCGCCGAGATGCGCGCCGCGGGCGAGCAGGGCTCGGTGGTCACGCTGCTCTGCGACGGCGGCGAGCGCTACGCCGACACCTACTACTCCGACGACTGGCTGGCCGCGCACGGCCTCGACATCGCCCCGCACCTGGCGGCGATCGAGGCGTTCATGCGCGGCGGGCCAGCCCCGGGTAGTGCCTGACGAAGCCGTCGTCGTCGACCTCGATGTCGGCGCTGAACGTCTCGTTCGCGAACCGCACCAGGCCCGGCCCGGCCGCCGTGTAGATCTGGTCGGCCTGCACCACCTCCAGGCTGGGCAGCAGCACCCAGGCCACGCTGATCCGGTGCGCCACCCCCGGCTCGGCCGCGAGCAGGCCGGTGCGGCGGATCGGCAGCGTGTTCGTCAGCGGTGAGCCGGTCAGGTCCATGTCGAAGGCCCCGAACAGCAGGTCCGGGTCCTCGGTGCCGGGCAGCCCGGCGCCGGCGTGGCCCGACGCGGTCAGGGCCGCGTCCAGGTTGCCCTGCTCGCCGGTGGTGGCCCGCCAGCGGCCGGCCGCCAGCTCCAGGCGCAGGGTGCGGGCCCAGCCCGCCCCCTCCGTGCTCACGTCGAGCCGGGTGGTCGCCCACGACTCGTCGGTCTGCAGCTCGTAGCGCGCCGTGTAGGGGATCGGGTCCACCGCGATCTGGGTGCCGCGGGCGTAGAAACCGGCACGAACGTCGTAGAGGGTGTGTTCGGCCCCGACCGTGTCGAGGCGGTCCCACATGAGGGCACCGGGCAGCGTCGCCATGCCGCGACCGTACCGCCCGCCGTGCAAGGGTGCCCGCCTAGATCGCTGAGGTATGCATTCTTCGGGTATGTCACACAAATGCGACCTACGATCGAAACACCCTTCCGGGAGGTCGGCGTGACCGCAACCGTTGCACAGCTCGACACCTGGCTCCGCACCGAGCTGCCCCGGCTCAACCGAGCCGTGCTGTTCGATGCCGCCCCCTCCGGCACCGTCGCCGCCGGCCTCGCCCGCGACGTCCTGCCCCTCCTGCCCGACCCCGCCGACCTCACCACCCTCGACGCCCGCCGCCTCGTCATCGGCCTGGGCTTCGCCGGCGCCTCCATCGCCCGGCACCACCAGGAACACCACCCCGAGCGCAAGGCCGACCCCCTCGCCTCGTTCGCCGGGCTCACCGCCCGCGGGCGCAGCTTCCCCGACTACTTCGCCGCCCTCGCCGAGGCCGCCGGCGACGGGCACTACCAGCGCGAGACGTACGCGTCGATCGTGCTCTGGAACGTGCCCACCACCGAGGTCCGCGTCGGCGGCGTCGCCCTCGCCCGGCTGCCCGGGGTGTTCGAGGACGGCCTGATCCGCTCCTACACCGGCGACCCCGGCGAGGAGTGGTTCTTCGAGCTGGTCAAGAAGGGCCAGACGATCGAGGCGGGCGCCAACGCCCTGCTCGAACCCATCAGCGACGGCCTCGTCGACCCGTGCGAACCCGACGGGCTCGACCGGGTCCGCCTCGCCACCCGCCTCATCGAGGAGCTGCGCGCGCTGTTCCTCGACTTCGCCAACCCCACCGGCGAGCGCGGCATGGAACCCGAGTACTTCATGGACGTGTTCCGGCAGTACGCCGTGCACTGGCGCCCCGGCGACATCCCGCCCAGCGGCGCCCTCGACGTCGACGCCCTCAAGCGCGACTTCCTGCTCGGCATCGGCTACCCCGGCTACGACCGGCACGTCGCCAAGCTCGAACCGGCGCTGCTGCGCGACGAGTGGACCGCCCTGCACCGGCTCATGCAGCGCCCGCCGCTGCCCGAGACCGTGCTGCGCCGCGCCGGCGTCGCCCCCGAGCACCTCGCCGAGCTGACCGCGCCCGCCCTCGCCGGCATCGTCGCCGCGCACCCCGCGCTCGTCGACTGGTACCTGCTGCTGTCCGCGCACGCCCGGGCCGCCGGAGCGCACCTCATGCTCAGCAAGCGGTTCCTGTTCAACCCGCAGCGCGGCCGCGACTCCAGCGGCATCGGCGACAAGGAGCTCGTCTCCAACCGCAGCGGCACCACCGGCATGGACGAGTCGTTCCTCGACCGGCTCACCCGGGTGCGCCGCGCCCACCTGCTCGCCCCGCTGCGGCGTACCCCCGCGGTCGTGAGCGCCGGCGACGTGAAGCCGCCGCGCGCCGACGACATCGAGGTGGTCATGGTCATCGGCGGCCGGACCGTCCGCGGCAGCCGGCAGCTGCCCGCCCTCGCCGACGGCGCCCCGCGGCCCCGCCGGCGTGACCCGCACCCCAACGCACGACAGGTGGAGGACGCATGACGGATGTCCGGAGCACGCTCGTCGGCCAGGAACAGCTCATGGCCCTGCTCGACAACACCTCGGCCGTCATCTACATGCGGGACACCGAGGGCCGCTACATGGTCGTCAACCGCGAGTACGAGCGGCTGTTCGGCGTGCAGCGGGAGAACATCGTCGGGCTCACCGACCACGACCTGTTCCCGAAGGACGTGGCCGACGCGTTCCGGGCGAACGACCTCATGGCCATCTCGCTCGGCAGCCCCGTGCGGATGGAGGAGATCGCCCCCGGCGACGACGGGGTGCGCACGTACATCACGGTCAAGTTCCCGCTGATGGACGCCAACGGGCACCCGTACGCCATCGCCGGCATCTCCACCGAGATCACCGAGCGCAAGCGGGCCGAGGAGGAGGTGCGCCGGCTCAACGAGGAGCTGGAGCTGCGCGTCAAGCAGCGCACCGCCGAGCTGGAGGCGTCGACGAAGGAGCTGGACGCCTTCGCGTACTCCGTCTCCCACGACCTCCGCGCCCCGCTGCGCTCGCTGGCCGGCTTCAGCGAGGTGCTCCAGGAGGACTACGCCGACAAGCTCGACGCCACCGGCCTGCGCTACCTCGAACGCATCGAGGCCAACGCCACCCGGATGGCGCAGATGATCGACGACCTGCTCAACCTGTCCCGCGCCACCCGGGTCGAGCTGCGCCGCGAACACGTCGACATCAGCGCCACCGCCCGGGAGGTGCTCGCCGACCTGGCCGACGCCCACCCCGACCGCACCGTCGACGCCGTCGTCGACGACGGGCTCACCACCACCGGCGACCCCGACCTCATCCGCCTCGTCTTCCTCAACCTGCTCGGCAACGCCTGGAAGTTCACCGCGAAGCGCAGCGACGCCCGCATCCGCGTCGGTAACGTCGCCCACGAGGACGGCCCCGTCCTCGCCGTCAGCGACAACGGCGCCGGCTTCGACATGCGGTACGCCGCCAAGCTGTTCGACCCGTTCCAGCGGCTGCACGCCGCCACCGACTTCGAGGGCACCGGCATCGGCCTGGCCATCGTCAACCGGATCGTGCAGCGGCACGGCGGCGTCGTCTGGGCGGCCAGCGAGCCCGGCGACGGCGCCACCTTCTACCTGCGCTTCGAGGACCTGGGGGAGAAGTGATGAACGGCGGCCCCATCCTGCTCGTCGAGGACAACCCGGACGACGTGCTGTTCACCGTGCGCGCGTTCGAGAAGAACAAGATGCAGAACGAGGTGGTCGTCGCCGGCGACGGCGAGGAGGCCCTGTCGTACCTGCTGCCCCCGGGCGGCGAACCCGGCCTGGTGCCCTCACTGGTGCTGCTCGACGTCAAGCTGCCCAAGATCGACGGGCTGGAGGTGCTGCGCCGCATCCGGTCCGACCCGCGCACCGCCGCGCTGCCCGTCGTCGTGCTCACCACGTCCAGCGAGGAACGCGACATCGTGGAGAGCTACCGGCTCGGCGCCAACAGCTTCGTCCGCAAGCCCGTCGTGTTCAACGAGTTCCTCGACGCCACCAACGTGCTCGGCGTCTACTGGCTGCTCGTCAACGAGCCCGCACCGTCGTGGCGTGGCGGCGAGGCGCAGGCGTGACCGTCTCGCTGCTGATCGTCGAGGACAGTGACGACGACGCCCTGCTCATCCTGCGGCAGTTCCAGCGCGCCGGCGTCGCCGTCGAGCACACGCGGGTCGAGACGGCCGAGGACCTCGCCGCCGCCCTGGAGCGGTGCTGCCCCGACGTCGTGCTCAGCGACTACAACATGCCGATGTTCAACGCCCGCGAGGCGCTCGACCTCGTGCAGGCCACCGGGCTGGACATCCCGTTCATCCTGGTCTCCGGCGAGGTCGGCGAGGAGACCGCCGCCGCGCTCATGAAGGCCGGCGCCCACGACTTCGTGCTCAAGGACCGGCTCGCCCGGCTCGTGCCCGCCGTCCAGCGCGAGATCGGCGAGGCCGAGGACCGCCGGCGGCGCCGCTCCGCCGAGTCCGCGCTGCGCAAGAGCGAGGAACGCTTCCGCCTGCTCGCCGAGCACGCCCAGGACGTCATCTTCCGGTTCCGCTGGCTGCCCGCCCCCGACCTCGACTACGTCAGCCCCGCCGTCGAGAACATCCTCGGCTTCACCCCCGCCGAGCTGCGCGCCGAACCGATGAACCTGCTCGACCTCGTCGAGCCCGAGGACCGCGACGCCATCAAGGCGTCCTGGCGCTCGCCCGACCCCGAGTCGCTGGCGTTCCGCTGCCGCCGCAAGGACGGCCAGCTGGTCTGGATGGAACAGCGCGCCTCCGCCGTCGTCGACGCCGACGGCCACGTCGCGTACGTCGAGGGCATCCTGCGCGACGCCACCGAGCGGATGCTCGCCGAGGAGGAACGCGCCCGGCTCGAACACCAGCTGCGGCAGAACGAACGGCTCGACTCCCTCGGCCACCTCGCCGGCGGCGTCGCCCACGACTTCAACAACCTGCTCGCCGTCATCACCGGCTACTGCGGCATGCTCGCCGACTCGCTGCCCGAGCACGACCCGTCCCTGGACGACATCGAGGGCATCCGCAAGGCCGCCGAACGCGGCGCCGCCCTCACCCGGCAGCTGCTCATCTTCAGCCGGCTCGAACCGTCCCGGCTGGAGACCGTCGACCTCAACACCGTCGTCGCCGAGACCCGCGACCTGCTCAGCCGCACCCTCGGCGAGGACATCGAGTTCAGCGCCGAACTGGACCCGCAGCTCGCCGCCGTCACCGTGGACCGCACCAAGATGGAACAGGTCCTGGTCAACCTCATCGTCAACGCCCGCGCCGCCATGCCCACCGGCGGGCGCATCACCATCCGGACCGAGAACCTCACCCTCAGCGGGGCGCCGCTGTCCGACATCAGCGCGTACGGCCGGGAGGTCGCCGCCGTCGGCCGCCGCATCGTGGCGCTCAGCGTCGCCGACACCGGCGCCGGGATGCCGCCCGAGGTGCTCAGCCGCGCCTTCGAGCCGTTCTTCACCACCCGGCCGCGCGGCCAGGGCACCGGGCTGGGGCTCGCCACCGCGTACGGGGTCATCACCGACGCCGGCGGCCACATCGCCCTCGACTCCGAGCCGGGCCGCGGCACCACCGTGCGCGTCTACCTGCCCGCCGCCGCCCGCGACACCACCCGCACCGACCCGGCCGCCACCGACGCCCCGCGCGGCGAGGGCCAGTCCGTGCTGCTCGTCGAGGACGAGGACGCCGTCCGCGAGGTCGTGCTGCGCATCCTCACCCGCTCCGGGTACCGGGTGCGCCAGGTCGGCGCGCCCCTGGAAGCGCTCAAGATCTTCTCGGCCGGGCCCGAGCAGTTCGACGTGCTGCTCACCGACATCGTCATGCCCGGCATGTACGGCACCGAGCTGGCCGCGTCGCTGCGCGAGATCCGGCCGTCCCTGCCCGTGCTGTTCATGTCCGGCTACACCGCCGGCCCCGCTCCCGGCGGCCAGGAACTGCCCTCCGACGGCTCGCTGCTGTACAAGCCGTTCGACCGCAAGACCCTGCTCACCGCCCTGCACCGGGTGCTGAACGGGGTCCGGCACAGCTGACGATGCCCGGCCCCCCACGCGGGGAACCGGGCATCGTCGTGCGACTGTCGCGTCAGTGCGTGCGCGCCGGGCGGCGGCGGTCCTGCTCGAACCGGCCACCCTCCGGGCGGGCCGCGGCGCGCGGACCGTCGAAGCGGGCGCCGGCCGCCGGCCGGTCGGTGCGCTCGGTGCGGACCCGGTCGGCGAACCGCCGCTCGCCCCCACCGAACCCGGCCCGGTCGCCGCCGAACGGCTTGTCACCGTACGTGCGCTCGCCGCGCGGCCGGTCCGCCCACGGGCGGTCGCCGCCGCTGCGCGGGGCGTGCCCGCCCCGGTCGCGGTCCTGGAAGCGGCCGCGCGGGCGGTCACCGGCGTCGCGGCGCGGGCGGCGCTGCGGCTCCGGCTCCTCCTTCACCGGCACGCCGCTGGGCTCGCGGGCCCCGGTCAGCGCGGCCAGCGACTCGTCGCCCGCCTTGCAGCGCAGCTGCGACGGCTCCACGCCGGCCTTCTCCATCATCGAGATCGTGCTGCGCCGCTGCTTCGGCAGCACCAGCGTCGCCACCGCGCCCGACTCGCCCGCGCGCGCCGTGCGGCCCGCCCGGTGCAGGTAGTCCTTCGGGTCCTTCGGCGGGTCCACGTGCACGACCAGCGAGACGCCGTCGACGTGGATGCCGCGGGCGGCCACGTCGGTGGCGACCAGCACGTTCGTCCGGCCCTCCTTGAACTCGGCCAGCGTGCGGGTGCGCACCCGCTGCGTCTTGCCGCCGTGCAGGGCACCCGCCCGGACGCCGACCTCCCGCAGCTGACCCACCAGGCGGTCCACGCCGAGCTGGGTGCGGGCGAACACCATCGTCTTGCCCGGCCGCGACGCGATCGCCGCCGTCACCTTGAACTTGTCCTGCGGCGGGATCAGCAGGACGTGGTGCTCCATCGTCGTGACGCTCGCCTCGGCCGGGGCCGTCGAGTGCGTCACCGGGTCCGTCATGAACCGCTTCACCAGGGCGTCCACGTCGCCGTCGAGCGTCGCCGAGAACAGCAGCCGCTGGCTGCCCTCCGGGGTCTTCTCCAGCAGCTCGGTCACCTCGGGCAGGAAGCCCATGTCGGCCATCTGGTCGGCCTCGTCCAGCACCGTGACCTCGATCTCGTCGAGGCTGCACGCGCCCCGCTCGATCAGGTCCTTCAGCCGGCCCGGCGTCGCCACCATGACCTCGACGCCGCGGCGCAGCGCGTCCAGCTGCCGGTCGTACGGCACGCCGCCGACCGCGGTCTTCAGGAACACGCCGATCGACTTGCCGAGCGGCAGCAGCGCGTCGTTGACCTGCATGGCCAGCTCGCGCGTCGGGACCAGGATCAGCGCCTTCGGGTGGTGCGGGGCGGCCTTGCCGCCCTGGGCGACGCGGGCCAGCACCGGCAGCCCGAACGCCAGCGTCTTGCCGGAGCCCGTCTGCCCGCGGCCGAGCACGTCGCGGCCCGCGACCGCGTCCGGGATCGTGGCGGACTGGATGTCGAACGGGGTGGTGATGCCCTCCCGCGCCAGCGCCCGCACCAGGTCGCGGGGCAGGCCGAAGTCGCCGAAGCTCGCCGTCGCCGGGGCCGCCGTCTCCGGAAGGTCTGTCTGGATGCTGTCCGCGGCCTCGACGGGGGTGTCGAGAACGGACGGGAACGTGCTGGGGTCAGCGAAAATGCTCAACGGAACCTCTCTACGGGGGCGCAATCCCGCATGTGGCCCGCCGCGGCTTGGGGGAGGTGAGGTTTGCCGCTGATCGCCCGCAGATGCGCCCGGTGGCGGGGCCGTGTGCCCACGCCGAATGAATAACTCGGAACAGTGTACGGGTCAACGCAACTCGGACGGTTCGCATTCCACCCGGTCGTGGCAGGACTCACCCGCCCCGGCCGCTACTGGCCGAACCCGCCGAACAGCCCCGACATCATGTTCCCGGCCGCCAGCACCGCGATCACACTGATGCCGACCAGCGCCAACAGCACCACCGCCATGATGATGACGACCTTGCGGTTGTTGCGGCTCGACTGCTGCTGACCGATGTCCGACCAACCCTGGTTCAGGATGTGCCCCGTCAGCGACCCGGTGTTCTCCACCGCGTCGTGGTAGGCATGCGTCGGCACCGCCATGGTCCGGTCGCCGACCTCCAGCTCGCCCGCCTCGTAGACGGTCCCCCGCTGCGCCGGCACCACCTGCGTCGCCTCCGGCGCCCGCACCACCTGGGTGCGCGTCGCGTCCGGCTCCGCCGTCGCCTGCGCCTGGCCCTGGCCCTGGCCCTGGCGGGCCCCGCCGACCGCCGGCCACGCGCCGGTCGACTGGTAGATGCGCGGCTGCCCGCTGGTCGGCGCCGCCGGCGGCATCGAGTACGACGGCAGCGCGGCCGGCGGCTGTGATTCGGTCACGAACGAACTTCCACTTCTCGACAACGGCGCCTCGGACCGCCCCGGCACGGACGGCTCGCGCCGATCCTCCCCGACGCCCGCAACCCCACCACCACCGGAACCACCCCGCGACCCGGCATGCCCGGCGATGACGGGCATGGGGGGCATGGGCGGCATGGGTCCCGGTCCGGGCGGCACCGGTCCTGGGCCGGGGCCCGGCGGTACGGGGCTGGGGCCGGGGCCCGGAGGCACGGGGCTCGGTCCGGGGCCCGGCGGCACCGGGTCCGGTCCCGGTCCGGGCGGCGTCGGGTCCGGTCCTGGACCGGGCGGTGTCGGGCCGGGGACCGGCGGTGTCGGCGGCACCGGGCCGGGGCCTGGCGGGGTCGGCGGCATCGGGCCGGGTCCGGGCGGTGTCGGGCCGGGTCCGGGCGGTGTGGGGCCCGGGCCTGGCGGTGTGGGGCCCGGGCCTGGCGGTGTCGGGCCCGGGCCGGGTGGGGTGGGGCCGGGGACCGGCGGCGCCGGGCTCGGGGCCGGGCCCGGGGTGGGCGACGGTCCGGGATCCGGGGCCGGCTCCGGGTGGGGCGCCGGGCCCGGCTCGGGTGCCGGGTGCGGGACCGGGGCGGGCTCCGGTTCGGGCGCGGGCACCGGCTTCGGGGCAGGCCCGGGCCCGGGAACCGGCGCGGGCGGCGGCACCGGCGTGGGCGTCGGCTCGGGGATCGGCGCGGGCGACGGGCCCGGCTCGGAAGGCTGAGCCGCGCCATCGGCGGCGCCCTCCTCAGCGGCCGCCGAACCCGCGGTCCGGCCGGCGAACCAGTCGGCCCCCTCGTTCTTCACACTGAGCCGCGGGGCGGACCCGTTCGCCGACCCGGCCGCGCTGCTGCCGGCCGTGGCGGGCTTGTCGTCGGCCGGGGCCGGGCGGCCGTTGGCCTGGGCGGCGGCGGAGAGCCCACCGGCGCGGTACAGCTTCGCCTGCCCGGTGCTCTCGGTGAGGGCGCGGATCCCGGCGGCGTCGATCCGGCTGTCCACGGGACTGGCCCCGGGCACGGAGGCGGTAGCCCGCGTCTGCCCGGACGACCCGCCAACCTCGCCTGACCGGTACGTGTGCGGCACGGGCCGCGTGCCCTCACCGGGCGGCAGCTCACCACCGTCCACCCCACCGGGAACCCGCACCCGCCCGCTCACGGACCCGGCCTCCCCGGGCACGGCACTGACGGGCGCGGCGCTCACGGGGGCGGAGCTGACCGGCGCGGCGCTGACGGGCGAGGAACTGAACGGCGAGCCACTCACCGGCGCGGCGCTGTCCGGCGCGGCACTCACGGGCGCGGCGCTGTCGGGCGCGGCACTCGCCGAAGAAGCACTCACCGAAGAAGCACTCACCGAAGAACTCACCGGCCCCTCACCCACCGGCGCACCCGACACCGGAGCGCCCGGCTCCGCGGCCGAGGGCAGACCCGACAGGGCAGCGCTGGAGGAAGAAGGCGGAGTCCCCGGCGTGGCGGAGTCGGTGGAGGTGTCCGTCGATGGGGCATTGCCGGCCCACAGGGCGCCCGGAGGCGGCGGCGCCGGCAGCTCGTAGACGTCCGATTCATCCGCGGCAAGGGGAGCGGGGGCGGGTGCGGGCGCGGGTGTGCCGACCGGGGGCAGGGCGGCGAGCGGGGGGAGTTCCCCGCTGTCGTCCGGTGCCGGCTGGTGCTTGTGCATGGGGCCTCCCACCACCGCCGAGCCGGCCGCGGGACGGGGCAGCCGGGCGCAGGCGCTTCCTGTCCTTACCGTGCCACATCCCGGCCGAAGATCACACCCCGCGGGTCACCGGTCGGAGGCGTCCGCGGAGGCCGAGCGGGACGCGGCGCCCGAGGCGGACCGGGAGGCGGAGCCCGACGCCGAGCCCGACGCCGAGCCGGACGCCGAGCTGGATGCCGACCCCGAGGCGGGACCGCTCGCCGAGGCGTCGCCGGACGGCGTGCCGGTGGTCGGCGTGGGGTCGGTCGTGGGGGTCGGGTCGGTGGGCGACGGGGTCGGCGACGGGGTGGTCGGCTTCGGCGTCGTCGGCTTGGGGCTGGGGGAGCCGGTGGTCGGCTTGGGCGACGGCGAGGTGGTGCCGGGCTTCGGGGTGGCCGACGTCGGCGGCTTCGCCGTGGCGGTGGTGCCGGGGCGCGGGGTGGTGGGGATGGCCGGCGGCTTCACGGGCTCGTCGACGGCGCCGTAGATGCGGGTGGCGGCGAACAGGCGGGACCAGCGCACGGTGGTGACGCGCACGGGGACGCCGGAGCGGGGCGCCTCGACCATCTGCCCGTTGCCGATGTACATGGCGACGTGGTGGATGTCGGTCCAGCTGTTGCTGGAGGAGAAGAACAGCAGGTCGCCGGGGACGAGCTGTTCGGGGTTGACGGTGTTGGCGCGGGTGGCCCAGTACTGGTGGCGGGAGACCCGGGGCAGCTTGCGGTAGCCGGCGTCGATGTAGGCGGCGAGCATGAGGCCGGAGCAGTCGAAGCGGTCCGGGCCCTCGGCGCCCCACAGGTACATGTCGCCGAGCTGGCCGAGCGCGTAGGTGACCGCCTTGATGGCGGACGGGTGGGCGCCCTTGCCGTCGAGGTCGCCGCCGATGACGTAGCGCTCGCCGAGGTTCTGTTCGCGCTGCTCGATGACCGCCTCGTCGATGGCGATCTGCGCGGCGTTGTCCTGCTCGAGCTTGGTGAGGGCGGCGGCCTGCTTGCGGTAGTCGGCGTCCGTCTTGTCGTACTGCTGGTACAGGGCCTGGTTGCGGGCGGCGGCGGTGCGCTTCTCGGTGTCGACGAGGCGGTACGCCTGCTCGGCGAGGGCCAGGTGGCGGGCGGCGGCGTCGCGGCCGGCGGTCTCGCCGCGCTGGATGCGCGACAGCGAGCCGAGGCCGTGCCAGCGGGAGCCGTACTCGGCGTCGGGCATGGCGGCCGACTCGCGCAGGGAGGCGGCGGCGGCCGCGGCGGCCTCGGCCCTGGCGGCCTGGAGGGCGGCGTCGGCGGCGGCGTACCGGGTGTCGACGGTGGCGGCGGCCTGGCGGGCGATCGCCTGCTGTTCGCGCAGCTCCAGCAGGCGGTCGCCGAGGGCGGCGACCTTGTCGCGCTGCTTCTCGACCTTGGCGAGCAGCGGCGTGGTGGCGATGGTGGTGACGGGGGTGGTGATGGTGGGCGCGCTGGTGCCGGGCAGCTGGAGGGCGCCGGCGGGGGCGGGCCGGGAGCCGCTGTCGGGCACGCCGATGGGGTCGGTCGGGGCGGCCAGGGCGGGCAGCGGCGACAGGAAGACGCTGAGGGCGGCGACGGCGGCGGCGGACAGCATCGCGGGGCGGCGCAGTGCGGGTGTGCCTGCCCGCCGGCGTGCCGTCCGGTGCCGTCCCCTGCTGCCTGTGGTCAATGCGCTCCCCGTCCGCGACCACCGGTGTGTCGACCCGTCCCCGAAACACGGGTCTCCGAACGCCGGCGCTTGTCTCGTTCCCCCCTCAAGGGTTTACCCCACCGACACGACGGCTGTCGATCCGATCCGGGTGAAAGGAAGCTGAGAATCCTTCAGCATTGGGACGTATCGGGCGAAGTGTCGTGGATCCGTCGTGAGGTTCGCCGCCCTCCGGCTCCGCGGGCGCGTCCCGTCGCACCCCGGACGTAGGCTCGGACCGAGCGGATGGAGAGGGGCACACATGGACGCCGGGCTGAAGCGCGACCTCGAGGCCAAGGTCTACGAGGGGGCCCGCCTGAGCCGTGCGGACGGCGAGGCGCTGTACGCGTCCGACGACCTGGCCTGGCTCGGCCGCCTGGCGCACCACAAGCGCACCGAGCTGAACGGCGACCGGGTGATGTTCAACGTCAACCGGCACCTCAACCTCACGAACGTGTGCTCCGCGAGCTGCGCGTACTGCTCCTTCCAGCGCAAGCCGGGGGAGAAGGACGCGTACACGATGCGCATCGACGAGGCCGTCCGCAAGGCCAAGGAGATGGAGGACGAGCAGCTCACCGAGCTGCACATCGTCAACGGCCTGCACCCGACGCTGCCGTGGCGCTACTACCCGAAGGTGCTGCGCGAGCTGAAGGCGGCGCTGCCGAACGTCAAGCTGAAGTGCTTCACCGCCACCGAGGTGCAGTGGTTCGAGAAGATCAGCGGCCTGCCGGCGAGCGAGATCCTCGACGAGCTGATGGACGCCGGCCTGGAGTCGCTGACCGGCGGCGGCGCGGAGATCTTCGACTGGGAGGTCCGGCAGCACATCGTCGACCACGCCTGCCACTGGGAGGACTGGTCGCGCATCCACCGGCTGGCCCATGAGAAGGGCATGAAGACGCCGGCGACGATGCTGTACGGCCACATCGAGGAGCCGCGGCACCGCGTCGACCACGTCATGCGCCTGCGGGAGCTGCAGGACGAGACGGGCGGCTTCGCGGTCTTCATCCCGCTGCGCTACCAGCACGACTTCGTCGACTCGGCGGACGGCAAGGTCCGCAACCGCATCCAGGCGCAGACGACGATGGCGGCGCCGGCCGAGTCGCTGAAGACGTTCGCGGTGTCCCGGCTGATGTTCGACAACGTGCCGCACGTGAAGTGCTTCTGGGTCATGCACGGCCTGTCGGTGGCGCAGCTGTCGCTGAACTTCGGCGTGGACGACCTGGACGGCTCGGTGGTGGAGTACAAGATCACCCACGACGCCGACTCGTACGGCACGCCGAACACGATGCACCGCGAGGACCTGCTCAACCTCATCTGGGACGCCGGTTTCCAGCCGGTCGAGCGCAACACCCGCTACGAGGTCGTGCGCGAGTACGACCGGCCGGTGTCGCTGGCGGACCGCCGCAGCGAGCCGCAGCAGGTCTGGGCGTAGTCTCGTCCCGTCATGACCGAGACCCGCACGTACCCGCGACGCGACGCCGAGGGGCGCATCGCCTCCATCTCCGACCTGCTCGGGGTGGTGCTGGCGGGCCTGCTCGTCGGCGTGGCCGTCCTGCTGCTGTTCGAGGCCGTGATGTCGGTGCTGCAGCTGTCGCGCTTCGGCCAGGCGAGCGGCTGGCTGGCGGTGCTGCTGCCGGCGTGGACGTTCGTCGAGGAGTTCCGGGCGGTGGGCTACGGCGGCCGCCGCATCGTCGTCGCGATCCTGGCGGCGGGCTTCGGCGTCGGTGTCGGCATGACGGTGGCGGGCGCCGTCGCGCAGTCGTTCCCGCCGCTGGTCAGCGGCGCCGCGGGCGCCGCCGGCACGAGCGTGTTCTACGCCCTGATCTGGTTCTACGGCCTGCGGTCGCTGCGCGACCGGGCGGGCTGAGGAGGGTCGTCATGAGTCCGGCGCTGAAGTACACACTGGGCCGACTGGGCATCTTCGCCGCCGTGTTCGCGGCGACGCTGCCGATCCCGCTGGTGGAGAACATCTTCGTCAAGGCGATGGTGGCGCTGGTCATCAGCGCCGTGCTGTCGTTCTTCCTGCTGCGCCGGTGGCGCGAGGAGATGAACGACCAGCTGGCGGAGGCGGTCGTGAAGCGCCGCGAGGAGAAGGAGAAGCTGCGCGCGGCGCTGGCCGGCGAGGACGACAAGCCGCAGGCCTGACCATCGACGCGGATGCATAACACCGCGGGACGATCAGTTCGGCATGTTGTGGTGATCACCGCCTGATGGTGCAGTGAGCGCACGCCTCACGAAGGCCCCTCACCCCCAGGAGGTCCGCGCATGAGATCCCGTGTGTCCCGTAAGGCACTGACTCGGGCAACCGTGCTGGCCGCTGTCGCCGCGGTCGGCCTGACCGCCGTCGGCAGCGCTCCGGTGGCCGCTCAACCAGCGCAGCCCGGAGCGCCTCGGGGTGACGCATCCGCCGCGTACGAGGTGTACGACGCGCGCACCCGCGACCAGGTGAACGCGGTGGCCGCCAGCGGCGCCGCGATCGACGCGGTGGAGCACGGCGTCGTGGAGATCACGGCGACGTCCGCCGAGGTGGCGAAGATCCGCGCGCTGGGCTTCGAGGTGCGGGCGCTGCCCGCGGCGGGGCACGGGCAGAAGGCGCCGAGCGCGGACCGGGCGCCGTCGACGCGGGACTTCCCGTCGCGTGACGCCGCGTTCCACAACTACGCCGAGCTGCAGGCGAAGGTGAACTCGGTGGTGGCGGCGTACCCGGCGATCGCGCAGAAGCGGGTGATCGGCAAGTCGTACCAGAACCGGGACATCGTCGCGGTCAAGATCTCGGACAACGTGGCGACGGACGAGAACGAGCCCGAGGTCCTGTACGACGCCCAGCACCACGCGCGGGAGCACCTGACCACCGAGATGGCGGTCTACCTGCTGAACCTGTACACGTCGAGCTACGCCAGCGACACCCGGATCCGCAACATCGTGAACAGCCGCGAGATCTGGATCATCCCGCAGGTCAACCCGGACGGCAGCGAGTACGACATCGCCACCGGCTCGTACCGGTCGTGGCGCAAGAACCGCCAGCCGAACACGGGTTCGTCCTACGTGGGCACCGACCTGAACCGCAACTACTCGTACCGCTGGGGCTGCTGCGGCGGCTCGTCGGGTTCGACGTCGTCGGACACGTACCGCGGCCCGTCGTCGTTCTCGGCGCCGGAGACCCGGGTGGTCCGCGACTTCGTGAACAGCCGGGTCGTGGGCGGGGTGCAGCAGATCAAGGCGGGCATCGACTTCCACACGTACTCGGAGCTGGTGCTCTGGCCGTACGGGCACACGACGGCGGACACGTCGACGGGCATGTCGGCGGACCAGAACAACACGTTCCGGACGCTGGGCCGGTCGATGGCGGCGACGAACGGCTACACGCCGCAGCAGTCGAGCGACCTGTACGTCACGGACGGCGACCTGCTCGACTGGATGTGGGGGACGCACAAGATCTTCCACTTCACGTTCGAGCTGTACCCGCGCAGCGCGTCGGCGGGCGGCTTCTACCCGCCGGCGAGCGTCATCACCCGGGAGACGACGCGCAACCGCGAGGCGGTGCTGCTGCTGGCCGAGGCCGCGGACTGCGCGTACAAGGTGATCGGCAAGCAGGCCCAGTACTGCTGACGCACGGCTGAGCAGAGAGCCCCGCGCCGGGTGCGCGGGGCTCTCTTCCGCTCGATAGTCGAGTTATGTAGAGTTTCGGCCATGCCCCGCCGACCGCACACCTCGCCGCAGACGCTGCGGCTGTTCGACGCGCTGCTCGCCGACGCCGCCCGCTGGCGCTACGGCTACGACCTCAGCCGCGAGACCGGCCTCGCCAGCGGCACCCTCTACCCACTGCTCATGCGGCTCGCCGACCAGCAGCTGCTGGAGACCGGCTGGGAGCCGTCCGACGAGCCCGGCCGGCCGCCGCGGCACACGTACCGGCTGACCTCGGACGGCGCCGCCCTCGCCCGGCAGCGGCTCGCGGCGGCCGCCGAGCGCGCGCCCGCCGCCCGCCGGCTCGGACCGGCGGCGCCCGGGGGCGCGGCGTTCGGCCTGGCCCGGTTCCGCGCGGCCCTGACCGGCGGCGCCGACGGCGGCCGCGCGGGCGAGGTGGTCGCGTGACCACGCCCGCCGCCACCCGCCCGGCCGCCGCCGAGCGCCACGACCCGTTGCGCGCCGCCGCCCGAGCCGTGCTCACCCTCGCCGTGCGCGGGCGGCGGGCCGAGGGCGGCCCGTGGGGCGAGGCGGTGCTGCGCGAGTTCGACCAGACCACCGGCCGCTGGGAGGCGCTGCGCTGGACCGCCGGCGGCGTCCGGGCCGCACTGCGCGAGCGCCGCACCCGCGCCGCCACCGGCGCGCCGGCCGTCCACCGGCCGTGGCGGGCCGTCGGGCTCACCCTGGCGCTCGTCGGGGTGCTCGCCGTCGTCGTCCGGCTGTGGGTGCTGCAGTTCGTCTACATCCCGTCCGGCTCCATGCAGCCCACGCTCACGATCGGCGACCGGGTGGCCGTCGAGAAGCTCAGCCACCACGCCGGCGTCGACCGCGGCGACGTCGTCCTGTACGAGCAGCGGGGGCGCTCGTCCGTTAAGCGGGTCCTGGGGCTGCCCGGCGACCGCCTGGAGTGCCGCGACGGCCGGCTGCTGCGCGACGGCGCCCCCGTCGACGAGCCGTACCTCACGCCCGGCACCGTCACCGAGTGCGCGCCGGTCACCGTGCCGGCGGGCGCCCTGTACGTGCTGGGCGACCACCGCGAGGTCTCCCACGATTCCCGCCGGGACGGTTTCGTACCGCAGGACACGGTCTTCGGCACCGCCCTCGGGGTGGCGTGGCCGCTGGGATAGCGTGCGGGTGACCGCTCCCAGCGAAGCCGGTGCGAATCCGGCGCTGTCCCGCAACTGTGAAGGCCCTCGCCGACCGGGGGCCCAGCCAGGTCGCCTGCGGCGCGGTCGCGAACCGCGCTCTCGGGGAAAGGGCGCCTCGCAGGCGGGCGCCGCACTCCGACGCCTGTCGGCGAAGCAACCGCCTCGGCCGACAGGAGGACCAGCACCGTGCGTAGAAGAACCGCCCTCGCCCTCGCCGCCGCGCTCGCGCTCACGGCGACCGGCTGCGCCGACCCGGCGCGCAACGACCCGCCCGCCACGGGGGCCAGCAGTGCCGCGGCCGCGTACCCCGTGACCGTCGGCACCGTGACCCTCGCGGCCCGGCCGGAGAAGATCATCTCGCTGTCGCCGACGGTGACCGAGATGCTCTTCGCCATCGGCGCCGGGCCGCAGGTCGCGGCCGTCGACGACCAGTCGACGTACCCGGCCGGGACGCCCGTCACCGACCTGTCCGGCTTCAAGCCGAACGCCGAGTCCGTCGCGTCCCGCCAGCCCGACCTGGTCGTGCTGTCCACCGACACCAACCGGGTCGTCGAGCAGCTCACCGCGCTGAAGGTGCCCACGTTCGTGGCGCCCGCCGCCACCACGCTCGACGACACCTACCGGCAGATCACCGAGCTGGGCGCCCTCACCGGGCACCCGGCCGAGGCGGCCGCGCTGACCCAGCGCATGAAGGACGACATCACCAAGATCACGGCCGGGCTGCCGCAGCGCGCCGAGCCGCTCAGCTACTACTACGAGCTCGACCCCACCTACTACTCGGTGACGTCGAAGACGTTCGTCGGCTCGATCATGAGCTCGCTGGGCCTGCAGAGCGTCGCCGACGCGGCCGACGCCGACAACAAGGCGGGCGGCTACCCGCAGCTGTCGCAGGAGGCGCTCGTCGGCGCCGACCCGGACGTCATCTTCCTCGCCGACACCAAGTGCTGCCAGCAGTCCGCCGCCACGGTCAAGGCCCGCAAGGGCTGGGCCGGCATCACCGCGGTGAAGACCGGGCAGATCGTCGAGCTCGACGACGACATCGCGTCCCGCTGGGGCCCCCGCGTCGTCGACCTCGTCCGCACCGTCGCCGACGCGGTGGCCAAGGTCCCCGCGTGACGCTCGGCCCGGCCGCGCGTCCCGCGCGACTGCGACCGCTCTGGCTGGTGGCCGGTGCGGTCGCGGTCGTCGCGGCCGCGCTGGCCGGGCTGGCGTTCGGGCCGGTCACGCTGCCGCCGGGCAGCGTCGCCGCCGAACTGCTCAACCTCCTGCCGGGGGTACGCATCGACAGCGGCCTCACCGAACGCGAGGTCGCCATCATCACCGAGCTGCGCCTGCCGCGCGTCGTGCTCGGGCTCATCGTCGGCGGGATGCTCGCCCTGGCCGGCACCGCCTACCAGGGCGTGTTCCGCAACCCGCTCGCCGACCCGCACCTGCTCGGCGTCGCCTCCGGCGCGGGCCTCGGCGTCACCGCCGTCATCGCCGGGCGGGTGGCCGCCGGCGACGCCACCACCAACCTGCCCGTCGGCGTGCCCGTCGCCGCGTTCGTCGGCGCCGTCGGCGCGGTCGGGCTCACCTACCTGCTCGGCGTCGCGGGCGGGCGCGGCCGCAGCCCCGCCACGCTCATCCTGGCCGGCGTCGCCGTGTCGGCGTTCCTCGACGCCGCCCAGACGTACCTCATGCAGCGCCACGTCGACAGCCTGCGCGAGGTGTACTCCTGGCTGCTCGGCCGCCTCGCCACCGCCGGCTGGCACGACGTGCGCATGGTCCTGCCGTACGCCGTCGTCACCGCCGCCGTCGTGCTCGCCCACCGCCGCGTCCTCGACGTGCTCGGCGTCGGCGACGCGGAGGCCACCGCCCTCGGCCTGCACCCCCAGCGTGCCCGGCTCGTGCTGCTCGCCGCCGCCTCGCTCGGCACCGCGGCGGCCGTCAGCGTCTCCGGCCTGATCGGCTTCGTCGGCATCATCGTCCCGCACACCCTGCGCATGCTCGCCGGGGCGTCGCACCGCGTCCTGCTGCCGCTGTCGGTGCTGTTCGGCGGCGCGTTCCTCACCCTCACCGACCTCGTCGCCCGCACCGTCGCCACCCCGGCCGAGATCCCCATCGGCGTGGTCACCGCGTTCCTCGGCGCCCCGTTCTTCGTGCTGGTGCTGCGCAGCATGGGCGGGCGGACCACATGACCGTCCACGTCACCGGCCTGCGCGTCGCCCTCGACGGCACGCCCATCCTGCACGGCGTCGACCTCACCGTCGCCGCCGGCGAGTGGGTCACCGTCATCGGCCCGAACGGCGCCGGCAAGTCCACGCTGCTGCGCGCCGTCGGCGGCCTGCTGCCCTTCACGGGCACGGTCACCATCGCCGGTACGGAACTCGGCCGGCTCGCCCGCCGCGCCCGCGCCCGCCGCGTCGCCACCGTCGTCCAGTCCCCGGTCGTCCCGCCCGGCATGGCCGTCCTCGACTACGTGCTGCTCGGCCGCACCCCGTACATCGCGCCGCTGGGCCGCGAGTCCGCCGCCGACCTGACCGCCGTCCACGATGTCCTGCGCCGCCTCGACCTGGAGCCCTTCGCGAGCCGCCGCCTGGAGACCCTGTCCGGCGGCGAACGCCAGCGCGTGTTCCTCGCCCGCGCCCTCGCCCAGGGCGCCTCCGTCCTGCTGCTCGACGAGCCGACCAGCGCCCTCGACATCGGCCACCAGCAGGAGGTCCTGGAACTCGTCGACCGGCTGCGCCGCGAGAACGGCCTGACCGTCCTGGCTACCATGCACGACCTCACCACCGCCGGCGAGTACGCCGACCGCCTCGTCCTGCTCGCCGACGGCCGGGTGGCGGCGGCCGGACCGCCCGCCGACGTGCTGACCGAGACCCTGCTGGCCGAGCACTACCGGGTCCGCGTCCGCGTCATCCCGGGCGACCACGGCCCGCTCGTCGTGCCGGTGCGGGGCTGACGGCCGTGCGGACGTTCCTGCGGCCGGACGACGTGCGCGACCTCGTCGCCGGGCAGTTCGGCACCGGCCGGCGGCTCGTCGGGCTGGACCGGCTCACCGGCGGCACCAGGAAGGGCGTCTACCGGCTCCGGCTGGACGACGGGACGACCGCCGTCCTCTACGTGTGGGCGCCCGGCGAGAACTACTGGCCGCCGTCGCCGGCCGTGCCCGACGACCCGTTCACCGACGCGTCCGGCGCGGACCTGTTCGCCACCGCCCACACCGCCCTGACCGCCGCGGGCGTGCGGGTGCCGCACCTGCTGCTGCTCGACCGCACGGGCCGGCACCTCGGCGCCGACATCGCGCTCACGGAGGACGCCGGGGCGGTGAAGCTGGAAGCCCTGCTGGAGCGCGACCCGGCCGCCGCCGCCGCGCCGCTGGCCGCGCTCGGGGACGCCCTGCGCCGGATGCACACCACGCCCGGCCCGCACCCGGGCCGGCTCGCCGGCGCTCCCCGCTCGTCCCGGTCCGCCGAGGACATCGTCGTGGACCGGGCGCTGCTGCACCTGCGCGCCGTCGCCGCCCGCGACGCCCGGATGGCCGACGCCCACGACCGGATCGCCGGGCACGTGCGGCGGCTGCGCGCCGCGGTTCAGGCCCGCAGCACGTACGGGCTGGTGCACGGCGAGCTGGGGCCCGACCACGTCCTCGTCACGCCCGCCGGGGAGCCCGTGCTCATCGACATCGAGGGCCTGACGTGGTTCGACGTCGAGTGGGAGCACGCGTGGCTGCGGATGCGGTTCGGCGACGCGTACCCGCGGCTGCGTCCGGTCGAGCTCGACCCGCACCGGCTGGAGCTGTACCGGTACGCGCAGGTGCTGTCCCTGATCGAGGGCCCGCTGCGGATAGCGGACACCGACTTCCCCGACCGGCAGTGGATGCTCGACCTGGCCGAGTGGAACATCACGCAGGCGCTCGCCGCCGTCGGGCCCTGACTCAGCGCAGCAGCGGGGCGACCTCCCGGGCCGCGAAGCGCAGGAACCCCACCGGGTCCGGCTCGTCGAGGGCGGGCTGGAGCAGCACCGTCGTGGCGCCCGCGTCGAACCAGCGGCGCAGGCCCGCCGCCACCTCGCCGGCGTCGCCCGTGACCGCCAGATCGGTGACCGGGGCGTCCGGGGAGTCGCCGAAGCGGTGCAGTTCGCGGGTGACGCGGTCGAGGGCGTCCGGGCCGGTGGCGGCGAGGACGTTGACGACCACGGGCAGGGCGCCGGTGCGGCCGGCGGCGGCGTGGCCCTCGTCGATCCGGGCCTTGAGGGTGGTCAGCTCGGCCGGGCTGGTGGCGGCCGTGAGCAGGGTGCCCTCGCCGACCTCGCCGGCCAGGCGCAGCGTCTTCGGGCCGGACGCGCCGACGTGGACGCTGGTGTCGACCGGGGCCCAGTCGAGCGCCACGTCGTCCAGTTTGACGTAGCGGCCGGTGACGGTGAGGCGGTCGCCGCGCAGCAGGGCGCGCAGCGCCGTCGTGTACTCGCGCAGCAGCGTCAGCGGGGACGCCACCCGCTCGCCGACCTGGCCCATCCACGACTGGACGCCGTGGCCGACGCCGATGATCGCGCGGCCGGGGAACATGCGCTCCAGGGTGGCGATCTCCATGGCGGTCAGGGCGACGTTGCGCAGCGGCACCGGCAGCAGGCCCACGCCGACGCGGACGCGGGTGGTGGCGCCCAGGATGGCGGCCGCCGCGGACAGGCCGCTGGTCCAGAAGCAGTCCTCCCACAGCCACAGCTCGTCGAGGCCGGCCTCGTCGGCCGCGCGGGCGGCGTCGAGGAGGCGCTCGGGCGGGAGCTGGGGCAGGACGATGGCGCCGACTGTGCTCATCACCGCAGGCTAACGTGATCAGCCGCCCTGCAGCACCGCGAAGAGGGAGCCCTGCGGGTCCCGTAACCCGGCGAAGCGGCCGAACTCGAAGTCGGTGGCGGGGGTGGCGACGCTGCCGCCCAGCCCGGTGGCCGTGGCGACCGCCGCGTCGCAGTCGGCCACCTGGAAGTAGCTCAGCCAGTGGGCGGGCAGGTCCGTCGGCCAGTCCGGGCCGAGCATCGGCTTCATGGCGGCGACGGGACGCCCGCCGAGCCGCCACACCGTGTACGGGCCGTACGACATGACGCTGTGCTCCGGCTCCCAGCCGAACACCGCGCCGTAGAACGCCACCGACCCGTCGACGTCACGGGTGAGCAGTTCGGTCCAGGTCAGGGCGCCGGGGGCGTCGAAGAGTTCGGCGCCGGGCATCGTGCCGGCCTGCCACACGCTGAACGGGGCGCCGGCCGGGTCCAGGAAGGCGGCCATCCGGCCCTGGTCGCCGACGTCGAACGGGGCCACCAGGACCTTGCCGCCGGCCGCCTCGACGCGGTCCGCCGTGGCGTCCGCGTCGGGATCGGCGAAGTAGCTGCTCCAGGTGACGGGCTGGCCCGCCGCGAACAGGGGGCCCGCGCCCGCCACCGGGGCGCCGTCGAGCGTGAAGATCGTGTAGCCGCCGTACTGCTCGTCGGGGGAGACGTTCGCGGTCCAGCCGAACAGTCCGGTGTAGAAGGCGGTGGCGGCCGTCAGGTCGGACGTGCCGAGATCCACCCAGGTGGGGAAGCCTGCCTCGGGGTGCGCCATGACCCTGAGCATGTCACGAGAAGCGCCGTCCCTCGTCCCGCCGATAGGCCCACACCGCGGCGCCGAGCAGCGCCACCGTCCACACGATCAGCGCGGCCATCGAGGTGCCGTTGAGCGGGAAGTCCGTGACGGCCGCCCACATCAGCTCGGCGGCGCCGCGGGTCGGCAGGTACGGCGCGACGGTGGCGACGAAGCCGGGCTCGTTGCCGGGCCCGCCGGTGAACAGGCCGCCGCCGAACGCCAGCGGCAGGAACAGCACCTGCGCCGCGACGATCGCGGCCTTGGCCGGCAGGGCGTAGCCGATGGCCAGGCCCATGAGGGTGAACGGGACGGCGGCCAGGACCAGCGCGCCGAGCCCGGCGACCAGCCCGCCCGGCGACACGGTGGCGGGGGTGAGCAGCGCGGCGACGACCAGCACGGGAATGAGTGACAGCAGCATCATCGCCAGGCCCGCGACGATCCGGCCGGCGAACGACGGCAGCGGGCCGCTGGGCAGGGTCCGCAGGTACGGGCTCCACGGCTGGTCGCGGTCGGTGGCGACGCCGATGCCGTACTGGAACAGGTTGGTCGTCATGACGGTGAACGTGAGCATCGAGGCGGTGGCGTAGGTGGCGCCGACGGCGTCGTCGCGGGTGAACGGGACGACGAAGAACAGCATGGACGCCGCCGGGAAGAACGCGCTGCCGATGAGCGCGACCGGGATGCGGACCGCCTCCAGCAGGTGGAAGCGGGCGTGGGTCAGGGTCAGGCTCACGGTCACACCGCCGTCAGGGTCAGGAAGGCCTCTTCGAGGCTCGTCGGGCGTACCTCGAGGTCGTGGAACGGCACGCGGGCCGCGACCAGGTCGCGGACCGTGCGGTCGGCGTCGGCCGTGTAGAGGTGGGTGCGGTCGCCCTCGGTCTCGACGGCGAGCACGCCCGGCAGCTCGGGCACGCCGCCGGCGACGGTGAGCGACACGCGGCGGCGGCCGACGCTGCCGCGGACGGCGTCGACGGTGTCGTCGGCGAGCACCCGGCCGCCGCCGACGACGACCGCCCGGGTGGCGAGCGCCTCGATCTCCTCCAGGTAGTGGCTGGTCAGCACGACGGTGCCGCCGTCGGCGTGGAAGGCGCGCACCGCGTCCCACAGGGCGCGCCGCGCCTCCACGTCGAGGCCGGTGGTGGGCTCGTCGAGGAAGACGATCTGCGGCCGGCCGACGAACGCCAGCGCGACGGCGAGCCGCCGCTTCTGGCCGCCGGACAGCCCGCCGGTCTGGCGCCGCACCAGGTCGTCGAGGCCGAAGCGGGTGAGCAGCTCGGCGCGGCCGAGCGGGTCGGCGTAGTGCCGGGCGACGAAGTCGACGACCTCGCCGACGCGCAGGGTCTGCGGCAGCCCGGTCTCCTGCGGGGTGACGCCGAGCCGGCGCCGGTGAGCGGGGTCGCGCGGGTCGCCGCCGCACAGCTCGACCCGGCCGCCGGTGGGCCGGCGCTGGCCGGTGAACAGCTGCACCAGGGTGGACTTGCCGGCGCCGTTCGGGCCGAGGAGCCCGACCAGCTCACCGGCGGCGACGTCGAGGCTGACGCCGTCGACGGCGGTCGTGTCGCCGTAGCGTTTGGACACCTTCTCGGCGCGGGCCAGGATCACGTCTGCTCCTTCGCGGTGCCGCCGTCGAGCAGCGCCCGGACGGCGGCGGTGTAGTCGTCGAACGCGAGCCGGCCGCGCAGGGTGAGGCGGACCAGCGTGGCCGGGGTGCGGCCCTGGTGGGTCTTGGTGACCTCGACGTAGCCGGCGTCCTCGAGCTTGCGCAGGTGGACGGACAGGTTCCCGGCGGTCATCTTGAGGAGTTCCTGCAGCCGGGGGAACGTGATCCGGTCGTCGGCGCGCAGCGCGGACAGCGCCGACACCACCCGCAGCCGCGCCTGGGCGTGGATCACCGGGTCGAGCTCGGGGATCTCGGTCACCGGCGCCACCGCAGCCAGCCGAGCAGGCCGGCCAGCAGCATGCCGCCGCCGCCCGCGACCGCCACGACCAGCGAGTGCCAGCCCGGCCCGGCCAGCACGCCCGCGACGTTGACGACGCTGATGCCCGCGCCGAGCACGAAGAGGTGGCGGTCGTCGAAGGCGGCGCCGCCGGCCATGTGCAGGACGCCGGTGAGCCCCACCATGACGCCCGCCCACAGCAGCCCGGACATGGCCTCGGAGAGCAGCCCGGTGAACTGCGACAGCACGACGCTCATGCCGGCGAACCCGATGGACCAGCTCACCCCGTACAGGGCGCCCTGGCGCGACGAGGGCCCGCTGACGTGCCGGCCGGCGCGCGCCCCGGCCACGCCGGTGACGACGCCGGCGGCGATCATCAGACCGAGCAGGGTGGTGAGCGGCAGCCAGCCGGGCAGGTCGACGAAGACCCGGCCGTCGGGGCCGAACCGCAGGAAGAACAGGGTGAAGCCGACGAGCCAGGCGACGCCCCACGGCCACGAGAACATGCGCGGGTCGGGGGTGAGGCCGCGCTCGGCGGTGGCGCGCTCGCGGGCGATGACGGCGAGCGGGTCGGCCGGCGGTCTGTCGTCGTCGAGGTTCATGCAAAGCACTTTACAGCACAAAGTCAAAGAGCTTTGTGCCATAAAGTTCGCCGATCCGGGTAGAGGGTGGGTATGACTCGCATCGCGGTGACCGGCGGCAGCGGCAAGCTCGGCCGCGCCGTCGTCCTGGACCTGCTCGAACACTCCTACGACGTCGTCAACCTCGACCTCGCCGGGCCGCGCGACCAGCCGTCGGCGTTCATCCGGGTCGACCTCACCGACTACGGGCAGGTCGTCGACGCCCTCACCACGAACGACGGGCTGGCCGGCCCGGTCGACGCCGTCGTGCACCTGGGCGCCATCCCCGCGCCCGGGCTCACCTCCAACGCCGCCACGTTCGCCAACAACGCTTCGGCGACGTACAACGTCTTCGCCGCGGCCCGGGCGGCCGGCATCACGAGGGTGGTCTGGGCGTCCAGCGAGACCGTGCTGGGCCTGCCGTTCGACACCCCGCCGCCGTACCTGCCGGTGGACGAGGAGTACCCGGCCCGGCCCGAGTCGACGTACTCGCTGGTCAAGCACCTCGAGGAGCAGATGGCCGCGCAGTTCTGCCGGTGGGACCCCGCCCTGACGATGATCGGCCTGCGCTTCTCCAACGTGATGGACCCCGAGGACTACGCGGCCTTCCCGTCGTTCTCCGACGACCCGCGCAGCCGGATCTGGAACCTGTGGGGCTACATCGACGCGCGCGACGGCGCCCAGGCCGTGCGCCGGGCCCTGGAGTACGGCCGGCCCGGCATGGAGGTCTTCGTCATCGCCAACGCCGACACCGTGATGAGCCGGTCCAGCGCGAGCCTGGCCGCCGAGTTCTTCCCCGACGTGCCGGTCACCCGCGAGCTGGGCGAGCACGAGACGCTGCTCGGCATCGACAAGGCGCGGCGCCTGCTGGGCTACGAGCCGCGGCACTCCTGGCGCTAGGCCGCCGCGCCGAGCGGGTCCGGCAGCGGGCGGGCGTGCACCACGGCCAGCCGGGACACCGCGCGGGTCAGCGCCACGTACAGCCGGTGCAGCCCGCGCGGTTCCGCCGCCACGATCGCGGCCGGCTCGACGACCACCACGTGGTCGTACTCCAGGCCCTTGACCAGGCTCGCCGGGATCACCGTGACGCGCGCCGCGGGCTCCAGGTCCGCCGGGTCCGCGAGGTCCACGCCGGCGGCGGTCAGGGCGGCGCGGACCGCGGCGACGTCCGCGTCGGCGGCGATGACGCCGACCGAGCCCTCGTGGCCGAGCGCCGCCCGCACCTCGGCCACCGTGCCCGCCGCCACGTCGGCGTCGGGGCGCACGCGCAGGTCGCCGTCGCGCCGCAGCGACACCGCCTCGGGCACGTCGACGCCCAGCGCGGGCAGCAGCCGGTTCGCCAGGGCCAGCACCGCCGCGGGTACGCGGAACCCGACGGTCAGCGGCACCACGGCGGCGTCCGGCTTGCCGAGGTGGGCCAGGGTGGTCCGCCAGTCGGTGGCGGCCCACGGGGCGGTGCCCTGCGCCAGGTCGCCGAGCAGGGTGATCGAGCCGTGCTCGACCCGCCGGGCGATGGCCCGGCACTGCATGGGGGACAGGTCCTGCGCCTCGTCGACGACGACGTGGCCGAAGCCCGCGGGGCGTTCGAGCAGGCCGGCGACCTCGTCGAGCAGCACGGCGTCGGCGGCGCTGAACCGGGCGCTCTTGACGGTCTTCGGCGGCTTCACCCAGCGGATCAGGTCCTGCTCCCCGTCGGTGAGCACGCCGTCGGCGGCGGGCGCCGGGTCGGTCAGCAGCTCGGCGACCACCGCCTCCGGCGTCAGCGCGGGCCAGGCCGCGTCCAGGAACTCCGTCACCGGGGCCGCCTTCGCCATCCGGCGCAGCCAGGCGTCGGACGGGGAGTCGCCGCGCTTGTACTCCGACTGCCGCTGCAGCAGCGCGACCACCCGGGCGCGCACCCGCTCGCGGCCCACCGCGTACGGCAGGCCCTCGCGGCGGGCCTCGTCGACGATGCGGCGCAGCGGCTCGGTGTCGATGCGCCACCGGTACGACCCGTCGCTGACCTGCATCGAGGACTCCGGCTTGCGGACCCGCCCCCACACCGCCCGGCGCAGCACCTCGGCCATCCGGGCGTCGTGCTTCACGACCGCCGCCTCGACGGGGTCCGCGCCGCGCACCGGCCCCCGGGCGACCAGGTCGTCCACGGTGGCCTGCTGCACCTCGACCTCGCCGAGCGCGGGCAGCACCGCCGAGATGTAGCCGAGGAACGCCGTGTTGGGCCCGACCACCAGCACGCCGGAGCGCTTCAGCCGCTCGCGGTGCAGGTACAGCAGGTACGCCGCCCGGTGCAGCCCGACCGCGGTCTTGCCGGTGCCCGGCGCCCCCTGCACGGCGACGGACGTCTCCAGGTCGGCGCGCACCAGCTCGTCCTGCTCGGGCTGGATCGTGGCGACGATGTCGCGCATCGGCCCCACGCGCGGCCGCTCGATCTCCTCGGTCAGGATGCGGCTGGCGGTGCCCAGCTCCTCGCCGCGGTCGAGGTGCTCGTCCTCGAAGCTGGTCAGCTCGCCGCGCACGAACCCGAACCGCCGCCGCACCAGCACGCCCTGCGGCTCGCGCACGCTGGCCCGGTAGAAGCTGCGCGACAGCGGCGCCCGCCAGTCCAGGACCATCGGCTCGCCGGCGTCGTCGGTGACGTGCCGCCGGCCGATGTGGAAGTCGCCGTCGGCCAGGTCGAGCCGGCCGAAGAACAGCGCCGTCGACGGGTCGTCGGCCAGCTCCTTCACCCGCAGGGACAGGGTCCGGCCGAGCTGTTCGGCGGTGTAGGAGTCGCCGGCCACGTCGTGGCCGGTGGCGAACAGGGCCTCGGCGCGCTGCCGCATCCGGGCCAGGGCGGCCCGGGACGCGGCGAGGTGCTCGCGCTCGCCGGCGAGGTCGGTGTCGAGGTCGGATGCGGGCACGCTGACTCCCTGGGTGCGGGTCATCTGCTCGCTCGCGTGTCCGGGGGCGGATGGGCCGCCTCCGGCGCGGGGACGTCCGCTGCGGTGCGTGCTCACCGCGGCCGTCAAGCGGCTGACCACGATACGCGGTGCGGCGCGTCCGCTCACCCGGTTTCCGCGCGCCCGGCCGGCGCAGGATCATTGGCCGCATGAGCGAGGAGCGGCCCGTCCAGCGCGGCATGACGATCAGCGACCCGCAGGTCATGCGGGCGCTGGCCCATCCGGCGCGGCTGGAGATCATGGACCACCTCAGCAGCACGGGAGCGGTCGTGACGGCCACCCAGTGCGCGGGGCTGGTCGGGCTGTCGCCGAGCGCCACGAGCTACCACCTGCGCGAGCTGGCGAAGTTCGGCCTCGTCGAGCAGGCGCCGAGCCGGGGCGACGGGCGGGAGCGGGTGTGGCGCAGCACCACGGCGGGCTTCAGCGTGGGCGGGTCGGAGGAGCCGGAGGCGCAGGCGGCGGAGCAGGCGCTGATCGACGCGTACCTGAGCCGGGACTTCGCGAAGCTGCGGGACTGGTTCGCCCGCCAGCACGACGCGTCGAAGGACTGGCGGGAGGCGAGCGCGCTGATGGGGCAGCGGCTGATCCTGTCGGCCGACGAGCTGCGCGAGGTGAACGAGAAGGTGCGGGAGGTGCTGGCGCCGTACCGGGTGCGCGACCGCGAGGGGGAGATCCCGGCGGGCGCCCGGCAGGTGGCGGTGCACTACGCCACGTTCCCCGTCGACTGAGGGGTTGCGATCACGAGATGTGAAGGATTACTTTCGAAGTATGTCCTTCACATCTCGCTGGGGCGACGTGTACGTCGCCGCCGGCGCGCGGGCCGTCTCGGCGTGCGGCGACTTCCTCGCCGCCACGTCGCTCGCGCTGGCGTTCCAGCAGTCCGGGGCGGGCGGCACCGCCGTCTCCGCGCTGTTGCTGGCGGCGAGCGTGCCGCTGGTCGTGCTCGCGCCGGTGGCCGGGCGCATCGCCGACCGGGTGGACAGCCGCACCGTGCTCGTCGTCGCGGGCGTCGCGCAGGCCGCGGTGTGCCTCGGGCTGGCCTTCGCCACCCACCCCGCCGCGATCGTCGCCCTGGTCGCGGTGCTCGCGAGCGGCCTCGCCGTCACCCAGCCCACGCTGCTCGCGCTGCTGCCCGAGATGGTGCGCCCGCAGGACATGGCGCGGGCCAGCGGCATCAACCAGACCGCCGGCCTGATCGGCATGCTGGCCGCGCCCGCGCTCGCCGGCGTCCTGGTCGGCCAGTTCGGGGTACGGGTCCCGCTGCTGCTCGACGCCGCCAGCTACCTGACGCTCGTCGCGGCCGGGCTGCTCATCCGCACCCGGCGCGCGGGCGGCGGCACCCCCGCGGTGCGGGCGGCGGCGCGCGGCTGGCGGCTGCGCGGCGACCGGCTGGTCCTGACGATGGTCGCCGCCGTGGCGGCGGTCGTCGCCGGGGTCAGCGCGATCAACGTCATCGAGGTGTTCTTCATCCGCGAGACCCTCGGGGCGTCCACCACGATGTTCGGCCTGGTCAGCGCCTCGTGGGCGGGCGGCATGCTGATCGGCGCGGTGGTCTTCGGCCGGCTCGGGCACCGGATCGCCGGGGCCGCCCGGCTGGTGCGGGCCATCCTGCTGCTGCTCGCCGGGGCCTGCGCGCCGATCACCCTCGGCGCCGCCGCCTCCGACGCGCTGCTGCTCGTGCCCCTCTGGCTGATCGGCGGCGCCTGCAACGGCGGGCTCAACGTCTTCACCGCCGTCGTGATCGCCGAGCGGGTGCCCGCCGCCGCCCGTGGGCGGGCGTTCGCCGCGCTCAGCTCCGCCGTGCAGGGCGCCGGCATGGCCGGGCTGGTGCTGGGCGGGCCGCTCGTCGACGCGTTCGAGCCCCGGCTGCTCGTCGCCGCGGCCGGCGGCGCGGGCCTGCTCGCCGTCGCCCTGTGCGTGCCGCCGGTACTGCGGGCGGTGCGGCGTGAGCAACGTCCTGTCCCGCTGCCCGCCGGCGAGTCGTCCGATGGAGCTAGCGTCGCAGCATGAGCAGCGCACTGCGCCGGCCCCGGGTCGGGCACATCCAGTTCCTGAACTGCCTGCCCATCTACTGGGGCCTGATGCGCTCCGGCGCGCTGCTCGACGTCGACCTGCACAAGGACACCCCCGACCGGCTCAGCGCCGCCCTCGTCGACGGCGACCTCGACATCGGCCCGATCACGCTGGTCGAGTACCTGCGGCACGCCGACGAGCTGCTGCTGCTACCCGACCTGGCGGTCGGCTCCGACGGGCCGGTGCTGTCGGTCAACCTGGTCTCCACCAAGCCGCTGGCCGAGCTGCGCCGGGTCGCGCTCGGCTCCACCTCGCGCACCGGCGTGCTGCTCGCCCAGCTGCTGCTCGCCGAGCGGTACGGCGTCACGCCCGAGTTCTTCCGCTGCCCGCCCGACCTGGGCGCGATGCTGCTGGAGGCCGACGCCGCCGTGCTCATCGGCGACGTCGCGCTGCGCGCCATGTACGAGGCGCCCGCCCGCGGCCTCACGGTCACCGACCTGGGCCAGGAGTGGCGGGAGTGGACCGGCCTGCCGATGGTCTTCGCCGTCTGGGCGGCCCGCCGCGACTTCGCCGCCGACCGGCCCGGCGCCGTCAAGGACGTGCACGAGGCGTTCCTGCGCTCGCGCGACCTGTGCCTGAGCGAGCTGGACGAGGTCGCGGCGTCGGCGGCGCGCTGGGAGCCGTTCGACGCCGCCACGCTGGCCACGTACTTCCGGACGCTCGACTTCTCGCTCGGCGAGCGCCAGGTGGCCGGCCTGCGCGAGTTCGCCCGCCGGGCCGCGGCGCGCGGCGAGACGCCGGCCCTGGGCCCCGACGGGCCCGCCTTCGTGAGCGCCTGACGGCTGTTACACCCCATTGCGATCAGCTCGCCCGGCTGTAACACTCGAAGGGTGGATGACGCGCTGCTCACCCAGGTCGAGGCCGCCGAGTCCGACCTGCGCACCGCCGCGGCCGCCCGCCTCGCCGCATCGACGTTCGACGAGGTCATCGCCGCCGACCAGAAGATCGAGCCCCGGGACGCGATGCCGGAGGCGTACCGGAAGACCCTGATCCGGCAGATCGCGCAGCACGCGCACTCCGAGATCATCGGCATGCAGCCCGAGGGCAACTGGATCTCGCGGGCGCCCAGCCTCAAGCGCAAGGCGATCCTGCTGGCGAAGGTCCAGGACGAGGCCGGCCACGGCCTCTACCTGTACGCCGCCGCGGAGACCCTCGGGGTCAGCCGCGCCGACCTCGTCGACGCCCTGCTCGACGGCCGGCAGAAGTACAGCTCGATCTTCAACTACCCCACGCTGACCTGGGCGGACGTGGGCGCCATCGGCTGGCTCGTCGACGGCGCCGCGATCGTCAACCAGGTGCCGCTGTGCCGCTGCTCCTACGGCCCGTACGCGCGGGCGATGATCCGGGTCTGCAAGGAGGAGTCGTTCCACCAGCGGCAGGGCTACGAGATCCTGCACACCCTCGCGCACGGCACCGAGGCCCAGCACGCCATGGCGCAGGACGCGCTCGACCGCTGGTGGTACCCGTCGCTGGCCATGTTCGGGCCGCCGGACGCCGACTCGACGCACTCCGAGCGGTCCATGGCCTGGAAGATCAAGCGCTTCTCGAACGACGAGCTGCGCCAGCGCTTCGTCGACATGTGCGTCGGCCAGGCGGAGATCCTCGGCCTGCGCATCCCCGACGACGGCCTGCGGTGGAACGAGCAGCGCGGCGCGTACGACTTCACCGCGCCCGACTACGCCGAGCTGATGCGCGTCATCAAGGGCGACGGCCCGTGCAACCGGCAGCGCATCGAGCACCGGCGCCGCGCCCACGCCGAGGGCGCGTGGGTCCGCGAGGCCGCGGAGGCGTACGCGCGGAAGCACGCGACGGCGACGGTGGCGGCATGAGTGGCTGGCCCCTCTGGGAGGTGTTCGTGCGGCCGCGCCGCGGGCTCGCGCACGGCCACGTCGGCAGCCTGCACGCGCCCGACGCCGAGATGGCGCTGCGCAACGCCCGCGACGTCTACACCCGACGCCAGGAGGGCGTGTCGATCTGGGTGGTGTCGGCGGCGGCGATCACCGCGTCCAGCCCCGACGAGAAGGACGCCTTCTTCGACCCGGCCGCCGACAAGGTCTACCGCCACCCCACGTTCTACGACGTCCCGGAGGGGGCGAAGCACCTGTGAGCAGCGAGGCGCTGGAGCTGGGGGACGACGCCCTGATCGCCGCGCAGCGGCTCGCCGAGTGGTGCGCGTCCGCGCCCGAGCTGGAGGAGGACCTGGCGCTGGCCAACATCGCCCTCGACCAGCTCGGCGCCGCCCGGCTGTTCCTGTCGTACGCCGGCGAGGCCGACGGCCGCACCGAGGACGACCTGGCGTACCTGCGCGACGACCGCGAGTTCCGCAACTGCCTGCTGGCCGAGCTGCCCAACGGCGACTTCGCGGTGACGATGGCGAAGCTGCTGTTCCTGGCCGCCGCCCAGAAGCTGCGCTACGACGCGCTGGCGGCCGGCCCGGACGCCCGGCTGGCCGCGATCGCCGCCAAGACCCGCAAGGAGACCGCGTACCACCTCGACCACGCCGCGCGCTGGGTGGTGCGGTTGGGCGACGGCACCGCCGAGTCGCACCGGCGCATGCAGGACGCGGTCGACGCGCTGTGGCCGTACACCCACGAGCTGGGTGAGCGGGCGGCGTGGCTGGCGCTGGTCGAGCCGGTGCTGGCCGAGGCGACCCTCGACCGGCCCGCCGACGGCTGGGCCCCGGCCGGCGGCCGCGACGGCGTGCACACCGAGCACCTGTCGTACCTGCTCGCCGAGATGCAGGTGGTGCACCGCGCGCACCCCGGGGCGCGGTGGTGAGCGACGCCCGCGCGGCGGCGGCGTCCGTCGTGGACCCCGAGCTGCGCGTCGTCACGATCGGCGACCTGGGGATCGTGCGCGACGTGCGGGCCGGCGCCGACGGGCGGGTCACGGTCACGATCACGCCCACCTACGCGGGCTGCCCGGCGATGGACGTCATCCGCGCCGACATCCGCGCCGCCCTGGCCGCCGCCGGGCACGCCGACGCCGAGGTGGTCACCGTCCTGTCGCCGCCGTGGAGCACCGACCACATCACGGACGCGGGCCGCGCGAAGCTGGCCGCCACCGGCATCGCCCCGCCCGAGCACACCGGCACCGTCACGCTGGCGCTGAGCCCGCGCTGCCCGCTGTGCGGCTCGCCCGACACCGCGCAGCTCAGCCGGTTCGGGTCGACGGCGTGCAAGGCGCTGTGGCGGTGCCGCTCCTGCGGCGAGCCGTTCGACCAGGTGAAGGCGTACTGAATGAGCGTCGTCGTCAAGCGGCCGGTGAGGCGCCGGCCGACGTTCCACCCCCTGACCGTGGCCGGGCTGGACCGGCTCACCGAGGAGGCGGTGGCGATCACGTTCGCGGTGCCGCCGCCGCTGCGGGAGCTGTTCGCGTTCCGGCCGGGGCAGCACGTCACCGTGAGGCTCGGCGACGACGTGCGCCGGTCGTACTCGATCTGCAGCCCGCCCGGCGACGGCCGCACGCTGCGGATCGGGGTGAAGGAAGTGCCCGGCGGCGCGTTCTCCGGGCACGCGGTGCGGGCGCTGAAGGCCGGCGACACGATCGACGTGCTGCCGCCGCTGGGGAACTTCACCACGGACTTCGACCCGGGCCGGGCCCGCAGCTACGGCGCGGTCGTCGCCGGCTCCGGCATCACCCCGGTGCTGTCGCTGGTCGCGCACGGCCTGGCCGTCGAGCCGGCCAGCACGTTCACCGTCGTGTACGGCAACCGGCACGCGCGCACGGTGATGTTCGCCGAGGAGCTGGCCGACCTGAAGGACCGCTACCCGGCCCGGCTGCAGGTGGTGCACGTCCTGTCCCGCGAGCCCGGCGAGGCGCCCCTGCTGTCGGGGCGGATCGACGCCGACCGGATGCGCCGGCTGCTCGACACCCTGCTGCCGCCGGTCGACGAGTGGTTCCTGTGCGGGCCGTACGGGATGGTCACCGACGTGCGGGCGGTGCTCGCCGAGCGCGGCGCGCAGCGCGTCCACCAGGAGCTGTTCTTCGCCGACGACGCGCCGCCGCCCGCCCCGGCGCGGCCGACCACCGCGCAGGCCGGCGCGGAGGCGACCGTGCTGCTGGACGGCCGGGCGACCACCGTGACGGTGGCGCCGGGGGAGCGGGTGCTCGACGCGGCCCTGCGGGTGCGCCCGGAGCTGCCGTTCGCGTGCAAGGGCGGGGTGTGCTCGACGTGCCGGGCGAAGGTCACCGAGGGCTCGGTGTCGATGGCTCGCAACTACGCGCTGGAGCCGGACGAGGTCGCCGCCGGATACGTCCTGACGTGCCAGTCCACTGCCGACACCGACCGGCTCGTCGTCGACTTCGACGCCTGACCGACGTGTGACGGGGGTCACACCACACGGGTCAACGGGGTTCCGCGCGACTCCCTAGGTTGGGGTCGAAGCAGCGCGCGGACACCGCGCCTGGGACACGGGGGAACCACCATGACCACACGTCGCACGACCCTGCGCGCGATCGGCCTCACGGCCGCCGTCGTCGCCGCGGGCCTGGTGAGCGGCGCGCCGGCCCACGCGGTCACGAGCGCCCAGCCCGCCACCAGCTCCACCTACTCGTTCGCCGCGAAGCTGCAGATCGGCGCCATCGCCGACGGCGGCGTCGCCTGCTCCGGCAGCCTGGTGCACGCCCGCTGGGTGCTCACCGCGGCGTCGTGCTTCGGCGCCGCCGTCACCGCCGGCGCCCCGGCCCGCGCCACCACCGTCACCGTCGGCCGGCCCGACCTGACCCAGCCCACCGGCCACGCCCTCAACGCCGTCGAGCTGGTGCCGCACCCCGACCGCGACGTCGTGCTCGTCCGGCTCGCCGCCGAGGTGCCCGCCGCCCTGCGCCCGATCGCCCTCGCCGCCACCGCGCCCGCCGTCGGCGACCAGCTCACCGTCACCGGCTTCGGCCGCACCGCCGACACCTGGGTGCCCGACGCGCTACACGCCGCCGCCTTCACCGTCACCGCCGTCGGCGCCACCGCGCTCGACGTCACCGCCGCCAACGGCGCCAGCACCTGCAAGGGCGACGCCGGCGGCGCCGCGCTCGCCGGCGGCCGGCTCGCCGCCGTCAACGGCCCCTCCTGGCAGAACGGCTGCCTCGGCGCGCCCGAGACCACCCGCGAGGGCGCCCAGGAGACCCGCGTCGACGGCCTCCAGGCCTGGGTGGACGCCCAGACCACGCCCCGCGGCACCATCGAGCACCTGAAGAACGACGTCACCAAGTACTGCCTCGGCGTCAACGGCGCGTCCAAGGCCGTCGGCGCCGCCGTCGTCCAGTGGTACTGCAACGGCCAGGGCGACCACCGCTGGGTCCAGCGCGCCACCACCGGCGGCTTCATGGAGCTGTACAACACCCACAGCGGCCTGTGCGCGAGCGTCGGCACCGCCACCACCAACTCCACCCCGATCACGCAGCGCGCCTGCGGCGGCACCGGCGAGCAGTGGACGGCGGAGGTGCGCGGCGCCTCGGTCCGCTACAAGAACCGGCACAGCGGCCTCTGCCTCGCCATCCCCGCCAGCTCCACCGAGCCCGGCAAGGCCGCCGTCCAGTACGCCTGCGACCAGGCCGACGGCAGCCCGCGCGGCGACCAGCTCTACCAGGCCCGCAGCCACGCCCTGGGCTCGCACCTGAAGAACAACCACTCGCTGCTGTGCCTCGCCATCGGCAGCGGCGCCACCGCCGACGGCGTCCAGGCCATCCAGTACACCTGCTCCGACAACGACGACCAGCGCTGGCTGTCCGCGCCCACCACCGGCGGGGCGATCGAGCTGCGCAACCTGAAGTCGAAGAAGTGCCTGGGCGTCAACAACAGCACCACGAACGGCACGGCCGTCGCCCAGTACACCTGCGACGGCGGCAACGACCAGAAGTGGAAGGTCGAGAACCAGGACACGAACGGCGTCAAGCTGGTCCGCTACCGCAACGTCCACAGTGACCGGTGCATCGCCGTCCCCAGCGCCTCGAAGGAGAAGTCGGCGAAGATCATCCAGTGGCCGTGCCTCAACAACGCCGACCACAAGTGGGTGCCGTGACGCGCCGCTAGGCCCCGCCCTCACAGCCCGATCGGGGCCAGCACCTCGTCCAGGGCCGTGCGATCGTCGGCGGTCGGCTTCCAGGAGCCGGCCGCCGCGTTCGCCCGCACCTGGTCCGGGGTGGTCGCGCCGGCGATGACGCTCGTGACGCCGACGCGGGCGGCGAGGCCGCCGATCGCCACGTCGAGCATGGTGCGGCCGCGCTTGGCCGCGTACGCCTCGATGGCCTCGATCGTGTCCCATGGCGCCGACGCCAGCCACGACTCGTAGCGGTCCTGGGCCATGCGGGTGCCCTCGGGGGCGGCCTGGCCGCGCCGGTACTTGCCGGTGAGCAGGCCGCTGTCGAGGGGGAAGAACGGCAGGAAGCCGAGGCCGAACCGTTCGCAGGCGGGGATGACCTCGGCCTCGACGTCGCGGTGCAGCAGGCTGTACTGGTTTTGGGCGCTGACGAACGGGGTGAGGTTGCGGGTGCGGGCCGTCCAGGCGGCGTCGGCGATCTGCCAGCCGGTGAAGTTGGAGTTGCCCAGGTAGCGCACCTTGCCGGCGCGGACCAGGTCGTCGAGGGCGGCGAGGGTCTCGTCGATCGGGGTGGCCGGGTCGGGCGTGTGCAGCTGGTAGAGGTCGATGTGGTCGGTGCGCAGCCGGCGCAGGGACGCCTCGACGGCGCGGGCGATGTAGCGGCGCCCGCCGCGGGCGGAGAAGTCGGCGCCGTTGACGCCCTCCATGTCCATGCCGAACTTGGTGGCGATGACGATGTCGTCGCGCTTGTGCGCCTGGAGCGCCTCGCCGAGCAGTTGCTCGGACGCCCCGTGCGGGGTGCCGTAGATGTCGGCGGTGTCGAACAGCGTGATTCCGGCATCGATGGCCGCATCGACAACCGCCTTCGTCCCGGCGGCGTCGAGTTTGCGCCCGAAGTTGTTGCACCCGATGCCGACGACGGACACGACCAGCCCGGACGCGCCGAGGCGGCGGTAGCTCATCTCACCCATGATCCGACCTTAGCTCCGCCCCGTCGTCACGGGCAGTAGCAATTCCGAACCACGTCTGTATGGGCCTGCCTTAATTTTTAGGAATACTTATGAATCCCTGTATTGACATGTCTTGAACGGACTATGAAGCTGTGAGAGCGCTCTCACATCCGCTCCCGTGAGAGTGCACCGTCCCCCCACCTCGCTCCGGTGTGCCCCCCAACGCCGCTGCCCTCCTGGCGGCCCCCTGGGCGGCGTGCGCCGGCGGGAGAGAACTGAGGAGTTCGCCCGTGCGGAAAAGAAAGTTGAAACTGGCCGGCATAGCCGCCGCTCTCGCGGTCGCCATCCCGGGCGCGATCGCCGCGACGCAGGGCAACGCCCTCGCGATCGGCCCGGACCTGCTGCCCGTCACGGTCTCCAACAACAGCGGTCGTGGCGAGGCCACCTTCCTGTACATCCTCGGCCAGGACATCCGCCCCGGCGGCAAGCTCGGCTACGTCAACGCTTCGGGCACCTTCGTCAACTGGCCCGCCGGTTCCAATCCGCCCAGCCCCGCCCCCGACGTGGCGATCGCCGGCCCGGGCAACGGCGGCAGCGTGCAGGTGCGCTTCCCGCGCCACATCTCGGCGCGCATGTACTTCTCGTTCGGCCGCAAGCTCGACTTCCGGCTCACCCCGGACGGCCTCGTGCAGCCCGCCCCGTGGGCCGGCGCCGACCCGAACCGCGACATCCTGTTCGACTGGACCGAGTTCACGTACAACGACTCCGGTCTGTGGATCAACAGCTCGCAGGTCGACCACTTCGCCGTCCCGCACGCCGTGAGCGTGACCGGCAGCAACGGTGTCACCAAGCGCACCGGCGACCCGGTCAACGACGGCCGCAACAAGGTCATCAACGAGATCGCGGCGCAGCCGGCGTTCGCCCGGTCCATCGTCCGCGGCCCCGACGGCACCGTCCTGCGCGTCCTCGCGCCGGGCAAGGCCATGGACGCCGGCCTGATGGACCCGAACTACCTCACCTCGTACATCAACACCGCGTGGAACTCGTACACGGGCCGCACCCTCACCGTGGTGCCGCGCGTGGCCGAGCCGAACCGCAAGTTCTTCGGCCGCACCAGCGGCAACAACATGGTCTTCACGGACGCCTCCGGCGCCCAGGTGGCCACGGTCGCCAAGCCCACCACCAGCAACGTGTGGGGCTGCGACGGCGTCTTCAACGCGCCCAACACCCCGCCGTTCATCGAGCCGGAGATCAAGCGAACGCTGTGCACCGCGCTGGTCCGCGGCACGCTGGGGTCGTCCACGCAGGAGCCGGTCCTCGACGCGAACCAGTTCTACAAGAACAGCGCGCCGAACCACTACTCGCGGATCATCCACAACAACATGGCCGACGGTAAGGCCTACGGCTTCGCGTACGACGACGTCGGCGGCTTCGAGAGCCTGGTCCACGACGGCGACCCGCGCGGTGCCGCCGTGATCCTGAGCCCGTTCGGCGCCGGCGGCAACCCGCCGGTCACCAACCCGCCGACGACGCAGCCCACCACCCGGCCGCCGACGACGCAGCCGACCACCCCGCCCACCACGCAGCCGACGACGCCGCCCACCACGGCGCCGCCCGCCGGTGGCACGTGGGCGCCGTACCAGAACTACGCGACCGGCCAGGTCGTGACCTACAACGGCCGCCGCTACCAGTGCCGCCAGGGCCACATGTCCCTGCCGGGCTGGGAGCCGTCGAACGTCCTGGCGCTCTGGCTGCCGCTGTGACGCACTGAACCACCCGTGACCGGGGCCCGCACCGAACCATCCGGTGCGGGCCCCGTTCCATGTGCGGCGGTGCACCGGACGCACCCTGACGCCCACGCAGCGTCACAGGTCCAGGCGCATCGCCGTGCGCGGCCAGCGGTCCAGGCCACGGGCCACCTCCGCCGCCCGGATCGCCCGCAGGCCCGGCGGCAGCGCCGCGTCCGGCACGGCCCGGAAGCCCAGCCGCGCGTAGTACGGCCCGTTCCACGGCACGCCGGTGAACGTCGTCAGCGTCACCGCCGGCGCCCCCTCGGTCCGCGCCAGGCCGGCGACCACCCCGACGAGCCGCCGCCCGATGCCGCGGCGCGCGTGCCCGGGGTGCACCGACACCTGCTCGACGTGCAGGCAGCCGTCGACGCGCTCCGCGATCAGGTACGCCACCGGCACGTTCCCGTCGCCGGCCGCCACCCAGCACAGTCCCCGCCGGCGGTGGTGGTCGAGGACGTCCAGCGGCAACGGCTCGTCGCCCGCGATCTCGGGCATGCCGACGTCGGCGAAGCAGCGGCCCGCCGCCACCTCGATCTCCTGCAGCACCGGCAGGTCGGCGGCGGTGGCCGCGCGGATCGTCACGGTCACCCGGCCAGCCTCCCGCATCGCCGCCGGCCCGGCACCGCCATTACGACGGCGGGCGGCCCAGTCCCCGGTACGCCTGGCGCAGCACGTCCACCAGCGGGATGTGCCGCACCCGCACCTTCGGCGGGTCGACGGCGCGCAGCAGCAGCTCCGGCGGGGTGGTGGTGCGCGGCGGGCGTTCCCGCAGCCGGCCCAGCGACACCGCGGGGGCGTAGAAGTCGCGGAGCCGGTCCTCCAGCGGCTGCTCCTCGACGGCGAGCGGGTCGGCCGGCTCCTCGCCGCCGGGGGTGGCGCGCAACGCCGCCAGCAGCGTGTCCCGGTCGCGGCCGCGCCACGCCAGCACCAGGAACGGGTCGTCGTCGAACGCCTCGGCCAGCACGTACAGCACCGCCGACAGGTGCTTGCAGGGGCGGCCCCAGTCCGGGCAGGAGCACTCCATCTCCAGCGACTCCGGGAACAGCGGGTGCCCCAGCTCGTCGAACAGCCCCACGATCTCCGTCGGCATGTCACCCGCCAGCAGTGCCGCCCGGAACAGCGCCTGCGCCCCGAGCGCCGACACGATGCCCGCCCAGGCGTCGTCGCCGAACGCCCCGATGGTGATCGACACCTCGTACGGGTCCGGCCGGGAACCCTGCACCTGCCCGGTGATGACGCCCGGCGTCAGGTCGAAGCCGAGCACCTGGCCCTTGCGCGCGTACGCCCGCCCGCGGCTCAGCCGCCCGCCGTCACAGATGCGTTCCAGCTGGTCGACGAATCGGCGCGACCACCAGCGGGAACCGATGTCGCCGCGCTTCGAGCGCACCGCGATGCCGCCCTCGACGCGGATCGCCTGCCCGCCCTCGAAGAACCGTCCCGTCGGGTCCACCGGCATCACGCCACCGCCGTCGGGTCGAGCGAGAACAGCTCCCGCAGCTGGTCCGTCGTCAGGTCGGTGATCCAGTCCTCGCCGGTGCCGACGACCGCCGACGCCAGCGCCTTCTTCCGCTCGATCATCTCGTCGATGCGCTCCTCGAGGGTGCCGGTGCAGATGAACTTGCGCACCTGCACATTGCGCGTCTGTCCGATGCGGAACGCCCGGTCGGTCGCCTGGTCCTCCACCGCCGGGTTCCACCACCGGTCGATGTGGACGACGTGGTTCGCGGCCGTCAGGTTGAGGCCCGTGCCGGCGGCCTTCAGCGACAGCAGGAACAGCATCGGCTCCGGCGACGACTGGAACTCCTCGACCAGTGCGTTGCGCCGCGCCGCCGACAGGCCGCCGTGCAGCCACAGCACCGGCCGGTCCAGGTGCGCCGCCAGGTACGGCTGCAGCATCGTGCCGAACTCCGCGTACTGCGTGAAGACCAGCGCCTTGTCGCCCTCGGCGACGATCTCCTCCGCCAGCTCCTCCAGGCGGGCCAGCTTGCCCGACCGCCCCGGCAGCCGCGAACCGTCCTTGAGCAGGTGGGCCGGGTGGTTGCACACCTGCTTCAGCTTCGTCATTGCCGCGATGACGTTACCGCGCCGCTCGATGCCGTCCGTGCGCTCGATGACGTCCATCATGTCCTCGACCACGGCCTTGTACAGCGACGCCTGCTCCGGCGTCAGCGTGCACCACACCTTCATCTCGTTCTTCTCGGGCAGGTCCGAGATGATCGAGCGGTCCGTCTTGAGCCGGCGCAGCACGAACGGCCCCGTCGCCCGCTTCAGCGCCTCCGTCGCGGCCTCGTCTCGGCGCGCCTCGATCGGTTCCTGGTACCGCTTGCGGAACGTCGACGCCGGCCCGAGCAGCCCCGGGTTGCAGAACTCCATGATGGACCACAGCTCCGCCAGGTGGTTCTCCACCGGCGTGCCCGTCAGCGCCAGCCGCGTCCGCGCCGGGATCGCCCGCACCGCCTGCGCCTGCCGGGTCGCCGCGTTCTTGATCGCCTGCGCCTCGTCGCAGACCACGCGCGCCCACTCGACCTCGCGCAGCAGCCCCAGGTCCCGCAGCGCCGTGCCGTACGTCGTCACCACCACGTCCGCGTCCGCCGCCACGTCCTCGCGCCGCCGGGCGCCGCCGTGGTGCACGTACACCCGCAGCCGCGGCGCGAACCGGGCCGCCTCCTTGCGCCAGTTGTTCAGCAGCGACATCGGGCACACCAGCAGCGTCGGCCCGGGCGCCGACAGCAGCAGCGCCAGCGTCTGCGCCGTCTTGCCCAGACCCATGTCGTCGGCCAGGATGCCGCCCAGCCCGAGCCGCGACAGGAAACTCAACCAGGACAGACCCCGCTCCTGGTACGGCCGCAGCGTCCCGTCGAAGTCCGCCGGCGTCGGCACCGGCGCCAGCCGATCGACCTCCAGCAGGTCGGCGAGCAGCCCGTCGGCGTCCACCTCGACCAGCGGCAGGTCCTCCTCGCCGCCGTCCACGACCTTCTGCAGCAGCTCGCCCGCCGTGGCGGTGTCCGTGCGCGGCCGCGACACCACCCGCAGCGCCGCCGCGAGCTGCCGGTCGTCCAGCTCCACCCAGCGCCCGCGCACCCGCACCAGCGGCACCTTCGACCGGGCCAGCTCCGCCAGCTCGTCCGCCGTGACCGTGTGCTCCCCGATCACCAGGTCGAGCTGGAAGTCCACCAGGTCGTCCAGCCCGACGCCGCCCGACACCACCCCGCCCGGCCCCGACGGCCGCGACCGCGTCGTCAGCTTCAGCCCGACCGCCTTACGGCCCGCCCACGCCGGCAGCTGCACCCCGAACCCGGCCGCCTGCAGCAGCGGCGCCGCGTTCTGCAGGAAGTCCTGCGCGTCACGGGTGTTCAGCGTCAACCCGGCCGGGTGCTGCTCGCTGAGCGCCTCGTGCACCGCCGAGTACAGCCGCACCGCCCGCCCCAGCCCCGCCAGCAGCGTCTCGTCCGGGCACGGCGGCAACCCGGGCAACCGCTCGCCCGCCCAGATCGCTGCCGCCGGCACGTACAGGCTCGGGTCCTCCGCCGACTGCAGCGCGAACTCCAGCGCCCACTCGTCGCTGCCCTCCGGCGGCTCCATCAGCCGGAAACTCACCCGGATCGGCGCGTTCGCCTCGTGCGCTGCGGCGAGCCACCCCTCCAGCTCGCGCACCAGCGCGGTGACCTCGGCCGGGCGGGCGCCGGGCAGGGCCGGGTCCTCGGCGGTGAGCGCGGAGATCCAGCGGTCGGGCAGGGGCGCCTTCGGGCCGGGGCGCTGCCCGACGAGCAGGCGCTCGGGCAGGGAGATGCGGGCGGCGGCATCGACGAGGGCGTTGAGCGCGGACCGCAACGTCTCCGCGACCCCACCCACGGCCGCGCCGGCGGCCTCCCCGGTGGCGGCCTCGCCGGTGGCGGTGGCGGCCGATGTGGCGACGGAGACCGAGCCCGGGGTCGAGCCGGAGCTGGGGGCGGTGGTCGAGCCCGCGGTGAAGCTTGCGGGGCTCGCGGTCAGGTCCGCCGGACCCGCGGTCGGGGCGATGGAGGCGGCCTCCATCGGCGCGCCGCCGGGTCCGGTCTGGGCGGGTGCGGCCGCGTCGGTCCGCCCGCCGTGGGGGACCGCGAGGTTGGCGCGGATGCCGCGCCGCGATCGGGCCCGATCCAGCGGGATCACCTCGGCCCGGAACCCCCGCCCGCCGCCGGAGGCGGGCGGGGCGAAGACGGCGGCAGCCGACCCGAAGGCCGAACCACCCCCACCCGGCGACAGGCCGGCAGCGGAAGACGACCCGGTGGAGGAAGACGACCCGGTGGAGGAAGGCGACCCGGTGGAGGAAGGCGACCCGGGGAAGGGATGCGACCCGGCGGAGGAAGGCGAGCCGGCAGGAGAGGGGCTGGCGGAAGGCGGTCCGGCGGAGGACGAGCCGTCGGGGGAGGGCGACCCGGCGCGGAAGGAGTCGGAGGCCGAACCCGCGGCGGAGCCGGTGAAGGACAGGCCGGCGCCGAAGACCCCGGACCCCGCCGGGACCGCCACCCCCACCACCGCCCGGCACACCGGCGGCATCGCCGCCGCGAAGTCGCGGAACGTCGCCACGTCCGTGCCGGTCAGGACCGGCCGCCACCGGGCCGCCCACCCCCCGTCCTCCGCGACCAGCTGGGGCAGCATCCGCCCCCGCCGGGCCAGGTCGCAGGCGTGCCCGGCGAGGACCGCCAGGTAGCGCAGCGAAGCGGCGGGCGTCCACCCGGCGTCGCCCTCGGGGGTGCCGAGCGCGGCGAGGGCGGTCAGGGCGTCGGCGGGGGCGACGAGCAGGGCGGGGACGCGCCAGTCGCCGAGGCGCAGGCCGCGCCGGGGTGGTTCGGAGCCGGTCTCGGGGGAGGGCAGTGGGCCGCGGGCGGTGCCGGGGAGGCGGAACGTCAGCTCGGCGGTCAGTGCCTTGGCGAGGGCGTCGCGGATGGTGTCGTCGGCGGCGCCGAGGGCGGTGGCGAGGGCGGCCGCGGGGGCGGCGAAGGGGTGGGGCCGGGCGGTGGCGCGGGAGGTGGTGGTGGTCGGCCGGGCCGGGTCCTCGGCCCAGAGGGCGAGCCTGCCCGCCGCCCATGCGCCGTGCACGATCAGCACCGCGTCCCCTTCCCTCCACGTCCGGCCGCCAGCCTAGAACCACCCACCGACGACAATCGGTGTCCACGCCCGCCCGATACTGGTCGAGGCCCCGGTATCACGGAAACCGCTATTATTGTACAACGTACAGTTGAAGGAGGTCCGGTGACCGACCTCGCCCGTTCGCTCGCCCTGCTGTGGCGCAGGGACGTCGGCCAGCCGGCGGCGCGCCGCGGCCGCAAGCCCGGCCTGACCGTCGACGCGGTCGTGGACGCCGCCACCGCCCTGGCCGACGCCGAGGGCGTCGACGCGCTCACCATGCGCCGGCTCGCCCAGCAGCTCGGCGTCGTGCCGATGACGCTGTACACCTACGCGCCGGGCAAGGCGGAGCTGTTCGACCTGATGCTCGACAAGGCGTACCTGGCGATGGAGCGGACCGACACGACGGGCCGGCCGTGGCGGGAGCGGCTGACGGCGGTCGCGGCGGAGAACCGCGCCCTGTTCGCGCGGCACCCGTGGGCGCTGGCCGCCCCGATGGCGCGCCCGACGCTCGGGCCGGGGCAGATGGCCAAGTACGAGCACGAGCTGCGCGCGTTCGACGACTGCGGGCTCGGCGACGTCGAGCGGGACGAGGCGCTGACGTTCCTGCTGGGGTTCGTGCACGCCGCCGCCCGGTCGGACGCGGAGACCCGGGCGATCCGCGCCGAGCAGAGCGACGAGCAGTGGTGGGGCCAGGTCGCGCCGCTGCTCAGCGAGATCGACTACTCGCCGTACCCGGTGGCGGCGCGGGTCGGCGCGGTGGCCGGCGAGGCGCTGCAGGCCGCGTACCGGCCGGACCGGGCGTACGAGTTCGGCCTGGCCCGCGTCCTGGACGGCCTGGGCGTGCTGATCGAGCGCTGACGTGACCGGCGTGACGGCGGGCGGCCGCCCGGCCGACGTAGGCTCTGACACTGTGACGGCGATCGAGGACATCCTGGCCCGGGCGGCCGACGGCGGGCGGATCACGCCCGCCGAGGCGCTGCTTCTGTACACCGACGCGCCCTTCCACGCGCTCGGCGAGGCGGCCGACGCGGTGCGGCGCCGGCGGCATCCGGACGGCGTCGTCACGTACCTGATCGACCGCAACATCAACTACACCAACGTGTGCGTGACGGCGTGCAAGTTCTGCGCCTTCTACCGGGCGCCGAAGCACCGCGAGGGCTGGTCGCACCCGACCGAGGAGATCCTGCGCCGCTGCGGCGAGGCCGTCGACCTCGGCGCCACCCAGGTGATGCTCCAGGGCGGCCACCACCCCGACTACGGCGTCGAGTACTACGAGGAGCTGTTCTCCTCCGTCAAGGCGGCGTACCCGCAGCTCGCGATCCACTCGATCGGCCCGAGCGAGATCCTGCACATGGCGAAGGTCTCCGGCACCTCGATCGAGGAGGCCGTCGTCCGCATCAAGGCCGCGGGCCTCGACTCGATCGCCGGAGCGGGCGCCGAGATGCTGCCCGACCGCCCCCGCAAGGCCATCGCGCCGCTGAAGGAGTCCGGCGCCCGCTGGCTGGAGGTGATGGCCGTCGCGCACCGCAACGGGCTGTCGTCCACCGCCACGATGATGATGGGCACGGGCGAGACGAACGCGGAGCGCATCGAGCACATCCGGATGATCCGGGACGTGCAGGACCTGGCGGTCGCCAACGGGTACGTGGACTCGCCGGTCGAGCAGGCCGGCTCGGTGGGCGGCTTCCGGGCGTTCATCCCGTGGACGTACCAGCCGGAGAACAACCACCTCAAGGGCCGCACCCAGGCGACCACGATGGAGTACCTGCGGTTCATCGCGGTGTCCCGGCTGTTCTTCGACAACGTCTCGCACCTGCAGGCGTCGTGGCTGACCACCGGCAAGGACGTCGGCCAGCTGGCGCTGCACATGGGCGTCGACGACCTCGGCTCGATCATGCTCGAGGAGAACGTCATCTCGTCGGCGGGCGCCCGGCACCGCTCGAACCTGCACGAGCTGATCTGGATGATCCGCACGGCGGGCCGCGTCCCGGCGCAGCGCGACACCCTCTACCGCCACCTCGCGGTGCACCACACCCCGGCGGACGACCCGACCGACGAGCGCGTGGTCTCGCACTTCTCGTCGATCGCGATGCCCGGGGGCGGTGCGGGCCGCACGACGCTCCCGCTGGTCGACGCGAACTGAGAAGCCACGATCACGGTACGTCACAACGGCCTCGTCCGTTCGGCCCGCGGCGCGACGCCGTTCGCCGAACGGACGGGGCCTTAAGGTTTCGATAAGGTAACGCCATACCGGTCATTACGGTTCTTCGATGGACCAATGCGGGGATCTTGGCGGCTCGTGGGGGTCGCGCGGCATGGATGAGGATCGCTAACCTGCGCCCTCGAGTCCTGTCCGTCCTACGGGGAGCCCCTTTCATGACCTTCCGCAACCTGGCGCGAGTCGGTGCAGTCGGCCTGCTGGCCACCGGTGCCCTGGCCGCCGCCGCCACCCCGGCCCTCGCGGCCGACGTCGACTTCGGCCTCGACCTGACCGGCTCCACCATCGCGGCCGACGCGAGCGGCAAGTTCGCCCAGGTGGGCGTCTCCAACAACGGCACCACCAAGCCGAAGACCGTCGGCATCACGTTCGACGTGAGCAAGCTCGACCTGTCCAAGGTGGAGGTCGACCTCGGCACGGGCGGCTGCACCTTCGTCGACGAGATCGCCGAGTGCGAGCTGGTGGCCGAGGACATCCCGGCCCCGGGCGCCTCCTCCGACCTGTGGCTGCCGCTGCAGAAGAAGGACGGCGCGACCGGCGCCGCCGGCAAGCTCACCATCTCGCTCACGGTCGCGGGCGACGCGGACAAGACGAACAACTCCAAGACGGTGGACGTGACCGTCGGCGGCAGCGGGGTCGACCTGCAGATCGAGTCGCCCGACGTGACCGTGGTCGACAACGACGGCTTCACCGGCAAGCCGGTCGAGCCGGGCGCGGGCAGCGCCCTCGCGGTGTACGCGCTGAACCAGGGCGACCGCACGGCCCGGGGTCTCACCGTCACGGCGACGCTTCCCGAGAAGTCCAGCTTCGTCACGGACGACGCCGACGAGGAGTGCACCTTCTCCGGCCGGACCGTCACCTGCTCGTATGACGAGATCGAGCTGATCCCGGCCGACCTCGACGAGACCACCAACAAGGAGCTGTCCAGCCGGGCGTTCTTCTTCCCGGTCCGGGTGGCCGAGGACGCGAAGGGTCCGGCCCTGAAGGGCGGCGTCTCCACCGGCGTCGCGATCGAGACCGCCGAGTCCGCCGACGTGCGCCGCAAGGCCGCCGCGCCGGCCGCGCCGTCCAAGAACTCGCGTGAGCTGACGGCCGCCGAGGTGCAGGACATCGACTCGACCGACAACGAGGACACCTTCTCGGTCCTGGTCACCGTCGCCGAGGGTGGCGAGGGTGGCGGCGGTGGCCTGCCGGTCACCGGTCCGGCCGCGCTGGGCATCGGCGCGGGCGGCGCGGCCGTCCTGGCCGCCGGCATCGCGATGTTCCTGGTGGCGCGCCGCCGCCGGATCGTCCTGGTCGCCCCGCGCGACGAGAAGTAAGACGTTCCGTCTCGACGGCCCGGCTGCACCCCTTGCGGCCGGGCCGTCGCGGCAGTCCGACGCTGCTCCTGAGTGGACGGTGGCGGGCGACGGGGGCTCCGAATTGATATCCGTCCGGTAACAAAAACTCCGGCATAGCGGAATCTCTATGCGTTGTCGCCCTGGAGCGGCGCAGCTCACAGTGGCGCGCCGAATCCATTGATCGCTAACGTCCCCGCCGTATTCGCGCCCGCCCCCGTGGAGCCCCTCATGATCCTGCGCACCCTCACGCGCGTGTCCGCCGCCGCCCTGCTCACCGCGGGCGTCGTCGCGTCCGCCGCCTCGCCCGCCCTCGCGGCGCCGAAGGAGGCGGACATCAAGGTGACCGTCTCGGGCCTGCCGCTCGACTCCCGCGAGCCCGCCAAGGCCGCGACGTTCAAGGTCACCAACAAGACCAGCAAGCGGATCGACAACGTCCTGGTGAAGTTCGACTTCACTCAGCTCGATCTGACCCGCGTCAGCAACCAGCTCGGCATCCCGGGCAACCAGGGCTGCGAGACGGTCGAGGGCACGCTGGTCTACGTCTGCGACTACGGGCCCCTGGCGAGGAACGGGTCCATGGAGGAGCAGCTGCCGCTGTACGCGGTCGAGGGCGTCCCGGCCGGCCCCGCCGGGTCCGTGCACCTCGAGGTGTCCTTCGGCGGCCGTGACACGCACGACGAGGACAACAGCATCGAGGTGCCGATCGAGATCGTCGGCCCGCCGGCGCCCACCCCGACCGTCACCCCGACGGCCACGCCCACCGCGACGCCGACCGGCACCCCCACGGCCCAGCCGACCGTGTCCCCGAGCGTCACGCCCACTCCGGGCGACGGCGGCACGGGTGGCGGCGACGGTGGTGGCCTGCCGGTCACCGGGCCCGCGGCCATCGGCATCGGCGTGGCCGGTGCGGCGGCCATCGCGCTCGGTGTGTTCCTGTTCGTGGTCGCGCGTCGCCGCAAGACCCGCCTGGTGACGCCGGACGACATCGCCTGACGTTTGCCCACCGGCTCCGGCCGGCCACATAGATGAGAGCGCGGCGCCCGGCGGGTGCCGCGCTTCTCGCTGTCCGGGGTGGGGTAGGAACGGCCGGGTGAGCGCCGTCATCGTCATCACCGGGATCATGGCCGCCGGCAAGTCGACGGTCGCGCAGGCCGTCGCGGAGCGGCTGCCGCTCGCCGCGCACGTCCGCGGGGACCTGTTCCGCCGCATGATCGTGTCGGGGCGGCGGGAGTTCGAGCCGGGCGCGGAGGAGGAGGCGGCGGCGCAGCTGCGCCTGCGGTACGACCTGTCGGCGCGGGTGGCCGACGGGTACGCCCGGGCGGGCGTCACGGCGGTGGTGCAGGACGTGATCCTCGGGCCGGAGCTGGCGGCGTACGTGGACCGGATCGCGACGCCGCGGCGGCACGTCGTGGTCCTGGCGCCGCGGCCGGAGGTGGTGGCGGCGCGCGAGGCCGGTCGGGGCAAGCGGGGGTACGGGGCGTGGACCGTCGCCGACCTGGACGCGTCGCTGCGGGCGGAGACGCCGCGGCTGGGGCTGTGGCTGGACTCGTCGGACCAGACGCCGGCGGAGACGGCGGACGAGATCCTGCGCCGGCTGCCCGAGGCCCGCGTGTGAGGGTCCCTCGCGCGGTGTCGGTGGCTGCCCGAACGGCCAGGTGGGGACCGGCGAACCGGGGATGCCGGGTTGCTCCTGCGTAACGATGAAGCGGGCGAACGCGGAGAAATACCGACAGAAGCGGCCGTGTCGGGCTTCCCAAGTGCGTTTGCGCTGGTTACCGTGCCCGCGTAACACCTGAACGTCGCCACGGCACGGCCGCCGGCGGCGAGGTCGGACCCGACCGACGGCGGTCGTCCATATAACGCAAGGCGCAGGGGCGGGATGGTTCTCCATCCCGCCCCTGCTGTGTCCCGGGTCAGGTCAGTGCGGCGCCGACGGCGCGCGAGTACGCGGCCCAGTCGCGCGGCCGGTCCTCCCGGCCGGCGAGCCACCCCTGCCGCAGCAACCCGTGCGGCCAGGTGGTCAGAGTGCCGGGCGGCCGCCCGGCCGCGGCGGCGAGCCGGTGGGAGACGTAGACGTCGCCCGGCAGCAGGGCGCCGTCGCGCAGTGCGGCCGGCGTGGGGACGAGCTCCTCCACCTCCACGGCGGCGTACGCCGGGTCGAGCTCGGCGACCACGGCGGCCATGGTGCGCAGCAGCGCCCGGCTGCGGGCGGCGGCCCGGTCGGCGTCCTGGCGCGACCAGGCGTCGGACGGCACGCCCCACTCGTTCGTCTCGGTGATCAGCTCGGCGAGCCGGTCGGGGCGGGCGGCCCGGATCTCGACCCGGCCGAGCTTCGGCACCCGGGGCGGGTCGCCGGTGGCGCCGGCGGCCGCGGCCAGCCGCGTCGCGTCCGGCGGGACGGTGTCGAAGCAGAAGCCCACGATGAAGAACGATCCCCGCACCGCCGGGAGGACAGTCGCGATCACCGGGCGGCGGGGTCCTGGCAGAGTAAGGGCGTGACCCGCGCAGACCTGGACAAGCAGCCGCACGAGATCGCCGCCATGTTCGACGGCGTGGCCCGGCGCTACGACCTGACGAACACCGTCCTCGCCTTCGGCCGGGACCGGGGCTGGCGCCGGGCGACCCGGGCGGCGCTGGACCTGAAGCCGGGGGAGCGGGTGCTGGACGTGGGCGCCGGCACCGGCGTCTCGACGGAGGAGCTGGCCCGCTCGGGGGCGTTCGCGGTGGGCGCGGACCTGTCGACCGGCATGCTGCGGGCGGGGCGCCGGGTGCGCCCGGACGTGCCGCTGCTGGCGGGCGACGCGCTGCGCCTGCCGTTCCCGGACGCGACGTTCGACGCGGTGACGATCTCGTTCGCCCTGCGCAACGTGCAGGACACCGACGGCGCGCTGGCCGAGCTGGCGCGGGTGACCCGGCCGGGCGGGCGCCTGGTGGTGTGCGAGTTCAGCCACCCGACGGCGGCCGCGTTCCGCACTGTCTACCTGCGCTACCTGATGGGCAGCCTTCCGGCGGTGGCGCGGGCGGTGTCCAGCAACCCGGAGGCGTACGTGTACCTCGCCGAGTCGATCCGGGCGTGGCCGGATCAGCGGGAGCTGGCCGGCCGGATCGCACAGAGTGGCCGTTGGCGCGGCGTCGGATGGCGCAATCTGACCGGGGGCGTGGTGGCGCTGCACCGGGCCACGCGGGACTGAATTCGGACACCGAGGAACAAAGCACATTCGACGACGCCCGAGTTTCCGAAACTGGGCTAAAAGCGCCTAATCCGGTGTTTAGCTGACTCGCAGGTGCACGACAGCTGCGGGGGTGAGGCAAGGCATGACCGCGATCAGGCAGATGCCCTACGACGACGGCCCGGCCGGCGACGGCGACCAGGGACAACGGCAGGCGCTGGAGCTGGCCGACCGGCTGCGGACGCTGGCGGCGTCCGACCCGGACCTGGCCCAGGATCTGGTGGACCGGCTCATCGAGGGACTGAACCGCGCGACCGAGGGCGCCTTCGACGAACACGTCGAAAAGGAGCTCGCCAAGAGCGGTGCAAAGCCGTCCGGAACGGTGCATTCATCCGCGCGAAACAGTTAGGGTTCCCTTACCCATAGGCCCTTCGATGGCCGTCCTAGACTCCCCTCGTCGGGGATTGTGAACTGATTCACGATCTCTGCCAGCGGAGGTGAGACATGCAGGAGCAGGTAGTCATCGACGAGGCCGACGTCATCGTGGTCGGCGCGGGGCCGGGCGGCTCCGCGGCGGCCTACCACATGGCACGGCACGGCCTGCGGGTCCTGCTGCTCGAGAAGACCGAGTTCCCGCGGGAGAAGGTCTGCGGCGACGGGCTGACCCCGCGCGCCTCCCGCCAGCTCGTTCGCATGGGCATCGACACCTCCGAGAAGGCCGGCTGGATCCGCAACAAGGGCCTGCGGGTCATCGGCGGCGGCGTCCGGCTCGAACTCGACTGGCCCGAGCTGGCCTCCTACCCGAGCTACGGCCTCGTGCGCACCCGGCTCGACTTCGACGACATGCTCGCCCGCCGGGCCGTCGAGGCCGGCGCCGTCCTGCGCACCCGGGTCAACGTCACCGGGCCGGTCCTCGACGCGGACGGCCGCGTCGTCGGCGTGACCGCCGAGGACGGCCCCGGCAAGGAGCCCGTCGCCTTCACCGCGCCGCTCGTGATCGCCGCCGACGGCGTGTCCGGGCGGCTGCCGCTCGCGCTCGGCCTGGCCAAGCGCGAGGACCGGCCCATGGGCGTCGCGGTCCGCCGCTACTACCACTCGCCGCTGCGCGCCGACGACGACTACCTGGAGTCCTGGCTGGAGCTGAAGAGCCCCGAGGCCGGCGACGCGCTGCTGCCCGGCTACGGCTGGCTGTTCGGCCTCGGCGACGGCCGGGTCAACGTGGGCCTGGGCGTGCTCAACTCCTCCAAGGCCTACGGCCGCACGAACTACCGCAAGATGCTGACCGACTGGCTCGCCGGCACCCCCGCCGAGTGGGGGCTGCGCGACGAGGCCAACGCCGACGGCAACATCCTCGGCGCGGCCCTGCCCATGGGCTTCAACCGGGTGCCGCACTACACGCGTGGTGTGATGCTGGTCGGCGACTCCGGTGGCATGGTCAACCCCTTCAACGGCGAAGGCATCCCGTACGCGATGGAGTCCGGCGAACTGGCCGCGGAGATCGCCGTGCAGGCGCTCGCCCGGCCCGCCGGCCCCGACCGGGAGCGCGCCCTGGCGGCGTACCCGGCCGAGCTGAAGCTGCGCTACGGCGGGTACTACCGGCTGGGCGGCATCTTCGTGAAGCTCATCGGCCGGCCCGAGATCATGCGGATCGCGACCAAGCACGGCATGCCGCACCCGGTGCTCATGCGCTTCGTGCTGAAGTTGCTCGCGAACCTGACCGACCCCCGCGGCGGCGACGCCATGGACCGGGTCATCAACGCCATGACCAGGGTCGCCCCCGCGGTGTGACCCCCGTGATCGGCTGCCGATACGGCCACTCTTAGTGTGAACTGAGCAACAGGGCTGGGAAGGACGAGCAGGGAGAAAACATGACGCTCTCGCCTTACGTACCCATCGTCGGGTTATTGATCCTGGGTGCGCTGTTCGCCCTGTTCTCGGTGTCCATCGCGCCGATCGTCGGGCCGAAGCGCTACAACCGCGCCAAGCTCGAGGCGTACGAGTGCGGCATCGAGCCCGCCCCGCAGCCCGTCGGCGGCGGCCGGTTCCCGGTGAAGTTCTACCTGACCGCGATGCTCTTCATCATCTTCGACATCGAGATCATCTTCCTCTACCCGTGGGCCGTGTCCTTCGACGCGCTCGGCCTGTTCGGCTTCGTGGAAATGGTCCTGTTCATCGTCACCGTGTTCATCGCCTACACCTACGTGTGGCGACGCGGCGGCCTCAACTGGGACTAGGAGGGTCGCAGCATGGGTCTTGAGGAGAAACTGCCGAGCGGCATCCTGCTCACCTCGGTGGAGAAGCTGTCCAACTGGGCGCGCAAGTCCTCGTTCTGGGGCGCCACGTTCGGGCTGGCCTGCTGCGCCATCGAGATGATGGCGGCGGGTGGACCGCACTACGACCTCGGCCGCTGGGGCATGGAGGTCTTCCGGGCCTCGCCGCGGCAGGCCGACCTGATGATCGTCGCCGGCCGGGTGAGCCAGAAGATGGCCCCGGTCGTCCGGCAGATCTACGACCAGATGCCGGAGCCGCGCTCCGTCATCTCCATGGGCGTCTGCGCGTCGTCCGGCGGCATGTTCAACAACTACGCGATCGTGCAGGGCGTCGACCACATCGTGCCGGTCGACATCTACCTGCCCGGCTGCCCGCCGCGGCCCGAGATGCTGATCGACGCGATCCTCAAGATGCGCGAGAAGGTCATGGCCCAGCCGCTGGGCCCGACCGGCCGCAAGATGCTCGAGGCCCGCCAGGCCCGCGGCGACGTGCCGATCGTCGCGCCGGGCGCCATGCCCTCGTCGTATCGCGCGGACAAGAAGCGCCGCGCCGCGTGGGAGCAGGCCGTGCTGGAGGGCCGCGAGGAGCAGCTGCGCATCGAGGACTGGATGCAGCGCCAGCCGCACCTGCGGGGAGGGGCCTGATGAGTGACGCGACCAACGAGCCGGGCAGCGAGCTGAACGCCGTCCCGACCGGGGCGAACATCGGCTCGCCCGCCGAGGTCTCGCCGACCATCCACGCCGAGCACGGCATGTTCGGCGTGCAGGGCACCGGCGACGTCTCCGGCTTCGGCGGCCTGGTGCGGCGCCGGCCGAGCACGCAGGACACCCCGCGGCCGTTCGGCGGCTACTTCGACGAGGTGCACGACGCGCTCGAGGAGGCCTACCCGGGCTTCGCCGACGCGATCGAGAAGGTCGTCGTCGACCGCGGCGAGCTGACCCTGCACGTCAAGCCGGAGAAGATCCGCGAGGTCTGCCAGGTCATGCGCGACGACGAGGCGCTGCGCTTCGAGCTGTGCTCCTCGGTGTCCGGTGTCGACTACCTGGGCAGTGACACCCGCCGGCTGCACGTCGTCTACCACCTGACGTCCATGACGTACCGCCGGGTGGTCCGGCTGGAGGCCGCGGTGCCGGTCGACGGCCGGCTGCCGAGCGTCACCAGCGTCTACCCGACCGCCGACTGGCAGGAGCGGGAGGCCTACGACATGTTCGGCGTGGTCTTCGAGGGCCACCCGAACCTGACGCGCATCCTCATGCCCGACGACTGGGAGGGCCACCCGCAGCGGAAGGACTACCCGCTGGGCGGCGTCGCGGTCGAGTACAAGGGCGCCGAAATCCCGCCTCCTGACAAGCGGAGGGTCTACCAGTGACAACCTCTGGATACGCCACCGAGCGCGACACCACCGAGGGCAAGGTCTTCACGGTCACCGGCGGCGACTGGGACACGGTCACCGGCGGCATCGACCCGCTGAGCAACGAGAAGATCGTCGTCAACATGGGCCCGCAGCACCCGTCGACGCACGGCGTGCTGCGGCTGGTGCTGGAGCTCGAGGGCGAGACGGTCACCGAGGTCCGCCCGGTCATCGGCTACCTGCACACCGGCATCGAGAAGAACCTCGAGTACCGCAACTGGGTGCAGGGCACGACGTTCGTGACCCGCATGGACTACCTGGCGCCGCTGTTCAACGAGGCGGGCTACTGCTTCGCGGTCGAGAAGCTGCTCGGCATCACCGACGACATCCCGGAGCGGGCGCAGACCATCCGCGTCATGTTCATGGAGCTCAACCGGATCTCGTCGCACCTGGTGTGGCTGGCGACCACCGGCATGGAGCTCGGCGCGATCTCGATGATGCTGTACGGCTTCCGCGAGCGCGAGTACATCCTCGACATCTTCGAGGAGACGTCCGGCCTGCGGATGAACCACGCCTACTTCCGCCCGGGCGGCCTCGCCCAGGACGTGCCGGACACGGCGCTGGCGAAGATCCGCGACTTCCTCGTCTACCTGCCGAAGAAGCTCAAGGAGTACGAGGCCATGCTGTCCGGCCAGGTCATCTGGCAGGAGCGCACCCAGGGCGTGGCCGTGCTCGACGTGACGGGCTGCCTGTCGCTCGGCATCACCGGCCCGGTGCTGCGCGCCGCCGGCCTGCCGTGGGACCTGCGCAAGACCATGCCGTACGCGGGCTACGAGAAGTACGAGTTCGACGTGCCGACGGCGCAGACCGCCGACGTGTGGGGCCGCTACCTGGTCCGTCTCGCCGAGATCCGCGAGTCGCTGAAGATCGTCGAGCAGTGCCTCGACCGGCTGCGCCCCGGCGCCGTCATGGTCAAGGACAAGAAGATCGCGTGGCCGGCGCAGCTGGCGATCGGCGTGGACGGCATGGGCAACTCGCTCGAGCACGTCGCGAAGATCATGGGTCAGTCGATGGAGTCGCTGATCCACCACTTCAAGCTCGTCACCGAGGGCTTCCGGGTGCCGCCCGGCCAGGTCTACGTCGGCATCGAGCACCCGCGCGGCGAGCTGGGGGTGCACGCGGTCTCCGACGGCGGCACCCACCCGTACCGCGTGCACTACCGCGACCCGAGTTTCGTGAACCTGCAGGCCATCCCCGCGATGGCCGAGGGTGCGCTGCTGGCCGACGTGATCGCCGGCGGCGCCTCGCTGGACCCCGTGATGGGTGGGTGTGACCGTTGACCGACACGCTGTACAGCCCCGCCGCAGCTCCGCTCGCCGAGCTGCACGACGAGGCGCAGGCCATCCTGGCGCGCTACCCCGAGGGGCGGGAGCGTTCCGCGCTTCTGCCGCTGCTGCACCTGGTGCAGTCGGTCGAGGGCTACGTCAGCCCGGCCGGGGTGGCGTTCTGCGCCGAGGTCCTGGGCATCAACAAGGCCCAGGTCGGCGCGGTGGCGACCTTCTACACGATGTACAAGCGCCGCCCGACCGGTGACTACCTGGTCAGCGTGTGCACCAACACCATGTGCAACGTGCTCGGCGGCCAGGAGGTCTACGACACCCTGACCGAGCTGCTCGGCGTCGGCCACCAGGAGACGACGGCGGACGGCACCGTCACGCTGGAGCACGCCGAGTGCCTGGCGGCCTGCGACTACGGCCCCGTCATGACGGTCAACTACGACTTCTACGACAACGTGACGCCGGAGTCGGCGGCGGGCGTCGTGCAGGGCCTGCAGGCGGGCCAGCGCCCGGCGCCGACCCGCGGCGCGCGGCTGTGCACGCTGAAGGAGATGTCGAAGCAGCTCGCCGGCTTCGCGGACGTGCGCGACGGCGCCGTCGCCGACGGCCCGGCCGGCGCGCCGACGCTGCGCGGCGTGACGCTGGCCCAGGAGCACGGGGTGGCGGTGCCGGGCTTCAACCCGGACACCCCGATCCCGACCACCAAGCCGGCCCCCGAGCGTCCCGGCGACCACAGGGTCGCCACGGCCGCGAAGAAGGTCGCGAGCACGGTGAAGTCGGCGGCCACGAACGTCGCCGGCAAGGTCGGCGAGAAGGTGGCCCACCGCAACGCGGGCCGCGACGTCCCCGCCGGCGACGTGAAGGACCCGGAGAGCCGGGCGGCCGAGGCGCGCAACCCCGACGCCTCCACGCCGGCCCCGGACGCCACCGGCGCGTCGACGGCCGCCGGCACGCCGGTGCAGGCCGGCGCCGGGCCGGACGCGCCCGCCGGTGACGGCAAGCCCGTCGGCGACGAGGGCGGCCGGGCGCAGGAGCGCAACCTCGAGCAGGCTGAGGAGAAGAAGTGACGCAGCCCCGACGGGAGGTCCTCGAGAAGCTCACCCCGGTCCTCACCAAGCGCTGGCTGTCGCCGGACGCCTGGAAGATGTCCGTCTACGAGCGACTCGACGGCTACGCCGCGCTGAAGAAGGCGCTGGGCGTCCACCCCGACGACCTGATCCAGCTCATCAAGGACTCGGGCCTGCGCGGCCGCGGCGGCGCGGGCTTCCCGACCGGCCTCAAGTGGGGCTTCATCCCGCAGGGCGACGGCAAGCCGCACTACCTGGTCGTGAACGCCGACGAGGGTGAGCCGGGCACCTGCAAGGACCTGCCCCTGATGACGCACGACCCGCACTCGCTCATCGAGGGCTGCATCATCGCGTCCTGGGCGATCCGGGCCAACCGCGCCTACATCTACATCCGCGGCGAGGCGGTGCACGCGGCCCGGCGGCTGCGGCACGCCGTCGACGAGGCGTACGCCAAGGGCTACCTCGGCAAGAACATCCTGGGCTCGGGCTTCGACCTGGACCTGGTGGTGCACTCCGGCGCCGGCGCGTACATCTGCGGCGAGGAGACGGCGCTGCTCGACTCGCTGGAGGGCTTCCGCGGCCAGCCGCGCCTGCGCCCGCCGTTCCCGGCGATCGCCGGCCTGTACGCGAGCCCGACGGTGGTCAACAACGTCGGCACCATCGCGAGCGTGCCGTACATCGTGCTGGGCGGCGCCGACTGGTGGAAGAGCATGGGCACGGAGAAGTCGTCCGGGCCGATGATCTACTCGCTGTCGGGCCGGGTCGTGCACCCGGGCCAGTACGAGGCCGGCCTCGGCATCACGCTGCGCGAGCTGATCGAGCTGGCGGGCGGCATGCTGCCGGGTCACCAGCTGAAGTTCTGGACGCCGGGCGGCTCGTCGACGCCGCTGCTGGCGGCGGAGCACATCGACACCCCGATGGACTTCGAGTCGGTGGCGGCCGCCGGATCCATCCTGGGCACGACCGCGACGCAGATCTTCTCCGACCAGGACTGCCCGGTGTACGCGACGTACCGGTGGCTGGAGTTCTACCACCACGAGTCGTGCGGCAAGTGCACCCCGTGCCGCGAGGGCAACTACTGGATGGTCCGGGTCTACCGCCGCATCCTGGCCGGTCACGGCACCCACGAGGACCTGGACACCCTGCTGGACACCTGCGACAACGTGCTGGGCCGCTCGTTCTGCGGCCTGGGCGACGGCGCGACCAGCCCGGTGACCAGTTCGCTCAAGTACTTCAAGCAGGACTACCTCGACTACATCGAGGGCCGCACGGCTCCGCGCCTGTCGGAGAAGGCCCTGGTAGGAGCGCACTGATGACGGACGTGGCGAAGAGGACCGACGAGGTCACCCTCACCATCGACGGCGTGGAGGTGACCGCCGCCAAGGGCGAGCTGGTCATCCGGGTCGCCGAGCGGATGGGCATCGCGATCCCGCGGTTCTGCGACCACCCGCTGCTGGCCCCGGCCGGCGCGTGCCGGCAGTGCCTGGTCGAGGTCGAGGGCCAGCGCAAGCCGGTGGCGTCGTGCACCCAGACGGTCGCCGACGGGATGATCGTCAAGACGCAGCTCACCTCGCCGGTCGCCGAGAAGGCGCAGAACGGCGTGATGGAGCTGCTGCTCATCAACCACCCGCTGGACTGCCCCACCTGTGACAAGGGCGGCGAGTGCCCGCTGCAGAACCAGGCGATGTCCAACGGCCGGGCGGACTCGCGGTTCCACGAGCACAAGCGCGAGTACGAGAAGCCGATCCACATCAGCACCCAGGTGCTGCTGGACCGCGAGCGGTGCGTGCTGTGCCAGCGCTGCACCCGGTTCTCGGAGGAGATCGCGGGCGACAAGTTCATCGACCTGATGGACCGCTCGTCCGGCGAGCAGATCAACGTCTACCGGGACGACTTCTTCGGCGGCGAGGGCTACGGCGACGGCCACGCGGGTGAGGGCGAGGGCGACGTCCCGTTCAACTCGTACTTCTCCGGCAACACGATCCAGATCTGCCCGGTGGGCGCGCTGACCGGCAAGCAGTACCGGTTCCGGGCCCGCCCGTTCGACCTGGTGTCGGCGCCGAGCGTCTGCGAGGGCTGCTCGTCCGGCTGCGCGATCCGCGTCGACCACCGCCGCAACAAGGTGCTGCGCCGGCTCGCCGGCGAGGACCCGACGGTGAACGAGGAGTGGAACTGCGACAAGGGCCGCTGGGGCTTCCAGTACGCCACCGCGATGGACCGCCTGACCACGCCGATGGTGCGGGACGCGGCCACGGGTGAGCTGCGCGAGGCGTCCTGGAGCGAGGCGCTCGTCGTGGCGGCCGAGGGCCTGGCGGCGGCCCGGTCGAAGGGCGTCGGCGTGCTGACCGGCGGCCGGCTGACCGTCGAGGACGCGTACGCGTACGCAAAGTTCGCGCGGGTGGCGCTGGGCACCAACGACATCGACTTCCGGGCGCGGCCGCTGTCCACCGAGGAGCAGGACTTCCTCGCGGCGCAGGTCGCCTCCACCACGGGCGTCACGTTCCTCGACGTGGAGGCCGCGCCGGCCGCCGTCGTCGTGGGGCTGGAGCCCGAGGAGGAGACGGCGATCCTCTTCCTGCGCATGCGCAAGGCGAACCGCAAGCACCGGCTCGACGTGCTGGCCGTGGCCCCGTACCTGTCGCGCGGCTTCGTGAAGACGGGCGCGCGGCTGATCCCGGCGGTGCCCGGTGACGAGGCCCGGATCCTCGCGGAGGACCCGGAGGTGACCGCGGCGCTGTCGCAGCCGGGGGCGCTGCTGTTCGTCGGCGAGCGGCTGGCGACCGTGCCGGGTGGCCTGTCGGCCGCCGCGGCGCTGGCCGAGCGCACCGGCGCGCGCCTGGCGTGGGTGCCGCGGCGCGCGGGCGACCGCGGCGCGGTCGACGCCGGCTGCCTGCCGAACCTGCTGCCCGGTGGCCGCCCGGTCACCGACGCGGCCGCCCGGGCCGAGCTGGCCCGCGCGTGGGGCGTGGCGGAGGACGCGATCCCGGCCACGACCGGCCGCGACACGGACCAGATCCTGGCCGCGGCGCGCGACGGGCAGCTCGGCGGCCTGGTGGTGGCCGGGGTGGACCCGTCCGACCTGGCCGACCCGCTGCTGGCCGACGCCGCGCTCGACGCGGTGCCGTTCCTGGTCAGCATCGAGCTGCGGCGCGGCGCCGTCACCCGGCGCGCGGACGTGGTGTTCCCGATCGCGCCGCCGGTCGAGAAGGCCGGCACGTTCGTGAACTGGGAGGGCCGCCTGCGCAGCTTCGACCAGGTGCTCGAGACGACGGCGATGGCCGACGCCCGGGTCCTGGAGGCGCTGGCCGCGCAGCTCGGCGTCGCGCTCGGCACCGGCGACGTGCACAGCATCCGCCGCGAGCTGGGCCGGATGCCGGCGACCGCCGCCGGCCGCCCGGCCGCCCCGGCGGTCGCGCCGGTCGCGCCGGTGCGGCCCGAGGCGGGCGAAGCGATCCTGGCCACCTGGCCGCAGCTCATCGACCTGGCGTCGGCGCTCGACGGCGACGAGGTGCTGATGGGCACGGCCCGCCCGCCGGTCGTCCGGCTCGGCAAGGCCGCCGCCGCGGACCTGGGCGTCGTCGACGGCGACCTGGTCACGGTGTCGACCGGCCGCGGCGCGATCACGCTGCCCGCGGCCCTGACCGACCTGCCCGCGGGCGTGGTCTGGCTGCCCACCAACTCGCCCGGTTCCACGGTGCGCCGCACGCTCGGCGTCTCCGGCGGTGCCGTGGTGAAGCTGAGCGCCGGCGCGCCCGGCCCGCTCCTCGGAGGTGCCCGGTGATGATCCTGGCTGAGGACCCGACTCTCCAGACCTTCGAGAACGACGTCTGGTGGATCGTCCTGATCAAGCTGCTCGGCGTGTTCGTCGTGCTGCTGCTGCTGACGCTGTTCACGATCAACTACGAGCGCAAGGTCGTCGCCCGGATGGCGGTGCGGCCGGGCCCGAACCAGGTCGGCCCGAAGGGCTGGCTGCAGAGCCTCACGGACGGCGTCAAGCTGCCGTTCAAGGAGGAGATCATCCCGAAGACGGCCGACAAGGTCGTCTACTTCATCGCCCCGGTCATCTCGGCGATGTGCGCCTTCACGGCGTTCGCGGTGATCCCGTTCGGCCCGGTGGTCACGATGTTCGGCCAGCGGACGGCGCTGCAGCTCACCGACGTGCCGGTCTCGGTGCTGATCGTGCTGGCCTGCGCCTCGATCGGCATCTACGGCATCGTGCTGGCGGGCTGGGCGTCCGGGTCGACGTACCCGCTGCTCGGCGGCCTGCGCTCCAGCGCCCAGATGATCTCGTACGAGGTCGCGATGGGCCTGTCGTTCGTGGCCGTGTTCATGACGGCGGGCAGCATGTCGACCTCGGAGATCGTCAAGGCCCAGGCCGGCGGCGACCCGCAGGAGATCTTCGGCATGGAGGTGACGGCGCCGAGCTGGTACGCGGTGCTGCTGCTGCCCAGCTTCGTCATCTACTGCATCTCGGCGGTCGGCGAGACGAACCGCGCCCCGTTCGACCTGCCCGAGGCGGAGTCCGAGCTGGTCGGCGGCTTCCACACGGAGTACTCGTCGTTCAAGTTCGCGCTGTTCTTCCTCGCCGAGTACATCAACATGATCACCGTGTCGGCGATCTGCACGACGCTGTTCCTCGGCGGCTGGCGGGCCCCGGCCCCGATCACGACGATCTGGGCGGGCGCGAACTCCGGCTACTGGCCGCTGATGTGGTGGCTGGTCAAGGTCCTGATCCTGCTGTTCGGCTTCATCTGGCTGCGGGCCACCCTGCCCCGGCTGCGCTACGACCAGTTCATGCGCTTCGGCTGGAAGGTCCTCATCCCGGTCAACCTGGTGTGGATCCTCTTCCTGGCCGGCGTCCGCGTCATCAACGACGAGGCGTCGCGCGGCACCCGGATCATCCTGATCGTGGGTATCGCCACGGTGGTGCTGCTCATCGCGCTGCTCTGGCCGTCGGCCAAGAAGGCGCCGCAGCTCAGCGTCGAGGAACAGATCCAGGCCCGCCCCCAGGGCAGCTTCCCCGTCCCACCGCTCGACCTCCAGGTGCCGCCGAGCCCACGGGCGCGGCGCGCGGTCGCGGAACGCGCGCCCGCCACGGTCGGCGGCGACTCCCGCGGCGACGAGCCCGCAGACAAGGAGGTGTGACGTGGGTACGTTCACCGGCTCCTTCAAGGGCTTCGGCGTGACCTTCGCGCACATGTTCCGCAAGGTCATCACGACCGACTACCCGTTCACGCCGCCGTCGCCGGCGCCGCGCTACCACGGCCGGCACATCCTCAACCGGCACCCGGACGGCCTGGAGAAGTGCATCGGCTGCGAGCTGTGCGCCTGGGCCTGCCCGGCGGACGCGATCTACGTGCAGGGCGCCGACAACACCGACGAGCAGCGGTTCTCGCCGGGCGAGCGGTACGCCGGCATCTACCAGATCAACTACGCCCGGTGCATCTTCTGCGGTCTGTGCATCGAGGCCTGCCCGACCCGTTCGCTCACCATGAGCAACGAGTACGAGCTGGCCCGCGACTCCCGGCAGGACCTGATCTTCACGAAGGAGCAGCTGCTCGCGCCGCTGCTGCCGGGCATGGAGCAGCCGCCGCACCCGATGCGCCTCGGCGAGACCGACAAGGACTACTACATCGGCGCGCTCACCAACCCGGGCACGTCGGCGGGCGCCGAGCGCGCGCCGTGGTCGGAGTCGGGCACGCGCGACGCCATGCCGACCGACGCGGACGGCCGGGCCGAGACGGCGGGCACTGCCCGGCGTGACGGCGCGCGCGCCGAGGCGGCCAGCTCCGGCCTGGTGAAGGAGAAGCGATGACCGCCACCGTTCTGGCCGCCGAGGCCGCGGGCCGGGTGTCCGCCGGCGAGGCGTGGGCGTTCTGGATCCTCGGGGCCCTCGCGGTCGTCGGGGCGCTCGGCATGGTGCTGGCGCGCAACGCGGTGCACTCCGCGCTGTGGCTGGTCGTCACGATGCTGTGCCTGGGCTTCTTCTACGTGATCAACGCGGCGCCGTTCCTCGGCGCGGTGCAGATCATCGTCTACACCGGCGCGATCATGATGCTCTTCCTGTTCGTGCTCATGCTCGTCGGCCGCGACGCCTCCGACTCGCTCATCGAGACGCTGCGCGGCCAGCGCGTCGTCGCGGTGCTGCTGGGCCTGGGCTTCGCCGGCCTGGTCGCCACCGGCCTCGGCCGGGCGCTGGACGGCACCACCGCGGTCGGGCTGACCGAGGCGAACGCCCCGGGCAACGTGCAGGCCATCGCCGGCCTGCTGTTCTCCCGGTACGTGCTGGCCTTCGAGATCACCTCGGCGCTGCTGATCACCGCCGCCGTCGGCGCGATGGTCCTGGCGCACGTCGAGCGCGGCAAGGAGGACCGCTCGGACCAGGTCGAGCGGATGCGGCAGCGGTTCGCGCCCGGCTCGTACCCGGCCCCGAAGGCCGGCCCGGGCGTCTACGCGAACACGATGTCGGTCGCCGTCCCGGCGCGCCTGCCCGACGGCAGCCAGAGCGAGCGCAGCATCTCGAAGATCCTGCCGCAGCGGGAGCTCACGGCGCCTGAGGCCGCCCCGAAGGGAACCGAGAAGTGACTCCCGACTACTACCTCGTCCTCGCGGCGATCCTGTTCACGATCGGCGCGGTGGGCGTGCTCGTCCGGCGCAACGCGATCGTGCTGTTCATGTGCATCGAGCTGATGCTCAACGCCGCGAACCTGACGCTCGTCGCGTTCAGCCGCATCACCGGCACGCTGGACGGCCAGATCATGGCCTTCTTCGTGATGGTGGTGGCAGCCGCCGAGGTCGTGATCGGCCTCGCCATCATCATGTCGATCTTCCGGGCCCGGCGGTCCGCCAGCGTCGACGACTCCAACCTCCTCAAGTACTGACAGGGGCCTTCACGTGGAAGAGACTGTGGAGTACGTGCAGGCCACAGGGCTTTTGAGCAGTGTGTGGCTGTTGGTGGCGATCCCGCTGGCGAGCGCCGCCGTCCTGCTGCTGCTCGGTCGCCGGGCCGACAAATGGGGCCACTGGCTGGGCGTCCTCGCCGTCGGGTCCGCGTTCGTGCTGGGCCTCAGCTACTTCATCTCGCTCGCCGGGATGGAGAACAAGTCGGTCGAGCTGAGCCTGTGGGACTTCATCGCCGTCGGGCGCTTCCAGGTCGACTTCGGCCTGCTGTTCGACCCGCTGTCCGGCGTGTTCGTCCTGCTCATCACGGGCGTCGGGTCGCTGATCCACCTGTACGCGGTGGGCTACATGTCCCACGACGAGGGGCGGCGGAAGTTCTTCGCCTACTTCAACCTCTTCGTCGCCGCCATGCTGCTGCTGGTGCTCGGCAACAACTACGTGATGCTCTACTTCGGCTGGGAGGGCGTCGGCCTGGCGTCGTACCTGCTGATCTCGTTCTGGTACACGAAGCCGTCGGCGGCCACCGCGGGCAAGAAGGCGTTCCTGATGAACCGGGTCGGCGACGCCGGCCTGGCCATCGGCATCTTCATCATGTTCGCCACGCTCGGCACCACCCAGTACGTGGACGTCTTCAACGGCGTCTCCGGCCTGGCCGCGGGCACGATCCTCGTGCTGGGCCTGCTGCTGCTGCTCGGCGCCGCCGGCAAGTCCGGCCAGTTCCCGCTGCAGGCGTGGCTCCCCGACGCCATGGAGGGCCCGACCCCGGTGTCGGCGCTCATCCACGCCGCGACGATGGTCACCGCCGGCGTCTACCTGATCGCCCGCTCCAACCCGATCTTCAGCGCGAACCACACGCTGCAGACGGTGGTCGTCAGCGTCGGCGCGCTCACCCTGCTGATGGGCTGCATCATCGGCGCGGCGAAGGACGACATCAAGCGGGTCCTGGCCTGGTCGACCGTCAGCCAGATCGGCTACATGTTCCTCGGCGTCGGGCTCGGCGGCGCCGCGTACGCGCTGGCGATCGTGCACCTGCTGGCGCACGGCTTCTTCAAGGCCAACATGTTCCTCGGCGCCGGCTCCGTCATGCACGGCATGAAGGATCAGGTGGACATCCGGCGCTTCGGCGGCCTGTCCAAGTACATGAAGATCACCTGGCTGACCTTCATGATGGGCTGGCTGGCGATCATCGGCATGTTCCCGTTCTCCGGCTTCTTCTCCAAGGAGCCGATCATCGTCGCGGCGTTCGAGCGGGAGGGCTGGACGGCCTGGCTGTTCGGCATGGCCGCCCTGCTCGGCGCGGGCCTGACCGCCTTCTACATGACGCGGCTGTTCATCCTCACCTTCCACGGCCCCAAGCGGTGGACCGAGGACATCGAGCACCCGCACGAGTCGCCGGCGATCATGACCATCCCGCTGATCCTGCTGGCGATCGGCTCCGTCGGCGCCGGCTTCCTGCTGTCGACCTCGGTGCCGGACTGGCTGGAGGCGACCGGCGGGCTCGGCGCGCAGGAGGAGCCGCACGAGGCCGTCCTGTCGCACGGGGTGCTCACCGCGCTGTCGCTGCTGCTGACCGTGGCGGGCGCCGGGCTGGCGTACCTGCTGTTCCGCAACGGCACCGCCAAGCAGGAGCAGCCCGCGGGCGTGGTCGTCACCGCGGCCCGCCGCAACCTCTACTCGGACACCGTCAACGAGGCGATCTTCGAGAAGCCGGGCATCTTCCTCACCCGCGCCCTGGTCTACCTCGACAACCGCGGCATCGACGGCGCGGTCAACGGGCTCGCGGCGGCGGTGGGCGGCGGCTCCGGCCGGCTCCGGCGGCTGCAGACCGGGTTCGTCCGCTCGTACGCGACGTCCATGCTCACCGGCGCGCTGCTCGTCGTGGCGGCGTTCCTCGCGATCCAACTGGGATGGCTGGCGTGAACAACTTCCCGTTCCTCTCGATCCTCACGCTGGGGCCGCTCGTCGGCGCCGCCGTGGTCGCCTGCATCCCGAAGGCGAAGGGCAACCTCGCGAAGATCGTGGCGCTGGCCGTCTCCCTGGTCATGCTGGTGCTCAGCGTGTTCATGTGGGTGGCGTTCCAGGTCGGCGGCGACGCGCAGCGGTTCCAGTTCCGCGAGTCGTACCCCTGGATCCCCGGCCTGGGCGTGAACTTCACGTTCGCGGCCGACGGCATCGCGCTGGTCATGCTGATGCTCATCGCGGTCCTCGTGCCGCTGGTGATCCTGGCCAGCTGGCACGACGCCGAGCAGTCCCGGCGGTCGGTGCCGGTGTACTTCGCGCTGCTGCTGTCGCTCGAGGCGTGCATGTTCGGCGTGTTCGCCGCGGCGGACGTGTTCCTGTTCTACGTGTTCTTCGAGGTCATGCTCGTGCCGATGTACTTCATCATCGGCTCGTACGGCACCGCCAAGCGCCAGTACGCCGCGGTGAAGTTCTTCCTCTACTCGCTGGTCGGCGGCCTGTTCATGCTGGCCGCCGTCATCGGCCTGTGGGTGGTCGGCGGCAAGACCTTCGACTGGGTGGCGCTGACCCAGATCGACATCCAGACGGGCACCGAGCGCTGGCTGTTCCTCGGCTTCTTCATCGCGTTCGCCATCAAGGCGCCGTTCTTCCCGTTCCACACCTGGCTGCCCGACGCCGGTGGCGCCGCCCCGGCGGGCGCGGCCGCGCTGCTCGTCGGCGTGCTCGACAAGGTCGGCACGTTCGGCATCCTGCGCTACTGCCTGCCGCTGTTCCCCGAGGCGTCGCAGTGGTTCGCCCCGTGGGCGATCGCGCTGGCGCTCATCGGCATCATCTACGCGGCGCTGCTGGCGGTCGGCCAGAACGACCTCAAGCGCCTGGTGTCGTACACGTCGATCGCCCACTTCGGCTTCATCGGCATCGGCATCTTCGCCTTCACCACCCAGGCCGGCACGGGCGCGGTGCTGTACATGCTCAACCACGGCCTCGCCACCGGCCTGCTGTTCCTGGTCGTCGGCATGTTCGTGGCCCGGCGCGGCTCGGCCCTGGTCAGCGACTTCGGCGGCGCCGGCAAGCTGGTGCCGGTGCTGGCGGGCGTGCTGTTCTTCGCCGGTCTGGCGTCGCTCGCCCTGCCCGGCACGGCGCCGTTCGTCAGCGAGTTCCTGGTGCTGATCGGCGTCTTCACGGTCAACAAGACGGTCGCGGTGATCGCCACCCTCGGCATCATCCTGGCCGCCGCGTACGTGCTGTGGATGGTGCAGCGCACCACGCAGGGCACGCTCAACCCGGCGCTGGCCGACATCGAACCGATGCGCAAGGACATCACCCTGCGCGAGAAGGTCGTCGTCGCCCCGCTGATCGCGCTGCTGATCGTGCTCGGCTTCTACCCGAAGCCCGTCACGGACGTGATCAACCCGGCCGTCGAGGCGACCATGCAGCAGGACATGGGCAAGCAGGACCCGGCCCCGACCGGCGGCGGCGTGACGGAGGCGTCCCGATGACGCGAATCTACGGAGAGGTGGCGGCGTAGCCGTGGAAGACCTGAACCTGCCGCCCATCGACTACGCGGCACTGTCCCCGATCCTCATCCTCTTCGGCGTGGCCTGCCTCGGCGTGCTCGTCGAGGCGTTCGCCCCGCGGCGGGCCCGGCACCCCGTCCAGCTGGTCCTCGCGATCGGCGGCAGCGTGGCGGCGCTGGTCATGGTGGTGCTGGAGCGCAACACCCGGGTCGTCACCATCGGCGACGCGGTCGCCATCGACGGGCCCAGCCTGTTCCTGCAGGGCGCGATCCTGCTGCTCGGCATCGTGTCGCTGCTGCTGATCGGCGAGCGCTCGCTGGAGGCCGGCGGCCCGTTCGTCGCCCAGGCCGCCCTCACCGTCGGCTCCGAGAAGGACAACCGGCAGGCCCAGGGCGCGCCCGGCAACACGGAGATCTACCCGCTGGCCGTGTTCGCGCTGTCCGGCATGCTGCTGTTCGTCGCCGCGAACGACCTGCTGACGATGTTCATCGCGCTGGAGGTGCTGTCGCTGCCGCTGTACCTGCTGTGCGCGCTGGCCCGCCGCAAGCGCCTGCTGAGCCAGGAGGCCGCGCTCAAGTACTTCCTGCTCGGCTCGTACGCGTCGGCGTTCTTCCTGTTCGGGGTCGCCCTGCTGTACGGCTACGCGGGCGGCGTCAACCTGCAGCAGATCAACGAGGCGGTCGCCGCCTCGCAGAACAGCGACATCCTGCTCTACGCGGGCCTCGCGCTGCTCGCCATCGGCCTGCTGTTCAAGGTCGCGGCGGCGCCGTTCCACGTGTGGACCCCGGACGTCTACCAGGGCGCGCCGACGCCGGTCACCGCGTTCATGGCGGCCTGCACGAAGGTCGCCGGCTTCGGCGCCCTGCTGCGGGTGCTGTACGTGGCGTTCGAGGGCGTGCAGTGGGACTACCAGCCGGTCATCGGCACCATCGCCGTGCTGACGATGATCGTCGGGTCGGTCCTCGCGGTGACCCAGCAGGACATCAAGCGCCTGCTGGCCTACTCGTCGATCGCCAACGCGGGCTACCTGCTCGTCGGCGTCGTCGCGCAGAACCGCGAGGGCGTGTCCAGCACGCTGTTCTACCTGGTCGCGTACGGCTTCACGGTGCTGGCTGCGTTCGGTGTCGTGTCGCTCGTGCGCGACGCCGACGGCGAGGCCACCCACCTGTCCCGCTGGGCCGGGCTGGGCCGCCGTTCGCCGCTGCTCGCCGCGATCTTCACGTTCCTCATGCTGGCCTTCGCCGGCATCCCGCTGACCAGCGGCTTCATCAGCAAGTTCGTGGTCTTCGGGGCGGCGATCGACGGCGGGCAGTCCTGGCTCGTCGTCGCCGGCGTGGTCACCAGCATGATCATCGCGTTCCCGTACCTGCGGGTCATCGTGATGATGTGGCTGTCCGAGCCGGCCGAGACGACGCCGACGGTGTCCGTGCCCGGCTGGATGACCTCCGCCGCGGTGTTCATCGGCGTGCTGGCCACGCTCGCCCTGGGCGTCGTCCCGTCGCCGCTGCTGGACCTCACGAACGACGCATCGCTGTTCGTCCGGTAGAAAAGGCAGGTTCGTCACGGGCCCCGGCCGCCTTGCGGCCGGGGCCTGTGTGGCATCGTGAAGGAGTGGTGAGCACGGTGAACGCTTCCGGGGTCGACTTCCGTGATCCGGTCGTCGAGGCGTCCGTCGCGGCGGCCATGGCCGGTGTCGAGGAGCAGCTGCGGCTCGCCGTCGCCCACGCCGACCCGCTGATCGGCGACGCCGCCGTGCACCTCGCGGACGCCGGCGGCAAGCGGTTCCGCCCCCTGCTGGTCGCGCTGGGCGCCCAGTTCGGCGACCCGTCGTCGCCGCTGGTCGTCCCGGCCGCCGTGGTCATGGAGCTCACCCACCTGGCCACGCTCTACCACGACGACGTCATGGACGAGGCGCTCGTGCGCCGCGGCGCCCCCAGCGCCAACGCCCGGTGGGGCAACTCGGTCGCCATCCTCGTCGGCGACTACCTGTTCGCCCGCGCCGCCGACATCGCCGCCGACCTCGGCACCGAGGCCGTCCGGCTGCAGGCCCGCACGTTCTCCCGCCTGGTGGCCGGCCAGATCGCCGAGACGGCCGGGCCGCGCGGCGGCGACCCCATCGAGCACCACCTGCACGTCATCCGCGAGAAGACCGCCTCGCTGATCGCCACGTCGGCCCGCTTCGGCGGCATGTTCGGCGGCGCGGCCGCCGCCCACACCGAGGCCCTCGAGGGGTACGGGGAGGCCATCGGCGTCGCCTTCCAGCTCTCCGACGACCTGCTCGACATCGCGTCGGAGTCCACCCAGTCCGGCAAGACCCCCGGCACCGACCTGCGCGAGGGCATCCCCACCCTGCCGGTCCTGTACGCCCTCGCCGGCGACGACACCGACGCCCGGCTGCGCGAGCTGCTCTCGGCCGGCCCCCTCGTCGACGACGACCTGCACGCCGAGGCGCTGGGCCTGCTGCGCGAGTCGGCCGCCCTCAAGCGCGCCCGGGAGACCGTGCGGGCGTACGCGGAGTCGGCCCGGGAGCGGCTGGCGCCGCTGCCGGCGAACGCGCCGCGTCAGGCCATGGAGTCGCTGTGCGACTTCATCGCCGACCGCACCAGCTGAGCGCCTCCCCGGCGCGGCAGACGCCGCCTCAGGCGGCGTGGCGGCGCAGCAGGGCGCTGCCGGCCAGCATCAGCACCGCCGCCAGCAGCATCGCCACGGCCCCCACCGTCCACATCGCCGGATAGCCCAGCGCCGACGCCGTCGCCCCCAGGCCCAGGGGCCCGACGCAGCCGCCCGCGTACACCCCGGTCTGGGTGATGGAGGTGGCCGCGGCCGGCGCCTGCGGATGCAGCCGGACCACGGCGAAGTTCATCAGGCCCGGCCACGCCCACCCGAACCCGAAGCCGAGCACGACGCCCGCGACCAGCGTGGCCGTGCCGGGGACGGCGAGCAGCGCCAGGCCGGCGGCCCCGGCGGTGAGCAGCCCGGCGATGACCGCGACCTGCCGGGTGGGCAGCAGGTCCGCCTGCCAGCCGCCGGACACCCGGGCCGCCACGCACACCGCGCTGCCCAGCGTGAGGGTGAGCCCGGCGGTGCCCTCGGCGAGGCCGCGGTCGACGGAGGCGTCGACGAGGAACGTGCCGAGGGCGTTCGCGGCGGCGGCGGCGAGGGTGGCGGCCAGTCCGAGGACGACCAGGGCGCCGGTGGCCCGCTGCGGCGAGCCGCCCGCGGCGCGCGGGCGCGCCGTGCCCGCCGGGACGAGCGGCAGGGCGGCCGCCGCGAGGACCGCCGCGAAGCCGAACGCCCACCGCCAGCCGAGCGTCAGCGCCACCGCGGGCACGGCCGCGCCGGCCAGCAGCGTGCTGACGGGGATGGCGGCCTGCTTCAGCCCGAACGACAGGCCCTGCCGCCGGGCCGGGATGTGCGCGGCCAGGGCGGCGTTGCTGGCGAGCTGGCCGGCGGCGTTCGCGCCCGCGCCCAGGGCGAGCCACGCGACGAGCGTGGCGAGCGAGGTGGCGAACAGGGCGACGCCCAGCATGCTGACCGCGGCCAGCACGATGCCGCACCGGGCCATCGCGACCGCTCCGTACCGTTCCACCAGGGTGCCCGCCGGGACGCTGGCGAGGGCGCTGACGCCGAAGTAGACGCTCACCGCCAGCCCCAGCCCGGCCGGGTCGAAGCGCAGCTCCTGCTGCATCTGGACGGCCAGGCCGCCGACGAGGAACACGGGGATCACGACGGCGATCGTGGTGGTGATCGCGCCCGTGGCGGCCCGCGTCGGTCGCTGCGTCGAGACTTGTTCCGTCATCGTCTCGGACTGTAGGCCGCATCATGGCTGGTCAGAGACGGTACGTGGCATTGCCCACACAGACGGTCGCCGCCCGGTGGAGGTATGGCACCTCCTGCCCATTCCGTCTGTGGAGAATTTTTCATATGGTGTAAGTCCCCTCGGCGTCGGAGGTGGTTGTGCGCGACCCCTTGGCGGAACCGTCCGACCTGATCAGAAGCGTGTCCCGGGCTCTCCGGGTGCTCGAGTCGGTCGGCCGCGCTCCGCGTGGCCTCACCGTGAAGCAGATCGCCCGTCGGTGCGAGCTGACGGTGGCGACGACCTACCACCTGGTGCGGACCCTCGCCTACGAGGGCTACGTGATCCGCCGCGAGGACGGCACGTACATCGTCGGCCTGGAGATCGCCGACCGCTACCGGGAACTCGTCGGCGCCTTCCGCGGCCCGCCCGCCGTCGGCGACGTCCTGCGCCGCGCCGCCATCGACACCGGCTACACCCACTACCTCGGACGTTTCGTCGGCGGCCGCATCGCCGTCACCGCGGTCGCCGAGGGCCACCGCTCGCCGTACACCGAAGACCTGGTCCCGGGGTACGACGAGGGCGGCCACGCCACCGCGATCGGCAAGGCGCTGCTGGCCACCATGACCCCCGACCAGCGCGCGCGCTACCTGCGCGACTGGGGCATGCGCGCCTTCACCCCGGCCACCCTCGTGTCACCGGAGGCCCTGGAGGCCGACCTGGCGGCGGGGGAGCGGCGCGGCATGCAGCTCGAGATCGGACAGTTCCGCCAGGGCCTTGCGGGCGCCGCCGTCCTGGTCGCCCCCGACCGCGACGTGGAACGCCGGCTCGCCCTGGCGTGCGCCCTCCCGGCGGCCGAGATGCTGACGTCGGCGCGGGTCGTGCGCGCGAAACTGCTCGCCACGGCGCGCGCGGTGGCCGAGGCGCTGACCGACAACGGAGCTGCAGCGAGCGCCTGAAAAATCAAGCCATTGAAAACTGTTAATAACGTGTTCTAATTCGGTTCATGAGACTCCGATGGCGACTGGTCACCCTTGCGGCCGGCGCGGCGATGACCGTCGCGACCGGCCTCGTCCTCATCCCCTCCAGCTCCGCCGCGGTGGTGTGCACGGCACCCGCGTGGCGCGAGGGTAACTCGTACACGGCGGGCTCCCAGGCCACCTACAACGGCCGCCTCTACCAGGCGCTCGTGACGCACACGGCGTGGGCGGGCACCGGCTGGAACCCGGCGGCGACCCCGTCCCTGTGGCGCGACATCGACGCCTGCACCGGCGGCCCGACGACCCCGCCCACCACCACTCCTCCCACGACGAGGCCTCCCACCACTCCTCCCACCACGCCCCCGACGACTCCGCCGACCACTCCACCCACGACGCCGCCCACGACTCCGCCCACGACTCCGCCTACCGGTGAGACGTGCGCGCTCAAGGGCCGGCCGGCGGGCAAGGTGCTGCAGGGCTACTGGGAGAACTGGGACGGCAAGGCCGTCCACGAAGGCATGGGCTGGATTCCGATCAACGACAGCCGGATCCCGCAGCACGGGTACAACGTCATCATGGCCGCGTTCCCGGTCATCCTCCCCGACGGCACCGTCAAGTGGGAGGACGGCATGGACGTCGGCGTGAACGTCGGCACCCCTGCCCAATACTGCAGTGCGAAGGCACAGGGCGGCACGATCCTCATGTCCATCGGCGGCGCCACCGCCGGCGTCAACCTGAACTCGTCCGCCGTCGCGGACCGGTTCGTGCAGACCATCGTGCCCATCCTGAAGCGGTACAACTTCGACGGCATCGACATCGACATCGAGACCGGCCTGACCGGTAGCGGCGACATCAACACCCTGTCGACGACCCAGGCGAATCTGATCCGCATCATTGACGGCGTTCTCGCCGCGATGCCGCCCGGGTTCGGTCTGACCATGGCGCCCGAAACCGCCTACGTCACCGGCGGCAGTGTCTTCTACGGCTCCATCTGGGGCGCCTACCTGCCCATCATCAAGAAGTACGTCGACAACGGCCGCCTGTGGTGGCTGAACATGCAGTACTACAACGGTTCGATGTACGGGTGTTCCGGCGACTCCTACGGGGCCGGAACCGTCCAGGGATTCACGGCCCAAACGGACTGCCTCAACAAGGGTCTGACGATCCAGGGCACGACCATCCGGGTGCCTTACGACAAGCAGGCCCCAGGACTGCCGGCGCAGGAGGGGGCGGGCGGCGGCTACATGAAGCCGTCGTTGGTGACCGAAGCGTGGAACTCCGTCCCGGGCATCAAGGGGCTGATGACGTGGTCGATCAATTGGGACGGCTCGAGGGGCTGGACCTTCGGTGACAACGTGAAGCGTCTCCAGGGCCGCTGAGAATCACCGCGTCAGGGCCCGCGTACCACGCGCGGGCCCTGACGCTTCACCCGTCACAGCTGCGCCGGTACGGGAGTTCAGGGATGTGGCGGGCCCATTCGTCGGGGCTCAAGCCGTTGCCCGCGATGGCGCAGGCATGCGCAACCGGATCGGCGCGGAGGTCGTTCAGTTCGGAGTAGTCCCAGACGGTGACTGCGGGGCTCTTCCGGTTGAGATCACTGCCGACCGTGAAGGTGCGCCCATCGGGGCTGAACAACATCATTCCTGTCTGCGCTTCCGTGCGCTTGGTCGCGGTGAACCGCACCGGCGTGGCACCGTCGGTGATGTCCCACAGCATCACCGTCCGATCCGCGATTCCCGCCGCGAGGGTCCGCCCGTCCGGACCGAAGGCCAGCGAGCCCACCCACCCCGTGGGATTGACGAGGGTGGCGAGTCGATGTGGACGGGCCCTGTCGGTGACGTTCCAGAGGACAGCTGTCCGATCGTAGCCCCCGGTGGCCAGTGTGTTGCCGTCCGGACTGAAAGCGACCGACAACGCTTGGGTGGACTGAGCGGGGACCTCGGCCACCCGCACCGGTGCCGCTCTGTCGGTCACGTCGATCAGCGTCACCGTGTTGTAGGCGACGACCGCGATCGTGCGACTGTCGGGACTGAACGCCAGCTGCCGCCCCTGAACCGCGTCGCCGGTCAGTACGCCGAGCTTGACGGGATGACGTGGGTCGGACACATCCCAGAGCTTGAGCGTGCGGTGCGCGAGAATTGCGATGGTGCGGCCGTCTGGACTGAACATCATCGTGGTCGTCCTGGGCACCCATTCCTGGAACGAGCCGAGTGTCACCGGATCATGTGGGTCCGTCACATCCGTGAGCGTCACCCCGTGGGCTAGAGAGGCCACCGCCAGAGTGCGCCCGTCCGCGGTGAGTGCCGCATTGACGTCCCCGCCGGAAAATTGCAGGGTGGCGCTGGGCGCAGGGTTTCCGACGCGCCTCATGTCCCAGAAGACCGCCTTGCCGTCGGCATCAACTGTGGCCAGCGTCTTTCCGCCCGCGCGATATGCCATCGTCATCACCGGCCTGCGGTGGGCCACCAAATCGGCGACCGGCTCGGGTGCGCCCCGATCCGCGACATTCCACAACTTCGTTTCGGCGCCGTTGACAGTTGCCAGTGTTCGGCCATCCGGACTGAATTCGAGTGACGCCGCCCCGCCGCGAACCCTGTCCAGGGTCTGCAGCCGCAGAGAACCGGACGAGCCCGCCGTGTTCCACAGCGTCACCTTTTCCCCGTCACTGACGGCCAGAATGCTCCCGTCCGGGTGGAAGGCGAGCCCGGCCGCCCATTCGGCATGACCTGTGAGCACCTCCTGTCGCGGATAAGCCGGATCGGTCAGGTCCCAGATGTGCACCGTTCCGTTCCTGCCTCCCGCGGCGAGGATGGGCCGCTTGGGGTTGAACGCCATTCCGTCCGGAAGGGCCTCGGGCAGGGTCGCCGTCGGTGTGGGATGTGCGGGATCCGAGAGATCCCAGACGACCGACGGGTCGCCCGAGGTCACCATCGCGCGCCCGTCGCCGTTGAAGGCGATCCGGGCGGACGCGGGGATGCCGGAAAGGGCGGTGAGCAGTTTCGGTTGGGCGCGGTTTGACGCGTCCCACAGGACTGTGCGGCCGTCATAGCCGGTCGAGACGACGGTACGGCCGTCCGGGCTGAACATCAGGTTGTTGACGGCGTGAGGAAGCGTGGCGATCCGGGTCGGCTGGGCGCGATCGCTGACGTCCCATAGGGCGCCAACATTCGCGGGCTCGACCAGTGTGAGCGTTCGCCCGTCCGGGCTGAATGTCAGCCGCCCGACATAGCGGCTGGCGCCCAAGGTGCTGAGCCGGATCGGTGTGGCTCGGTTTCTCACATCCCAAAGCGACACGGTGCCTGAAGGTTCGGCCAGGGCCAGCAGACCGTCCGGTCCGTAGGCGACTTCGTGGGCGCCCCCCAGTGCGCCGGCGTAGTGCGTTGACGCGACCAAGCCGGCGAGTCCTCCTCGCGTCTCGGCGTCGGCCCGGATCCGCTCCGCGGCCAGACCAAGCCTCAAGGCGGCCTGAGGTTCGGCGTCGATGTTCGCCTTCGCCTGGTTGACCAGACGCCGGCTGATCGCGATGTGTTGCTGGCGTCGTGCCTCCCCCTCCGCCTCCTTGGCCTTCCGTTCGTGCTCCGCAGCGATTCGTTCCTGCCGGCGAGCGTTCTGCGCCGCTTCTTCCGCGCGTTGCTCCTGTTCGCGAGCTCTGGTCTCCTGCAGCCGAGCACGCTCCTCCTGGCGGCGGGTCTCCGCGGCGGCCTGCTCGGCGGCGTTGCGCTGTTGCTGGGCGAGGATCTCCTGCTGTCGGGCGCGTGCCGCCGCCGTGTCGGCGAGGGCGCGCTGGTAGCGGGCGTTGGCCTGCTGCTTCTCGGCGGCGGTCGACGCCTTGGCGGCCAGGGTCTTCTGCTCGCGCGCCAGTGCCTCCTGGCGCCGGACCTCTTCGGCGGCCGCTCGGGCGCGTGCTTCCTGCTGCTGTGCGTTCTTCTGCTGTCGCAGCGACTCGGCCGCGGACTGCTCGGCGTAGCCGCGTTGTTCCGAGGCTGCCTGCTGCTGGCGGCGCGCCTCCGCGGCCGAGGCGTTGGCGCGGTCGGCGTTGTGCAGCGCCAGGAGCCCGGTCAGCACCGACACGAAGGTCAGCAGCATGAGCGAGGCCGCCGCGAACGACCACAGCCGGCGCGCCCGCCGGTGCTGGCGGACGTCCTCGCCCTCCAGGTCGTCCTTGCTGACGCCGTGCATCGGGGCCGCCAGCTGCGCGATCGCGTCCCGGAACCGCGAGTGCCGCAGGCTGAGCTGCTGGTCGTCGCGGGCCCAGCGCAGGTCGAGGTAGAGCGGCTCCTCGGTGAAGACGCCGCGCAGCGCCTCCGGAACCGCCGTCGACGATTCGGTGAAGTCGCCCGTCGCCGGGTCCCACTGCCAGTCGCCGTCCGTCACGACCGGGAGAATGCGGTCGGGGGACTTGGTGGCCAGCCAGTGGTCGATCTCGCGGTTCACCCAGTGCGAGTTTGCCGCCTCCGGGGACGCCATCAGTACGAAGTAGTCGGAGCCGTCGAGGGCGTTCTGGATGGACGTCCACAGTGTCGGGGTGACCGACAGGCCGGTCTGGTCGCGGAAGATCCACAGGGCCCGGCGGCGGTGCCACGGCTTCGCCAGGTGGTGCAGGCCGCGCTGGACGGCGGGGGCGAGGCGGCCGTCGGCGGCGTGGCTGTACGAGATGAAACCGTTGAACTTCATGGTGGTGTCCCCGTGTCGGTGCGATCGGCGGCGACCGATTGTCGCCGCCGATCGCCCGGGCGGGGAAGGGTCAGTCGGTGCAGCTGCGCCGGTACCGCAGTTCCGGCACGTAGCGGGACCACTCCTCGTTGGTGAGGCTGCTGCCGGCGATGGCGCAGGCGTGCTTCGCCGGGTCGGCGCGCAGGGCGTTCAGGGACGAGTAGTCCCACAGGGAGACCGACGTGTCCAGGCGGTAGTAGTCGCCGCCGGCCGCCAGCGTGCCGCCCTTCGGGTTGAACACCAGCATGCCGGTCTGGCCGCGGTTGTGCTTCGCCGCGGGGAAGCGGACCGGGGCGTTGCGGTCGGTGATGTCCCACAGCATCACGGTGCGGTCCTGGATGCCGGCCGCCAGGGTGCGCCCGTCCGGGCCGAAGGCGAGGGAGCCGACGCCGCCGACGTGGTTGGGCAGGGTGGCGAACCGGTGCGGCTGCGCGCGGTTGGTGACGTCCCACAGGGTCACCTCGCGGTTGTGGTCGCCGACGGCCAGGATGCTGCCGTCCGGGCTGAACGCCGCCGACAGCGGCCGCAGCTTCGTGCCGCCCACCTCGACCAGGGTCTTCGGCGTGGCCGGGTCGGTGACGTCGACCAGGGTCAGCCCGGGGTGGCCGGTGAGGGCGAGGGTCTTGCCGTCGGGGCTGAAGGCGGCCTGGTCACCGGTGAACAGCGGGCCCTCCAGCATGCCGGCGCGCTCGGGGACGCCCGCCTTCGTCACCCTCCACAGCATCAGTTTCGCGTAGCCGAACCGGGCCAGGGTGCGGCCGTCGGGGCTGAACACCATCGACGTGCCGCCCCACTCGTCCATCGGCTCGGCGTCGCTGCCCAGCGTGACCGGCTTCTCCGGGTCCGACACGTTCACCAGGCTGAGCGCGCCGACCCGGTCGGAGACGGCCAGGGTCAGGCCGTCGGGAGACAGGGCAGCGGTACGGATCGGCTTGTCGCTGACGCGCACGGCGGTGCGCTTGACGGGCTGGTCGGCGCGCCGCACGTCCCAGAAGACGGCCATGCCGTCCGAGTGGACGGTGACCAGCGTGCGGCCGTCGGGCCGGTACGCCAGCAGGCGCACCGGCTTCGGGTGGGCCGGCAGGGCGGCGGCGGGCTGCGGGGCGCCCGGGACCGCCACGTTCCACATCGTCGTGCCGCTGCCGGCGGCGACGATGACCGTGTTCTCGTCGCCGCTGAACGTGATCGCGGTGGGCGCCCACTGCGGCGGGACGGTGTGCAGGCGCACCGGGCTGGCCGGCCCGCTCAGGCTCCACAGCGTCACGTTGCCGGCCGCGTCGGAGGCGGCCAGGAAGTTGCCGTCCGGGCTGAACGTCATCAGAGCCGCGGGCGAGCCGGTGGTGAGCCAGCGGCGGCGGTCCTCGACCGGCTCGGCCGGGTCGGTCAGGTTCCAGAAGGTGACCTGCCCGTTGCCGTCGTCGGTGGCCAGCAGGGACTGCGCGGCGTTGTACGCCACGGTGCTCGTCGAGGTCGCCGGCACCGTCGCCAGTTTCTTCGGGTCGGCCGGGTCGGAGATGTCGTACGTGGCCGGTTCGGCGCCGGCGGTCACCGCGGTGAGCCCGTCCTTGCTGAAGCCGACGAACGCGTGGTACTCGGCCTCCGGGAGGGCGGCCAGCCGGCGCGGCTCCGCCCAGTCCGTCGTGTCGTACAGGACGGCGGTGTCCTCGACGACCGCGCCGACGGTGTGGCCGTCGGGGCTGAACACGACGGACGTGGCGCCGGGCACCTCACCGAGCTTCGCCGGGCTGGTCGGCTCGCTGACGTCCCACACCTGCGCCGCCTGGTTCTCGCCGGGGAACGCGATGGTGCGGCCGTCCGGGCTCATCGACACGAACAGCCCGAACGTGCTGGTGAGGACGTTGTCGATCGTGCTCAGCGGCTTCGGGTCGGCGCGGTCGGTCACGTCCCACAGCCGCACGGTGCCCTTCGGGTCGACCAGCACCAGCAGGCCGCCGGGGCCGTGCGCGACCGCGCCCGCCGCGTCCAGGGAGCCGGCGAACGTCGTCGAGGCCACCAGCCCGGCGAGGGCGCTGCGGGTCTCCGGGTCGGGCCGGACGCTCTCGGCGGCGAGGCCCAGCTTCAGCGCCGTGGTCGGGTCGCTGTCGACTGTCGCCTTGGCCTGGTTGAGTAGTCGCCGGCTGATCGCGATCTGGGTCTGGCGGCCGGTCTCCCTGGTCGCCTCGTCCGCCTTCTTCTCCTGCTCGCGCGCCTTCTTCTCCTGGCGGCGGGCCTCGGCGGCAGCCTCTGTGGCGCGCCGCTCCTGCTCGGCGGCCTTCTTCTGCTGTTCGCGGGCGTTGCGTTCCTGGCGACGGGTCTCCGCGGCGGCCCGCTGGGCGGCCGTGCGCTGCTGCTGCGCCAGGATCTCCTGCTGGCGGGCGCGGGCGGCGGCCTTGTCGGCCAGGGCGCGCTGGTACCGCGCGTTCGCCTGCTGCCGCTCGGCCGTGGTCGACGCCTTCGCGGCGATGCTCTTCTGCTCCGTCGCCAGCGCCTCCTGCCGGCGCACCTCGGCCGCGGCCTGCTCGGCCCGCAGCTCCTGGCTCCGCGCGACCTCCTCCTGCCGGTTCGCCTCCTCGGCGGACCGCTCGGCGCTGCCGCGCTGCTCCAGCGCGATCTTCTCCTGCCGGCGGGCCTCCTGCGCGGAGGCGTTGGCGCGGTCGGCGTTGTGCAGGGCCAGCAGCCCGGTCAGGACGGCGACGAACGTGAGCAGCATGAGCGCCGAGACCCCGAACGACCAGAGCCGGCGGGCGCGGCGGTGCTGGCGGACGTCCTCACCTTCGAGGTCGTCCTTGCTGACGCCGTGCATGGGCGCGGCCAACTGGGCGATGGCGTCGCGGAACCGGGAGTGGCGCAGGCTCAGGTGCTGGTCGTCGCGGGCCCAGCGCAGGTCGAGGTAGAGCGGCTCCTCGGTGAACACACCGCGCAGCGCGTGCGGGACGGCGGTGGAGTCGGGGGTGAAGTCGCGGGCCGCGGCGTCCCACTGCCAGTCGCCGTCGGTGACGACCGGCAGGATGCGGTCCGGGGACTTCGTGGCCACCCAGTGCTCGATCTCGCGGTTCACCCAGGGTGACCGGGCGGCCTCGGGGGAGGCGAGCAGGACGAAGTACTCGGAACCGTCGAGGGCGTTCTGGATCGACGTCCACAGGGCCGGAGTGACGGACAGGCCGGTCTGGTCCCGGAAGATCCAGAGCGCGCGGCGACGGTGCCAGGGTTTGGCTAGGTGATGCAGACCTCGCTGAATCGCCGGTGCCAGGCGCCCGTCGGCAGCGTGGCTGTACGAAATGAACCCATTGAAAGACATGCCTACGGCCCCCGTGGTCGGTATGCGGCGCGGACATTGTGCACGCCGCCGCAGCCGGGGGAAAGGTCACTAGCGGTCACGGTCAGCCGACGCAACTCCGCTGATACGGCAGCTCTGGGACATACCGGGCCCACTCCTCGGCGGTGACGGCGCAGCACACACGACGGGCCCGCGCTGGATGCGCGGGCCCGTCGATGGAGTGGAGGTCAGCTGCCGATCGGGCCGCCGTCCAGGCGCCAGGCCACCACGACGCCCGGCTTGGCGAAGTCGCCGTCCGGCCACGTCGACGCCGGCTTGTCGAGGGAGGCGCCGCTCAGCTCGCCCGGGTGCTGCACCGCGACGAACACCGAGCGGTCGTCGGCGGTGATGAACGGGCCGCAGGTCTCCGCGCCCGTCGGCACCGTGAGGAACTGGCGCAGGTGGCCGCGTTCCGGGCCCTCGATCGGGGTGGCGAACAGGCCGTCGTTGGCGCCCAGCGCGTTGCCGTCCGTGGAGATCCAGAGGTTGCCGGCGCCGTCGAACGCCACGTTGTCGGGGCAGGAGATCGGGGAGACCTGCGTCTTGTCGTACCCGGCGAAGTAGGTCGACGGGTCCGCCGGGTCGCCGCAGATGATCGGCAGCGACCAGGCGAAGGTGTCGGCGGTGTTGTCGCCGCGGGACTCGACCAACTCCAGCACGTGGCCGTGCTTGTTGTTGACGCGCGGGTTGGCCGGGTCGACGCCCGGGTTGGTGCCGACGCCGCGGTTGGTGTTGTTGGTCAGCGCCACGTACACCTTGCCGGTGACCTTGCTCGGCTCGACGTCCTCCGGGCGGTCCATCTTGGTGGCGCCGACCTTGTCGCCGGCGAGCCGGGTGAAGGTGAGCACCTCGACGGCGGTCATGCCGGGCACGTACGACTTGTTGCCGTGCGCCAGTTTGATCCACTGGCCGGTGCCGTCGCCGTTGATCTTCGCGACGTACAGGGTGCCGGACTCCAGCAGCGTCAGGTTGTGCCGGCGGGCCACGCCGGAGTCGCCCTTGAGGAACTTCTTGTCGCTGACGAACTTGTACAGGTAGTCGAACCGCTCGTCGTCGCCCATGTACGCGACGACCTTGCCGTTGCGGGCGACGATGACGTTGGCGCCCTCGTGCTTGAACCGGCCCAGCGCGGTGTGCTTGCGCGGCCGCGACTGCGGGTCGAGCGGGTCGATCTCGACGATCCAGCCGAACCGGTTCGCCTCGTTGGGGTGCTCGGCCAGGTCGAAGCGCTCCTGCGCGCGCTCCCACTTGCGCGAGCCGCTCGGGTAGCGGGCGGTGGTGGAGATGCCGTAGCGGGCCAGCTTCGGCTTGACGTCGTCCGCGACCGCGTCGCCGCCGACGAAGTACTGGTTGAAGTTCTCCTCGCCGGACAGCACCGTGCCCCACGGGGTGACGCCGCCGGCGCAGTTGTTCAGGGTGCCGATCGGGGTGCGGCCCTGCGGGTCGGCGGCGGTCTGCAGCAGCGGCGAGCCGGCCGCCGGGCCGGTGAACCGGAACTTCGTCTCCAGCGCGGTGATGCGCCGGTTGTACGGCAGGTTGCCGCCGTCGGCCGCGCGCCACCGGCCGGTGCGGCCGGCGCGCTCGATCTCCACCACGGACATGCCGTGCGCGGCCATCGCGACCTTCACCTGCTCGACGGTCATCGCGTCGAGGGTGGTGAAGCCGGGGAACATCAGCTCCTCGTTGGTGTACTCGTGGTTGACCACGAGCAGCGCCCGGTTGCGCGACAGCGGGATCACGCCGACGAAGTCGGCGTTGTAGCCGAACTGCTGGCTCTGCCGTCGCGCCGTCTGCCGGGTCACGTCCAGCCCGGGCGCGCCGGGCAGCACCGGGTCGCCCCAGCGCATGACGACCGCGTGGTCGTACCCGTTCGGGACGATCAGGGTGTCGAGCTTGTTCGGCGGGATCGCCTTGAACGTGATGGGGCCGGCCTTCTTCGTGGCGGCGGCGCCGGCGGCGGCGGCCTCGGGCGCGGCGGGGGCCGCCGGGGCCGCGGCGGCCGGGGCGGCGAGCGCGCCGGCGGCGGCGCCGCCGAAGCCCAGGACCAGGGCGCCGGCCGCGCCGGTGCGCAGCACGCCGCGGCGGGAGAACCCGGCCTCGGCGACCTCCTGGAAGTACGGGTTGTCCGACTCGTTCGGCACGGGGTGGTCGCAGGCGTTGCCGCAGCGGTACAGGCAGGTCATCGCGTCGCGGCCGCTGTGCCGGGGGGTGCCCAGCAGCGGCAGCAGGCGGGGGCGGGTGCTCATGTGAGATCTGCTCCTCGTGTTTCTCGGGTGCAGGGCGGACGCTGCCACGCCGGGATGGAGCGTCCCCCTACCGAGGGTTAACCCAAGGTGAACACGCTGTCCTCGCCGCAGGTTGAACCGGCCGGTGCATGCGCACGTAAGTAGGGGTGGGAGCGAGCGGAGGGCGGCCGGCAGTGAACGATCAGGACGCCGACCTGCTCCGCGCCCTGCAGGACGAGCACGGCGACGCGCTGTTCGCGCACGCCGTCAGGCTGACCGGTGGGGACCGGCAGCGGGCCGAGGACCTGGTCCAGGAGACGCTGCTGCGTGCCTGGCGCCACCCCGAGGCGCTCGATCCGGAGCGGGGCGCGGTGCGGTCGTGGCTGTTCACCACCGCGCGCAACCTCTCGATCGACGCCTGGCGGCGGCGGTCGGCCCGGGTCGGCGAGGTGGTGACGGACACGCTGCCCGAGCCGCCCCCGTCGCCCGACGAGGCCGACCGGGCGGTGGAGGCCTGGACGGTGGCCGAGGCCCTGGCCCGGCTGAGCGAGAGTCACCGCGACGTGCTGGTGGAGTGCTTCTACCGGGGCCGGTCGGTGGCGGAGGCGGCGGCGCGCCTGGGGGTGCCGCCGGGCACGGTGAAGAGCCGCACGCACTACGCGCTGCGGCAGCTGAAGATGGTGCTGGACGAGATGGGGGTGACGGGGTGAGGTGCGACCACGAGCACGACGACGGCGCGTACGTCCTCGGCGCCCTGTCGCCGGCCGAGCGCGCCGCCTACGAGCGGCACCTGGCCACCTGCTCGTTCTGCCGCGAGGCGGTGGCGGACATCGCCGTCCTGCCGGGCCTGCTGGGGCGCATCGACCCGGCCGACCTCGCGGCGATCATGGACCCCGGCGGCCCGCGGCAGCGCGACCGGATGCCGGACCTGGTGGTGGCGGCCACCTCGTCCCGGCATCAGGAGCTCCGCCGCGGCCGCCGGCGCATGTTCGTGCTGGCCATGGCCGCGGCGTGTCTGGCCCTGGTGGCGGGCATCGGCGGGGCGATCCTGCTCGACCGGGAGGCGCCCGGCGTCGTGGTGCCGCCACCCGGCCAGACCGTCGCGATGCGGCCGGTCGCCGCGAACACCCCCGTGTCGGCCAGCATCAACCTGGTCAGCACCGGCTGGGGGACGAAGGTCAACATGACCTGCTTCTACGCCAAGGGCGACGGCTCGGGCGCGAAGGCGTACACGTTCCGGCTGATCGCCCACGGCGCCGACGACCGGCGCGACCAGATCGGCTCGTGGGTGGCCGCGCCCGGCGCGGAGATCTCCATGTCGGGCATGACCAGCCTCGCCGGCCACAACCTGACCCGCCTGGAGCTGGTCCGCGGCGCGGACGACGCCACGGCGACGACGGTCCTCACCTACGACGTGCCCTAGGGGTCAGCGGGTCGCCGCGGCCGCCGCTTCGGGTGTGGTGGCCGCGGTGGCCCGTTCCCGCCGCGCGTGCCGCAGGGCGTCCGCGGTGAAGACGATCAGCGCCACCCAGACCAACGCGAAGCCGGCGAGCCGCGCCGGCGGCATCGGCTCGTGCAGGATCAGCACGCCGCACGCCAGCTGCAGGATCGGCGCCACGTACTGCAGGATGCCCAGGCCGGTGAGCGGGACCCGGTTGGCGGCGGCCGCGAACAGCAGCAGCGGCACCGCGGTGGCCGCGCCGGAGAGCAGGATCAGCGTCGTGTGCCAGGCCGAGACGTGCCCGACGACCGCGTCGCCGGTCCAGGACAGCCAGCCCAGGTACGCGACCGCGGGCAGCGCCAGCACCGCCGACTCGATGAACAGGCCCTCCGCCGGCGGCAGCGACAGCCGCTTCTTGACCAGGCTGTACGTGCCGAAGCTGGCCGCCAGGGTGAGCGCCACGTACGGCAGGTGGCCGTAGTCCACGGTCAGCACCGCCACAGCGGCCGCGCCGACGGCCAGCGCCGCCCACTGCGCCACCCGCAGCCGCTCGCGCATCACCGTGACGCCGAGCAGCACCACGACCAGCGGGGTGATGAAGTAGCCCAGCGACGTCTCGACGACCCGGCCGGCGTTGACGCCGTAGATGTAGGTGCCCCAGTTGACGCCGATCAGGGCGCCGGCCAGCGTGATCCCCGCCAGGGCCTTCGGCTGCCGGACGATGCGGGCCAGGAACCGCCAGTTGCGCATGGCGGCCAGCAGCAGGCTGACGAACAGCACCGACCAGACGATGCGGTGGGCGAGGATCTCGATGGCGCCGGCAGGGGCGAGCAGCCGGAAGTACAGCGGGAAGAACCCCCACAGCATGTAGGCGCCCAGCCCGAACAGGTAGCCCTTGCGTTCCTCGCCCATGCCGTTCACGGTAAGGGCTGGACCATGATCGGGTCCTGACGTATGGGGGACGTCACCTGGAGTCGCAGCTCCATCCAGCGCCCGGCGTCCACCGGGGCGAAGCCCAGCCGGGCGTACACGCCGTGCGCGTCGTCCGTCGTCAGCAGGAACCGGGTCAGCCCGCGCGCGGCCAGCTCGTCGCGCAGCGCCCCCACCAGCCACGACCCCAGGCCGATGCCGCGCACCGCGCGGTCGACGTACACGTCGCTCAGGTACGCGAACACCGCGCCGTCGGTGACCAGGCGGGCGAACGCCACCTGGCGGCCGTCGCCCGGCCGGTACACCCCGAACGGCGCCGACCCGGCGATCGCCGCCGCCATCAGCTCACGGGTGCGGCCCGGCGCCCAGTACGAGTCGGTGGCGAGCCAGTGGGTCACGAGGTCGACGTCCAGGCGGGCCGGGTCGCCGTCGAGCACGTGGCCGTCGTCGCGGGTCAGGGAAAACATGCCGCCCAGCACAGCGCGCGGGGCGGCCCGGGCACAGCTCCAATTCCCGGGATGTGGCCGGTCAGTCGTCCTTGCCGTCGGGCACGAACAGGTTGAGCAGCCAGCCCACGACGCCGACGATGAGCGCGCCCAGCACCGCGTCCGGCCAGAAGTCGTCGACGTGGAACGGCACGTCGAACTGCCCGGCGATCCAGCTGGTCAGCAGGAACAGCAGGCCGTTGACGGCGAGCGCGACCAGGCCGAGGGTCAGCACGTAGAAGCCGCAGCCGACCGTCTTGATGATCGGCCGCAGGACCGCGTTGATCAGCCCGAAGGCCGCCGCCACCAGGACTAGCGTGCCGATCTTGCCGGGCACGGACTCGGCGGTGACCCGGATGCCGTCGACGAGCAGCGTGGCGATCCACAGCGCCACCGCGCCGGTCACCAGTCGGATGAGCAGACCCATGGCCATGATCGTGCCATGCGCCGACCAGCCCGGGGAGTGGTCAGCCGCGCATGATCGGCCCGATCTGCTGCTGCTCGATCGGCGTGGTCGACAGCGCCACCCAGCGCACCGCCCGCCGCACCACCACGCCCACCATGTCGGCGCGGATGCGGGTCAGCCACTGCGCCGCGTCGCCCAGGCCCAGCGAGGCCGCCGCCAGACCCGCCTCGTCCGGCCGCAGCGGCTGCAGGATCAGCAGGTCCGCCCGGGACGCCACGTCCACGTCGACCGGCAGGAACTCGTCGCGCACCACCAGCGTCGCCTGCCAGCCGTGACCCGGCCGGGTGTCCGCGCCGACCGGCCCCACGTCCACGATCACCAGCAGCGGGTGCAGCTGGCTGCCCGGCGGCATCTCCAGCGCCCGCCCCGGCGGCACCACGTGCAGCGTCTCGCCGGGCGTCGCCACGCCCCGGCCGAACGGCTCCCACGCCTGCGGCCGCGCCGTCTGCACCACCACGCGTGCGCCCAGCGCCATCGCCCGCAACGCCACCAGCTGGGCCAGCCGCACGCCGCCCACCAGCACCGCGCGGGTCTGCTCCGGCCGGAACAGCCGGGCCACCACCGGCTCGCCGTGCCGGTTGCTGCCGATCATCAGGCCGCCCGCGCCCGTCGCCGGCTCGATCCCCGCCAGCACGCCCGTCGCCGGGACCTCGCCCGCCGGCATCTCCGGCGGGCGGCGCCGCGTGCCGCCGCCCAGCGGCAGCGTGGCCGCCAGCCCCGACAGGTGCGCGCCGTCCAGCCGCCGGGCCGGCACGTGCTCGGCCGCCAGCACCTGGCGCAGCGCGCCCGACGCCGCCGCCAGGGCCCGCTCGTCCGGGGCCGCCAGGCGTACCGTCACCTCGGCCGCCGTGCCCCCGGCCGTGCGCGGCCCCGCGGTGATCGCGACCGTGGTGGCCGTGGCCGGCAGCGCCAGCACCCGGCCGACCAGCCGCTGCGCCGCCTCCGGCCGCAGCCGGGCCAGCCGCCCCACCGTGTACGTGGCCTGCTCCAGCCCCCCGAAGCTCAGCCCCGCCCACGACTCCTGGCCCGGCTGGTCCGGGCGGTGGTGTGCCAGCTCGTGCACCGCCTGCACCGCCGCCGCCTCGCCCAGCGGGCGCACCGGCACCCCGGGCAGCCGGCGCGGCACCTTGCGGATCAGGCCGCCCAGCACCCGGTGCAGGTCCTCCTCCGACCAGCCCTCCGTGCGCAGCACCCGCAACGCCAGCAGCGTGCGGGTGTGGCTCAGCAGCCGGCCGTCCGTCAGCTGCCGGTACGAGTTCGCCGGCAGCGCCGCGCCCGCCCGCAGCGCGGGGGCCGGCACCGCCGTCAGCAGCAGCTGCGCGCTCACCGGCGGGCCGTCCTTGCCCGGCGGCAGCAGCGACTCCGGCGACGGCAGGGTCACCGCGTCGTCCGCCAGCAGGGCGTTCGGGTCGCCGATCTCCAGCACCGCGGTCACGCCGTAGCCGTCCGCCAGCACGGCCGTGCTCTCGCCCGCCAGCTCCACCGTGGACACCACCGTGCCCGGCGCCACCAGCGCCAGCAGGTCGCCGTCGGCGGTGCCGTGCCGGCGGCCCGCGAACTGCAGCAGCGTGCCCGCCCACTCGTACGCCCACCGGCCCTTGAAGCGGGCCCACGCGCCCGCCAGCAGCAGCGCGGCCAGGACCGCCGCGGCCGCCGTCTGCGCCGTTCCCGCCACCAGCCCGGCCAGCACCAGCACCACCGCAACCTGCGTCGCCACCAGCTGGCCCGCGCCCGCGCCGAGCAGGCGTCCACGGTGGAGGGTGGTGGGAGCCCGGCGCTTCTGCTGCGCGCGTCCCCGCTCGACGCGGCTCGTCGCGGCCACTCCTGCCGTCACCGTGCGCCTCCCCCGATGGTCCCTGCCCCCACGGGCGGCGGAGGCGGGCCTATCGTATGGCCTGCGTCGATCCTTCAGGGGGACACAATGCCGTCGCGGCAGGACCAGCTGCACTCGTACCAGTTCATGATCCAGCGCGTCGTCGCGGCGCTGGTCATGCGCGAGACCGACCCCGCCCAGTCGCCGTTCCGGCGGGCCATGGGCGCCACGGTCGCGAGTGTCCTGATCGCCGCCATCGTCCTCGCCGGCACCGCCGCCTGGGCGTTCCTGCGCGGCTCCAGCGCGAAGAACTGGAAGAACGGCGCCCGCTCCGCCGTCGTGCTGGAGAAGGAGACCGGCGCCTCGTACGTGCTGCGCAACGGCGTCCTGCACCCTGTCCTCAACTTCACCTCCGGCGTGCTCATCACCGGCTCCGCCAAGCCCGTCACCGTGTCCGCCCGCGCCCTGGAGGGCGAGCCCCGCGGCGCCACCCTCGGCGTCGTCGACCTGCCCGCCTCGCTGCCCGCCCGCAACCGGCTCACCGCCGGCCCGTGGACCGTCTGCTCCGCCACCGGCACCGACACCACCTCCACCCTGACCGTCGGCGCCGGCCCCGTCGGCGGCGCCGAGCTGCGCGACCGCGCCGCCCTCGTCGAGGGCGCCGGCGGCGCGAACTGGCTGCTCTGGCAGGGCCGCCGCTACCGCATCACCGCCGAGGCCCTGCTCAAGCAGCTCGGTGGCGGCACCATCCAGCCGGTACGGGTCGCCGAGGCGCTCCTCAAGCCCATCGAGGAGGGTGATCGCATCGCCCCGGTGCGCCCCGCCGGCTACGGCGAGGTCTCCACCCGCACCGGCCTGCGCATCGGCACCGTGGTCACCGCGGGTCCCACCCTGTGGGGCGTCGTCGTCGCCGAGGGCGTCGCCCCCGTCACCACCCTGCAGCGCACCCTCGCCCTGTCCGACCCGGGCTACCGCGCCGCCGCCGGCGCCGACCGCGAGATCGCCATCGAACTCGGCCAGTGGAACGACTGGGCCGAGAGCCCGTGGACCCCGTCGCGCCCCACCGCCGCCCCCGCCACCCTGCCCGACCTGGCCCGCGTCGACGGCGCCGCCTGCGCCACCTACGACCCCGCCCAGGACGACCCGGCCCGCCGCCTCACCCTCCACACCGGATCCGCGCTGCCCGACGTCCAGCGCCGCACCCGCACCCCCGGCACCGGCCCGGCCGGCACCGTCCTCGCCGACTACGTCCTCGTCCGCCCCGGCTGGGGCGCCCTCGTCCAGGCCGCCCCCGCCCCCGGCGCCACCGGCGGCACCGTCCTGCTCGTCACCGACCCCGGCCGCCAGTTCGCCCTGGCCGACCCCGCCGACGTCAAGAAGCGCCTCGGCTACGCGACGGTCACCCCCGTCGCCGTCCCGTCCGGCTTCACGGGCCTCATCCCGGCCGGCGCGGGCCTCGACCCCGCCGCCGCCGACAAGGCCGTCACAGCGCCCTGACGGTTGTCCACAGGGACTGTCGACCGTGGACGGTCGGCGCTACCGTCGGTGCGTCCGGCTGCCCCCTACGGGCAGCCGAAAGCGGCTAGCCTGACGGCTTGTCGTTTCGACTGACAACTTTCGAGGAAGCGGGGTGACGTCGGAATGTCCCAGACGCAGTCAGAAGCCGCGGTGATGGAGCAGGCCGCCGCGAAGTTCGAGCAGACCAACGAGCAGCTGCAGCAGATGCTCACCGGCCTGATGAACGAGCTCTCGGTGCTGGAGAGCGCCTGGCAGGGCAGCGGTGGCGCGTCCTTCACGCAGGTCAAGGTCCAGTGGAGCAACGACCAGGCCGCCATCCAGCGCGCCCTGGCCGAGACCGCCGAGGCCATCCGCACCGCCGGGCAGAACTACACGGCCACCGACACCGAGGCGTCGAGCCGCATCACCCAGTCCGGCGGCGGCGGCATCACCCTGCCGCTCTGACGACGCCACACACTTTCGGGGAGGAAACACACATGAGCGACGGCAGGCTCGTCGTCAACTTCGGTGCGCTGCAGCAGGCGGCCGCCGACATCCAGAAGGCCATCAGCACGCTCGACTCGCAGCTCGCGCAGCTCGAGAGCGACGCGAAGCCGCTGATCTCCACGTGGGACGGCGCGGCGATGGAGGCCTACCAGCAGCGCCAGCAGACCTGGACGCGCGCCTCGGACGACCTCAAGGCGATGCTGGCGAAGATCAAGGTCGCCCTGGACGAGTCGACGAACGACTACCTCAACACGGAGAAGCGGGCCACGTCCCTCTTCAGCTGACCCTTCGGGGTCGTCGTCGGGGCCGGGGCGCGGATCTATGTGCGGCGTCCCGGCCCTGGCGCGTCCTGGGCAACAGGCGATCTTCCGGACCGTTCCGGTCGGCCCACGACCACCTCGGCCCGTACTCCGGCTGAGGCCACTCATCGGTGCCGCCGCCGGCCACCTCCATCTTCGCCTCCCGCGCCGGCCAACTCACGCGTCCGCGACGGTCCGGCTCCGGGCATGGCCACCGGTGCAGCTCGGCCGCTCTGCGGCGGTCACAACTGCCGTGCCGCGATCACCCACCCCGCCGGGCCGAGCCGGCATGTCCGCGTGGGTTCGGCGCCGTCCCTTGGGTCCTGGCTCGCGAGCCGGGCGTGCTTTTCCCTTACGGCCCGACCCGGGCGGGCCGGCCGCGAAACGGCTGGTCAGGCCGCGGGGCGCCAGCGGCGGCGCAGGCCGCGGGGGAGGATCAGGCCCAGGCCGACGGCCAGGATCGCCGCGCCCAGCCCGATCACGCCCACCAGCAGGGCGCGGTCCCGGGCCGCGTCGCGGCGGTCGGTCAGGGCCTGGGTGGCCGGGTCGGTGTGTTCGGCGGCGACGGGTTGCGGGGCGCGGGGCGGCTGGTCGGCGAGGCGTTCCGTCAGGGCCCGGTACGGGTTGACGATGCCGATGCCGTACTTGTCGCTGCGGTTGCCGCCCGGGGCCGGGTCGGCGGTGGCGAGGATGAGCTTGACGACGTCCTTCGCGGGCAGGTCCGGGTAGCGGGCGCGGATCAGGGCCGCCGTCGCCGCCACGTACGGGGCCGCGAAGCTGGTGCCGCTGTCCTGCACGTGGCCGCCGCCGACCGCCGCCATGGTCACCTGGGAGCCGGGGGCCGCCACGTCGACGTAGTCGCCGGTGAGGGAGAAGTCGGCCCAGAGGCCGTTCGCGTCGACGGCGCCGACGGCCAGGACGCCGTCGTACCGGGCGGGGTAGGGCTCCTTCGCCGCGTCGGTGGCGCTGGCGTTGCCGGCGGCGGCGACCACGACGACGTCGTTGGCGAGGGCGAAGTCGACGGCGCTGCGCACCGCCGGGACGTCGCGGTTCAGCGAGACCGACAGGTTGATCACGCCGCCGCGGGCGCCGTTGCGGACCGCCCAGCGGATGGCCTCGGCGAAGCCGTCGGAGCCCACGTACCGGCCGGGGTTGTCCTCTTCGATCTCTTTGCGTTCCGTCACCCGTACCGGTAGGACGGTCGCGGACGGCGCCAGGCCGCGGAAGCCGGTGCCGTCGGCGGGCTGGGCGGCGATGATGCTGGCGACGCCCGTGCCGTGGCCGGCGCAGTCCTGCTTGGCGTCCGGGTTGCTGGCGAGCAGGTCGCGGCCGGGCAGGACGCGGCCGCGCAGCTGCGGGTGGCGGTCGTCGACGCCCGAGTCGATCACGGCGACGGTGACGCCCCTGCCGGTGGACAGCGGCGCCAGCCGGTCGGGGGCGTACCGGAGCAGGGGGTACGGGACGTCCGGCATCGCCGTGCCCAGCGGCGGGGCCTGCTGGCCGGAGCAGGGCACCACCGCGTACGCGGGGGCCGCGGAGACGAACGGAACACAACCGACGACCAGCGCACCTGCCGCCACCATCCGTGACCAACGCATAGCGCTGCGCATCCGTAGCTCTCCCCCCGGCCTCGTTCCGGTTCCGGATGTTAGTCGCGCGCGACCGTCTTGGTGGTCCGCCTACCCGTGACCATTGTGATCGACGTCTGACCTTGTAGGTTGTACGCGTTGCGTGTGGGGTGACACGCCCGCGAAGGGAGGTGGACGTGGCCGAGTGGGAACCGGTTACCGAAGCCGAGACAGCGATGCGCGAGGCTTTGCGCTCCGATGACCAGGAGTCCTACTTCAGGATCCTGGCCGACGTCGAACTCCTCCTCCCCGTCTCCACCGACGCCGTCGCCGGGCGCGCGCCGCTCGGCTGGGGCACCTGGACCACCGGCGGTCGCACGCACGTGCTCGCGTTCACGTCGGCGCCCGCCCTGCAGGCGTGCCTCGCCGAGCACGCCGGCTCCGCCCGCCGCGTCGCGTACCGCGACCTGGCCGCCACCTGGCCGAACCTCGAGTGGTGGCTCGCCGTCAACCCCGGCCTGCCCATCGAGGGGTACCTGCCGGCGTGGTTCGTCGCCCAGTCCGCGCGCGGCGACTTCCGCCTGCCCACCCGCGGCCCCGCCGCACCCGCCCCGGCGCAGAGCGCGACGGCCGCCGTCCCCGCCGCGTCGACCCGGCCCGACGTGCCCCCGGCGCGCCCGGTGCCCGGCGGCCCACTGCCCGCCGCGTCCAGCCCGGCGGCGCCGCCGGGAGACTCCGCGTTCCCGGCCCGCGAGCCGGCCCCGGCGTCACCCGCAGGGATGACATCGAGCGGCCTGCCGCGCCGCCCGGTCACCCAGCCGACGGGCGACCCCGCCCCGTCGAGCGGCGGCAGCATCTGGGCCACCCGCGAGGCCGGCGCCACGCCGTGGGCGTCGGGCGCCGGCCGCACCGCCGCCGACCAGCCCCCGCCGCGCGTCTCGACGCCGTGGGCGCCCGCCGCCGAGATCGGCGCCGGGCCCGCCACCCCCGAGGCCGAGCCCGCCGCGGACCGCGGTCCCTGGGCCACGCCGGCCGCCGCCCCGGCGACGTCCGGCGCGACGGCCGCGCCGGACCCGGCCGCCGCCCGCGCCGACGCCCCCGTCTCCGCCGCACCCGCCGGTGCCGGCGTGCCCGCCGCGGCCCCGCCGCCGCCCGCGGTGCCCGGGACCCCGGCCGGCGACGCCCCCGGCTTCCCGCCGCGGGTGTCCGCGCCGCCCGTGGCCCCGCCCGGCGGCAACGACGACGCACCCGCCATCAGCCCCCTCCCGCGCCGCCCGGTCACCCCGCCGTCGGAGCGCCCCGCCTCCATGGCCGAGGCCGCCCGCCGCCAGGCCGCCCTCGAACAGGAGGGCGGCGACCAGGCCGCAGCCGCCGGCCAGACCGCGACCGCAGGACCCGCCCAGGGCGCGGCGGGCCGCAGCGCCGTGGCGCAGGCCTTCGCCGGCGCCGGACGCAACACCCCGGGCCAGGCCCGACCGGGCGAGCCGGGCCAGGCCGGCCCGGGCCGGGCTGGCGAGGGCTGGGCCGCGGAGAGCCAGGCCGAGGGCCGCCCGACGGGCGGCCAGACCGCCCTGGGGAACGCCGCGGCGGATCAGACCGCCCACGGACAGAGCACGACGGGCCAGGCGGCGGGTCTCACCGCGACCGGCCAGACCGCGATGGGTCCGGGCGCGACGGGCCCGACCCCGGCGAGCCCGGCGGCGACCGGCCAGACCGGCCAGACCGGCCCCGGCGAGGGCTACGGGGGCCAGGCCACCCACGGCCACGCCGCCCCCATGCAGGCCGCACCCGTTCAGGGCGGCCAGCCCGGCCAAGGTGGTCAGCCTGGTCAGGGCGGCCAGCCCGGCCAGAGTGGTCAGCCCGGCCAGGGTGGTCAGTTCGGTCAGGGCGGCACCGGCTTCGGAGGACGTGCCGACCAGGACTCCAGCGGTCCGGCCTCGGGCCACCAGGGCCTTGCCGGCAGTACCGCGGCGGGCGAGGGGCCCGCCGGGCTGCCGCGGCGCCAGCCCGGCCAGACCTCGGGCAGCGTTCCCAGTGGCGCGCCCCAGCCCGGTCCTGGGCAGGGGCAGCCACCGGCGGCTGCTCGCCCGCCGATGATCCCCGTCATCCCGGCCCCGGCCACCCGCCCCACCATCCCGCCACCCGCCCCCGGCAGCACCGCGAAGAGTGGTGGCAGCACCCAGACGCCCGGCAGCACGGCGATGGGCAGCAGCACCCAGCCCGGTGGCGCAGCGACGGCTGGCGGCGCAGCGACGGCCGGTGGCGCAGCGACGGCCGGCGGCGCAGCGACGGCCGGCGGCAGCGCGACGGGCGGCTACCCCACGCCGCCCCACCAGGCCGGCCCGCCGCAGACCCCGCCGCACACCCCACCGCCGGCGAGCCCGCCCGCGTGGAACGCGCCGTCCGGCGCCTACCCCCGTGCCGCCGCCGAGGAACCCGCCTGGAACGCCGTCTCCGGCACCTTCGGGCTGCCGGGTGGGGGTGGGCAGGCCCCCGACGCCGACTTCGCCGCGTCCAACGCCGCCGAGGCCGACCTGCTCGACGCCGCCGGGCGGGGGAGCACCGACGACTTCCTGTCGACGTTGCTGCTGGCCACGGTGCTGGCGCCGGTCCGGGAGGACGGGCGGTACCGGACGGAGGACATCGACGGGGAGCCGTACCTGGTGGTGTTCACGTCGCCGACGCGGCTGGGTGAGCGGTACCCGGGCGGCACGCCCACGCGGGGTGTGCAGTTCGCGGAGCTGATCCGGGACTGGCCGGACCCGTCGTGGTCGTTCGCGGTCAATCCGGGTACGCCGGTCGGGGCGACGCTGCCGGGACCGCAGGTGGTGGCGCTGGCGAGCTGGGCGGCCGAGCAGGGGCTGGGCGGGGAGCCGCAGCCGCTGCCCGCGGCGCAGGTGCGCCGGACCCCGCCGGCGGCCGTGCCGATGATGCAGAAGACGGTGCCGCCGGACCACGTGGACTATCTGCTGGACCGCGGGTACGACCGGGTCGCCGGGTTCGTGCACCGGGCGTCCGAGGTGGAGCACCTGCGCACGCCGGGGGCGTTGCTGGCGGCGCTGGGCCTGGTGTTCCCGGGTTCGCCGTACGAGGCGGACGCCAAGGAGGCGTTCGTGCTGCGGTGGCAGGCGCACCGGCCGAACCTGTACCGCATCCCGTACGGCGGGCCGAACGAGCAGGCGATGCGGGCGATGGACGGCTGGGTGATCGAGCGGCCGCCGTTCCGAGGCAACGGTTTCGCGCCGTCCGACAGCGACGACGTGATCGCCGAGTTCAAGGTGGACAGCATCCGCCTGCCGCACGGCGCGCAGCTGTGGCGGATGGACGCGGACGGCCGCGAGACGATGGTGGCGATCCTCGACGCGGACGCGCCGCGCTGGCGCCGGATCGGTGAGCAGTGATGCGGGACGGTTTCGTGGCCCTGTGGCGGGGCCGGGAGTTCGACGCGAGCCCCGAGGGTGACGAGGTCCGCCTGTACGCCCAGGAGCCGCAGGACGGCTTCGAGGAGGTGCGCCCGGGCCGGTACGTGCGCGCGGTGCCCGCGGGCGACCTGGAGGCGTTCGCGTACGTGCGCACGACGTGCCAGTGGCGCGGCCAGCCGTTCGTGGTGCTGGCGCAGCACGACTCGTGGCTGCGGGTGGAGTACACGGGCGGCCGGGCGCCGGTGGCGAAGGCGCTGGGCCTGGAGGAGTTCGACTTCGGGGTGTATCAGGGCTGGGCGCCGGTGGCCGAGGTCACCGACCTGCACGAGCACAAGGTCTAGCTCTTCAGCCAGCGCAGGATCTCCCCGGTGACGAACTCGGGGCGTTCGAGGTGCACGAAGTGGCCGGCGCCCTCGACGGCCCGCCACTCGTACGGGGCGATGACGTAGCGGCCGGAGCCCTGCGCGGTGCGGGGTAGCACTGCGGTGTCGACGCTGCCGTGCAGTTGCAGGGTGGGCGTGACGAGCGGCTGCTGCATGAGCTTGACGAACCGGTACCCGTGCAGCCGCAGCGCGGACCGGAACGCCCACCGGTACGACTCCAGGGCGCAGAACGCGGCCTGCGGGATCTGCATGGCTTCGCGGCAGCGCGCCTCGTAGTCCTCGAACTCGCTGGTGAGCGCCCAGCCGGGCCCGGCCCAGCGGCGCAGCAGCTGGCCGACGGCGGCCGCGTTGTCCCGGGTGAGCTGGTGCTCGTACCGGGGCACCTGGAAGCGCAGGGTGCCGGCGGCGGCGGCGACCTGGCCGCGCGGGTCGGCGAACAGGGCGGCGCGCAGCCGCAGCGGGTGGGCGGCGCCGAGCACGACGAGCCGGCGGACCATCTTGGGGTGGAAGGCGGCGGCGGTCCAGCCGATCATGCCGCCGGCGCCGGTGCCGACGATCATGGCGGAGCGTTCGCCGAGGGCGCGGGTGAGGCCGGTGACGTCGGCGGCGAGGGTGTAGCCGTCGTAGCCGCGGGGCGGTTTGTCGCTGGCGCCGTAGCCGCGCAGGTCGACGGCGACGGCGCGGAAGCCGGCGTCCGCGACGCGGGGCAGGATGTCGTGCCACGCCCACCAGAACTCGGGGAAGCCGTGCAGGAACAGCACCAGGGGGCCGGTGCCGGTCTCGACGACGTGGAACCGGCTGCCGTTGGCGTTGACGAACCGGTGGGTCCACGGACCCTCCACCAGCACGCGCGCCTCGTCCACCTGGCCACTCATGCCGGACAGCCTAGGCCCCTGGCGCCCGCGTCGGCCTCAGCCCACCGGCTCCACTGCCCGCAGGGCCATCGGGGTGCCCTCGCCGCACGCGATCCGGTGGCTGGGTGACATCACCTGGATGCGCACGGTGGCGCCCTGGCGCAGGGTGAGGCCGTCGGGGGAGTGCAGGGCGAGGGTCTCGCCGGCCTCGGTGAGGAAGCCGTAGCAGGGGCCGTCGCCGCCGCGGGTGACGGTGCCGACGACCCAGCCGGGCCGCTTCTGCAGGTCGGTGAAGCCGATGGGCGGCGCCGACGCCGGCTCCCCGGCGGGCGAGGCGGCGGGGGATGGCACCCCGGCAGAGGGCACCCCGGCGGACGGCGCCCCGGCGGAGGGGGCCGGCGTCGGGGACGTGGGTGCCGGAGCGGCGCAGCCGGCTACGGCCAGCACGGTCAGGACACCGGAACACGCGAGAAGGCGCACATCGATGGGACGCACCGGGGCCCCCTCCGGTTCCGAAGACGACGGCGCCCGAGGCCACGATGGCCCCGGGCGCCGCCGGTCACGCGGTGCGGATCAGGAGATCCGGATGCGCATGGTGTCGCCGTCGGCGCTGAGGACGCGGATCTTCACGCCCACGGCGGGGAGCTTGACCCCGTACAGCGGGCCGTCCTCGTAGAAGAACTGCTTCGTGTCGTCGAACAGCGGCTGCGCGGCCTGGCCCCGGACGTACGAGGGCTGGCCGTTGACGTGCAGCGTGAACGAGTCGGACTTCTCCAGGGAGAACGGCGCGTCGTACACCTGCACCTGGCCGCCCCAGCGGGTGCCCGCCAGGTTGTACAGCGGCCGCGCGTTGGCGTCGATGATGAGGTTGCGCCCCTGGCCGGGGTGCTCGCTCGTGTTGTTGTCCGTCCAGTAGGTGTTGTTGTAGGAGATCAGCAGACCGTCCTGGTACGGGTAGTGGTCCACCCACCGCGGCTTCGCGGCGCCGTACCCGAAGACGTACGGGCCGGTCCGCAGGTAGCGGTCGTACGACTGGTAGGTGCGGTAGCCGGCGATGTATCGGTGCGCGTACTGGGCGGTGCGCGAGGCGCCGACCTGCGTGAACCCGTTCAGCGTGAACGTGCTCGCGCCCTCGGCCCCGTCGGTGAACAGGGTCTGGCCGTCGGCCGTCACCGCGATGTCGTCGGCGAAGAAGCCGCCCGAGGTGACCGCGCCGTCGGTGCGGTAGAGGAACCGCAGGTGCACCGGCGCGCCGGCGTACGCGTTCAGCGGCACGTTCAGGTCGACCCACGCGCCGGCGGTGTCGCCGGTCAGCGCCGGGGCGCCGCTGCCGTCACGCGGGAACGGCTGGCCGTTGACCGTGCCGTCCAGAGTGGTCCACGGCGCCTGGCCGTTCGCCGACGCCTGCACGTACAGGTAGTCGTAGTCGGCCTCGATGTTGTAGCGGACCTTGGCGGTCAGCGCCGCCGCGGCCTTGCCGGTGAGGTCGACCTGCCGGGTCATGCTGCTGCGCAGGTCGTTGGCGTTGCCGGACCAGTACTGCCGGGTGCCGGCGAACGGCGCCCCGAGCTGGTCGGTGATCGTCTGCGCGGGCAGCACGACCACCACGGCCTGGGCGTCGTCCGACGTGTACTCCTGTGGCCCGAGGCGCAGCGTGCGCTGCTGCCCGGCCACGACGATCTCGTAGTCGAGCCAGCCGAGCTGCATCTTGTTCCAGGCGCCGAGGTCGCCGGGGCGGGTGCCGATGGGCTCGCCCGCGCCGCTGAGCCGGCTCTGCGCCATCAGCGTCCAGTGGCCGTTGTTGACGCTGCCGGCGCCCGCGGTGTCGTAGTCGTCCGGCAGGCCCAGGTCGTGGCCGTACTCGTGGGCGAAGACGCTCAGGCCGCCGTTCTCCGGCTGCATGGTGTAGTCGCCGATCCAGAACCCGGTGTTGCCGACCTGCGCGCCGCCGAGCAGGTTGCCCGACGGGCCGGTGTTGCCCTCGTCCGTCTGGAACACGAAGGAGCGGTGCGCCCAGATGGCGTCCTCACCCTGATACGGGTCGCCGTCGGACTCGTCGCCGCCGGCGTGGACGATCTGGAAGTGGTCGAGGTAGCCGTCGGCCTCGTTGAAGTTGCCGTCGCCGTCGAAGTCGTACCGGTCCTGCACGTCGAACGTGGCCAGCTCGGCCTTGATCTGCGCGTCCGTGCGGCCGGCGGCCTTCTGGTCGGCGACCCACTGGTTCGCGGCGTCCTGCACCAGGAACTGGACGTTGTTGCAGACGTTGTCGGCGCACACGGCCGGGTCGTCGCCGTTGGCGTCGGCCGGGTTGTCGCCGGAGCGGCCGTACCGGGCCTCGTTGTAGCGGACCTTCACCCAGTCGGTGACCGTGCCGTCGACGCTGTAGCGGCCCGACGACTGCGACTCGTAGTACGTCTTCAGCGACTCGACGTTCTCGCCCTCGCCGAAGTACATGCGCTGGAAGTGGTCCCGGTTGTAGTCCGGCTGCCAGATGGTGGCGTTGTCCACCGCGCGGTTCGGCTCGGGGATCTGGTTGTGCAGCGGCCCGTCGAACCGGGCCGGACCCGCCTTGCTCGGCAGGGTGTCCTTGTCGGGGTAGTCCGGGTGCCGCTCGTCGCCGAACTCCGCGAGGATGACGAAGATCCGGTCGGTGGCCTCCCGGCCCAGCTCGACGTACTGGCTCTTGCCGGCGGTCGCGACCCGCGCCCCGGTCTGCCCGGCGCCGAACGTCGTGCCGACCTTGACGACGTTGCTCTTGCCGCGCTTCTCGACCTTCGCCTTGCCGGCGAGCACGTCGTCGACGGCCTGCTCGCGCAGCTCCCGCCGCTTCTCCTCCAGCGGGTGGACGAGATCGTCGAGGGGTGCCGCTGCCTTGCCGGCCGCGGGTGGTTCCGCCGGGGGCGCCGCCTGGGCCGCTGCCGGGACCGAGATCCCGGCGCAGACCAGAGACGCGCCCAGCAGTCCCACGACTGTTCTGCGCACTGGTTACCTCCGTTGGCGGATGGAGAGGGGTCCACAGTCAACGTAGGCATCAGATCGACGCAGAGGAACATCTCAGGAAGGTCAGATTGCCGGCATGCAGGTCAGGGCAGTACGTCGATCTCGGACGCCTCGACCGGCGTGCCCTCGCCGCAGCTGATCCGCAGCGTCGCCGGGGTCACCTGGGCCCGCACCCGGGCGCCCTCGGCCAGCTCCACACCGGCGTCGGAGTAGACGGCGAACTGCACGCCGTCCCAGTCGGTGATGCCGTAGCAGGGGCCCGACCCGCCGCGGGTGACCGTGCCGTTGATCCAGCCGGCCGTGCGCACGATGTCCGTCGGCGTCTTCGGGATGCCGCTCGGGATGGACCCCGGCGGCAGCGGGTCGGCGGACGCGGGCGGCGGCGGCCCGGTCGGCACACCGGACGGCGTCGGAGCCGGCGCGCCGCTGTCCGAGGAGGTCGTCCCCGCACAGCCGCCCAGCAGGGCCGCGCCGGCGATCAGCAGCGCCGCGGCCGTCGTACGCGATGAAGTCATGTGTCCCACCCGGTCTTGGACGGTGCGGAGCGCCCGGCGGTTCCGCCGGACGCGACGGCGCCCGGGGAGATCGACTCCCCGGGCGCCGCTGCGGTGGTACGTCAGGTCAGCTGACCCGCACCTTCAGCGAGGTGCCGTTCTGCTTCAGGACCTCGATCTTCACGCCGACGGCCGGCAGCTTCACGCCCCAGACGGCCTCCGGGTAGAAGAACTGCTTGGTGTCGTCGAACACCGGCTGCGCGGCCTGACCCCGGATGTACGAGGGCTTGCCGTTGATGTGCAGGGTGAACGAGTCCGCCTTCTGCAGGCTGAACGGCGCGTCGTACATCGAGATGCGCGAACGCCACAGCTGGCCCTCGATGTTGTACAGCGGACGCGGCCGCGAGTCGATGATCAGGTTGCGACCCTCGCCCGGGTGGACGTTGATGTTGTTGTCCGGCACCGAGGTGTCGTTGTACGAGATCAGCAGACCCTGCTGGTACGAGAAGTGCTCGACCCAGTCCGGGCGGGTTGCGGCCCAGCCGAAGTTGTACGGGCCGGTCTTCAGGTACTTGTCGTACGACACGAACGAGCGGTTGCCCGCGATGTAGAAGTGGTCGTACGCCCGCGTGATCGTGGCGCCCTGGACGGTGAAGCCCGCGAGGGTCCAGGTCGTGGCGGTCTCGGCGCCGTCGGTCAGCACGGTCGCGCCGTCCTTGGTGACGGTGATGTCGTCGCCGAAGAAGCCGCCGTCGTTGCGGCCGCCGTCGCTGCGGTAGTGGAAGCGCACGAGCGGCTTCTGGCCGGCGTACGCGGTCAGCGGGACGGCGATGTCGACCCACTTGCCGGCGCTGGTGCCGCTGATCGCGGGCGACTTGCTGCCGTCCTCGCCGAAGGGCTGGCCGGCGACGGTGCCGTTCAGCTTCGTCCAGGTCTTGCCCGCGTCGGTGGACGCCTCGACGTACAGGAAGTCGTACTTCGGCTCGATGGCGTAGCGGCCCTTGAGCGACAGCTGGGCGGCGGTGGCGCCGGTCAGGTCGAACTCGCGGGTCATCGACGTGTCGAGGTTGTTGGCGTTGCCGGAGAAGTACTGCTTGGTGCCGGCGAACGGCGCGCCCAGCGGCCGCTCGACGTTCTTGTCCGGCAGCACCACGACCAGGCCCTGGGCCTTGGCGGTGTTGTACTCCTGCGGGCCCATGTCCAGGGTCCGCTTCTGGCCGGCCACCACGATCTCGTAGTCGAGCCAGCCGAGCTGCAGCTTCTGCCAGGCGCCGAGGTCACCGGGGCGGGTGCCGAGGGGCTCGCCCGCGCCGCTGAGCCGGCTCTGCGCCATCAGCGTCCAGTACTCGGGGTTGGCGTTGGGGCCGGCGCCCGAGGTGTCGTAGTCGTCCGGCAGGCCCAGGTCGTGGCCGTACTCGTGGGCGAAGACGCTCAGGCCGCCGTTCTCCGGCTGCACCGTGTAGTCGCCGATCCAGATGCCGGTGTTGCCGATCTGGGTGCCGCCGGCCAGGTTGCCCGCGGGGCCGGTGCGGCCGGCGTCGGTGTAGTACGCGTACCAGCGGTGCGCCCAGATGGCGTCCTCGCCGTACGTCGGGTCGCCGTCGGACTGGTCGCCACCCGCGTGCACGATCTGGAAGTGGTCGATGTAGCCGTCGGACTCGTTGAAGTTGCCGTCGCCGTCGAAGTCGTTGCGGTCCCACTGGTCGAAGGACTGCATGTCGGCCTTGATCTCGGCGTCGCTGCGCCCGGCGGCCTTCTGCTCCTCGACCCACTTGGTCGCGGCGTCGGTGACCAGCGCCCACATGTTCGCGTCGCTGAGGGTCTCCTCGGTGCACTCCGCGGTGCCCGGGCAGTCGCGGCCGTAGCGCGCCTGGTTGTACTTGACCTTGACCCAGTCGGTGACCTTGCCCTCGACGCTGTAGCGCCCGGAGGACTGGGTCTCGTAGTAGGTCTTCAGGGACTCGACGCCGGCGCCCTCACCGAAGTAGAGCTGCTGGTAGTGGGCCTGGTTGTAGTCGGGCTGCCACACCGTGGTGTTGTCCTTGGTGCGGTCCGGCTGCGGGATCGCGTTGTGCACGGGACCGTCGTACTGCGTCGGGCCGGGCGTGGCTGGGTCGACGTCGACGCCGTCCGGGTACTCCGGGTGCGCCTCGTCGCCGAACTCGGCGAGGATGACGAAGATCCGGTCGGTCTGCTCGCGGGCGAGCTCGACGTACTGGTCCTTGCCCTTCGCGGCGACGCGGCGGCTGGTGAGGCCCTCGCCCTGCGTGGCGCCGACCTTGGCGACCATGCTGCCGTTGCGCTCCTGCGCCTTGATCTCGCCCTTCAGGACGCCGTTGATGGCCTCCTGCCGCAGCGCGCGGCGCTTGTCCTCGAACGGGTTCGGCAGCTCGTCCGAGTGCCTCTCCCCGACAGGGGCGGCTGCCGGCGGCTCGACCGGCGGTGCGGCCTGCGCGACGGTCGGGAGCATGATCCCGACGGTCGACACCATGGCCGCGCCCAGCAGTCCCACGACTACCTTGCGCACTAATTACCTCCGTTGACGGGTGCCGAGCCGCACGGTGGGGCGACGTCGACCGGGGTGAATCCCGATGGGGGATCACCGGCAAACGTAAGCACGTCGATCGCCTGTCGGGAACACGGTTGGCCGAACTGATTTCTGACGGTGACGCGTTATGGCTTTTCCATCACACGAAAAACGACGGTGAGGCAGGAAGGGGACGAAACACCTCTCCCACGCGAAACAGCGGGCCCACCCTGTCACAGGGTGGGCCCGCCGCGCTGTCCCGGGGGATCGACCGTCGTCAGTCCTCCGACTTGCCCGACTGCAGGCCGGACGAGATGAGGTCCATGACCGCGGAGTCCTGCAGCGTCGTCACGTCGCCGAGCGAGCGGTTCTCCGCCACGTCGCGCAGCAGGCGCCGCATGATCTTGCCCGAGCGGGTCTTCGGCAGCTCCGGCACCAGCATGATCTGCCGGGGCTTGGCGATCGGACCGAGCTTCTTCGCCACGTGGTTGCGCAGCTCCTGGATCAGCTTCTCGCCGGCGTCGCCGCTGATGTCGGTGGTGCCGCGCGGGATGGTGAACGCCACGATCGCCTGGCCGGTCGTCGGGTCGGTCGCGCCGACCACCGCCGCCTCGGCCACCGACGGGTGGCTCACCAGGGCCGACTCGACCTCCGTTGTGGAGATGTTGTGACCCGAGACGAGCATGACGTCGTCGACGCGGCCGAGCAGCCACACCGCGCCGTCGTCGTCCTTCTTCGCCCCGTCGCCGGCGAAGTACATGTTCTCGAAGCGCGACCAGTACGTGTCGATGAAGCGCTGGTCGTCACCCCAGATCGTGCGCAGCATCGACGGCCACGGCTCGCGCAGCACCAGGTAGCCGCCGCCGCCGTTCGGCACCGACTGGGCCTGGTCGTCGACCACGTCCGCCGAGATGCCGGGCAACGGGCCCATTGCCGAGCCGGGCTTGGTGGCGGTCACGCCGGGCAGCGGCGAGATCATCATCGCGCCCGTCTCCGTCTGCCACCAGGTGTCCACGATGGGGGCGTTGTCGTGGCCGACGTGCTCGCGGTACCACATCCACGCCTCGGGGTTGATCGGCTCGCCGACCGAGCCCAGGATGCGCAGCGACGACAGGTCGTACTTGGCGGGGATGTCGTCGCCCCACTTCATCATCGTGCGGATCAGCGTCGGCGCCGTGTAGAGGATGGTCACCTTGTACTGGTCGACGATCTCCCAGAACCGGCCCTTGTGCGGGGTGTCCGGGGTGCCCTCGTACATGATCTGGGTGGCGCCGTTGGCCAGCGGTCCGTACACGATGTACGAGTGGCCGGTGACCCAGCCGATGTCGGCGGTGCACCAGTAGACGTCGGTCTCCGGCTTGAGGTCGAACACTGCGTGGTGGGTGTACGCCGTCTGCGTCAGGTAGCCGCCCGTGGTGTGCAGGATGCCCTTCGGCTTCGCCGTGGTGCCCGACGTGTACAGGATGAACAGCGGGTGCTCGGCGTCGAACGGCTGCGCCTCGTGGGTCCCGGCGGCCTGCTCGACCGTCTCGTGCCACCAGACGTCCTTGTCCGTCCACGCGACGTCCTCGCCGGTGCGGCGCACGACGAGCACCTTCTCCACCGACGGCGACTGGGCGACGGCCTCGTCCACGGTCGGCTTCAGCGCGGACGGCTTGCCGCGCCGGTAGCCGCCGTCGGCCGTGATGACGACCTTCGCCGACGCGTCCTGGATGCGGCTGGACAGCGCGTCGACGCTGAACCCGCCGAAGACGACGCTGTGGGTGGCGCCGACCCGGGCGCACGCCAGCATGGCGACGGCGGCCTCGGGGATCATCGGCAGGTAGATGGCGACCCGGTCGCCGGCGGTGACGCCCAGCTCGGTCAGGGTGTTGGCCGCCTGGCTGACGAGTTTGAGCAGCTCCGCGTACGTGATGTCGCGGGTGTCGCCCGGCTCGCCGACCCAGTGGATGGCCACCTTGTCGCCCTTGCCGGCGGCGACGTGCCGGTCGACGCAGTTGTACGCGATGTTCAGCTCGCCGCCGACGAACCACTTGGCGAACGGCGGGTTGCTCCAGTCGAGGACCTGCTCCCACGGCTTCGCCCAGTCGAGCCGCTGCGCCTGCTTCTCCCAGAACGCGAGCCGGTCGGCGGCCGCCTCCTCGTAGGCGTCGGCGGTGACGTTCGCGTTCGCGGCGAGCTCGGCCGGCGGCTCGAACGTCCGCGTCTCCTTCAGCAGGTTCTCCAAGGTCTCGCTCATGCGGGCTCCTCACGCAAGTGCAGATGTCGGCTCGTGTCGGAGCTTATTTCCGCCGGAGGGCACGGGCGAGCCTTCGGGCGGGCCCACGCGACCGGCGGCGTCCGTCGCGCGCCAGCCGGTGACTTCGTGAGTACGACGTGCGCGGAGACTGACGACTCCTGCGCGAATCCTGCCAGTTGCGAGCCCGTTTGCGCACCCCCCGATGTCCAACACGTTTCGCCGGACGGCGCGGCTAGCGTTGCCGGGTGACCGTGACCGACCCGCTCGCCCCGCTGCTCGACCTCGCCGACGTCGCGCCCGCCCTGGCCGCCGCCCGCGCCGCCGTCGACGCCACCCAGCGGCACCGCGCCCTGCGCAAGCAGGGCGGCCCGCTCGCCGCCGAGGCCGGGCTGCGCGCCGCCGTCGCGAGCGCCGCGCTGGAGGGCCATGCCTTCGACCCCGAGGAGGTGCGCGCCGGCACCGTCACCGACCCGGTCGTGCAGGGCGCGCTGCGCGTCGCCGGCGCCGTCGGGAGCCTGACGGAACTGTGGGAGCGCGCGCCCCGGCAGGTGCTCGCCAAGCTGCACGTGCTGGCCGCCCGCGGGGTCGTACCCGACGACGCCCTGGGCCGGCCCACCGCGGGCCCGGCGGTCGCCGCGCGGCTGGACGGGCTCGCCGCCCTCGTCGCCGGCGGCACGACGGTGCCGCCGCTGCTGCTCGCCGCCGTCGTGCACGGCGAGCTGCTGACCCTGAAGCCCTTCGCCGGACCGGTCGGCGTCGTGGCCCGCGCCGCCGCCCGGCTCACGCTGGTCGGCCGCGGGCTCGACCCGCGCGGCATCATCGCCGTCGAGGCCGGCCACCTGGCCCGGCAGCCCGAGTACGTCGGCGCCGCCGGCGCGTTCGCCACCGGCACCCCCGACGGCCTGCGCTCCTGGCTGCGGCACTGCGCCGCGGCGGTCGGGGAGGGCGCCGCCGAGACCGCCCGGCTGGCGGACAGTCTGGTCTGATGCGCGTCGATGTCTGGAAAGTACCTTTCCTCCGGTCACACCGGGGCATACTTGCCCAGGTGAGCCCCGCGTGGACCCGGCCCTACACACCCGGCACCGGACGCTGGATCGTCATCGGCTGGGAGGCCGTCAGCCTCGCCGCCCTCGCCTGGACCACCGCCGACATGTTCGGCCTCGTCGGCACCGGCCTCACCGTCCTGGCCGCCGCGCTCGCCGCCGTCTGGGTGGTCGGCTCCTGGCGCATCGTCGAGATGGGCGTCTACGTCAGCGACCACGGCGTGCGCATCCGCGGCCTGCTGCGCACCCGCACCCTCGCCTGGAGCGACATCCAGCACATCTGGCTGCACCGGGCCGAGCACCGGCTCGGGCCGATCCGCATCCCCAGCGGGCTCACCGTGCTCATCGAGCGCCGCGACGGCCGCACCGTCAACACCGAACTGTGGGCCCAGGGCGTCGACTTCCACTCCCGCCCGTCGGTGTTCAAGGCCGTCTACCACGAACTGCGCACCCGGCACGTCACCGCGACGCAGCCCGCCTAGTCCTCCCGCAGCTCCCGCTCCGACGCCACCCGGTTCGCCGCCGTGTCGTTCACGCCCGCGTTGCTGCTGCCGTGGATCGGCGTGTCACCCGTCGGACGCTGGTCGTCGGTGAAGACACCCGTCTCGTCCGGCCCCGTCACGTGTTGGTCGGTGCTGCTGCCGGCATCCGTGTTCTGCTGCGCGTCGCTGCTCATGGCAGACACATACCCGGTCACGGGCCCCGGACACGTGGACGGCGCCCCTGCTGTGGGGGCGCCGTCGACTGCGCGTCCAGACGGGTTACCAGGCGTGCCGGCGTGAGCAGTGTCAGCAGTCCGTGAGGTCCCGCTGCACCGTGCCATATCGTGGCTGGTCGCGCGTGGGTTCCCGGTGGCCGTGCACGGGACCCGGCTCGCGGGCCCGCACCTACTTTGTACGCCGCCCCGGCCTGTGATCGCCACCCCTTCCCCCGAATAGGGGCAGGTCAGACGTATTACAGGGACTTTCGGGCTACGCCGCGGCGGCCCGCGCGCGGCGCCGCCGCTCGTACAGCGCGATGCCGATCGCGACCCCCACGCCCACGCTCAGCGCCGCCGCCGTGATCGGCACCGCCGGCTTCTCGCGCAGCCGCCGGCCCGCCGGCACCGGGTGCCGGAACTCCAGGATCGGCCACCCCTGCTCCACCGCCGTGCGCCGCAACAGCCGGTCCGGGTTCACCGCCGTCGGGTGCCCCACGCACTCCAGCAGCGGCAGGTCACTGCTCGAATCCGAGTACGCGTAGCAGTCGCGCAGGTCGTACCCGCGCTCCTTCGCCATCGCCGTGACGCCCTCGACCTTGTTCGGCCCGGCCGCGTAGAACTCCACCTCGCCCGAGTACCGCCCGTCGACGATGCCCATCCGCGTGGCGATCACGTCCGTCACCCCGAGCAGCACCCCGATCGGCCGGACCATCTCCTCGCCGGACGCCGACACCAGCACCACGTCCCGCCCGGCGGCCTGGTGCTCGCCGATCAGGATCGCGGCCTCCGCGTACACGTACGGGTTGATCAGCTCGTGCAGGGTCTCCGCCACGATCTGGCTGACCTGCTCGACCGGCCAGCCCCGGCACAGCGCGGCCAGGTAGTCGCGGGTGCGCGCCATCGTCTGCTCGTCCGTGCCACCCAGCCGGAACATCAGCTGGGCGTACGCCGACTTCACCACGTCGCGCCGGGTGATCAGGCCGTCCTTGTAGAACGGACGGCCGAACGCCAGGGCACTGGACTTGGCGATGACGGTCTTGTCGAGGTCGAAGAACGCGGCACTGGGGCCCACGCCGCGAAAGTGTAGCCGCAGGACGCTCGCGACACGGCCCGCGACCTGCGCGGACACCTGCCCGAACGGTCGCGTTGCGTGGCTGTTCATGGGCACAGAGTGGTGAACGGCGTGTCGTGGGCCTCGACGTCCGCAATGGGCTCAGGCATGCTTGAGTTACGACACGCATTCACGTTGCCGTGTCCACGAGGCCCTCGGTGGTCGCACCCCCCGTGACCACCGGGCGAATCCGGCTCGACCCCCCCGGAGCCGGATTCACAGACGACCCCCGTCATCCCCCCGACGGGGGTCGTCCCCCACTCCGGCCCGGACGGGCTGCGCGCCGCGGGCGCCGAGCCGCCCGGGCACGTCGCCGCGGAGCCGGACCCGCTGGCGGTCCTCCGGTGGGCCGGCGCCGCGGGCGGGACCGAGCTGACGATCGTGGCCGAGGAGCGGCTGTGCGTGCTCGAACTGCGGGCCGTGCGGTCCGCGACGCCGACGCCGGGGGGTCACGACGTGCTGCGGGCGGCGCGGGCGGCGGGTGTGCCGGTCGCCGTCGTCAGCAACAACTCCGGTGGGGCGATCGAGGCGTACCTGACGGCGCACGGCCTGCGCGAGCATGTCGGCGCGGTCGTCGGCCGGCCGTGGGCGCGGCCGGAGCTGATGAAGCCCGACCCGGGGGTCGTGCTGGCGGCGGTGCGGGCCGTCGGCGGGGACGCCGCGGCCTGCGTGCTGGTCGGGGACTCGGCGAGCGACATCGCGGCGGCGCGGGCGGCCGGGGTGCGGGTCGTGGGGCACGCGAACCGATCGCGGAAGGTCGTGCCGTTCGCCGTCGCCGACGCGGTGGTCACGACGATGGCGGACGTGGCGGGCGCGCTGGCCGAGGCCGCCCGGCGTCGCGGCCGTGGTGCGCCCGCGGCTCGGTGAGCCGCGGGCGCCTCGGGCAGCCGGGTCAGGGCCTCGATCCGAAGACCTGCGTCCAGTACAGGGTGCCGTCGGACGACTTCGCCACGCCGACCCCGATGTCCTCGTAGTCGCACTCGAGGATGTTGGCCTTGTGGCCGGCGCTGCCCATCCAGCCGGCCACCACGCTCGTCGCGCTGGTGTATCCGGCGGCGACGTTCTCCGCGAGGCCGTTCCAGCGGTAGCCCTCCGCGGTGACGCGGTCGCCCATGTCGGCCTCGCCGGGCAGGCGGTGGGACATCTTGTCGTGGACGGCCTGCAAATCGGAGTGCTTCTGCGCGGCCGCCTGCAGCCCGGGGTCGGCGGTCAGCGCCGGGCAGGCGGGGTCGGCCTTGGCCCGCTCGGCGTTGGTCAGGCGGGTCACCTCGGCGATGACCGCCGCGTCGCCGGCCGGCGGGGTGACGGGCGGCTGGGTGGGCGGCTGCGTCGTGGTCGGCGGCGGGGGCGGCGGGGTGGTGCCGTCGCCGGGCAGCGTCCACGTCTGGTTGGCGGCCCCGGTGCAGGTCCAGATGATCAGGCGGGTGCCGTTCGCGGAGTTGTGGCCGCTGGCGTCGAGGCACTTGCCGGACTGGGGGTTGACCAGGCTGCCCTCGCCGGCGGTCCACTTCTGCGCCCCGGTGCCGTTGCAGTCGTACAGCTGCACGAGGGTGCCGTCGGCGGTGCCGCTGCGGTTCACGTCGAGGCACTTGCCGAGGGCGCGGATGCTGTCGTCGGAGTTTCCGACCGTCCAGTTCTGGGCGCCGGTGCCGTTGCAGGTGTAGAGCTGGATGGCCGTGCCGTTGGCGGTGCGGGCGCCGGACACGTCGACGCACTGGCCGGCGAGGCCGGTGATGCGGCCGGCGGTGGCCGCCATGGCGTTGGTGACACCGAGCACGCCCAGGGCGCCGACGACGGCGCTGCAGACCAGGATCGCGAGGGTTCTGGGCCGCACGCGGCGCCGGGGCTCGGGTGTGGCAGTCATGGGGATTCCTCAGTTCGCGCTGTCGACGGCGCCGGTGGGGGAGACGCCTGGCGGAGACGTGCAGCGTGAACTTAGACCGCCGGTGGGGCTTATGGCCGGTTGAGGGATCGAAGTTAAGCGACTCCTAAGAGGCCGGGCGGCGGGTCAGCACCTGCGGGCCGGAGGGCGTGACGGCGACCGTGTGTTCGGAGTGGGCGGTGCGCGAGCCGTCGGCGGAGCGGATCGTCCAGCCGTCCTTGTCGTACGTGATCTTGTCGGTGGACTGGCACAGCCAGGGCTCGATGGCGATGGTGAGGCCGGGGGTGAGTTTCATGCCGCGGCCGGGGCGGCCGTCGTTGGAGACGTGCGGGGCCTCGTGCATGGTGCGGCCGATGCCGTGGCCGCCGAACTCGCCGTTGACCGAGTAGCCGTAGGAGTGGGCGACGGCGCCGATCGCGGCGGACACGTCGTCGAGGCGGCCGCCGGGCTGGGCGGCGGCGATGCCGGCCTCCAGGGCGACCTCGGTGGCCTCGATGAGCTTCAGGTCGGCCGGGTCCGGGGTGCCCACGACGAACGACAGGGCCGAGTCGGCGACCCAGCCGTCGATGCCGAGGGCCATGTCGATGCTGAGCAGGTCGCCGTCGCGCAGGACGTAGTCGTGCGGCAGCCCGTGCAGGACGGCGTCGTTGACCGACAGGCACAGCACGTTGCGGAACGGGCCGCGGCCGAACGACGGGGAGTAGTCCCAGTAGCAGGACTCGGCGCCGCGCTGCTTGATGCGGTCCCGCGCGTGGTGTTCGAGGTCCAGCAGGTTGACGCCGACCGCGGCGAGGCCGTTCAGCTCGGCGAGCAGCTCGCCGACGAACTGGCCGGCCACGGCCATCCGGCCGATCTCCTCGGCGCTCTTGAGCTCGATCACGACAGCCTCCCTCTCCATGTGCGGTATTTTTATACCACGCCGGATCGGACGTCCCGGAGGGCTATCCTGCTCGCATGGTGCGCCAACCACTGACCGCCGAGCAGATCGCCGCGGGCCGGCGCCTCGGCACCGCGCTGCGGGCCGCCCGGGCCGGGCGCAGCCTCGTCGAGGTCGCCCTGGCGGCGGGCATCTCGCCCGAGACGCTGCGCAAGATCGAGGCGGGACGCCTGCCCGCGCCGGCGTTCGGCACGGTGGTCTGCCTCAGCCAGGCCCTCGACGTCCCGCTCGGCGACCTGGCCGACGTGTGGCTGGCCGACATGCGCACCCGCCAGGCGTCGTAGCGGGCGGCACCCGTGCGTCCGCCGCCGACCGTCCGGCCCGCCCGGGTCGGCGACGTCGCGCGGATGGCGGCCGTGATCGTGCGGTGCTGGCGGGAGACGTACCGGGGGGTCGTGCCGGACGCCGTCCTCGACGACCCGGGCTTCGAGGCCGCCCGGCGGCGGTTCTGGACCGCCGCGCTGACCGACGAGCGGTACCGGGCGAACCGGGTGGCCGTCGCCGAGCGGGACGGCGAGGTGGTCGGCGTCGCCATGTCGGGCCCGCCGCTGGACGCCGGGGCGACGTGGACCCGGCAGCTGTACGTCCTCTACGTGCTGGCGGCCCACCACGGCACCGGCGCCGGGCCCGCGCTGCTGGCGGCGGTCGTCGAGCCCGGTGAGCCGGTGGCGCTGTGGGTGGCCGACCCCAATCCGCGCGCCCAGGCCTTCTACCGCAGGCACGGGTTCGTCGCCGACGGCGCCGTGCAGGTCGAGGACGGGGTGCGCGAGATCCGGATGGTCAGGACTCCGGCAGCTCGCGCATCGTCGCGATCGGGCTGAACAGCACCCACAGCGTGCCGGCGACCGCGCCGATCGTGGCGATCCACAGGGCCGGCAGCACGCCCAGCGCCGTGCCCAGCGCGCCGCCGATCAGGGCGCCGATCGGCCGGATGCCGTAGTTGACCGTGCGCTTGGCGCCCTGCACCAGGGCCAGCATGGAGTCCGGGGTGGCGGCGGTCTGGATGGAGCCCGCCGTGATGTCCAGCATCATCACGCCGAGCGCGGACAGGAACTCCGAGATCAGCAGCAGCGTGAGGACGACCGGCATGGACGTGCCGTCGGCGAGCGGGACGAGGATCAGCGGGGCCGGGAAGACGACGAACCCGGCGACCAGCGTCGGGCCGATGCCGAACCGGCGCGCGACGCGGCTCGTGACGACCGCGCCGAGCAGGCCGCCGACGGAGCCCGCGCCGATGATGATGCCCAGGGTGCCGGGGGTGACGCCGAGGTCGGTGGTCACGTACAGCACGAACAGCGCGGCGAAGATGTAGTTGAAGAGGTTGAGCGTCGTGGTGCCGAGCAGCAGCGAGCGCAGGACGGCGGAGCGCACCACGAAGCGCAGCCCGGCGCCCAGGCCGAGGCCCTCGCGGGTCTCGACGGGGCGCTCGACCGGCTTGATGCGGGTGAGGAACAGGGCCGAGGCCAGATAGGACAGCACGTCGGCGAGCAGCGCGACCGGGGCGGTGAGCCACTGCACCAGGACGCCGCCGACGCTGGGCCCGGCCACGTACGACATGGCCCGGCTGCCGTTGACGAGGCTGTTGGCGTCGACGTAGTCGGGGCGGCGCACCAGCGACACGAACAGGCTGCTGTGCGCCACCTCGAAGAACATGGCCAGGGTGCCGGCGGCGAACGCGAACACGTACAGGTACGGCAGCGTGAGCAGGTCGGCCCAGGCGAGCAGCGGCACCGACAGCAGCAGGGCGGCGCGGCCCAGGTCGGCGGCGATCATGATGTGCCGCTTGTGCGGGAACCGGTCGACCCAGGCGCCCGCGATGAGCGAGAACACCAGGTTGGGGACGAGCGCGGCGGCCGTCAGGTAGCCCATCTCGGCGGGGCCGGCGCCGACCGTGAGCACCGCGAGCAGCGGGATGGCGAGCAGGGTGATCTGGTCGCCGAACATCGAGACGGTCTGCGCGGACCAGTAGCGCCGGAACGTGGTCTCGCGCAGCAGCCGGGGCACGAGGCGCCGCCGGCCGGGCGGCGTGAGCGTGTCAGTCACGGGGTGCCTCCACGGGGAACGTCAGCTCGACGGCGAGCACGGCGCGGGCGCCGGCGGGCCGGGCGGCCGGGTCGGTCTGCCGGTGGTCGTAGCGGGCGTACAGCGCGTCGATCTGGTCGTTGAGCTCGATGAGCTCGTCGGCGGTGACGTGCAGGACGCGGTCGCCGAAGCCGGCGGCCATGCGCCACTCGGTGGGCTCGGCGCCGCGGCGGGTCAGGTACTCCTCGGCGCGGCGCACGTAGTTGGCCAGGATGACGGCGTTGAGCTGGTCGGTCGCGGCGCGCATCTCCGGGTCGGGGGAGTCGTCGGCCCAGCTGGTGGACTGGGCGGTGGCCCGCCAGGGGCGTTCCCGGCCGTCGCCGGCGGGGGAGCGCTCGGCGAGGCCGTACTTGGCGAGCTGGCGCAGGTGGAACGAGCAGTTGGCGACGGCCTCGCCCAGCTCGGCGGCCGCCTGGGTGGCGGTCATAGGGCCCTCGCGGCGCAGCAGGCCGATGAGGCTCATCCGCAGGGGGTGCGCGTAGGCGCGCAGCGAGCGGGGGTCGGTCAGCTTCACCTGGCTCAGGGACATACCCTAGAGCATGCTTTAGAAAGAAAGCTTTAGCAAGATGTCTTTAGGATGTCGTCGGTGATCGCCCGCAGCCGCGGCAGGAACGCGCGCACGGCCGCCACCCGGGCCGCCAGGTCGCCCGCCGACCGGATCCCCAGGTCGGCCAGGCAGGCGGCGAGCGCCGGGCCGGCCGCCCCGCCGCCGGCCTGCGCGCAGCGCGCGAACGTCACCGCGATCCAGAACATCGCCTCCCGGTGCAGGCCGGCGTCCACCAGCTCCCGGCTGCCGTCGATCGCCACCGGCCGCGCCGCCGCCGTCAGGTCCGCGAGGAACGGCAGCGGCGCCGCCGGCGGCCCGGCCCGCAGTGCCTCCGCCGTGGCGTCGAACACCGGCGCCAGCGCGGCCAGGTGCGCGCGCACCCGGTCCGCGCCCGGGTCGCCGCCGTCCAGCAGCCGCAGCAGCGCCGCGTACTCCGGCGCGGTCAGGACCTCCCGGGCGGCCGCGTACCGGGTGCGGATCGTCGGGTTGCGGCCCGCCGCCGCGAGCGCCGCGTGGGCGGTCACCCCTGTGCCGAACAGCCACGCCTGCACGCGCACCGCCCACGGCCGGTCCGCCGCGGCACCCGCCAGGTGCCGCTCGATCGTCGCGAGGGCGTCGTCGCGGCGCAGGCCGCGGGTCGCCGCGAAGCCCGCCGCCACCGCGGCGTGCAGGGCGCGCAGCTCGCCGCGCGGGTCGTCGAGGATCGCGCCCGCCCGCAGCGAGGGCGCCAGATGGTACGAGGCCAGCGCGGCCGCCGGGGCCGGCAGCGGCACGTGGCTGACGTCGAGCAGCACGCCGCCGTGGCGGAACTTGCCCGGGCCGCCCGGCGCGTCCGTGACCACCTTGACGTCGAGGTCGGAGGTCGCGGGCAGCGCCGCGCCGTCCGGGCGGCCCGCCGCCGAACCCGTAACGTACGCCCCCGCGTAGCCGGGCAGCGACCGCGCGTGGTCGCGCACCCAGGCCGCGGCGACGGCCCGCGCCGCCCCGACGGTCCCCCACGCAGGGTCCACGCTGGACACGGAATTGTTCATCGTTGTGACGCCTTTCCGGCATTGCCGACTTCACGCCTGGGCCGAACGGCCGCCCGTCGCTACTATCCCCGGGCGGGCACACAGGAGACCTTCAGGCTGGGGCGATGGGGCAGGACAGGGGATACGTGGGCCTGGTGCGTGCGCGTCTGTTCGACCAACTCGACCAGACGGGCACAGACCGGCCGGCGCTGGTCGTGGCACCGGCGGGCTTCGGGAAGACGACGCTGCTCGCCCAGTACGCGCACCGGCACGACGGACCGGTGGTGACGTACCACGCCGACGCGATGGACGCCGCGCACGGCGACACCGCCGTGCGCCTCGTCGAGGCCGTGCGCGCCGCCGCGCGCCGCGCCAAGGCCGACACCGCCGGCTGGCCGGACGCCCGCCGCGACGACGCCGCCGACCGCGCCGAGGCGCGGGCCGCCGTCGCCGCCGCCCGCGACCCCGCCACCGCCGTCACCGAGGCCATGGCCGCCGCCGCCGAACGCGCCGGCGGGCTGCTGGTCACCCTCGACAACCTCGACCAGCTCACCGGTACGCCCGGCGAGCAGGTCGTCTCCCACGTGCTGGCCCGGCGCCCGCGCGGCGTGCAGCTCGTCCTCGGCACCCGGCGCATGCCGCGGCTCAACCTGCTGCGCCACGAACTCGCCGGCGAGACCGCCCTCGTCGGCCCCGACGACCTGCGGCTGCGCCGGTGGGAGGTGGAACGCCTGCTCGACGAGGTGTACGGCGAGCCGCTGCCCGCCGACGGCGTCGCCCTGCTCACCCGGCGCACCGGCGGCTGGCCCGCCGCGCTCGCCCTGTTCCACCTCGCCACCCGCGGCCGACCGCTCGTCGACCGGTACAAGGCGGCCGCGTCGCCGTTCGCCCGGTGGCCCGCGTTCCGGCAGTACTTCGCCGACACCGTGCTCGCCGGCGTCGCCCCGCACATCGTCGACTTCCTGCTGCGCACCTGCCCGTACGAGCGGCTCACCGCCGAACGCTGCGCCAAGGTGTCCGACCTGGACCCCGCCCTGCTCGACGACCTCGCCCAGGTGCACGCCCTGCCCGTGACCGGACGCGGCGACACGTACCGGTACGAGACCGCCTTCCGGGGCTTCCTGGAGGCCCTGCACGCCGAGCGGCTGGGCGGGCCGTCGCTCAACGAGGCGCACCGGCGGGCCGGCGAGCTGCTGCTGGCCGAGGAGGCGTACCCGGAGGCCGCCCGGGCGTTCGCGCGCGCCGGCGACTGGACCCAGCTGCAGCTCCTGCTCGCCGAGCACGGCCGCGCCGCCGTCGAGCCGCCCACCGCCGAACTCATCGAGCTGGTCCCCGAGCACCTGCGCCGCGACGAACCCTGGTTCGCCTACGCCGAGGCCGTGCAGCACCTGCTGGACGCGCAGCTGCAGGACTCGTACGAGGACTTCGACCGGGCCGCCCGGCTGTTCGGCGAGGGCCGCTGGCACCGGGCCAGCACCCGGCAGAAGCTCGGCGTCGGCGCGCTCGTCGCGCCCCGCCCGCCGCGCGGCGTGAAACTGCACTGGACCGGCTGGCTGCGCATCGCCGTCGGCCCGCACGCCGTCGAGTCGATCCGCGACGCCGAGCTGGCGCCCGCCGAGTCCGAACTCATCCGGCTCGTCGCCGGCATCTTCGGCGGCGGCGTCCCCGAAGGCATCACCCGCGACACCCGCGAGGCGCGGATGGGCCGCGGCGACTCGCTCGTCGCCGTCCTCGGCCTGCACATGGTGCGCACCGCCATCGAGGTCACCCGCGGCCGCGCCTCCACCCTCGCCCTGGAACGCGTCGCCGACGAGGCCGACCAGCTCGGCCTCGGCTGGGTCGCCCGGCTCGCGCTGGCCTGCCGGGCCCTGGGCGGCGGCACCTACAGCGCCGCCGACGCCTACGCCGTCGCCGCCGAGAGCCGCCGCGCCGGCGACCGCTGGGGCTACCTGCTCACCACCGCCGTCGGCAGCATCTCCGAGATCCGCACCGGGCGCATCGACCCCGACCGGCTCACCGCGCTCGCCGCCGAGGCCCGCGAACTCGCCGCCGACGCCATCGCCGAATGGGCGCTGGCGTTCATCGCCCTCGGCCAGGCCCGCCGCGGCGAACCCGGCGCCGCCGCCCTCGCCCGGGAGGCCGTCGAACGCGCCGAGAAGGCCGGGGTGCCCGGCGCCGCCGTCGTCGCCACCCTCGCCCTGTCCGTCACCGACCCGGTGCGCCGCCCGTCGCTGCTGCGCGAGGCCGCCGTGCGCGCCGAGGCCGCCGGCCTCGCCCCGGCCGTGGTGCAGTTCTGGCACTCCACGTACGCGGCGCAGGTCGTCGCCCAGCCCGCCCCCGTGGTGACCATCCACTGCTTCGGCGGCTTCCGCATGGAGATCGCCGGGCGCCCGCTCGACCTGTCCGCGGTGCGCCCCCGCGCCCGCAGCGCCCTGCGCCTGCTGGCCATGCGGGCCGGCCGGTACGTGCACCGCGAGGTGCTCATCGAGGCGCTCTGGTCCGACCTCGCGCCCGCCGCCGCCACCCGCAACCTCCAGGTCACCATCTCCGCCCTGCGCGGCCTGCTCGAACCCGCCAGCGGCCGCGGCAAGGCCCAGCTGCTCGTCCGCTCCGGCGACGCCTACGGCCTGGTCCTGCCGCCCGGCGCGTACGCCGACACCGCCGCCTTCACCGAGGCCGTGCAACGCTGGCAGCAGATGCGCCGCGGCGGCACCTTCGCCGCCGAGGTCGACGCCATGCGGGCCGCGCTGGCCGCGTACGGCGGCGACCTGCTGCCCGAGGAGGGCCCGGCGGACTGGGCGGTCGAGGCCCGCGAGGAGTTCCGCAACGACGCCACCCGCGTCGCCCGCGAACTCGCCACCGCCGAACTGTCGCAGGGGCACGTCGCCGAGGCGGTGCGCGCCGCCGAGCAGTGCATCGCCCTCGACCCGCACGACGACGAGGCGTGGCAGGTGCTGTTGCGCGCGTACGCCCGCAGCGCCACCCCGGCCAAGGCCGCCGACGCCCGGCGCCGCTACGCCGACATGCTCGCGGGTCTCGGCGTCACGGGGCCTACCCCTCAGCAGCTGGACGGGATTCCTCGGCAGTTGCGGCGGCACGACTGATCTTCGGGGTCCGCTCCGGGTTCGTGGGTGGGCCGGGTTCGGGGGGTGGGGTGGCCCACTCCGGGCGGTCAGGCTTGATCCCTGCGTGGACCACCCCACCCCCCGAACCCTCGGTCCGCCGGCGGCCGCCGGGTGGGAAGGAAGGGCTGTCCGGCCCGGCGCTGCGGGACTGGGTGGCCCGGCCGCCTGCTCGCGCGGGGTCGTACCCGCGGACCGGGTGTCGCCGTCGGACAGAGGGCGTGGGGGCGGGGTGACCCACGGAGGGATCAAGCCTGACCGCCCGGAGTGGGGCACCCCGCCCCCACGACCGGCCCCCGACGGGCAGGAGGCGACTCAGCCGGTCGTGTACCAGGCGGCCGTCGACGGGGGCAGCGTGCCGTCGTCGGGGAGGGGGGCGCTGGAGAGCAGGACAGTGGCGGTGCGCAGCGGGGCCGGGACGGGGGCGTGGTCGGTGCCGGTGTTGACGGCGCAGGCGAAGCCCGGGGTGCGGGTGAAGGCCAGGACCTCGTCGGTGGTGGGGAGCCAGGTGAGGGTGCCGTCGCCCAGGGCGGGGGTGGTGCGGCGCAGGTGCAGGGCGGCGCGGTAGAGGGTGAGCATCGAGTCCGGGTCGGCGTGCTGGCGGTCCGCCGTCAGGTCCGCCCACTCGGCGGGCTGGGGGAGCCAGCTGGCGGTGCCGGGGCCGAAGCCGTACGACGGGGTGGTGCCGGACCACGGGATGGGGACACGGCAGCCGTCGCGGCCGATCTCCTGGCCGGCCGTGCGGTGGTAGGTGGGGTCCTGGCGCAGCTCGCCCGGCAGGTCGACGACCTCGGGCAGGCCCAGTTCCTCGCCCTGGTAGACGTAGGCGCCGCCGGGCAGGGCCAGCATCAGCAGGGCGGCCGCCCGGGCCCGCCGGACGCCGGTGTCGCCGCCGCCGTAGCGGGTGACGTGGCGGACCACATCGTGGTTGGACAGCACCCAGGTGGCGGGCGCGCCGACCGTCGCGTGGGACTCCAGGGTGCGGTCGACGGCGGCGCGCAGGGCGGCGGCGTCCCACGGGGCCAGCAGGAACGCGAAGTTGAACGCGGTGTGCAGCTCGTCCGGGCGCAGGTACAGCACCAGCCGGTCGAAGCTCTGCACCCACACCTCGGCGACGAACGCCCGGTCGCCCGGGTAGGAGTCGGTGACGCGCCGCCACGCCCGGTAGACGTCGTGGACCTCGTCGACGTCCCAGTGCGGGTGCCCCTCGACCGCCTGCCCGGAGGTGGCGTGGTGCTCGCCCAGGTCGGGCATCTCCGGGTCCTTCGCCAGGCCGTGCGCGACGTCGATGCGGAAGCCGTCGACGCCCCGGTCCAGCCAGAACCGCAGGATCGACTCGAACTCGGCGCGCACCTCGTCGTTCGTCCAGTCGAGGTCGGGCTGTTGCGGGGCGAACAGGTGCAGGTACCACTGGCCGGGGGTGCCGTCGGGTTCGGTGACGCGGGTCCAGGCGCGGCCGCCGAAGTTGCTCATCCAGTTGTTCGGCGGCTCGGAGCCGTCCGGGCCGGCGCCGTCGCGGAAGATGTACCGGGCGCGGGCCGGGCTGCCGGGCGGCGCCGCCAGCGCCTCCCGGAACCAGGCGTGCTCGTGCGACGTGTGGTTGGGCACCAGGTCGATGATCACCCGGATGCCCAGCTCGTGGGCCTGGGCGAGGAGCGCGTCCGCGTCGGCGAGGGTGCCGAACCGGGGGTCGACGTCGCGGTAGTCCGCCACGTCGTACCCGGCGTCGGCCTGCGGCGACGGGTAGAACGGGCTGAGCCACACGGCGTCGACCCCGAGGTCGCGCAGGTACGGCAGGCGGGACCGGATGCCCGGCAGGTCGCCGATCCCGTCGCCGTCGGAGTCGGCGAAGCTGCGCGGGTAGATCTGGTAGATCACGGCATGGCGCCACCACGGTCCGCCGGTGGAGGCCATGGTCAGCGGACCGCCGCGACCAGGTTCTTGCCGCTCGCCGCGTCGAACACCTGCACCTTGGACGTGTCGTACCAGAGCCGGGCCGTCCGGCCGCGCTGCACCTGCGCCGCCGCGTCCAGCCGGGCGGTGACGTCGACGCCGCCGCTGTGCAGCTCGTTGCCGGTGTCCTTGGCCAGGTCGTCGAGGTCCTGCGAGTGGGCCACGTCGCCCTTCATCGTGAAGTACGCGTACACGTCGGAGCCCATGGCCTCGACGATGTCGATCGGGGCGTCGAACGTGGCGCCGGGCTTGTCGCCGACGAGCGAGGCGTCCTCGAAGTGCTCGGGGCGGATGCCGATGATGACCTCGCCGGTGGAGCCGGCCCCGTCGAGCGACTGCCGCACCCGGTCGGGCAGCCGCGCCTCGCCGAGCGCGGTGACGACGGTGCCGCCGCCGCGCAGCTGGCCGGGGAAGAAGTTCATCGACGGGCTGCCGATGAAGCCGGCCACGAACAGGTTGGCGGGGTGGGCGTACAGGTGGGCGGGGGTGCCGACCTGCTGGACGATGCCGGCGCGCATGACGACGACCCGGTCGCCGAGGGTCATCGCCTCGGTCTGGTCGTGGGTGACGTAGAGGGTGGTGGTGCCGAGGTTCTTCTGGATGCGGGAGATCTGGGTGCGCATCTGCACCCGGAGCTTGGCGTCCAGGTTGGACAGCGGCTCGTCCATGAGGAACGCCTTGGGGTTGCGCACGATGGCGCGGCCCATGGCGACGCGCTGGCGCTGGCCGCCGGACAGGTTGGCGGGCTTGCGGTCCAGGTGCTGGCTGAGTTCCAGCAGCTCGGCGGCCTCGCCCACCTTCTTGCGGATGGTCTCCTTGTCGACGCCGGCGAGCCGCAGCGGGAAGCCCATGTTGTCGCCGACGGTCATGTGCGGGTAGAGCGCGTAGGACTGGAACACCATGGCGATGTCGCGGTCCTTGGGCGCCTTGTCGTTCACCACCTGGCCGTCGATGATCAGCTTGCCGGCGGTGATGTCCTCCAGCCCGGCGACCATGTTGAGGGTGGTGGACTTCCCGCAGCCGGACGGGCCCACCAGGATGATGAACTCGCCGTCGGCGATCTCGAGGTTGAAGTCGTCGACGGCGAGGGCGCCGTCGGGGTAGCGCTTGACCACATGGTCCAGAACGATCTCGGCCACGTCAGCTCCTCTGCTGGTTCGGCGGGTCGGTCAGCCCTTGACGGCACCCGAGGTGAGCCCGGCGACGATCCGCCGCTGGAAGACCAGTACGAAGATCACGATGGGGATGGTGATGACCACGGCGGCGGCCGCGATCGGTCCGGTCGGCTTCTCGAAGGTGGTGGCGCCGGTGAAGTAGCTCATCGCGGCGGGCACGGTGCGGGCCGCCGACGTGGAGGTCAGCGACAGGGCGAACAGGAAGTCGTTCCAGCACGAGATGAACACGAGGATCGCCGTGGTGAACACGCCCGGCATGGCGAGCGGCGTGATGACCCGCCGGAACGCCTGGTACGGGGTGGCGCCGTCCATCTTGGCGGCCTTCTCCAGGTCCCACGGGATCTCCCGGAAGAACGCGGACAGGGTGTAGATCGCCAGCGGCAGCGCGAACGCGATGTACGGGATGATCAGGCCGGGCCAGGTGTCGAACAGCCCGAGCGCCGTCTCGATCTTGAACAGCGGGGTGACGAGCGCGATCTGCGGGAACATCGACACGAGCAGCGCGGTGGCCACGATCGTCTTCTTGCCCGGGAAGTCGAGCCGGGCGATGGCGTACGCGGCCATCGTGCCGAACACGATGGCGATGAGCGTGGCGATGATGCAGATGCCGATCGAGTTGGCGAGGGCGCGCAGGAAGTCCGAGTTGGAGAAGATCGCCGAGTAGCTCTCGGTCGACGGCGACGTGGGCAGGTAGTTGCCGTCGTTGAGCGTCGCGTCGTCCTTCAGCGACAGCGAGACGATCCAGACCACGGGGACGAACGCGTACAGCAGGACGACGGTGTTGACGCCCCACCACATGAGCTTGCGGTTCCTGGTCTCCGGCTGCATGGCTACCGCTTCCCTCCGGCGTCGGCCCCGGGCGCTGCCGCCCCGAAGAGCTTGATGAACGCGAACGCGATGAGGCCGGTGGTGAGGAAGATCAGCACCGACATCGCCGACCCGATGCCGAGGTTGAGCCCCCGGATCAGGTTGCTGTAGGCGACCATGGAGACCGAGCTGGTCTGGTTGGACCCGCTGGTCAGGATGAAGATGTTGTCGAACACCCGGAACGCGTCGAGGGTGCGGAACAGCAGCGCCACGAGGATGGCCGGCTTGATGAGCGGCACGGTCACCAGCCAGAAGCGCTTCCACGCGCTGGCGCCGTCCATCGAGGCGGCCTTGAGCAGGTCCTCCGGCACCAGGGCCAGGCCGGCCATGAGCAGCAGGGCCATGAACGGCACGGTCTTCCACACCTCGGCCAGGATGATGATCCAGATCGAGGGCCAGAACTCGGTGAGCGGCGCGGACGTCTCGGGGGCGAGCCACCCGAGGCCCTGGGTCCAGGCGAAGCGCCAGGAGAACGCCGCCACCACGGTGACGATCGCGTACGGCACCAGCGCCGAGGTGCGCACCAGCCCGCGCCCGACGAGCGTGCGGTGCATGACGATGGCGAGCCCCATGCCGAGGATCAGTTCGAAGGTGGCGCCGACGATCGTGATGAGCATCGTGACGCCGAACGCCGTCCACCAGATCGGGCTGGACAGCACGGTGATGTAGTTGTCGAGGAAGATGAACTCGTTGTCGTCGGGCCGGCGCAGGTCGGCCTTGTTGAGCGACAGCCAGAACGCGTACAGGATCGGGTACGCGGCGACGGCGAGCATGATGACCACGGCGGGCGCCACGAGCATCAGGCCCAGTTTGCGCTCGGCCTTCTTCGCGTCGCTATGCCGCTGCTGGGCGATCTGGACGGTGCCGTCGTCGGCGACGTCCTCGATGGCCTGCGCGGCCGCGGAGGTCGGGGTGGCGGTCACGGCACGATCCCCTTGCCGTCGATGGCGTCCTGGATCGCGTCGCGCAGCTCGTCCGCCGACGCCTGCGGGTCGATGTCGCCTGGGGGCGACAGCGTGGTGGACACGATGGTCGAGATGTTCTGGTACACCGGCGACACCGGTCGCGGCACGGCGGTCTCCAGCTCGGTGAGCATGACGTCGGCCATCGGGTACGCCTCCTTGAACTCCGGCAGTTCGAAGACCGTGGCGAGCGCCGGCACGTCGCCCGCGTCGAGGGCGGCGCTGAGCGCGTTCTTCTCGTTGCGCAGGCACATCGCGGCCTCGAACGCCTCGTCCGGGTGCTTGCTGTAGGTGCTGATCGCGTAGTTCATGCCGCCGAGGGTCACCCGGGGAGCGCTGCCGTCGACCGAGGGGTACGGCGCGTAACCGAGGTCGTCGACGAGGTCCGGGTTGGCCTCGCGCATGGCGCTGAGCACGTACGGCCAGTTGAGCGAGAACGCGGACCGGCCGGCCTGCAGGTCGGCGAACACCTCGGGCTCCTGGGCGTTCGACAGCGACGAGCTGGTGAGGCCGGAGGTGGCGAGCCGCTGGAGCATCGTCAGGGCCTGCACGGTCTTGTCGTCGATCGTGGGGGCCGTGCTGTCCTCGTTGACCAGCGTGCCGCCGTAGGCGGTGATGAGGTTGTTGACGTTGACGACGTAGCCCTCGTACTGGGCGGCGGTGAGGCCGATCTCGTACGGCTTGCCCTCGGCCTTGAGCTGCTGGGCCATCGAGATCATCTCGTCGAACGTCTTGGGCGGGGTCGGGACGAGCGACTTGCGGTACCACAGCAGCTGGACGTTGGTGGTGCGCGGGATGCCGTAGAGCTTGTCCTCCCACGTCGCCGTGTCGATGGGCGGCTGCAGGGTGTCCGCGGTGGCCTGGGTCTTCTGCTCGCCGGTCAGCTCGCGGATCCACTTGGCCTCGGCGAACTCGGCGGTCCAGGTGACGTCCATGCCGAGCAGGTCCATGCCGTCGTCCTTGGCGGCGAGCCGGCGGACGAACTGGTCGCGCTGGCTGTCGGCGTCGCTGGGGGTCAGGTTGCCGACGATGGTGTACCGGCCGCCCGCCTGCTGGTTGCAGTCGGCGATGACCTTGTCGAAGCCGACGCCGCTGGCGCCGCCGTACAGGTTGATGACCGTGCCCTCGGGGCCGCTGGAGCAGGCGGCGAGCGTGGACATGAGCGCCGCCAGGCCGGCTGCGGCGGCCCAGCGCGAGGGCCGCCGTCCACCCCCGGTCCGTCGTCGAATCAGCATCGATTCCTCCGTCCGAGGGTGATCTTGAAGTGAGCTACGTCACACCCTGAGGACGACAGTGCCAGATTCGAGCCGTGCGCGCGAGAGGGCCGTTGCGTCGAAGTTGGCAGATCAACCGATCTGCACGGTGCCCGCTCCCTGGATGGTGCAGGTGGGCGCCGGCGCCGGGTCGTTGCAGGTCTGGACGCTGTCGCCGACCCGGGCCGCCGGCTTGCCGTTGATCAGCACGGTCTGGCTGCCCAGCAGCACCGTGCCCTGGTTCGTCGGCGGGATCTGGAACGGGCCGTTCGGGGCGACGTGCGGCGGGTTGTTCGTCGCCGTGCTGCCCACCACCGCGGCCGGCTGCCCGTCGATCAGCACGTCGGTGCTGCACCCGCCGGTGATCGTGCCGGCGAACGGCAGCGGCGTCGGCGTCGGCACCGGGCCGCCGGGCGACGGCACCAGCACGATGTGCGTGTCCGTCCCGGTCACCAGGTCGCCCATCTTCGCGCCGAACGGCACCGCTCAGTCCTCCTCGACGATGCGCGACCCCGACCAGCCCTTCGGGGCGCGGCGCGGCGCGGGCGCCGGCAGCGGACGGCCCGGCGCGGCCACCCCGAGGCTGATCCGGTCCGCGGGCGGCGCGATCTCCCGGACGGGCGCCGGCACCAGGGGCGCGTTCACCACGACGCCCAGCACGGTCCGGTCCGGGTAGGCGACGACCGCCGGGTCCAGCCGCAGCACGACCGGCTGGCCGGCCAGGCCGTCGTCCAGCAGGGCCGGGTCGACGCGCTGCTTCGGGTCCACCACCGTCAGCACCGCGTCGAGCAGCAGCGCCTCGGTGTCCTCGTCCTTCGCGGTGACGGCGACGTGGTAGCGCAGGTCGAACCGGCGGATCGGCGGGCGGCGCGCGGTGACCCGGCCGTCGGCGTCGCGGATGTCCGTCCAGTCGGTGCCCGAACCGGCCTCGTCCTCCCGGACGCCCGCCAGGAACAGGTCCAGCCCCGGCTCGTGCGAGGGCGGGCCGAAGCGGACCGTGCAGCCGGGCGGCAGCAGCGGCGCCAGCAGCGCACGCAGGGCGCGGTTCACCTCGCCGATCACCCGCCCAGCGTGGCCGCGCACCCCCGCCCCGGCCAGGCGGGACGGGGCGGCCACTCGGGCACCGCGCACTGCCCGATAGGGACGCGCTCGCTGCCCCGGCCACCGCCCGACGGCCGGTGTGAAACCGCGGCCGCGCACCGGACGCTGGGACCGCTGACAACAGCGTGAGGGAGGGCCGCATGGCCAGCAGCTACCTGTCGCCCGGCGTCTACGTCGAGGAGGTGTCGTCCGGCTCGCGCCCGATCGAGGCCGCCGGTACGGCCGTCGCCGCGTTCGTCGGGTTCGCCGAGAAGGGGCCGGCGAACCAGCCCACGCTGGTGACCAACTGGACGCAGTACACGCAGGCGTTCGGCGGGTTCATCCCCGGCTCGTACCTCGCCCACGCCGTCTACGGCTACTTCGCCAACGGCGGCGGCAGCGCGTACGTGGTGCGGGTCGGCGGCGAGCAGGCGGCCGAGGCGCCGGTGCTGCGCGCCGAGCTGCCCGCCGCGGCCGAGGACAACCGGGCCGCGTTCGCCGTCCGGGCGCTGCCCGCCGCGAACGGCGGCGCGCCCATCACCGTCGAGGTGCAGCCCGCCGAGGACGAGTCGTTCAACCTGGTCGTGAAGCGGGGCGGCGCCCCGGCGGAGATCTTCGAGGGGCTGACCGTCAAGCGTGGGCCCGCCAACGTCGTCACCGCCGTCAAGACCCGGTCGAAGCTGATCGAGGTCGAGGAGACCAGCCACCGCTCGCTGGCCGTGCCGCGGCAGGGCGAGGTGGCGCTGACCACCGCCGAGCCGCCCGCGATCCGCGTCGCGCCCGACGACTACGTGGGCAACGCCGCCGACCGCACCGGCTTCGCCGGCCTGGAGGCGATCGACGAGATCACCATGCTGAGCGTGCCGGACGTGATGGCGGCCCGCGAGCGCGGCCTCATCGACGACGAGGGCGTCCGCGCCGTGCAGCTCGCCATGATCACCCACTGCGAGCTGATGCGCGACCGCGTCGCCATCCTCGACACCCCGCCGGGCCTGAACGCCCAGCAGGTGAAGAACTGGCGCGCCGAGGCCAACTACGACTCCAAGTACGCGGCCCTCTACTACCCCTGGGTCAAGATCATGGACCCGCTGTCCGGGGCGCCGATGTTCGCGCCGCCCAGCGGCCACATGGCCGGCATCTGGGCCCGCAACGACGCCACCCGCGGCGTGCACAAGGCGCCCGCCAACGAGGTCGTGCGCGGCGCGATCTCGCTGGAGATCAACCTGACCAAGGGCGAGCACGACCAGCTCAACCCGGACGGCGTCAACTGCATCCGGTCGTTCCCCGGCCAGGGCATCCGGGTGTGGGGCGCGCGCACGCTCAGCTCCGACCCGGAGTGGCGCTACCTCAACGTGCGGCGGCTGTTCAACTACGTCGAGAAGTCCATCCTCAACGGCACCAACTGGGTGGTCTTCGAGCCCAACGACCCGAAGCTGTGGGACTCGGTGAAGCGCACCATCACCATGTTCCTGCGCCGGGTGTGGCGCGACGGCGCCCTGTTCGGGCAGACCCCGGCGCAGGCGTTCTTCGTCAAGTGCGACGCCGAGAACAACCCCGCCGAGAACCGCGACGCCGGCATGCTCACCGTCGAGATCGGCATCGCCCCGGTCAAGCCCGCCGAGTTCGTCATCTTCCGCATCAGCCAGTTCGCCGACGGCGCCGGTCTCGAGGAGTAGTAGGACATGCCAGCTGGTCTCGGGGCCGAACAGCCCAACGACGCCCTCACCGCCGCCCGCTTCTCGATCACGATCGACGGGTACGAGATCGCCTCCTTCTCCGAGCTGCAGGGCATCACCACCGAGGTGGAGCCCGTCGACTTCCTGGAGAGCACGGACAAGGAGGTCGTGTTCAAGAAGCTGCCCGGCAAGCGCAAGCCGCCGACGATCGTGCTCAAGCGCGGCAAGAACTCGTCCATGGAACTGTGGGCGTGGCACGAGGCGGTGCTGCAGGGCAACATCGTCGCGGCCCGCAAGAGCTGCTCGCTGATCATGTACAACTACGACGGCGCCCCGGTGGCCCGCTACCACCTCGAGCAGGCGTGGCCGTCCAAGCTGGAGGTCGGCGGGCTCAAGGCCGGCGCGTCCGAGGTGCTCATGGAGACGGTCACGATCGTCTGCGAGAACATCCAGCGGGTGAGCGGATGAGCACCGACGTCGCGCTGCGCACCGAGTACCCGTTCACGCTGCCGCGCGGCTACGTCGACGAGGAGGGTCGCGTCCACCGCGAGGGCGTCATCCGCCTCGCCACCGGCCGCGACGAGATCCTCCCGCAGACCGATCCGCGGGTCCGGCAGAACCCGGCGTACCTGACGATCATCCTGCTCGAGCGCACCGTCACGAAGCTCGGCACGCTGCCCGGCGTCGACACGTTCGTGGTCGAGAACCTGTTCGCCTCGGACCTCGCGTTCCTGCAGGACCTGTACCGGCGGATCAACGGCGAGGGCCACACGGAGGCGGCGGTCAGCTGCCCGTCGTGCGGCCACGACTTCGCCGTCGACGTGGCCGGTGATGCCCCGGGGGGATCGTGACGTACGCGTCCGACCGCCTCTGGCAGGAGGTCGCGTACGTCGCCTACTACCTGCACTGGACGTTCGACCAGATCCTCGATCTGGAGCACGGCGTCCGCGGCAGGGTCATCGACGAGATCGGCAGGATCCACACCGCGCGGGACGAGAAGGGCTGGTGACGTCATGCGCTGGCCCTTCCGCCGCCGCGGCGCCGCCGAGCCCGCCCCGGCCGGCGTCCCGGCCGCCGCGCCCGTCGCCGCGCCCGTCGCCGCGCCCGTCGCCGCGCCCGTCGCGCCGCCCGGTGCGCCGCGCCGGGCGTGGCAGGCGCTGCCGCCGCTGACGCCCGTCGTCGGGCCGCCCACCCTGCTCACCCCCGCCGGGCTGCCGCGGGTCAGCGGCACCCGGTCGCTGCTGCACCGGCCCGCCGCCGGGCCGCCGGAGACCCCCGCCGGGCTGGTCGAGGGGCTCGCCGACACGCTGCCGGCCCTGGACCTCGGCGGCGCCGCCGAACCCCTGCCCGCGCCCGCGCCGCCGCGCCGGGTCACCCCGGTCGAGCGGCCGGCGGCGCCGCCGTCGCTCACCCACGCCACCGACGAGTACGTGGGCCCCGCCCGCGAACCCGCCGAGCCGCACCGGGCGCCCGCCTGGCTGCGGGCGCTGTCCACCGCGCCGGTCATGGACCCGCTGCTGGGCGCGATCCCGTCCATGCCGGCCGCGCCACCGCCGCCGCCCGCGCCCGCCGCACCGCCGCGGCCCGCCCCGCGCCCGGCGCAGCCACGGGCCCGCCGCCCGCGCGGCCGCGTCGGCCTGGGCGCGCCGCTGACCGCCGACGAGCACGCCGACCCCGACCCGGGACCGGCGCTCGCCCACCCGCTGACCCCCACCGTGGGCCCCGCCGTGGGCCCGGCCTCGGGGCCCGCCGCCGATCTCTCCGGGGCGCCGGCCGTGCCGGTCCGGCGCCCGGCCGCCGCGCCCCAGACCATGCCGCCGCCTGCTGCGGCCGGCGCGGCCACGCCGGCCACGCCGGCCACGCCGGCCGCGCCCACGGCGGCGTCTACGCCGGCCGCGTCGTCTGTGCCGCCGCGTGTGCCGGACTCCCGGCCGCCCGCGGCCGGCGTGCCGGTCCGGCCCGTCCGGCCCGCCGCGCCGGTGCCGCCCGCCCGGCCGGTGCACCCCGCGCCGCCCGCGCCGCCCGTGGCTCCCGCGCCACCCGTCCCCGTGCGGCCCGCCCGGCCCGCGCCCGCGCAGCTCGCCCGCGACCTCGGCGCGCACCTCGGCGCCGACCTGGCCGCCGTGCCCGTGCACCGGTCGTCCGAGGTGGACGCCCGCGCCGCCGCGCTCGGCGCCGCCGCGTGGGCCGAGAACGACGCCGTGCACCTGCCGGCCGCCGCCGGCCACGTCGACGGCCCGGAGGCGCGCGCCCTGATCGCGCACGAACTCGTGCACGTCGCCCAGCAGCGCACCCTCGGCCCGGCCCTGCCCGACGAGGGCTCCCCGGCCGGCGCCGCCCTGGAGGCGCAGGCCCTCGCCGTCGAGGCGGCCGTGCGCGCCGGCGCGCCCCTGCCCGACCTGACCCACCCGCCGCCGCGCGCCGCCACGGTCAGCACGGCGGCGCCCGGTGCCGCCCCCGCCACGGCGGGGGCGGCCCTGCCCGTCCCCCGGCCGCTGGTGCCCGCGACGGCGCCCGCCGCACAGGCCGCCGTGCCGGGCCGGGTGCAGCGCCGCGCGGCCACCCTGAGCCACCCCAGCGCGCCGGCGGCACCCGCCCCGGCGCCGCCGGCCGAGGCCGCGGCCCCCGCTGCGCCGCCACGCGCGGAGGCCGCGGCCCCGGCCGCCGGCGGTGGCGGCGGTGGCGGCGGCGGTGGGCCGCGGAGCTGGGACGACTTCGCCGGGGTGGTCGCGTCGTCGGCCGGCGGCTTCGTGTTCGACGCGTGGAGCATGGACGACCCGACGCAGCCCGCGTCGTCGCCCGGCGGCCGGCGCACCGGCGGCGGCAGCTTCGCCGGCCCGGGCGGCGGGTCCGGGGCCGGGGGCGCCGAGCGGTTCCAGCAGGCCTACGACGACCGGCTCGCCGCGATCAACGACGAGCGCGCGGCGCGCGGCGAGACCCCGCTGGCCGAGCTGTCCCACGACGAGCAGCAGCGCATCGCCGACCGGACCGGCCACCACGGCGGCCTGCCGCGCGCCGAGCCGATCCGCAGCGCCGCCGAGCTGCGCGCCGCCCTCACCAACGACGTCGTCACCGAGGTCGGCGCCCCGTTCGGGATGGACGTCACGCCGCTGCTGCAGGGCGGGCGGGCCAACCAGGAGGAGGCGGCCCGCGACGGTGTCGAGCGCACCGCCACCGACGCCGGACGCACGCCCGTCGACACCGACGACCTCGACCTGGACGAGATCGCCGGACGGCTCTACGACCGCATCCGCAGCAGGCTCCGCCTGGAACTGCTGCTCGACCGTGAGCGGGCCGGCCTGCTCAGCGACTTCAGGTAGGGGGACCGATGCCGATCAGCGACGGAACCATGCTCGGCATGGCGAACCGGTTCACGGTGAAGATCGACCACGGGACGTACGACCTGGGCAGCTGGGCCCAGGTCGACGGCCTGGACGTCAAGTGGGACGTGGTCGAGTACCGGGCCGGCGACGTCGGCAACGAGCGCTGGTACTTCCCGGGCAACACGCACTACTCGGTGCTGAAGCTGACCCGGGCGGCGTCGGCGGAGAGCGCGAAGGTGCGCGAGTGGCTCGACACCACCTCGTTCAAGTACGCCGCGCAGACCGGCAACGTGCGGCTGCTCGACGCGGCCGGCGCCGAGATCATGAAGTGGGACCTGAAGCAGATCATGCCGGTGCGCTGGTCGGTGGCGGGCTTCGAGGCGGGCGCCAGCCGGGTCGCCACGGAGACGCTGGAACTGGCGCACCGCGGGTTCCTCGCCGACGAGATGGCGTTCCCGCGATGAGCACCCTGTCGCCGGCCGCGAAGCTCGGCATGTCGATGCGCTTCCAGGTCACCGTGGACGGCATCGACCTGGGCAGCTGGTCGTCGTGCGCCGGGCTGGCCGTGGACTTCACGCACGTCGTGGTCAAGGAGGGCGCCAACTACGAGCACCCGGTGATCCTGCCGGACCGGGTCGAGTACAAGGCGATCACGCTCAGGCGGGCGATGTCGCAGCCGGAGTCGGCGCAGGTGCAGGCGTGGCTGGCCCAGGTGGTGAGCGGCTGGTACAACGCATCCTCGCCGCGCGACTACGGCCCCCGCACCGCGCACATTCAGCTGTACGACGCGACCTGGCAGGGCCTGGTGTCGTCGTGGACGCTGCGCAACGTGTACCCGGCGCGCTGGTCGGGCCCGGACCTGGACGCGACCGGCACGTCGGTGGCGATCGAGCAGCTCCAGCTCGTGCACGAAGGGTTCCTGTGATGGCGCGCGCGTCGCTGCAGTCGATGATGCCGCCGGCGATGGTCTCGTTCGACCTGAACCCGGAGCAGATCGTCATGTCCCGCACCGCGTCGCTGATGACCCGGCCGAACGCGAGCAGCAACGCCGGCACGCCCGGCGGCGCCAGCGGGTCGATCTTCAAGAAGGCGCCCGCGCCGATGATCACGTTGAACAAGGTGACGTTCCTCGGCGACGACGTGAAGTCGCGCTGCGACCAACTGCTGGGCTGGATGAGCCCGGGCGGCGGCGGCCTGCTCGGCGCGGCGATGCAGCTGGGCGGCGCGGCGCTGAGCGCGGCCACGGGCGGCATGGTGAACCTGATCTCCCGGCCGCCGCTGGTGATGTTCACGTGGGGCTCGTCGTTCCTGTACCAGGGCATCGTCAACACCTGCAACGTCACGTACAGCCGGTTCGCGAAGGACGGCACGCCGGTGCGGGCCGAGGTGACGATCCGCCTGCAGGAGCAGCCGAGCCTGCTGGCGCTGCTGCCGACCAACCCGACGTCGCAGGGCCTGCCGGGCCGCACCGCGCACACCGTGTCGTCGGGCGACTCGCTGGCCCGGATCGCCACCGAGCAGTACGGCAGCCCGGGGCGCTGGCGGCAGATCGCCGACTGCAACAACATCGACGACCCGCTGCGCGTCAAGCCCGGCGACCGCGTCTACCTGCCGAACCCCGGGGAGCTGGCGTGAACCCGCTCGCCGGCGGCGTCGGCACCGTCCGGGCCAACGTCAAGGTGGGGCCGCTGCCGCTGCGGCCGGACGTCGAGCGGCACCTCACCCGCGTCGTCGTCGACACCCACCTGCACCTGCCGGACATGTTCGAGCTGACGTTCCTCGACGAGGAGGGCAACGCGGCCGCGAACGCCGGGCTGTCGATCGGCGCGAAGGTGGAGGTGCACGGCGGCGCCCCCGACTCCACGTCGGCGAGCAAGCTGATCGCAGGCGAGGTCACGTCGATCGAGGCGATCTGCGCGGACCTGCACGTGTACACGGTGGTGCGCGGCTACGAGCAGGCGCACCGGCTCCAGCGTGCCAAGCGCACCCGCACGTTCCTCAACTCGACCGACTCGCAGGCGGTGCGCACCGTCGCCGACGAGGCGGGCGTGCCGGTCGGCACCGTCGACGACACCAGCACCGTCCACGAGCACCTGGCCCAGGTGGCGCAGACCGACTGGGAGTTCATCAAGCAGCGGGCCCGCGAGGTCGGCTACGAGACCGGCGTCGTCGACGGCAAGTTCTTCTTCAAGCGCCCGCCGGGGATGCCGGCCGGGGCGGCGGGCCTGCTGGGCGCCGCCCTGGACGCGGTCGGACTGGGCGACACCCCGACGCTGACGTTCAAGGACAACCTGCTGACGTTCCTGCCGCGGGTGTCGGGGGCGAACCTGACGTCCGAGGTCGAGGTGCGGTTCTGGGACGCCGAGAACGCCGAGCCGGTCAGCGCCACCACGGCCGTCCGCACCGGCACCGCCTCGCTGCCGGACGACCCGGCCGCGCTGGCCGACTCGTTCGGGCTGAGCAACCCGCTGGGCATCCCGCTGCCCGCCATCCCCGGGCTGCTGCCGGACTTCGGGCAGGCGCCCAGCGCGAAGGCGTACGCGGTGGTGAACCGCCCGCTGGCCAGCGGGTCGAACGCGAGCCGGGCCGCGGAGGAGATGGCCAACGGGCTCGCCGAGCACGTGGCCAGCACGTTCGCCGAGGCGGAGGGGTACGCCGTCGGCGACCCGCGGATCCAGGCGGGCAGGAAGGTGACGGTGGCGCACGTCCCGGCCGCCTTCGCCGGGTCGTGGACGGTGACGAACGCGCGGCACATCTTCGACGAGTCGGAGGGCGGCTACCACACCCGGTTCTTCGTCAGCGGCCGGCACGAGCGCTCGCTGCTGGGCCTGGCGTCGCTGGGCGGCACGCAGGGCGAGCCGGCCCGCATCCCGGGCCTGGTCTGCGGCATCGTCACGAACAACACCGACGACGAGGGCCGCGGCCGGGTCAAGGTGGCGCTGCCGTGGCTGTCGCCGGTGTACGAGTCGGACTGGGCGCGGGTGGCGCAGTTCGGGGCGGGCAAGACCTCCGGCGCGCTGTTCACCCCCGAGGTGGGCGACGAGGTGCTGATCGGCTTCGAGTTCGGCGACCCGCGCCGCCCGTACGTCCTGGGTGGACTGCTCAACGCGAACACCGCCTGGGACCTCGGGGCGGACGCCGTCAAGCGGTCCGGGATGACCGGGCAGGTGGTGCAGCGCGGCTTCGTCACCAGCTCCGGCAACCGGCTGACGTTCTCCGACGAGCTGCCCCCGCCGCCCGCCGCGGGCCCGCCGATGAAGAGCGCGTTCGCGCTGGAGAACGCCGACGGGTCGATGGGCGTCGCGGTCGACCAGACCGCCGGCACCGTCACGATCACCTGCGAGCCGAGCCCGCCGGCCAGCCAGGCCGCCACCGGCACCGTCGAGATCGTCTGCGGTCCCGGCGGCAACATCACGATCAAGGCCGGCCAGGGCGGCACGGTCACCATCGACGGCGGCAGCAGTCTCGAACTGACCGCGCTGAACTCGATCAAGATCGAGTCGAAGGCGGGTCCGGTCGAGATCAAGGGCATGCCGATCAAGCTGAACTGAGGCGGCGACCCATGAGTGACTTCATCGGGACCGGGTGGGGATTCCCCACCGGGGTCGGCGGCACCGGCGGCATCGCGCTGGTGCGCGGCGACACCGAGCTGGTGCAGGCCATGCGGCTGATCCTGTCGACGTACCCGGGGGAGCGGCCCATGCGGCCCGACTTCGGCTGCCGGCTGCGCGACTTCGTGTTCCGCGCCGCCACCGACGACACCATCGCCGAGCTGACCGGCGAGGTGCGCCGGGCGCTGCTGCGCTGGGAGCCGCGCGTCGACGTCAAGGGCCTCACCGTGCGCCCCGACGCCGACGACCCGTCCGTGCTCTACATCGAGATCGCGTACGCGTCGAAGGGCACCAACGACCACCGCAACCTGGTCTTCCCCTTCTACACGATCCCCGACGACCCGGAGAGCGACTACTGATGGCCCTGCCCGCGCCCGACCTCGACGACCGCCGGTTCCAGGACCTCGTCAACGACGCCAAGCGGCTCGTCATGCGCCGCTGTCCGGAGTGGACCGACCACAACGTCAGCGACCCCGGCGTCACGCTGATCGAGACGTTCGCGTTCATGACGGACCAGCTGCTGTTCCGGCTGAACCGCGTGCCCGACCGGCTGTACCTGAAGTTCCTCGACCTGATCGGCCTGCACCTGGTGCCGCCGGTGCCCGCCACCGTGCCGGTCACGTTCTGGCTGTCGGCGCCCGCCACGTCGGCGCTGACCGTGGCCGCCGGCACCCGCTCCGGGACGCTGCGCACCGAGACCGCCGAGCCGGTCACGTTCGCCACCCTGGAGGACCTGGCGATCGTGCCGTGCGCGTTGCAGACCGTGCTGGCGGGCGGCGCCGACCGCACCGACGAGCTGACCGGCGGGCGCGCGTTCGCCGCGTTCAGCGAGGAACCGCAGCCCGGCGACGCCCTGTACGTGGGGCTCACCGAGCCGGTGCCGCACTGCGCGGTGCGGCTCGACTTCCGCGGCCACCTCGACGGCGTCGGCGTCGACCCGACCTGGCCGCCGCTGGCCTGGGAGGCGTACGACGGGGCCGGCTGGCGGGAGTGCCTGGTCAGCGGCGACGGCACCGGCGGGCTCAACCGTTCCGGGGCCGTCACCGTGCACCTGCCCGGCGAGCACACCGCGAGCGTGCTGGGCGGGGTGCGCGCCGGCTGGCTGCGCGCCCGCGTCACCGAGGCCGAGCCGGGGCAGCCCGCGTACACGATGACGCCCGTCGTGGCCGGGCTCACCGCCACCACCGTCGGCGGCACCGCCACGAGCGTGCACGCCGACATCATCGTCAACGAGAACCTGGGCGCCACCGAGGGCGTCGCAGGGCAGCGGTTCACCCTGTCGCGCACCCCCGTGCTGCACGTCGGCGTGCCCGTCGAGCTGGAGGTCAGCTCCGACGACGGCTGGCAGGAGTGGACCAGGGTCGACACGTTCGCCGGCTCCGGCCCCGACGACCGGCACTTCACGCTCGACGGGGTCACCGGCACCGTCGCGTTCGGACCGGTGGTGCGCACCCCCGAGGGCGGCCTGCGCCAGTACGGCTGCGTCCCGCCCGCCGACAGCGTCGTGCGGGTGCGGCGCTACTGCGTCGGCGGCGGCGCCCGCGGCAACGTCGCCGCCGGCGCGATCCGCACGCTGCGCTCCTCCATCCCGTTCGTGGCGGGCGTCGAGAACCTGCGGCGGGCCCGGCACGGCGCCGACGGCGAGAGCCTCGACCAGGCCCGCGACCGCGGCCCCATCCTGCTGCGCTCGCGCAGCCGGGCGGTCACCGTCGAGGACTTCGAGACGATCAGCTGCGAGGCCGACCCGTCCGTCGCCCGGGTGCGCTGCCTGCCCGCCGGCAGCGAGGGCGTCGAGCCCGGCGCCGTCAAGGTGCTGGTGGTGCCCACCGCCGCGGCGGCCGACAACGGCAAGCTGGAGCTCGGCGCGCTCGTGCCGTCGCCCGAGACGCTGCAGCGCGTCGCCGACCGGCTCGACGAGGTGCGGCTCATCGGCACCCGCGTCGTCGTCGAGCCGCCGCTGTACCGGGGCATCACCGTCGTCGCCGAACTGGGCGCCCGGCCCGGCGTGAAGGCCGGGCGGGTACAGGCCGACGCCCTCGACGCCCTGTACCGCTTCCTCAACCCGCTCACCGGCGGGCCCGACGGGCGCGGCTGGCCGTTCGGGCGGGCCGTGCATGCCGGCGAGGTGTTCGGCGTGCTGCAGAAGGTGCACGGCGTCGACCTGGTCGACGACGTGCGGCTGTTCGGCGCCAACCCCGTCACCGGCGAACGCGGGTCGCCCGCCGGGCGCGTCGACCTGCCCGCCAACAGCCTCGTCTTCTCCTACGAGCACCAGATCCGGGTGACGCAGCGATGAGGGGCACCGTGCTCGGCCTGGCGTCGCCGTACCCGCTGGTCACCCTGCTGCCCGCCGTGTACCAGGAAGAGGACCCGTTCATCGGCCGGTTCACCGCCGGCCTCGACGACGTCCTCGCGCCCGTCATCGCCACCCTCGACAACCTCGACGCGTACGTCGACCCGCGGCTGGCCCCCACCGACTTCCTGGAGTGGCTGGCGGGCTGGGTCGGCGTCACCGTCGACGAGCACGTGCCCGAGCACCTGCACCGGCAGACCGTCGCCCGGGCCGCCGAGCTGCACCGCCTGCGCGGCACCGTGAGCGGGCTGCGCACCGCCCTGGAACTGCTCACCGGCGGCGAGGTCGACGTCGCCGACAGCGGCGGCACCGCCGTCTCCGACCGTCCCGGCGGGGCCGCGCCCGGCGACCCCCGGCCCTGGTTGCGGGTGCGCGTCCGCGTCCCCGCCGACACCGCGTGGTCGCTGCCCGCGCTGCACGCCGCGGTCGAGGCCGCCGTCGTCGCCGCGAAGCCCGCGCACGTTCAGCACAGCGTGGAGGTTCTCACATGATCGTCTGCAAGTCGTGCGGCTTCAAGAACAGCGGCGCCGACTCGTTCTGCGGATCCTGCGGCGCGTTCCTGGAGTGGACCGGCGAGAAGGTCGCCGCGCCCGCCCCGGCGCCCCGGCCGGAGCCGGAACCCGAGCCGGAGCAGCCGAAGCGGGGGCTGCTCGCCCGCGTCCAGGGTCTGCTGTACGCCGACGTGGGCCACCGCGACCCGATCGCCCGGCCGAGCGGGCCGGGCGGGATGCGGCCGGGCGGGGCGCCGGGCGCGCCGGGGGCGCCCCGGCCGCCGGGTGCGCCGGGGGGCTTCGGTTCGGGCGTCAAGCCGGCGGGCTCCCCGCCGCCACCGCCGCCGGGTGGGCGGCCGGCCGTGCCGCCACCTCCGCCTCCGCCGCCGGGTGGGGGCGGGCGTCCCGCGGTGCCGCCGCCTCCACCGCCGGGCGGGCGTCCCGCGGTGCCGCCGCCTCCACCGCCGGGCGGGCGTCCCGCGGTGCCG
>NZ_BOOY01000023.1 GCF_016863475.1 Spirilliplanes yamanashiensis
GGTGCCGCCGCCTCCACCGCCGGGCGGGCGTCCCGCGGTGCCGCCGCCTCCACCGCCGGGCGGGCGTCCCGCGGTGCCGCCGCCTCCGCCGCCGCCGGGCGCCGGTGCCGGGGCCGGGGCCGGGGCTGCTTCGGCGGCGGGTGGGCGGCCCGCCGTGCCGCCGCCACCGCCTCCGCCGCCCGGTGCGGGTGGGCGTCCGGCGGTGCCGCCGCCTCCGCCTCCGCCGCCGGGTGGGCGGCCCGCCGTGCCGCCGCCTCCGCCGCCGCGCGGGAACGGCGCCGGTCCCGCCCCGGGCGGTGCTGTGGCGCCGGGCGCCCCGATCGGTGCGGGGGCCCCTGGCGGCGTACTCCAGCAGAACCCGGCGGCGCTCGTCGCCCCCGAGACCACCCCCGCCGCGGCGCCGCAGCCGCGGGCGGCGGCCGCGCCCGCGCGGACCGCGGCCGGGCCCGCCGCGGGCGGCGAGCCCGACGTCGTCGCGCCGCAGGACCGGCCGCAGGCCCGCCGGGCCGTGCCCAAGAGCGCGCCGAGCCGCCGGCTGGAGGAGGGCGACCTCGTCTGCGGCGAGTGCGGCGAGGGCAACCTGCCCACCCGGCGGTTCTGCAGCCGCTGCGGCGACTCGCTCGCCCACGCCGAGGCCGTCCGGCCGAGGTGGTGGAAGCGGATCCTGCCGCGGCGCAAGCCGCGCCGGGCCGAGGTCGCCGCGCCCGCCGCCGACGGCAAGCCCGAACGGGTGCAGCGCCGCCAGCACCGCCGGTCGGTCTGGCCGGTCATCCGGCGCAGCCTGGCCGTCCTCATCCTCGTGTGCGGCCTGCTCTACGCGGCGTTCCCGCAGGTGCGCTCGTTCGTGGACCCGCGCGTCAAGGCGGGCCGCGCCTGGGTGCAGAGCGCGCTGTTCCCGGACTACGCGCCGGTGCGCGCCGTCACCGCCACCGGCCCGGTGTCGGACCGCAAGCACCCGCCGGTGATGGCGGCCGACGGGTTCACGAACACCTGGTGGTCCGCGCCCGTCGCCAAGCAGAAGATGATCGAGCTGAAGTTCCAGGAGCCCGTCGAGCCGAAGCGCACCCTGATCCGCGGCGGCATCGTCGGCGACCTGCGCGGCAGCCAGCGCCCGCGCACCCTGCACCTGGTGTGGCCCACCGGCAGGACGCAGGACCTGGTGCTCAAGGACCACACCGACGGGCAGGAGTTCGACCTCGACAGCGGCGGCCCCGTCACCTCCGTGCAGGTGTGGGTGCAGGACACCTACCAGAACGTCGAGAGCAAGAACGTCGCCATCACCGAGATCGAGCTGTGGTCGGAGAAGAAGGACTGACCGCGCGCGAGAAGGAGCCCCCCGCCGGGACCGTGGCGGGGGGCTCCTTCGTCGGGGGGTTCAGCTGGCCGAGTACTGGCCGTCGCCGAACAGCACGAAGTCCCACTGGACGCTGTGCGTGTTGACCAGGCTGCTGACCGAGCCGCTCACCGTCAGCGGCAGGCGCGCGACCGGGGCGGTCTCGGTGCCGCCGTTGGTGGGGTTGTGGACGTGGACCTGCACGTCCACGGTGAACCCCCACAGCACCGTGCACCGCGGCACGTACAGGTAGCAGTTCGGGATGTACGCGCCGCCGCCGCGGTGCCGGGCGCCGAACTCCCAGCGCAGGTCGAACGAGATGTCGACGACCTCGACGCCGAACCCGTTCTCCTGCCGCAGCCGCCACACCAGGCTGTTCGGGCCCTGCGCGCCGGTCAGCGAGTGCAGCGGGTCGGCGATGCCGGCCGGGACGGCGTTGCAGGTGTTGCTGGCCAGGCTCGCCGACGGCTTGCCCGACTCGATGACGTGCCAGGCGGCGCTGGCGACGTTCGCGATGCCGTCGTCGCTCATGCGTACGCCTCCCCGTCGCCCGCCTGCTCGGGCACGTCGACCATGGCGATCTGCTCGTGCTCGATGCCGGTCTCCAGCTCACCGTTGAAGAAGTACGTCTCGAGGTACTCCCTCTCCTCGTCGGACCACTGGGCCGGGTCGCTGGGGAACGGGGTGCCGTCGCCGCGCAACGGCACCCCTTCCGCGTTGATGTGCTGCGTCATGGGGACGCTCCTCTCGAAAGGCCGGTGCCGGCCGTCAGTTCCGGAAGATGAAGTCGGGCGGCTGGAGGGAGCCGCGGGTGACGAGCAGCTCCGCCTCCGCCTCCAGGGGTGCGGCCAGGCCGGCGGCCGTGGCGGTGGCGAGCATCGGCCGCAGGCCCGTCTCGACGTGCGCCATGACGACGAACGGGGTGCTGAACGAGCCGTCCGCGGCGGCCTTGACGGTGAGGTCGGCGGGCAGGCCCCGGAACCCGAGCCGCACCGTGCCGCCCGGCGGGAAGTTCGCGCCGTTGAGCCGGATGACGTCGCCGGACTTGACGACGGTGGGCGACGGCGTGAGCGTGGGCGCCGAGCCCGCGCCGGTCAGCGGGACGGTGTGGCTGAGCGTGGCGCTGTGGTCGACGCGCAGCACGGCGGGCCGGTCGCCGACGCCCCGGGGCTGGTGCCGCACGTCGATGCGGCAGGTGGCGTCCACGGCCACGACCCGGTTGCGGCAGGTGTCGGCGGTGATCCGGTAGTCGCCGGGGTTCGCCCCGGCCAGCGTGACCGCGCCGATGGTGAGCGGCCCGTCGCCGGTGTTGGTGACGGTGACCGGCCTGACCGGGCTCTGGTGCAGGACGGCCCGGGCGCCGAAGTCGAGGCCAGCGGGCAGGGCGGTGAAGCCCCCGGTGGGCGCGGGCGCGCCCACGCCGGTGACGACGATGTCGAGCGGGGCGCCGCGCACCGGCACCAGCCGCACGGTGGCCGTGCGGGGGCCGACGGCGGTGGGCTGGAACCGCACCGACACGACGCACTGGCCGGTCACGTGCAGCACCTGCGCGGTGCACGTCTCGGCGGGGAACACCGCGAAGTCGGTCGCGTGCGCGCCCTCGACGACGATCTCGGCGACCGCGAGCGGGCCGAACCCGGTGTGCCGCACGGGCACGTCCGCCAGCGCCGACGAGCCCAGCGGCACGGTGCCCAGGTCGACCGGCTCGGCGGCCAGGGCCGGCTCGAAGCGGCGCAGGAACACGTCGGCGCTCTTGTTGGCGTCGCCCGCGACCAGGTCGGTGGCCTCGGAGGCGAACGCCACCGCGGAGCCGTCCGCGGTCAGCACGGGCATCACGCTGTGGCCGTCGCCCTCGCAGGTCTCGCCGGCGCCGCACTCCTCGCGCAGGCTCGCCGACACCAGCTCGCCGGGCAGCCGCGGCAGGTCCGCCTCGGCCCGGGCCGCGTCCACCACCAGGTCGCGGACCACCACGTCGCAGTGCGAGGGGGACGGCACCCGCCGGTCGCTGTCGCGGTCGGACAGGCACCGGTCCAGCTCGTCGCGCGCCGTGTCGACGCCGTTGTGGGTGCCCAGCGACGGCGTGGCGAACGCCAGGTACCGGCCGTCGGCGGAGAACGCGGGGTAGCCGCCGAGGGCCGCCCTGCCGGCGGTGGTGCGGGACGCGACCTCGGTCGGCAGCGCCACGCCGTCGCCGGTCAGCACGCCGTCGTCGTCGGCGTCCCGGTCGTAGGCGCGCACCACCGGCGCGTCGCGGTCGGCGCGGTCCACGTAGGCGTACCGGCTGCCGTCGCCGGACAGCGCCGGCTGGCCCGCCTCCCGGGCGAAGCCGGGCAGCGGGGTGCCGTCGGCGGCCACGTCGAGGCGCACGAACGACTCGGTGCCGATCTCGTGGTCGAACACGGCCGACCGGGTCGCGAAGCGCTCCGGGTCGGCGTCCTCGTAGCGAGCGACGAACGCGACGTGCCCGCCGCCGGCGGCCAGCGTCGAGTCGGCGTAGTGGTCGACGGTGTACCGGCGGCCGTCGACGGTGAGCGCCCCGGGGGCCTCGACGACGGTGTGGTCCTCGGGCAGCGGCCGGCGCAACCGCCCGGCGTCGTCGGTGCTGAGGCTGACCAGCTCGATCCAGCCGGTCCAGTAGTCGCCGAACGTGTCGTCGACCGGCTCCTCGGGATCGACGGGGCCGCTGGGGCTCGGGCTCGGGCTGGGGCTGAACGTCGGGCTGGGGGTGTTGCTGCCGCCCGGGTCCGGGGTGTTGCTGCCGCCGGGGCCGGGGGTGTTGTTGCCGCCCGGGTCCGGGGTCGCCGCGGCCGCCGGGGCGTTCGGGGCCTTGCGGGCCGCCGCGGCGTTAGGGGCCGAGCTCAGCAGGCCGATCGTGCCCTGCGGGACCTCGTAGGAGACCAGCGAGCCGTCCGCCGAGATGTGCGGGTTGACCGGGTCGTAGTCGCTGCCGCTGACCACCGTGTGCGCGCACCCGTCGCCGAAGGTCCCGTCGCCGTCCGGGTCGCGGTCGCACACGACGATGCGGCGGCCGCGCGGGGCGTCCGCCGGGATGTTCGTGGCGTCGGTCCAGAAGGCGATGTACCGGCCGTCCCCCGAGATCGACGGCAGGGCGCTCGTGCCGACCGCCGTCCCGCCCACGCCGTGCGACACCAGCCGGGTGCGGCCGTTCACGGTGTCGCGCACGTACACGTCCAGGTCGCCGCGCCGGTCGCCGTCGTCGTCCGCCGGGTCCAGCGGCGCCGTCGTGCTGAACGCCACCCAGCGGCCGTCCGCCGACACCGACGGGTCGTAACTGGAGCCCGGCAGCCCCTCGCCCGCGTCGGTCACCGACACCCGGACCGTCGCGCCCGGCGACACCGCCGCCAGCGACGAGGTCGGGAACGCCGAGTACCCGGCGACGAGCCCGCCCACGACGGCGGAGACGACGAGGCCGGAGGCCCACACCCTGCGCTTGTGACGCCCTTGCACGGCCGCTCCCGGGACTGGTGCCGCGCGCGGACGGCACGACGGTGGAGGACATCACCGTAGGAACCCCCGCGCACGCGTACGACGATCGGCGGGGCGTCCGCCGGGGTGCCGCGGACTGCCCTTTCGGGCCGTGCCGGAAGCCCGGGCGGGTACCCCTGCGCGCGTACCGCGCCCGCCGCGCGACGCCCACACTCACCCTCCATGGGAGTGTCAGTGGCATGGGGTACGAGCGAGCTCACCGTCGTACCCGGTGAAGAGGCCGTCCTCACGGCCACCGTGCGCAACACCGGCCAGGTCATCGACCAGGTCACGTGCGCCGTCGTCGGTGCGGCCGCGCCGTGGACCGTGGTCGAGCCGGCCGTGCTCAACCTCTACCCCGGCGACAGCGCCGAGGTGCGGGTGCACTTCCGGCCGCCCCGGGCCGCCGAGCCCGCCGCGGGCCCGGTGCCGTTCGGCTTCAAGGCGCTGTCCCTCGAGGACCCCGAGGGGTCGGTCGTCGAGGAGGGCGTCGTCGACGTCGCGCCGTTCAGCGACCTGCGCGTCACGCTGGTGCCGCAGATCTCGCGCGGCGCCCGCAAGGGCAAGCACCGCGTCGACATCGCCAACCTGGGCAACGTCGCCGTCGGCACCGAGATCGAGGGCGTCGACCAGGACGACGCGCTGACGTTCACCGTCTCCCGGTCCGCCTCCGTCGTCGGCCCCGGCCTCGTGCACCGGGTCCGGCTGGCCGCCGTGCCGCGCGAGAAGTTCTGGACCGGCGCCCAGCGCCAGCGGCCCTTCGACATCGTGGTCATGCCCGACCGCGGCGAGGCCGTCACCTCGTCCGCCACCTTCGAGCAGGACCCTGTCGTGCCCCGCTGGGCGCTCGGCGTGGCGGTGGCGGTGATCGCGCTGGCCGTCGTCGGCGCCGGGCTGTGGCTGGCCGTGCTCAAGCCGGCGGTGCAGTCCGCCGCGACCGAGGCGGCGAAGGTCGAGTCGTCGAAGGCCGCCGAGAAGGTCAAGAACGACACCGCGGCGCAGCTCGCCGCCGGCGGCGGCGCCGGCCCGGGCGGCGGCGGCCCCGGCGGCGACGTGACGCCGTCGCCGTCGAAGAAGCCGACCCCCGACCCGTCGGCCGCCAAGGCGCTGACCAAGGCCGTCGACTACCGGATCTCCGCCGCCGGGCAGGTGCGGGCCAGCGGGTTCAGCGAGTTCTTCGACGCCAAGCAGCCGCAGAAGCCGCTCGACGTCAGCGACATCGTCCTGCAGAACCCGGTCGGCGACGTCGGCCTGCTGGAGATCCGCCGCGGCGACGAGACCCTGCTGACCTGGAGCCTGGAGACCCACCGCATCCAGGACCAGCACTTCAGCGTCCCGCTGCACTTCAACAAGGGTCAGCGGCTCACCATCGCCGTCCGGTGCCAGAACCCGGCGCCCGCCAAGAAGAAGTGCAGCGCCGCCGTCACGGTCAGCGGCCGGACGACCCCCTGAACGACAACGGCTCGGCGCGGGCCCCATACCCGCGCCGAGCCGCCGATGTCAGACCGTCGTCAGATCAGACCCTGGCGCAACGCGTACGCCACGGCGTGCGACCGGTTCTTCAACTGCAACCGGGTCGTCACGTCGTGCAGCACACTCTTGATCGTGCGCTGCGAGTAGGACAGCTTCGTCGCGATCTCCGCGGTGTCCAGCCCGTCGGCGACGAGCCGCAGCACCTCGATCTCCCGGTCCGCCAGCCCGGTGAAGCTCAGCCCCCGCGGCGACAGCACCTGCCGCTGGAGCCGGCCCACCTGGTCCATCAGTCGGTTCACCAGATCGGGCGGCACCGCCGCCTCACCGGCGGCCGCCGAGCGGATCGCCGCGATGAGCCGGTCCGGCGTGGCGTCGCACCGGCGCACCATGCCGGCCACCCCCGCCTCGACCGACGCCACCAGCGCCGAGTCGTCCAGCTCCGCGACCACCAGCACGACCTGGCTGCCCTGCTGACGCAGCAGGCGGATGACCCGCAGCGCCCCCTGGGTGACCTGATCCCCGATCACCAGGCAGACCCGCGCCTCGAGAGCCTCCGCCCCCTCGACGACGAGCACCTCCGGCCGGGGCCGCAGCTGACTCGCGACCCCCGCGCGCGAGATCGGGTCGTCCGCGTGGATGTACGTCTTGATCCGTTCCATTTCTCGTCCTTCCCCCATACAACACCGCGCCCGCAGTGGCATGGCAGGCGAAAGGGTGACCGGAAGGGCTCATCGAGGACTCAACAGGGACTCAACAAGCATTGCCGCACGAGTGATCCCCTATTGCGGCAGGGCTCTGAGCTGCGCAAACGTCCAGCTGTCGCGTATCGACAACTGTCTCGACGCGTTGCCGACACCGATCCGTTCGGTTTCCGTTGCTCGGCTGAACGGACGATCCGGCCCTCCGGAATCGTCTGATGAATAGCGAGCTCAGATAGCGATGTCCGACTCGTCGGCCACACCCAGGCCGAAGAGTTCACACAGCCCCGTGACCGCCAGAACGCGCTGAAAACCGGGGCTCGCATTCACCACCGAGAAGGCCATGTCGGCGTCGACCGCCGCGCGGTAGCCCGTGATCAGGGCGCCGAGGCCGGTGGAGTCGATGAAGGCGGCCTGCTGCAGGTCGACCCGGATCGCGACCGGCTGCCCGTCCGACACCGCGTCCTCGATGCACTTCGCCACGTCTTCGGCGTTCGTGAAATCGACCTCGCCCGCAACCACGACGACGGCCGTGCCGTCATCGGTCAACGTGCGCCGGATCGCGGTCTCCATACCCACCCTCATCGGTAAATCTCCCGGACAAGATACCCGGACCCGGCTCCGCCCACACGTCCGCGCAACCCGCCGCGTCGGTTTGCGGGGGTTGCTTAGCAGATCACGGCGGGGGTGGGCCGGGTCATCCACAGCGAGCGGCCATCCACAGGCTCGGGGCCGCTGCCGGGCACGCGACCGACCCAGCCCGCCACAGTGACCGGGCCAACGGCGCCCGGCTCCATCGGTCCTGACCCTTCCCCCTCATTTCCTGCTGCCCTCTCGCCTCGCTGTCGTCCGCTACCTCGCCGTTCCCGCTACCTCGCCGTTCCCCCCGCTGCCGCCTTCCCGCTACCTCGCCGTTCCCGCCGCTGCCGCCTTCCCGCTTACCTCGCCCTTCCCGCTGCCTCGCCCCCTGCTCGCTGCGCCCGTCCGCCACCTCGCCCTTCCTGCCACCTCGGCCTTTCCGCCGCCTCGCCCCCCGTTCCCTTTCTGCCGCTTCTCCCTTCCCGCCGGAGTGCTGTGATGCCTGCCCGTCCGACCGTCCGTCCCGCGCCGCACCGCCCGCTCGTCGTCACCGCCGACCCCGGGCTGCTCGACGAGCTGCTGCGCCTCGCCGCCGCCGCGGGCACCGAGGTCGACGTGGCCGCCGACCCTGTCGCCGCCCGCGCCCGCTGGGCCACCGCCCCGCACGTGTTGATCGCCGCCGACCAGGCGGAACCGTGCCTGCGCGCCCGCCTGCCCCGCCGCCCCCGCGTCGTGCTGGTCGGCGGCCCGGGCGTGCCGTGGGAGGCCGCCGAACAGCTCGGCGCCGAACACGTCGCCGAGCTGCCCCTCGCCGAGCCGTGGCTCGTCGACCGCCTGGCCACGCCCCACGACCCGGGCGCCGACGCGAGCGTCCTCGCGGTCGTCGGGGGCCGCGGGGGAGCGGGCGCCAGCGTCCTGGCCGGCGCCCTCGCCGTCACCGCCGCCCGCGCCGGCCGGCGCACCCTCCTGGTGGACGCCGATCCGCTCGGCGGCGGCCTCGACCTGCTGCTCGGCTGGGAGCAGGTGGACGGCCTCCGCTGGCCCGCCCTGACCGCCACCCGCGGCCGCGTCGACCCGCCGGCCCTCATCCGCGCCCTGCCGAACCAGGGCGACCTCGTGCTGCTCTGCTTCTCCCGCGACGAACTCCTGCCGGTCCCGGCCGAGGCGATGGCCGCCACCCTGGACGCCGCCCGCCGCGGCCGCGACGTGGTCGTCATCGACCTGCCGCGCCACCTCGACGACGCCGCCGCCCTGGCCCTCCAGGCCGCCGACCGCACCCTGCTCGTCGTCCCCGCCGAACTGCGCGCGGTCGCCGCGGCCGCCCGCGTCGCCGCCACCGTGGCCCCGCACTGCGCGGACGTGTCCGTGGTCGTGCGCGGCCCCGCTCCCGGCAGGCTCAAGGCGCGGGAGGTGTCCCGCGCCCTCGGCCTGCCCCTGGCGGGCACCCTGCGCCCGGAACCGGCCGTCTGCCAGGGTCTGGAACGCGGCGAGGCCCCGGCCGCCGACGGCCGCGGCCCCCTCGCCGACCTGTGCCGCCGCGTCCTGGACGACCTGACGGCGGGCCACCGCGGCGCGGAGTCGGCGGCATGAGTCCCACCCCGTCGTGGCCGGGACCGGTCGCGGCCCGCCTGTGGGGTGAGGAGTCCCCGGCCGCCGTTTCGCCGCCGCCGGATCGTCGCTCGGGTTCTTCCACCGGCGGTCCGCCTGTGCAGGACGTCGTCCCCGGCCTCGGCCTTCGGCCCCACGCCGGCTCGCTCGCGCTCGGCGGTCCCCGGTCGGCCGCGATGCCTGCGGCGGCCGACCTACCGCTGCCGGCGGCGTACTCCGAGGCAGGCAGCCGGCGGTCCGCCGCCGCGCCGACCGCCGCCGCGCCGACCGCCGCCGCGCCGACCGCCGCCGCACCGACCGCCGCCGCGCGGTCCACCGCCGCGCCGACCGCCATCGGGCTGCCGCTGCCGGCGGGATCCACGTTGCTGCCCGCGGGATCCACCTCGCTGGCCGAGCGGGTGCGGCGCCGGATCGCCGAGGACGGCCGTCCCGCCACCGCGGCCGCGGTGGTCGGCGCGCTGCGGGCCGAGCCCGACGCGGCTGTCCTCGGTGACGCGACCGTGCTGCGCCTGGCCGACCGCGTCCACGCCGACCTGGTCGGCGCCGGCCCGCTCGCCCCGCTGCTCGCCGACCCGGCCGTCACCGACATCCTCGTCAACGGCACCGACGTGTGGATCGACCGCGGCGCCGGCCTGCACCGCGCCCACGTGGGCCTGGGCACCACCGACGACGTGCGTCGCCTCGCCCAGCGCCTCGCCGCGGCCTGCGGCCGCCGCCTCGACGACGGCTGCCCGTACGCCGATGCACGCCTCCCCGACGGCACCCGCCTGCACGCCGTCCTGCCGCCCGTGGGCGCCGGCGGCCCGTATCTGTCGTTGCGGACCTTCCGGAGCCGCCCGTTCACCCTCGCCGACCTGGTCCCGGACGGCCCTGTCGCCGAGCTGCTGGCGGCCGTCGTCCGTGCCCGGCTCGCCTATCTGGTGACCGGCGGCACCGGCAGCGGCAAGACCACCCTGCTGGGTGCGCTGCTGGCCCTGGTCCCGCCGACGGAACGCATCGTGCTCGTCGAGGACGCCGCCGAGCTGCGGCCCGACCACCCGCACGTCGTCACACTCCAGGCCCGCACGCCGAACGTCGAAGGCTCGGGCGCCGTCGCCCTGCCCGACCTGGTCCGCCAGGCGCTGCGTATGCGCCCGGACCGCCTCGTCGTCGGGGAGTGCCGCGGCGCCGAGGTCGTCGATCTGCTGGGCGCCCTGAACACCGGCCACGAGGGCGGCGCCGGCACCCTGCACGCGAACGCCCCGGCCGACGTCCCCGCCCGTCTCGAAGCGCTCGGTTTACTGGGCGGCCTGCCGCGCGCGGCGCTGCACGCCCAGGTCCTGGCGGCCCTCCAGGTGGTGCTCCACCTGCGCCGCACCGCCGCGGGCCGCGTCCTGGACTCCGTGTCGGTGCTGCTGCCGACGGGCCCGGAGCGGCTGGCTACGGTGGTCCCGGCCTGGCATCACGCCCGGGGGCCGGGCCCGGCCGCCACGGCATTGGCCCAGTTGCTGACCTCACGCGACGTCGAGCCACCCGCGGCTCTCGGCGGCACCGCTCCGCCGCCGCTGCACCTGCATGGCGGCCCCGCGCCCGGGCGCCGCAGCCCGGCGGGTGCGCCGTGACCGCCGAGGTCGTGCTGGCCGCGGCGGCACTGGTCGCCGGTGCCGTCGTAGTGATCTGGCCGGCGCGCAGCCGCCTGCCGTCGGCGGAGGGCGTCCCCAAGATGTGGTCGGTCCTGCCCCGCGCGGCGGCATGGCGGCGGCATCCGCGCTGGGCCACGCTGGCGGCCGCCGTCGCGGGGGCGGCGGGCGGCGGCCTGGCCGCCGGCCCGGTCCTGGCCGCGGTCGCCGCCGGCTACGCGGCGCTGGCCGCGCGGGCCGCCCTGCGCCACGCGCGGGCCCGCGCCGAAGCCGCCGCCCGCGCCCGCGCGCTGGACACCCTCGGCGCGGTCGCCGCCGAGTTGCGCGCCGGCCTGCCGCCGGCGGCCGTGCTGCCGGACCCGGAAGACCCCACCGCATCGGGTACGGGCGACGACCGGTTCCACCACCTGACCGGGGCGGTCTGGCACCTCGCCGAGCAGACCGGCGCTCCCGCCGCCGACCTGGTCGAACGCATCGAGGCCGACGCGCGCGCCGCCGACCGCGCCCGCGCTACGGCGGCCGCCCAGGGTGCGGGTGCCCAGGCGACGGCGGTGCTGCTGGCCGCCCTGCCGCTCGGCGGCATCGTCCTCGGCTACCTGATCGGCGCCGACCCGCTCGCCGTGCTGCTGCACACGCCGATCGGCGCGGCGTGCGCCCTCGGCGCGCTCGGGCTGCAGACGGCGGGTCTGGCCTGGTCGGATCGGCTGGCCCGGGCGGGGCTGCCGTGATCGCCGCGGGCCTGCTGGTGGTGGCGGGCGCCCTGCTGCTGTGGCCCCGGCGCTCCCGGCGCGGCGACGGCCTCGACCGGCTGCGTACGCCCGACCGGTCGCCCCCGCGCGACCTGCGTCGGCTGAGCGCGGTGCCGGTCGGCGTCGCGGTGGTCCTGGTCGTGGACGGGTGGTGGGGCGTGCCGGCCGGCGTGGTCGCCGCCGTCGTCCTCGACCGCCTGGTCCGCCGCCTCGAACCGGCCGCCCTGCGGGAGGAACGCCGCCGCATCGAAGCGGACCTGCCCCTGGCGGCGGACCTGCTCGCCGCCGCCCTGCGCGCGGGCGCGCCCGTCGACCGGGCGGCCGCCGCGGTGGCCGACGCCCTCGGCGGCCCGCTCGGCGACCGGCTGCACCGGGTCGCCCGGGTGCTGCGGATGGGCGGCGACCCGGCGGAGGCCTGGTCCTACCTGGACGCCCCCGGCGGCGGCCGGATCGTGGCGGCTGCGGTGCGCTCGGCGGCCAGCGGTGGCGCGCTGGCGGGCGCGCTCGGCCGCGTCGCCGACGACCTGCGCGCCGACCGGGCCGTCGCCGCGGAGGCGGCCGTGCGGCGGGCCGGCGTCCTCATGGTGCTGCCGCTCGGGCTGTGTTTCCTGCCCGCCTTCGTGCTCGCCGGCCTGGTGCCGGTGGTGGTCGCCGTTCTCGGCGACGTCCTGTAGATCAAGTTCCGGAAAGGACCAGCATGCGCAAGTTGATCGCCCGGCTCTCCGACGACGCCGGCATGAACACCGCCGAGTACGCGGTGGGCACGCTCGCCGCGGTGGCGTTCGCGGGCATCCTGCTCAAGGTCGTGACGAGCGGCCCCGTGACGGCGGCCCTCAGCGCCGTGATCGACCGGGCGCTCGGGTGACCGCGCGCCGGCGGCCCGACCGGCGTCCCGGCCGCGACCGGGGTTCCTTCACCGCGGAACTGGCGGCCGGGCTGCCGGCGCTCACGCTCCTGCTGCTGGCAGGCCTGACCGCGGTCACGGCGGTCACCACCCACCTGCAGTGCGTCGACGCGGCCCGCGAGGGCGCCCTGGCCGCCGGCCGCGGGGACGGCGGCGCGGCGGCCGCGCACCGGATCGCCCCGCCGGGCGCGACGGTCGCGGAAGGCGGGGGCGGCGACACGGTGACGATGAGCGTCCGCGCCCCGGTGAAGGTCCTGGGCGCCCGCCTGCCGCGGATCACCGTCGACGCCGCGGCCACCGCCGCCCGGGAACCCGACGGCGCCGGGACCGTCCCGTGATCGCGGTGCGCGGGCGGGAGAAGGACCGCGGCGCGGCGTCGGTGTGGGTGCTCGGCGTCGGGCTGGCCCTGGTGGTGCTGGCGTTGGCGCTGGCCGGCGCCGGTGCCGCGCGGGTGGCGAGGCACGAGGCCCGGACGGCGGCCGACTTCGGGGCGCTGGCCGGCGCCATGCGCGCGATCGAGGGCGAGGCGGCGGCGTGCGCCCGGGCGGCGGAACTCGTCACCGCCAACGGCGCCCGCCTGGCCGCCTGCCGCCTGGAGGGGCTGGACGTCGTCGTGGCGGCGGAGGTGCCGGTGACACCGTTGCCCGGCCTGTCCCGCGTGGCGGAGGCGGCGTCACGCGCGGGACCGATCGGGGTGGGCGGCTGAGGCGTGGACCCTCCGCAGAAAGCGTGTGAAACGGGCGTAAGGCGCACTAATGGATTAATACCTTCAGGGCCCGGCGCTGGCTGGGAAGCGCCGCCGGGAACCGGGTCGTGGCCCCGGAAACGGCCGCGTTCCCGATGATCGGGCGGACGTCAGATGCGGCAGACTTCATCCCGTTCGGGCAGTAAGTCCGAATAGCCCGAGTCTCGTCGTGGAGGACGCAGTGCGCACGCCCGTCATGGTCAACGACCGCCGGCCCGGTCGGTCGCGCCGCATGCTGGCCCACGCCGGCGTGCTGGGCGCGGTCACCGTGCTCGGCTCGGTCGGCCTGGGCGGCGCGGCGCTCGCGAACTCGTCGGGCTGGCAGCACCGGGCACAGGTCACGATCCGCGTGGAGCTGTACGTGCCGCCGCCCGCATCCACCACGACGGACACCCCGACGACCTGCCCGCAGCGGCCCACGGACCAGGGCGGCAACCCGGCCCCTTCGGGCCGCGGTACGGCAGGGCGGAACGCCGATGCCGGCGATGACCGCACAGCGGCAGCGACCGGCACCGGCACCACCGCCGGTGGGACGGGTGCGGCGGCGCCGGAGGGCATAGGCGCCTCCACGGCCGGGCCGGGAAACACAGCCAAGGCCCGGCCGGGAAGCACAGCCCAGGCGGGGCGGGGAAGCGCTGCCAAGGGGTGCTCTGGGGCCGCCGACGGCGGGGCCGAGGGCAGCGGCGACCAGGTGACCACTCCTCACCTGGTCGCCGGTGAGGCGGGCGCCGACCCGGCGACGGCCACCATTCAGGGCACCGACTCGGCCACGCCTGAGCCCACACCGGATCCCACCCCGGACCCGGCCGGGAAGCCGAAAGCGGACAAGCAGGCCAAGGAACCGCCTGGCGAGCCGGCCGACAAGCCGGCTGCCGACGTGCCCCCCAAGGCGACGCTCAGGCCGACCGGAGAGCCGGCCATCACGTCGAAGACCAGGAAGACCGCCCCAAGGGGTCAGTCCGCCGCGTCCGAACAGGACGGCGCGACCGAACCCGACGGCACGTCAACTCCCGATGCCTCCACCGAGCCGGCCGGGTAGCGGGTCACCACCCCGCAGCAGTCACGCACCGCCAGCAAGACCGGCAGCAGCCGACCGAGGCTCCTGTCGGACCAACCGCCCCGTACCGCGCCGATCCGCCAAGACCACGCGGCACGGGGAACGCAGCAATTATCGTAGGAGCAACGAAGTGAACCTGAACAAGAAGCGCACCGCCGTCCTCTCGGGTGTCGCCGCGATCGGTGTCGCCGTCGCCGGCACGGTGGCGTGGGCCGCCTTCACCAACTCTCAGACGGCCTCGGCGGGCGCGGTTCAGTCGGAGACGTACCAGCCGCTGACCGTGTCGGGCGAGTTCCTCGGCCGGACCGGCGCGCACAGCTCGAAGGCGCTGCTGCCGGGGGACACCGGCGACGTCCGGCTGACGCTGACGAACCCGGCTGGGAACTCCGTGAACGGCAAGGTCGTTTCGATCCGCGCGGAGCAGGTGAACCCGCACGAGGTGACCGGTGGAGCGACGTGGGAGGCCAAGCAGGGCTGTGCCGCCGCGGTGCAGCTGAGCGACATCTCGACGGCGAACGGCAACACGGTCATCCTCGCCGCCGGTTCCACGCAGCCGCTCACGCTCGTGAAGGCGCTCAAGCTGGCCGACGGTGCGACGCTGGCATGCTCCGGCATGACCTTCCCGCTGAACTACACGGTGACCTTCGAGGCCACGCGCGACGGGGCGGTGCTCCCCGCCAACAGCACGATCACGAGCTGACGCATACCCAGCTTTACCGGGGAGAAGATATGGCCGCGCCTGCGGGAGGGCGCGGCCATCACCCGTCTCAGCGCCCCGCGGGCAGGTGCGCCAGCACCACGTCCAGCACCGTGACCGCGCGCGCCTTGTCCAGCGGATTGTTGCCGTTGCCGCACTTAGGAGACTGCACGCAGCTCGGGCACCCCTGCTCGCACCCGCACGACGCGATCGCCTCCCGTGTCGCCGTCAGCCACGCCGAGGCGGTGCCGTACGCCCGCTCCGCGAAGCCGGCGCCGCCGGGGTGGCCGTCGTACACGAAGACCGTGGGGGTGTCGGTGTCGGCGTGGCAGGCGGTGGACAGGCCGCCGATGTCCCAGCGGTCGCAGGTGGCCATCAGCGGCAGCAGGCCGATGGCGGCGTGTTCGGCGGCGTGCAGGGCGCCGGGGATGTCGGCGGCGGTGACGCCGGCGGCTTCCAGGGTCTTGGGGGAGACCGTGAACCAGACGGCGGCGGTGCGCAGTTCGCGGGGCGGCAGGTCGAGGGGGCGGGTGTCGATGATCTCGCCGGAGCCCATGCGGCGGCGCTGGTACGACACGACCTGGTTGGTGACGTCGACCTCGCCGAAGAACAGGCCGACCGGCCCGGCGTCCACATACGACCGTACCGACGCCACCGACAGGTTCGTGACGTCGCGGGCGTGGGTGGTCCAGTCGGGTTCCTCGGCGTGGACGAGGGCGACGCCGTCGTCGAGGTCGAGGGTGTCGACCACGAAGGACACGCCCTGGTGCAGGTAGACGGCGCCGGTGTGGAGCATGACGTGGGCGGAGCCGGGGTCCACTGTGCCCAATAGCCGGCCGGTCGACGTCTCGACCACGGCGAGGGGTTCGCCGCCGGTGCCGCGGATGTCGACGTCGGGGCGGCCGCGGTGGGTCCAGTACCAGCCGCTGGGGCGTTCGCGCAGCGCGCCGGACTCGACCAGCGACGCCACCACCGGGCGGGCCGCCGGGCCGAACAGGTCGAGGTCCTCGTGGGTCAGCGGGGCTTCCGCGGCGGCGCAGCACAGTTGCGGGCCGAGGACGTACGGGTTCGCCGGGTCCAGGACCGTGGCCTCGACCGGGCGGCCGAACAGGGCTTCCGGGTGGTGCACGAGGTAGGTGTCCAGCGGGTCGTCGCGGGCGACGAGCACGGCCAGGGCGGAGTCGCCGGAGCGGCCCGCGCGGCCGGCCTGCTGCCACAGTGACGCGCGGGTGCCGGGGTAGCCGCAGATCAGCACCGCGTCGAGGCCGACGAGGTCGACGCCGAGTTCGAGGGCGTTGGTCGAGGCGAGGCCGAGCAGGGTGCCGTCGAGCAGGGAGCGTTCGATGGCGCGGCGTTCCTCGCGCAGGTACCCGGCCCGGTACGCCGCCACCCGGGCGCCGAGGCCGGGGGCCACCTCGTCGAGGGACCGCCGGGCCGTCGTCGCCACGACCTCCGCGCCGCGCCGGCTGCGGACGAAGGCGAGGGTACGGGTGCCGGAGACCACCGCGTCGGCCAGGAGATCCGCGGTCTCCCGGAGCGCCGACCGGCGCACCTGAAGGAGTGGTTCGTCCAGGGTGTCGGGAAGGGCGCCGGAGCCCGGGGACGGGCAGTCGGGCGCCCGCGGCGACGGCACCGGCGGGGCGGCGGCCGGCGGGGGCGGGAGCAGCGGCGGTTCCCACAGGGCGAACGTCAGGCCGCCGCGGGGCGAGGCGTCCTCCGTCACCGCCGTCACGTCGAGGCCGGTGAGGCGGGACGCGGCGTCCGCCGGGTCGCCGGAGGTGGCCGAGGCCAGCACGAACGTCGGCGACGTGCCGTAGCGGGCGGCGGTGCGGCGCAGCCGGCGCAGGACGTGGGCGACGTGCGAGCCGAAGACGCCGCGGTAGGTGTGGCACTCGTCCACTACCACGTACGCGAGGCGGCGCCAGAACGTGCCCCACGCCGCGTGACCGGGCAGCAGCGAACGGTGCACCATGTCCGGGTTGGTCAGGACGAAGCGGCTGTGCTGCCGGATCCACTCGCGCTCGGCGCGCGGGGTGTCGCCGTCGTACGACGCCGGTCGTACCCCCTCGAGGCCGAACCGGGCGACGGCCCGCAGCTGGTCGGCGGCCAGCGCCTTGGTCGGGGCGAGGTAGAGCACGGTGGCGCGGGGGTCGGTGAGCAGCCGCGACAGGGCCGGCAGCTGGTACGCGAGGGACTTTCCGGACGCCGTGCCGGTGGCCACGACCACGTGCCGGCCGGCGTGGGCGAGCGCCGCGGCGTCCGCCTGGTGCCGCCACGGCGCCGGCACGCCCAGCGCCCTGACCAGCTCGGGCTGTGCCCAGGTCGGCCAGGGTGCCGTGACCCCGGGCCGCGCGGGTACGGTCTCCACGTGCGTGATCGACGCTGATGCCCGAGCCGACAGCAGCGTCAGCAGCGCGGCGGGGTCGCGCCGGTCGGATGCCGCTGTGGTCACGCACTGCATGCTGACACCCGGTTGGCGGTAACCCCAAACGGGTACGGCGGGCAGGGGACGTGCCCGACCGGGTGCGCGCCCATGGTTGGATGCCTGAGGAGATCCCCGGCCGAGGCCGGAATCCCGCGAGGAGGGACCGATGGAGCTGTCGCTGGCGACCCGCACCGTCGCCGAGCACACGGTGCTGGAGGTCGGCGGCGAGGTGGACGTCTACACCGCCCCTCGGCTGCGGGAACGGCTGATCGAACTGGTCGACTCGGGGGCGCGGGACGTGGTCGTCGACCTCGGCCGCGTCGACTTCCTCGACTCCACGGGCCTCGGTGTCCTGGTCGGGGCCCTGAAGCGGCTGCGCGCCGTGGGCGGCACGTTCAGCCTGGTCTGCGCGAAGGAACCGCTGCTCAAGATCTTCCGGATCACCGCGCTGGACCAGGTGTTCCCCATCCATCCGAGCGTCGAGGCCGCGACGGGGACGCCGGAGACGGGTGCCGGCCCCGGCCCCGCGGCGTGATGGCCACTGTTCGGTTGAGCTTCTCGCCGGCCCCGGTGCACGTGCGCACCGCCCGGCTGGTCGGCGTGGCCGTGGCCCGGCGCGCCGGGGTCGCCGAGACCCTGCTCGACGAGGTCCGGCTGGCCATAGGTGAGGCGTGCACCCGCGCGGTCGCCCTGCACCGGCAGTACGGGGTGCCCGACCCGGTGCTGGTGGAGATGTCGGACTCGACCTCGTACACGGTGCGGGTCATCGACCGCGCCCCCATCGAGGCGAGCGTCGGGCTGTCGGCGCTGCCGCCGGACGAGCTGGCCGACGAGTCCCTCACGGACGAGGCGCTGACCACCGGAGTCGGGTTCGCCCTGCTCGCGGGCTTTGTGGACGATCTGCAGGTGCGCCCCGTGGACGAGGGCATCGGCACCGAGGTCCGGATGGTGTGGCCGGTCGCGCGGCGCTGACCCGCGCGGGGTCGCGAAGCATACTCCACATTTCGCCCGCGTAACACGGCGAAGAAGATCACCGCGACACGGCCGGAGCCGGGTGTGAGTATCACCACCCCTGGCCGCTACAGTACGCGAGTCATCAGCTACTTCCCCCTGGTCCCGCGGCCGTGGGACCAGGCGTCGTTCCCCCGAACGGGGGAGGCACCCGCCGGTTCGTCCGCCGCGCGGGTGCGCGCACTCGCAACAGGAGGACATAGATGTCCGGGACCTCCACCCTCGCCGCAGCGGGCGAGGTGACCTTCTCCAGTTCCAACACGACATACGTGATCGTGGCGGCGGTCATCGCGCTCGTCGCGCTGGGCTTCGCCGCTGCCCTCGTCAAGTCGGTGCTGTCGACCGACAAGGGCACCGCCAACATGCAGGAGATCGCCGGGGCGGTGCAGGAGGGCGCCATGGCGTACCTGCTGCGCCAGTTCCGGACGCTCGCCATCTTCGTGGTCATCGCGGTCGTACTGCTGTTCCTGCTGCCGGTCCACGGCGACAGCGACAACGAGACCGCCGTGAAGATCGGCCGTTCGATCTTCTTCATCGTCGGCGCGGTGTTCTCGTCGTTCATCGGCGGCGCCGGCATGTGGCTCGCGACGCGGGCGAACCTGCGCGTGGCCGCGGCCGCCCGCGGCGGCGACGGCGCCCGTGAGCGCGCGATGGGCATCGCGTTCCGCACCGGCGGCGTGGTCGGCTTCCTCACCGTCGGCCTCGGCCTGGTCGGCGCGGCGCTGGTCGTGCTGATCTACCGCGGCGACGCCCCCACCGTGCTCGAGGGCTTCGGCTTCGGCGCGGCGCTGCTCGCCATGTTCATGCGGGTCGGCGGCGGCATCTTCACCAAGGCCGCCGACGTCGGCGCCGACCTGGTCGGCAAGGTCGAGCAGGGCATCCCCGAGGACGACGCCCGCAACCCCGCCACCATCGCGGACAACGTGGGCGACAACGTCGGCGACTGCGCCGGCATGGCGGCCGACCTGTTCGAGTCGTACGCGGTCACGCTCGTCGCGGCCCTCATCCTCGGCCGGCTCGCGTTCGGCGAGGACGGCCTGGTGTTCCCGCTGATCGTCTCGACGATCGGTGTCGTCATCGCCATCGTCGGCGTGTTCATCACCCGGCTGCGCGTCTCCGACCGCAACGGCCTCGTCGCGATCAACCGCGCCTTCTACATCTCGGCGCTGCTGTCCGCGGTCGTCGTGGCCGTCGTCTCGTGGATCTACCTGCCGTCGACCTTCGCCGGCTTCAACGACGACTCGATCAACGAGGGTGTCGCCGCGTCGGGCCGTGACCCGCGCATCGTCGCCATCGGCGCCGTCGTCATCGGCATCGTGCTGGCCGCCGCCATCCAGGCGCTGACCGGCTACTTCACCGAGACCGAGAAGCGCCCGGTGCAGGACATCGGCAAGTCGTCGGAGACCGGCGCCGCCACCGTCATCCTGGCCGGCATCAGCGTCGGCCTCGAGTCGGCGGTCTACTCGGCGCTGCTCATCGGCGCGGGCGTCTTCGGCGCCTTCCTGCTGGGCGGCTCGTCGATCACGCTGTCGCTGTTCGCGGTGGCGCTCGCCGGCACCGGCCTGCTCACCACGGTCGGCGTCATCGTCGCCATGGACACCTTCGGCCCGATCTCCGACAACGCGCAGGGCATCGCCGAGATGTCCGGCGACATCGACGAGCGCGGCGCCCGCACGCTGACCGAGCTCGACGCGGTCGGCAACACCACCAAGGCCATCACCAAGGGCATCGCGATCGCCACGGCCGTGCTGGCCGCGACCGCGCTGTTCGGGTCGTACACGGCCACCCTGGAGGACGCGCTCGTCGAGGCCGGCGACGCCGACCCCGCCGGCACCGTGCTCGACTGGCTGAACATCAGCAACCCGGCCAGCCTGGTCGGCCTGCTGATCGGCGCCGCGGTCGTCTTCCTGTTCTCCGGCCTGGCGATCAACGCGGTGGCGCGCTCCGCCGGCGCCGTCGTCATGGAGGTCCGCCGCCAGTTCCGCGAGTTCCCGGGCATCATGGACCGCACCCAGCGGCCCGAGTACGGCAAGGTCGTCGACATCTGCACCCGGGACGCGCAGCGCGAGCTGCTCACCCCCGGCCTGCTGGCGATCCTCGCCCCCATCGCCGTCGGCTTCGGCCTCGGCGCGGGCCCGCTCGCCGCGTACCTCGCCGGCGCGATCGGCGCGGGCACGCTCATGGCGGTCTTCCTGGCCAACTCGGGCGGCGCCTGGGACAACGCCAAGAAGCTCGTCGAGGACGGCGCGCACGGCGGCAAGGGCTCCGAGCAGCACGCCGCCACCGTCATCGGCGACACCGTCGGCGACCCGTTCAAGGACACCGCCGGCCCGGCGATCAACCCGCTGCTCAAGGTCATGAACCTGGTGTCGCTGCTGATCGCCCCGGCCGTCGTGGCCTGGAGCATCGGCAACGAGGAGAACGACGTCCTGCGCATCTCCGTCGCCGTCGTGGCGGCGCTGATCATCGTGGGCGCCGTCGTCTACAGCAAGCGCAAGCCGGTGTCGATGGGCGAGGACGCGCCGTCGCGTCCGTCGCAGGGCACCACCGCGAAGGTCAACGTCTGACCTGGTCGAGCACGCCCGGCGGGGCGCCCGGATTCGTCCGGGCGCCCC
>NZ_BOOY01000024.1 GCF_016863475.1 Spirilliplanes yamanashiensis
GGATTCGTCCGGGCGCCCCGCCGCCGTCTGTAGTCGATCGAGGCATCGCGAAGCGTCAGTCGGTACCCGTACGCTGCATGCCATGCGTACGGGTGCTCGGGGATCGCTCGCCGTTCTGGTCGTCGCCGCGCTGCTGACGGGCGGCTGCGGTGCGGGCGGGCCCGGCCCGCAGGCGTGGGCCTCCGCGGTGTGCGAGGCGCTCACCCCGTGGCGCTCCGAGATCGGCACCCTCGCCGAGCGCACCCAGCAGCAGATGAACATGAAGACCACGCCCGCGCAGGCCAAGGAGAACCTGGTCCGGCTGTTCGGCGGCGCCGAGTCGGCCAGCGAGGCCGCCCGCGCCGGCGTCGTCGAGGCCGGCGTCCCGTCCGTCGACGGCGGCGACCGGGTCGCCAGCGGTTTCGTCGCGTCGCTCAGCGCGGTCCGCGACGCGTACGGCCGCGCGAAGACCGGCATCGAGGCCCTGCCCACCAGCCCCGCCGACGCCTTCTACACCCAGGTCAGCGCCGTCGTCACCACCCTCAACCAGGAGTACGGCAAGAGCGCCCTCGACACGAGCACGCTCGACTCGGTGGAGCTGAAGCGGGCCTTCGACGAGGTCCCGGAGTGTCGCTGACGCGGCGGCAGCTGTCGCTGTTCGGCGTCGAGGCGGCCGATCCGTCCCCGCTCGACCTGGCCGGGTTGCTGTTCGCGCCCGGCCGGCTGACCCGCATGGGCGGCACGGCGCGCATCGCGGTCACCGTGGACGCCGCGTGGCGGGTCCACGTGCTGGCGGCGGAGCTGCGGCACCGCGGCATCGAGATCACCTGGAAACCGGTCCGCCTCGACGCGCCCGACCCCGAGCCGCCTCCGCCCGACGCGGCGGCTGACCCGGCGGACCCGCCACCGGCCGCCGACGACGACCCGCCGGTCGAGTTCGTGGAGCCCGACGGGTACGTGGTGGGGGTGGCCCGGGCGGCGGACCCGGAGGAGCCGGCGGCCCCGGCCGACGGTACGGCGGCGGGCGGCGGCGGCCCGGTGGGGAGCGACCCGGCGGCGGGTGGCGGCCCGGTGGACGGCGGCGCAGCGGTCGCAGGGGCGCCCGGTGCGGACAGCGGCGGCCCCGGCATCGCCGCCGAGGCGACCGGCCCGCGCGTCGGTTTCGAGGTGCTGACCTCGTACTCGACGATGCTGGCGCCGGTCGTGGCGCTGCACCGGCCGGCGTGGCTGAGCGGCGCGCGGCTGCGGCTCTGGGTCGCGGCGGCCGGGACGGTCGAGCCCGGCGGTGTCGTGCTCGACCTGGATCCGGGCGCGGACCTCGACCAGGTCGAGGGCGCCCTGGCCAGGGTCGGTCTGGCGCCCGCGCTCATCAAGGAAAGGCGCGCCTTCCGGATCAGCGGCCGGCGGCGGCTGGCGCGGCTCGCCGAGCTGGTGGGGGAGCGGCCCGCGGCGGCGCCGGAGGGGGCGTGGCCGACCACGCCGGAGTGACTCCGCGCACAGTCTCGTTGTGGATGTGTGCGGCAGGACAACCATCAACCGGTGTACGGTGTCGCCGTCCGGGCGCATGCAGTGGTCGGACCGTCACCATGCGGGTTTCACCGCCGGGGGGAATGAGCCCTTGCCCGGCGCGTTACCTTAAACGTCCGTGTGCCCGGGCACCGCCGGGTCGCCGAGTTCAGGTGGAGAAGCAGGGAGAGCCGTGCCGAGCAACGCCAGGAGCACTCGTCTGGTCATCGTCGAGTCACCGTCGAAGGCCAAGACGATCGCCGGCTACCTGGGCCCCGACTACTTCGTCGAGGCCTCCTTCGGCCATGTCCGCGACCTGCCGCGCAACGCCGCCGACGTGCCCGCCAAGTACAAGGGCGAGGCGTGGGCCCGGCTGGGCGTCGACGTCGACAACGGCTTCCACGCGCTCTACGTCGTCTCCGCCGACCGCAAGCAGCAGATCGCCAAGCTGACGAAGCTGGCGAAGGAGGTCGACGAGGTCTTCCTCGCGACCGATGAGGACCGTGAGGGCGAGGCCATCGCCTGGCACCTGGTCGAGACGATCAAGCCGAAGGTCCCCGTCAAGCGGATGGTCTTCCACGAGATCACCCGCCAGGCGATCCAGGCGGCCGTGGCGAACCCGCGCGAGATCGACCGCGACCTGGTCGACGCGCAGGAGGCCCGCCGCATCCTCGACCGGCTGTACGGCTACGAGGTCAGCCCGGTGCTGTGGAAGAAGGTCATGCCGCGGCTGTCGGCGGGCCGCGTGCAGTCCGTCGCCACCCGCATCGTGGTCGAGCGGGAGCGGCAGCGCATGGCGTTCCGCTCCGCGGAGTACTGGGACATCAACGCCACGCTGGCCGTGCAGGGGCAGGTGGAGGGGCCGCGGTCGTTCTCGGCCACGCTGGTCGCGCTCAACGGCGACCGCATCGCCACCGGCAAGGACTTCGAGCCGACCACCGGCCAGGTGCGCGCCGGGGCCGGTGTGGTGCACCTCGACGGCGACGGCGCCCGCGGGCTCGCTGCCCGGCTGGAGGGGCGGCCGTTCCAGGTCACCCGCGTCGAGGAGAAGCCGTACCGCCGCCGGCCGTACGCGCCGTTCATCACGTCCACGCTGCAGCAGGAGGCCGCCCGCAAGCTGCGGTTCTCCGCGTCGGTCACCATGCGCACCGCGCAGCGGCTGTACGAGAACGGCTACATCACCTACATGCGTACCGACTCCGTGAACCTGTCCGAGACGGCGCTCGCGGCCGCCCGCCGCCAGATCGCCGAGCTGTACGGCGAGCGCAACGTGCCGCCGCAGCCGCGCCGCTACACCGGCAAGGTGAAGAACGCGCAGGAGGCGCACGAGGCGATCCGCCCCGCCGGCGACAACTTCCGCACGCCGGGCGAGGTCGCCAAGGAGCTGAGCGCCGACGAGTTCAAGCTGTACGAGCTCATCTGGCGCCGCACGATCGCCTCGCAGATGACCGACGCGGTCGGCTCGTCGGTGTCGGTGCGCATCCGGGCCGTCTCGGTGGCCCAGGAGGAGGCCGACTTCGGCGCCACCGGCAAGACCATCACCGACCCGGGCTTCCTGCGCGCCTACGTCGAGTCGTCCGACGACGAGAACGCCGAGGCGGAGGACGCCGAGCGGCGCCTGCCCGCGCTCGTCAAGGACCAGCCGCTGGACGCCGAGGAGCTGAACGCGGTCGGCCACCACACCTCCCCGCCCGCCCGCTACACCGAGGCGTCGCTGGTGAAGGCGCTGGAGGAGCTGGGCATCGGCCGGCCGTCCACGTACGAGTCGATCATGCGGACCATCCAGGACCGGGGGTACGTGGAGAAGCGCGGCCAGGCGCTGATCCCGTCGTTCCTGGCGTTCGCGGTGATCGGCCTGCTGGAGACGCACTACCCGCGGCTGGTCGACTACAACTTCACCGCCGCGATGGAGAACGACCTCGACGGCATCGCCGGGGGCGACTCCGCCGCCACGGACTTCCTGACGTCGTTCTACTTCGGCTCCACCGTCGCCCACGACAAGTCGATCGGCGCGGCCGGCGGCCTGAAGAAGATGGTGACGGAGAACCTGGGCGAGATCGACGCGCGCAGCGTCAACTCGATCCCGCTGTACACCGACGAGGCCGGGCGCAGCGTCGTGGTCCGGGTCGGCCGGTACGGCCCGTACCTGCAGCGCACGCTGCCCGGGCAGGACGAGTCGGACGACCGGGTGTCCATCCCGGAGGGCGTGGCGCCCGACGAGCTGACCCCGGAGAAGGTCGACGAGCTGTTCCTCGGCGGCGGCGGCGAGCGGTCGCTCGGCGACCACCCCGAGACGAACGAGCCGATCGTGCTGCGTTCCGGCCGGTACGGCCCGTACGTGTCGTCGGGCAGCAAGAACTCGTCGCTGCTGAAGTCGATGTCGCCGGAGAACCTGACGCTCGACGACGCGCTCAAGCTGCTGTCGCTGCCGCGCACGGTCGGCGCGGACGAGACGGGCGCCGAGATCGTCGCTGCGGCCGGCCGCTACGGCCCGTACATCAAGCGCGGCGACGACTACCGCTCGCTCGACAGCGAGGACAAGATCTTCACGGTGACGCTGGACGAGGCCCTCGCCCTGCTCGCCGCCCCGAAGACCCGGCAGCGCCGCGCCGCCGCCCCGCCGCTGCGGGAGATGGGCAACGACCCGGCCACCGAGAAGCCGCTGGTCATCAAGGAGGGCCGGTTCGGCCCGTACGTGACCGACGGCGAGTTCAACGCGTCCCTGCGCCGCGGCCAGACGCCGGAGGAGCTGACGCTGGAGCAGGCGTCGGAGATGCTCGCGGAGAAGCGCGCCAAGGGCCCGGCGCCGCGCAAGAAGGCGGCGGCGAAGAAGGCGGCCCCGAAGAAGGACGGCGAGGCGCCCGCGAAGAAGGCGGCGGCGAAGAAGGCCGCGCCGGCCAAGAAGGCCGCGGCGAAGAAGGCGGCGCCCGCGAAGAAGGCGGCGACGGCGGCCAAGAAGGCGCCCGCCAAGCGCGCCACGCCCGCCAAGGCGACCAGCGACGCCTAGGCGGCATTCGAACGGGTGTACGATCGCGCGGTGGTAGCCGCGCGGTCGTCCCCGGAGCGTTTCCTGCAGCTCCGCGTCGCCCGGGTCGCCCTGGCGGCGGCCGCGGAGTTCGGCTTCGCGCTCGGCGGCGGGCACGCCCTGCGCCTGCACGGCCTGGTCCGCCGGCCCACCGCCGGGGTGCACCTGGCCACCGACCGCGAGAGCGCGGTGCGCCCGGCCGTCGCCGGGGTGCGGGCCGCGCTGGCCGCGGAGGGGCTGGCGGCCGCCCCGCCCGACGAGGAGCTGTTCGAGGGCTCCGGCGACGCGTACGCCGAGCTGACCGTCCGCGACGCCCGCGACGCGGCCCGCCTGTCGCTCGCCCGGCTGCCCCGCCAGCACGCCGCCGTGCCGCTGTCGGTCGGCCCGGTGCTGCACCCCGACGACCTGTTCGCCGCGAAGGTGGTGGCGCTGGCCACCCGCAGCGAGATCCGCGACTACCTGGACGTGGGGGCGGCGCTGGCGGCCGGTTACGACCGGGGCCGCCTGCTCACCCTGGCCCGCCTGCACGACCCGGGCCTGACCGACGACGAGCTGGCCGCGGCGCTGCGCCGGCTCGACGCGCTGCCGGACACGCCGTTCCTGCGCTACGGGGTCCGCTCGCCCGACGTGGGGGAGCTGCGCCGCCGGCTCAGCGACTGGCCGCGCTGACCGCCGGCCTCACTCCGCGAACGGGATGGTCTGCAGGCCGGTGCGCCCGCTCGTGCCGGTGGTGAGAACGCCGTCGTCGACGCGGAGGATGCCGTGGCGGCCCCTCAGCTCGAACTGGCCGGAGTCGCCCGCGGGCACGACCGTCCACACCTGGGCGGGCCTGCCGGCGTCGCAGAGTTCCAGGCTCAAAGCCGCGCCGGGGGTGTCGGCGACGCAGTAGCCGGGGCCCTCGGCGTCCTCGTTCCAGAACGGCGGCTGGATGATCACCCGATTGCGGGTGGCCTGCGTCCGGGCGCTGACCGGCGCGGGCTTGAACGACATCATGGTGGTGTCGGTCTTCGTGGTGCCGGTGAAGTCGACACCGTCCTCGCCGATCTGCATCCAGCGGTCGACGCCGTCGTCGGCGACGTCGACGAGCACGCCGGGGCCGATGTCGATGCCGAGCTGCCGCAGCTGCGACACGTCGGAGGTGAGGTCCGCCGGTGGCGGGTCCGCCGGGCGCGACGGGGTGGAGCTGGTGCGCGACGGGGTGGCCGCGGTGGGCGTGGTGGCTGTCGGCGGGGTGCTCGGCGGCGGGGCGGCGGACCCGGTGGGCAGCGGCAGCGCGGGCGCGGAGGCCGACGCCGACGGCAGCGGGTCGGCGGGGCGGTCGGGGGCCTGCCGGCTGACGGCCACGCCGAGACCGAGCGAGCCGAGCAGCACGACGCCGAACGCGGCCGCGTACGCGCGGCGCTGCTTGCGCTGCCGGGACCGGCGGCGCACGTCGGCCCCGCCCGCCGGGTGGACGGTGCGGCGCACGTTGTCGGCGTAGGCGTTCAGGCCGTCGTCGAGGCGGTCATCGGACATCGCGGTACTCCCGGCTCACGTCGCCGTCGGACAGCTGCTCGGCCATGGCACGCCGCCCACGGGCGAGCCACGAGGTGATCGTGCCGGGCGGGGTGCCCGTCTCGGTGCTGATCTCGGCGACGCTGAGGCCGACGAGGTGGTGCAGGACGATGACCCGGCGCTGGTCGGCGGGGATGCGCCGCAGCGCCTCGACGACGGCCACGTGGTCGGGGTCGAGGCCCGCCGTGTCGCTCTCGCCGGCGACGTCGCGGCGGTGGGCGCGCAGCCGGTTCACCGCCTTGCGCCACGCGCTGACGGCGTGCCGGTAGGCGACCGTGCGCACCCACGCCTCGGGGTTGGCGTACCCGCGGACCTTCGGCCAGCGGTCCCACGCCCTCAGGTACGCCTCGGCCACGGCGTCCTCCGCGTCGGAGCGGCTGCCCACCATGGCGGCGACGTGCGCGATCACCCGGACGGCGGTCGCCGCGTAGAAGGCGTCGAAGTCCTCGGCGTCGTCGGTCACGCGGAGAACTCCCTGGGATGCGCCGGACAGGCCGCTTGGCACTCTAGCGCCCGTGATCACGCCGCCGCGGTGGGAACGGCCGCCGGCCCCGGTAAGGCTGCCCGGCCGTCCCCCCGCGGGTGGGTCACTCGGCGAACCGGATGGTCTGCAGGCCGGTGCGCCCGGTCGTGCCGGTGGTGAGCTTGCCGCCGTCGACGCGGAGGATGCCGTGGCGGCCCTTCAGCTCGAACTGGCCGCTGTCGCCCGCGGGCACGACCGTCCACACCTGGGCGGGCTTGCCGGCGTCGCAGAGTTCGAGCTTCAGCGGGGCGCCCGGGGTGTCGGCGACGCAGTAGCCGGGGCCCTCGGCGTCCTCGTTCCAGAACGGCGGCTGGATGACCACGCGGTTGCGGGTGGCCTCGGTGTTCGCGGCGACCCGGGCCGGCTTGAACGACATCATCGTCGTGTCGGTCTTCGTGGTGCCGGTGAAGTCGACGCTCTTCTCGCCGATCTGCATCCAGCGGTCGACGCCGTCGTCGGCGACGTCGATGAGCACGCCGGGGCCGATGTCGATGCCGAGCCGCTTCAGCTGCGACACGTCGGACGGCACGGTCTTGGAGGTCGGCTTGGCGGCCGGCTTCGCGGCCGACGTCGTCGCGGCGACGGGCGTCGTCTCGGCGGTCGGCGGCACCGGCGCGGACCCGGTGCCGGTGGTGCCGCCGGACCCGGGGGACCCGGCGGAGGTCGCCGGGCCGGCGCAGCCGGTGAGGGCGGCGGCGGTGAGGGCGGCCGCGGCCGCGGCGGCGACGTGCTGGGCGATGCGATGCATGGCGGTACCTCCGTGGTGTCGGGGTGGGGCAACACCACGGACACGCCCCGCGCGGTCACCTGATTGCAGCGACCGCCATCTTTTTTTCTATGGCCCCAGGACCCGGTCGAGGTGCGGGTTGGTGAAGACCCGCTGCGGGTCGAGCTGGTCGCGGGCCGCGAGGAAGTCGTCGAAGCGCGGGTACACCGGGCGCAGCGACGCCGCGTCGCGGTAGTGCAGCTTGCCCCAGTGCGGGCGGCCCTCCAGGCCCAGGCAGACCTTCTCGAACGCCTGGAAGTACGGCTCGTGCGGCATGCCGGAGAACTGGTGCACCGCGATGTAGGCGTTGTCGCGGCCGTGGCCGTGCGACAGCCACACGTCGTCGGGGCCGGTGAAGCGCACCTCGACCGGGAACTGCACCTTGAACGGCAGCTTCGCGATGATGCCGGGCAGCGCGCCGAACGCCTCGCCGAGGGCGGCGCGCGGGACGCAGTACTCCATCTCCGTGAAGCGGACCCGGCGCGGCGTCACGAACACCTCGTACGACGGCGCCGTGTACGTGCGGGCGGTCAGCGCGCGGGCGGCGACGCCCATGATGGTGGGCACGGCGGCCGGGAACGCGCGGGCGAAGCGGTTGGCGCCCGCGTAGACGGTGTTGGCGAGCAGCTCGTCGTCGACCCACTCGCGCCACTTCGGCAGCGGCCGGTCGTGGGCGGCGACGACGTTGTTGCGCTTGAGCTGGACCCGGTCGGTGTACGGGTACCAGTAGAACTCGGCGTGGTCGTTGGCGGCGATGTGCTCGTCGAGGCCGGCGAGCATGTCGGCCATCGCCATGGGCCGCTCGTCGGCGCGCAGGGTGAACGCGTCGACGCAGCGCAGCGTGATCTCGGTGACGACGCCCAGTGCGCCCAGGCCGAGGCGGGCCGCTCCGAACAGCGGGTCGCCGGCGACGATGCGCCGCACCTCGCCCGTACCCGTCACCAGCGTCACGGCCTCGACCAGCGACGCGAGCGTGGCGTGCGCGCGGCCGGTGCCGTGGGTGCCCGTTGAGGTCGCACCGGCGACCGTCTGGGCATCGATGTCGCCCAGGTTGGCGACGGCCAGGCCGTGCCGGGCGAGAATCGCGTTGAGCGTGCGCACGGTCATGCCGGCCTGCACGGTGACGAGCTTCGCGGCCGCGTCGATCGACACCAGGCCGGCCATGCGGTCGAGCTGCAGGCGCTGGTCGTCGGTGCGGGCGATGGCGGTGAACGAGTGTCCGCTGCCGACCGCCTTCACCCGCCGGCCTGACTCCGCGGCCTGTTTCACGAGCGACGCGACGTCCTCGACGGTCGCGGGCGTGTACACGGCGGCGGCGATGGCGCGCTGGTTGCGGCCCCAGTTGTGCCAGGCCAGCGCGGGTGCGGGCTGCGGCGCCTCGGTGTTACCGGCCATTCGACCGTTCCCCTCTCACCCGTTCGTGCGACCGACGACCTTCCGACGGCGCACTTCCACGGCGCTCCGTCGATCCGGCTCGTTCGTTGTTCCGAGTAACGTTCCGATTATCACTGCTGAGAGGGAGTGGCGACTCGTGTCGACTCCAGCCGCCGTCACCACCGGACCGCTGCGGCGGGTCCCGGTGCAGGGCAGAAGCGTTGCCCGCGTCCAGCGCATGCTGGACGCGTGCGCCGATCTGGTGGACGAGATCGGGTACGAGGGCCTCACCACGACCCTGCTCGCCGAGCGTGCCGAGGTCGCCATCGGGTCCGTGTACCAGTTCTTCCCGGACAAGCGGGCCATCGTGCAGGCGCTCGCCCTGCGCAACATGGACGCGTACCTGCAGCGCCTGTCCGCCCGGTTCTCGAACGAGGTGTTCGCGTACTGGTGGGACGGCGTCGACGCCGCGATCGACGAGTACATCGCGATGCACCGCGCCGTGCCGGGCTTCCGCACCCTGCACTTCGGCGACGTCGTGGACGTCCACCTGCTCGACGAGGAGCAGGACAACAACGCCGTCATCGCCGACCGGCTGGCCGACCTGCTCGTCGAGCGGTTCATGCTGGGCGACCGGGCGCGGCTGAAGTTCGCGCTGCAGATCGCCGTGGAGGCGTCGGACGCGCTGATCAAGCTGGCGTTCCGCCGGGCGCAGCACGGTGACGAGTCGGTGCTGATCGAGGCGAAGGCCCTGATCCGCGAGTACCTGCACCGGCACGTGAGCTGACTCAGCCGAGGAACGCACGGCCCTCGCCCCGGTAGGTGGGGACCGTGTCGGCGAGCTGGTCGCCGCTGACCAGATGCAGTTCGTTGACGTGTTCGCACAGCTCACCCGCCTTGGCGTGCCGGAACCACACCCGGTCGCCGAGGCGCAGCGCCGCCGCGCCGGGGCCGAGCAGCGGGGTCTGCACCTCGCCCGGGCCCTCGTCCGGCTTGTAGCGCAGGCCCTCGGGCAGCCACGGGGTGGGCAGCCGGCTCGGCTCGGCCGGTCCGGACGCCACCCAGCCGCCGCCCAGCACGGTCGCCACGCCCGGCGACGGCCTGCGCACCACCGGCAGGCCGTAGAAGGCGGCGGGGGTGGGCCGCCAGGCGCGGTAGGCGTCGAACAGGGTGGGCCCGTACAGGCCGGAGCCCGCGGTGACCTCGGTGACCGCGGGGTCGGCGGCGGTGGCGGCGAGGCTGCCGGTGCCGCCGCCGTTCACGAACGCCAGGTCGGCGTGCTCGCGCACGGCGGCGACCGCGGCGGCGCGGCGGCGGCGCAGTTCGGGCCAGGCGGTGCGCTGCATCCAGCGGACGCCGGCGCCGCGCAGCCGCCGCCCGGGCGGGGCGTCGCCGACGCCGGCGATGTGGGCCTCGTAGGACATGACGCCGGCCAGCGTGAAGCCCGCGCGGCCGGCGACGGCGGCGGCGAGCCGGCCCGCGTCGGCGGCGCTGTGCACGGGGGAGCGGCGTACCCCGATGTGCAGGCTGCCGACGGGCCGCCAGCTGGCGTCGAGGTCGAGGCACACCCGCAGGGGGGCCGCGCGCCGCGCCGGGGGCGCGGCCGCGTCGGCGAGGTCGAGGTGGTCGACGCTGTCGACCATCAGGGTGACGGCCGCGGCCAGCTCGGCGTCCGCGGCCAGCTCACCCAGCGCGACCGCGTCCGCGGTGGGGTACGCGACCAGCACGTCGGCTGTGACGCCGGTCCGCACGAGCCAGATCGCCTCCGGCAGCGTGTACGCCATCACGCCGGCCCACCCGGGGCGGGCGAGGACGCGGGCGAGCAGGGCGCGGCAGCGCACGCTCTTGGCGGCGACGCGGATGGGCTTGCCGGCGGCGCGCGCGGCGAGGGCGGCCGCGTTGGCGTCGAAGGCATCCAGGTCGACGACGGCGGCGGGACTGCCGAGTTTGGCGGTGGCGCGGTCGAGCCGGTCGCGCAGGCGGGCGCGTTCGCTGGTCACGCCCACACGATAGGGCTGATGCAGGTCAACACGAAAGAGACTCACCTATTCGTGGGCGGGTCGCCCTGATATGTGCGGGGCGCTGGCGGGGTGTACGGCGCGGTTACAGTGATCCGTCGGGGTCGTCACCCCGGCCCGGTACGGAGGTTCGGTCATCGACACCACAGCGGCAGGAGAACAGCGCCCCGGTCAGGTCGACCTGTCGGGCGCGGCGGCCCTGCGCTCGGTCATGCGGATCCGCCCCTTCCGGCGGCTCTGGATCGTGCTCGGTGTGGCCTCGTTCGGCGACTGGCTCAGCCTGCTCGCCACCGCCCTGTTCGCCTCCGCCCAGTTCGACGGCAGCGCCGCGCAGGGCGCCGCGTTCGGCGGCACCATCGCCGTGCGCCTGCTGCCCGCCCTGGTGCTCGGCCCGATCGCGGGCGTCCTCGCCGACCGCTGGGACCGCCGCTACACCATGGTCGTCGTCGACATCGCCCGGTTCTTCCTGTTCGCGTCGATGCCGCTCGTCGCGATCGCCGGCGCGCCCCGGGGCGTCGTCTTCGCCTGGATCGCGATCGCCACCTTCCTCATCGAGTCCATCACGATGATCTGGATTCCGGCGAAGGAGGCCGCGGTCCCCAACCTCATCCCGCGCGCCCGCCTGGAGATCTCCAACCAGCTCACCCTCATCACCACGTACGGGCTCACGCCGGTCCTCGCCGCGCTCAGCCTGTCCGCGCTCACCGCCGGCGTGCAGAACGCCGGCGTCGGCCTGCCCGGCTGGGCCGACCCCGCCCAGCTCGCGCTGTGGGTCAACGCGTTCAGCCGGCTCGCCACCGCCATCGTCGTGTTCTTCGGCATCCGCGAGATCAGCGGCCGCAGCGCCGAACGCGAACAGGCCGCCCAGCAGGGCATGTTCAAGCAGTTCGTCGACGGCTGGCGCTACATCGGCGGCAGCCCGCTCGTGCGCGGGCTCGTGCTCGGCATCTTCGGCGCGTTCGGCTGCGGCGGCATCGTCGTCGGCACCGCCAAGTTCTTCGCCACCAGCCTCGGCGCCGGCGAGGCCGCGTTCTCGCTGCTGTTCGCCACCCTGTTCATCGGCCTGGCCGTCGGCATCGGCCTCGGCCCGATGGTCGTCCGCGAGCTGTCGCGCCGCCGCTGGTTCGGCATGAGCATCGTGCTCGCCAGCGGCTCCGTCATCTTCCTCGCGTTCTCCATCCACCTGTCGATGGCGCTGCTCGGGGCGCTGCTCGTCGGCGCGGGCGCCGGCATGGCCTTCCTGGCCGGCACCACCCTGCTCGGCGGCGAGGTCACCGACGACGTCCGCGGCCGCGTCTTCGCCGTGGTGCAGATCGGCACCCGCGTCGTGCTGATGCTGGCGATCGCCCTGTCCGGCGTGCTCGTCGGCGTCGGCGGCTCCCGCCGCATCACCCTCGGCGCCGCCGCCGTCGACATCTCCTCCACCCGCGTCCTGCTGCTCGTCGCGGGCGCCGCCGGCGTGCTCACCGGCATCAGCGCCTTCCGGCAGATGGACGACAAGCGCGGCGTTCCCGTCCTGGCCGACCTGTGGGGGTCCGTCCGCGGCCGCCCGCTGTCGCCCGCCGAACCGTTCCTCAAGCACGGCATCTTCGTCGTCTTCGAGGGCGGCGAGGGCGCCGGCAAGTCCACCCAGGTCGACCGCCTCACGAGCGCGCTGCAGGCCGAGGGCCGCGACGTCGTCGTCACCCGCGAGCCCGGCGCCACCGACGTCGGCGCCCGCATCCGCTCCCTCGTCCTCGACCCGGGCGGCGCGCCGTCGCCCCGCGCCGAGGCCCTGCTGTACGCCGCCGACCGCGCCCACCACGTCGCCACCGTCGTCCGCCCGGCGATGGCCCGCGGCGCCGTCGTCGTCAGCGACCGCTACGTCGACTCGTCCCTGGCGTACCAGGGCGCCGGCCGCACCCTGCCCGTCAACGAGATCTCCTGGCTGTCGTCCTGGGCCACCGGCGGCCTCAAGCCCGACCTGGTCGTCCTCCTCGACGTCGAACCGTCCGTCGGCCTGGCGCGCGCCGCTGCCCGCGGCGAGGGCGCCGACCGCCTCGAGGCGGAGAGCCAGACCTTCCACGAGCGCGTCCGCTACGCCTTCCTCGACCTGGCCGCCGCCGACCCCAAGCGCTACCTGGTCCTGGACGCCTCCCGCCCGGCCGACGAGCTCGCCGCCCTGATCACGGCCCGGGTGACCGGCATGCTGACCGCGGACGACACCCAGCTGGCCCCGATCTCCACCCCGCCGCCGCCCGCAGCGGCCGACGCCACCCAGGTCATCCGCCCGGCCGACGTCACTCAGGTCGTCTCTCCTACCTCCGCGGCCTCCGCGGACGAGACGCAGGTCGTCTCCGCCGCCTCGGCGGCCTCCGCGGCCTCCGCGGCCTCCGCGGACGAGACGCAGGTCGTGCGGCCCGTCGAGCCGCGCATCGTCGTGCTCGGCCCCGACGCGACCCAGGTGGTCCCCACCCGCGCCGCGCCCTCCCCGTCCGCCGACGAGACCCAGGTCGTGCCCGCCGCCTCCGCGGACCAGACGCAGGTCCTGCCGCCGTCCGCCCCCGCGGACCGGGAGTCGCCCACCGACGTGGCCGTGGAACTCACCGACCACGGCACCCCGGTCGACCCCGCCGCCGGCGACGGCCCCGCCGACGACCTCGCCCGCCAGACCCGCAACGGTGGCCGGCCGTGAGCGTCTTCGCCGACCTGGTCGGCCAGGACGAGGCCGTCGAGACCCTGCAGACCTCCGCCGCCGCGGCCGCCCGCATCATCGCCGGCGACAGCGCGAACAGCGGCGCCATGACCCACGCCTGGATCTTCACCGGCCCGCCGGGCTCCGGCCGCTCGGTGGCGGCGCGGGCGTTCGCCGCGGCCCTGCAGTGCGCCACCGGCACCGGCTGCGGCCACTGCCACGGCTGCCACACCACCCTGACCGGCACCCACGCCGACGTGCGGCTCGTCGTCCCCGAGGGCCTGTCCATCGGCGTCGGCGAGATGCGCGCCCTGGTGCTGCGCGCGGGCAGCGCCCCGTCCGGCGGCCGCTGGCAGATCGTCATCATCGAGGACGCCGACCGGCTCACCGAGGCGGCCGGCAACGCCCTGCTCAAGGCCGTCGAGGAACCGCCGCCGCGCACCGTGTTCCTGCTGTGCACCCCGTCCACCCACCCCGACGACATCTCGGTGACGATCCGGTCGCGCTGCCGCGTCGTACCCCTGCGCCAGCCCGCCGCCGACGCGGTCGCCACCGTCCTGGTCCGCCGCGACGGCGTCGCCCCCGACGTCGCCGCCTGGGCGGCCGCCGCGGCCCAGGGCCACGTGGGCCGCGCCAAGCGCCTCGCCACCGACGCCCAGGCCCGCGCCCGCCGCGAAGCCGTCCTCGCCGTCCCGCGCCGCCTGACCGGCGTCGGCGCCGCCTTCGACGCGGCGTCCGCCTTCATCGAGGCCGCGGAGGCGGAGGCGGCCGACGCCAACACCGAGTCCGACGCCACCGAACGCGCCGACCTCGAACGCGCCCTCGGCGCCGGCGGCACCGGCCGCGGCGCGGCGGGCGCCATCCGCGGCGCCGCCGGCCAGCTCAAGGACCTGGAACGCCGCCAGAAGTCCCGCGCCACCCGCGCCCAGCGCGACGCCCTCGACCGTGCCCTGGTCGACCTCGCCGGCTTCTACCGCGACGTCCTGACCAAGGGGGTCGGCGCGCCGGTAGCCCCGGTCCACAATGACGTGCTGCCGATGGCCGAGGCCGCCGCGCAGAAGTGGACGCCGGAGGCGACGCTGAGGCGCCTGGAAGCGGTGCTGGCGTGCCGCACGGCGATCGACGCGAACGTCAAGCCCCGCATCGCCGTGGAGGCGATGATGCTGACCCTCTGGCGCGGCTGAGGCAACCCCGGCAAAACGGACGGGGTTGCGGCGTCGTTCTCCGAACGCCGATGATGCCTGCGCATCGATGCTCCTGATCCCGCGCCCGTCAAAGGCCGCCGGATCCGGCCACTCGATGTCGGTCGGCACAACAACGGGGAGAACCATGAGACTGTCCACCACCAGGCGCCGCGCTGCCCTCGCAGCGACGAGCGCCGGAATCGTCGCCGCCGCGATCGCCGGGGTCGCGGCCGGCGTGCCCGCGCTCGCCGCGCCCGAGGACGCGGAGCCGACGTCCCTCGTCGAGGACTTCAGCTACCCGGACGCGGCGTCCTACCCGGACATCAAGCTCATCCGGGGCGACGGCCGCATCCTGATCGTCGACTGCGACGCCGGCCGCACCTCCGCGGAGGTGTGGAGCTTCACCCGGCCCACCCCGTTCTGCTTCGAGTTCAAGGGCGACAACGGCTTCGTCTCGCTGGAACTGGCCGACGTGTACGGCATCCGCAACAACGAGAACTTCGCCATGTCCGCCAAGGTCACCGTCGACGAGACCACCAAGGTCGTCGAGGTTCCGGAGGTCGACTGGAAGGGCGTCGGCGTCGGCGCCGGTGAGAACCAGGCGGTCCTGCTGGAACTGCGGGCCTGATCCGTCACACCGATTCATCGATCGGCTGCCGGCAGCAGCCGGATTCCACGGGGGAAGTAGATGTTGTTGCACCGTGCCCGCAGACGTCCGGGGCCCGGCCGCCGCCGGGTGGCCATGGGCCTTCTGACACCGCTGCTCGTTCTCAGCACCGTCGCCGTCCCGGCCCCCGCCTTCGCGGAGGAGCCGGACGGGGAACCGATCGCGCCGACCGCCCGGGCCTCCGCGCTGCACCTCATGCGGTTCGGCGGGCCGAGCACCGCGAAGGCCGCCAAGGCGGCGTTGCTGGGGAGCGATGAGGAGCTGCAGCGATTCATCGACGAGGCCGACGGTGATCTGCAGGACAAGGATCTGCGGACCCGGATCACCGGTCTGCTGACGACCGGTGGCCCCGGCGTGCAGGCCGCGGCGACCCGGGCGCTGGACGGCAGCGACGACGACCGGGCCGCCTTCATCGAGTCGGGTTTCGACACCGCCTGGCTGCAGGACGAGCGTGCCCGCGCCCTTCAGGTGCACAACACCGGCGGGTACGCGGTGCGGACCGCCGCCAGGAAGGCCCTCGACTCGGGCGACGACGCGATCACGCGGTTCCTCGCCGTGGATCAGTTCACCGCCCAGGAGCAGGACGATCACGCCGCCGCCCTGGCCGTCATGTCCGGCGGGGGCACGGCCACCAAGGAGATGGCCCGGGTCGCGCTCGCCGAGGGGCCGGAAGCCGTCCGGGAGTTCCTGGACAGCGGCGCCGAGGTCGGTCGTGCCCGGGACGCGACGCTGGAGTCGGTCACCGAGCTCGCGAACGAGGCCAAGGCGGCAGGGCTCAAGGCCGCCAGGGAGACCGAAGCGGCGAAGCTCGCCGCCAAGCAGGCGAACGAGGCCGCGAACCGGGCGAAGTCGGCTGCGAGGATCGCCGCCGACGAGACCCGGCTGGCGAAGGACTCGGCGGTGAAGGCGGCGCGGGCGGCCGGCCGTGCGGCCGACGCGGCCAGCCAGGCCGCCGACGCGGCGGAGGTGGCGATCGGTGCCGCCGCCCAGGCGCACTCCGCCGCGCGTGCCGCATCGGCCGCCGCTGCCCGGGCCGCGCGCGCGGCCGTGCTGGCCGAGGGCGCGGCCAGCAAGGCGTGGACGTCCGCGTCCAAGGCGTGGACGGACGAGCGGGCCGCGAACGACGCGCGGATCGCGGCCAACACCGCGATGGAGATCGCGGCGGCGGCCAAGATCGCGGCCGACGCCGCCGACCAGGCGAAGCTGGCCGGCGACGCCTCCGGTGACGCCGCCATCGCCGCGGCCTCGGCGAGCGTGAACGCCGACAACGCCGCCGCGGCCTCCGACGAGGCGAGCGGCTACTCGCAGGCGGCCGGCGCCGAGGCGGAGCGCGCTCGGCGCAACGCCGCACTGGCCCGGAAGGCCGCGGCCCGCGCCACCCGGGCGGCGAACGCGGCAGTCGCGTTCGCCCGCAAGGCGGCGGTCGCCGCCGGGGAGTCCGCCCGTGCGGCCCGCGACTCCGCCGCCCACGCGCAGAACGCGGCGAAGGCGGCGCGCGACGCCGCCGATGCCGCGGGCAAGGCCCACGACAAGGCCGAGAAGGCGCGTGTGCACGCCGACGCCGCGATCAGCGCGGCGAAGACCGCGTCGGCGGCCGCGGCACAGGCCACCAAGGTGGCCGAACTCGCCGACGTCGCCGACCAGGAGCGGCTTCGCGAGGTCACCGACCAGGGCATCGCGCAGGCGGAGGTGGCGCTGGCCGAGGACCGCAAGATCGCGGCGGAGGCCGCCTGGTACGCGGAGGAGCAGGCGCGCCGCGACGCGGAGACGCGCGCCCTGCTGTCCGAGGCCGCCGCGCCGGGCACCCCGGCCGCGACCATGGTGCAGAAGGGCCGGGCGGCCGCGATGCGGTTGCTGACGGCGGGAGGGCCGTACTCCCGGGTCGTGGCCGAGGAGGCGCTCCTCGGTGGCGAGGTGGAGATGGAGGCCTTCCTGACCCGCAATCTCGCCGTCGCGACCGAGCAGGACGACCGCGGCCGGGTCGCGTCGATCGCCGAGTTCGGCGAGCCGGCCGCGCTGCGTACGGCTGCGGAGCAGGCACTCGCCGGATCCGCCGCCGACGTTCGTGAGTTCCTGCGCACCCAGTACTACCCCGGCAAGGAGCACCACGACCGGGCCGCGATCCTGAAGATCCTGGAGGTAGGCCCGGCGTCCCGGTCGGCCGGCACGGCGGCTCTCAACGGCACGGCCGAGGACCGCCTGAAGTTCCTCAACCGCGGCCAGTACGTGGCTGCGGAGCAGGACGAGCGGGTGAAGATCCTGCAGATCCTGTCCGCGACCCCGCCGCCCGGCAGGGAGGTCCAGGCGGCGGCGCGCATCGCCCTGGCCGGACCGCAGTCGTACATGCGAGGTTTCCTGCAGGTCGGACTCGCCCAGGCGCAACAGCGGGACTACTTCGCGGCGACGCACAACGCTCGCGTGTCGGCGGTCCTGGCCGAGGCCAACAAGGCGGCGGCGAGCGCGCAGCAGAGCGCCTACACCGCTGCGCAGGCGGCCGCCGACGCCCGCGACGACGACAAGGCCGCCGCGGAGTACGCCAAGCAGGCGTCGGCGTCGGCCACGGCGGCCACGAACTACTCCAACGAGGCCAAGGCCTCGGCGCAGCGCGCCAAGAACTCCGCCGAGCAGGCAGCGGTCTCGGCTGCGACGGCGCGCAACGCGGCCGCCGCCGCGCGGGCCGACGCTCGCCGGGCGGAGGAGGCGGCGGCGGACGCGCGGTGGTCGGCCTCGGTCGCCAAGGGGCACGCCGACAGCGCCAAGCGGGCGGCCGCGGACGCCAAGCGCTCGGCCGAGAAGGCGGGCGAGAGTGCCCGGCTCGCCCAGCAGGACTACGACACCGCGTACCGCATCGCCCTCGTCAAGATCAACGAGGAGGAGCAGGCGAGGCGGAACAACCCCGATCCCGAGGGTGACAAGAAGTGCAACCGCCCGCCGGGCTACGGCGCCGATGCCTCCTGTTACCCCAGCCTGCCGGGGATGCAGCGGACCGATCAGGACGGCGACATCGTCTGCTGGGACTGGGCTGTCGAGGACGGCAAGACCCAGTGCGGATACCGGGTGGTCTCCGACGAGGAGCGGCTCAAGTTCCAGCAGGACCGCGACAACCAGAACACGATCAACGCGTGCGTTCTGTTCATCCCGGGCTGTCTCGCTGTGGTCACGTCCATCCTGGTCGCGGCCGACCCGGAGACGCGCAACGACCCTGAGGCGATGCTCGACGAGGTCACCGAGCGGCTCATGGGCAAGAAGCTGGACGCGCTCAAGCGCCAGTCACGGCTGCTGGACCAGATCAACTGCCAGAAGAACAAGAAGGCCGGCAACAGCTTCGACGCCGACACCCCCGTGGTGATGGCCGACCGGAGCGCCAAGGCGATCAGCGAGGTGAAACTCCACGACCAGGTGCTGGCGACGGACCCGGAGACCGGCGTGACGTCCGCCCGCACCGTGACCGCCCTGCACGTCAACCAGGACACCGAACTGACCGACGTGCTGGTGGAGGACGCCCAGGGCAGCACGGCGACCATCGACACCACCGATGGTCACCCGTTCTGGAACGTCACCGAGGGCCGTTGGACGGCGGCCGACGCTCTCAACGAGGACGACGTGCTCCGTACGCCTGACGGCGAGCCGGCCACGGTCGAGGAGATCACGTCCTTCACGGGCGACCAGCCGATGTACAACCTCACGGTCGACGCTCCGCACACGTACTACGTGCTGGCCGGGGAAGCCGCCGTCCTGGTCCACAACTTCGACTGCGGCAAGGTCCTCGACACCCTCGAGGGCGACAGCCCCGATGTGGTCAAGCACAACCAGCTCGTCAAGGACCGGTGGGACCACTCCTTCGATCGGCATGCGGCGCAGTGGTTCGGCTACGACAAGCTGACCGACATCCCGAAGGAGCGGCTGCCGCTGCTCAAGGAACAGTGGAAGGACCTCGTCAAGTACGTTGGCCGGAGCAACAACAGCGGCCCCTACCTGCTCGGCGAGGGCGGCACGAAGACGCGGACGACCTACCACCTCGCCAGGAAGGACGGCCGCTGGTTCGCGGTCCTGTTCTACGACGAGGGTCCGATGAAGGGCTACCTGGCCACCGGCTTCGTGCCCAACGCCAAGCAGCTCGCCTACATGAAGAGAATGGCTGGCATCAAGTGACGTTGTGGCCGGAGGGGGCGCACCTGACGATCGGGCTGTGGTTCGATCGGCCGGTGCTCCCCTCCGCGCTGCGTGCGGTGGGCGATGCCCTCGAGGCCGAGGGGGGCCGGTACACGGGCGCCGTGTACGTCGGACCGCCCGCCGTGCCGTTCGACTGGGTGTTCGACATCGAAGGGCTGTCCCACGTCCACGACGCGGCCGCCTCGGCGGTCAGGGACCGGATGGCGGACGGCACGGCCTACCGGGTGAGCATGGCACTGCCCGGCGTGGGCCCGGCCGCCCTCACCTTCGAGGGCACACCCGGGGCGGTCCTGCCGGCGTCCGGGCACCCGGTCGACGTCGTCATGGAATCGGACGTCCTCTTCATCCCGCCCGAACACCGGGACGACGACGAGCGGGCGGCCGCCCAGGCGTTGCAGGCGGCCGTCCTGCGGTATCTGGAAGCGTGCTGCACGGCGCTCGATCCGGCGTACGCCCTGGTGCACGTCGAGGAGGCCACCCCGACGCCGGCGGCGCTGGCGGCGGGCGGGCGGCTCGGCGGCGACGTGTTCGTCTCGCGACGCCTGGCCGGCCTGGACGGCCTCGGCACTGCGCTGGCCGACGTGGCGCGGGTCAGCGAGACCCTCGATTGGGAGACCGGCACGTTCTACTCCAGCGACTTCCTGGCGGAGACGCCGGACCGGCCCGCTCTCGTGGCTGCCTGGACGGCCGCGTCCGCGGTGATCGCGGACCTGCTGCGCCACGATCGTTGACCGCGGTCACCGCCCACTCCGCCGAGGCCGCGTTTTCCGCGATGTCGGCCCCTCCACCCGCCGCCGGATCCGCAGCACCGCCGAGTCGACCTGCGGCGGCGGCACAAAGGCCGACCGCGGCACCGCCAGCCCCACCGACAGCTCGAACCGCGCGCTCCCGCCCGCCTCGGCGAGCCGCCGCGCGGCCGCCCGCTGCACCACCAGATCGGCCGCGACCAGCGACGACCGCGGCGCGAGCAGGAGCCTCACCAGCGCGCTCGTGATCCCGTACGGCGGATTCGCCACCACCCGGAACGCCCGCCGCGGCAGCAGCAACCGCGCCGCGTCGACCTCGACGACCGTCACGGGCGCCCCGGCGAATGACTCCCGCAGCCCGCGAGCCCGCCCCGGGTGCAGCTCGAACGCCAGCACCCGCGCCCCCGCCGCCACCAGCGGCCGGGTCAGCGCACCGCGCCCGGCGCCGACGTCGAGCACCAGGTCACCGGGTTGCACACCGGCGTCAGCGACGACCCGTTCGGCCCACCGGTCGGTCAGGGGGTGCCAGCCCCACGCCCGCCGCGACCCTGCCGCGGGCACGGCGCACCATCACCATGAAAGCTCCCACGGCGCGACCGTAGGTCTGGGAGAGAAAACTGGGCAACGGAATTTCGTCCGTCCTTTTCGGACTTCGGGGCTGTGGCGGGGCTGGGGGAACCGGTACGGTTCGGTGTCGTAACGCGACGTTGCCGGTACCGCTGGTGAGGAGCCCGCATGGCCCGGGAGATCGACGAGGCCTGGATCGAGGAGGCCGTCGAGCGGCACCGCCGCCTGGAGTCGCTGCGCGCCCAGCTGGACGAGGCGGCCGCCGGCACCCGGGTGACGGTCCGGTCGCCGGACGGCTCGGTCGAGGTGGTGGTCACGGCGGCGGGGGCGATCGTCGACGTGCACATCCTCGGGTCGTTGCAGCGCCGCACCAACGACGACGTGTCGCGCTCCGTGCGCCAGGCGGTGGTCGCGGCCGCGGACGCCGCCCGCTGGGCCCGCGCGAAGCTGCACGACGAGGTGTTCAGCGCCTACCTGCCGCTGGCCGGCCGATGAGCGCCACGACCACCCCGCCCGGCGTGCTGGTCGCGACGCCCGGCGACCTGGCCGACCGGCTCGACGAGGCCGCCGCCGCCCTGGTGTCCGCGGCCCGCACGCTGCGCCGCGCCGTCCCGGACACCGCCCCGCGCGCCGCCGCCGGCCCCGCCCCGGCGCTGCACGCCGCCTGGCAGGCCGCGGTCGCGGCCCGCGCCGACGAGGCCGCGGCCGCCGCCGACCGGTTGCTCGACGCCTCGGCCGCGGTCCGCACAGCCCACCGGGGGTACGCGGACACCGACGCCCTCGTTTCCCGCCACCTGCGGGGGAGCGCCTGATGGACACCCTCGACCGCATCGCGCCCGCCGCCGGGCCGCTGCTGGCCCGGGTCGACGAGATCGTCGAGTACGCGGGCGCGCCCGCCGGCCACCCGCTGTGGACCCAACTGCGCCGGGTGCGCCTCCTACCCGGCGACGCGGTCGAGGCGGTGGCCGCACTCCGCCCGGACGACATCGCGGCCGCGGCGGGCCCCCTCCGCGCGACCCGCGACACCCTCGCCGACGTGGCGTCGACCCTGCCCGCCCCGGGCGCGTGGGCAGGCACCGCGGCAGACGCGTACGCCACCGGCCGCCGCGCCCTGTCCACCCACGTCGACGCCCTGGCGGGCCGCGCGGCCACCACGGCCGACCTCGGCGACGACCTGGCAGAGTGGATGCGCGGCACCCGCCGCGCGGTCGCGGCGGTCCTCGCGGACGTCCTGGCGTCGGCGGAGTCGGCGGCCCTGCCGCTCACGGGTGCGGGCCCGGCCGAACTCCTCCCGCCCGACCAGCACGGCGCGGCCGCCGAGGTCGCGACCCGGGTCCTGCGCACGGTCGCCGACGCCTTCGCCGCCGCCGAACCCCTGCTGGACCGCACGACGACCCTGTCCGCCCAGTCCCCACCCCCGCCGGCGATCTGACGACGCCGCCGCCCGCGCTGCGTGCTGAGCCAGCAGCGGCGCCAAGGGGGAGTCGCGGACCTCGGCCGCGGTTGGAGTGGGCACGCGGCTTGGTTGCGGTCCCTGCTGAGGTCCGCAGCCTCGGCCGCACCCCGCCGCGCGGGCTTGGGTGTCGTGCGGCCTCATGTCGGCGTCCTTCCAAGGGACGCGACGTGGTGCGCGGTCGAAGCCGGTCCGCGCGTCGCGGCCCGGCGTGAACACGCGGCCCCGCGGGGTCAGGTCGTCCTGCGGCGGCGGGTCGTCCAGCCGACCAGGAGCAGGCCGGCCGCCAGCAGGGTCAGCCCGACGCCGGCCACTGCACCCGTCGACGTGCCGGTCACCGGGAGGCCGGCGCCCTGGCCGCCCTCCGGCGCAGCCGCCGCCGCTCGGGCCGACGGCGGCAGCGGGGCGACCGCTGCGGCCTCGAGGACGCCGAAATCGGCGTCCAGCGCCGGGTGGGCGTACCCCTGCTTGTCGCGGCCGGGGCCGACGATCTCCAGGCGGACGGCGACGGCGCGGGCCGCGACGGCCTGGCCCTGGGTTGCCTGCTTGAGGGTGCCGAGGGTGACGCGCAGCGTGGTGCCGTCAGGGGCGGGGGCGGATTCGGGGCGGCCCGAAGGCAGGGTGGGGACGCCCGGCAGCGGGGGCATGCCGGGCAGCGGGACGCCGCCGACGGTGGCCAGGGCGGGCAGGGCGCCGAGCAGGGCGGATTCGGTGCGGTCGTCAAGGGGGATCTCGGCGGTGGCGCCGGGGGTGGTGAGGCGCTTCGGCGGGGTGCCGGGGGCGGTCACCTCGACGACGGGTGGGCGGTAGTCGACGCGGGCGGTGCCCTTCGCGGGGGCGATGGCGGCGGTCAGGTGGGGGCCGCGGACGATCGTGACGGTGGCGGCGCCGTCGAGGATGCGCAGCGTACCGGGCTCGACGGCGGCGGTGGCCACGGAGTGGACGGCGTTGCCGCGCCGTGCCAGCTCCGTGGTGTTCCAGGCGGCCAGGCCGGCGGGGGCGCGCAGCAGGTCGCCGGCCTGCGCGGCGCCGAGGCGGGCCTCGGCGCGGGTGACCGGGCCGGTGGTGGTGCCGCAGGTGAGGCCGGGGGTCCAGCGGGCGTGCGCGGACGTCGTGGCGCGGCGCAGCGTGAACGGGCCGGCGGTGCGGGTGGCCGGACCGCGGGTGGTGGCGGCCGGGTTCTGCGGCGGCGCCGTCTGGGTGACCGGTGTGGTGAGGGCGTCGGGGCCGTCGGTGCCGCCGAGGGGGCGGGCGGTGGCGGCGGAGCCGGGGGCGGCGACGCCGGTGCGGGTCTCGGCGATGCGGACGTCGAGGGCGGTGTCGCCGCCGAGGCGGTGGATGCCGAGGGCCTGGGCGCCGGCCTCCGCGGCGTACGCGGGGGCGCAGGCCGGGGCGGGGGCCGGGGCGGCGGGGGCGCCGGCCGCAGGGTCGGCGGGCAGGACGACGGAGGCGAGGACGGCGGTGGCGGCGAGGGCTGCGGACTGGCGGTGGGCGTGCGGCATCGGGGCGTCCTCCGGGCGGATCACGTATCGGGGAGCGTCTACGGTCCTGCCCAACGACGGTCGATGTCGGCGGTTGCGCCCTCTATGTCCGGCTCGGCCGATCGGTCACTTATCCGATCAGGCCGTCACCGTCGTAGTGTGTGGGCATGGGGATGCTGTGCGCGGTCAGCTTCAACCGGTACGGACGCCTCTACTACCTCGACCCGGGCGGCCTGCAGATCGCGGTGGGTGACCGGGTGCTGGTGCCCACCGACGACGGCACCGAGGTGGCCGAGTGCGTGTGGGCGCCGCAGTGGGTGTCGGAGGACACCGACGGGTTCCCCAAGGTGGCGGGCCTCGCCGACGACGCCGACCTGCGCCGCGACGACCTGCTGCGCCGCCGCAAGGCCGAGGCGAAGGTGGCGGCGAAGCGCCTCATCCGCGAGCACCAGCTGCCCATGAAGGTCGTCGCCGTCGACCACGTCATCGAGTCCGGCGGCACCGGCACGGGCGGGTCGCGCACCACCATCTACTTCACCGCGCCGCACCGGGTCGACTTCCGGTCGCTGGTGCGCGACCTCGGCGCCACCCTGCACTGCCGGGTCGAGCTGCGGCAGCTGTCCGCCCGGGACTCCGCGCGGGTCCAGGGCGGCATCGGCTCGTGCGGGCGCGACCTGTGCTGCGCCACGTTCCTGACGGACTTCGAGCCGGTGACGATCCGGATGGCGAAGGACCAGGACCTGCCGCTGAACCCGCTGCGCATCTCCGGGGCGTGCGGGCGCCTGATGTGCTGCCTGAAGTACGAGCACCCGCTCTACCAGCAGTTCCAGGCGACCGCCCCCGCGGTGGGCACCCGGGTCAGCACCCCGGAGGGCGACGGCCGGGTGGTGGCGCACAGCGTGCCGCGCGACGCGGTGGTGGTGCGCATGGACGCCGACGGTTCCCGCTGCTCGTGCAGCCGCGCCTCGGTGTGCGGGCCGCGCCAGCAGCACGATGAGCGGTACGCCGACTAGAGCGTGATCCAGTAGCGCCGGGTGCGGCCGAGCACCGTGTCCCGCACGTCCTCCAGCACCCCGCCATGGCGTTCGATCACCCGCGCCGACGCCGGGTTCGTCTCGTCGCACGTCACGAGCACCCGCCCCAGGCCGCGGCCGCGCGCCGCCGCCAGCACGGCGCCCAGCGCCCAGGTGGCCACGCCCCGCCCGCGCGCCGACGGGCGCACCCCGTAGCCGATGTGCCCGCCCGCGTCGAGCAGGAAGTCGTTCAGCGAGTAGCGCAGCGAGATGGCGCCCAGCAGCGCGCCGTCGTCGCCGGCGATCCACCAGAACGCGGCGTGCACCCAGCCCTCCGGCGGCGGGACGCTCTCGTCGCCGAGCCGCCGCAGCTTCGCCACCCACGCCGCGAAGCCGGCGGGGGAGTCCACCTCGTCGCCGGGGCGCAGCCCGCTGCCGTCCTGGTGGACGCCGCGGCCCCACTCGTCGCGCATGGCGAGCCAGGCGGTGTGCAGGTCGGCGGTGGGTGCGACGAGGGTGGGCATCGGCTCAGGATCGCGAGTCGAGCCACGCCTTCGCCACCCGTTTCGGCGCCTTCGCCAGCCACGCCTCCGTCAGCAGCTCCTCCAGGTCCGGCTCGGCGATCGCGTCGAGCCGGACCAGCACCGCCGGGTAGCCGTCGAAGTGCGACGTCGTGAAGTAGACCGCCGGGTCGTCGGCGATCAGCGCGTGCTTCGCCCCCTCGTCGGGCACGCTCGCCCCCAGCACCGGCCCGTCGGGCGCGGCGTCGCCGAGCTCCGCCAGGTCCTTCGCGCGCAGGCCGCGTTCCCACGCGAACGTGGAAGTGCGCACCTTCCACGCCGGACTGCCCCACGACGTCGACTCCGTCGTCTCCGGCAGCGACAACGCGATCCGGGCGACGTCCTCCCAGCTGGCCATGCGACCCACCCTAGGCGGGGGGTGCGACGACAACCGGCGGTTCGATGAGCCGCCCCGCGAGCGGCTCCGCCGGCCGCAGCCACGGCGCGTCCGCCGGGTCGTCCGGCGCGGCCACCCATTTCCGGCAGATCCGGTCGACGCCGATCGGGTAGATCGTCAGCGTGCCGTCGCGGGCCACGTGCAGGCGCAGGAACGACTTGCCGTGCTCGATGCCCTGCCCCGCGTACAGCTCGTTGACGTTCACCCCGAAACCGCTCGCCACCAGCAGGTACAGCGACACCAGCAGCGCCGCCAGGTAGCCGATGACCGGCCCGTAGAGCACCGCGGCCACCGCCAGCGGCCACGGCCACGGCCAGTCCCGGAACGGGAACTGCAACCACACCCACGTGCCCGCCACCGCCAGCCCCACGTGCGCCGCTCCGTGCAGCACCCCCAGCACCCAGTGCCGCATGTGCCGGTCCGAGTCGGCCCCCGGCGGCTGCGCGAACGCCACCGCCCCCAGCACCGTCACCAGCAGCACCGCCACCAGCGGGATCGTGAACAGCCGCTGCGCCTCCGCCACCCGCGTCGTCGCCCCCAGCATGGCCAGCATCAGCAGGGTGTGGACGATGCCGAGCATCGTGCCGAACCCCGGATTGCGCACCGGCAGCCGCCCGAACACCCCCCACGCGTGCCGCCGCGACGCCGCCAGATCCGGGTACGCCGCCGCCCGCTCGTACCGCTGCCGCGGGCTGGCGTTGCGGGTCAGCGTGCCCTCCGGCGGCACCGTGATCCGCTCCGGCAACCCCTGCGTGCCCAGCAGGTACGCGCCCCCGCCGCCGCACGTGATCAACTCGCGGTCCGGCCCGCTGTACCGCGCGTAATGATGCTGGTCGCCCGACACCATCACCCGCACCTTGGCCCCGCTCGGCGCGACAATAGTGCGCACGAAATAGTCGACCGCGTCATACGCCCCCGGCTTGCGCGCCGCCTTCACCCACGTCGGCGCCGGCACCATCAGCACCACCCGGTCACCCGGCCCCAGCCGCGCCGCCGCCCGCTCGAAATACACCAGCTGCGGATCGTCGATGTACGCCCCGAACTGCTCGTCGATCGCGAACAACCACCAGTTCGCCGGCAACTCCACCGCGAAGTACGACCGCCGCTGCGCCGTCCGCCACCCGCCGATCTGCCCGTCCTTACGCCGCGCGAACAACCGCAGGAACGCCGTCAGCCCGTCGTACCAGTCATGATTGCCCGGCAACGCGAACAACGTCGGCCGCGGCCCCTCCAACGGCGGCGCCGGCAACGCCGCCCGGTACGGCCCCTTCATCCGGTTCTCGTACTCGTCGCCGCTCGCCGTGGGATACACCTGATCCCCACCCATGACCAGCACCTGCCCGCGCGGCAACTCCCGGCCGTCCACCACCAGCTCCGGCTGCGCCAGCAGGTACGCCACCGAGTACGTCGCGTCGAAGCCGTCCCCCAGATCGGCGACGTAGTCCAGCCACAGCTCACCGCCCTCGCCCGGCTGGCGGTGCAGGTCGTCGGGCAGCGCGTTCTGCAGCTCCCGCTTGTCGAGGTACGCCCCGAACAGCACCGCGCCCAGGGTGCGCAACCCCGTGCTGAGCAGCAACAACGGCGCCAGCCACGGCACCGGCTTCCGAGGGGTGAACCCCAGCTCACGCTCATCCATACTGCGCGGCCGCGGCGGATACGACGTCACGGCTGAGCAGCCTAGCGGCGTAGTCTGACACCGTCTGTCCGCTTCCCGGGGGCTGCTGCGCACCCGAGTCGGGTATCCCGTTCCGGTACGGGGGGTGCTATGCCGTACACTCGTTCAGCGTTGCCGCCTTAGCTCAGTCGGCTAGAGCGACGCACTCGTAATGCGTAGGTCGTCGGTTCGACTCCGACAGGCGGCTCCACGAGAAAGCCCAGGTCAGTTGGCCTGGGCTTCTCCTTTTCCCGAGGTTGATGGCGGGTGCCGTCAGAGGCTTGCATCCGCATGCCGCGCAGCGATCTCCTGAAGACCAAGCCGCCACGGCTCGGCAGGCTGCAGGACCGGAAGGGTGTCGCGGTCGTGCGGTTGGAATGGGAGGCAATCCGACAACTGGCGGCCGAGACGGTCGACCTGGTGAGGCCGCGACAGACGAGTCCGCTGCACTCACTGATCTGCCGATGAGCGGACACCGCCGTGACCCTTGTCGCCGGTGTGTGCCTGGTCGGCGCGAAGCCGGGTGCGGGTGCGCATCAGGATCCGGCCCAGCATGTTCCTGCCGACCCCGGACCGACCACGTCCCCAGTAGTGGTCCGTGTCGGTGTCTTCGACGATCTCCTCGTCACCGGTGCCCAACAGGATCGCGCGGATGTCGGCATGAGCGGCGAACTTGGCCGCCACTGCCCGGCGCATCACATCGTCCTTGACCCGGTCCCAGTCACGGCGCAGCGGCCGGGACCGATCGCGACCCAGCTGTGCGGCGCGCAGCGGCGTGGCCGCCCGGCGGATCAGGTCGGCATGGCGGGTGCCGGCGAACTTCTGCGCCTGAAAGTAGTGCTCCGACGTTGGCCACCAGCGGCCGTCCAGGTCGAAGCCGTGCGCGGAGAAGTTCGAGAAGCAGCCATACGGAACCTCGTCGGCACCGTAAAAGTAAATCGTCACCAGGGCCTCGGAACAGAAGGGTCAGAGTCCGCACCGTGCCACGGCCGCCGGCGCCGCAGCAACCGAGTTGCTGCTCGACATCCGGACAAGCCGCGCCGACGGCGGGCGCCTGACCGTCGCGCATCAGGCGGTGGGCGATATTCACCGGAGAGGAGCACGAGCGCGACAGCCTGGCGGGCCATGCGCGTCTTAGCAATGGTGCGTGTGCCTACGATTCCGGCGTGATCGCCGACGCAGCCGCCGACGAACGTCCTGTCACCGTCCTCCGGGACAGCGTCGAGACCAGTTGGCCAATACGTGTCATCGAAGGCCGCTACCCGGAGTTGACTCTGACGCTCACCGGGGATGGCCGAACCTGGAACGCGGTTGGGACGAGCGTGTTCGCGGCCCTGATGGACCTTCGGGAGCAGCTGGAGGCTGAGCGGATTCAGCTGTGCTGCAACGGCGCCAGACGGAACGCATGGTCGTCCGGTATGCAGCAGGACATGGGCCGAGGGCACTCCGTGTATCTGCTGGAAGAGAACCAGTCAGGCGAGCCCACCGAGGTCCGCACACTCGATCCCGCCCCTGGCGATCAGGTGGTCACGGTTCTCGAACAGAGGACGTGGTACGCCGACTGGCTGGCGCAACGCACGGGCGGGCGGCGGAAGTAAGGCGCAGGCGAGGTCGGTCGGCAGGAAATCGGCTCGGCAAGCCCTACGAGGCTTGCGATCATTCGGCGGTGGAGTACGACGGCAAGCTGTACGAGATCACCTCGGGATACAGCCTTCCTGACGACGCATGGCACCACGAGCTGTCCGGACTGAGTGGTGAGCCCGGCACCGGGCCGTACCTGACCTTTGCCGTTCCCGATGCGACTCCCGACGGGCCGTTCACGCCGAAGTCGGCCGAGCACGTCGTGGTTCATGCCGGGGGCGGTGTGGTGCCGTGGCCCGTTCTGGAGGCGCTGATCGGCCGGCTCGAATCCAGCGGTGATCTGGTCGACGAGGCCCGTGATCTGTCGCCCGACGCGATCGCCCTCCCAGTGACACTCAACACCTGGGCGTACGAAGGTCGCCGGTTCGAGGTCAACCATTACCACGACGGTTGTTCGTGGTGCTACGAGCTGTATGAGGTCGACACGGACACGACGGCGAACAACTTCATCGACGTCCGGATCCCCGATGCCTCGCCGGATACGGGTCCGTTCGTTCCGATGTCTTCCCGGCACGTGACACTGACCATGCATGGCCGATGGACGATTCCCTGGCCGGTCTTCCGGCGCTTCCTGGACGCCATCCGTGCCACCGGGGACATCGTCGCACCCGTCCGGCCGATGACCGCCTAGCGAACGGTGACGCGGACGCGGGTCGACGGGGCCGAGACGCCCACCCCGTTGACGGCTGTGATCGCGATCCAGTACGCCCGCTTGCCGGCGATCGCCCGGGTTGTGCAGGTGCGCCGGCTCGCCGGTGCCGTGCAGGACGCCACCGGGGAGCCGCCCTTGGCGGCGGTCCAGACGGTTGCGTGGTAGCGGGTGACCCGGCTGCCGTAGTCGCTGGCGGGCGGGGCCCAGGCCGCGCGGATCTTCGCCCCCGTGGGCCGGGCGGAGACGGCGCGGGGCGTGCCGGGTGGCCCGGCGACGGTGGTGGACAGGCCGGTGATGATGCCCCAGCCGTCCGCCGTGACGGCGTAGACGGAGAAGGGGTACGTGCGGCCGGTGGTGAGCCCGCGGATCGTGCAGGTCCGGGTCGCCGGGCCGGTGACGCACTCGTTGCGGGAGTCGTCGATGCGGAAGACCCGGTAGGCGGTGATGGGTGAGGTGCCGGGGTCGGCCGGCGGCGCCCAGGTCACGGTCGCCTGGCCGGACCTGGCGACGACGACGAGGTTGCGGACCCCGCCCGCCACGCGGCGTCCCGCGACGGGCAGCGCCGTGGCGGGCATGCCCTCGCCGTACGCGGTGACGGCGCTGACGTGGACGTACGACGTCGCCGTCGGGCGGGTCGCGTCGAGGTCGCAGGTGGTGCCGTCGGCGCCGGTCCAGCACTCGTCGTAGGCGGGGCCGCCGGCGGCGGCGCCGTAGATGCGGGCGACGTACCGGGTGATCGGCAGGCCGCCCGTGGACTCGGGTGGTGCCCAGCTCACCGTGGTGCGGTCGTGGGCCCCGGTCACGGTGACGGCGGTCGGCACGCCCGGAACCCCCGAGCCCGGCTGGAACGTCGACGGCCGCGGGTACACCCGGACCGCGTAGTAGCCGTGCACCAGGTCGGGCACGTCGATCGCCACGCCTCCCGGCAGCGCCTCGGCGGTCGCCGGGACGGGTGCCTCGACCTCGCCCGCGCCCCATTCCCACCGGACCGCGACCACGTCCAGCCCGGCCGCGACGGCGTCGGCGCCGGTGGTGCCCCGGTCGGTGAAGTACCGCTCCGGGATGGCGGTGCTGAGCGTGCTGCGCAGCGGCCGCCGGTCCGGCCCGAAGTCGGGGTTGCCGAAGCCGAGCAGTTCCCAGTGCCCGTCCGCCGCCTCCGAACCGATCGAGGAGTACGCGGCGTCCGAGCCGATGTACTCGAGGAGCGTCTCGGGGTCCGCGCCGCCGCTCCAGTGATCGACGGCCCAGAACTCACCGGCGAACCGCGTACCCGACTTCGCGGGGTCGGCGAAGCCGGTCACGCACCAGTAGCCCTGGCCGGCGCACAGGTCGCCGCGCCAGGTGGTGACCGGCGAGCCGGTGATCGTGAGGGTGACGTCACCGTCGTTGTCGGCCCGGTACGTCGCGCGGAATCCGGCCGCCGTGGCGTCGACGTAGTAGGGCAGGTACGAGCCGAGGCGCAGGACCAGTTCGTACCGGCCGGCGGGCGGGTCGTCGCCGACGGCCGTCCAGGACACCGTCTGGTCCTCGTCGCTGCGCACCTCCAGGGTGGCGGAGGCGTCACTCGCGCCGCCGTCGCCGTCGCGGACGACCGCCGACTCGACGCAGTGCCGGTCGGCCGGGGCGGCGCAGACGGGCCACGCGCCGCTCGACGGGAGCGCCGCCGAGGCGGGGGCGGCGACGGCCAGGGAGCCGACGGCAGCGAGGGTTGTGGCGAGCAGCACATGACGCACGAACCGCACGATCGGTCCAGGTCACCGGGTCATGAGCACTTCACCCGCCGGTGAACGCGTCGGCCGGTCCCGGGCGTGACAGCGGTCCATACGCTGAGGTGGTGACGACGTCGGACGAGCACCGCACGAAGAGTCCCTGGCTGCCGCCCCGCTGGTTCATCCGATTCGCCTGGGCGGTGCACCGGGGCCTGTTCCGCGGCTCCGGCGGCCGGATCGGGTTGTCGCGGCCGCGGGGGAACAAGTACGGCATGCTGCGCCTGACCGCCACGGGTCGCCGGTCCGGGCAGCCGCGCAGCGTCATTCTCGGCTACTTCGAGGACGGCCCGAATCTCGTCTCGATGGCCATGAACGGGTGGGGTGAGCCCGAGCCCGCCTGGTGGCTCAATCTGCAGGCGAACCCGGACGCGACCGTCGAGCTGGTCGACGGGCGGCGGGCGGTCCGGGGCCGGGCCGCGACGGGGGACGAGCGGACGCGATTGTGGGCGCGGTGGCGGGAGATCGACCGGCACCTGGACGGCTACGCGGCGCGGCGGCCGTCCGAGACCGCGGTGGTGGTGCTGGAGCCGCGGCCTGATGCCTCGGGCACGTAGTGGCCGGGATCGCGCCGGTCCGCGCCGACCGGCGCGGTGCGGTGGTGGGCGTCGTCGCCGTCCTGGGTGGGTTTCTGCTCGGGGTGCTGGACTTCGTGTGGATCAAGGTGGTGCCGTTCCCGTTCGGGGATCTCGGCAACTCCAGCGCGGTGTGGGCCGTGGCGGCCTTTTCGTTCGGGTACTGGGTGCGGTCCGGGTGGGTGCGGGCGGCGGTCGGTGCCGCGGTGCTGCTCGTCGTCGCCGTGCCCAGCTACTACCTTGCCGCGACCGTGATCCAGGGGGACGACGTCACCCAGCTGTGGGCGGCGCCGTCGGTGCTGTGGATGGCGTTCGCGGTGGTGGCCGGCGTGGTGTTCGGCGTCGCGGGGGTGTGGGCGCGGGCGGCGGGGTGGTGGCGGACCGTCGGGATCGCGCTGCCCGCGGCGGTGCTGTTCGCCGAGGCCGCGCTGCAGGCGCGGCGGATCGGTGATCCGAGCTATGGCACCGATCCGGTGTGGAGCGTGGTCATCAGGGGCGGGCTGGGGATTCTGGTCGTGGCGGTGGTGGCGCGCACCAACCGGCAGCGGGTGGCCTCGCTGGCGGTGGCCGTGCCGCTCGCCCTGCTGGGGTTCGCGGCCTTCGCCCTCGCCGGTTTCGGCTGAGCCGCGCCACCCCGGCGCGGCAGGACCGGCAGCACCCCGACACGACCCGGCGG
>NZ_BOOY01000025.1 GCF_016863475.1 Spirilliplanes yamanashiensis
CCGCGACGCGGCCGTAAGCAGCCGGCCGCGACGCGGCGGAAGCTAGCCCGCCAACCCGCCGGCGGCCGCGAAGAGGGGACGGCCGGTTCAGTCCGTGCAGTGCCAGATCGCCGGGCGGCCGCGGTCCCCGTCCAGCACCGTCCCGGCGATCGTGGTGCCGTCGGCGCTGATCGCCGTGGCGATCGCCAGTTCGCCGTCGGGGCCGAGCAGCCGGTCGGCCGGGACGGGGCCGCCGTAGTCCAGGCCGATGCGCATCGCCGTCCGCTGCAGGCCGTCGCCCGGCAGCAGGGCGGTGCCGTCGGCGGTGCCGGCGCGGGCGCCGAGGGGGCCGGTGTCGGGCAGGGTGGACGTCTTGGTCAGGGTGGGGACGGACAGGTCCCAGCGGACCTCGACGCCGCCCGCGCTGCCGTACACGAAGGGGCCCGCGACCGCCCACGCCGTGCCGGTCCGGGCGCCGTCCGGCAGGGGGAGCAGGCGCGGGGTGCCGTCGGGCGACCAGACGACGGGGATGCCGTGCGCCTCGCCGGCGATCGTGCCGTCGTCGGCGATGTCGCGGGCGGTCGACGGGCCGGTGACGCCCGGGATCGGGGGCAGCGTCAGGCGGCGGACGGTGCCGTCGGGCGACCACGTCACGGGGGCGGTGTCGTCCGGTGCCGTGCCCTGCACCCAGCCGGCGACGACCCCGGCGGCGTTGACGGCGTGCGGGCGGGTCCACGGGTGGCCGTCGAGGGCGGCGAGCGTGGTCACCGCGCCGCCGCGCCACACCCATCCGGTGCTCTGCCCGGGACCTGGCGCCGTGTAGCCGACGACGGTGTCGCCGGCCACGTCGGCGACGGTGCCGGTCGCGTCCGCGGGCAGGTCGGCGACGGCGCCGTCGCGCCACAGGATCGCGCGCGGGGGTTGCCCGGCCAGCCCGCCGCCGGCGATCGTGCCGCCCGGGTCGATGGCGGTGACCGTGCCGGTCGCCCCGCCGGGGGTGTCCAGCAGCGTCGGGGTGCACCGGCCGGGCGCCGGCGCGGTGGCGGTGGGGGCCGGCGGTCCCGCGGGGGCGTCGGGTCCGGCGCGCAACGGCTCGAACGCCACGACCGCGCCGACGGCGGCGAGCACGGCCACGCCGGCGCCGGCGGCGGCCAGGGTCCGCCGGCGGTTGCGGCGCCGGCCGGCGGCCATGGCCCGGCGCACGTCGGCGTTGCCCGGTGGCACCTCGGCGGCCAGCATCAGGTGCCGCAGCTCGTCCTCATCCATGGTCGCGCTCCTCCGTCGTCGCCAGCATCGACCGCAGCGCGTCCAGCCCGCGCGAGCTCTGGCTCTTCACCGTGCCCACCGAGCAGCCGAGCGCCTTGGCCACCTCGTCGATCGGCCGGTCCAGCAGGAACCGCATGACCAGCACGGCCCGCTGCCGCGGCGGCAGGGTGCGCAGGGCGGCGACCAGGCTGCCGCGCTCGTCCACGCCGGCGTGCGGGTCGCCCGCGGCTACCTCGACCGGCCGCCCGTCCAGCCGCACCCGCGACCAGGGGTGGCGCCGCTCGTCGACGGCCGCGTGCACGAGCATGCGGTGCACGTACGCGTCGATGTTGTCGCTGCGCGACACGCGCTTCCAGTGCTGGTAGAGGCGGGTGATCGTGGCCTGCACGACGTCGTCGGCGCGGTAGGCGTCGCCGCCGCACAGGAGGAACGCGGCGCGCTGCAACGCGGGCAGCCGCGCCGTCACGTAGCCGACGTAGGGGTCGTCGCCGGCCCGGGAGTCTCCCCGCATCCTCGTCCCCTCCGGTAGCCGCTCACCCCACCGACGGGCCGGACACCGCCAAAGGTTGAGCCCGCTGTCTACCAGATGTGACGTGGCATCACAGTGGTGCCATCCTGAGCCATATGGCCTTGGCAGTGGCACCACGGTGTGCCATAGTGGTGCCATGGACCTGAACCCGTACGTCGCCGCGCTGGGGCGCGAGCTGCTCACCGCCGTGGAGGCCGGGGGTGACCACGGCGCCGCGGTGGTCGACCGGCTCACCGTGTCGATGGACTCCGCGATCCGGCTCGCGCTGCTCGAAGCGCTGTCGGCGGCCGCCGACGAGATCACCGCCGAGCTGGCCCCCGGGTCGGTGCAGCTGCGCCTGCGGGGCCGCGACCCGGAGTTCGTCGTGGCGCGGCCCCCCGCCGAGCAGCCGCCGGCCGCGGCCGAGACCGCCCCGGCCCCGGCCGACGACGCGCCCGGTTTCGAGGACGGCGCCACCGCCCGGATCAACGTCCGGCTGCCGGAACAGCTCAAGGCGGCCGTCGAGGAGGCCGCCGGCCGGGAGGGCCGGTCGGTCAACGCGTGGCTGGTGCGGGCCGCGTCGAGCGCGCTGCGGGCATCCGACTGCAGCCCCGGACCCGAGCGGCGCGGCACGGCCGGCGCGCAGCGCTACACCGGCTGGGCGCGCTGAGCCCCGCCTTTCTTCCGCTTCCGACCCGACTCGAGGGGACAACCATGCCTGTTTACGCCACCCCGGAACCCATCTCCGTCACGCTCGAGCTCTACGTCGCCGCCGTGCGCATCGTCGCGAGCGACCGCGCCGACACCCACGTCGAGGTGTCGCCGAGCAACCCCGCCGACGACTCCGACGTGCAGGCCGCGCAGGCCACCCGCGTCGAGTACGCCGACGGCGTGCTGACCCTGCGCAACCCGAGGTCCGTCGCGCTGAACTTCACCAGGAAGTCCCGGTCGGTGGACGTGCTGATCGAGCTGCCCGCCGGCTCGGCGGTGCAGGGCGACCTGATGGTCGGGCACGTCCGCGGCACCGGCGTGCTCGGCGAGTGCCGGATCAAGACGTCCGTGGGGCAGGTCAAGCTCGACCGGACCGGCCCGCTGCGCGTGAAGACCACGGGCGACATCGACGTCGAGGCGGTCGCGGGCGGCGCCGACGCCGCCACCGGCAGCGGCCGGGTGCGGATCGGCGAGGTCGCCGGCCCAGCGGTCATCAAGAACGCCAACGGCGCCATCGACATCGGCACCGTCACCGGCGACCTGCGGGCGCGGACCGCCAACGGCGCCATCTCCGTCGACCGGGCCGACGCCGCGGTGGAGGTCCGGTCCTCCAACGGCAACGTGCGCGTCGGCCGGGTCACCCGCGACGCGGTGTCGCTGCACACCGCCGCCGGCGACGTCGAGGTCGGCGTGGCCGCGGGCACCGCCGCGTGGCTCGACCTGAAGACCTCGTTCGGCCGGGTGCACAACGCGCTGGACGAGATCGGCCAGGCCCCGGAGAACGCCGAGCGGACCGTCGAGGTCCGCGCCCAGACCTCCTTCGGCGACATCACCGTCCGCCGCTCCTGACCACCACCCACGACGGAGGCACCCCCATGAGTACGCCATCCGAGCCGGCGATCACGGCGACCGGGCTGCGCCGGTCGTTCGGCGACCAGCTCGTCCTCGACGGGATCGACCTGGACGTGCCGCGCGGCACCGTCTTCTCGCTGCTCGGCGCGAACGGCGCCGGCAAGACCACCACCGTCAAGATCCTGTCCACGCTCATCGCCGCCGACGGGGGCAGCGCACGCGTCGCGGGCCACGACGTGGCCGCCGAGCCCGACGCGGTCCGCGCGGCGATCGGCGTCACCGGCCAGTTCTCCGCCGTCGACAACCTGCTGACCGGCCGGGAGAACCTGACCCTGATGGCCGACCTGCACCACCTGGGCCGGGCGGCGGGCCGGCGCCGGGTGGCCGACCTGCTCGACCGGTTCGACCTGGCCGACGCGGCCGGCAAGCCGGTGGCCGCCTACTCGGGTGGCATGCGCCGGCGGCTCGACCTCGCGATGACCCTGGTCGGCACCCCGCAGGTGATCTTCCTCGACGAGCCGACCACCGGGCTGGACCCGCGCAGCCGCCGCGGCATGTGGCAGATCGTGCGGGACCTCGTCGCGGACGGCGTCACCATCTTCCTCACCACGCAGTACCTGGAGGAGGCCGACGAGCTCGCCGACCGGATCGCGGTGCTGCACCGCGGCACGATCGTCGCCGAGGGCACCGCGGACGAGCTCAAGCGACGCATCCCCGGCGGGCACGTGCTGCTGCGCTTCGCCGGGCCGTCCGAATTGGAGTCCGCCGCCCGCCTGATGGGCGGCGCCGCCCCCGACGGCGACGCGCTCGCCCTGCGGGTGCCGCACGACGGCAGCGTCCGCGAGCTGAAGGCCCTGCTAGACCGGCTCGACGCCGGCGCGGTCGACGTCGACTCGATGAGCCTGCACACCCCCGACCTGGACGACGTCTTCCTCGCCCTCACGGGCGGGCCCGCGCACGAGACCGGCGACGAGAAGGTGGCCACCCGATGAGCACCATGGCGTACGCACTGACCGACTCGGCCACGATGCTGCGCCGCAACCTGCGGCGCATGATCCGCTACCCGTCCATGACCGTGCTGCTCGTCGGCATGCCGGTCGTCCTGCTGCTGCTGTTCGTGTACGTCTTCGGCGGCGCGCTCGGCGCCGGCATCGGCGGCCCCGCGGGCGGGCGGGCGGAGTACGTCAACTACGTGACACCCGCGATCATCCTCATGACGATCACCTCCGTCATCCAGGGCACCTCCATCTCGGTGACCATGGACATGACCGAGGGCATCATCGACCGGTTCCGCACCATGGCCATCGCGCGGGTGTCCGTCCTCACCGGACACGTCCTCGGCAGCCTGCTGCAGGCCATGCTCGCCATCGCCGCGGTCCTCGGCTTCGCCGTGCTCATCGGCTTCCGGCCGACGGCGGGCCCCGGCGACTGGCTGGCCCTGACCGGCGTCCTGGCGATGATGAGCTTCGCGTTCGTCTGGCTCGCCGTCGCGCTGGGCCTGGCCAGCAAGACCGTCGAGTCGTCGAGCAACGTGGGCATGCCGCTGATGCTCCTGCCGTTCGTCGGCAGCGGGTTCGTGCCGACCGACTCGATGCCCACGGCGCTGCGCTGGTTCGCCGAGTACCAGCCGTTCACGCCGCTCATCGAGACCATCCGCGGCCTGCTGCTGGGCACCCCGATCGGCGCCAGCGGCTGGCTCGCCGTCGGCTGGTGCGCCGTCATCACGCTCGGCGGCTACCTCTGGTCGCGGCGGCTGTTCAACCGCGAGTCGACCCGCTGACCGGGCCGAACCACCGGGGCAGGTGACCGAGCAGGTCCTGCTGGTCGTCGCCGGCCCACGCGACGTGGCCGTCGGGCCGGAGCAGCACGGCGGGCACGTCGAGGTCCTCGCTGCCGTCGGCGACGAGGTCCACCCGGTCCTCCCAGCCCGCCACGGACAGCCGGCCGGTCCGGTCGAGCAGCAGGCCGCGGCCGCCGCGCATCAGCTCGTACAGGCGGCCGCGGGCGAGCGGCAGGTCGCGCAGGTGCCGGCCGACCAGCTCGTGGCCGCCGCCGAGGTCGTAGCGGACCGCGAGCGCGGTGACCTTCTCGGTCAGGTACCGGTTGACGTCCTCGAACGCCATCAGCTCGGCCAGCAGCCGGCGCACCGCCTGCGGGCCGGGCTCGGGCGACAGCAGCTCCATCTGGGCGCGGGTGTTGTCCAGCACGTCGGCGGCCACCGGGTGCCGCTCGGCGTGGTAGCTGTCCAGCAGCCCCTCCGGCGCCCAGCCGTTCACCTCGGCGGCCAGCTTCCAGCCCAGGTTGAACGCGTCCTGGATGCCGAGGTTGAGGCCCTGCCCGCCGGTCGGCGGGTGGACGTGCGCGGCGTCGCCGGCCAGCAGCACCCGGCCGGTCCGGTACCGCTCGGCCAGGCGGGTGCCGTCGCCGAAGCGGGACAGCCAGCGCGGCGAGTGCACGCCGAAGTCCGTGCCGGCGTACGCCCGCAGCTGCCGGCGGAACTCGTCGAGGGTCGGCGCCGCCGAGCGGTCGCCGGCCACCCCCTCGGCGGGCACCACGACCCGGTACACGCCGTCGCCGACCGGGCCGAGGCCGAACCGGAAGTGCGTCCTGCGGACCTCCGCGACGACGGCGGCGATGGTCGCCGGGTCCTCGGCCGCGGCCATCTCGCCCAGCAGCGTGTCGACCCGGCTGGGCTCGCCGGGGAAGGCCACGCCGATCAGCTTCCGCACGGTGCTCCGGCCGCCGTCGCAGCCGACCAGGTAGCGGGCGCGCAGCCGGGTGCCGTCGGCCAGGTCGGCGGTCACCCCGTCGCCGTCCTGGGTCAGCCCGGTCAGCGCGCAGCCGCGCCGCAGCTCGGCCCCCGCCCCGGCGGCGTGCTCGGCCAGCAGCCGGTCGGTGACGGTCTGCGGGATGCCGAGCACGTACGCGTGGGCGGTGTCGAGCCCGGCCGGCGGCTCCTTGGCGATGCCGGCGAAGAAGCCGCCCACCGGGTACTGCCGGCCGTGCGCGAGGAACCGCTCCAGCAGCCCGCGCTGATCCATCACCTCGATGCTGCGCGCGTGCAGCCCGAGCGCGCGGACGTACGCGGCCGGCTCGGCGTCCTTCTCCAGCACGACCACCCGGACGCCGTGCAGCCGCAGCTCGGCGGCCAGCATCAGCCCGGTCGGCCCGCCCCCGGCGACGATCACGTCGATCATGCGAACCCCCATGTCAGGTGGCCTGAGACACCGCCACGGCTGGGGATTCTGCTGCAGCACCCGGGTCTTGCGGCAAGACCGGGGGTCCGATATACGTTGAAGGTGGCAAGGAGCTCGGCTCAGTAGCGGAAGCTCGACACCAGCTCCGACAGCTCCTTCGACATCCGGCTCAGGTTCGCCGTCGCCTGCTGCGACTGGGTGACCCCCTCGCTGGTCAGCCGGGCGGCCTCGGCCACCCCGGTGATGTTCTGGGCGATCTCCCCGGAGCCCGTCGCCGCCTCGGCGACGCTGCGGTTCATCTCCGACGTGGTGGCGGTCTGCTCCTCGACGGCGGAGGCGATGGTGGTCTGGAAGTCGCTGATCCGGGCGATGACCTGCGAGATCTGCTCGATCGCGGACACGGCGCCGGCGGTGTCGGACTGGATGGCCTCCACCCGGCGGGAGATGTCCTCGGTGGCGCGGGCGGTCTCCTGAGCCAGGTCCTTGACCTCGCTGGCGACGACGGCGAAGCCCTTGCCGGCCTCGCCGGCCCGCGCCGCCTCGATGGTGGCGTTGAGGGCCAGCAGGTTCGTCTGCTCGGCGATCGAGGTGATGACCTTGATGACGTTGCCGATCTCGGCCGACGAGTCGCCCAGCTTGCTCATCGTCGTGGACGTCTCGGCGGTGATGGTGACCGCGTCGGAGGCGACGCGGGCGGCCTCGGTGGCGTTCTGCGAGATCTCGCGGATGGACGCGCCCATCTCCTCGCTGCCGGCGGCGACCGTGTCGACGCTGCGGGAGATCTGCTCGGCGGCCGCCGAGACGGTCTGCGCCTGGGCGGAGGTCTCCTCGGCGGACGCCGCGATCTGCACGGACACCCCGGCCATCTGCTCGGACGCCGTCGACAGCGACGTGGCGGAGCCGTCGATCGTGGACACCGTGCGGCGCAGCCGCTCCACGGCGGCGTCGAGCGCCCGGCCCATGCGGCCGGGTTCGTCGCGCGAGGTCAGCTGCGCCGTGCGGGTCAGGTCGCCGTCGGCGAGGCCCTCGCAGACCTCCTGGACGCGGCTCAGGTTCCGCACGATCGAGCGGGCCACGTAGAGGCCGACCGCCAGGGCCAGCAGGAGCCCGACCGCGAGCAGCACGATCGACAGGGTGCGGCTGGTCTCGTAGCCGGAGCGCGCGGAGGCCGCCGAGTTGGCGGCGTCGCGGTCCTCGGCCGCCGTCAGCGTGGCGATGTCCCGGTCCATCTGCTGGAACAGCGGGGCGATCTCGGTGTCGCGGGTGGTGCGCCAGGTCGTCAGGTCGTTGCGCTCACTGGTGGGCAGCTGCCTCGAGAGCACGATCTCGGCGTAGGTCGCGAAGGTGGTCTCCAGGTTCGTCCGCACCGCCGGGTCGCCGGCGGGGAAACTGCCGCGGTACTCCTCGAAGGCGGCCTCGGCGGTCCGGATCTCCTCGGTGACGGCGTTGCGGTAGCGGGCCTTGACCGCCGCGTCCGGGGCGAGCGCGTGGTTGCCCACGTCGAGCCGCAACTGCAGGATGGACGAGCGGATCTTGCCCACCGCCTCGGTGCTGGCCACGTTGCTGGCGTAGATGCGCTGGGCCGCGTCGCTGACGCTGCTCAGGGCGACCAGCCCGGTCAGGCCGACGGCCAGCGCCACCACGGCCGCGATGGCCACCGCGGTCAGGATCTTCGCGCTCACCCCGAGGTCGCGGAACGACCACCGGCCACGCGTGGGCACACTCGTGCTCATCAGGTCCTCCTGTGCTCGCCCTACCGGGCGGGGGTGCGGTCCGGCAGTGTCTGCCAGCGGTGCAGTGCGGCGTTCAGCTGGTCGAGCGCGGCCCGCAGGCCCGCCAGGTGCTCGGTGTGCTCGCCGCGCCCGGCCAGGTCGTCGTGCAGCAGCTGCACGAGTTCCGCCTGCCGGCGGCCCAGCTCCAGCACCGCCAGGGCGCCCGCGACGGAGACGGCCTGCGCCGCCGGGCTGGTGTACGTCCGGGTCACACCGTCACCGTAAGTGGCTCTAACGATCATGAGACGGGATTGCCGAAACTGCTCCCGTCGACCCCGTCGCGGAGCCGTCGCCGGACAGACAGATGCACCGGTGCGGCCGCGCGGCCGCACCGGTGCATCTGTTTCGCTGTCAGTTCTGGGTGAACGCCCCGGCCACGACTCCGGCGGTGAACGAACGCCATTCCTCGGTGGTGAATGCCAGCGGCTCGCGTTCCGGGTGCTTCGAATCGCGGACGAGCACGCGGTCACCGTCGAATGCGACCTCGACGCATGCCCCGTTCCCGCAGGCCGGGCTCCGTCGCCACACCAAACGGCCGGTTTCCGGGCTCATGGCTCCCCCTCGCTGCAGGTCCCGTACCCACAGTAAGTGGAGCCCCCCACCGAGGGGGAGGGCCCGGACGTGAGTGAGCGAACCGTCAGTGCAGAAAGGGCGGTGGTCAGTCGAGGACGAAGACGTCGGCCTTGACGCCCGCCGCGAAGGCGTCCCACTCTTCCCGGGTGAACGCGAGCTTCGGTCCCTCGGGGTCCTTCGAATCGCGAATGTAGACGGCGCCGGCAGGGCCCGGGGCGATCTCGACGCACGCCCCTCCGCCGCAGGCCTTCTGCCAGGCCAGCTTGTGCGATTCCATCGTCATGTCGGTCAGCATCCTTGTCATATGCACCAGGAAGACGGTTCCCGGCGCACGACCCGCACGACCCGGAACCGCCTGCCTCAACGTTGTCGGGGCCGTGCGCTGGACGTGGTGGCCAGTTCCTTGCTCCTGGTGCGGATGAGCTCCAGGGAGTCCTCGTCGCTCAGGGCCATGTCCCAGAGCTGATCCAACTTGGCGCGGTGGCGCGCGATTCGCACCGGGTCCTCGACCACCTGGTCCATGGTCCAGTCCTCGGAGTACAGGACGGCGTGCGCGGGGTCGTCGTCGCCGGCCAGGTAGAACAGTTCGAACATGCCGAACGTCACCAGCGGGCCGTCGAAGTTGAGCGGGATGACCCGCGCGCGCACGCGGCGGCGTTCGATGAGCCGCACGATCTCGTCGAGCTGGCCGCGCAGCACGTCGGGCGGGCTGCCGATCGTGCGGTACAGCACGGACTCGTCGATGAGGACGTTCATCCGGGCGGTGCTCTTGAGGAAGGCGTCGCGGCGGCGGATGCGCGCCTCCTGCCGGGCGTGGATCTCGTCCGGGGTCAGTTCCTCGCTGTAGTTGGCGAGGACGGCCTGGGCGTAGTCGAGCACCTGGAGGCGGCCGGGGACCATCGTGGGGTTGAACGCCCACGACACCTGCGCGGCGTTCTCCGCCTCGATCAGCTTGCCCATGGACGGCGTGATGCCGCGGAACTCGGGCTCGTGCCACCAGGGGGCGCGGCGCTCGCGGGCGGTGCGGGTGGCCCGGACGAGGTCGTCGACGACGGCGCGGTCGTCGACGCCGAGGTAGGCCAGCAGGGGCCGCAGGTCGTTGGGCGAGATGCTGACGTCGCCGTTCTCGATGCGGATCACCTTGGACAGTGACCACTCCATCGCCTCAGCGACGTCACCCTGGGTGTGGCCGAGCCGTTCGCGGGCTTCGCGTACGGCCTGCCGTACGCGACGCCGTGCTACCAGCGGGCTCTCACCGGTGGGCATGATTCCTTCGTCGTTGAAGTCGGTGCGTGACGGGACCGTGGCTGGGGGCTACCTCGCAGTCTGCAACATAGCACCCGGCGAGGTAGCCTACAGCCGAAGTCAACCAAACAACGAACAACTCGGTATTGCGAATCGGTCAATGTCAGTGTCCGGCGAGTTCGAACGGCGGCGGTGTCGGCGCCGCCGCCTCCAGCGCCCGCACCAGAGCCCTGGTGACCTGCCGGAACGTCTGACCGTCAGGATTCGTGTACAGGACGACATCGATGCCCCGGACGGTGGCGTGTAACTCCCACGAGGGACCCCGGCGGCGGCGCAGCGCGGCGGCGGTGACGCCGACGCCCACCGCCAGTGCCATCCCGGCGCTGAGCGCCACGGTCGAGCCGATCACCGGCCAGCTGGCGGCGGCGGCCGCCCCGGTGCCCAGCGCCACCGTCGGCCCGCCGGCGAAGCCGGGGGTGGTGGCGCGGACCATGCCGACGGACGTCAGGTCGGCGATGCGGTGCAGGCGGGCCGGCGCCGGCCCGCGAACGATGAAGACCTCGTCGGTGATGAGGACGTCCCGGCTGCGGTAATAGGTGGTCATGGCTTTCCTCCTCGCGCCTTGCGGGGAGGGAGAGCGTGGGCCACAATCGGCCGTAGGAGCACGGCCTCACTCCCCGGAGTTGGAGGCGAATCGCCACCCGGTTGCCGCCGGGTGGCGATTTCTGTGTGCGGCCACTCGTGCCGCCGTGCCTCCAGTTGCCGCTGGAAATCCGACTGCACACAGTGGAACACGTCCACCATCCTGATCGCTAGTTATCTAAGTGCCATGTTGCAGATTGAAGGCTGTCAGCCGCCCGCCAGTTCGTACCAGGTGGACCCCGGCTCGGCGGCGGCCTCCATGGCGCGCAGCAGGCCCCGGGTCACCTGCCGGAACACCTGGCCGTCGGCGGAGGCGAACAGCACCACCCGGCGGTCGCCGTACGTGGCGCGCAGCTCGCAGACGCGGCGGTGGTCGCGGCCGGTGGTGAACGCGGCGGCGGTCAGGGCGGCCGCCAGGGTCAGCCCCGCGGCGACGGCGACCGGGGAGTGGATGACCGGCCAGGTGGCGGTCGCCACGGCGCCGGTGGCCAGGGCGGCGGTGTGGGTGGCGGTCAGGCCGGCCGGGGCGGGCGCGCCCCGGACGATGCCGACGTCCCGCAGGTGCTTGATGCGGTAGACCCGGATGGGGTCGGTGCGCCAGACGAAGGCGTCGCTCGTGACGAGGACCTCGTGGCTGCGGTAGTAGGTGGTGGGCACGGTTTCTCCCTTCCCGCGTCGGTGGGGAGGGGGAAGCGTGAGGAGCACGGCCCCACTCCCCGGAGACGACATCGCCACCGGTTGCCGCCGGTGGCGATGTCGGTGTGACCTCTCTGAATCCGTGGGTTCCCGACTGCACTCAGTGCAGCACAGACACCTGCCCGATCGCTACGTCTCCATCTGCCATATTGCAGATTGCGGTGAAGCCGTCAGGTGAGCAGGACGGCGGCGAGCGCCACGGCGGCCGGCAGCGCCTGGACGACCAGGATGCGGCGGGAGGCGGTGGCCGCGCCGTACGCGCCGGCGACGACGACGCAGATCAGGAAGAACACCTGGAAGGCCGTGCTGCCGGTGGCCAGGCCGTAGATCAGGCCGGCGGCGAGGAAGCCGTTGTACAGGCCCTGGTTGGCGGCCAGCGCCGCGCTCTGCCGGGCGAACTCGGGCGTCGTGCCGAAGGCGGCCCGGCCGCGGGGCGTCTGCCAGAGGAACATCTCCAGCACCAGGATGTAGACGTGGACGGCGGCGACCAGCCCGACCAGCACTCCCGCCAGCACGCTCATGATCGCAGCCTAGACGGCCGCCGCCACGGGGGCGACGGCCGTCCGGGCGGGCCGGTCGCGTCAGCCGCGGGCCGACACCGCCACGTAGTCCACGCGCATCGGCTTGCCGGGGACCGTGTCGGCCGTCGGCGTCGTGGTGCCCGATGCGCCGTTCGGGAAGGCGCCGCCCATCGCCACGTTCAGCAGCAGGAAGTAGCCCTCGTGGTCGGTCATGTTCGCCCACGCCTCGGCGGTCAGGTCGGTCTCGCTCACCGAGTGGTACTGCCGGCCGTCGACGTACCAGCGCAGCTCGCCGGTGGGGCCGCTGTCGTCCCACTCGAACGCGTACGTGTGGAAGCCCGACTGGCAGGTGGTGTCCGGGCAGGCCCGGTTGCCGCCGATGCCGTTGAACTCGTCGCACGGGCCGCCCGGCGCGACGCCGCAGTGCAGCACGCCGTGCACGGTGTCGGTGCCGTTGACGTTCTCCATGACGTCGAACTCGCCGACCGCCGGCCAGTTCGTGTGCACGCCGCGGAACGGCGCACCCAGTGCCCAGAAGGCGGGCCAGTAGCCCATCGCCTCGGCGCCGGTCACGTCCGGCACCTGCAGCCGGCCCTCGATGCGCAGCGTGCCGCCGGCCGGCGGCTTGAAGTCCGTGCGGGTGGTCTCGATCCGCGCCGACGTCCAGCCGCCGGAGCCGTCCCGCAGCGGGGTGATCATCAGGTTGCCGGCGCCGTCGTGGCCGACGTTGTCGGTGCTGTTCGTGTACGTCTGGATCTCGCCCGTGCCCCAGTTGGGGGCGCCGCCCGGGTAGCTCGTGCCCGTGTCGATGATCCAGTTCTCGGCCGACGGCAGGGAGCCGGCGGCGCCGTCGAAGTCGTCGGCCCAGATCTGCGTCCAGCCGTCCTGCGGCGCCGGGACGTCGGCGCTCGCGACGTTCGTCACGCCGATCGTGGCTCCGGTGACGGTCGCCGCAGCGGCGGCCGCCAGGAGGGCCCGGCGCCAGGTTCGGTTGTTTCCCATTCATTGCCTCCTCGGTCTGCTGAGGGCTCCTGAGGTGCGCAAACGAGCCAACGCCTGTGACGCGATCTTGTCAACAGCAGCCGTAGTTGTTGCACCACCAGGTGACGTCCGTCGATCGCCCCGCGACCTGGGGAAACGATCTTGTCTGCTGTGGCGGAGATTTCTTTCGATGGCGCGTCGGTTAGCGCCCGGTGCGCCCGGGTACCGCTTTCGGGACGACGCGCCGACCGCCGGTGCGCCCGAGCGCCCGAAGGTGCACCCTGGAGGCAGGGTCGAGGAGGGGGATCCCCGATGGAGAGCAGGCTCAACGTTGCGGGAAACCCGATCTACCCCATGCTGGTCATGTTCCCGCTCGGCCTGCTGGTCACGGCGACGATCTTCGACATCGCCGATCTGGCGGGCGGCCCCGCGCTGCTCGGCACCGTCGCGTACTGGCACGTGGCCGCCGGGCTCGTCGGCGGCGTCTGCGCCGGCCTCGCCGGGATGGTCGACCTGCTCGCCACCCGCTACGGCAGCCGCGCCCGCCGCACCGCCGTCACGTACGGGCTGGTCGCCTTCGGCGTGCTGATGCTGTTCGCCGTCGTCCTCATGGTCCGGATGCGCGACCCGCACCGCGCCGCCGGCGGCGCGCTGCTCCTGCTGGAACTGCTCACCCTCGCCTCCGGCGTGCTGCTGGCCCGCTTCGGCGACCGGCTGCTCGACCGCGCCCTCGCCTCGGCCCGCCGCGGCACCCACCGGGCCGCCGCCCGCCGGGCCGGCACGGACGCGGTCGACTCCGCGCTGAGCGCCGCGCAGACCGTCGTGATGCGCCGGCCGACCGCCGAGCGCGCCTGACCGGTTTCGGTCTCCGCGGTCCGGGCACCCGGATCACGGAAGGAGGCCTGACAACCGATGACAGCATCCATCAAGGGCAAGACGATCGCGTTCCTCGCCACCGACGGGGTCGAGGAGGTCGAGTACACCGAGCCGCGCAAGGCCGTCGAGGCCGCCGGTGGCACCGCGGAGCTGATCTCCCTGGAGACGGGCAAGATCCAGGCCGTGAACCACATGGACAAGGCCGGCACGTACCCGGTCGACCGGGCCGTCAAGGACGCCGACGCCGGCGCCTACGACGCGCTGGTGCTGCCGGGCGGTGTCGCCAACCCCGACTTCCTGCGCGCCGACCCCGACGCGGTGCAGTTCGTGCGGGACTTCTTCACCGCCGGCAAGCCCGTCGCGGCGATCTGCCACGGGCCGTGGACGCTGATCGAGGCCGGCGTCGTCGAGGGGCGCACCCTCACGTCGTGGCCGAGCCTGCGCACCGACCTCGCCAACGCCGGCGCCACCTGGGTCGACGAGGAGGTCTACGTCGACAACGGGCTGGTCACCAGCCGCAAGCCGGACGACCTGCCCGCGTTCTGCGCGCAGCTGATCGAGCAGGTCGCCGCGGGCCCGAGCGGGCAACAGCAGGAGTAGTGGGTCAGGGCGTGGGCTCGCGTGCCGCCACGGCGCGCGCGGCCCACGCCTCGTCCTCGGCCTTCTTCTGCGCCAGGCCGTTGCGGCCGTCGTAGCGCAGGAACTTCGGCAGGGCCGCGGCCAGCGCGACGGTGCCGACGACGCACAGCACGCCGCCCGCCAGGATCGAGCCGCCGATGCCGAGGCTGGTGCGGGCCATCAGGCCGGAGCGCACGTGGCCCAGCAGCGGGCCCGTCGAGTACGACAGCATCTCGATCGCCGCCAGCCGCCCGCGCAGGTGGTCCGGGATGGTCTGGTTCCAGATGATCATGCGGAACAGGCCGGACACCATGTCGGCGGCGCCCGCGACCACCAGGCACGCCAGGGTGAGCCACAGCGCGTTCGACAGGCCCACCCCGACGATGCCGAGGCCCCACACGCCGGCCGCGATCACCACCATCAGGCCGTGCCGGTGCACCCGGTTCGTCCAGCCGGAGCCGATCGTGGCCAGCAGCGAGCCCACCGCCGGGGCGGCGTAGAGCAGGCCGAGGACCTTCGGGCCGCCGAGCCGGTCCGCCATGAACGGGTACAGCGCCTGCGGCATGCCGAAGAACATGGCGTTGATGTCGACGAGGTAGGTGCCGAGCAGCTCCGGGCGACTTTTCGCGTACCGCAGGCCGGTGGCGACCGAGCGCAGCGACGGGCGTTCGGCGTCCGGCGGCGGCGGGACCGCGCGGATCGCGAACAGGCACAGCAGGCTGATCGCGAACGTGGCCAGGTCGACCGCGTACACCCAGGCCAGGTCGACCGAGGCGATGAGGATGCCGGCGACGGCCGGGCCGCCCAGCTGCGCGACCTGCATCCGCAGCGAGTTCAGCGCCGACGCCGCCGGGATCTCGTCCGGCGTGACGATGCGCGGCGTCAGGCCCTCCAGCGCCGGCTGCATCAGGCCCGCCGTGGCCGCCGTCAGGGCCGCGACCAGGTACAGCACCCACAGGTGCGGCTCGTCGGCCAGGCTGTTGAGCAGCAGGATCCCGCACAGGACCGTCAGCATGGCCTCGCCGAACAGCACGAGCCGCCGCCGGTCCAGGTAGTCGGCCAGGGCGCCGCCGACGAAGGACATGAACAGCAGCGGTACGAGCTCCGCGACGCCGATCAGGCCCACCAGCAGCGGGTCGTTCGTCAGCTTCGCGACCTGGTACGGGATCGTCACGTACGTGATGAAGGACCCGAACCCGGAGACGGCGCCGGCGGCGAACAGGAACCGGTAGTCCTTCGACGTCCGCAGCGGCGTGACGTCCAGCGCCCAGCGCCTCACCGGACGATCATGGTGCCCGTCCGCTCGAACTGGGCCAGGTCGCGCAGGACCTCGTCCAGGACGGGCGACGGCGGCAGCTCGGAGCGCTCGTGCCAGCGGGCGTCGACGGTCTCGTCGGTGACCCGCTGGAGCTCGCCCTCCCAGGCGTCGATCTTGAACGTCGTGACGATGTGCTGGTAGGTGTGGCCCCACTCGTTCGTGTACGTGTGGTCGGGCGTCGTGTAGAGCGAGAACGGCGTCAGCGAGGTGGCCTTGAGGCCGGTCTCCTCCCACACCTCGCGGATCGCGCAGTCGGTGATCGACTCACCCAGCTCCATCGCGCCCGCGGGCAGCGCCCACCGGTGGTTGTCGGAGCGCTGGATGAGCAGCAGCCGGCCGGCGTCGTCGAACACCAGGCCGCGCGCGCCCACGAACAGCAGCGTCGCGGCGTCCCCCGCGCTCGCCCGGACCCTGCCCAGATACGACTCAGCCCACGGGATGCCCACCGCGCCACCCTATGCGGCGCGTCCGGCGGGCGACCACCCGTATCAGGCCGACTTGCGTGTGGTCTTCTTCGCTGCGGTGGTCTTCTTGGCGGCCGTCGTCTTCTTGGCGGGCTCGGCGTCCTTCTTCGCTGCGGTGGTCTTCTTGGCGGCCGTCGTCTTGGTGGCCGGCTCGGCCGCCTTCTTCGCCGGGGCGGCCTTCTTGGCCGGGGCCGCCTTCTTCTGCGCCGACTTCGCCGCCGAGATCGGGGTGGCCCCGCCCTCGCCGCGGGCCGCCTTCGCCCGCTCCACGGACGCCTTCAGCGCGGCCATCAGGTCGACCGCGGCGGCCGGCGCCTCCTCTTCCTCCTCGGGCTGCACGACCTCGCGGCCCTCGACCTTCGCGTCGATGACCTCCTGCAGCGCCGCCCGGTAGTTGTCCGTGTACGCCTCCGGGTCGAAGTCGCCCGCCATCGAGTCGATCAGCGAGGCGGCCATCGCGACCTCCTGCGGCCGCACGGTGATGTCCTCGTCGAGGAAGCCGAAGTCCGGCTGGCGGATCTCGTCCGGCCACAGCATCGTGTTCATGACCAGCACGTCGTCGCGCACCCGCAGCGTGGCGAGCTGCTCGCGCTGGCGCAGCGCCACCTTCACGATCGCCACCCGGTCGGCGTCGCCGAGGGCCTCGCGCAGCAGCACGTACGGCTTGCCGGCCTGCCCCTCCGGCTCCAGGTAGTAGGTCTTCGCGTACATGATCGGGTCGACCTGGTCGGCCGGCACGAACTCCAGCACGTCGATCGCGCGGGACGTGCTCAGCGGCAGGTCGGCGAAGTCCTCGTCGGTCAGGATGACCATCTCGCCGCCGCCCACGTCGTAGCCCTTGGCGATGTCGTCGTAGGTGACCTCCTCGCCGTCGATCTGGCAGGTCCGCTTGTACCGGATCCGCCCGCCGTCGGTGCGGTGCACCTGGTGGAAGCGGATGTCCTTCTCCTCCGTGGCGGAGTACAGCTTGACCGCGATCGACACCAGGCCGAACGAGACCGCGCCCTTCCAGATGGCTCGCATCCTGGTTCCCCTCGTCGCTTGTGCCTCCCGTCAAGAATGGCATTGACCTGGACGGCCGCGCGAGGTCTTCGCGCTGCTTATGGTGGGTGGCGTGCCCGGTGCGCCGTTGATCCCGATGCTCGCCACGGCCGGCGGGCTGCCCGCGGGGCCCGGCTGGAGCTACGAGTTCAAGTGGGACGGGGTGCGCGTGCTCGCCTCGTCGTCCGGGCACCTGTGGGCGCGCAGCGGCGCCGAGGTCACCAGGGCGTACCCGGAACTGGCCGCCATGGCCGCGAGCCTGCCCCCGGACACCCTGCTCGACGGCGAGGTCGTGGCGCTGGTCGACGGGCGGCCGTCGTTCACCCGGCTCGCCGAGCGCATGCACGTGCGCGACGAGGCCAAGGCCGCCCGGCTCGTCGTCGCCACCCCCATCACGTACATGGCGTTCGACCTGCTCCGGGTCGCCGGCGAGCCGCTGCTGGACCGGCCGTACGCCGAGCGGCGGGCCGCCCTGGAGCGGCTGGACGTCAACGGGCCGTGCTGGATGACGCCGCCCGCGTTCACCGACGGCCCCGCCACCAGCGCCGCCGCCCGGGAGAACGGCCTGGAGGGGGTGATGGCGAAGCGCCTCGACACCCCGTACCTGGCGGGTCTGCGCACCCCCGACTGGATCAAGGTGAAGTTCGACCGCACCGGCGACTACGTCATCGGCGGCTGGCGCCCCGGCGCCCGCCGCCTCGGCGGCCTGCTCGTCGGCGTGCCCGACGAGGCCGGCCTGCTGCACTTCCGCGGCCGGGTCGGCGGCGGCATCGGCGGCGACGCCGAACGCGAGCTGCTGGCCGTGCTCGGCCCGCTGGCGTACCCGCGCTCGCCGTTCAGCGGCACCGGCGTGCCGCGCGAGGACGCGCGCGGCGCGCACTGGGTCCGCCCGGAGCTGGTTGTCGAGGTCAAATACGGGAACCGGACACCCGACAAGCGGCTGCGGTTCCCGCGCTTCCTGCGGCTGCGGCCGGACAAGACCCCGGGGGAGTGCCTTGAAGAAGACTGACCGGTTCGCCGTCGAGATCGACGGGCGCGCCGTCGAGGTGTCCAACATCGACAAGGTGCTCTACCCGGCGGCCGGCTTCACCAAGGGCGAGATCATCGACTATTACACGCGCATCTCGCCCGCGCTGCTGCCGCACCTGCAGGACCGCGCGCTGACCCGCATCCGGTTCCCGAACGGCGTCGACGGCGGCTCGTTCTTCGAGAAGAACGCCCCCGCCGGCACGCCGTCCTGGGTGCGCCTGGAGACCCTGCCCGTGCCCGGCAGCACCAAGGCCCGCGAGACGATCGACTTCGTCGTCGTGGACGACCTGTCCACCCTCGTCTGGACCGCCAACCTGGCCGGGCTGGAGCTGCACACCCCGCAGTGGCGCGTCGGCCACGACCCCGACCTGCTCGTCGTCGACCTCGACCCGGGCGCCCCGGCGGGCCTGGTGGAGTGCAGCGCGGTGGCGATGCTCATGCGCGACCGCCTCGCCGACGACGGCGTGGACGCGTACCCGAAGACGTCCGGCAAGAAGGGCATGCAGCTGTGCTGCCCCATCTCCGGCACCCAGTCCGCCGACGTGGTCTCCGCGTACGCCAAGCGGGTCGCCGAGGAGCTGGCCAAGCGGGTGCCGGGGTCGATCACGGCGCAGATGGCGAAGAAGCTGCGCCCGGGCAAGATCTTCATCGACTGGAGCCAGAACAACGCGGCCAAGACGACGGTCGCGCCGTACTCGCTGCGCGCCCAGCCGACCCCGACCGTGTCCACCCCGCTGACCTGGGACGAGGTCGAACGGTGGGCGACGGGCGCGGAGCCGCCGCGGCAGTTCTCGCCGGCCGAGGTGCTGGACCGGGTGGACGCCCACGGCGACCTGCTGGAACCCCTGCTGGAGCCGGGCCCCGCGCTCCCTTGAGGGATACTTGCGTCGCAAGGTACCGTGTCTGGCATGGCGGACGTCTCCCAGCTCTCGACCGGCCTGCGCCGCGGCACGCTGGAGTTCTGCGTGCTCGCGCTCGTCGAGCACGAGGACCGCTACGGCACCGAGATCGTCCGCTGCTTCGGCGACGAACGCCTCGCCGCCAGCGAAGGCACCATCTACCCGCTGCTGTCGCGGCTGCGGCGCGTCGGCTGGCTCGACAGCAAATGGTCCGAGTCGCCGACCGGCCCGCCGCGGCGCTACTACTCGCTCACCGCCGAGGGTCGCTCGGCTCTGCAACACTTCCGCGCGGAGTGGGTGGACTTCCGCCGGACCGTGGACCGACTCGTGGGGACTGATCACGCATGACGACGACCAACACCACCTCAGACGACGCCGTCCGCGAATACCTGCGCGCCGTCGACCTGCGCCTCGGCGGCCTGCCCCTGCTGCAGCGCCGCGAACTCGTCACCGACCTCGAGACCCACATCGCCGCCGTGCGCGCCGACCGCGGCGCCCACAGCGAGGGCGAGGTCCTCGAGATCCTCGAACGCCTCGGCAGCCCCGACGTGGTCGCCGCCGCCGCGTACGCCGAGGCCGGCCCGTCCGGCGCCTTCCCGCTGCCGCCACCGGCCCCCGGCGCCCGCCCGTACGCGGCGGACACCTACGCCGCCGAGCCGTACGCCCCGGCGCCCAGCCGCGCCTGGGTGCCCGTCGCCATCGGCCTGGCCATCGTCACCGGCCTGCTGTTCATCGCCGGCGTCGTCGCGCTCATGTTCGTCGCCCGCGGCGACGCCGCCTCCAGCGTCGGCCCGGTGCCCGCCCCCGCCGAGCCGTACCTGCCGGCGCCGCCGGCCGAGCCGGCCCTGCCGGACGGGCTCGTGCGCCCGGGTCAGTAACGCTCGACCAGGTGCTCGCGGCCCGGCGGCGGGTCGTACGGCTCCGGCCAGAACTCGGTCACGTGCGTGACGGACCCGCCGGCGCCGAAGCGGAAGAACGTCACGGCCGGCATCGTCTCGCCGCCGACCGTGAACGTCGCCCAGGACGCCCCGCCCGCGGCGTCCTCGTGCACCCGGTCGACGGTCAGGTGCCAGTCGCCCGGGTACTCCCGGTTGAAGCGGACATAGGCGTCGCGGCCGGTGACGCGCTCGCGCGTCTGCGGCAGCTCGTAGACGACGTCCTCGGCGAGCAGCGCCGCCAGGTCGTCCCACGCGCGGCCCTCGACGGCGGCCCAGTACCGCCCGATTACACCCATGCCGTGACCCTAGGTCACCGGCAGATGTCCACTTTGTGCACCCGGGGCCGCAAGTGCCTCCGCCTTCTCGCTAGCGTCCCCGTCGACGCTGGTCCTCGCGCACCGCACCTGATCCGGAGGGACATCGATGAGGCGGATCGCCGTAGCCGTAGCCGTAGTCGTGGTCGCGCTGCTCGCCGGTTGCTCCTCCGGTGAGCCGGACACGGCCGCGCAGGAGCGGGTGCTCGACCAGTACCTGACCGCGGTGCAGGCCGGCGACCGCGGCCGGCTGGCCGAGCTGGCCGGTCCGCACGTGGACGCGGCCGCCGCCATCGACGAGAAGATCAGGTCGGTGGGCGGCCGCCCCTGGAGCGGCGTGCGGGTCAGCTGGGATCGGGGCGAGTTCGCCGGACTGGCCGCCGCCACCATCGAGGCCAGCGACCCGGCGGGCCGGCCGGTCCGCGACAGCGTCACGCTGACCCGCGCCGGCGACGGCTGGCGGGTCGCGCTCGGCGAGGCCCCCGACGCGGAGCCCCCCGCCGCCACCGCCCGGCCCTGAACGCGCCCATGGGCGCTGGTCAGGCGAGGACGTCGTCGGCGTCGACGATCGTGTACGCGTAGCCCTGCTCGGCGAGGAAGCGCTGCCGGTGGGCGGCGTACTCGGTGTCGATCGTGTCGCGGGAGACGACCGTGTAGAAGTGGGCCTGGCGGCCGTCGGACTTCGGGCGCAGCACCCGGCCGAGGCGCTGGGCCTCCTCCTGGCGGGAGCCGAAGGTGCCCGACACCTGGATCGCCACGGCCGCCTCGGGCAGGTCGATGGAGAAGTTGCCGACCTTCGACAGCACCAGTGTCTTCAGCTCGCCGGAGCGGAACTGGTCGAACAGCTTCTCGCGCTGCTTGTTGGTGGTGGAGCCCTCGATGATCGGGGCGTCCAGGTACTCGCCGAGCTGGTGCAGCTGCTCGATGTACGAGGCGATGACCAGCACCTGCTCGCCGGCGTGCCGGTCGACGAGGGCCTTCACCACGGGCAGCTTCGTGCGGGCCGTGGACGCCACCCGGTAGCGGTCCTCGCTCTCGCTGACCGCGTACGCCATGCGCTCGTCGTCGGTGAGGGTGACGCGGACCTCGGTGCACTCGGCGGGGGCGATCCAGCCCTGGGCCTCGATGTCCTTCCACGGCGCGTCGTAGCGCTTGGGGCCGATCAGCGAGAACACGTCGCCCTCGCGGCCGTCCTCGCGGACCAGGGTGGCGGTGAGGCCGAGGCGGCGGCGGGCCTGCAGGTCGGCGGTGAACCGGAAGATCGGCGCGGGCAGCAGGTGGACCTCGTCGTAGATGACCAGGCCCCAGTCGCGGGCGCCGAACAGGTCGAGGTGGGTGAACGCGCCGCCGCGGCGGGCGGTGAGCACCTGGTACGTGGCGATGGTGACCGGGCGGATCTCCTTGCGCTCGCCCGAGTACTCGCCGACCTCGTCCTCGGTGAGCGACGTGCGGGCGACCAGCTCGCGCTTCCACTGCCGGCCGGCGACCGTGTTCGTCACCAGGATCAGGGTGGTGGCCTTCGCGGTGGCCATGGCGGCCGCGCCGACCAGCGTCTTGCCGGCGCCGCAGGGCAGCACGACGACGCCGGAGCCGCCGGCCCAGAACCCGTCCACGGCCTCCTGCTGGTAGGAGCGCAGGTGCCAGCCGTCCTGGGCCAGCTCGATCTCGTGGGCCTCGCCGTCGACGTAGCCGGCCAGGTCCTCGGCGGGCCAGCCCAGCTTCAGCAGGGCCTGCTTGAGCCGGCCGCGCTCGGACGGGTGCACGACGATCGTGTCGTCGTCGAGCTTGCCGCCCAGCATGCCCGCGAGCTTCTTGCTCTTGGCGACCTCGATGAGCACCATCCGGTCGAGGCCGCGCAGCACCAGGCCGTGCTGCGGGTGGTTGACCAGCTGGAGGCGGCCGTAGCGGTCCATGGTGTCGGCGACGTCGACGAGCAGCGCGTGCGGCACCGGGTAGCGGGAGAACCGGATCAGGGCGTCCACCACGCTCTCCGCGTCGTGGCCGGCGGCGCGGGCGTTCCACAGGCCCAGCGGCGTGAGCCGGTAGGTGTGGACGTGTTCGGGGGAGCGTTCCAGCTCCGCGAACGGGGCGATGGCCATGCGGCAGGCCTGCGCGTCGGCGTGGTCGACCTCCAGGAGAAGGGTCTTGTCCGACTGCACGATCAACGGTCCGTCACTCACCCGGCATGCCCCTCACCTCACGAAGCCGACCCTCCAGTCTGCCACGCTCACTCCTCCAGCACGGCGGCCGTGATGCGGTGCAGGGCGAACGTGTGCAGCGTCTCCGTCCGGTCGTCCTCGGCGCGCAGGTAACCGGCGCCCAGCGAGACGGGCCGGACCAGCCGGGACAGGGTGGCGCCGTGCGCGTCGACGTACCCGACCCAGACCTGCGCCTTGTCGCGGACCGCCTGCTGGAGCACGGCCAGCGCCTGGCTGTGGGCCTGCACGGAGGTGAGGCCGGCGACGGCGCCGCCGCTCGCGGCGCGCACCGTCGTGGGCGCGCGGCGCGCGGTGCGCGCCGCCGCGTCGCCCTTGCGGATCTGCTCCACCACCCCGGCCAGCCGCGGCCCGGACAGCCCGGTGGGGGTGAGCGGGTCGGCGAGCCGGGCCAGCGCCGGCATCCGGGCCGGTGCGCGCCGGGCCTTCGGCCGGCTCAGCACCACGGCCCCGCCGGCGTCCTCGGGCACCGGCGCGTACCCGGCGTCGCGCAGCGCCTCCAGCAGCCGCTGCGACGGGTACGCGGTGCAGAGCACCGTCGGGGCGAGCCGCCGCAGGCCGAGCGGGCCCAGCCGGGCGTCCGCGAACACCTGCGCCACCAGGGCCTCGTCGTCGCTGCGCAGGTACGACCCGGCGCCGCCCACCCGCAGCCCGCCGTGCCGCCGGGCGACGTCGTCGATCAGGTACGTCAGCGCCTGCGGCACCGGCGTGCGGGACCGGCGCTTGAACAGGGTGTGCAGGTCACCGGCCGAGTACCCGGCGTCCAGAGCGCGCCGCACGCCGGCCGCCGTCACCCGGAACACGCTGGCGCCGCCCGCCGACTCCTGCTCGGCGACCGCCGCCAGCTCGTTCGCCAGCTCCGGCTCGGGCGGGCCCGGCACCACGACGGACAGGTCCGCCTGCACCAGCACGTGGTCGACGGGCGCGGGCAGCAGCCGGTCCAGGGCCGCCACCGCCGGCGACGGCCCGCCGGGCGACCGGTTGCCGTCGGGCCCGATGCCCAGCGGGTCGCGGTCGCCGTCCGGGTCCGCCTCGGCCACCAGCACCCGGCCGTACGAGGTCAGCGCGCCCAGCGCCGTCACCCCCAGCACCGCCGCCTCGGTGACCGTGTCCCGGTACGCCGCCTCGCGCCCGCGCGCCCGCCGCGGCGCCCGCCACGTCAGCAGCGCCAGCAGCCCGCCGGTGTCGGGGGCGGCGCCCTTCGGCAGGCCGCCGAGCGCGCCCAGCAGCTCCCGCCGGCTCTGCGGCGCGGCCGCCCGCTCCAGCTCCGGCGCGAGGGCGTTGAACGGCCGGTCGCGCTCGTCGCGCTGCCCCACCAGGCCCGGCTGCCGGGTCATCGCCAGCCACGCCTGCGCCAGCAGCTCCCAGCGCCGCGCGGTGCCCGCCGCCCGCCACAGGTCGAACCCGGTCGTCGGCAGGAACACCTGCTCCGCCGCCCCGAGCGCCCGGCTCGCCTGCACCCCGCGCGCCGTCGGCTGCGCGTCCGTCTCGCCGAGCAGCCCGCACGCCGCCGCCACCTCCAGCAGCAGCGCCGCCGGCCCGTCGTCCAGCCCCACGGCCCGCGCCAGCCGGCGCAGGTCCCGCACGCCGAGCCCGCCGGACCGCAGCACCGTCGCCGGCTCCGCCGTCAGCGCGTCCAGCAGCGCCTCCGTGTGCCGTACCGCCTCCATCGCCTGCCCGGCCCCGGCGTTGTCCACCGCCTTCTGCGTCCGCGTCGCCGTCTCCGGCGCCGGCGGGTCCGGGTGCAGCTCGCCCAGCGGCCCCGAGTCCCGCCGCAACAGCAGCCCCACCTCGCGGGGCAGCTCGATCAGGTCGCCGTCCGGGTGCGGGGCGCGGCTGCCCTCGGCCACCCGCACCAGCAGCGCGTTGTCGACCAGCCACTGCACCGGCTCCGCCATCGCCGCGCTGGTCTGCGCCCCCAGCGGCGGCCCCGCCGCCAGCCGGTCCAGCACCGCCCGCGCCGGCGCCGCCGCCGCCAGCACCGTCCGCCGCAACTTCGCCGGGTCCGCGGCCAGGGCCGCCGCCCGCGCGTCCAGCTGCTCCGCGGGCCGGCCCAGCCCCGCCGGGTACGGCGACGTCACCTCACCGACCGCCCCGGCCACGTGCAGGTCGCCACCCGCCCCATACACCAGGAACCGGGCCTTGAGCCGGTCCAGCGCGGCCCGGGCGGCGGCGGTGTCCCCGGCCAGCGCGAGCGCCGCCGCCTCCGACGCCCGCTCGCCGTCCCAGCTCAACCGCACCGCGTCAAGAATCTCCAGCGTGAACTGGTCGAGCGAGTCCAGGCAGCGCGCCACCGACCCGCGGGACTGCGCCCGGGCGGCCAGCGCCCCCAGATCCGACGGCACCGGCACGACAAGATCGGGACGCAGGCGCAGCAGGGCGCCGAGCGCCTCGTCGGGAAGCGCCCGCAGCTGATCGGCAAGGTTGGTGGCCATCGCCGTTCCACGCTAGCGGGCGATCGGCCGGATCGGCGTCCGGGCGGCTCGGCAGCCCTTCGGGGCTTTCCCCTCGCACCGCGCGCCCGAGGGCGTTTGGGGCCTCGCGCGGAGTCTCCTGCGGGCTTCGGGTGGCGGTGCCCACGCTCCGTGCGGTCGGTCCGCGGGCGGGCGGATGGTCATGGGACGATGGGCTGTGTTTGGCCGGCTTCGTGGGAGGAAGTAACAGAGTCATGGCGCGTTCCGAGCAGCGAGTCGTCCCCGGCACGTCCGTGCGCGAAGGCGGACCCACCGGCCCGTCGGAGCCCGACCTCGCCCCGGCGGACAGCCAGGGCCGCGGGGTCACCGTGAAGGCCGGCCACCTGCCCGTGTCCGAGATCGCCTCCGACCGCCCCGGCGGCCCCTCCCCGTTCGGCGACGACATCGAGTTCCCGCTGCCCGTCGACGAGCTGCGCTACACGCACTCGACCACCCCGCGGTGAGCCGCCCGGCCGCCGTCGGGTTCGACCTGGACATGACGCTGGTCGACTCGCGGCCGGGGATCCACGCCGCCTTCCGTGAGCTGACCGCCCGCACCGGCGTCCACGTCGACGCCGACGCCGCCGTCAACCGCCTCGGCCCGCCGCTGCGCACGGAGCTGGCCTACTGGTTCCCGCCGGAGCAGATCGAGGACATGGTCGTCGCGTACCGGTCGCTGTACCCCGACTTCGCCATCACCCCGTCGCGGCCGCTGCCCGGCGCCGTCGAGGCCATCGCCCACGTCCGCTCGCTGGGCCTGCGCGTGGTCGTCGTCAGCTCCAAGATCGAACGGCTCGTCCGGCTCCACCTCGACCACCTCGGCATGGCCGTCGACGAGGTCGCCGGCGACCTGTTCGCCGCCGGCAAGTCCGCCGCCCTCACCGCCTTCGGCGTCGGCGTGTACGTCGGCGACCACGTCGCCGACATGGTGGCCGCCCAGGGCGCCGGAGTGCCCGGCATCGGCGTCACCACGGGCCCCTGCTCCGCCGCCGAACTCACCGACGCGGGCGCCTCCGCCGTGGTCCAGAACCTCACCGAGCTGCCCGGCGTCCTGGGTGGGATTGCGGTTGGGGAAGCCCCACGGCGATGACTAGCCTGGAGGGCAGTGCGGTCACGGTGACCGCGGGTGACAGAGTTGAGGTCAGCGGTGCCCACGGGTCGAGTGAAGTGGTACGACGCGACGAAGGGATACGGGTTCGTCACCAGCGACGAGGGTGGTGACGTGTTCCTGCCGAAGGGCGCACTGCCCTCCGGGGTCGCGGAGCTGAAGGCCGGTCAGAAGATCGAGTTCGGCGTCGTCGACAGTCGCAAGGGCGCCCAGGCGCTCGGCGTCACCCTGCTGGAGGCCCCGCCGTCCGTCGCCGAACTCCGCCGCCGCCCCGCCGAGGAACTGCACGGCATGGTCGAGGACATGATCAAGGTCCTCGAGGCCAAGATCCAGCCGGACCTGCGGCGCGGCCGCTTCCCGGACAAGCGCACGGCGCAGAAGATCGCCCAGCTCGTGCACGCGGTGGCCAACGAACTCGAGGTCTGACCGGCCAGGTCGTCCCGGACGCGGATCGGCTCTCCTTGAGGGGAGCCGGTCCGCGTCTGTCGTGCCGTGCTGCGCTGCGGCCCGGAGCGAGCCGTCGTGCCGCGCCGGCCGCGCCGGCCTCGCCCGCCTCCGCGCGAGCCTGCCGCCCCCGTCGATCGGCAGGTCCGCCGAGGTCACACCGTCGGTGTCAGGCCCGCGGCGGCCGCCCGGCCGAGCAGCGTCTCGACCGCCTTGTGGCCCTCCGGCCCGAGGTCGGCCGTGAACTCGTTCACGTACAGGTCGATGTGCCGCCGCACGACGTCCGGCTCCATCTCCTGCGCGTGCGCCAGCACGTACTCCCGGCTCGCGGCCGGATCGGCCCACGCCCGCCGGACCGACTCGCGGATCCAGCCCGCCGCCTCCGCCGGGTCGACCGCGCCCCTGCGCGCCAGGATCGCGCCCAGCGGGATCGGCAGCCCCGTATCGCCCTCCCACCACTCGCCGAGGTCGGCGAGCGCGGTCAGCCCGTACCGCTGGTAGGTGAACCGGGCCTCGTGGATGACGAGCCCGGCGTCGTACTCACCCGCCGCGACCCCCGGCATGATGCGGTGGAACGGCACGACCTCGATGCGCGCCGGCGGCCGGTCCGCCGACCACAGCCGGAACAGCAGGTACGCCGTGGTGCGGTCGCCCGGCACCGCGACCGTGCGGCCGGTCAGGTCGCCGTCGAGCGAGTCGCGGGTGAGCACGAGCGGGCCGCAGCCGCGGCCGAGCGCGCCGCCGCACGGCAGCAGTTCGTAGCGGTCGAGCAGCCACGGCAGCGCCGCATAACTGACCTTGACCAGGTCGAACTCGCCACGCTCGGCGGCCGTGTTGGTGACGTCGACGTCCGCGAACGTGACGTCGAACTCGGGCGCGCCGGGCACCAGGCCGTGCACCAGCGCGTGGAAGACGAACGTGTCGTTGGGACACGGCGAGAATGCGATCGAGAGCGCCACGCGGTCAACCGTAGTCCGCCCGCCCGACGCCCAGAAAGTTATCCACAGGGCTGTCCACAGGGCTGTCGCGGGGGCCGGCCGGCTCGCCAGGATCGACGCCATGACCGAGACGACATTCCCGGGTACGTCCGCCGCGGCGCCCTGCGAGCCGCGGGGTGGGCCGGTCCGGCTGCGCGAGCTGCTGGTGATGGTGCGGCGGCGGCTGGGCGGGTCCGAGCTGCTGGGTGGCGGTCCGCCGGGTGCCGGGCTGGGTGATGGGGCGCGGGCGGCGGCCGGTGCGGGGGGCGGCCGGCGTCATGCGCTGCGGGGTCCGGCCGGTCGGCGGGGGCGGCGCCTCGCGCGGCGTGCGAGGCGGGCGGCCACAGGTGTCGCCGTCGACAGGGGCTCGGACACGGTCGCGGCCACGGGTGTCGCCGTCGACAGGCGTTCGGACGCGGTCGCGGCCACGGGTGTCGCCGTCAACACGCGATCGGATGCAGTCCCGGCGCAGTTTCCGCCGTCGACGCGCGCGCGGACCCGGTCGCGGGTGCCGTCGCCGTGCGGTCCGCGATGCCCGAGCGTCGTGCGCACGTGAGGGGTGGGTCGGTGCCGTGACTGTGCCCGCAGGGGCGGCGCGACTACACACGCCGGCGGTCAGAAGGCTCTGGCGGCTTCCGTCAGGGCCGCGAAGGCCTCGGCCATGCGCCACGCCGCCCGGTCGCGGGGGCCGATCGGGTTGGACACCGTGCGGACCTCGGCGAACGGGATCCCCGCTGTCGCTGCCGCGCACGCCACCCCGTACCCCTCCATGGCCTCGGCCACGGCGGCCGGGTGGCGGGCGGCGAGCCCGGTGGCGGTCGCGGCCGTTCCCGTGACGGTGGCCAGGGTGAGGATGTCGCCGACGACGGCCTGGGGGAGCGCGGCGGTCAGGGCGGCGAGCAGCTCCGGGTCGGCGGCGACGGTGGAGGTGCCGAAGCCGAGGTCGTCGACGGGCAGGAAGCCGTCGGGGGTCTCGGCGCCGAGGTCGGCGGCGATGCTGCGGGCGGCGAGGACGGTGGCGCCGACGGGGGCGCGGCCGGGGAAGCCGCCGGCGATGCCGGCGCTGACGACGGCCCGGTACGGGTGGCCGGCGGCCTCGGCGAGGGCGAGGAGGCGGGCGGTGCCGGCGGCGGCCGCGGCGGGGCCGACGCCGACGGGCGCGACGTCGGCGCGGGACGGGTCGGCGCCGGCGCGGACGGCGGTGGCTTCCGCGGCGACGGCGGTGACGACGAGGAGGCGGCTCACGGGGTGGGGCGGCCCTGGCTGGGGTCGGTGGCGGAGGTGGGGCGGTAGATGTGGAAGCCGGGCGGGGCGAGGGTGTCGTCGTCGGTGCGGCGGCCGGTCGCGGGCGAGACGGGGGCCGACGACGGGGTGACGCGGACGGTGGGCGGCTCGTCGAGGTCAGGAAGGGTGGGTGGGTCCTCGGCCGGGGTGGGAGCGGGGGGTGGCGTGGGATCGGGGGTGTCGGAGCGGCCGTGGAGGCGTTCGCGGCGCAGGGTGGTGGCGGCGTGCAGGCCGCGGGCGGCCGCCGCCGCGGCGAAGACCGCCAGCACCCAGACGCCGAGGTGGCCGTCGAGCGGGATGAGGCCGATGGCGCCGCCGGCGACCCAGGCGAGCATGAGGACGGTCTCGGAGTGGGCGAAGGCGCTGGCGCGCAGGCGCTCCGGCACGCGCTCCTGGATGGACGCGTCGATGGCGAGCTTGGCGATGCCGCTGACCACGGCCGTCACGAGGCAGAGCAGGGCGACGGTGAGCAGCGAGTAGAAGACGGCGGTGGCGACGGCCACGAGCGCGACGACGAGCAGGCCGCTGCCCTGCACGGCGGCGGGGCGGTGAATGCGCAGGCGGGTGCCGATGGCGGTGGCGAGGAAGGTGCCGACGACGAGCGCGCCGCCGACGAGGGCCACGGCGCCCTGGCTGCCGGCGTCCCAGCCGAGAACCGTGGTGCTGAGGGTGCCGGCCTTGATGGCGAAGGCGAGGAAGAGCAGGAGGAAGCCGTACATGGCGCGCAGGCCGGCGCTGCCGATGAGGGTGGCGACGACGAGGCGGCCGGTGATCGGGCGGTCCTCGGGCGGGCGGCGCAGGCGCAGCATCGCGCGGAAGGGGGTGGGGACGGTCTCCGGCGGGTCCGAGTCGGCGCGGGGCGGCAGGCGCAGCGAGATGACCATGCCGATGAGGAAGATGACGGCGGCGACGCGCAGCGACCACTGCGGCCCGAACCAGAACGCGGCCAGGCCGACCGGGGCGACGACGGCGCCGGCGAAGGTGCCGTACACGCTGGCGCGGGCGCCCGCCTGGGACAGGCCGATGCCCTCGGGCAGCAGGCGGGGGACGGCGGCGGAGCGGGCGACGCCGTACGCACGCGACAGCGCCAGGACGCCGAACGCGGCCGGGTAGAGCGCCCAGCCGCCCAGGTTGTCGGCGATGAGGTAGGCCAGGAAGGCGCGGCCGAGCATGGTGGTGGCCAGGGCGTAGCGGCGGCCGTGGCGGAAGTGGTCGAGCAGCGGGCCGACGATGGGCGCCAGCAGCGCGAACGGCACCATCGTGACGAGCAGGTAGAGGGCGACGTTGCTGCGGGCCTCGCCCGGCGTGGCGGCGAAGAAGATGGTGCCGGACAGGCCGATGGCGATGAGGGTGTCGCCCGCGCAGGAGGCGGCGTGCAGGTCGAACAGGCGCACCATGCCGGTCTCGCCGGCGGCGCCGCGGGTGCGGGCGTCGCCGACCTGGCGGGTGACCCAGCGGCTGCCGCGCCACGAGCCGCGCGCCAGCGCCCGCACCGAGCGCACCCCGGTGCCGACGACACGTCCGAGCGTGGGCAGCAGCGGCATGCCCCCATCCTGACGGATCGGCGCTCGCGGTGGCAGCCCGCCCGCCGCGGCGGGTCGAAAGGGTAGGTGCTGAGGTCGCGACACGGGATGCGGGAGGTGGTTCGTGGGTCCACATGGGCGTGGTGGGCGGTGCGGAGAGGCGGTTTGTGGACCTCGGCGTCGCGGGACGGGGCGCATGGGGGAGAATGGGACGGTGACGAGGACGACCACCCGTGCCGCCAAGATCGATCAGGTGTGTGCCGACGCGATCGGTGTCGCGCGCGGCGCCATCACGGAGGTGGACGCGGCCGACATCGGCGAGCACCTCGAGGTCGTGCCCGAGGGCGACCGGGTCGTCACGCACTTCTTCGAGAGCCTGCTGGCGGGGTACCGCGGCTGGCGCTGGGCGGTCACCGTCACCCGGGTGCCGCGGTCGCGGCACGTCACCGTGTGCGAGACCGTCCTGCTGCCCGGGCCCGACGCGCTGCTGGCGCCCGGGTGGCTGCCGTGGTCGGAGCGGCTGCAGGCCGGCGACCTCGGTGTCGGCGACCTGCTGGCCACCTCGCCCGACGACGAGCGGCTCGCGCCGGGGTACGTGCTCAGCGACGACCCCGCCGTCGAGGAGACGTCGTGGGAGCTCGGGCTGGGCCGGCCGCGGGTGATGTCCCGCGAGGGCCGGGCCGACACCGCGCAGCGCTGGTACGACGGCGACCACGGTCCCGAGGCGCCCATCTCGACGGCGGCCCCGCGCAACGCCCGCTGCGGCGGCTGCGGGTTCTACCTGCCGCTGGCCGGGCAGCTGCGCCAGATGTTCGGGGTGTGCGGCAACTTCTACGCCCCCGACGACGGGCGCGCCGTCAGCGCCGACCACGGGTGCGGCGCGCACTCGGAGGCCCTGGTCGGGGTGGCCGAGCCGCCCGTCGACGAGCTGCCCACCGTGTACGACGACTCGGAGGTCGAGGAGGTCGCGGTCAGCCGCGCCCCCGGCAGCGTCGAGACCACGGAGCCGGGCGAGGAGTACGGCCACAGCTAGGCCCGGCAACCTTCTCGTCGCCCAGTGTTCGACCGCTGGGCCTTGGGCGTGCCCATCGTGGTGCCTAGGCTTCCCGGTCTGCCGCGACACCCGCCGACGAGGAGCCCGCCACCGCCATGCGCCCGGACACCCTCGACCGGGCGGTAATCACCGGGCCGGTAACGGTTCGGGATGGTGGGCCGCGGCGGTTCCCTGTGGGCCCGGTGCTGGTGTGGGCGCTGCCGGTGCTGACCGCGGCGGGGCTGGGCGCGTGGCGGCTGACCGGGGCCGCGTTGTGGGCCGACGAGCTGGCGACCTGGGGTGTGGTTCGGCTGTCGTGGGCGCAGCTGTGGCGGCTGTCCGGCTCGGTCGACGCGGTGCTGACGCCGTACTACGCCGCCATGAAGGTGTGGACCGCGCTGGCCGGCACCGGCACCGCCGCCCTGAGGCTGCCGTCGCTGCTGGCCGTCGTCGCCACGACGGCGGTAGTGGTGGCGCTCGGCCGCCGCGTCGGCGGGCCGGCGACCGGGTTGGTGGCGGGATTGATCTTCGCGGTCATCCCGGCGACCGCGCGATACGCGCAGGAGGCCCGGCCGTACGCCCCGGCGATGCTGGGCGCCGCACTGGCGGTGCTGTGCCTGCTGCGCCTGGTCGAGCGGCCCGGAGTGGGACGGGCGGCGGGGTATGCGGGGGCGCTGGCGTTCGCGGGTGGGTGCCACCCGCTCGGCGGCCTGCTGGTGGTCGGGGGCCATGGGGTCGCGATGGCGGTGGGGCCGATGGCACTCCAATTCAGGAGTGGACATGGCCGACCTGGCGGTAACGCGCAAGCAGTAAGCCCGGGGCAGGAGAACGGGGCGGGGAACCGGGCCGCGAGCGGGCCCGGGAATGGGGCTGAGAGGGGGCCGGGCAGCGGGCCGGGGAACGGGTTAGGGAACGGGCCGGGAAACGGACCAGGCGACTGGCCGGGAGACAGGCCGGGAGACGACCCGGGAGACGGGCCGGGCGACTGGGCGGGAGACGAGCCGGGAGACGGGCCGGGAGACGGGCCGGGCGACTGGCCGGAAGACGGGTCGGGACACGGGCTGGGGGACGGGCCGGGAGACGGGCCGGAGGCCCGGCCGAGGCCGGCCCGGCCGCACGATGACCGCCCGAGCCGGTGGCCTAGAGGGTGGGCGGCATCCCGGCTGTGGGCCCTCGCCGCAGTCGTCGGCAGCATGCCCGCGGTCCTGCTCGCCCTGCGCGGCGCGCACCAGACCGCCCAGGTCGCCTGGATCCCCCTCGCCAACCTGGACACCCTCCAGGGCCTGCCGCAGAACGTGTTCGGCTCCGCGGCCATAGGCGGCATCGTGCTGGCCCTGGCGGCAACAGGCGTGCGCCGCACCTCACCGGCCATCTGCCTGGCCGCCGCCGGCTTCGTCCCGCCGACCCTGCTGCTGGCCGCAGGCACGGTCGTCCCGGTGTGGGTGGGCCGGTACGTGCTGGTGGCGGTGCCGGCGCTGGCCGTGCTCGCCGCGGCGGGAGCGACAAGGGCCGGAGCGACAAGGGCCCGAGCAACAAGGGCCCGGGCGGGTGGTGTGGTCCTCCTGGCCGTGCTGCTGTCCTGGCCGGTGCAGGTGGAGCTGCGCGGGCCGGCCGGGCATGCGCAGGATTCGGCGCGGATCGCCGAGGTGATCGGGGCGCGGCGGGCGCCGGGTGACGTGGTGGTCTTTCCCGACACCCATCGCAGCATCCCGTGGGCGGCGCGCGACATCTACGAGCGGTACCTGCCGACGCCGCGGCCGCCGGACGTGCTGGCGGTCGTCCCGCAGCGGGTGGACGGGCGGTTGCTCGCGCGGGAGTGTCCGGGGGCGGTCTGCCTGGGGGCGCCGGCGCGGGTGTGGGTGGTGCGCGCCGACGACGCCGCCGACCCGTTGCGGGACATGGGGGCGGCCAAGCGGGCCAGGATCGGCGGGGCGTACCGGCCGGTGCAGCGGTGGTCCTTTCCGCTGCTGAGCATCACGCTGATGGAGCGCGCAGGCGGGTGACGCCGGGTGGCGGCGAAAAGGGTCAGCCCTCGCGGCGACGGCGGCGGTTGCGGTCGTGGACGATCATCGTCGCCAGGCCGGGGAAGCCGAGCAGGAAGCCGGCGAGGCAGATCCACAGCCAGTTCTCGTGGCCGTTGGCGGCGAGCGTGTCGCGGTTGAGCAGCAGCACCAGGCCGGCGATCGCGAAGCCGAGCATGCCGCCGAGCGCGAAGGGAACCATCGGCGGGTCGATCGGGCGCGGCCGCCGGTCGGGCTGTTCGCCGGCGCGCAACACCTCCCCGCTCAGGGCGGGTTCCTCGGGCTCGGGCACCTCGACAGCGTACGACCCGCGATCATCCCGGCGGTGGCCGCACGGTTGTTACACAGGACATCTTCCGCCGGAAACCCCTGCTCTGACACCATGCCCGCAGCTACGACTGATCGAGGTGTGTGCACATGACCGCAGCCCCCGCCGCCACGGAGGCCCGGAATTCGTTCGACCGGTACTTCGAGATCTCCGCCCGCGGGTCCACGGTCGGCCGGGAGGTCCGGGGTGGCCTGGCGACGTTCTTCACGATGGCGTACATCGTCGTGCTGAACCCGCTGATCCTGGCCGGCGGCGCGGACGCCGACGGGGCGAAGCTGCCCGTCGCCGCGCTCGCCGCCGCGACCGCCCTGGTGGCCGGCGTGATGACGATCCTGATGGGGGTCGTCGGCCGGTTCCCGCTGGCGCTCGCCGCCGGTCTCGGGGTGAACGCCCTCATCGCGTACGAGATCGCGCCGCAGATGACGTGGGCCGACGCGATGGGCCTCGTCGTCATCGAGGGTGTGATCATCGCGATCCTGGTGCTCACCGGGCTGCGCACGGCCGTGTTCCGGGCGGTGCCGACGCAGCTGAAGACGGCGATCGGGGTGGGCATCGGCCTGTTCCTGGCGCTGATCGGCTTCGTCGACGCGGGCTTCGTGCGCGGCGGCACGGCCAGCCCGCCCGTCGGGCTGGGCATCGGCGGGGTGCTGGTCAGCTGGCCGGCGCTGGTGTTCGTGCTCGGCCTGCTGCTGACGATCGTGCTGGTGGTGCGCCGGGTCAAGGGCGCCATCCTGATCGGCATCGTGGCGTCCACGGTGCTGGCCATCATCGTCGAGGCCATCGCGAACGTCGGCCCGGCCGGCGGCGGCCCGACCGCCGACCCGAAGGGCTGGGCGCTGAACGTGCCGACGCTGCCCGACACGATCGTCGGCACGCCCGACCTGTCGCTGCTGGGCAACTTCGACCTGCTCGGGTCGTGGCAGCGGGCGGGCGTCCTGGTCGCCGGCATGTTCGTGTTCACGCTGCTGCTGACCGACTTCTTCGACACGATGGGCACGATGGTCGCGGTCGGCCAGGAGGGCGGGCTGCTCGACGAGTCGGGCACGCCGCCGCGGACGCGGGAGATCCTGCTCGTCGACTCGGTCGCCGCGGCCGCCGGTGGTGCGGCCAGCGTGTCCAGCAACACCTCGTACATCGAGAGCGCGGCCGGGGTGGCCGAGGGAGCGCGCACCGGCGTCGCGAACCTCGTCACCGGGGTGCTGTTCCTGCTGGCGATGTTCCTGTCGCCGCTGGTCACGATCGTGCCGTTCGAGGCGGCGTCCGTCGCGCTGGTGGTCGTCGGCTTCCTGATGCTGACGGCGGTGCGCACGATCGACTGGAACGACTACGAGATCGCCGTCCCGGCGTTCCTGACGATCGTGCTGATGCCGTTCACGTACTCGATCTCGAACGGCATCGGCGCCGGCGTCATCACGTACGTGCTCATCAAGCTGGTCAAGGGCAAGGCCCGCGAGGTGCACCCGCTGCTGTACGCGGTGGCGGTCCTGTTCCTGATCTACTTCCTGCGCGGCCCCATCGAGGCCGTGCTGTTCTAGGCGCGAACGCGGGTGGCGGCGCGGCTCAGGCCGCCACCCGCGGTTCGTCCTGGCCCACCGCGGCCGTGGCGGCCGCCGCGCCGGCCGCGGCCGCCGCGGGAGCCGCCGCCGCGACCACGGTCAGCCGCACCCGCGGGCGCACGGCGAGCCGCAGCCGCGAGCCGGTGCGGCGCAGCTGCCAGACCAGCGCGGTGCCCGAGGCCGCCAGGCAGATCAGCCCGGCCGCCCAGATGCTCGACGGCACCCCGTGGTGCTCGCCCCACCAGCCGGCCAGCGTCGCCCCGATCGGCGTGGTGCCGAGGAAGACCAGCACGTACAGGGCCATCACCCGGCCCCGGAACGCGGCGTCGACGCCCATCTGCACCCGGTGGTTGGCCGCCTGGGCGAGGTAGATCGAGAAGAATCCGGTGGGGACGAGCAGCAGCATGGCCGCCCAGAACGTGGGCGCGAAGCCCACCGCCACCTCGAAGACGCTGAACACGACGGCCGCGCCCAGCACCACGTACGCCGACGGCCGCTTGCGCCGCCCGCTGCCGGCCAGCGCCCCGCCGAGCGCGCCCGCCGCGAGCGCCGTGGTGAGCAGGCCGAACGACGACGGCCCCGCCCCGAACTCGATCTTCGCCAGCGCGGCCAGGGTGACCGGGAAGTTGAAACCGATCATGCCGACGACGGCCATCAGGGCGATGGGCAGCAGCAGGTCGTTGCGCGCCCACACGTACCGCAGGCCGTCGCTGACCCGGGTGTCGGCGGCGTTGCGGGCGCCCCGGTCCTCGCGGTACAGCTCGGCGGCGCGCATCCGCCAGTAGCTGACCACCGGCGCCACGCTGAGCGCGGTCGCGATGAGGAACACCGGGCCCATGTCCAGGGTGGCCATCGCCACGCCGGCCAGGGCGGGCCCGCCGATGCGGGCGGTGTTGAACGTGGCGGCGGACAGCGCGAGCGCGTTCGGCAGCAGCGGCAGCTCCACCAGCTCCGACACGAACGCCTGGCGCACGGGCGTCTCGATGGCGCTGGCGATGCCGAGCAGCCCGGCGAACAGGAACACGTGCCACAGCTCCACCACGCCCGCGGCGACCAGCCCGGCGAACACGACGGCGGTGACGGCGAACGCCGCGTTCGAGATGATCAGCAGCAGCCGCTTGTCGTACCGGTCGGCGAGCTTGCCGCCCCACAGCGTCAGCAGCAGCACCGGCAGGAACTGCAGCGCGGTGACGATGCCGAGCGCGGCGGGCGAGTTGCCGGACAGCTCCAGGACCAGCCAGTCCTGCGCGGTGAACATCATCCACACGCCGAGCAGCTTCACGAGCTGGCCGACGGCGAAGCGCCGGTAGTTGGGGACCGTCAGGGACCGGAACGTCGTGCTCAGCCTCGCCCGCACTCGGGTTGCGCCTCCGATTCGGTGGTACGCGTCATCGTCGCGTGACGACGCGGACCCCGGGCGGGGCGGCGCTTCAGGACCGGGCGAGCTGCTGGAGGATCTCCGCGGCCTGCCGCAGGGTCTCCCGTTCGGCGGGCGTCAACGCGGCCAGCCGCTGGGCCATCCACTCGTCGCGCACCCGTTCGAACTGGGCGTAGACCTCCCGGCCCTGCTCGGTGGCCGCCAGGATCACCTGGCGCCGGTCCGTGGGGTGCGGGGTGCGCGCCACCAGGCCGCGCTCCTCGAGCTTCCCGACGATCTTCGTCATCGTCGGGGGCTGCACCCGTTCGGTGTCGGCGAGCTCCCGGGGGGTCAGCGCGCCGGCCAGCTGGAGGCTGGTCAGGGCGGAGAGCTGACTGAAGGTGAGATCACCGACCGGGCGGGCCTGCCGGACCCGCCGGTTGAACCGGAGGATGGCGTCGCGCAGCACGTGGGCCAACTGCGCCTCGGTTGCCGACTCCATCACCGTCCGCTCCGTCACGGTCCTTAGCCTAACTAATGAGCTTGGCTAACGACATTCGAATCCCGTATGACCACGGTCACCGCTACCGTGCCGCATCCGTGCGGCGCACTCAAGGACCGCCGGATCGGACGGGATCGCGCGCCTCTTCGGGCAGGCGTTGAACCCCCGCCATCCGCCGCTCGCGGGCACTGTCGGCACACCGACCGGTTGGGGGTCGTCCGAACGGGCCGAATAGGTGGCGGTCGCTGCCATGGACGGCCTAGCGTCGGGTGATGGCCCTTTCGCACGTGGTGGTGCTGACGGTGACGCTCTTCGCGTTGCTCTGCCTGCCGTGCGTCGTGGCCGTCATCCTCTGCGCGGACGAGCTGCTCGAGCGGGCCGCCCGCCGCTGGCACGGGCGACGGGCGCGGCGCGCGCTACGGCGGCTGGACCGGCACCTCGACAACGACCGCCCGGTGCCGCTGCCCCGCTTCGAGGAGCCGGCGCCGCCCGTGGTGCCCGGACCCGCCGCCGAGACCCCGTCCGGTGACGAGCCGACGGTGGAGATCACCGGCGTGGTGGTGCCCGGCATCACCGGGACGCCGCCGCAGCCGCGCACGCCCGGCGACACCCAGGACTGGTCGGCGGCGGCGCGCACCCCGTCCATCGAGCAGATCGCCGCGGACCTGCGGCGGCTGCACCGGCAGCGGTCGGCGGGCCCGACCACCGAGTCGACGGCGTGGCTGCTGGCGGTGCGCCGCGCGTACGACGACCGGCTGTGCCTGGCCTGCTCGTGCCTCGGGGTGCCGGAGCACCTGAACGAGCTGGACGGGCTGGACCGCGAGATCGAACGGGTGCGGGTCGAGGGTGAGCTGGAGGCCGCCGGCCTGGTGCTGCGCACCGCCACCGACCGGCAGGCCCCGTAGCGTCAGCCCTCGCGGGTGTAGGCGAGCACGGCCAGCGGGCAGAACACGGCGACCAGCCCGGCGGACCACAGCAGCGTGGCGGTGACCGGCGCGGCCGCGGGCGCGCCGGCGAGCAGGGCCCGGCAGGCGTCCATCGCGTGGGTCACCGGGTTGACGCCGGCCCAGGCGCCGAGCCAGCCGGGCAGGGTGGCGACGGGCGCGGCCAGGCTGGTGCCGAGCTGCAGCGGCAGCAGGGCGATGAAGCTGAACGCCAGGACCGCGCTCTCGTTGCGGGCCAGGGCGCCGATCCAGACCGCCACCCAGCTCAGCGCGAAGCCGAAGGTGACGGCGAGCCCGGCGGCCGCGAGCGCCGCGACGGGCCCGCCCTGGGGGCGGAACCCGAGCAGGGACGCCACGGCGAACAGGGCGGCGACGGCGACCAGGTAGCGGGCGACGTCGGCGAGCACCGAGCCGAGCAGCGGCGCGACCCGGGCGATCGGCATGCTGCGCAGCCGGTCGGTGACGCCGTTCCGCAGGTCGGCGGCCAGGCCGGCGCCGGTGGACAGCAGCCCGGCCAGGCCGGCGCCCATGACGAGGATGCCGGGGAACAGGTACTGCAGGTAGTCGCCGGTGGAGCCGCTGACGGCGCCGCCGAACAGGTACAGGAACAGCACCAGGAACAGCGTCGGCGTGACGATGGCGTTGACGGCGGGGCCGGGGTTGCGGGCGGACTTGGCCAGGCTGCGGCCCGCGAGCACCCAGCCGTGCCGGGCCAGGGTGGTCATGCGGCCTCCTTCGTGGAGCCGACGAGGGCGTGGAAGACCTCGTCGAGGCTGGGCAGGCGCAGGGCGAACTCGGCGACGGTGATGTCGCGGTCGCGCAGGGCCCGGGCGGCGTCGAGCAGGACGGCGTCGCCGTCGACGGGGACGACGAGCTCGCCGCCGGCGCGGTCGGCGGGGCGCCCGGCGACGCGGGCCAGCAGGTCGGCGACCGCGGGCGCGTCGGACGGGTCGGCGGGGCGTACCGCGAGGGTCTGGCCGCCGACGACGCGCTTGAGGGCGGCGGGGGTGTCGCAGGCGACGACCCGGCCCCGGTCGACGACCGCGACGGTGTCGGCGAGCGCGTCGGCCTCCTCCAGGTACTGGGTGGTGAGCAGGACGGTCACGCCGTCGTCGCGCAGCCGGCGGACGGTGCGCCACAGCTCGTCGCGGCGGCCGGGGTCGAGCCCGGCGGACGGCTCGTCGAGGAACAGCACGCGGGGGCGGCCGACGAGGCTGGCGGCGAGGTCGAGGCGCCGGCGCATGCCGCCCGAGTAGGTGGCGACCCGGCGGCCGGCGGCCTCGGTGAGGTCGAAGCGGTCGAGCAGCTCGCGGGCGCGGGCGACGGCGTCGGCGCGGCGCAGGTCGAGCAGCCGTCCGACGAGGACGAGGTTGGCCAGGCCGGTCAGCTCGTCGTCGACGGTGGCGTGCTGGCCGGCCAGGGCGATGAGGCGGCGGACGCGGGCGGCGTCGCGCACGACGTCGTGGCCGCCGACCGCCGCGCGCCCGGCGTCGGGGCGCAGCAGGGTGGCGAGGACGCGCACGGCGGTGGTCTTGCCGGCGCCGTTCGGGCCGAGGACGCCGAGGACCGTCCCGGCCGGGGCGGCGAGGTCGACGCCGTCGAGGGCGGTGGTCCGCCCGAACCGTTTGACGAGGCCGAAAGCCTCAAAACCGAACTCAGATGATGTCACCATTCGGATGTTGTCAGTATCGCGCCCGCGTGGCAAGCCAGTATTGTGAGCGCGTGGCAAGACTGAACCGGGCCGAACAGCAGGCCCTCACCCGGGCGCGCGTCCTCGCCGCCGCGCAGGACGAGTTCACCGAGCTCGGCTTCCGCGACGCCAAGGTCGACCGCATCGCCGAGCGCGCCGACCTCACCCGCGGCGCGGTCTACTCCAACTTCCCGAGCAAGCTCGGGCTGTTCCTGGCCGTGCTCGTCGACCGGCCCGGCGAGCCGCCGCAGGGCCCGCCGGGCGAGACGCCCGCCGCGGCGCTCGGCGCGTTCGCCCGGGCCTGGATCGGCCGGCTGCCGCTGTCGCAGGAGTCCCGCACCCCCGCCGGGCTGCGCGGACTCGTCCTCGCCGAGGCGCTCGCCGACGACCGGCTGCGGCAGGCGTTCGCCCAGGCCATGCAGCTCGACGCGGTGCTGCTCGGGCTCGCCCTGGAGGAGGTCGGGCTCAGCGCCACCCGGCAGGTCCGGGCCGCCGAGCAGGCGCTCACCGTGCTGCACGGCGCCGGCCAGCTCGCCGCCGCCGCGCCCGGCTTCGCCGACCCGTGGGACATGGTGGGCGTGTGCCGGGCGCTCGCCGCCCACCCCGGCGACACCTGGGACCCGCCGCACCTGCCGTTCGTGCCGCCCGCCACCGCCGCCGACGCGCCGTGGGAGCCGCCCGCCGCCCACGACGCCGTCACCGGCGAGCCGTCCGACCTGGGCCGCGACGGCGTCGTCGCCGTCCTCGGCGCGCACCGGCTCGGCGCCGCCGAGGAGGCCGTGCGCGCCGCCCGCCCCGGCGACGCCGTCACCGTCGCCGTCGTCTCCGGCGACCCCGGGGAACTGGGCCGGCTGGTCCGGTTCGCCGTGGACGACCTGATGGCCTGCGTGCGGGCCGCGTTCCCGCGCCGGGCCTGGCCCCGGCTCGCGGTCGTGCTCGACGACGCCGGGGCCGTGGCCGCCGCGGCGGGCGTCCCGGCCGGCGACGGCACCCAGACCGCGGTGCGGGTCGCGGGCGGCCGGGTCGTCGCCCGCGCCGACGGCTACGGCGCCGCGCACGCCGCCGCGTCCGCGTAGGGTCCGCTCTGTGCGGCTGTTCGTCGGCGTGTTCCCGCCGCCCGCGGCCCGGGACGACCTGGCCCGGGCCGTCGCCGGCCTGCACGTGGCCACCGCCGCGGTCAACACCCGGCTCGTCCCGCCGGAGCGCCGGCACGTCACGCTGGCGTTCCTCGGCGAGGTCGACGAGCACCGGCTCCCCGCCGCGGCCGACGCGCTGACCGGGGTGGCCGTCGAGCCGCCGGAGCTGCGCATCGCCGGCGGCGGGCGGTTCGGCCGCGGCCGGTTCACGCTGCTGTGGGCCGGCGTCGACGGCGACCTCGACCCGCTCGCCGGCGCGGTCCGGGCGGCGCTGCGCCGGGCCCGGCTGCCGTTCGACCGCAAGCCGTTCCGGCCGCACCTCACCCTCGCCCGGCCCGGCGACCGGCTCACCCGCGAGCAGGTCGACGCCGACCGCGACGCGCTCGGCCGCTACGCCGGTCCGCCGTGGACGGCCGGCGAGATCGCCCTGGTGGAGAGCCGCAACGGCCCGCACCCCGGTTACGAGGTGCGGGCCGTCGGACGGCTGTCGGGCTAGCTGGACTCGCGGGCCGCGGGACCCCCGCCGAACAGGACGTCGTCCCAGCTCGGCAGGCGCTTGCGGGCCTTCGCCGGGTCGCCGGACGCCTCGCCGGCGCCCTGCTGCTGACCCTGGCCGCCGCTGCTCGGGGTGCGCCGGGGGCGCAGGACCGCGAGCGACGGCACCGCCGGCACCTCCTTCGGCAGGTCGGCGTCGTCGTCGAACGCGGAACCGGCGCCGCCGCCCAGCAGCGCCGCGGCGCCCCCGGAGACCGGCTGCGAGCGGCGTACCGGCTCGTTGGTGTCGAGGCCGCGGCCGGACGACTGGCCGAGCGGCCGGTCGAGCGAGGCCAGCAGCGCGTCGCGCCCGGCGCGGATCGGGTCGCGGCCCGGGCGCGGGGCCGTGGTCGTCTCCGCCGCGGCCGCGGGCAGGCCGTGGCCGCCGCGGGCGGGCTCGCCGCGCACCGGCAGGCCGTGCCCGCGCGGCGGCTCCACCGGCTCCTGCCCGAGGATCGGCGTGGGGCGCTCGGCGCACAGGTACTGCGCCATGTCGTCGTGCGGGGCCACCAGCTGGCGGGTCTTGTCGAGATCCCACGCGGCCTGCGCCGTCGCCTTGCCGGACGGCCACGTGGCGACGATGCGCCAGGTGCCGTCCTCGCGGCGGAACGCGTCCCAGGAGATCTTCTCCGTGTCGATGCCGTGCTGGGCGAGGCGGCTGTCGACGACCTCGGCCAGCGGGGCGCCGGTGTCGGACGTCTTCAGCCGGGTGCGGCGGGCGTGCTGCGCGAGCATCGCGCGCTCCTGCAGCACCGGGCCCGCGTAGCGCAGCACGCGGTCGACCGGCACGCCCGCGATGCGGGCGACCTCCTCCGCGCTCTCGCCGGAGCGGATGCGCGCCTGGATGTCGCGGGGCGACAGCGACGGCACCATGTCGTGGGCGTGCGACGTGGGCGAACTCGCCGGAGCGCCGGCGTGGTCACCGCCCATGGCGCCGCTGACGCGTTCATCGATGGGGAGCGCGAGGAGCCGGCCGACCTCGTCGGCGAGCACCAAGGCCTGGCCGTCCTCGGAGAGGGCGACGAAGCGTACTGGCCGCATCGCGGTGCCTCCGTCCCGTGCTGGCCTGTGCTCCCGAGAGTGAGCCACACCCGGGCGCGTTGCCAACCACCGTACGCTGACGACTCACCCGATGGGGGTAAGCCACGCCGTCAATGTCCAAACGTCGGTCCAGGCTAGAACGCCAGGTCCGCGGCCGCAGCCGAGAGGCCGTCGGCGGGTCCGACGACCACCTCGGTGGCATCCGCGGGCAGCCCGGGGGCCGCCGGGCCGAGGCGGCCGGTGCGCAGGTCGGCGCTGTGCAGCGACACCCCGGCGGGCGTCTCGCGCAGCACCGCGACGGTGTCCGGATCGGACCAGCCGACCGGCGCGACGGTCTGGCCGGGTTCCACCGGCAGCCGCCCGGCGACCGCCGGGCCGCCCTCGCCGGTGGTCCACAGGGTGATCTCCGTGGCGCCGCGGGTGCAGGCCAGCGGGCGGCCCGCCAGCACCGGCGGCACGGCCGCGGCGCTCAGCCGGCCGGAGCACGACTGCCCGCGCGGGGCCGGGTCGCGGCGCCGCAGCGACCCCTCGGCGGAGTAGACCTCGAACTCCCGCGGCACCTCGACCGCGTCCACCGTGGCCACCGCGGCGAGCAGGGTGCCGTCGTCGCCCCACCAGACCCGCAGCGCGCGGCGCAGCTCGCCCAGGCCCAGGCCGAACCGGTCGACCGCGCCGGTCACCGCGTCCACCACGGCCACGTCGGTGAAGCCCGGGTCGACGAACTCGTCGCCCACCGGGCCCGGCTCCAGGGCCACCACCAGCCGGGAGCCGTCCGGCGACCACTGCGCCGACCGCGGCTCGGCGGGCAGCCGCACCAGGACGGTCGCGGGCCCGGTGAGCGCCGTCGCCTCCACCGCCAGCAGGGTCCGCTCGCGCTCGGGCGGCCGCACCGCCACCCGGTCCAGCGTGGGGGAGACGGCCAGGACGTCGGCGGCCGTCCGCCGGTGCCGGCCCGTCGCCGGGTCCAGCACCCACCAGGCGCCGTCGGCGTCGGCGTACGCGGCGGCCACGTGCTGACCGGCCGCCGGGGCGGCGGGCGGGGGCGCCGGGCGGCGCAGGCCCGACCACGGCAGCGCCGCCACGGCGACCAGCACGGCCACCGCCGCCGCCCCGAGCGCCGCGTTCCGGCGCCGCCGGCGGCGCAGCCCGCGCAGCGCCGCCGCGCCCAGGTCGACCGGGCGGCCCTCGTCGGCGAGGTCCCGCAGGGCGGTACGGACGTCGTTCATCGCGCCTCCTCCAGGGAACCGAGTTCCGGGCACAGCTCGCGGAGCCGGGCGAGGCCGCGCGACGCCTGGCTGGCGACCGTCTTCGGCGAGCAGCCGAGCAGCCGGGCCACCTCCGCCTCCGGCCGGTCCTCCAGGTAGCGCAGCACCAGCACGGCGCGCTGCCGCGGGCCCAGCCGGTCCAGCGCGGCGCGCAGGCTCAGCCGCAGCGCCACGCCCGCCGCCGGGTCGTCGGCGACCCGCTCCGGCGGCCGCGCCACCACGACCTCGCGCCGCTTCCAGCGCCGCCACCAGGAGATCTGTTCGTGGTACATGACCGTGCGGGCGTACGCGCCGGGGTCGTCGATGCGGCGCCAGCGGGCCGCCACCCGTTCCAGCGCGGACTGCAACAGGTCCTCCGCCGCCTGCTGCTGGCCGGTCAGCGCATACGCCACCCGGAACAGCGCCGGCGTCGCGGCGGCGACGAATGCCAGGAACTCCTGCTCGGTGCTCGGTCTCACGGCCACCTCCACCCCTGTCGAGGCGGGGGACGCCCCGGACCCTGCACGCGGGCGGGGGAATTGTCGCGCACCCCGGCCGAGCGGCGGGGCCGCCGCCGGGGCAGGATCGACCGGTGAGTGATCTCGTCGTCCACCTCGAGTCCTACCTCGGGCCGATCGTGGCCGGCAGCGGGGGCGGCGAGCGCACGCCCGAGGGCGTGCAGGTCCTGCGGTACGGGCCGGACCGGCCGTTCGACGGCGCGCTCACGCTGACCACGCTGGGCCTGTCGAACCACCACCTCGCCCAGCCGGGCGGCGCCGGGCTGCACCAGGAGCTGGTGCTGCACCTGCCCGCGGCCGACCCGCCCCGCAACGCCGCCGCGGTGCTGTTCCAGGTGGCGGGCCAGCTGGTCCGCTCCGGGCGCGGGCTGCTGCGCGGCGAGGTGCTGGGGCCGCACGGGCCGGTGTTCGGCACGGGCACCGTGACCGCCCTGTACGCGGCGGCGCCCGGCTACGTGCCGGACGGCTTCGGCGTGTGCCGCATGCCGGCGCGCACCGTGGTGCTGACCTGGCTGGTGCCGATCACGGCGGCGGAGGCGGCGTTCGTGGCGGCGCGCGGGTGGCAGGCGTTCGAGCGGGCACTGGTCGCCGAGGACCCGGACCTGACCGACCTGGGCCGCGCCTCGCTGGCCGCCGTACGCGACGGGGCGCCGCCGGAGTGACCGGCGACGCCCCGCGGAGCGTGCGTCAGAGCTGGCCGAGCACGTAGTCGATGCAGCCGGTGAGGGCCTCGACGTCCGACGGGTCCACCGCCGGGTAGAGCGCGACGCGCAGCTGGTTGCGGCCCAGCTTGCGGTACGGCTCGGTGTCGACGATGCCGTTGGCGCGCAGCACCTTGGCGATCGCGGCGGCGTCGACGCTGTCGGCGAAGTCGATCGTGGCGACCATGTTGGAGCGCAGCGCCGGGTCGGTCACGAACGGGGTGGCGACCGCGGAGCGCTCGGCCCAGCCGTAGATGGCCTGGGCGCTCTCGGCGGTGCGCTTGGCCGCCCACGCGAGGCCGCCCTGGGCGTTCATCCAGTCGGTGGACTCGGCGGCCAGGAAGATCGTCGCCAGGGCCGGGGTGTTGTACGTCTGCTCCAGCCGCGACTGCTCGACGGCGGTCTGCAGGTCGAGGAACGCCGGGATGTAGCGGCCGGACGCCTTGATCTCCTCGACGCGGGCGAGCGCGGCGGGCGAGAACAGCGCGATCCACAGGCCGCCGTCGGAGGCGAACGCCTTCTGCGGGGCGAAGTAGTAGACGTCGGTCTCGGCGACGTCGACGTCGAGGCCGCCCGCGGCGCTGGTGGCGTCGACGAGGAGCAGCGCGCCCTCGTCGGCGCCGGCGACGCGCTTCACCGGCACGCTGACACCGGTGGAGGTCTCGTTGTGCGGGGTGCCGTACACGTCGACGCCGGCCTCGGCGACCAGCTCGGGCGCGGTGCCCGGGTCGGCCTTGCGCACCGACGGCTCGTCCAGCCACGGGGCGTCCTTGACGGCCTTGACGAACTTGGCGCCGAACTCGCCGAACGAGGCGAACAGGGCCTTCTGCCGGACGAGACCGAACGTGGCGGCGTCCCAGAACGCGGTGGTGCCGCCGTTGGAGATGATCACCTCGTAGCCGTCGGGCAGCGAGTAGAACTCGGCGATGCCGCGGCGCAGGCGGGCGACCTGGTCCTTCACCGTCTTCTGCCGGTGGGACGTGCCCAGGAAGGTCTTGGAGACCGCGGTGAGCGCCTCGACGGACTCGGGGCGGACCTTGCTGGGTCCGGCGCCGAAGCGGCCGTCGGCGGGCTTGAGCTCGTCGGGGATCCGGATGCTGGTTGGGTCGACCACGGTGATCGGTGGTTCCTTCCGGGACGCAGGGGCGTGGCGGGGGACGGGCGCCGTTGCCGACGCCCATCCTCCCATCAGTGCAGCGATCGGCCCCTGTCAGGCTCGACACATCAGACGTTGTGCGGGACGGCGTCCCAGCCCTCCACGTCCTGCGGCTTGCGCGGCTGCGGCCCCACGTAGAGCGCCGACGGGCGCACGATGCGGCCGAGCTTCTTCTGCTCGAGGATGTGCGCGCTCCACCCGGCGACGCGGGCGCAGGTGAACATCGACGTGAACATGTGCGCGGGGACCTCGGCGAAGTCGAGGACGACCGCGGACCAGAACTCGACGTTGGTGGCGAGCACCCGGTCGGGCTTGCGGGCGTGCAGCTCGGCCAGGGCGGCCTTCTCCAGCGCCTCGGCCACCTCGAAGCGGGGCGCGCCCAGCTCCTTGGCGGTGCGGCGCAGCACGCGGGCGCGCGGGTCCTCGGCGCGGTAGACCCGGTGGCCGAAGCCCATCAGGCGCTCGCCGCGGTCGAGGACGCCCTTGACGTAGCCCTCGGCGTCGCCGCTGCGCTCGACGGCCTCGATCATGTGCAGCACGCGCGACGGCGCGCCGCCGTGCAGCGGGCCGGACAGGGCGCCGATGCCGGACGAGATGCAGGCCGCGGCGTCGGCGCCGGTGGAGGCGACGATGCGGGTGGTGAACGTCGAGGCGTTCAGGCCGTGCTCGGCGGCCGAGATGAAGTACGCGTCGACGGCCTTGACGTGCCGCGGGTCGGGCTCGCCGCGCCAGCGCTTCATGAACCGCTCGACGATGGTGGTGGCCTTGTCGATGTCCTTCTGCGGCACGGCGGGCAGCCCGAGGCCGCGGGCGGCCTGCGCGACGAACGACAGCGCGGTGACCGACACCCGGGCCAGGTCGCTGCGGCACTGCTCGTCGCTGATGTCGAGCAGCTGGTCGAGGCCCCAGTACGGGGCGAGCATGGCCACCGCGGACTGGACGTCGACGCGGATGTCGCCGGAGTGCACCGGCACGGGGAACGGCTCCGCCGGGGGCAGCCCCGGGCCGAAGCGGCCGTCGACGAGCAGGGCCCACACGTTGCCGAAGGACACCTGGCCGATCAGGTCCTCGATGTCGACGCCGCGGTAGCGCAGGGCCCCGCCGGCCTTGTCGGGTTCGGCGATCTCGGTCTCGAAGGCGACCACGCCCTCCAGGCCCGGTTTGAAGTCGGACATGTCTCGCTCTCCTGGATATGGTTCGTCCGCACTGACGGGCCCCGGTCCGGCCTTGCCGTTCATTGTCGAGAAGACCCGTGGGCCGAGAGGCGATGTCTTGTCATCTTGCCCGTTGGGTAAGCGACAGGTCGACCCGAAGCGGCACGAGGAGGCACACCGTGACGCCCGACACACCGGCGCCGGCCGCGATGCGCGAGGACTACCGGCGTGCCGAGCTGCGGCGCGCGGACCTGGCGCCCACCTGGGTGGAGCAGTTCGCGCGCTGGTTCGCCGACGCGGCCGCCTCCGGCCTGCCGGAACCCAACGCGATGATCGTCGCCACCGCGGCCCCCGACGCGCGGCCGAGTGCCCGCACCGTCCTGCTGAAGGGGTACGACGAGCGCGGCCTGGTCTTCTTCACCAACTACGGCTCGCGCAAGGGCGCCGAGGCGCTGGCGAACCCGGCGGCGAGCCTGGTGTTCCCGTGGTTCGCCATGCAGCGGCAGGTGGTGGTGTGCGGGTCGGTCGAGCGGGTGGACCGGGCCGAGACGGAGGAGTACTTCGCGAGCCGGCCGCTGGGCTCGCGCCTGGGCGCCTGGGCGAGCCGGCAGTCGGCGGTGATCGCCGGCCGCGAGGAGCTGGACGCCGCGTACGAGCGCGCCGCCGAGCGGTTCGGCGAGGACGTGCCGACGCCGGAGCACTGGGGCGGCCTGCGGGTCGTGCCGGTGACCGTGGAGTTCTGGCAGGGCCGGTCCAGCCGCCTGCACGACCGGCTGCGGTACGTGTGTGATGCAGGGAACTGGTCGGTGGAGCGGCTCGCGCCGTAAGGAGCCCACTAGATTCGGGCCGTGACCGAGACGGCCCGGCGCTCCTGGGTGATCGACACCCGCCCGCTGCGCGTGCCCGCGTACCGGCGGCTGTGGGTCGGCAACGGCGTCTCGTTCTACGGCATCCAGTTCACCGCCGTCGCCGTGCCCGTCGAGATGTACGAGCTGACCGGCTCGTCGGCCTGGGTCGGCCTGCTCGGCGTCGCGGCGCTGGTCCCGCTGCTGATCTTCGGGCTGTGGGGCGGCGCGGCCGCCGACGTGCTGGACCGGCGCCGGCTGCTGCTGGCCAGCAGCCTGCTGGCCTGGGTGGCGACGTGCGCGCTGTTCGCCCAGGCGCTGCTCGACGTGCGCAGCCCGGCGCTGCTGCTGGCCATCACGGCCGTGCAGGCGGCCGGGTTCGCGGCCGGCGCGCCCGCCCGCAACGCGATCATCCCCCGCCTGGTCGGCCCCGAGCTGGTCCCGGCGGCCAACACCCTCGGCTACACCACCCAGACCGCGGGCGGCGTGCTCGGGCCGCTGACCGCCGGCCTGATCTTCGCCGTGTGGTCCACCGGCGCCGGCGTGACCATCGCGTACGCGGTCGACGCCGTGCTGTTCACGGTCCTGCTGTGGACGGCGTGGCGGCTGCCCCCGCTGCCGCCGCTGCCGTCCGACGACGGGCCCCGGCCGACCGCCGGGCTGCGCGGCGTGCTCGACGGCCTGCGCTTCCTCGCCACCCGGCCGGTGCTGCTGCTGTCGTTCGGCATCGACATCGTCGCGATGGTGCTGGCCATGCCGCGGGCGCTGTTCCCCGAGGTGGCGGCGGAGCGGTTCGGCGGCGGCGCGGCCGTCGGCTGGCTCAGCGCCGCCATCGCCATCGGCTCGGTGCTGGGCGGCCTGACGTCCGGCTGGATCGGCCGGGTCCGCCGGCAGGGCGTCGCGCTCACCGCCGCCGTCGTCGCGTGGGGCGTGGCCGTCGGGGTGGCCGGGCTCGCGCACTCGCTGTGGCTGGCCGTCGCCCTGCTCGCCGTCGCCGGGGCCGCCGACCTGGTCAGCGCCGTCTACCGGCAGTCGATCCTGCAGACGTACGCCCCCGACCGGCTGCGCGGGCGGCTCCAGGGCGTCCACTCGGTGGTGGTCGTCGGCGGGCCGCGGCTGGGGGACCTGCGCGCGGGCGCGACCGCCGCCTGGGGCGGGCCCACGCTGTCCTGGGCGGGCGGCGGGTTCGCGGCCGCCGCGGTGGCGATCGCGCTGGTCGCGGTGTTCCCCGCGCTGTGGCGCTACCGGCCGGAGAGTGACGGTCCCGCCACCCGATAGGGTCGCGCGCATGAACCTCGACACCGCCGCGCGACCGAAGTCGGGCACCCAGTGGACCATCGAAGCCGACGGCCACCGGGCCGTCGTCGTCGAGGTGGGCGGCAACCTGCGGCACTACAGCGTGGGCGGGCGGGACGTCGTCGACGGCTTCGCCGAGGACGAGATCGCGCCGGCGATGGCGGGCGCGATCCTCGCCCCGTGGCCGAGCCGCATCCGCGACGGGCAGTACACGTTCCGGGACACCGCCCACCAGCTGCCGCTGACCGAGGCGGCCTCCCGCACCGCCCTGCACGGCCTGGTGCTGTGGGGCCGCTGGACGCTGGTCGAGCACGCCGCCGACACCGTCACCGTCGAGTACGACCTGCCGCCGATGCCGGGCTACCCGTGGTCGCTGGTGATCCGCAGCACCTGGACCGTCGGGGCGGACGGGCTGCGCGCCGTGCACACCGCCACCAACACCGACACCGAGGCGTGCCCGTTCGGGTTCTCGGTGCACCCGTACCTGCGGCTGCCCGGCGTGGCCGTCGACGACGCCGAGCTGACCGTCCCGGCCCGCAGCCGGGTGCTGTTCGACGGCCGGCTGCTGCCGATCGGCGCGGTCAAGGTCGCCGGCACCGACTACGACTACGCCGAGCCCCGCCGGATCGGCGCCGCCGTGCTCGACACCACGTTCGGCGACGTCGTGGCCGGCCCGGACGGCGGCTCGGCCGTCACCCTGGCCGCGCCGGGCGGGCCGTCGCTCGACGTGTGGGCCGACGGCCAGTTCTCCTACTGGCAGGTGTTCAGCGCCGACACCCTCGGCGGGGAGCGCCGCCGCCGCTCGGTCGCCATCGAGCCGATGACCTGCCCGCCGGACGCGTTCCGCTCCGGCCGGGACCTGATCGTGCTGGAGCCGGGCCAGACCTGGACCGGCACCTGGGGCATCCGCCCGTCGCTGTAGATGGACTTCGACTCGGTCGTCCGCCGGCGGCGCATGGTCCGCGCCTACGACGAGACCCGGCCCGTGCCCGCCGCCGCCGTCGAGCGGCTGCTCGACCACGCCACCCGGGCCCCGTCGGCCGGGTTCACCCAGGGCTGGGGCTTCCTGGTGCTGGAGTCGGCCGCCGACCGGGAGCTGTTCTGGTCGGCGACCACCCCGGCCGGGGCGGGCGGCTCGGCGTGGCTGGACGGCATGCGCCGGGCGCCGCTGATCGTCGTCCCGCACGGCAACCGGGAGGCGTACCTGGACCGCTACGCCGAGCCGGACAAGGGCTGGACCGACCGGGACGCCGCGCGCTGGCCGGTGCCGTACTGGCACGTCGACGCCGGGTTCGCGGCGCTGCTGATGCTGCTGACCGCCGTCGACGCCGGGCTGGGCGCGTGCTTCTTCGGCATCCCGCCGCAGCGGCTGGGCGACTACCGGGCGGCGTTCGGGGTGCCGGCGGCGTTCACCCCGGTCGGCGCGATCACGGTCGGGTACCCGGCCCCGGACCGGCGCTCGCCGTCGCTGCGCCGCGGCCGGCGGCCCGTCGACGACGTCGTGCACCGCGGCCGATGGCGCACCGCCCCCGGAGCATGACCAAGGGTGACGGGCGGCCGGTTGGCCCGGGTCGCTAGGCTGGCACGGTCCAGCGGCAGCCAGCGGGAGGGGAGCGTGCCGTCGTGATCTTCAAGGGCGTTCGGGACGGTCGGCCGTACCCCGATCACCACACGACGCTCAAGCAGTGGGCCGAGATCCCGCCCCGGCCCATCCGGCTCGCCGACCTGATCACCACGAAACGCGAGCTCGCGCTGGACAAGCTGCTCGCCGAGGACTCGACGTTCTACGGCGACCTGTTCCCGCACGTCGTGGAGTACCAGGGCTACTTCTACCTGGAGGACGGGCTGCACCGGGCGCTGCGCGCCGCCCTGCAGCAGCGCAACCAGATCCACGCCCGGGTGCTGACGCTCTAGCTAGATTGGGCGGCATGCCCGTCGCCCCGCTCGACCTCCTCGACCTCGACGACCTGCTGACCGACGAGGAGCGCGCGATGCGCGACCTGGTCCGCCGGGTCGCCGACGACGCCGTCCGCCCGCACGTCGCCGGCTGGTACGAGCGCGGCGAGGCCCCCGTCCGCGACCTGACCCGCACCTTCGGCGAGGTCGGCCTGCTCGGCATGCACCTCACCGGCTACGGCTGCGCGGGCGCCTCCGCGGTCGCGTACGGGCTGGCGTGCCTGGAGCTGGAGGCCGCCGACTCGGGGGTGCGCTCGCTGGTCAGCGTGCAGGGCTCGCTGGCCATGTACGCGATCTGGCGCTACGGCTCCGAGGAGCAGAAGCAGCGCTGGCTGCCCGGCATGGCCGCGGGCGAGCTGATCGGCTGCTTCGGCCTGACCGAGCCCGACCACGGCTCCGACCCCGCCGGCATGGCCACCCGGGCCCGCCGCGACGGCGACGGCTGGGTGCTGACCGGCGGCAAGATGTGGATCACCAACGCGCCGGTGGCCGACGTGGCGGTCATCTGGGCGCGGGCCGAGGAGGGCGTCGTCGGGTTCGCGGTGCCCACCGGCACCCCCGGCTTCACCGCGCGGGAGGTGCGCAACAAGATGTCGCTGCGCGCCTCCGCCACCGGCGAGATCACGCTCGACGAGGTGCGCGTCGGCGACGACGCCCGGTTACCGGAGGCGCGCGGGCTGCGCGCCCCGCTGTCCTGCCTGACGGAGGCCCGGTTCGGCATCGTGTGGGGCTCGCTCGGCGCCGCCCGCGACTGCCTGCACACCGCCATCGCGTACGCGACCAGCCGCGAGCAGTTCGGCCGGCCCATCGCCGGCTTCCAGCTGACCCAGGCCAAGCTCGCCGACATGGCGCTCGAACTGCAGAAGGGCTGGCTGCTCGCCCTGCACCTGGGCCGCCGGCACGACGCCGCCGGGCTGCGGCCCGAACAGGTCAGTGCGGGCAAGCTGAACAACGTGCGGGAGGCCATCGCCATCGCCCGGCAGTGCCGCACGATCCTCGGCGCCAACGGGGTCAGCGCCGAGTACCCGATCATGCGGCACGCCAACAACCTGGAGAGCGTGCTGACCTACGAGGGCACCTCGGAGATCCACCAGCTGGTGCTGGGTCAGGCGCTGACCGGGGTGTCCGCGTTCGCCTGAGCGTCGCGCTCGGCGGCGCGCGCCTCGGCCTCCTCCGCCTTCGCCAGGGCCTTCGCGTACTGCTTCTCGAAGCCCTTGGTCGACAGGTAGAGCTTGTAGATGATCGCCAGGTCGAAGACCAGCATCAGCACCGACGTGATGACGATGGTCAGCGCCATCGCCCCGCTGCCGAAGATCGCCCCGGCGATCGGCGCGAAGATGAAGCAGCCCATCGCGAACTCGATCGTGCTGACCAGGTTCGGCCGGATGCGGCTGCGCCGCAGCGCGTTGCGGAAGTGCACGAACGCGCCGAACTTCGAGCGGAACTCCTCGTTCAGGTCGACGACCGTGCGGTTGACGTCGGCGAGGTGCTCCTCGGTGGCCTCCCCCTTGGGGACCTCCTTCATGACCTCCTCGACGAAGCGCGGGCCCAGGCCGACCTGGCGGCCGTCCGCCTCGGCGGCGCGCTTGTGCGCGGCGGCCAGCTTGCGCCGCATGCCGCCCTTGACCCGGGCGATCTCCAGCGCGTTGAGGTTGTGGAACATCTCGAGGAACGCGATGACGCCGCCCAGCACCAGCCAGTAGTCCTCGCCGGTCAGCACCCACTGGGTGCCGACGAGGGCGACGGTGCAGGTGACCACGCGGATGCGGTCGAGCATGTAGTCGAGCCACGCGCCGAACGCCGTGCCGCTGCCGTTGAGCCGGGCCACCTTGCCGTCGACGCAGTCGGCGACGAACGCGATGTGGAACAGCAGCGCCCCGACCACCAGCCACAGCGGGTCGGCGGCGACGAAGCACGCGGCGGCGCCCAGGCCGAGCACGAACGCGAACAGGCTGATCCGGTTCGGCGTGATCGCCCGGTACGGCGCCACCCAGCGGACCAGGTGCACCGCCATCGGGTCGACGACGACGACCGTCCACCAGGCGTCACGGCTCTTGTAGGTGCGCTCGCGGATCTCGGCGATCGGCGTACGTGTCACCAACGGTCCCACCTCTAGTTCATGCAGAAGCCTTCCGGCGTCCGCCGAGGGTACCGGTAGGGGCACAGGCCGCGCCAAGGACCCGCGCGTGGCGGGCGGCGGTCGTTTGCGGTCCGTACGGTGGTGGGTAACGACGTCGGTGAAGAGGTGAGCGGCGATGACCAAGCCCGGGGACGTCGACGACCCGACCAAGGAGTGGCCCGCGTACGCGCCGGGCCGCGCCGGTGCGAGCGCGCCGGAACCCGCCGACCCGCCCGAGGACGCCGTCGCGCCACCGCCGCCCGGCCGCTCCGGCCCGGTGCGCCTGCTCGTCGCGCTCGGCCTGGTCGCCGCGCTGATCGCGGCCGCCGTGGTCGGCTTCCGGCTGATCGTGCCGAACTTCGACAACCCGTTCTCGTCGGAACGCACCGACCGCAGCCAGCCCGTGCTGCTGCAGTCGATGCGCGACCTGAGCCGGTTCGTCGGCGCCGACGGCACCTTCCAGGTGATCGTCGACATCGAGGACGGCCGGGAGAACATCCCCGACTTCCTGCTCGGCCGCCGCACCCTGTTCGTCGCGGCCGGCACCGTCGAGGCGTACGTGGACTTCTCGCAGATCGGCGACGGCGCCGTCACGGTGTCCGACGACGGGAAGACCGCGGTCGTCAAGCTGCCCCCGCCGCAGCTCGGCAAGGCCGCGCTGGACACGGACAAGAGCTACGTCTTCTCCGAGGAGCGCGGGCTGCTCACCGGCATCGGCGACGCGATCGCCCGCGACCCGAATCAGCAGCAGGAGGTGTATCGCCTCGGCGAGCAGCGGATCACCGAGGCGGCCACGCAGAGCGGGCTCGCGCAGAAGGCCCAGGACAACACCCGCAAGATGCTGGAGGGCCTGCTGCGCTCGCTCGGCTACACGACGGTGACGGTCGAGTTCGCCGCCGTGTGACGGGCTACTCGTAGTGGTACCGGCACTGGGCGATGCGGATCTCGTCGCCGACGACCTTGTAGACGAGCCGGTGCTCGTCGGTGATGCGCCGCGACCAGTACCCGTGCAGCCCGTGCTTGAGCGGCTCGGGCTTGCCCATGCCCTCGTTGCCGTTGCGTTCGATGTCCTTGATCAGCGTGTTGATCCGCCTGAGGAGCTTCCGGTCCTGGGTCTGCCACCAGAGGTAGTCGTCCCAGGCGTGCTGGTCCCAGACGTACTTCACTCGACGGGCTCGTGCACGTCGCCCTCGCCGGCTTCGAGCCGGTCGATGGAGGAGAGCAGCCGCCGGGCGTTGGCCGGGCTGCGCAGGAGATGCACGGTCTCCTTGAGTGACTGGTACTCGTCGAGCGCCACCACGACGACCGGTTCCTTGTTGGCCCGGGTGATGACGACCTCCTCGCGGTCGTTCACCACGTCGTCCAGCATCTTGGCGTAGTTGGCCCGCGACTCCGTGGCCGTCATGGTGCGCATGCCGCCCCCGTTCTGTACAGCATCGTGTACGTACACGAAACTGTACGCCGAGCGGAGGCGGCGGGCAACGTCAGGCCGCGTAGCGCTCCTCGTTCGGCAGCACGATCCACAGGGCCAGGTAGAGAAGGAACTGGGGACCGGGCAGCAGGCAGGAGATCACGAAGATCAGGCGCATGGTGTTGGCGGACATTCCGAACCGGCGGGCCAGGCCGGAGCACACGCCGGCGATCCATCGATCGTTGCGGGGCCTCGACAGGCGACTCATGGTCCTCACTCCTTCGGTCGGTGCCGGCGCGGTGCCGCCACCTGCATTCGACGGTAGGGTGCCCGCGCACCGCCGCCCTCAACCGGCAGGCCGATCCGGGGTCTTCACCTCCCGTAGGGGCAACCCTGGCCCGGCCGTCTCCCGCTGTTAAGGTGACGCGGGTTGTCGCCCGTGTGGCGGAGAGGCCCCGGCGGGTGCCTGGTGGGAGGCTGCAGGTGACGGTCGCGGTGCTGGTCGGGGCCGCCGACCTCGATCCGGCGCTGCTCGACGAGACGTGGGCGGCGCTGACCCGTGGCGTGTCCGCGGCGGGCGCCCACGACATCCACCTCATCGCCGAGCGCGATCCCGCCGCCGACCTGGCCGCCATCGCCACGCTCGCCCGCGCCGCCACCGGCCCGCTGCTGCTCGTCGCCGGCGACCTGGTCGCGCACGGCGGCCTGCTGCGGCTGCTGGCCACCGAGCCGGCCGGGCGCACCGCCGCCCTGGTCGCCGCGCCGGGCGGCCCGCACGCCGACGGCGACGCCCGCGAGGAGCGCGGCCGCATCGTCGCCGGGCCGTCCAACGTGCGGTTCCTCGGCGCGCTCTGCGTCGCCCCGCGCGACCTGCCCGCCCTGGCCGCCGCCGCCGAGCGGCTCGGCTCGGCGGGCGGGGCCGCCGTCGGGGTGCGCGTCGCGTCCGCCGTCGACCTGCTGCTGCCCGAGCTGCTGCGCGCCGGCGTCGCCCCGCAGGCGGTGCGGGTGCGGCTGCTGCACGCCGAGCGGGTCGGCGACGCCGCCGGGTTCGCGGCCGCCCGGGCGCGGGCCGCCGCCATCGACGAGGACGCCGCGCTGCTGCGGCTGGCCGTCAAGGAGAGGGACGACTTCTTCACCACGTACGCCGTCTCGACGTGGTCGCCGGTGGTCACGAAGTGGGCGGCCCGGCTGCGGCTCACCCCGACCGGCGTCACGGCGGTCTCGGTGCTGTTCGCGGTGGCCGCCGCGCTGGCGTTCTGGCAGGCGTCGCGGCCCGCCATGGTGGCCGGCGCGGTGCTGCTGTACCTGGGCTTCGTGCTCGACTGCGTGGACGGCCAGCTGGCCCGCTACACGCGCCGGTTCTCCCCGTTCGGCGGCTGGCTCGACACCATGGCCGACCGGGCCAAGGAGTACGCCGCGTACGCCGGGCTCGCCGCCGGGGCCGACCGGCTGGGCCTGGAGCACGCCTGGCCGCTCGCGATCGCGGCGATGATCCTGCAGACCGTGCGGCACATGACCGACGCCTGGTACGGCGCGCTGCACGACGAGGCCGCCCGGCGGCAGGCCGGCGGGCAGGCCGCGGGCGGGGTGAGCGGGCGGCTGTCGCGCGCCTCCGAGCGGGTGCAGGCCGACACCGGCTCGCCCGCGTACTGGCTGAAGCGCATCGTGGTCTTCCCGATCGGCGAGCGGTGGGCGCTGATCGCCGTGCTGGCCGCCGTCGCGGACGGGCGGGTGGCGCTGCTCGGCGTGCTCGGGTGGGGGCTGCTCGCGGCCGCGTACACCCTGGGGTTGCGCACGCTGCGCGCCCGCGGGATGCGCGTCGGCGTGCTGGCCACGACGGACGTCGCGCGGCACCGCGACGACGGGCCGGTGGCCCGGTTGCTCGGCGGGTCCGGCCTGCCGGGGCCGCTGGCGTTCGCGCTGCTGGGCGTCGCGGCGGGGGCCGTGCTGCTCGGGCTGGCCGCCGCCGGCCGGCTCGGCGACGACCCGCGCCTGGCGGTCGCCTTCGCGGCGCTCGGGGTGCTCGCGGCCGGGCTGCCGTCGCGGGCCGCGCACGACGGCGCGCTCGACTGGCTGGTGCCGGCGGCGCTGCGCGCCGGGCAGTACCTGTTCGTGGCGGGGGTGGGCGTCGCGTGCGCCGTGCCCGCGCCGCTGGTCTTCGCGCTGGTGTTCACGCTGGCGCTGCACCACTACGACGTGACCGCCCTGATGGAGAAGGGCGCGCCCGACCGGGTGGTCCGGCTCCGCCCGGGCTGGGACGTCGTGGTCGTGCTGCTCACGCTCGCCGCGGCGGCGGGCTGGGCGACGGGGGGAACCATCGTGCTGGCCTGCCTCGGCGGCGGCGCGTTCGTCATCGGCGCCCTGGCGGGGCGCCGGTCTGCCCAGGCGGAAGGTGTTCCCGCGTGACCCTGCTCAGCGTCGTCATGCCCGTGCACAAGGTCCAGGGGTACCTGCGGCAGTGCCTCGACTCGGTCCTCGACCAGTCGTTCACCGACTTCGAGATCGTCGCCGTCGACGACGCGTCGCCCGACCACAGCGGCGCGATCCTCGACGAGTACGCCGCCCGCGACCCGCGGGTGAAGGTGGTGCGCCCGCCGGCGAACGTCGGCGTCGGCGAGGCCCGCAACCTGGGGCTGGACCACGCCACCGGCGAGTTCGTCTGGTTCGTCGACGCCGACGACTGGCTGACGCCCGGCTCGCTGCGGGCGGTCGCCGAGCGGCTCGCCGGCACCGGCGCCGACGTGCTCGTGGTCGGCTGGGACCGCAGCTACTGGACGGGCGAGGTCACCCCGGGCACCGCGGCGAAGCTGCTGGCCGAGGCGCCCGAGTCGTTCCGGCTGGACGAGTGGCCGCGCATCGTCGACGTGCTGCACGTGTGCTGGAACAAGATCGTGCGCCGCGAGCTGCTGCTGCGGATGGGCTACCGGTTCGAGTCCGGCTGGTACGAGGACCTGGGCTTCACCTACGGCGTGTTCGCCGCCGCGGACAAGATCAGCACGCTGGCGCGCGACTGCGTGAAGTACCGCCAGCGGCGCAGCGGCGCGGCCACCCGCACCGTCGGCGACAAGCACTTCGAGATCTTCGGCCACTGGGACCGCACGTACGAGATCGTCGCCGAGCACACCCCGCACGCCGACGCGCTGCGCCCGCACCTGTTCCGGCGCATGGTGTGGCACCACCTGACCGTGCTGCGCCACGGCGAGCGGGTGCCGCCGAAGTCGCGCAAGCGGTTCTTCACCTCGATGACCGAGCAGTACCGCCGGCACGTCCCGCCGGGCGGGTACCCGGTGCCCGGCGGTGCGCAGGGCGTGCGGCACCGGCTCGTCGGCCGCGGCGCGTACCGCACCTTCCAGGCGTTCAACACGTTCGTGAAGACCGCCAAGTGGGGCAAGCGGCAGCTGCGCGGCGGCAAACGGCTGGCCAAGCGGGGCGCCCTGAACGCGCGGGCGCTGCTGCTGCGCGGCTACTACCGCTGGCAGCTCACCCGGCCGATCGACCAGAACCTCGCGCTGTACTCGGCGTACTGGTTCCGCGGGGTCACCTGCAACCCGGGCGCGATCTACGCCCGGGCCAAGGAGCTGGCGCCGGGCGTGCGCGGCGTGTGGGTGGTCAACCGGGCCCGGGCCGCCGCCATGCCGAAGGGCGTGCCGTACGTGGTGGCGGGCACGCCGGCGTACTTCCGGGCGCTGGCCCGCGCCCGCTACCTGATCAACAACGTCAACTGGCCGAACGACGCCGTCAAGCGGCCCGGCACCACGCACGTCATGACCCACCACGGCACCCCGCTGAAGAAGATGGGCCTGCACCAGGCCGACCACCCGGCGGGCGCCACCGACAAGGGCTTCGAGGCGCAGATGCGCCGGGCCGACCGGTGGGACTTCAGCGTCACCTCCAACGCGCACACCACCATCGCGTGGGACGGCGCGTACCCGTGCCGGTACGAGACCCTGGAGGTCGGCTACCCGCGCAACGACCGGCTCGCCCTGGCCGGGCCCGAGGAGGGTGCGGCCGTGCGCGAGCGGCTCGGCATCGCCCCGGGCGAGACGGTGGTGCTGTACGCCCCGACGCACCGCGAGTGGCTGCCGCCGGGCACCCCGCTGATGGACGTCGAGGACTTCGCCGCCAAGCTGGGCCCCGGCCACGTGCTGCTGGTGCGCGCGCACTACTTCCACGTCCCGCCGGGCGGCGGCGGCGAGTTCCCGCGGGCCGGCAACGTCATCGACGTGTCGGCGTACCCGGTGGTCGAGGACCTCTACCTGGCGGCGGACTCCCTGGTCACCGACTACTCGTCGCTGATGTTCGACTACGGCGTGCTGGACCGGCCGATCGTGATCTTCGCGCCGGACTGGGACGCGTACCGGGCGCTGCGCGGCGTCTACTTCGACCTGACGGCGGAGCCGCCGGGCATCGTCGCGACGACCTACGCCGACCTGGTGGACGCGTACACCAGCGGGGCCTACGCCGGCGACACCGCGGCCAAGGCGCGGGCGCACTTCCGCAGCCGGTTCTGCTACCTCGACGACGGGGGAGCGGCGGAGCGCGTCGTCCGCCGGGTCATGCTGGGCCTCACGGAGGGTGATCGCGCGTAGCTCCCGGGTGATCAGGCCGTCACGCTGGGCAAATGGCACGTTCACCCGATAGCTAACCAGTGACGTCTGTCGACACAGTTACTGCGCTGGGGGCCAGGGCAAAGGTAGCTGTGCGGGGAGGTAGACGGTGTCGACCGTCGCACTCAAGGACGTCACCAAGGTGTGGCCCGACGGAACGGTCGCGGTCGACCGGGTGAATCTCGACGTCGACGACGGCGAGTTCATGGTCCTGCTCGGCCCCTCCGGCTGCGGCAAGTCCACCGTGCTGCGCATGATCGCCGGCCTGGAGGACCCGTCCTCCGGCGCCATCCTGCTCAACGGCGAACCGGTGATGGACCTCGCGCCCCGCGAGCGCAGCATCGCCATGGTCTTCCAGGACTTCGCGCTCTACCCGCACATGAGCGTCGGCGAGAACATCGGCTTCCCGCTGAGGCTGTCGGGCGTCGAGGAGGGCTCCCGCGGCGAACGCGTCGGCGACGTCGCCAGCGCCCTGGGCATCGGCGACGTGCTCGGCCGCAAGCCCAGCCAGCTGTCCGGCGGCCAGCGCCAGCGCGTCGCCATGGGCCGGGCCATCGTCCGTCGCCCCGGCCTGTTCCTCATGGACGAGCCGCTGTCCAACCTCGACAGCGGCCTGCGCGCCGAGCTGCGCGCCGAGATCACCGGGCTCACCCGCGAGCTGGGCGTCACCACCATCTACGTCACGCACGACCAGGCCGAGGCCCTCACCATGGCCGACCGGGTCGCCATCATGCGCAAGGGCGTCCTGCAGGACGTCGGCACCCCCACCGAGGTGTACGGCCGCCCCGCCACGCTGTACGTGGCCGCGTTCCTCGGCGCGCCCCGGATGAACCTGCTCGAGGCCAGCGTCTACGTGCACCTCGACCGCTACGTCGCCCTCAACCTCGGCGAGCAGGCCCTCTACCTGCCGTGGAACGACATCCGCGCCCGCGCCGTCGCGCACTACCACGGCGAGCGCATCGTCGTCGGCATGCGGGCCGAGGCGCTGACCCCGGTCGCCCCCGACACCCCCGGCGACGTCCTGCAGGGCCGCATCCGCTACCTCGAGCACCACGGCCACGAGTCGCTGGCGTTCCTCGACATCGGCGCCACCGCCATCCTCGTCGACGAGCTCGGCCAGGCCGTGCCCGAGCAGACCGGCGGCGGCAGCGCCCTGCGCCGCTTCGGCGGGGCGCTCCAGCGCCTCACCGGCCGGGCGCCCGAGCGCGAGCCGGCCAACGGCCGCGCCCGCACCGAGACCCGCGACCCGGAGCAGACCAGCGTCCTCAGCGACCCGGGCCGACACCACCGGCGGCCCGCCGAGCTGGCCGTGCGGCTGGCGCCGTACCCGGCCGTGTCGCCAGGGCACCCGCTGGCGATCTCCGTGCGCATGGACGCGCTGCACTTCTTCGACGAGCGCGGCGACCGCATCGACGTCGGTTGGCGCTGAGTTTCCCGCACGCGTTCCCCCGGGGCCGCCGACCCGCGTAGGCTTGCCCGCGGACGACGACCCGACGGGAGCGGCATGGCGGAGCCGGTAACCGTGGTCGACCGTGCCTTCGTCAGCACGGAGATCACGCTCGTGCGGCACGAGATCTCAGCCCGCGCGTCGGCCGCCGGCCTGCACGGCGACCGCCTCGACGGCTTCGTCCTCGCCGTCAACGAGGTCATCACCAACGTGGTGCTGCACGCGGGCGGCCAGGGCTGGATCCGGCTGGACGTCGACGCCGCCGCCGTGGTGTGCGTGGTGGCCGACGCGGGCGCCGGCATCCCCGACTCGCACCTCGGCATGCCGGACCTGCCCGACGCGTTCGAGGTCGGCGGGCGGGGCATCTGGCTGGCGCACCAGCTGTGCGACGCCGTCACCATCGACACCGGCCCGGCCGGCACCACCGTGGCCATGCGCGCCGACCTGCCGCCGCGTGATTCACGCAGGAATCACGGCGACACGCGGCGCGCTGGGCACGACACGCCGCGTTCTCCGAACGCCGGTCCGCGCGAGCCCGGCACCGGCACCCGCGAATCGCCCGGAAAACGTCCGGCCCTCTCGTAGCGACTTCGGCACGCCGGGAGGCTACTGTGGCCCGGTGCTCGGTCTACCTCCCCACGTGACCGCCTGCCTGTTCGACCTCGACGGTGTGCTGACGCAGACCGCCCTGGTGCACAACGCGGCATGGAAAGAAACGTTCGACGCCTTCCTGCGTGTCTGGTCGCAGGAGCGCGGCGTGCCGTTCGTGCCGTTCGACAGCGGTGCCGACTACCACCGCTTCGTCGACGGCCGGCAGCGCGCCGACGGCGTCCGCACCTTCCTGGCCTCCCGCGGCATCACGCTGCCCGAGGGCAGCCCCGGCGACCCGGGCACCGCCGAGACGGTCAACGGCATCGGCAACCGCAAGAACGTCCTGGTCCTGGAGCGCATCGCCGCCGGTGCGGTGCAGGTCTACCCGGGTTCGGTGGCCTACCTGGAGGCTGCGCGGGCGGCCGGGCTGCGCCGCGCCGTGGTGTCGGCCAGTGCCAACTGCCGGGATGTTCTGCGCGCGGCGCGCATCGAGGACATGCTGGAGGTGCGGGTCGACGGCGTCGTCGCCCGCGAGCTCGGGCTGCCCGGCAAGCCGATGCCGGACACGTTCCTCGAGGGCGCCCGCCGGCTCGGCGTCGATCCGGCCGCGTGTGTCGTCTTCGAGGACGCGTTGGCAGGAGTCGCGGCGGGCCGGGCGGGGAACTTCGGGTACGTCGTCGGCGTCGACCGGGTGGGTCAGGCCGACGAGCTGAAGGCGCACGGGGCCGACATCGTCGTCAAGGACCTCGCGGAGCTGCTGGATACCCCCACCGGCTGACACGGGGCCGGTTCCAGCCCCGCCGGTCCCGCACCGGCGTATCACAACAACACCACACCCCTTCCTCACAGATGAGCGGTGCCGGCCTCGACCGACCCCGCCGCCGAGGGCCTCGCCGTGGGCAGAACGGCGGCCGCTCCCGGTGTTCCGCACATCCTGATACCGAGAGGCACCACCGTGATCCGTGAACGGGCCTATCCCGTCGATCCGTGGCACATCCGCGAGACCCGGCTGGATCTCGACGTGCTGGCCCAGTCGGAGTCCGTCTTCGCGCTCTCCAACGGCCACATCGGCCTGCGGGGCAACCTCGACGAGGGCGAACCGCACGGCCTTCCGGGTACCTACCTGAACTCGTTCTACGAGCTGCGCCCGCTGCCGTACGCCGAGGCCGGCTACGGCTTCCCCGAGTCGGGCCAGACCGTCGTGAACGTCACCAACGCCAAGCCGATCCGGCTGCTCGTCGACGACGAGCCGTTCGACGTGCGGTACGGCGACCTGCGCAGCCACGAGCGGGTGCTCGACCTGCGCGCCGGCACGCTGGAGCGGACCGTCGAGTGGGTGTCCCCGGCCGGCCAGGCCGTCCGGGTGAAGTCGACCCGGCTCGTGTCGTTCACCCAGCGCGCCGTCGTGGCGATCTGCTACGAGGTGGAGCCGCTGGAGGGCCCGGCCCGGCTCATCGTGCAGTCGGAGCTGGTGGCCAACGAGTCGCTGCCGCCCACCAGCAAGGACCCGCGCGTCGCCGCCGTGCTCGACCACCCGCTGCAGGCGGAGGAGCTGCTGGACCAGGCCGCCGGCGGCCTGCTGGTGCACCGCACCAAGGCCAGCAACCTGCGCATGGCCGCGGCGATGGAGCACCTCGTCGAGACGCCGGGCAAGCACGCCGTCACCACCGAGGGCCACCCGGACTGGCTGCGCACCACCGTCGCGGCGCAGCTGCAGCCGGGCCAGAAGCTGCGGGTCATCAAGCTGGCCGCGTACGGCTGGTCCAGCAAGCGGTCGCTGCCCGCCCTGCGCGACCAGGTCGGCGCCGCGCTGGCCAGCGCCCGCCTCACCGGCTGGGACGGCCTCGTCGACGCCCAGCGCGAGTTCCTGGACGCGTTCTGGGACCACTCCGACGTGCGCGTCGAGGGCGACCCCGAGGTGCAGCAGGCCGTCCGCTTCGGCCTGTTCCACGTGCTGCAAGCCGGCGCCCGCGCCGAGAAGAGGCCGATCGGCTCCAAGGGCCTCACCGGCCCCGGCTACGACGGCCACACCTTCTGGGACGCCGAGACGTTCGTGCTGCCGGTGCTGACGTACACGCAGCCCAGCGCGGCCGCCGACGTGTTGCGCTGGCGGCACGCCACCCTGCCGCTGGCGCGGGAGCGCGCGCAGACGCTCGGCCTCAAGGGCGCGGCGTTCCCGTGGCGCACCATCCGCGGCCACGAGTGCTCCGCGTACTGGCCGGCCGGCACCGCGGGCTTCCACATCGGCGCGGACATCGCCGATGCGGTGCGCCGCTACGTGAAGGTCACCGGCGACGTCCAGTTCGAGCGCGAGGTCGGCCTGGAGCTGCTGGTGGAGACGGCCCGGCTGTGGCGCTCGCTGGGCCACCACGACCGGCACGGCCGCTTCCACATCGACGGCGTCACCGGCCCGGACGAGTACACCGCGGTCGTCGACGACAACATCTACACCAACCTGATGGCGCAGACGAACCTGTACGCGGCCGCCGACGCGGCGCAGCGCCACCCGGACCTGGCCCGCAAGCTCGGCGTGGACGAGGAGGAGACCGCGTCCTGGCGGGACGCGGCCGCCGCCGTGCACATCCCGTACGACCGGGAGCTGCAGGTGCACCAGCAGTCGGAGGGCTTCACCCGGCTGCAGGAGTGGGACTTCGAGAACACGCCGCCGGAGGCGTACCCGCTGCTGCTGAACTACCCGTACTTCGACCTGTACCGCAAGCAGGTGGTCAAGCAGGCCGACCTGGTGATGGCGATGTACGTGCGCGGCGACGCGTTCACGCCGGAGGAGAAGGCCCGCAACTTCGCCTACTACGACGCCCGCACGGTGCGGGACTCGTCGCTGTCGGCGTGCATCCAGGCCGTCATGGCCGCCGAGGTGGGCCACCTGGAGCTGGCCCACGACTACCTCGGCGAGGCCGCCCTGATGGACCTGCACGACCTGCACCGCAACGCCCGCGACGGCGTGCACATGGCGTCGCTGGCCGGGTCGTGGATCGCGCTGGTGGCGGGCCTGGGCGGCATGCGCGACTTCGACGGCGTGCTGACGTTCGCGCCGCGCCTGCCCAGCAAGATCAACCGGCTGGACTTCGCGCTGCTGTGGCGCGGCCTGCGGGTGCGCGTGGACGTGTCGGCCGAGGAGGTCACGTACACGCTGCGCAACGGCGGCGGCTCGGCCCGGCTGGACATCATCCACCACGGCGAGCCGGTGACGATCACGCAGGTCAAGCCCGTCACGCTGAAGATCCCGCCGGCGCCGCCGAAGGGCCCGGCGCCGCAGCAGCCGGACGGCCGCGCCCCGGTGCGCCGGGCGGTCTGACGGCGCACGACGCACGACGAACGCGGGGGCGGGCCGGTGGCCCGCCCCCGCGTGTCGGATCGATGACGGTCGCATCGTCGTGACGGGGTGCGGATGGGCACGCTGGGCCCGTCATGGACCGGGGCGAGTGGGCGGCCGTGCTGGGGCCGGGCGTGGTGCCCGGCCTGGTCATGCTGGGCGTCGCGTCGGTCGGCGCCACCCGGCCGGTGCTGAGCTGGGACGAGGTGTCGACCGCCGAGGTCGCCGCCCGGTCGCCCGGGGAGATCTGGGCGCTGCTGCACAACGTGGACGCCGTCCTGGCGCCGTATTACCTGCTCATGCACGCCTGGACGGGCGTCGCCGGGGCGTCGGCGGCGGACCTGCGGGCGCCGTCGGTGGTGGCGATGGCGGCGGCGGTGGGGCTGGCGGGCGAGCTGGGGCGGCGGCTGTTCTCGCCGCTCGCCGGGCTCACCGGCGGGCTGCTGCTGTGCCTGCTGCCGAACACGTCCCGGTACGCCGCCGAGGCGCGCCCGTACGCGTTCGCCGTCCTGTTCGCCGTGCTCGGCCTGGTGCTGCTGCACGCCGCGCTGCGCCGGCCCGGCCCGCTGCGCTGGGGCGGGTACGCGCTGGCGGTGCTGGCGCTCGGCCTCAGCCACGTGGTGGCCCTGACGACGCTGGCGGCGCACGCGGTGGCCGCGGGCGCCGTCGCCCGGCGCGAGCGGTCGTGGCGGCCGGTGCTGACGTGGGCGGCGGCGGCCGGGCTCGCCGTCCTGGCGGCCGCGCCGCTGATCGTGCTGGGCCTCGGCCAGCGGGACACCCAGCTGCACTGGCTCGATCCGCTGACCGCGCACCGGCTGCGGGCCGGCCCGCGCGACGTCGCCGGGTCGGCGGAGGCGGCGTGGCTGCTGATCGGGCTGGCGCTGGCCGCGGTCTGGCGCCGCCGCGAGCCGCTGGTGGTGCTGACCGTGCTGGGGCTGGCGCCGGTCGCCGTGGTGGCCGCGGTGTCGCTGCTGGTGGAGCCGTACTGGGTGCCGCGCTACCTGCTGGTGGTGCTGGTGCCGCTGGCGCTGCTGGCCGGGGTGACGGTGGCCGGGGCGGCGGGCGCCGCCGGCCGCGCCGAGGGCGCCGCGCGGGTGCTGCTGGTGCTGGTGGTCGCCGCGGTGGCCGCGTACCCCGGGCAGCGGGCCGTGCGCACCCGGACGGCGAAGGCGGGCGCCGACTACGCGACGCTGGCGGCGGTCGTCGAGCGGGGCGCCCGGCCGGGCGACGTGCTGCTCTACCAGGGCGGGCAGCGGGCGCTGCGGGCCGGCGTCGAGTACTACCTGCGGGGGGCGCGGCAGCGGCCGCCCGACGTGCTGGTGCGGCGGTCGGCGGCCCGGGCGGCGGCGCTGAACGCCGAGGAGGACCCGGACGTGGCGGGTCGGCTGGCGGCAGCGCCGCGGGTGTGGCTGGTGGTGGCGAGCGCCGACGGCGACCCGGTGGACCACAAGCCGAGCGCGCGGGCGGTGCTGCGGCAGCGGTACGCGCCCGCCGGGGTGTGGCGGGTGCACGGGGCCACGGTGGCGCTCTACCAGCGCCGGCCGTGACCCCGGTCGCCCGTGGTCAGAGCATCGACACGTGGACGTGGTCGGTGTGGGCGCTCGGCCCGGAGTACGACTTCCAGCCGGTGGCGGGGAACCAGATCTGCCGGTACCAGATGACGTAGAGGATGCCCAGCTCGTCGGCGTTGCGGACGAGGAACGCCATCAGGTCGTTGCCGTAGCGGCGCATGTCGGAGTTGTGCGCGTTGGCGAAGCCCTGGTTCTGCAGCGACCAGTCGCAGGCGCGGCCCTTCGGGTGCTCGAACGGGCCGCCGTTGCGGTGGCAGCCGACGAACCGGTTGAAGCCGGCCTTCTTCGTCTCCTTGAGCATGTGCAGCGTGCGCGGCGTGATGCAGCCGCTGGTGGTGGGGTCGGGCCGGCTGCACGACTCGGCGCTGAAGCCGCCGTCGGAGTTGCGCGGGGCGGACGCGGCCTTGCGGGAGGTGGCGTCGACGAAGCCGCTGGTGAGCCGGTTGCCGCCGACCAGGGCCAGGGCGCTCTCCGCCTCCTTCTTGTTCTTCGCCATGGTCTGCGCCTCTTTCTCGGCCTGCTTGACGGCCTGGTCGAGGGCGACCTTGTTGCGCTCGGCGTTGTCGGCGGCGGCGACGTACTCGGCCATCTTGTGGCCGTTCAGCTCGCCGAGCTCACCGAGCGACATGGCGCGCTGGATGAAGTTGTCGGAGTCGTGGCTCTTGAGCATGAACGCGGTGCCGGTCAGCGGCCCGTTGCGGTACGACTGCTTGGCCACGGCGGCCACCTGGGGGAGCAGCGCGTCGCGTGCGGCCTCGGCCTTCTGCAGTTCGAGCGTGAGCTGGAGCTGGCGCTTCTTGGCCTTGGCGAGGTTGTTGCGCGCCTCGACGTAGCGGCGGCCGGTGGACTCCAGGACGTCGCTGAGGAGCTTGTCGCCGCCCTCGTCGGGGCCCTCCTCGTCGCCGGGGGCGGTCAGCACCGGCGCCTGCGGGGGCGCGGCGGTGGCGGGGCCCACGGGCGCGAGGACGAGCGCGCCCGTGACGACGAGCGGCGCCAATGCCAGTGCTGTCCACCGGCGGAAACGTGCCGTCATTCATGTTCCTTCCTGTGGCCGCCGACCGGGTTAGCTGACGGGTTCGGGACGGAAGCGATCCCTACCGCAACGTGCGGATTCACCCCAGGAACGGTGGTTCCCCGACTCGCCCCGAGGGGCGATTAGGCGGCGGCCTGGCGGCACCGGTGGGTGCCTGTTCGGGCCATGGCCGCGCGCTAGCTTACCCGATGACGCATGCCGAATCAGCGGGCGAAACCGTTACCGCGCAACGACTGTCGGTGAACTCCGTCGCAGGCGGGCCGTAACCCCGCATCCACGTGAATCGTTACGTTCGTCACTATGACAACGTGTAGTCAATTGATTGCGCTCAGCAGCGAACCTGGCAATTCCCGGATTACCCGCTAGTCTTCGACACGGCCTCCGCATCCCCCGCGGCGGCCGCCGCCTAATCGCCTCCGGGCGAGCCGGGGAACCACCGTCCCATGGGGTGAATCCGCGTCCGCGCGGTAGGGATCGCTTCCGTCCCGAACCCGTCAGCTAACTCGGTCGGCGGCCGACGGAAGGAAGAAACGTGAGGTCGACCGACCATGTCCGCCGACGGCTGACCGCCGTCCTGGCCCTGGCCATGGCGGCCACGGGCGCGACCGTGTTGGCGCCCGCCCCGGCCGTGGCCGCGCCCGTCCCGCAGGCCCCGGTGCTGCGCGCGCCGGGCGACGAGCGCGACGACGAGGGTGGCACCGACAACCTGCGCAAGCAGCTCGACGCCGCCTCGCGCGGCTTCCTGGAAGCCCAGGAGGCCCTGGCCGCCTCGAAGAAGAAGCAGGCCGAGCTCGCCGCCCACCTGAAGACCGTCGAGGCCGAGCTGGCCACCCGGTCCGCCTCCGTCGGCGAGATCGCCGACCAGGCGTACCGCGTGGGCCGCGTCGGCCCGCTGCAGGTCATCCTCAACGCCGGCTCGCCGTCCGGCTTCCTCGACAAGGCGTCGACCCTGCAGGCCGTCGCCGTCCGCGAGGACCGCACGATCCGCGCCCTGCAGCAGACCCGCACCGCCGAGCAGCAGGCCAAGACCGCCATCGAGCTGGAGATCCGCAACCAGCAGAAGCAGGTCGACACGATGGCCGCCCGCAAGAAGCAGGCCGAGAACGCCCTCAAGGCCGCCCAGGTCGGCGGCGACGCCGCCGACGCCCCGAGCGGCGGCAGCAGCGGCGGCTCCTCGCGGGCCGCCTCGTTCAGCGGCTCCAGCGGCTCCTGCTCGGCGAACGACCCGACCACGTCGGGCTGCATCACGCCGCGCACGCTGCACGCGCTCAAGCAGGCCCAGAACGCCGGCTTCAAGCGCTTCGTCTCCTGCTTCCGCTCCGGCGGCGGCGGCGAGCACCCGAAGGGCCGGGCCTGCGACTTCGCGGCCCAGAAGAACGGCTTCGGCGGGGTCGCCAGCGGCGGCGACAAGACGTACGGCACCAACCTGGCGAACTACTACATCAACAACGCGAGCCGCCTGGGCGTGCTGTACGTCATCTGGTTCAAGCGCATCTGGCTGCCGAGCAGTGGCTGGCGGGCGTACTCGCGGGGCAACGGCGACCCGTCGAGTGACCACACCAACCACGTGCACCTGTCGATGCGCTGACGCGCGGGTGTCATGGGCGGGGAGCGACTACTTCCCGCCCATGAAGCGCTCGTACTCCTTGAGCACGTCCTCGGTGGGGCCGTCGGCGCGGATGACGCCCGACTCCAGCCAGATGCTGCGCTCGCAGGTGTCGCGGATCGACTGGTTGGTGTGGCTGACCAGGAACACCGTGCCGGCCTCGGCGCGCAGGTCGCGGACCCGCTGCTCGCTGCGGCGGCGGAACTTCGCGTCGCCGGTGGCGAGGGCCTCGTCGATCAGCAGCACGTCGTGCTTCTTCGCCGCGGCGATGGAGAAGCGCAGGCGGGCCGCCATGCCGGACGAGTAGGTGCGCATCGGCAGCGAGCTGAAGTCGCCACGCTCGTTGATGCCCGAGAACTCGATGATGTCCGCCGACCGCTCCTTGACCTGCGCGGGCGTCATGCCCATCGCGAGGCAGCCGAGCACCACGTTGCGCTCGCCGGACAGGTCGTTCATCAGGGCGGCGTTCACGCCGAGCAGCGACGGCTGGCCCTGCGTGTAGAGCCCGCCGCGCTCGGTCGGCAGCAGGCCGGCGATGGCCCGCAGCAGGGTCGACTTCCCGGAGCCGTTGCTGCCGATCAGGCCGATCGCCTCGCCCCGGTACGCCACGAAGCTGACGCCCTTGATGGCGTGCACCTCGCGGATCGAGGCGAGCTTGCTGCCGGTGACGATGCGCTTGAGGCTCGACACGGGGCTGGTCGGCGCCGTGGCGCCGTGCACCCGGTAGACGACGTGGACGTCGTCGACGATGACGGTGGGGATGCGCTCGTCAGCCACGGCCGTACTCCTTCTCACCGCGCCAGAAGTAGAGGAAACCGGTCACGCCGATGACCACGGACCAGGCGGCCGCGAGCAGCCAGAGGTGCCCGGCCGGGCTGGCCAGCTCGACGCCTTCCATCATGGAGTGGCGCATGAGCTCGATGAAGACGACGGCCGGGTTCGACTCCAGCAGCACGGTGAGCCACTTCTGGTCCAGGCGCTCGAACATCTGCACGGTGTAGAGCACCGCGGAGCCGTACATCCAGACCCGCAGCGCGAACGGCATGATCTGCTTCAGGTCGATCATCTTCGAGCCGAGCCGGGCGGCGAACAGCGCCAGGCCGGCGTTGAACAGGCTCTGCAGGATCAGGATCGGCACGATGAGCAGCCACTGGAACGTCAGCGGCTCGCCGGTGGCCAGCACGATGATGCCGAGCACGGCCATCGCCGGGATCATGTTCTGCAGCTCGACCAGCGTCACCGAGACCGGCAGGCTGGCCCGGGGGAACTGCAGGGCGCGGATCAGGCCCAGGTTGCCGGTGATCGACGAGATGCCGGCCTGCACGGTCGACTGGGTGAAGCCGAAGACGAAGACCCCGATGCACAGGTACGCCGGGAAGTTCTTCACGTCGTCGCGGGTGTTGAGGATGTAGCCGAAGATCAGGAAGTAGACCGCCGCGTTGGTGAGCGGGGTGAACACCTGCCACAGCCGGCCGAGCCGGGTCTTGCTGAGCGACGACGACACCTTCGCGTCCGCGTACGTGGCGATGAAGTGCCGGTAGGCCCACAGCTCGCGCACGTACGCCGGCACGCTGGGCCGGGCGCCCGCCGCGTGCAGGCCGTGCCGCCGGGCCAGTTCCCGCAGGGGGACCCCGGCGGAGGACTCGGCCACTGCCGTCTCGGGCATGGGTGGCGCTCCGATCTCGTGCGGGCGGACGGTGGTGCGCGACAAGGGTAAGGCCCTGTCACCGATGAAACGGCGTCGTATCGACGATGGGGCCGAACCTAGCCGAGAGTACGGCGGGACGCAACCGTAACGTCGTCGCGTTATAGTGCGTCCGTGGCCACCACTACGCGACGCACCCCGGCCGGCGCGGCCGTGCTCCGCCGGGAGATCACCGCCGCCATCCGCGACGCGGTGATGCACGAGCTCGCCGCGGTCGGCTACGGCCGCCTCTCCATCGAGGCCGTGGCCCGGCGGGCCGGCGTCGGCAAGACGGCCATCTACCGGCGGTGGAGCAACAAGCTGGAGATGGTCCTCGAGATCGTCACCAAGGTCGCCGGCCGCAAGATGCCCATGCCCGACACCGGCACGCTGCGCGGCGACGTCGAGATCCTGCTGCGCATCCTGGCCACCGCCCTGCAGCACCGGCTCGCGTCGCAGATCATCCCCGACCTGCTCGCCGAGGCCGCCCGCAACCCGCAGATCGCCGAGACCCTGCACGCCACCCTCCGCGGCTACTCCGCCGAGCTGGGCACCAGCCTCGTCGGCCGGGCCGTCGAGCGCGGCGAGCTGCCCCCCGGCACCGACCCGGACACCGGCGTCGACGTCGTGCTCGGCCCGCTGTACTGGCGGCTCGCCGTCGCCCGCGGGCCGGTCGACGACGCGTACCTGGAGCACATGGCCGACGCCGTCGTCGCCGGGCTGCACGCCTCGGCGGCATCCGCGGTCGTGCCCGCCGTCGTGCCGGGTGCCGCCTGAGGCCGTCCTCGGGTTTGCGCTCAGCGCCCCGGCGGCAATGATGATGGGGCGGCGTCCGTGCCGTGCCGGAGGTGGGGGCAGTGGCTGACCCGATGGAGGCCGTGCGCCGGCTGCTGGGACTCCGGCACCGCGGCGTGCTGGAGCACCTGCCCGCCGCGCTCATGGAGGCGGCGCCCTTCATCGACGCCACCGGGGTGTCGGTCCTGCTGGTCGACTACGAGCAGCTCGCGTTCTGGCCGCTCAGCGACGGCACCGTCCGCGCCACCTCGGCGATGCCCGTCGACGGCACGCCCGCCGGCCAGGCCTTCTGCACCGCCCGGACGGTCACCGAGGACGAACCCGACGGTATCCGGCTGTGGCTGCCGCTGCTGCACGGCGCCGAGCGGCTGGGCGTGCTCGACGTCCGGCTCAAGGCCGACCCCGGCGACGACCTGCGCCGCGACCTCACCGTCGTCGCCGCGCTGGTCGCCGAGCTGATCGCCAGCCGGCGCGCCTACGGCGACTCCGTCGAGCAGACCCGGCGCCGCCTGCCCATGCAGCTCGCCGCCGAGATCGTCTGGAACCAGCTGCCGCCGCTGACGTTCGCCACCGGCGAGGTCGTCGTCGCGGCCGTCCTCGAACCCTGCTACGACGTCGGCGGCGACGCCTTCGACTACGCCGCCAACGGCAACGTGCTGCACGTGGCGCTGTTCGACACCGTCGGGCACGGCATCGGCGCCAGCGCCCTGACCACCCTGACGCTGAACACCTACCGCAACGCCCGGCGCTGCGGCATGAACCTGATCGACACCTACCGCAGCATCGACAAGTGGATCCGGGCCCGGCACCCCGGCTCGTTCGTCACCGCCGTCATGGCCGAACTGGACACCACGACCGGCCACTACCGCCGGATCTCCGCCGGGCACCCGGCCGAGCTGATCATCCGCGACGGCGCCGTGCTCACCCCGGTGCCCACGCCGAGCGCCCTGCCGCTGGGCCTCGGGCACATGCGCCGCCGCGGCCCCGGCGTCACCGAGCAGCGGCTGGAGCCCGGGGACGCGCTGCTGCTCTACACCGACGGCATCACCGAGGCGCGGTCCGCCGACGGGGTGCTGTTCGGGCTCGACCGGCTCAGCGAGTTCGTCGTCGACCAGTTCGCCAACCGGGCGACGCCCGCCGAGGTCATGCGCCGGCTCATCCAGACCATCGTGTCCTACGAGAACGGCGAGCTGCGCGACGACGCCACCGCCTCGCTGCTGGTGTGGGGGCCGACCCGCTGACCGGTCAGGCCGCGGCGACCCGCGACCGCGGCGCGCGCGCCTCGATCGCCGCGGCGATGTCCCCGGCCGCCATCGGCCGGGCGAAGTGGAAGCCCTGGGCCTGCTCGTAGCCCAGCGCCCGCAGGTGCTCGGCCTGCTCCGGCGTCTCCACGCCCTCCGCGACGGCCTCCACGCCCAGCACCCGGGCGAGCTGCACGACGGCGGTCGCGATGACGTCCGGCCCGGGCACCGGGGCGAACGAGCGGTCGAGCTTGATCTGGTCGACCGGGCACTCGGCCAGCAGCGTCAGCGTGGACTGGCCGGTGCCGAAGTCGTCCAGCGAGATGCGCACGCCCAGGTCGCGCAGCTTGCCGAGGGTCTCGGCCGTGGAGCCGCCGCCGACCGCCGTGCTCTCGGTGATCTCCACCGTCAGGCGGTGCGCCGGCAGGCCGCTGTCGCGCAGCGCGGCGGCCACCTCGGCGGCGAACCGGCTGTCCTGCAGCTGGCGCGCCGACACGTTCACGCTGACCGTGGCCGGGGCGGCGGCGCCGTACTCGGCGTGCCAGGCGGCCGTCTGGCGGCACGCCTCGCGCAGCACCCAGCGACCCACCGGCACGATCAGGCCGGTCGCCTCGGCGTGCGGGACGAAGTCGCCGGGCGCGATCAGCCCGCGCTCCGGGTGCTGCCAGCGGATCAGCGCCTCGACGCCGCTCAGCGTGCCCTCCGGCAGGGTCACCACCGGCTGGTAGTGCAGGCGCAGCTGCCCCTCGGCGAGCGCGGTGCGCAGCTCGGCCGCGACCCGGTTGCGCTCGGCGCCGCGCGCCTCCATGCCGGGGCGGTAGCGCTGCGAGCCGCCCTCGCCGCGCCCCTTCGCCTCGTACATGGCGATGTCGGCCTGCCGCAGCAGGTCGACGGCGTCGTCGCCGGCCACGCCGTCCACGATGCCGAAGCTGGCGCGGACCGTGATGACGTGGCCGTCGGCCAGCACCGGCTCGGCGAGCGCGTTGCGGATGCGGTCCACGACCTCGTCCACGGCGCCCGCGGACACGCCTTCCAGCAGCAGCGCGAACTCGTCGCCGCCGAGGCGGGCCACCACGTCGCCCTCGCGGACGTTGTCCTGCATCCGGTGGGCGACCGCCACCAGCAGGGCGTCGCCGACGGTGTGCCCGAGCGTGTCGTTGACGGTCTTGAAGTCGTCGAGGTCGACGAGCACGACGCTGAGCCGGTGCCCGGGGCGCGGGTTGCCGACGCTCAGCCCGATGCGCTCGCCGAACAGGGCCCGGTTGGCCAGGCCGGTCAGCACGTCGTGGCTGGCCTCGTAGCTCAGCCGCTCCTGGATGTCGCGCGACTCGGTGATGTCGCGGCCGTTGTTGACCACGCCGCACACGGCCGGGTCGTCGAGCAGGTTGGCGCTGGTCATCTCGAACCACCGCCACGAGCCGTCGGCGTGCCGCAGCCGCAGGTGCACGGTGGTGGTGGCGCCCGGCGTGCCGCAGATCTCGGCCATCTTGCCCGCGACCACCGGCTGGTCGTCCGGGTGCACCAGGTCGCCGTTGGACGAGCCGATCATCTCGGCGGGGTCGTAGCCGAGCACGGCCCGCACGCCGGGGCTGATGTAGGTGAGCACGTTGTCGGCCGACACGATCGACACCACGTCGGTGGAGTTCTGCACCAGCGAGCGGAACCGCTGCTCGTGCCGGCGCAGCTCCAGCAGGCCCGCGTCCAGGCGGGTGAGCAGGCGGTCGTTCTCGCGGAACGCGCTGAGCTGGCGCACCACGACCAGCCCGGTGAGGGCGACGGCGCCGAACGCCACCACGACGCGGTCGGTCGGGTCGCCCTGCCCCACGGTCAGCAGCAGCAGCCCGTCGGTGGCGGCCACGGCGAGGTACGGCAGCGGGCTGAACCGGCGCCGCGGGCGCTCCGCCTTCGCGGTCACCGCGCGCCCGGCCGCCTGGTAGCGCGCCCCGAGGCCGATGAGCAGGACCGACACGGGTACGACGATGAGCCCGGTGTCGACGTGCACGATGCCCTCGGCGACCAGCAACGGCGTGAACGCCGAGCCCAGCCCGCCGAACGCGAGCGCGCCCGCCAGCAGCCCCAGCGCCCGCCGGTCGAGCGAGTTGGCGCCGGTCAGCGCGACCTTCACCACGATGAAGACGCCCGTGAGCCCGGAGACCATCAGCGCGACGCTCGCCGCCATGGTCGCCGAGCCGCCGCCCGGCCCGCCCGCGACACCGACGATGTTGCGCATCACGAAGAACCACAGGAACACGGCGCTGGCCAGCATGACGGTGCCCAGGTCGAGCCACAGCGCGTAGCGCGACGCCCGGCTGCGGGTGCCCAGCGGCAGCCGCAGCAGCGGGTAGACGAGCAGGATGACGCCGACGCCGTGGGCGAGCGCGCTGATCATGCTCATCCGGGCCGTCATGGACAGGTCGGGGTTCACCGAGTCGGCGAAGCGCGACACCATCGACAGCGAGAACACGGCCAGCGCGGTGCCGGCGCGCCGCCAGAACAGCCGGGCGGCGTCCGGCACGCCCGGGTCACGCCCGGTCTGCCAGCACAGCACCGACGCGGCGAGGCAGCTCACCGGCGCCAGCAGCCAGCCGATCATGGTCGGGCCCAGCGGCCCGGCGAACACCTGCACCAGCCACCACAGGCCGGCGAACCCCGACACGGCGCCGCTCACCCACACGGCCGCCCCGCTCCAGACCGGCGCGCGGCCGGGCCGGGAGGTGGGGGCTGTCATGGCGGGCGGGGCCTTCCTGTCTGCGGATGGTGAACAGCCCACCGTTCGGTGGGCCGTTCGCCCGCCTGAGGATTCCAGGGGCTCCGGCCCGAATCCATACCCCGGCCGCCGAAAATGATCGGCTGGGGCCCGAGGCTGTCCGTACGCCCGATTCGTGCCCCCGGCGGCGGTCCGCTACAGCGGTGCGGCATTCACCAGGCCGACCGCGGGGGGCCGGCGGCCGCCCCGGGGGGATCCGTACTGGTCGGCACGGTTGCCGGCCCGCGCGTGCGCCGGGTCCGCCTGCCGGTCCGGCCGCCGCATCAGGCCGCGCACCGGCGCCCCCGTGAACGAGGCGCCGCCGGCGTCGCCCGTGCGGGTCGGTTCGCACTGATCGCGGAACACCCCGTTCAGGTTGAAACGGGCGTTCGTGGTCATCGCGTCCGCGATCCGGCGGGCACCCGCCCAGGCGCGCCGGGCGAGCGCCGCGTCCGGCTCACCCGGGACGGCGCGTGCGGGCCGCCGCGGCGGCGTTCGCCCGGGCCATGGCGGCCGGGTCGGCGGGGACGAAGGTGGCGAACGCGGCGCGCGTGCGCCGCACCGCGGCGGCGCGGCGCCGGCGGCGGGCGACGGTGGCGAGTTCGGTGATGGTCATGTCCGGAACGCTACGGACCGCTCGCGACCTGCGGATCCGCGTCGGGACGGATTTGCGCCCCCGCCCGCCTACACCTTTCGGTAGAGGCTCACTCGCCCGTGGCTCCGTCGATGAGCTCGCGGGCGACGTCGAGCTGGCCGACGTGGCGGGCGTACTCCTGGAGCAGGTGGAACAGGATGCGGACCAGGGGCGGCGGCGGCTCGTCGGCGCGGAAGCGGCCGCCCGTGCCCGCCAGGTCGGTGAGCGCGGCGGCCGCCATGATCTCGCGGGTCTCCGCCACCCGCCGCCGGTACTCGGCCACGACGTCGGCCGCGGGCACCCCGGCCGGGACGGTCCACTCGTCGTCGCCGTCGGGGCGGCTGTCGACGTCCTCGGCGCGGAAGCCCCAGCGGATCCAGCGGTGCTCGACCCAGCCCAGGTGGCGCAGCACGCCGAGCGGCGCCCAGCCCATCGGCTCCAGCGGGGTGCGCAGCTGGGCCTCGGTGAGGCCGTCGAGCTTGCGCAGGGCGGCCGCGCGGAAGAAGTCGAGGTAGCCGAGGAGCAGCTCGCGCGGGTCGGCGCAGGTGGGGCCGGCGCCGGCGTCGAGGAGGGCGGCGGGGGATTCCGGTGGTGTCCGCATGACGCCGGAGCTTAACGCCGCGTAGTGGCGCGGGTATGTGTGCGTACCAATCTGTTAAAGCCTCTAACAATCTCTTGACCAGGCAAATCGCGCCGGGCCATAGTCACGTCGCCTGAGAAGGTCCCCACCACCTTCGAGAAAGTGAACGCCCGTGCCGTCACGTACCCGGGCAGGCTTCTGCCTGCTCTCCCTCGCCGCCGCCCTCGCGATGGTCCCGCCCGCGACGGCGGCCGCCGCGCCGCCGGACCCGGCGCCCGCGCCGTCCGGCGACGCGCGCACCGTCACCCTCGTCACCGGGGACCGGTTCGCCGTCGCGAACGGCGGACGCAGCGTCGTCAAGCTGCCGTCGCCCGGCCGCGAGCACGTCCACTACCTGACCCAGCGCATCGGCGGGCGGCTGGAGGTCGTGCCCGCCGACGCCCAGCCGCTGCTCGCCGCGGGCAGGCTGGACCCGCGCCTGTTCGACGTCACCACACTGCTCGAGTTCGGCTACGACGACAGCCGCGCCGAGCTGCCGCTGATCGTCGAGTACGCGGGCGGCGCGGCCGGCGCGAAGAAGGTGCGGGCCGGTGCCGCGGCGGCCGACGCCGACGTCGTGAAGGACCTGGGCGCCGTCGGCGGGCTCGCCGTCGAGCAGGAGCGGGACCGCGCCGCCGACCTGTGGGACGCGCTCACCACGCCCGCCGGGGCCGGGACGCGCGGCCTGCGCGGCGAGGTCGCCAAGGTGTGGCTCGACGGCCTCCGCGAGCTGCAGCTCGACGAGAGCGTGCCGCTGATCGGGGCGCCCGAGGCGTGGCGGGCCGGGTACACCGGCGAGGGCGTGTCCGTCGGCGTCATCGACGGCGGCGTCGACGACAGCCACCCCGACCTGGCGGGCCGGGTGGTCGCCCGCGACTTCACCGGCACCGGCCTGACCGACGTCACCGGGCACGGCACGCACGTCGCGTCCACGATCGCCGGCAAGGGCGGCCGCAGCGGCGTCGCGCCCGGCGCGTCCATCTACAGCGGCAAGGCGTGCCCGGACCGCCGGTGCGCCGAGTCCGCGATGCTCGACGCGATGCGCTGGATGGCCGCCGACCTGCGGCTCCGGGTGGTCAACATCAGCATCGGCTCGCCGGACTCACCCGGCGTCGACCAGCTGGAGGAGGCCGTCGACACGCTGAGCCGCGCGCACGGCACGCTGTTCGTCGTCTCCGCCGGCAACAGCGGCGCCAACGTGCCGGTGGGCTCGCCGGCCAGCGCGGACGCCGCGCTCGCCGTCGCCGCCACCGGCAAGGACGACACCCTCGCCGACTACTCCAGCGTGGGGCCTAGGGCCGACGCGGGCACGCTCAAGCCGGAGATCGCCGCGCCCGGCACCGACATCACCGCGGCCGCCGCCGCGAGCGTCGGCAGCGCCACCGGCTACACGACGATGAGCGGCACGTCGATGGCGGCGCCGCACGTCGCCGGCGCGGCCGCGCTGCTCGCCCAGCGGCACCCACAGTGGACGGCCACGCAGCTCAAGGCCGCGCTGATGGCGTCCACCCGGCCGCTGGCCGAGGAGCTGTCGCCGTACGAGCAGGGCGCCGGCCGGCTCGACGCCGCCCGCGCCGTCACCCAGTCCGTCACCACCGAACCGGCGAGCGTGCAGGTCGACGACCTCAGCGCCGGCGGCGCGGCCGTCACCCGCACCGTCACCTACCGCAACGCCGGCCCGGCCGACGTGACGCTGAAGCTGGGCCTGACCGGGCGCACCACGCTCGGCAAGGCGGCGCCCGCCGGCATGTTCGCCCTCGGCGCCGACACCGTCACGGTGCCCGCCGGCGGCGAGTCCACGGTGGACGTCGTCGTCGACGCCCGCACCGCGGCGCGGCCCGGCGCGTTCGGCGGCGTGCTCACCGCCACCGGCGACGGCGTGTCCGTGCGCACCCCGGTCGGCCTCGACCGGCAGCCCACCGTGAAGCTCACCCTGAACCACCTCGACCGCACCGGCCGGGCCACCTCCATCGCCCGCACCGTGGTAGCCGGGCTCGACAGCCGGTACGTCATGCGCACCGACAACGTCGGGCCGCAGGGCAGCCTGGAGCTGCGGCTGCCCGCCGGGCGCTACCTGGTGTCGTCCACCGTCATGACGCTCACCGGCACCGGCCGGACCGTCACCATGCTGACCGACCCCGAGCTGGACCTCACCGCCGACACCGTCGTGGGGATGGACGCGCGGCTCGGCAAGCCGGTCGCGCTCGCCGTCGACCGGCCGGGCGCCGTGCAGACCGGCGGCTACCTCAACGTCGCCGCCACCGTCGGCGACGGGCAGCTGCTCGGCTACGGCATCGGCGGCCCGTTCCGCGACGTGTTCAGCGCCCGGGTCGGCGGCGGCGGCAGCGCCGCGCACGTCGAGTCGCGGGTCAGCGCGAACTTCGCCGAGGCCGGCACCGACGGCTCCGGCACGAACAGCCCGTGGACGGTCGCGGTCGCCCTGGACGAGCCCGGCACGATCCTCGACGGCTACGAGCGCACCGTCACGTCGGCGGAGATGGCCACCGTGCGCCAGGACCTCGCCGCCGCCGTGGACGGCTCCACCGCCACGCTGTTCAACATCCCGGTCTGGCCCGGGTACGGCCCGGACGACTTCGCCGCCGCCACCGAGCACGCGCTGCCGGGCACCCGCACCGACCACTTCGTCAGCGAGGGCGGCGTCACCTGGGAGACGCAGTTCTGGCACAACGTCAAGGGGATGCTCGACTTCCTGCCGGAGGTGCCGTCGTACGCCAACAGCGTCACCGCCAAGCCGAAGACGTACCGGGCGGGGCGGACCTACCGCGAGTCGTGGAACCGGGGCGCGTTCGGCCCGTCGTTCCCCGGCTACGGGCTGTTCGCCGACGGGTACGTCCGCGACGGCGACCGGATCACCGGCGTGCCCAACCTGTACAGCGACGACCAGGGCCGGTACGCCAGCGCGATCACGGTCGGCTCGTTCGTCCGGCTCGACCGCGACGGGCAGACCGTGCACACCCAGACGTACCCGGGCCTGGACGTCGACGTGCCGCCGGGCGAGGCGACGTACCGGCTGCTCGTCAACACCGGCCGGCGCCCGCTCGTGGGGCTCGGCACGCAGAACATGGTGGCCTGGACGTTCCGCTCGGGCAGCGCCGCGGCGGCGCGCCCGCTGCCGCTGTCGCTCGTGCGGTTCCTGCCGAACGTCGACGAGCGGAACACCGTGATCGGCACCGACCGCTACGTGCTGGTGTTCACCACCCAGAAGCAGGCCGGGTCGGCCGCCGGGGCGATCACGGCGCTGACCCTGGAGCTGTCCCACGACGGCGGCCGCACCTGGGTCAAGCCGGTGATGGTCCGGGTCGGCGGCACCGGCGTCGCGCTGGTCGAGCGGCCGGAGGGCACCGGCACGGTGACGATCCGCAGCACGGCGACGGACGCCGCCGGCAACACGGTCGAGCAGACCATCGCGAACGCCTACCGCTACTGATCATTTGGCAGGATCCTGACGGCCGCCGGCATGACGCCGGCGGCCGTCCGGATCCTAGGCTCGACCCATGTCGTACCTGGAGATCCGGTCCGCCGCGACCGGGCAGTTCGCGCTGCTCGCCGAGCGCGTCGGGCAGCTCACCGACGCCGACCTGGCGCTGCCCACCCGCCTGCCGCCGTGGACCGTGCGCGAACTGGTCGCCCACGTCACCCGCAACATCGACGCGCTCGCCGGCGCGCTCGCCGCGCCCGCCCCCGAGGCGGCCACCGTCACCCTCGACGACTACTACGGGCTGGCCGCCGCGGCCGCCGACGGCATCCGCGAGCGGGCCGCCGGCGAGGCCGCCACCGGCATCCGCTGGCAGGACGAGATCGGCGCCGTCGCCGCCCGGGTCACCGCCGCCCTGCCCGGCGCCGACCGGCTCGTCACCGCCCGGATGGGCGACCTGACGCTCGAAGACTTCCTCGTCACCCGGTGCGTCGAGGGCACCGTGCACGGCTTCGACCTGGCCCGCGCCCTCGACGCCCCACCCGGCGACTGGCTGCACCCCGCCGCCACCGACGTGTGCCTGCGGCTGCTCGCCCGGCTCGGCGCCGCCCACGGCATCACCGCCGACGTGCGCACCGCCCCCGTCGTCGTCGGCTACGCCGGCCGCGCCGTCACCACCACCGTCGCCGGGTACGCCGAGTGGGCCACCGGCCGCGGCCCGGCCCCCGCCCCCTGGCTCGACGGCCTGCCGGCGGTGATCCGATGACCGACCGGCTGTTCGGCGCCGCGCACGTCCGCCCGTTCGTCCCCGTCCCCCAGCCGGCGCACGCCGTGCCGGAGGTCCCGCACCGCAGGAAGGTGGTCCTCGCATGAAGATCCTCGCCGAGGCCGGGCGACCCGGCGCCGGGTACGCCGAGCACCTGCGCACCGCCGACCTCAGCGTCGGCACCTACTCGCTGCCCGCCGGGGCCGCCGACGGTCAGCAGCCGCACACCGAGGACGAGGTCTACGTGGTCACCGCCGGGCGGGCCGTGCTGTGGACGCCCGGCGGCAGCGCGCCCGTGGGGCCCGGCACGGTCGCGTTCGTGCCCGCGGGGGAGGAGCACCGGTTCACCGACATCACCGAGGACCTCACCGTGCTGGTGATCTTCGGGCCCGCCGAGCACACCCGGCGGCCCGGATGAGCCTCGACGACGTCGCCGTCCACGGCTTCGACCGGCTCCAGTCCGCCGACGTGGTGGCCGTCGCGCCGTCCGGCAGCATCGACACGCCGGCGTGCTGTACGTCGACGACGAGCCCGTCTACACCTCGGCCGGCGCCGCCGCCGGCATCGACCTGTGCCTGCACCTGGGGCGTAAGGAACAGGGCGCCGCCGTCGCCAACGCCGTCGCCCGGCGCATGGTCGTGCCGCCGTGCCGCGACGGCGGCCAGGCCCAGTACGTCGAGGCGGCGCACCTTCGCGCGCCGGTTCCGTGCCGTCGCCGGCACCACCCCGTACGCCTGGGTGCTGCGCCAGCGGGTGCTCGCGGCGCAGCGGCTCATCGAGGAGCGGGCGGATCTGTCCATGGAGGACGTGGCCGGGCTCGTCGGGTTCGGGTCGGCCGCCCTGCTGCGTCAGCACTTCGTGCGGGAGCTGGGCACCGCGCCGTCGAGCTACCGGCAGGCGTTCACCCGCCGCGCCGGCTAGCTGCGCAGGCAGATGTCGAACGGGTGGCCGGACGGGTCGAGCAGGACCCGCCACCGCTCCGGGTTCGGCTGCTGCGCGGGCCGGGTGGCGCCCAGCTCCACGCAGCGCGCCTCGGCGGCGTCCAGGTCGTCGACGTAGAAGTCGAGGTGGAACCGCTTGGGCGAGGACTCGTCTGGCCAGCCGACCGGGGCGTGCGCCTCGATCCGGCCGAAGCCGATGGAGCTGGTGCCGTCCGAGATCATCGCGTACTCGTCCTGGCTGTGGGTGACGTCCCAGCCGGTGATCGCGGCGTAGAACGAGGCCAGCCGCGCCGGGTCGGCGCAGTCGATGCTGACCATGATGAGCTGGGCAAAGCCGGGCATGATGGGCCGCCTTCCGTCGAACGTGTGCGGGTCCATCCTGCGCGGCAAGACTGACACGTGCTGTCAGGTACTGGCGCCGGTCCCCGAGACGGGAACCAGCGCCCGCACCGTCAGGTCACCGCCGCGGGACGCGCGGCGCGACCGGCGGCAGCTCGCGGGCCACCGCGGCGCGCGCCGCCGGGGCCGGCTGGAACGGCTGCGCGTCGCCCGTGCACACCGTGCCGCGCTGCGGCAGCGCCACCGACAGCAGGTAGGCGTCCATCGCGGACGTCACACACGCCGACGTGCCGTACGCGGTGTGGCCCCAGCTGTCGCTCGACAGCAGGCGCGAGTTCGGCAGCAGGCGCGCCGAGCTCACCGCGTCGTCGTAATTGGTCGCCGGGTCGTAGTAGTTGCCCACGACCAGCACCGGCGCCGACGTCCGCTTGTTCCACGGGCCGAAGTACGCGTCCTCGTCCCGGACCGACCACGCGTTGCGGGCGCACTGCACGGTGCCCCAGTCCCAGGCCCGGCCGAAGTACGGGGCGCGCCGGTCGGCGGCCGCCGTCTGGGCCGGCCACTGCTCGGCGCGGCTCGGGTGCAGAGCGTCGGTGCACGCCACCCCGGAGTACGCCTCGTAGCCGTTGTCGTAGAACTCCTCCTCGGGCTCCTCGGCGGCTGCCCGCAGCCGGGCCAGCGCGGCCGGGTCGGCTCCCGCCCGCCCCTCCTGCTCGAGGTGGATGGCGAGCGTCTCGGCCACGATGAACTCCGCGCCGTTGGGGTCGTACAGCGCGCCCAGCGTGTAGCTGACGAAGTCGGCGTAGGTGATGGTCAACGGCTCGCCGCCCGGCACCTCGATCACCAGGGGCTGCTTGCGCAGCCGCTGCGCCACCAGGTCGTACAGCTTGCGCGGGTCGCCCTCGGCGGCCAGCGCGCACACCTCGGCGCCCGCCCGGCCGCAACGGGTCAGCAGCTCGCGCAGCGCCCGGTACGCGCCGTCGGCGCTGCGCAGCCGGTCGTCCTGGATGATCTCGGCGGTGCGCCGGGTGCCGACCCAGGACACCGGGTTGATGACGCCGTCGATGGCCACGGCCCGCACCCGGTCCGGGAACATGTTGGCGTAGTACTGCCCGAGCGCGGTGCCGTAGCTGAAGCCCAGGTAGGTGAGCTTGCTGTCGCCGACGGCGCGGCGCAGCACGTCCATGTCGCGGGCCGCCTCGGCGGTCGACATGGCGCCGGACAGCGGGCGGCCCGTGGTGGAACAGCCGCGGCCCAGCTTCTTGGCCGAGGCGATGAACGCCTTCTCCTCGGCGGCGCCGACGGGGAACGGCACGTTCATGCCCGCCATGGCCTCCGCCTGGGCGGCGGCGGACGGGAAGCAGCGCACGCCGTCGGTGCCGTTGCCCTCGATGCCGCGCGGGTCGAAGCCGACCACGTCGAAGCGGGCCAGCACCTCGGGGCTGAGGAAGCGGGGCGCGGCCACGGCGATCGCCACGCCGCTGCCGCCCGGACCGCCGGGGTTGACGAACAGCGTGCCGATGCGGCGGGCCGGGTCGGCCGCCTTCACCCGGGCGACGGCGATGTCGACCTTCGCGCCGCCCGGCCGGTCGTAGTCGAGCGGAAGCTGCACGGTGTCGCACTCGGCGACCTCGAAGCAGCTCTCCCAGGTGAACCGGGGCGCGGCCACACGGTCCACCCGGCGGCGCTCCTCGGCGCTGGTGCGGTCGCCGTACGGCGAGCCCGCCGTGGCGGCGGCGGGGGCGGCGGCCGGGGCCGCGGCCGAGGTCGCGGCCGAGGTCGCGGCCGGGTCGCCGGCGGGGGCGGCGGCGACCGGCCCGGCGGCGGCGAGGCCGGCCAGCAGCGTGCCGGCGGCGGCGCCCGCGAGCAGCGGGCGGTACGTCAGGTGCATGAGGGTCCTTCCGAGGGGTGGGTGGGGGACCGGTTCGGGAGTGACCGTATCGCGCGCTGTCGATGGCGGCGCCGGACTCCGCCCCGAGGGGCACATTCCTCAGGTCGGCCGCCCCGCCGCCGAACGGGACCTTCGTGCGATCGACCCGGACGGCGCTGCTCGGTGCGCTCGCGGCCCTGCCGCTGCTGCTGAGCGGATGCGACACGTCCATGATCACCGGCAAGGACGGCGCCGCCGACACGGTCGTCGCCGAGGGGAGCGCGTCACCCGAGGACAGCTGGATCCTGTTCGAGAAGGGCCGGGCCGCGGCCACGCCGAAGCCGTCCGCCACCGCCAAGCCGTCGCCCACCCCGACGCCGTCGTTCAGCCCGCTGCCCGAGGACACCGTCTGCGCCTTCGACTGGCTCGCCGGGCAGGTGCTGCTGCCGGTGAACACCGAGGTCGGCGCGGGCTCGATCCGGGCGAGCTGGCCGCGGGTCGGCGAGCCGCCGCCGGACTCCTTCCGCATCACCGCCGTGCCGCAGGACAACGTCAGCGGCGTCCAGCCCGAGCTGGAGTGGCAGACGGTCACCGTGACGTCGGGCTGCTCGGCCAGCGGCACCATCACCGGGCTGCGGCCCGGGCGGCCGTACATCGTCTGGGTCGACGCGCCCGAGTCCGGCTACCAGCTCGACGGCACGCCGCGCCCGCGCAGCGGCCGGTCGGGCGTCGTCTACCCGGAGTGACTCAGAGGCCGGCCGACACCCGCTCGTAGACGGCGACCGCCGTGGTCGGGTCGTCCAGGCCGCGGTCGAGCTGCGGGTCGTAACCGGCCAGGCCGGTCTCGCGCTCCACCACCGCCCCCAGCCGGTACGCCTTGGCGAGCGCCTCGCGCGCCGCCGCGCCGGTGTGCCCGAACGGCACCGTGATGACGGCGCGGCCCGCCGCCAGGCCGAGCCGGACGCCGGACTCCTCGTCGCCCAGCTCCGGCGGCGACACCTGCACCGCGCCGAGGATCTCGCGGGCGGCCGTCACGAGCCGGTCGAACACGGCGGGGTCCGGAGCCGCCGCGGCGGCGGCGCGCCCCGCGGCTAGGGCGTCCTCCCAGTCCTGGCCGGGCGCCTTGGGCACGAAGGCGAGGTCGTAACTCATGATCTCCACAGTGCCACAGCGGGCTGCCGCCCGGGGCGCGGCGCTCAGCGGCAGCCGGGGATCGACACGCCCCGGTCGGCCAGCCAGCGGGTCGGCTCGACGGGGTTGCGCCACGCGCCCCGGTGCACCTCGAAGTGCAGGTGCGGGCCGGTGGAGTTGCCGGTCGAGCCCTCCTCGCCGAGCTGCTCGCCGGCGCTCACCCTGTCGCCGACCGAGACGTGCCGCTCGCGCAGGTGGGCATAGTGGGTGAGGAAGCCGTTGGGGTGCTCGACCAGGACGCTGATGCCGTACCCGCCGGCCCAGTTGCCGGCCTGCACGACCCGGCCGGCGCCCGCGGCCCGGACCGGGGTGCCGGCCGGCGCGGCCAGGTCGACGCCCGCGTGCAGGCGGCCCCAGCGCTGGCCGAAGCAGGACGTGGTGCGCCCGGACGGCATCGGGTCCACCCAGGCCGGCGCCGCCGCCTTCTTCGGGGCGGGCTTCGCCTTCTTCTTCGCCGGCTGCGCCACCGGGGTGCCGGGCGCGGCCAGCGGCACCGTGGGCGCGGCGGGGGCGCGGGCGGCGGAGCGCGAGGCGGGCGGTTCGGCGGCGCGCGCCTCCAGCGCGATGACCGTGTCGGCCGTCGGCGGGGCGTCCTGTCCGGCGCCGGCGGCGCTGCCGCCGGCGATGCCGACGCCGGCCAGCAGCGCCGCCGTGGCGGCCACCTGCCGGCCGCGCTCGGCGGCGTCGAACGGGGCCCGGTGCCGGCCGCGGCCGAACAACGGTTCGTCGGCCCGGTGCCGGCCGGTCTCGACCGGCCGGTGCCGTCCGGGGGTGCGCTGCCGATGCTTCACCGGCGGGAGGCTGCCAAAGAGCCCTGAGGTCCGCCTGTGGTCGCGCTGAGGTGCGGGTCAGCTGGCGGGGTACGGGCTGCCCGCGAGCAGGTGCGCGAGGTGCGCCGCGTTCGCGGCCAGGGTCTTCGTGGCCGCGCCCGTGGTGTCCGGCTTGGGCCCGGCGTCCTTGTAGTCCTGGCCCTTCATCGCCTCGCCGACCCAGTAGGTGCTGGCGTTGGCGGCGGCGGTGAACCCGACGTCGTTGAGCGCCTGCAGCACCGAGGCGGTGACCTGGTGCGCGCCGTCCTCGTTGCCGACGACGGCCACGGCCGCGACCTTGCCGAACGTCAGCAGGCGGCCCTGGTCGTCGGTCTCCGACAGCTCGGCGTCGAGCCGTTCCAGCACCATTTTGCAGACGCTCGACGGCTGGCCCAGCCAGATCGGGCTGGCGACGACCAGGATCTGGGCGTCGAGCAGCTTGGCCCGGATGGCCGGCCACTCGTCGCCACCGCCCTCGTCGGTCGTCACGCCGAACTTCACGTCGTGGTCGACGACCCGGATCACCTCGCCGGTGACGTCGTGGTCGGCCAGGGCGGTCAGGACCTCCCGGCCGAGCAGCTCGGCGCTCGACTCGGCGGGGGACGGCTTGAGCGTGCAGCACAGCACCAGTGCCTTCAATGTCATGATCAGGCGTTACCCGGGCGCGGGCCGGGTAATCGAGGGCCATGAACCTGGGGCGGCAGCCGCGCGGCCGGCGCGGCGACTTCGACCGGCCGTACTCCGCGCTGACGCTGCGCCTGTGGCTGGCCGTGTTCGGCCTGGTCGCCTGCGCGGTGCTGGCGGTGCTGTCGTGGCGGGCCGACCTCGACGGCATGGCGTGGGTGCTCGTCGTGCTGGCCGTCGTCGCGGCCGGCGACATCGTGGTGGTGCAGCTGCGGCGGCACGCCCGGTGACCCCGGCTCAGTAACCCGCGACCGGTGCCGAAGGGGCCGGTGTGGGAGCTGTTCCGGTCGACCTCGACGACCCCGGCCGGCTCGCCGCGCTGAACTCCTACGGCCTGCTCGACGCCCCCGCCGGCCCCGAGCTGGAGGCGGTGCTGCGCGTCGCCGCGCACGTGGCGCGGGTGCCCACCGCCGTCGTCAACCTGATCGATGACCGCCGCCAGTGCCAGATCACCACCGTCGGCTTCGCCGGCGGCGACTCGGACCGCGACGAGTCGATGTGCGCGGTCAGCCTCACCATCGGCGGCCTGGTCGTGGTGCCGGACGCCCGCGCGGACCCGCGCTTCGCCGCGAACCCGTGGGTGACCGGGCTGCGCGCGGACGTCCGCTTCTACGCGGCGGTGCCGCTGGTCACCGCCGATGGGTACACCCTCGGCACCGTCTGCGTCTTCGACACCGAGCCCGGCGACCTCGACGCGGTGCAGCGCGCGCGCCTGGCCGACCTGGCCGAGGTGGTGGTCGGCCTGTTCGAGCGCCGCCGGCAGGCCCGGGTGCAGGAGCAGCTCGCCGCGCGCGAGGAGGCCCGCACCGCCTTCCTGGACGCCGTGCTGGACAGCGTCGACGTCGGCATCGTCGCGGTCGACGCCGGCGGCCACCCGACCCTGTTCAACCGGGCCACCCGCGGCTGGCACGGCGTCGACGCGGTCGCCGCCGTCGGCCCGGCCGAGCTGGCGCGCTACTACGACCTGTTCGAGGCCGACGGCATCACCCGGCTCGCGGCCGACCGCATCCCGGTGATCCGCGCGCTGACCGAGGGCGCCGTGGTGGACGCCGAGATGGTCATCGCGCCGCACGGCCGGCCCCCCGTCGAGGTGCTGTGCACCGGCCGCGTCCTGACCGGCCCGGACGGCCGCCCGGCCGGCGCGGTGGTCGCCATGACCGACGTGACCGCCGCCCGCGCCGCCCAGCGCGTGCTGCACCTGGTCAACGCCGAGCTGACCGAACGCACCGCCCAGCTCGACGCGACGGTCGCCGAGCTGCGCCGCTCGAACGCGGAGCTGCAGGGCCTGGCCGCGGTCGCCAGCCACGACCTCAAGGCGCCGCTGACCGTCGTGCGCGGCTACCTGGAGCAGTTCGAGGACACGTACGCCGACCGGCTGGACGACGCCGGCCGCCGCTGGCTGACGACGATGCTGGCGGCGTCCGACCGGATGTGCCAGCTCATCGACTCGCTGCTCGGCCACGCCAAGGCGGGCGGCGACCGCCTGCGCGCCGAGCCCACCGACCTGGGCGGGCTCGTCGACCAGGTCGCCGTCGACCTGCACCGGGCGGTGGCGGCGGCCGGCGCCCGGGTGACCGTCGACGGCGACCTGCCCACGGTGGTCTGCGACCCGGTGGCGATCCGGCAGGTGCTGCAGAACCTCGTCGCGAACGCGGTGAAGTTCGCGGCGCCGGGCCGCGGGCCGCACGTCGTCTGCTCCGCGCACCCGGTCGACGGCGGCTGGGAGATCGCCGTCGCCGACGACGGCCCGGGCATCCCGGCCGACCGGCGGACGGAGGTCTTCGGCATGTTCACCCGGCTCCCCGGCGATCGCTCGGGCCACGGCATCGGGCTGGCCACCTGCGAGCGCATCGTGCACCGCCACGGCGGCCGGATCTGGGTGGACGAGACGCCGGGCGGCGGCGCGACCTTCCGCTTCACCCTGCCCGGCGACCTGTAGCCGGGCTCACAGCCCCGGCCGGATTGCCGCGGCCCCCGGTGCCGTTGAGGAGGTTGAGTCACCAACACTCAACCAAGGCCTCTCACCGGGAGGGAACCACCCATGATCCGCTCCGACTTCGACCGCCTCACCGCCCGCGTCCTCGAGTCGTCCGCCCGCACCTCGGGCGCCCGCCTGGACGCCTACCGGGACGGCGACGCCTTCCACATCGACATCGACCTGCCCGGCGTCGACCCGGCCGGCATCGACGTCACCGTCGACCGCCGCGTGCTCACCGTCCGGGCCGAGCGGACCCCGACCGCCGGCGACGACGTGCGGCGCCTGGTCAGCGAGCGGCCCACCGGCACCGTCGGCCGCCGCCTCGTCCTGTCCGAGTCGCTCGACACCGACCGGCTGGAGGCGCGCTACGACAAGGGCGTGCTCACGCTGACCATCCCGGTCGCCGAGGAGCACCGGCCGCGCCGCGTCGAGGTCACCGCGGCCGCCTGACGCACCACCACACATCGCACCCCGGGCAGGGGCCGCGCGGGCAGCCGCGCGGCCCCTGCCCGCGTGCATGCGGCCTGCCGGTCAAACGCAAGCCGGATGCAGGCGCCGGGCGCCACGGTGAGGCACCTCTTCGAACGAAAGGAACCTCCCGTGAACCTGCTGCGCAACCACGGCTGGCGGCTCGCCCTGGTGGCCTCCGGCGTCGTCATGCTGGCCGGCGGCCCGATGCACCCCGCGTCCGACGCCGAGCACCCGCTGCGCGAGGAACTCGCCATCATGACCGCGCACCCCGACTGGGTGCCGGCGCACGTCCTCATCATGATCAGCACCGTGCTGCTCGCCGCCGGGCTCGTCATCGCGCACCGGCGCCAGGCGTGGCCGGGGGTGCAGCGGGCGCTCGGCTTCGCGGCCGTCGCCGTGACCGTGTACGTGGTCGAGACCGCGTTCCACCTCGCCGCCGTCGTCGACAGCCACGCGCTGCACCACGGCGGGGCCGCGCCGGTCGCGTTCACTCACCTCGGGCTGAGCCTGCTGCTGTACCCGGTCACCGGGCTCGCCGTCGCCTACCTGGCCGCCCGGCAGCTGGCCGACTGGAGCGGGCCGCGCCGGTTCGCCGGGCTGCCCGGCGTCGTCGGCGGGCTGCTGCACGCCGTGTCCGTGCCGCTGACCATGGCGCTGCCCGACACCGAGCTGACGCCCGCCTTCGCCGGTGCGTCGATCCTCTTCGCGGTGTGGGCGCTCGCCACCGGGCTGGCCGGTGCGCCGCGCCCCGCCGCGGTGGCCACGCCGCGCGAGCCGGTGCCCGTCTGACCGAGGTGCCCGGCGCCGGGCTGCCCCTACGATCGCGCCATGCGTGTGCAGGTGCTCGGCGACCTCGAGGTGGCCGTCGGTGACCAGGCGGCCGACCTGGGCGGGCTCAAGCCCCGCACCCTGCTGGCCCTGCTGGTGGCCGCCGACGGCCGGGCCGTGTCGGTGGAGTACCTGATCAACCAGATCTGGGGGGACGCCCCGCCGGCCCGGGTCGAGACCTCACTGCAGTCGTACGTCGCGCGGCTCCGCCGGGCGCTCGACCCCGGGCGCTCGGCGGAGCGGTTGCGTACGCACGCCGGCGGCTACTCCCTGGACGTGACGGCGGCCGAGGTCGACGCCCGGCGGTTCACCGACCTGGTGCGCCGGGCCCGCGGCAACGGCAACGCCGAACCGCTGCTCACCGAGGCGCTCGGGCTGTGGAAGGGCGCGGCGTACGCGGGGGTCGGCGGCCCGGCCCTGGCGGCGGAGGCGACCCGGCTCGAGGAGCTGCGGATGGCGGCCACCGAGCAGCTCTGGGAGGCCCGGATCGGGCAGGGCCGGCACGCCGAGGCGGTGCCGGAGCTGGAGCAGCTGGTGCGGCTGCACCCGTTGCGCGAGGGCATGTGGGCGCTGCTGGGCCGGGCGCTGTACCGGTCGGCGCGGCAGGGCGACGCCCTCGCCGCGCTGCGCCGGGCCCGCGAGCACCTCGCCGAGGAGCTGGGCGTCGACCCGGGCCCGGAGCTGCGCCGGCTGGAGGAGCTGATCCTGCGCCAGGACCCGGCTCTGGACGCGGCGGCCCCGGCCCTGGACGCGGCCCCGGTGCGCGGCGGTTCGGCGCCGCCGCCCGTCCCCGCCGCCGAGCCCGCCGCCGCGCCTGCTCCCGCGCCCACCCCCTCGCCCGCCGCGGGCGCGCCCGGGCCGCGGCTGTTCGGCCGGGACGACGCCCTCGCCGCCGCCGACCACGTGCTGCGCGACGCGGCCGGCGGCCGGGGCGGGATCGTGCTCGTCACCGGCGAGGCCGGCATCGGCAAGACCCGGCTCACCGAGGCGCTCGCCGCCCGGGCCGGGGCGCTCGGCTTCCGGTGTGGACGCGGCGGCTGGGAGGCGGAGGCCTGCCCGGCGCTGTGGGGCTGGTCGGAGGCGACCCGGCAGGTGCTCGGGCGGCCCGGCCTGCTCGACCCGCCGTCCGCCGACGTGGTCGACGCCTCGGCCGCCAGCTTCCGCCAGGCCGCGGCGCTGGCCGACGCGCTGCGCGACGGCCCGCCCACGATGCTCGTCCTCGACGACGTGCACTGGGCCGACACCGAGAGCCTGCGCCTGTTGCGCCGGGTCGCCGCCCAGCTGCCGGCGCTGCCGGTGGTGCTGGTGGTCGCGCTGCGCTCGGCGCCCGCCGAGATCGGGCCGGCGGTCGTGGACGCGCTCGCCGCCCTTGCCCGCACCGGGCCGGTGCGCGTCGACCTGGCCGGGCTGGACGCCGCCGCCATCACCGCGTGGGTCGAGGCGTACGCCGACCTGCGGGTGCCGCCGGAGGTGGCGGCGGAGCTGGCCGCCCGCACCGACGGCAACCCGTTCTACGTCACCGAGCTGGTCCGGCTGCTGGTCCGCGACGGCGGCCTGACGTCCCTGGACGCGGGCGCGTGGCGGGTGGTGCCCGACGGCGTCCGCGACGTCGTCCGGGAGCGCCTCGCCCGGCTGCCGGAGTCCTCGGCCCTGGTGCTCGGCACGGCCGCCGTCGCCGGGCGCTCGTTCGACCTGCTGGTCGTGGCGCACGCCGCCGGGGCGGAGCGCGAGCAGGTCGCCGAGGCGGTGGAGTCGGCGCTGATGCTCGGGCTGGTCGACGAGCTGGAGCCGGGCCGGTTCCGGTTCAGCCACGCGCTGGTCCGCGACGCGATCTACCACGGGCTGCCCGCGCCGACCCGGGCCCGGGCGCACGCCGAGGTCGCGGTGGCGCTGGAGCAGCGGTACGCGGGCGAGGTCGGCGCGCACGTCGCGGAGCTCGCCGAGCACTACCGGCTGGCCGGGCCCCTGCACGCGCGGTCGGCGTGGGTGTTCGCCCGGCGCGCGGGGCTGGCCGCGGCCGCCGGGTCCGCCCACGACGAGGCGTACCGGCTGCTCGCCGAGGCGGCGGAGCTGCAGGACCTGGACCCGCACGTCACCGCCGCCGAGCGCGAGCCGGTGCTGCTCGGGCAGGCGGCGGCGCTGATCCGGCTGGGCCGCCCGATCGAGGCCTGGCAGCCGGTGGCCCGCGCGGCGCGGGCGGCGCTCGATCGCGGCGACGCGGTCGGGGCGGCCCGGGCGATGCTGACGATCACCACCGGCACCTGGGGCTGGCGCAACGCCGGCGACTGGGACGACGCGGCCGTCGCGCTGTGGGAGGACGTGCTGGCGCGGCTGCCCGAGGACCGGGCGGACCTGCGCGCGCTCGTGCGGGTGTCGCTGGCGGTGGAGCTGCTGTACCGGCCGGGCTCGGCCGGGCGCACCACCGCGCTCGCCGACGAGGCGGTGCAGGCGGTCCGCCGGTCGGGGGCGCGGGACACGGTCCGCTTCCAGGTGCTGCGCCTCGCCGTGCAGGCCCTGATCCGGCCCGACCTGCTGCACCACCGGACGCCGATCCTCGACGAGCTGCTCACCCTGGCGGTGGACCTCGGTGACGTGTCCGGCCTGGCCGGGGCGCTCACCACCCGGGCGTCCGACCGCACCGAGCTGGGGCGGCTCGCCGAGGCCGACGCCGACCTGGTCCGGGCCGAGGAGCACGCCCGGCGTCACCAGCTGCCCGGCGACCTCATGGTGGCGGGCTGGTGCCGGGCGACGTGGCGGCAGCTGACCGGCGACCTCGCCGGTGCGGAGGCCGACATCGCCGACCTGGAGGCGTTCCAGGCGACGCTCGCCATGGCGGGGATGGGCATCGCCCTGGTCCAGCTGTCGCTGCTGCGCTGGGTGCAGGGGCGGCTCGGCGAGCTGGTGGCGACGCTGGAGGGCGCCGCGCGGCACTTCCCGCTGTTCCGCGAGCTGCTCGGGCTCGCGCTCGTCGAGGCGGGGCGCGCGGACGAGGCCCGCCGGGTGCTCGGCCCGTGGCCGGACCAGCCGCCGCTGCCGTGGAACTACCTGTGGTCCACGTTCGTCGTGTTCCGGTCGTACACCTGGATGGGGCTGGGCGACGCCGCGGCCGTGGCGGACCTGCGGGCGCAGCTGGCGCCGTACTCGGGCCGGTTCGCCGGGACGCTGCCGGTCGGCGTGGCCGGCGCCGTCGACCTGACGCTCGGCGAGCTGGCCGCGGCGGACGGCGACCCGGCCGCCGCCCGCGCGCACCTGTCCGCGGCCCGCCGCACCCACGCCGAGCTGGGCCTGCCGGTGTGGCTGGCGCGCACCGACGCGGCCCTCGACCGGCTGGGCTGACTCACGGGTTCGCGGTGCCGTGGATGCGGACCGCGTACTGCCGGAACGCGCGCCTGGCCAGCCGCTGCAGCACCCACCGCACCGGGGCGGGGGCGCTCGACAGCATGCGGGTCACGCCCGCCGGGTCGGCGTCGTGCTGGATCATGCCGAGCGTGCGCAGCTCCTCCGACTTCCGGTTGTGCCGGCGGGCGTGCTCGCCGAGGGCGGACCACTCGGCCTGGGTCAGCGTGCGGGCCACGATGGGCAGCAGCCGCTCCTCCTCGGCGTCGAGGTGCTCGGCGAGGTTGACGTAGGTGGCGTCGAGCAGGTCGGCGAGCCGGTCGCGGTCCGCGGCACCCGCCGTCGCGGCCCAGCGCGGGCGCAGCTCGTCCACCTCGGCCAGCAGGGTGTCCACCCGCTCGTGCTGGGACTCCATCAGCCGCACCAGCGGCGCCAGCTCGCCGGGCACGCGCGCCAGCAGCAGCGGCCAGGCCAGCTCGTCCTCGGCGGTGTGGTGGTGGTGCAGCATGCGGGTGAGGTACTCGAGGTGGTCGGCGATCTCCTGGGCGCGGGCGGTGTCGCCGTCGCGCACCGCGCGGACCAGGCCGCCGGCGAGCCGGAACTCGCGCCGGAAGAAGGTGTGGACGGCCGGCATCTCGCGGGTGTCGACGAGGTCACCGTAGTGCTGGGTGGTCATCGGAACGCATCCTTGTCGTCGCTGGGGTGATGACCTCACGGTGCGCCGCGGCGCCTGCGTTCGTCTTGCACGGCGCTTGCACCGGCCGCAGCTGCATCACCGCGATCGAGCCGAGCACGAGCGCGCCGCCCGCGACCTGCAGCGGGGTGAGGATCTCGCCGAGCAGCAGGGTGGCCAGCGCCGCGGTGACGACCGGCTCGAACGTCGACAGGATCGCCGCCGTGGACGGGCCGGTGCGGCGCAGCCCGGCGAAGAACGCCAGCATCGCCACCACCGTGGAGACGACCGCGATGCACGCCAGCCAGAACCAGCCGGCCGGCCCGAACGACAGGTCGGCGCCGCCGGTCAGGGCGGCCCGCCCGGCCAGCGTCACCGCCGCCCCGCCCATCACCAGCGCGGACAGCAGCACCGGCGGCATGCGGTGCACGACGGTGTCGGCCACCAGGATGTACACGGTGTAGGTGACCGCGCCGCCGACCGCCAGCGCCGCCCCGAGCGGATGGAAAGCCACCCCGCCGGTGCCGAGCAGCACCAGCAGGGTGCCGCAGCTCGCCGCCGCGAGCGCCAGGGCGCGCCCGCGGGTCAGCCGCTCGCGCCCGATGAGGACGGCCGCGAGGGTCACCATCAGCGGGTACGTGTAGAAGACGAGCGCCAGCATGGACGCGTCCATCAGCTCCAGCGCCGAGAAGTACAGGGTGGCCTGCAGGGCGTACCCGATCGCGCCGAGGCCGAGCGCGGTCAGCACGAGCCGGGCGGTGAGCGGCCCGGGCGCGGGGGCGCGGCGCACCCGCAGCACCGCGGCCAGCAGCGCGGCGGCGACGGCGAAGCGCACCAGCAGCAGCGTCGAGGTGTCGACGCCCGCCGCGTACGCGTACTTGCCGAAGATCGCCATGGCGCCGAAGCAGGCGGCGGACAGCAGGCACAGCAGGATTCCCATGGACCCAGCATCGCGGCCGCGACCCGTCAGATCCAGTGACGATTCGTGGAGCTGACCGGTTAGCATTCCTGCATGGTCGTCTGGGATCTGCGCCGCCTGCGGCTGCTGCGCGAGCTGGCCGAGCGCGGCACGCTGGGCGCAGTCGCCACCGCCCTGGGCTACAGCCCGTCCGCGGTGTCCCAGCAACTCAGCGCCCTGGAGCGCGAGGCCGGCGCCCGGCTGCTGGAGAAGGCGGGCCGCGGGGTGCGGCTCACCGACGCCGGGCGGCTGCTCGCCGAGCACGCCGACGTGCTGCTGGCCGCGGCCGAGGCGGCGTCGGCCGACCTGGCCGCGCTGGCCGGCGAGGTGCGCGGCACGGTGCGCGCCGGCGGCCTGCAGTCGGCGACCCGCCGCCTGCTCGTCCCGGCCGTGGCGCGCCTGCGGGCCGAGCACCCGGTGGTGCGCGCCGAGGTCACCGAGCTGGAACTCGAGGAGGCGCTGCCGGGCCTGCGCCTCGGCGCGATGGACCTGGTCATCAGCGACGAGTGGGGCGACCATCCGCGCCCCCGCCCGGCCGGGCTGCGGTTCCGGCCGCTGCACGCCGAGCCGCTGCACCTGGTCCTGCCGGCCGCGCACCCGCTGGCCCGCACGCCCGGGCCGGTCGCCCTGGCGGACCTGCGCCACGAGGTCTGGGCCGCGTCCGCCGTCGGCACCGGCCACCACGACATGGTCGTCGGCAGCTGCCGGTCCATCGGCGGCTACGAGCCCGACGTGCGGCACCGCTCCAACGACTCCGACGTGCAGCTCGACCTGGTGCGCGCCACCGGGGCGGTGGCGCTGCTGCCCGCGCTGGCGCTGCCCGCGGCCGACCCGGCCCTGGCGATCCGCGCCGTCGCCGAGGCCCCGCTCGGCCGGCGGCTCGTCGTGGTGCTGCGCGCCGCGCCGCCCGCGCCCGCGCTCGCCGCGTTCCTGGCGGCGGTCGAGGACGAGGCCCGCCGGCTGCGGCCGGCGGACCGCTAGCCGTCGTCGCCGGGGGCGATCAGGCCGCTGGCGTACGCGTACGCGATGGCCCGCGCCCGGTCCCGCAGGCCGAGCTTGTCCAGCGCCCGCCCGAGGTGCGTCTTGACGGTGGTCTCGCCGAGGAACAGCCGGGCGGCGATCTCCGCATTGGACAGTCCCCGGCCGACCAGGGCCAGCACCTCCGCCTCGCGGGCGGTGAGCCGGTCGAGGGCGGGGTCGCGGGGGACGGCCTGCGGGGCGCCCGCGTACCGGCCGATGACCCGGCCCACCACCGCCGGGTCGAGCATGCCGCGCCCGGCGGCCACCTCGCGCAGCGCCTCCAGCAGTTGCTCCGGCGGCGACACCTTGAGCAGGAAGCCGGCGACGCCCGCGCGCAGCGCCCCGTCGACCAGCACCTCCTCGTCGAAGGTGGTGAGCACCAGGACCCGGACCCCCGGGGTGGCGGCGGCGATCTCGCGGGCCGCGCCGATGCCGTCGAGGCCGGGCATGCGGGCGTCCATCAGCACCACGTCCGGCGTCAGCTCCGCGGCGAGGCGCACGGCCTCGCGGCCGTCTGACGCCTCCCCGACGACCTCCATGTCGGGCTCGTCGGACAGCAGCATCCGCAGCCCGGCCCGCATGATCGCCTCGTCGTCGGCGAGCACCACCCGGATCATCGCGCCTCCTGCAGCGGGAACGTCGCGTACACCTCGAAGCCGCCGCCGGCGGGCGCGCCCGTGCGCAGGGTGCCGCCGAACAGGCCGACCCGCTCGCGCATGCCGACCAGGCCGTGGCCCGGCCGGCCGCCCGGGGCGGCGCCGCGGCCGTCGTCGGTCACCCGCACCGCCACCTCCTTCGGCGCGTACGTGACGGCCACCGTCGCGGTGCGCGCGGCGGCGTGCTTCAGCACGTTCGTCAGCGCCTCCTGGGTGACCCGGTACGCCGACATGTCCAGCCCCGGCGGCAGCGCGGCCGGCTCGCCGTCGACGGTCAGCGTCACGTCCAGCCCGGCGGACCGCACGTTGTCGACCAGCTCGCCGACGCGCCGCAGCGACGGCGCCGGGCCCAGCCCGTCGGCGGCGTCGGGACGCAGCAGGCCCACCACCCGGCGGATCTCGTCGACGCTCTGCCGGCCCAGCTCCTCGACCTGGGCGAGCGCGTCGCGTTCGACGGGCCGGTCGGACAGCCGGCGCCGCAGCACCCCGGCCTGCATGGTCATGACGCTGACGGTGTGCGCGACGGCGTCGTGCAGCTCGCGGGAGATCCGGGCCCGCTCCTCGTCGACGGCGGCGCGGGCCCGGGCCTCGCGCTCCGCGGCCAGCTCGGCGGCCAGCGCGGCGAGCTGCCCCGACCGGCGCTCCTCGCGGCGCAGCAGCGTGCCGAGGGCCCAGCCGAACGCGACGAGCACCCCGAAGAAGACGAACTCCCACGACGTCTCGCCGGTCGCCATGAGCGCGGCGGCGGGCACGACGGCGGCCGCGACGCAGGCGATCGCCACCCGCCGGGCCGGGCCGCGGTACCCGGCGTACGCGACGAGGATCAGCTCCGCGATAAGCTGCGAGCCGCCGACGCCGGGCAGCCCCACCGCCGCGATGTACGGGACGGTGAGCACGGACAGCACCATCGCGGCGACCGGGTACACCGCCGCCAGCGGGAAGCAGGCGAACAGCAGCAGGGCGACGCCGATCTCGTGCGGCCCGGGCCCGTCCGGCACCTTGCTGCCGTTCATCTCGGCGACCGCGACCACGGCCCAGACGAGTCCCGCCGCGCAGCCGGCGACGAGCCACTGCCTGCGGGTCCGCGGTGCGCGCACGGGCGCCTCCTTCTGTTCCCCGCGACCGTAGCCAGCGCGGGGGCCGGCGCGGATCAGATCCGGGGAGGACGCGGCGTCCTCCCCGGGGACGACCCCACCGCCCGGCGGGCCGCCCGCGGATCGCACCCGGGTCGGGCTTGCGCGCCGATCCGCCGCCCGGGGTGCCGGCCATAGCTTTCTCGGCATGACGAACAACGACCTGACCAGCAACAACACCCTCGTCCGCCGGCTCGCCGGCGCCGCCCTGCTCGCCACCCCGGCGCTGATGTTCGGCGCGATGGTCACGACGCCCCCGCAGGCCGACGACTCGAACGCCGCCTACATCACCTCGCTCGCCGCGGACTGGGACCGCACGATCCTGTCGGCGAACCTCTTCCACTACTACTGGGTGGTCCTGGCGCTGGCCGTGCCGGCGCTGCTGACCCTGCTGCGCGGCCGCCGCGGCCGGACGCTCACCCAGGTGGGCGTCGTCGCGACGATGATCGGCGCGGTGCAGATGTCCGGCATGCTGTTCGCCGACTGGATGAACGCGGCCATGCCGACCGTCGTCACGCTGGAGCAGTCGGTGGCGATCTTCGAGAAGGTCAACTCCTCCGCCTCGATGAGTGTCTGGCTGCTGTCCGCCATCGTCCTCGGCGTCGGCGCGCCGGTGCTGGTCATGGCGGGCCTGGCGCGCAACGGCGTGCTCGGCTGGTGGGCGGCGCCGGTGGTGCTGCTGCCGATGGTGCTCGGCCCGGTGGTGGGCGGCGTCGTGGGCGGCGCGGCGGGCGGCGTGGCCGGCTCGGTCGTCGGCGCCCTGTGCTGCGCCCCGCTGGTGGTGGCGGGGCTGCGGCTGCTGCGCCGCACGGCGGCCGACGTGACGGCCGCCGAGGGCGAGCCGGCGCTCGCCGCCGCGTGACGTCCCTCCCGCGCAGCCCCCGGCGGTCACCGCCGGGGGCTGCCGTCCATCCCCGACATGATGAATTCTCGCGTTCCCCTGGCCCGGCTGATGTGACCGCCGTAACATCAGCGATCAACGATGTTCATAATCTGGTGCGCCCAGGGGGTCGCCGTGAGGATGTCCGTCCGCTTCCGCCCGCTCTCCTCCCTACTCCTGGCGGCCGCGCTGGCCGCCGTCCCGGCGGCGGTGGCGTCCCCCGCCGCGGCCGCCCCGTCGCCGTACCGGGTGGGCGTCGGCATCGCCGACATCACCGGCGAGGCCGCCGAGCTGGGCATGCTCGGGTACGCCGACCCCGCCCAGACCACCGCCGGCATCCACACCCGGCAGTGGTCCCGGGCGTTCGCCATCGCCGCCGGACCCGCCAAGGTCGCCCTGGTCAGCACCGACCTCGACTTCGTCAGCCAGAGCGTGCACACCGAGGTCGTCCGCCGCCTCGCCGGCACCGGCTACACCGCCACGAACCTCGTGCTGACCGCCACCCACACCCACTCGGCACCCGCCGGGTACACCCACTCCACCCTGTACAACCTCACGACGCTCGGCTTCGAGAAGCGCACCTTCGAGGCCATCGTCGCCGGGATCGTCCGGTCCGTGCGCGCCGCCGACGCCGACCTCGCCCCCGGCGCCGTGAAGATCGCGGCCGGCACGCTCGCCGGCGCGAATGTGAACCGCTCGCTGCCCGCGTTCCAGCGCAACAGCGCCGCCGACCGGGCCCGCTTCCCCGGCGCCGTCGACAACCGGATGACCGTGCTCCGCTTCGAGCAGGCCGGCACGCCCGTCGGCATGATGAGCTGGTTCCCGACCCACGGCACGTCGATGCGCCCTGACAACCGGCTCATCAGCGGCGACAACAAGGGCTACGCCGCCCAGCACACCGAGCACTCCCACGGCGTCACGTGGAGCACCCGCGGCGCGTTCGTCGCCGCGTTCGCCCAGACCGCCGCCGGCGACATGTCGCCCAACCTGCGCGACGGCGGCGCCGCCGGGCCCACCGACGACCAGTTCGAGAACACCCGCATCATCGGCGACCTGCAGGCCACCGCCGCGCAGCGGCTGTTCGACGCCGCGACCGAGGAGCTCACCGGCCCGCTCGACGTGCGGCAGCGCTACGTCGACTTCTCCGGCGTCCAGGTGCGGCTGCCCGACGGGTCCGTCAAGAGCACCTGCCCCGGCGCGCTCGGGCAGAACTTCACCGCCGGCGCCGAGGACGGCCCCGGCCCCGACATCGTCGACGAGGGCGACCTCACCACCAACCCGCTGCTGCTCGCCGCCGGGATCGTCGTCAACCCGGCCACCCCCGCCGTGCGCGCCTGCCACGCGCCCAAGCAGGTCTTCCTCGCCACCGGCCTGCAGAACCCGCCGTGGACGCCGCAGGTCATGCCGCTGCAGGTGGTGCGCATCGGCCAGCTCGCCGTCACCGTCGCCCCCGGCGAGTTCACCATCGTCGCCGGCCAGAAGACCCAGGACGCCGTCGCCGCCGCGCTCGGCGGCATCACCCGGCACCAGATCCTCGCCGGGTACGCCAACGCGTACGCCGGCTACGTCACCACCGCCGAGGAGTACGACGCCCAGCACTACGAGGGCGCCGCCACCCACTTCGGCCGGTACACCCAGGCGGCGTACGCCCAGGAGCTGGCCGCCCTCGCCGCCGCCCTGCGCACCGGGGCGGCCACCCCCAGCGCGGTGCAGCCGCCGTGGCTCGGCGACCGCCAGATCAGCGTGCGCCCCGGCATCGTGTTCGACGCCCCGCCCGTCGGCAAGGCGTTCGGGCAGGTCCTGACCCAGCCCGCGGCCTCCTACCGGCGCGGCCAGACCGTCACCGTCGCCTTCGCCACCGGCCACCCCGGCAACAACTTCCGCAACGAGGGCACGTTCCTGGAGGTGCAGCGGCAGGTCGCCGGCGCCTGGCGGACGGTCGCCACCGACGACGACTGGTCCACGAAGTACCGGTGGGCACGCAACGGGCTCGCCGCCTCCACCGCGACCATCGAGTGGGCGGTGCCGGCGGACGCGGCCCCCGGCACGTACCGGATCGTGCACCACGGCGACGCCAAGAGCCTGCTGGGCCGGGTCGCCCCGCTGACCGGCACCAGCCGCACGTTCACGGTTTCCTGACCACCGGCGGTACCCACCCGGGCGGGTGCGGCGTTTGTCCTGCGTACGCACCCGCCCGGCCCTGGGGAAGATCGCCGCCGGCGGCGACCACACCTGCGCCGCCCGGGTCAACGGCACCGTGTGGTGCTGGGGCGACAACACCTGGGGTCAGGTCGGCACCGGCGTGGCGGGCGGCGTCCAGACCACCCCGCGCCGGGTCCCCGGCCTGACCGGCGTCACCGACGTCGCCGCGGGCGACCGCAGCACCTGCGCCGTCGCCGAGGCGGCGCGGCGGGTGTGGTGCTGGGGCTCCGACGCCGACGGCCAGCTCGGCGACGGCGGCGGCACCCCCGCGACCGTGCCCGCCCCGGTGCCGGTCACCCTCCCGGCCGGGACGGGCGTCTTCCAGCGGGTCACGATCGGCCGGGCGCACGCCTGCGCCCACACCGACACCCCCGACGTGTGGTGCTGGGGCGCGGACGGCAGCGGCCAGCTCGGCAACGGCCCCGCCGGGCCGGCCACCGCCCCGCAGCGCATCGGCGACCTCGGCATCGGCGTCGACGCCGGCGGCGACAGCACCTGCACGACGTCTGCGCCGGTGACGTGCTGGGGCGACAACAGCTCCGGGCAGCTCGGCACCGGCGACCGCACCGACCGGGACGTGCCCACCGTCGGCGCCCTCGGCGAGCTGCGCGGCTCCCCGTTCGTCGAGGCCGTGTTCGGCTGGACCGGACCGCTGCTGTCCGGCGTCGCCGTCGGCGACGACCACGCCTGCGCCGTCGACGCGACCAGCGGCGCCTACTGCTGGGGTTCCGGCGCCGACGGCCGGCTCGGCACCGGCGGCACCGCCGACTCGGACGTGCCGGTGCTGACCCGGCTGCTGCCCGGCCCGGCCACCGGCGTCACCGCCCGCCCCGCCGCCGGCGCCCTCGACGTCGGCTGGGAGCGGCCGTCCGAGACGGGCGCGGCGTCCCTCGCCACCCAGCTCGCCGTCGCCATCGCCCCCGACGGGCTGACCGCCTCGTGCGACCCGTTCGCCAGCGCCGCCCCCACCGCGGCGAACTCGTGCACCGTCCGCGACCTGACCGGCGGCCGCCGGTACGCCGTCACGGTCGGCGTCGGCAACGCGGCCGGGGTGACCTTCAGCGAGCTGGCCTACGGCACGCCGCGCCCCGGCGGCGGGGGCGGCAGCCTGCCGATCACCGGGGCGGGCCTGTCCGCGTACCTGCTGCTCGCGGCCGTGCTGGTCGCGGCCGGCACCGGCGTGATCGTGCTGGTCAGCCGATCGGGGCCGCGTCGCCGACGGGCATGAACCGGGCCTGGATGCGCCGCAGGTCCCAGCGCGCCCCCAGCCGCCGGTACGTGTTCACCGCCGCCGCGAACGCCCCCGCCGCCTCCTCGTGCCGCCCGGCCGTGGCCAGCAGCACCGCCGCGTCCTCCTCGGCGGCCGCGCACTCCAGCCGCCGGCCCACCGCCCGGTAGTGCGCCGCGGCGGCCAGCGCCGGACCCGGGTCGCCGGTGAGCAGCGCCCGGCAGCGCTGGTCGGCCGCCCACGCGCGGGCGGGGGTGGCCTCCCGTGCCGCCTCCGACGCGCAGATGTCCGCCGCCTGCCGGGCGATGTCCGTCTCGCCCAGGTCGAGGGCGAGCCGGGCCAGGTCCGGCAGCCACTGGTGGCGCAGCATCTCCGCGAACTCGGGGCGCAGCACCGGCGTCAGCAGGTTCAGCGCGTCGCCGGTGCGGCCGTCCTGCTCCGCCACCAGGGCCCGCGCCACCAGCAGGAAGTCGACGCTCTCCCGCTCGGCGCTGCTCGCCGGGTGCGCCTCGGCCGCGTCCAGGTGCACCGCCGCGGACGCCTGGTCGTCGCGGCGGGCCGCGATCAGCGCGGCGACGCCGTGGCGCAGCAGGTCCGCCGCGCCCGGTTCGCGCATCCCGTGGAACGTGATGCCCGGCGCGTCCCCGGTGACCGTGCCCAGCTCCGCCAGCGCCGCGTCCCACCGCGCCGTCCAGTAGTGGTGCACCGCCGCGGCCACCTGCAACCCCGCGGGCGGGCGGTGCCGGGCCGCGATGGCGGCCACCGAGTCCAGCGTGCGCTGCGCCTCGTCCAGCCGGTCCAGGTTCTGCAGCGTGAACACCCGGTTGTCGAGCAGGTCCAGGTGCAGGCCGACCGTCTCCAGCGGCAGCGACTCCAGGTCGGCGACCACGGCCAGCGCCTCGTCCAGGAACGCCAGGGCCTCGCCGTGCCGCCGCCGCAGGTAACCGATCAGCCACCGGGTCTGCAGCGCGTGCGCGATCGCGTACCGGTCGCCCTCGGCCACGGCGGCCGCGTGCGTCGCCACCGCGCGGCGGTCCGCGGCGTCCAGGTCGGACAGGTCGCCGCGGCGGAAGTTCGCCAGCAGCGCGCGGTGCCGCACCCGCCAGATCTCCGGCACCGTCGGGTCGGCCAGCGACCCGCGTAGCAGCGCGATCGCCTCCTCCGCCGCGCCCGCCCGGTACCGCATCGCGGCCAGCAGCTGCCGCATCTCGGCCCGGTCGTACGGGTCGCGCGCCAGCTCCGCCGCCTCCCGCGCCTCCGCCTGCGGCGACTGGTCCAGCCGGAACAGCAGCTTCACCAGCGCCACCAGCAGCGGCTCCCGCTGCTGCCGGGTCAGCGTGCCCGTGTCCACCGCCTGGCGCAGCAGGTCCGCCGCCACCAGCGGCGCCCGGTGCGCCAGCTCCGCGTGGTGCGCCTCCAGCCAGCCGACCACCCACGCGTCGACCCCGCCGCCCTCCGCGGTCAGCTGCTCCGCCACCCGGGTCACCGGCGCGCCCGCCCCCGCCAGCGCCGCCGCGACGTCCCGCCGCAGCGCCGCCCGCTCCTCCGGCGGGATGCCGTCGTACACGGCCTGGCACAGGTACGGGTGCCGGAACGCGAGCTGCCGCTCCGCGTCCACCAGCACGTTGCCCGCCACCGCCTCCTCGAACGCCGGCACCAGCTCGTGCGCCGGGCGCCCCGCCACCGCGGCGACGTCACCGGGGGAGAACTGCACCCCCAGCATGGCCGCCGACCGCAGCACGTCCCGGGTGCCCGGCGTCAGCAGGCTCAGCGTGCCCCGGACCGCCGCCAGCAGCGACGCGGGCGGCTCCACGTCCGCCACCGCCAGGTCCACCTCGGCGGTGCCGTCCTCGTAGCGGACCGCCGACCGCCGCAGCAGCGCCCCCGCCAGCTCCCGCGCGTACAGCGGGTTGCCCGCCGTGCGCGGCGCCAGCGCCCGCAGGCTCACCCCCGGCCGGGCCCCCACCAGCTCGCCGAACAGGTGCTCCACGTCCGGCTCGCTCAGCGGCTCCAGCATCAGCACCAGCCCGCCGCGCGCCTGCACCCCACGCCGCAGCTGCGCCAGCTCGCGCCGCCCCGGCTCCGGCCGGGCCGCCGCGACCAGCAGCAGCGGCAGCTGCCGGGTGGCCGCGGCGAGCCGCCCCCACAGCAGCACCGACGCCTCGTCCGCCCACTGCAGGTCGTCCGCGATCAGCACCAGCGGCTGCTGCGCGCACGCGTCGCGGACCAGGCCGATCAGCTGCTCCGGCCCCTCCGGCTCCGCGCCCAGCGCCTCCGCGATCGCCCGCAACGGGATCCGCCGGCCCAGCCGGTCCGCGGCGCCCCACGCGATCCGGCAGCCGCGCGCCCCCGCGTCGGCGAACGCCACCGTCAGCAGCTCCGACTTGCCGATGCCGGGCTCACCCTCGATCCACACGCTGCGGCCCCGGCCGTCGTGCAGATCGCCGACCAGCCCGCGCAGCAGCCCCGCCTCCCGGGCCCGCCCCACGTACGGCCGGGTCGTCAGGCCCTCCTGCAACGCCTGCGCCACATGCGTGGGCAGCACGTCCGGCACCCGGATCGCCGCCGTCCCCACCGGCTCCGCCGGGGCGGCCAGCAGCCGCTGGTGCAGATCCTGCAGCGCCTGCCCCGGCTCCACCCCCAGCTCCGCGACCAGCGTCCGGCGCGCCTCCCGGTACGCGGCCAGCGCCTCCGCCGTGCGTCCCGCCCGGTCCAGCGCCAGCATCAGCAACTCGCGCAGCGGCTCGTGCAACGGGTGCTCGCGCACCAGCTCCGTCAGCTCCGCCACCAGGTCGTCGTGCCCGCCGTGGGCCAGCAACAGCCGGGCCCGCTGCTCCACCGTGGCCAGGTGCAGCCCCGCCAGCCGCTGCCGCTCCACCTCGATCGCCGGCGCGGCCACCCCCGCGTACGCCTCCCCGTGCCACAGCGCCAGCGCCGCGTCCAGCGCCGTCAGCGCCCCGGCCGGATCACCGGCGGCGACCCGCTGCTGCGCCTCCGCCCGCAACCGCGCGAACACCGCCGCGTCGAGCGCGTCCTCACCGACCTGCAACGCGTACCCGGCCGGCCCGGACGTCAGCAGCCCCGCCGCCGACCACAGCGACCGCTGCGGCTCCAACGCCCGCCGCAACCCCGAGATGTACGTGTACACCGACCCCGTCGCGGTCGCCGGCGCCGCCGGCCCCCACACGGCGGCGATCAGCTCGTCGCGCCCGACCGTGCGCCCCGCGTTCGCCGCGAGCACCGCGAACAGCGCCCGCTGCCGGGCCGGACCCAGGTCGATCTCGGCGTCGTCCAGCCGCGCCCGCAACGTGCCCAGCACGGTGACGCGCAGCTCGCCGGCGGGCTTCTGCTCCCTGCTCCGCCGGGTCCCGCCGGTGGCGGGGGAGTTCTCGCGCTCCTGCTGGGTGCTGCCGCCGGTCACCGTGGTCTCCTCGCGCTCCTGGGTGCCGCCGCCGGCCGCGGTCGTCCCGGCCGGCTTCCGTGCCCTGCGGGCCGCCTTCTCCACCTGCACGCCCGGGCCGGTGGCTCCCGGCCCGGGGGAGTGGCCGGGCGCTGCCCGGCCTGCCTGCGCGGCGTGGCCGGTGGTCTCCTGGTTCACCCGCGGGGTCTGGCCGGTCATGCCGGGTCCGTTCGCGGCGCCGGTCCGGTCATGCCGGCGACACCGGGGAGACGCGGCGGGTCACGGCGGCGTTCGCGCGGACCGGCTGGCGGCCCGCCGCGATGCGGCCCAGCAGGTGCGCGTACCGGACCTGCCAGCGCGCCGGCACCCCCGGCTCCCGCATCGCGCGGCCCAGCACCCCGGCGGCCGCCTCGTCGTCGCCGCGGCGGTGCTCGGCCACGGCCACGATCCAGCGCATCTCGGCCCGCAGGTCGGCCGAGTCGGCGCGGGCGGCCACCCATCCCGCCTCCGCCTGCGGGTCGCCGCCGGTGCGCAGCAGCAGCCGGGCCAGCCGGGCGGCCAGGTCCAGGCGCAGCTCCGCGCCGGTGGCGTCGTCGCGGGTGGCGCGCCGCAGCAGCGCCACGGCCAGCTCCGGCGCCCGCTCGTGCAGCTCGTCGAGGTGCTCGGCCAGCCACCGCGTCGACCACCCGTCCAGTTCGGACGGTCCCGCCAGCAGCTGCGCGCCGACCCGCTCCACGGGCGCCGATCCGGCCAGCTGCTCCGCGTACCGCCGGTGCAGCATCTCCCGGATCGCCGTGGGCGTGCCGTCGTGCAGCACCCGGCGCACCAGCGGGTGCCGGAAACTCAACGTGTCGTCGGGCGAGTCCAGCAGCAGCCCGGCCGCGAGGACCTCGGTCAGCGCGTACACCAGGGCGGCGGGCGTCCGCCCGGTCACCGCGGACAGCTCCGCCGCGGTCGTCCCGTCGCCCAGGAACGCCGCCGCCCGCATCACCTCCCGCGCCTCCTCGGTGAGCGGCTCGAGGTGCGCGGTGGCGGCGGCGGTCAGCTCGGCCGCCACCCCCGGCGCGGCCTGGTCCCCGATCGGCAACATCTCACCGCGTGCGGCGGCCGCCACGACGGCCCGCACGTGCCGCGGGTTCCCGGCGGCCAGCTCCGCGGCGAGCACCGGCAGCTCCGGCCCGCACCGCGCCCCCGCCACCGAGCGCACCAGCTCCGCGGACCGCTGCACGTCCAACGGCCCCACCGCCAGGACCGTCGCCCCGGCCTCACCCAGCACGGTCCGCAATAGGCCCACCCGCGGCCGCGTCGGCGCCGGCCGCGTCGCCACGACCAGCAGCAACGGCAACGACCCGACGAGCCGGTGCAGGTGATGCCACCCCAGCACGCTGGCGTCGTCCGCCCACTGCATGTCGTCGACGGCCAGCACCAGCGGCCCGGCGGCACACAACCGCCGCACCAGCGCCGCCGCCCGCTCCAGCACCGCCCCGACGTCGTCACCGGCCCGGAACGTCTCCACCGCGGCCCGCAACTCCGGGTCCGCCCCCTGCTCGGTCTCCAGGCACTCGGCCAGCACGCTCAACGGCACCCGCTGCGCCAGCTCGTCGCCCAGCCCGCGCCCCACCTGGCACCCGGACCCGGCCGCGTCCCGCAACGCCTGCTCCAGCAGCGCCGTCTTGCCGATCCCGGCCTCGCCCTCCAGCCAGACCAGCCCACCACGCCCCCCGGCGAGGTCCGCGACGGCGCGGCGCAGCACCGCCAGTTCCGCTTCACGCCCGACCAGCGCCGGCTCGTCGCCCCGCTTGCGCCGCTGCTGGGGTACGGGCGGCCGCGACTGAGCCCCGGCGATCCGCTCGTACGTCTCCCGCAGCGCCGCCCCCGGCTCCGTCCCGGTCTGCTCCACGAGCGTGTCGTGCACCCGCCGGTACAGCGCGAGCGCCTCGGCCCGCCGCCCCGTGCGCTCGAACGCCGTCATGAGCAGCGCCGCCATCTGCTCCCGGACGGGATGCTCGGCGGCCGGCCCGCTCAGGTCGGCGATGACGGTCTCGGGCTCGCCGTCGGCCAGGGCGAGGGCGGCGTGCCGTTCGAGGGTGGCGAGGTGCAGCTCGCCGAGCCGCAGCCGCTGCGTCTCGGCGAACGGGCCGGGGATCCCGTCGAAGGCGACGGCGGCCGGGCCGCTGTGGCTTGCGCCGTTTCCCACCCTCGCGCTGCTGTCCACCCTCGCGCTGCTGTCTCGGCTCGCGCTGCTGTCTCGGCTCGCGCTGCTGTCCCGGCTCGCGCTGCTGTCCCGGCTCGCGTCGCCGTCTCGGCTGGCGTTGCCGTCCGGGTTCGCGTTGCCGTCTCGGCCCGCGTTGCCCTCCCGGCGCGCGCCGTCGTCCAGGGTTGCGTTGGCGGTGGGGTCCGTATTGTCTTGCGCCGCCGGGCTTCTCTCCGGTGCCGGGCCGATGTCCCCCTGGCCGTTCGCGCGCCGTTCGGGGGTTTGGTCCCACAGGCGCAGGGCTTCCGCGAGCGCGGCCCGCTCCGCGCGGGCATCACCGGCGGCCCGGTGGCGGCGGGCCGTGTCGCGCAGGACCTCGAAGCGAAGGGCGTCCACGTCGGCGGGGTCGATCTGGAGCCGGTAGCCGCCGCCACCCGACGCCAGGATGCGGTCGCGGCCGCGCCGGTGTCCCGGTTCGAGGGCTTGGCGCAGGTCCGACACGTATGTGTAGACGTTGCCGGCGGCGCTCGCGGGCGCCGCCTCACCCCACACGGCGTTGACGATCTCCTCGCGGGGAACGGTCCAGCCGGCACGCATCGCCAGCACGGCGAACAGCGCCCGCCGGTGCGCCGAGCCGAGTTCCAGCTCGGTGTCGCCCCGCCACGCACGGACCCGCCCGAGCAGGCTGACGCGCACGGGTTCCGCGTCCTCTGCTCGCATCGACCGCTGCCTCTCCATGTCATGGCGTGACCTGCACGGTACGCCGCGCAGTCGGAACTTTAGGTCGGTCCGTCAACCGCCCGTCCCGATCATCACCGCACACTAACGGACCGTAAGACTGCGCTTAGGCGCACCAAAGAATCATTTAAGCCTCACGCGAACCGGGATACGGGGGCAGCCCACGCGCGCGTGGGGGCACCCCTGCGGGCGCGCCCTTGGTGGCGCACCACGGGCCGGGTTGACTCAGCTCTGACGGCCGCCGGGACCGGGGAGCGAGGTGCGCGCATGTACGCCGGGGACCTCTTCCTCGCCCTTGCCGACCAGGGGCGTCTCGTGCTGGACGCCGACGAGGCGGAGGAGATCATCGCGGGTCTGGAACGCACCCTCGAGGCCCTCGCCGCCCGGGTCCGCCTGCTCGACGCCTGGCGCAGCGGCCTGGCCGACGCGTACGGCATGCCGCAGCCCGTCATCGACGCCGTCTTCGCCGAGCAGCTCGCGCCCGGCCGCACGGACGAGGCGATCCGCGAACTGCCCAAGTACGTCGAGGCTCTGCGCCGCGCCACCCGCCGCCCTGCATAGCAGGTCAGGCCGCCTCCCGTTGCCCCGTCTTCACGGCATGGAGACTTCGTGAAGTCGCAATTTAAAGACTCTTGCGAGTACGGCGAATGGCTCGTCCTCGGAGGTGGCTGGTGGAGAAGGTACGGGTAGCCCTGCACGCGACGGACCCGCTGAGTCTGGCGGGCCTGAGCCGCGCGCTGGACTCGCGTCCCGACGTGACGCTGTTGGACGCGGAGAACCGCGCCGACGCCCAGGTCACGGTCATCGCGGCCGATCGGCTCACGTCGGAGGTCGTCGGCGGCCTGCGTCGCGCCGCCAGCGAGGCCGGCCGCCCCGTCGTCCTCGTCGTCCGCGAGATCACCGAGGCGGAGCTGCTGACGGCCGTCGAGTGCCGGGTGGTGGCCGTGCTGCCCCGCGCGAGCGCCACGGCCGAGCGGCTGGCCCACAGCGTGCACGCGGCGGCTTCCGGCGGCGGCGTCATGCCCCCGCACCTGGTCGGCGAGCTGCTCAAGCACGTCGAGCGCCTCCAGCGTGAGGTCCTCACCCCGCACGGCCTCAACTCGGCCGGGCTGAACCCGCGCGAGATCGACGTCCTGCGCCTCATGGCCGAGGGCCTGGACACGGCCGAGATCGCCGGCAAGCTCTGCTACTCGGAGCGCACCGTCAAGAACGTCATCTACGGCGTGACCCACCGGCTCAAGCTGCGTAACCGATCGCACGCGGTCGCGTACGCCCTGCGAGCCGGCATGATCTGACACCGCGCCGGACGGGCGCGCCACCGGGGGGCGGCGCGCTTGCCGAGGGATGACGGGCTGGTCCGATACGGGCCGGCCCGTCACCTTCTGCGCCGGAGCCATCGTCAGCTCACCGCGGTCTTCTGGTGACCGGAGCCCAGGATCGTGACCGTCGAACCCCTGCCCCCGGCCGGGACGTGCACCCACCACAGCGCCGTCACCGTGACGGCCACGGCGCCCTTCACGGGAGTGCCCAGCCCGCGCAGCCCGGGTGCGAGAACGGCCGTGCCGCCCGGCACCGCAAGGGTGAACGTCGTCGCCGTCGAGTGGCCACGAGCGCCCCGCCGCCCGCAGCGCCCGGATCGGCCACGGCCCCACCACGGTCGAGCGCCGCACCGCCGGCGCCGTGCGGGTGGCTGAGCCCAGCGTGAAGCGCACCTCCGACCGGATCGTCTCGGCCAGCCGGAGCATCTCCGTCATGTGCGCGCTCGGCTCGAACAGCGCGGCGTCACTGCTGCGCATCCGTCCCGTCCCTCCCCGTCGAGTCGATCCGGCGGCGACGTTACCGCCGCGCGTAACGGCTGTGGGAGCCCTGTGGATAACCGGTTTGTCCGTCCTTATCCACAGGGGACGTTGCGGGCGTCGAAGCCGTGATTGGATGGCCGTCGCACCGCGGCCGGGGACCGGTTCGCGGGCCTCCACCTGCAGAAAGGCCGGTAATGGCGCAGCCGCACGATCCCTGGTCGCCGCACCCGGGGGCCGCCCGCCCCCAGGCGCCGGCGCCCGGCGCGGCAGCCCCAGCGGACCCGCGCCGGACCCAGCCGGCACAAGGCCGTCCCGGCCCGACCCCTCCCGCCGGGCCGGCGTGGCCACCGCCGCCCCCGGGCAGCCCGTACGCCTTCCCCGGCGCGGCCGGGCCGCATCCCTACCTCCCGTCCGGCCCGCGCCCGCAGCGGTCGTCGCGCGGCCTGTGGATCGGGCTCGGCGCCGGGGCACTCGTCCTCGTCGTGCTGGTCGGCGCCGTCCTCGGGGTCGTGCTCGGCGCGCGGTCCGAGCCGGTCGCGTCGCCGTCCGCGGCCCCCGTGTCCGCCGCCCCCGGCGCGGTGCAGATCAGCCGCGCCGACCTGGAGCGCATCACCACCACACGTCAGGCCGCGCTGCAACGGCGCGACCTCAAAGGATTCCTCGCCCCGCTCGACCAGGGCAACCGCGCACTGATCGACGGGCAGACGCGGCTGTTCCACAACCTGCAGAAGGTGACGTTCACGGAGCAGCGGTTCGGGTTCGTCGACCAGGCCGGCCGGTCCATCGACCGGTTCGGGCGCGGCGTGACGGTCCACCTCGACGTGGCGTTCGTGCATCAGATCAAGGACTTCGACAACCGGCCGGTGGCCGAGTGGTACCGGTGGACCATCACCAAGAAGGACGCCGCCGCCCCGGCCGTCATCACGGACGTGTCCGGCGCGCCCGGCGGCTCCCTCGCCGACTCGAAGACCTACTACTACCCGGCGCCCTGGGACAAGTACGACGACATGCGGGTCACCCGCACCCCGCACGTCCTCCTGCTCACCGACCGCGCGATGGAGGCCAAGGCCCGCCGGTACGCGAACGTCGCCGAGAAGGCGGCCACCGACGTGCTCGGCGCGTGGCGTCGCGGCGGCCAGGACGGCCCGGTGCTGCAACGGTTCGTGGCGTCGCTGGTGCCGAACAAGAAGGAACTCGGCTCGCTGTACCAGATCGCCACCGACAAGGTCACCGAGGCGGGGCACTCGATGCCGATGGTCGCGTACGACGGCAAGGGCGGCGAGGTGTCCGGCGGGGCGCGGGTCGTCATGGACACCAGCAGCGGCTTCTTCGCCGACGACGCGGGCGCCGGCGAGATCCTCCGGCACGAGTTCACGCACGCGATGCTCGAGGGCATAAACCGGCACGACAACGACGACGCCGCCATCTGGGGCCAGGAGCCGTGGATCACCGAGGGCATCGCCGAGTACGTCGCCAACCGCGACCACGGCGGCCCCGCCAACCGCGACGGCGGGGCACGGTCAGCCCTGCGCGCGGGGGAGTTCCCGGCCCGCATGCCGAACGCACTCGCCTTCGGCGGCGACGCGCGCGTCACGAACCTGCACTACTACATAGCGCACCAGGCCATCCGGCACATCGTCGCCCGGTACGGCGAACTGAAGATGTTCGCCTTCGTGGCCGCCTACTACGGCGGCGCCTCGGTCGCCGACGCCGCCCGCACGACGCTGGGCGCGGACGCCGACGCGTTACGGCGCGCCGCCCTCGCCTACGCCAAATCCGAACTGACCTGAGGACACACCCCATGCACCCGCCCCAGCCCACCCCGGACGACGCCCAATGGCAGCGGCCGGAATCCGGCCCGCCGACCGCACGTCCAGATGGGACAGTGGCCGCTCAGCCGTCGCCCGGCCCGGTGGTGCCGCCGGCTCGATCGACGCCGGGTCAGGGAGTGCCGGGCCAGGGAGCGTCGGGCCAAGGGGCGACTCCGAGGCCGTCCGTTCCGCCCGCCTCCGGGCCGTGGGGCCCATCGGTGCCGCCGGGGCAGGGGTACGGCGCGTCAGCCACCGACCACACAGGACAGCGGTCGGCCCCGCCCATCGAAGACCCTCCGGGCTCGTCGCAGCCGGGGACCTGGGCGTCGCCGGGCCCCGCGGCGACCGGCCAAGCTGAGCCGGGGAGCTGGTCGGTGCCGGGCCCTGCGACGGCCGGCCAAGCTGAGCCGGGGACCCCGGCGCCACCGGGCCCCGCGACGACCGGTCACGGTGAGCCAGGGAACTGGCCCGCGTCGGGTCCCGCGATCCCGCCGCAGCCGGGGCCTTGGCTGCCGGGCAGCGTCGGCTCGGGCCCACAGCACCCAGGAGGCTGGGCGCCACCGGGTGCGTCGGCCTTGGGCCAGCCAGGCGCCCCGGCCCTGGGCCAGCCCGGCGCCTGGGGCCCGCCGGGTCCGCAGACTCAGAGCCAGCCGGGGGCCTGGGGGCCGCCGGGCTCGGCCGTCCCGGGCCAGCCGCACAACAGCCCCTGGCCGCCCCCGCCAGGCCACCCCGCGCAGGGATATCCGGGCCAGCCGGGCTACCCGCCGCCGCCGCGGCCGTCGGGCAACGGCAAGCGGATCGCGGTGATCGTCGCCGTGGTCGTGCTGGTGCTGGCGATGGCCGGCTTCGGGACGGCCGTGACGGTGGCGCGGCTGATCGGCGACGCCGGGAACGAGGCCGGCTCGTCGGGGGCCATGACCACGGCGTGGACACTGCCGTACCCGGGGGAGCGCAACGCGCGCGACGAGGACAGCCAGCGTCTGTTCGCGAGCTGGGTGACCGCGGACCTGCTGGTGCGGGTGGAGGCGGACGGCGTCCTCGCGTACCGGCTGAGCGACGGGTCGCAGGCGTGGGGGGTGCCGCTGCCGGAGGGCATGTCGACGTGTTCGGCGAGCCCGGAGGCTGACGGTTCGTTCGGGGCGATCTCGTACGGCACCGACACGCTGTGCGACCGGGTGGCCGGCGTGGACCTGGGCACGGGGAAGCTGTCGTTCCAGCAGCAACTGCCGATCGCGAAGCGGGACGTGCCCGGCACCATGCGGCGCGGGCTGCTCGTGGCGGTCGGCGGCGGGACGGTGGTGGTGAACGCGGCGACGGACCTGCTGGCGTTCCGGGCCCAGGACGGCACGAAGCTGTGGGAGCGGCGCACCCACCAGTACTGCCAGGTCGCGAGCCTCGCGGTGTCGGCGACGGCGGTCGTGGCCGGGGTGGGGTGCTCGCCGTACCGGGTGGTGTCGCTGCAGCTGGCGTCCGGGCGGCCGATGTGGCAGAAGGACCTGCAGGGGCGCGAGATGGTGCGGCACGTGGTGTCGGCGACGCCGGCGGTCGTGCTGGTGTCGTCGATCAGCGACCAGCTGGTCCGGGCGTACTCGGACAAGGGGGCGGTGACCGCGGAGATCCCGGCGAAGGACGGCCAGGTGTCGCTGTCGACGCTGCCGACGGGCAACGCGATCCGGCACGGCATCGAGCGGTACGCGATGTTCGCGGACGCGTCGACGGTGTACGCGGCGACGGACGAGTCACGGGCGGGCGGCGGCGAGGGGCAGGTCGCGGCGTTCGACGTGGCGACGGGCAAGCGGCGCTGGTTGTCGTCGGGGCACCGGGGGGCGATCTCGCTGATCCGCGCCGACGAGCAGGGGCTGCTCGGGCTGGAACGCGGTGGCTTCGACGGGCCGTCGTGGCTGGTGCGGCTGGACGCCGCCACGGGGCAGCGGACGGTGGTGCGCGACGCGTCCCTCGGGTTCGTCGACTTCCCGCTGTTCGGCGACTTCGAGGAGCGCGACGGCACGCTGCTGGTGATGCCGCAGACGAACGACGGGAAGGCGCCGGCGGTCAGGGCGCTGCGGTGACGGCGCCGGGGTGGTGGGCGGCGTACAGGTCGGGCAGGAAGTGTTCGAGCAGGCCCACCTCCTCGACGTTGTGCCGCAGCCAGGCGCGTTCCATGCCGGGGGTGAACACCCGCGCCCGCAGGTACCGGTTGACGGGCGCGGACAGCGCCGACCGGCCGCCGAGGTCGAGGACGCTGACGTAGTGCACCCGGCCGCGGCCGGCCGACCAGGTGTGTTCGAGCTGGAAGAGCGGCACGCCGGCGATGCGCAGCACGAGGCGGATGCCGGTGCGGTCGAGCTTCTCGACGCGGTCGACGGTGTCGACGTGCATGGCCGGGTCGCCGCCGAAGTTCTCGACGATGTGGAACCGGGCGCCCTCGCCCGCGCCGCCGCCCGGTGCGGGCCGGGCCAGCGCCCAGGCGATGTGGTCGCGCGGGTGCCACACGCGGTAGCGGGGGACGTCGCGCCCGGCGTACGGCATGGTGCCGCCGATGTTGCGGAACCACCACAGCAGCATGTCGGGCGTCAGGCCGGTCAGGGGTTCGTGGTCGATGGTGAGGCGCAGCCGGTGGTGCGGCAGCTCGTGCACGGCGACGCGGCTCTCGTCGAGGGTGCGCAGCGGGTACAGCAGGGGCAGCCGTCCGGCCGCGGCCGGTGTGGCGGTGGACCTCATCGGAGGGCTCCTTCGGTGCGGGACCGGGCGGGGCTGGGTGGTTGCCAGCTCTGCAGGGCGGTGAGCTGCCGGGCGGTGAGCGACGCGGGGATCAGCCGGACGGCCGTGTCGCGCAGGAACACCCGCGTGCGTCCGCGCGCCTGCGCCACCGCCCCGACCGAGCGGGCCCGGCGGGCGATGGACTGGGTGCGGGGGCGGCGCAGGGCGTCGTACCGGTCGAGGGCGGCGTCGATCCCGCCATGGTCCGAATCGGACAGTGGGGCGAGCAGGGCGGCGAGGGTGGCGGCGTCCTCCATGGCCTGGCCGGCGCCCTGGCCGAGGTCCGGGGTCATGGCGTGCGCGGCGTCGCCGAGCAGGACGCACCGGCCGCGGCGGAACGTGGGCAGCGGGCCGGCGAGGTCGTGGATGTCGAGGCGGGCGACGGTCGCCGGGTCGGTCGCGGCCAGCATCTCGGCGATGGGGGAGTGCCAGCCGGCGAAGTGCCGGTTCACCGCCGCCCACTCGTCGTCCAGCGCGACGCCGGGCGGCATGGACGCCACCCCGAACCAGTACACGCGGCCGTCGCCGAGCGGTGCCATGCCGAAGCGCAGGCCGTCGCCCCACGTCTCGCCCGCCGCGCCGCCCAGGTCGACCGGGGTCGCGGTGACGCCGCGCCACGTGCTGTAGCCGGAGTACCGCACGCCCGGGTCGCCCGGCCAGGTCGAGCGGACGCGGCTGCGGATGCCGTCCGCCGCGACGACCACGTCGAAGCTCTCCGCGCCGGTCGTCAGGGTCACGGTGTCGCCGGACGCGGGCACGCCCAGGACGTCTGATCCATATCGGACGGTGTCGGGGTCGAGCGCGGACAGCAGCACCCGGTGGACGTCGGACCGGTGCGCGATGCGCAACGCGGCCAGCGAGGCCGCGGGGGTGGTGGCGAGCCACCGGCCGTCCGGGCGGCGCTGGCCGGCGCGCAGCAGGCCGGCCGGGGCGGTGACGGCGCGCATCGCGTCGCCGAGGCCGACCGCGTCCAGCGCGGTGAACGCGTTGCCGAACAGCGACAGGCCCGAGCCCTCCCGGCGGGGCTCCGGCGCGCGCTCGAACACCGCGACCTCGTGACCCGCCCGCTGCAGCCCGACGGCGGCGACGAGTCCGCCGATGCCCGCGCCGATGATTCCGACTCTCACGACGACCTCCCTCTACGGATGTAGAGGACTTTACTCCTGTAGAGTGGCCGGATGGAAGAGGGCATCGGGGAGCGGCGCACGGCCATCGGCGAGGCGGCCATCGCGATCATCGCGAGGGAGGGTCTGCGCGCCCTGACGCATCGGGCGGTCGACCGGGAGCTGGCGCTGCCGCCCGGGTCGACGTCGTACTACGTGCGCACCCGGCGCCAGCTGCTCGAAGCGGCGGTCAACCGGCTCGCCCACCGCACCGGCCAGGACCTCGACGCGGCCGCCCCCGGCCCGGCGAGGCCCGACGCCCGCGCCGAGGCCGCCTCTGGAACAGCGCCGACCGACCCCGACGGCCTCGCCTCCGCGCGGGCCTCCGCCAAGGCGGCGACAGCCGGTGGGGTGGCGACAGCTGGTGGGGTGGCGACAGCTGGTGGGGTGGCGACAGCCGGCAAGGCGGCGACAGCGGGAGGGGCGGCGACAGCGGGAGGGGCGGCGACAGCGGGAGGGGCGGCGACAGCCGACCCGGGGTCAGCCGGCACCGGATCAGCCGGCACCGGACCAGCCGGCGCAGTCACCCTCACCCCCGCCCAGGCCGCCGCCGCCATCACCGCCGTCATCGACACCATCGCCGCCCGCCGCGACGACAACCTCGCCCGCTACGCCTTGGCCGTGGACCTGACCACCGACCCCGACCTGCACCCCCTGGTCACCGCCCAGGCCCCGGTCCGCACCAAGATGCTGCACGCCGCCGCGACCCTCCTGACCGCCTGCGGCGCCGACCCCACCCGAGCCCCCGAGCTGGTGGCCCTCGTCGACGGCCTGATCTACGACCGCCTGGCGGGCAGTGGCGCCCACCCCGAGGCGAGGATCGACGCCGGCGCGGTCGTCGCCGCGTACCTCACCGGCCTCCCCAAGCGGGCCACGTCGCAAGATCTGCCGTAGTCCGACAAAACCCTGTTACCTTCTTGCAAGATTTCGCCGTATGATTACCGCCGTGACGAAACGTCTCGCCGAGGTGGCGAAGAAGGCCGGGGTCAGCGAGGCCACCGTCAGCCGGGTGCTCAACGGCCGCAACGGGGTCAGCGAGACCACCCGCGCCGCGGTGCTCACGGCGCTCGACGTGCTCGGTTACGAGCGGCCCACCAAGCTGCGTGGCGAGCGCGGGCGGCTGGTCGGGCTGGTGCTGCCGGAGTTGCAGAACCCGATCTTCCCGGCGCTCGCCGAGGTGGTCACGGCCAGTCTGGCCCAGCGCGGGTTCACGCCGGCGCTGTGCGCGCGCACCATCGGCGGCGTGCCCGAGCGGGACTACGTCGAGATGCTGCTGGACCACCAGGTCAGTGGGGTGGTGTTCGCCGGCGGGTCGTACGCGCAGGCGGACGCCGAGCACGATCACTACCGGCAGCTGGCCAACCGGCGGCTGCCCGTGGTGATGGTGAACGGCGGGGTCGACGAGCTGGGGTTCCCGCACGTGTCCACGGACGACGCGGTGGCGGTGGAGCAGGCGTACGGGCACCTGCGGGCGCTCGGGCACGAGCGCATCGGCATCGTGCTGGGGCCGGAGGGGCACGTGCCGTCGGAGCGCAAGCTCGCGGCGCTGATCAGTGCCGACGGCTCGCCGGAGGTGCAGCGCACGAACTTCTCGATGGAGGGTGCGCGGGTGGCCGCGGCCCGGCTGATCCAGGCCGGGGTGACGGGCATGATCTGCGCGAGTGACGTGATGGCGCTGGGGTCGATCCGGGCGGCGCGGCGGCTGGGGCTGGACGTGCCGGGGGACGTGTCGGTGATCGGGTTCGACGACTCGGCGCTGATGACGTGCACCGACCCGCCACTGACGACGGTGCGGCAGCCGATCGAGACGATGGGGCAGGCGGCGGTCGATCTGCTGGTGCGGCAGATCGAGGGGGCCGAGGTGCTGGGCGACGAGCTGCTGTTCGAGCCGGAGCTGGTGGTCAGAGGGTCGACGGGGCCGGCGCCGAAGCGCTGACCAGCGACAACGACGAGGGCGGGCCGATCGGCCCGCCCTTTCGCGTGCCCGGGGTCCGACGGCAACCACGGGCGTCGATGCCCCGGGCCGACGGCTCGCCGAGCAGTCTTGTTTTTTCTTTCTGCGGTCGACTTCTTGCTGAACCCCGTGCGTCTTTGTATCGTCATCGCCACGAAACATGAGACGAGAGCCACGTCACAGTCTCGTCCCGGCCCCACCGCGCGCACCCCCTTCGAGAAAGGGCGTTCCCCCATGAGCAGAACCCGACTGCGCAGCGCCGTCGGCCTCGTCCTGGCCGCCGGCCTGATCCTCTCGGCCGCCGCGTGCGGCGGTGACGACGACGCCCCGCCGGCCACCGGCAACGAGAAGGTGACCCTCGTCGTCAACGGCCTGCCGCCGGCGACGGAGAAGGTGAACCACGAGCGGTTCCTGGCGAACGTGGCCGCGTTCGAGGCCGCGAACCCGAACATCGACATCGACCCCCGCGAGGGCAAGATGGACCCGCAGACGTTCCAGGCGAAGCTGGCCGGCGGGCAGCTCGAGGACGTCTTCTACGTCTACTTCACCGACCCGGCCGCGCTGATCGCGAAGCGGCAGGTCGCCGACATCTCGAAGTACCTGAAGGAGTTCCCGGTCACCGGCCAGATCAAGCCGGAGGTGCTGCGCGTCTTCCAGGACGACAAGGGCGGCACGTACGGGCTGCCGTACAAGAACTACTCGCTCGGCCTGCTCTACAACCGCGAGCTGTTCACGAAGGCGGGGCTGGACCCGAACAGCCCGCCGAAGACGTGGGCCGAGGTGCGCTCGGCGGCGAAGGCGATCGCGGGGCTCGGCAAGGACTACGTCGGCTACGGCGACTACTCGAAGTCGAACACGGGCGGCTGGCACTTCACGGCCGAGCTGTACTCGCTGGGCGGCGACATGGCCGTCAACGAGAACGGCACGTGGAAGGCCGCGTTCAACAACGACCTCGGCCGGCAGGTCCTGCAGAACCTCAAGGACATGCGCTGGACGGACGACAGCATGGGCAGCCGTCAGCTGCTGGAGTGGGCCGACCTGCTCAACATGATGGGCTCCGGCAAGCTCGGCATGTACGTGGCGACGGCCGACAACATCCCGACGATCGTCAACGAGTTCAAGGGCGACTACACGTCGTACGGCCTGGGGCCGATCCCGGAGGGCAAGGGCACCCTCGGCGGCGGCGAGGGCTACATGTTCAACGCCAAGGCGGACCCGGCGAAGATCCGGGCGGGCCTGAAGTGGCTGACGTTCTGGTTCGCCTCGCCGGACCGGATCGCCGAGGAGAACAAGTGGGCCTCGGAGAGCAAGCAGCCGGTGGGCCTGCCCGAGCCGGCCATCTGGACCGGTGAGGCCGCCGCCAAGCAGGCCGCGTCCGACAAGCAGTACGCGAACGTGCCGCAGGAGAACTACGCGCCGTTCATCGCGGCGATGGGCACGATCCCGGTGAAGCTGGAGCCGCCGAACGCGCAGGCGATCTACGCGGTGCTCGACGTGGCGATGCAGAAGGTGCTGACCGACCGCAACGCCGACCCCGCCAAGCTGCTGGCCGACGCGGAGACGCAGGTCAACAGCATCCTCGCGGGCGTTCGCTAGATCGGAACCGGGTGGGGGCCCGCGGGCGGGCCCCCACCCACCCTCCACACCGGGAGTGAGTCGATGGCCTTGCTGACGGCGGACAAGCCCAGGACCACGCGGACGACGGAGCCCGGCGACGGGCCCGGCACCCAGGGTCGGCTGCGGCGCAGGATCCAGGACAACCTGCTGGCGTACGCGTTCCTCGCCGGCGGCATCCTCTGCTTCGCCCTGTTCTCGTGGTACCCGCTGGTGCGCGGCGTCATCCTCAGCTTCCAGCAGGTCAACTTCGTCACCGACCCGTACTGGGTGGGGGCGGAGAACTTCGAGGTGCTGTTCGACGACCCGCTGTTCTGGACGGCCTGGAAGAACACGGTCGTGTTCACCGGGCTGGCGCTGGTGCTCGGGTATGCGGCCCCGCTGGTGCTGGCGATCCTGCTCAACGAGCTGCGGCACTTCAAGGCGTTCTTCCGCATCGCCGTCTACCTGCCGGTGATGCTGCCGCCGATCGTGGTGGTGCTGCTGTGGAAGTACTTCTACGACCCGGGCAACGGCCTGTTCAACGCGGTGCTGCGCGGCGTGGGCCTGCCCGAGTCGCAGTGGACGCAGGGCAGCGGCAGCGCGATGATCTCGCTGGTCCTGGTGTCGACGTGGGCCAACCTGGGCGGCGCCACGCTGATGTACCTGGCCGCGCTGCAGGGCATCCCGGGTGAGCTGTACGAGGCGGCGGAGCTGGACGGCGCGAGCGTCTGGCAGCGGCTGCGCCACGTCACGCTGCCGCAGCTGCGGTTCATCATGCTGGTCCTGCTGCTGCTGCAGGTCATCGCCACGATGCAGGTGTTCATCGAGCCGTTCCAGCTCACCGGCACCAGCAACCCCGACACGATCACGGTGATGGTGCTGATCTACCGGTACGCGTTCACCGTCAACCAGGACTTCGGCCTGGCCGCCGCGATGAGCGTGCTGCTGTTCGTGGTCCTGGGCGTCTTCTCCGCGATCTACCTCCGCCTGACCCGGGAGGCCCAGTGACCGCCATCGCCCCCACGCCCGTCCCGACGCGCCGGCGCCGCGGCGACGGCGGCGCCGCCACCCGCACCCTGGTCTCGGAGACGGAGCTGCGCCGCGGCCGCAACCGGGTCGTCTACTGGGCGCTGCTCGCCGTGGTGACCGCGGTGTTCGTGGTCGCGTTCGTGCTGCCGCTGTACTGGATGGTGGCCGGCGCGCTGAAGACGCCCGCGGAGCTGGCGCAGGCGACGCCGACGGTGGTGCCGCAGGACCCGCAGCCGCAGAACTTCGCGACGGCGTGGGAGCAGATGAACATCGCCCGGTTCTTCGCCAACACCGTCTTCTACGCCCTGGGCGGCTGGCTGATCCAGCTCGTCGTCGACGTGGCGGCGGCGTACGCGCTCAGCAAGCTGCGGCCGGCGCTCGGCAAGGTGGTGCTCGGCATGATGCTGGCGAGCCTGATGCTGCCGGCGGCGGCGCTGCTGGTGCCCGCGTACCTGACGGTGGCGGACGTGCCGATCTTCGGCTGGAACCTCATCGACACACCGTGGGCGCTGTGGCTGCCCGCCGCCGCGAACGCCTTCAACGTCTACGTGCTCAAGCGCTTCTTCGACCAGATCCCGAACGACCTGCTCGACTCGGCCGCGATCGACGGCGCCGGCCGGCTGCGCATCCTGTGGTCGATCGTGCTGCCGCTGTCGCGGCCCGTCCTCGGCGTGGTGTCCATCTTCGCGATCATCGCGATGTGGAAGGACTTCCTGTGGCCGCTGCTGGTGCTGCAGGACCCGGAGAAGCAGACCCTGTCCGTCGCGCTGAGCCGCCTGGCCAACACCAGCCAGGTGCCGCAGACCGAGTTCCTCGCCGGCCTCGTCATCGCGTCGGTGCCGATGGTCGTCATCTTCCTGATCTTCCAGCGCAGCATCATCAGCGGCCTCTCGGCCGGATCCATGAAGGGCTGAACCGCACCAACCGACCGCACGACGGGTGGCCGACCCCGGCCGCCGGGACGAACACGCCCTCACACGGGAATGAAGAGGTGCAACGTGACGAACACGTGGTGGCGCGACGCGGTGATCTACCAGGTCTACCCGCGCAGCTACGCCGACGGGAACGGCGACGGCGTCGGCGACATCGCCGGCATCCGGGCCCGCCTGGACCACCTGTCGGCCCTCGGTGTCGACGCCATCTGGTTCAGCCCGTGGTACCCGTCGCCGATGGCCGACGCGGGCTACGACGTCTCCGACTACCGCGACATCGACCCGGTGTTCGGCACGCTCGGCGAGGTGGAGGCGCTGATCGCGGAGGCGCACCGGGCCGGCATCCGGGTGATCGTGGACGTGGTGCCGAACCACTGCTCCATCGAGCACCCCTGGTTCCAGAAGGCCCTCGCCGACCCGGCCGCGCCCGAACGGGAGCTGTTCTGGTTCCGCGACGGTGACGAGATGCCCACCGCCTGGCGCGGCGAGTTCGGCGGCACCACCTGGACCCGGACCCCCGACGGCGCCTGGTACCTGCACCTGTTCACCCCCGAGCAGCCCGACTTCAACTGGGACCACCCGCGGGTGCGCGCCGAGTTCGAGAGCGTCCTGCGGTTCTGGCTCGACCGGGGCGTCGACGGCATCCGCATCGACTCCGCCGCCCTGCTGATGAAGGACCCCGACCTGCCCGAGGTCGACCCGTCCGCGAAGCACCCGTTCCACGACCTCGACGCCGTGCACGACGTGTACCGGTCGTGGCGGCGCATCGCCGACGAGTACGCCGACCGCGCCCTGATCGGCGAGGTGTGGCTGCCCGAGGTCGACCGGTTCGCCGCGTACCTGCGCCCGGACGAGCTGCACGCGGCGTTCAACTTCGACTTCCTCGGCTGCGCCTGGGACGCCGGCGCCATGCGCGCCTGCATCGACCGCACCCTCGACGCGCACGCCGGCGTCGGCGCCCCCGCCACCTGGGTGCTGTCCAACCACGACGTCACCCGGCACGTCACCCGGTACGGCCGGCAGGACACCGCGTTCAGCTTCGCCACCAAGCGCGAGGGCACCCCCACCGACCTGGAGCTGGGCACCCGCCGGGCGCGCGCCGCCGCGCTGCTGTCGCTGTCGCTGCCCGGCGCCGCGTACGTGTACCAGGGCGAGGAGCTGGGGCTGTGGGAGGTGGAGAACCTGCCCGTCGAGGCCCGCCAGGACCCGATGTGGCAGCGCTCCGGCCACGGCCGCGACGGCTGCCGGGTGCCGATCCCGTGGTCGTCGGAGCGCCCGCCGTTCGGGTTCAGCCCCGACGGCGCGGCCGAACCGTGGCTGCCGCAGCCGGAGGGCTGGAAGGACCTCACGGTCGCCGCCCAGACCGGCGACCCGCACTCGATGCTGGAGCTGTACCGGCGGGCCATCGCCGCCCGCCGCGCCCTGTCCGGGCCCATGCGCTGGCTGCCCTCGCCGCCCGGCGCCCTCGCGTACGCCCGCGGCGACGTCGCCGTGGTGGTCAACATGTCCGGCGCGCCGGTCCCACTGCCGGACCACGACACCTGCCTGCTCGCCAGTGGCCCGCTCGACGACGGCGTCCTGCCACCGGACACCGCCGTCTGGCTGCGGACCACCTGACCGGGTGCGGGCCCCCTGCGTGCGGTTGGGGGCCCGCGCTCACCGGGTGGGAGGGCGCCGCCCACCGACGGCGCCCTCCCGCCGCCCTCCCAACCCCATTGGAAGGTGTGTCACGTGTCCAGAATCCGCTCCCGATGGCTCGCGGCGACCGTCGCCGCCGCCGTCCTCGTGGCCCTCGCGCCGGCGCCGCCCGCCGCCGCGGCCGGGCCCAACCTCGCCGCGGGCAGACCCGCGGCCGCCTCCAGCCACAACGACGTCTACGTCGCCGGGAACGTCACCGACGGCAACCAGAACACCTACTGGGAGAGCGCCAACAACGCGTTCCCGCAGTGGGTGCAGGTCGACCTCGGCGCGGCGGCGCCGGTCAACGAGGTGACCCTCAGGCTGCCCGCCTCGTGGGGCGCGCGCACCCAGACGCTGACCGTCACCGGGTCGGCCGACGGCGCGCAGTTCAGCACCCTGGCCGCCTCCGCCGGGCGGCAGTTCGCGCCGTCGGTCACCATCGCGTTCGCGGCCGCCACCGTCCGGTACGTCCGCGTCACCGTCACCGCCAACACCGGCTGGCCCGCCGCCCAGATCAGCGAGTTCGAGGTCTACGGCACCGGCGGCGACCCCGGTCCCGGCCCCGACCCGTCCGGCGGCAACCTGGCGCTGAACAAGCCGATCACCGCCTCGGGCGTGACCCACACGTTCGTCGCCGCCAACGCCGTCGACGGCAACGTGGCCACCTACTGGGAGGGCCCGAACCCGAGCACGCTCACGGTGCAGCTCGGCGCGAACGCGGCGCTGACCGGCGTGCGCGTCCGGCTGAACCCCGACCCGGCGTGGGGCGCGCGGGTGCAGACGTTCGAGATCGCCGGCCGCGCCCAGGGCGCCACCGCGTGGACGACGATCAAGGCGTCGGCGTCCTACTCGTTCAGTCCGTCTTCGGGCAACACCGTCACCGTGCCGGTCGGCGCCACCGCCGCGGACGTCCAGCTGCGCTTCACCGGCAACACCGGCGCGCCCGGCGGCCAGGTGGCCGAGCTGGAGGTGCTCGGCGCGGCCGCGCCCGGCCCCGACCTGACCGTCACCGCCGCCACCGCCGCGCCGTCCGCGCCGGTGGAGACGGACCCGATCACGCTCTCCGCCACCGTGCGCAACGCGGGCACCCAGTCCGCGCCCGCCAGCAGCGTGACCTTCTACCTGGGCACGACCCGCGTCGGCACCGCCGCCGTGGGCGCGCTCGCGGCGGGCGCCTCCGCCACCGTGTCCGCGGGCGCGGGCACCCGCGCGGCCGGGTCGTACCAGCTGATCGCCCGCGTGGACGAGGCGAACGCCGTCGCCGAGCAGAACGAGACGAACAACGCGTTCACCGCGGCCGCCCCGCTGGTGGTCCGCCCGTCGGACACCGCCGACCTGGTGCCCACCGTCAGCTGGTCGCCGGGCACGCCGTCCGCCGGCCAGACCGCCACCTTCACCGTGACCGTCCGCAACCAGGGCACCGTCGCCTCCACCGGCGGCCCGCACGCCGTCACCGTCACCGTCCTCAACGGCACCGGCGGCGTCGTGCGCACCCTCACCGGCACCGTGCCGGGCATCGCCGCCGGCGCGTCCGCGCAGGCGTCGGTCGGCACCTGGGCCGTCGCCAACGGCCGGTACACCGTGCGGGTCACCGTCGCGGCCGCCGCCAACGAGCTCGCGTCGCGGCGCGGCGACAACACCGCCGAGATCCCGTTCTTCGCGGGCCGCGGCGCCGACATGCCGTTCGACATGTACGAGGCCGAGGACGGCGCGACCGGCGGCGGCGCGGGCGTCGTCGGCCCCAACCGCACCGTCGGCGACCTGGCCGGCGAGGCGTCCGGCCGCCGCGCCGTCACCCTGAACAGCACCGGCGCGTACGTGCAGTGGACCACCCGGGCCGCCACCAACACCCTGGTGACCCGCTTCTCCATCCCCGACGGCACCACCAGCTCGCTGTCGATCTACGTCAACGGCGCCTTCCACAAGTCGATCCCGCTGACGTCGAAGTTCGCCTGGCTGTACGGCGCGGAGTCGTCGCCGACCAACTCGCCGGGCTCGGGCGCGCCGCGGCACATCTACGACGAGGCGAACATCATGCTCAACTCGTCCGTGCCCGCGGGCAGCACCATCCGCCTGCAGAAGGACGCCGGCAACCCCGGCCCGATCGCCGTCGACTTCGCCTCGCTGGAGCAGGTGGCGCCGATCGGCAACCCCGACGCCGCCCGCTACGTCGTCCCGGACGGCTTCACCCACCAGGCCGTGCAGAACGCCCTGGACACCGCCCGGCAGGACACCGGCAAGCTCGGCGTCTACCTGCCCGCCGGCACCTACGAGACGAACACCAAGTTCCAGGTGTACGGGCGTTCGCTGCGCATCGTCGGCGCCGGCCCCTGGTACACGCGCTTCCAGGCGCCGCAGAGCCAGGAGAACACCGACGTCGGCTTCCGCGCCGACGCCACCGCCAACGGCACCGTGTTCTCGGGCTTCGCCTACTTCGGCAACTACACGACCCGCATCGACGGCCCCGGCAAGGTCTTCGACCTGCAGAACGTCGCGAACATGACGATCGAGAACGTGTGGGCCGAGCACCAGGTCTGCCTGTACTGGGGCACCAACACCGACAACATGGTCATCCGCAACTCCCGGGCGCGGAACCTGTTCGCCGACGCCATCAACATGACCAACGGCAGCACCGGCAACCGGGTGTCCAACGTGGAGTCGCGGGCGTCCGGCGACGACTCGTTCGCCCTGTTCTCGGCGATCGACGCGGGCGGCGGCGACGTGCGTGACAACGTGTACGAGAACCTCACGTCGATCCTGACGTGGCGGGCCGCGGGCGTGGCCGTGTACGGCGGCCTGAACAACGTGTTCCGCAACATCTACATCGCGGACACGCTGGTGTACTCGGGCATCACGATCAGCTCGCTCGACTTCGGCTACCCGATGAACGGCTTCGGCGCCAACCCGCCGACCACCTTCGACAACATCTCGATCGTCCGGGCCGGCGGCCACTTCTGGGGCAACCAGACGTTCCCTGCCATCTGGGTGTTCAGCGCGTCGAAGGTGTTCCAGGGCATCCGCGTCAGCAACGTCGACATCGTCGACCCGACGTACAGCGGCATCATGTTCCAGACCAACTACGACGGGGCGGGCCGGCCGCAGAACCCGGTCACGGACACGGTCTTCACCAACGTGTCCATCTCGGGGGCCCGCAAGAGCGGCGACGCCTGGGACGCCAAGTCCGGCTTCGGCATCTGGGTCAACGAGCTGCCCGAGCCGGGTCAGGGCCCGGCCGTCGGCAGCGCCGTCTTCAACAACCTGACGCTGTCGAACAACGCGGTCGACATCCGCAACACCACGTCGACCTTCACCATCGTCCGCAACTGACGCCCGTCCGGCGGGCCGGGCTCAGGCCCGGCCCGCCGAACTCAGCCACGGGCAGGCGCCGGGCGCGATCCGGTCGCAGTCCTCCCAGGTGGCCCAGCCGAGCCGGGCGGCCGCGCCGCGCAGCTCCTCGGGGGTGCGGTGCGGCAGGTGCTGCTGGAGCAGGTGGTCGCGCGGGTCGCGGTAGGCGGGCAGCAGCCAGTTGTAGAGCCGCCCGCCGGTGGCGGTGTACAGCTCGGGCGTCAGCAGGACCACGCAGCTGCGGTCCGGGTCGCGGGCGCCGAGCGGCGCCGGCATCCCGGGGTTGGGGTCGAGCAGCACGTCGATGCAGCGGGCCAGCTGGTTGCGCAGCACGTCGTACGTGACGGTCGTGGACACGTCCGACAGCACCTTCGCCTCGAACAGCACGGCGGCCCCGGTGGCGGGGGCGACGAGCATCGCGTCGGCCCGGGTGGCGCCCTCCAGCGCGATGGCCCGGCGGGCGGCGGCCGTGCGCAGGTACGGGATGGGGGTGCGCTCGTCGAGGTGGTCGGCCAGCCAGCGCCGGTACGACGGCGGCGAGGGCAGCGCGACCTCCAGGTACAGGTGCAGCTCGCCCGCGAGCAGGCCGGCCCACGACTCCGCGCCGGGCGGCGGGGCGACGCCCGCGCGGGCCAGCAGCTCGGCGAAGCGCTCGGAGCGACCGGCGCCGTCGTCGTCGCCGTAGTAGAGCCCGAGCAGCGCCGCGGCGACCCAGAACCGCTCGTCCTTCTCCAGCTGCCGCCCGCGGCGCACCTCGGCGTCGGTGACGAGGTGGCCGGTGGCGACGCGGTCGTCGTGCGCCGCCGCGTTCGCCACGGACGCGCGGTAGTACGCCAGGTGATCGCCCGGGGCCCGGACCGGCGCGAAGTGCCGGCGCAGGATCTCGGCGGGGAACGGCAGGTACGTCTCGTGCAGGACGGCCACGATCCGACCCTAGGCGGCCCGGCGGCCCCGCTCCGGCACTTAAACAAGTTAACAGTTGACTTTGTTACGTAATATCGAAAGACTCCGATGCGGAGAGCGCTCTCCTTTCCCTCCACACCCCCCACCAGTGGATCCGGAAGGACGCCCATGGTCCGCAGTTTCTGGGTGGCCGCAGCCGTCACGGCCACCACCGGCGCTCTGCTCGCCGTCCCCGTCACGAGCAGCTTCGCCGCCGAAGAACCCACTCCCGCCCGCGCCGCCGCGGCGCTCGACCTCGCGCCCGGCATGGTCGCCGCCATGAAGCGCGACCTCCAGCTCACCGACGCCCAGATCGCCGGCCGCCTGCGCAGCGAGGCCGGCGCGCCCGTCGTCGAGAAGAACCTGCGGGCCCGGCTCGGCGACCGGTTCGCCGGCGCCTGGGTGTCCGGCGACCGGCTCACCGTCGGCGTCACGCGCGCCGCGGACGCCGCGGCCGTGCGCGCCGCGGGCGCCGTGCCGAAGGTCGTCGCGCGCTCCGAGCGGCAGCTCGCCGCGGCGAAGGCCAGACTGGACAAGCGGGCCGCGACGGCCGGCAGGGCCGTGCACAGCTGGTACGTCGACCCGGCGAGCAACGCCGTCGTCGTGTCCGCCGCCACCGCCTCGGCCGGCGCGGCCTTCGTCAAGGGCAGCGGCGCCGACGCCGCGGTCGTCACGGTCGAGGCGGGCGCCGAGGAGGCGCCGCGGCCCATGTACGACCTGCGCGGCGGCGACCAGTACGTCATCAACGGCAACACGCTGTGCTCCGTCGGGTTCTCCGTCGCCGGCGGCTTCGTCACCGCCGGTCACTGCGGCGGCACCGGCAGCCCGACGCTCGGGTACAACAACGTCGCCCAGGGCACGTTCGCCGGCTCGTCGTTCCCCGGCAACGACTACGGCTGGGTGCGCACCAACGGCAACTGGACGCCGCAGCCCTGGGTGAACAACTACGCCGGCGGCAACGTCACCGTGGCCGGTTCGCAGGACGCGGCGATCGGCTCGTCCGTCTGCCGGTCCGGCCGCACCACCGGCTGGCGCTGCGGCGTCATCCAGGCCCGCGACGTCGCCGTCAGCTACCCGCAGGGCGTCGTGTACGGCCTGACCCGCAGCAACGCCTGCGCCGAGGGCGGCGACTCGGGCGGCGCGTGGATCTCCGGCAACCAGGCGCAGGGCGTCACGTCCGGCGGCTCCGGCAACTGCTCGACCGGCGGCACCATGTACTACCAGCCGGTCAACGAGATCCTCGGCGCGTACGGCCTGTCGCTCACCACGTCGGGCGGCGGCAGCGGCAGCACGAGCCGGCTGGTCAGCAACTGGAACAACAAGTGCATCGACGTTCCGGGCTGGCAGTTCAACGACGGCCAGCGCCTCGAGGTGTACGACTGCCACGACGGCACGAACCAGCGCTGGGAGTTCGTCAACGGCACCCTGCGCACCCAGAACAACAAGTGCATGGACGTGGCCTGGGGCGGCACCGCCGACGGCACCGCGATCCAGATCGCCACGTGCTCCGGCAACCCGGCGCAGCAGTTCGTGCTCAGCGCGGCGGGTGACCTGGTGAACCCGCAGGCCAACAAGTGCGTCGACATCGCGGCGTGGAACGGCAACAACGGCGCGCCCCTGCACCTGTGGACGTGCGTCGGCGGCGCGAACCAGAAGTGGCGCCGCGGCTGATCCCGGCCCGACCGCTCAGCGGCCCCCGTGCTCCGGCGCGGGGGCCGCTGCCGTGAGCGCCTCCCGCAGCACGGCGAGCAGCGTCCCCTCGGGGTGCTCGATCCAGTGCTGGGTCGCCACGCGCAGCGTGGTCAGGAACGTCGCCGCGAGGACCCGGGCGCGCAGCGCCGTGCTGCCGGGCCCCCGCCGCGCGATCTCGGCGGCCAGCTCGCGCTCGACCACGGTGTACGCGGCGACCTGGTGGGCGAGCAGCACCGGGTGGGCGCGCACCCGCCGGCGCAGCGCCAGCCACCCGGGGTCCGGCTCGCCCCGCACCTCCGCGGTGAGCTGCTCGGCGGCCGCGCCGAGCGCCGTCCACGGGTCCTCCCCGGCCGGGCGCTCGCGCAGCAGTTCGAGCATGCGCCGCAGCCGGGCGGAGTCGCCGTGGAAGAACGCCTCCTCCTTGCTGGAGAAGTAGTTCGAGAACGTGCGCCGGGACACGTCGGCGGCGTCGGCGATGGCCTCGACCGTCACCCGCTCGAACCCGTGCTCGGCGGCCAGCCGCAGCGCCGCCTCGTGCAGCGCCTGGCGGGTGGCCGCCTTCTTGCGTTCGCGCAGCCCGGGGCCCTCGTCCATGGCGCTGGAGGCCGCGCGATGAGCGCATCCACGACCGCACCCGCCGCCGGCACCGGCGCCGGGCCCATGACGCACCGGCAGACGCTGGAGGCGCTCAGCGGGCTGCTGCTCGTGCTCTTCGTCGCCATGCTCAGCGGCACCGTCGTGTCCACCGCGCTGCCGCAGATCATCGGCGCGCTCGACGGCTCGCAGACCCAGTACACGTGGGTCGTCACCGCGACCCTGCTCACGGCCACCGCCACCACGCCCGTCTGGGGCAAGCTGGCCGACCTCTACGACAAGAAGAACCTGATCCAGGTCGCGATCGTCGTGTTCCTGGTGGGCTCGGTGATCTCCGGCTTCGCCCAGACCGCCGGGCAGCTCATCGCCGCCCGTGCCTTCCAGGGCATCGGCGTCGGCGGCCTCCAGGCCCTGGTCCAGGTCGCCATCGCCGCGATGATCCCGCCCCGCGAGCGCGGCCGCTACAACGGCTACCTCGGCGGCGTCATGGCCGTCGCCACCGTCGGCGGCCCGCTGCTCGGCGGCCTCATCGTCGACACGTCGTGGCTGGGCTGGCGCTGGTGCTTCTTCGTCGGCGTCCCCGTGGCCGCCGTCGCGCTGGTCCTGCTGCAGGCCACCCTGCGCCTGCCCGCCGCCCGCCGCGACGACGTGAAAATCGACTACCTGGGCGCCTCGCTCATCGCCGCCGGCGTCAGCGTGCTGCTCGTCTGGATCTCGTTCGTCGACGACGCGTTCGCCTGGGTCTCCTGGCAGAGCGGCGCGATGGTCGGCGGCTCGCTGCTGCTGCTCGCCCTCGCCGGGTGGGTGGAGTCCCGGGCCGCCGAGCCCGTCGTGCCCCTGGCGATCGTCCGGCAGCGCACCACCGCGCTGGCCATCCTCGGCAGCCTGGCGGTCGGCATGGCCATGTTCGGCGGCGCCGTCTTCCTCGGCCAGTACTTCCAGATCGGCCGCGGCTACAGCCCCACCGAGGCCGGCCTGCTCACCATCCCGATGATGGCCGGCGTGCTCGGCTCGTCCATCGTCTCCGGGCGGCTCATCACCCGGACCGGCCGGGTCAAGCCGTACCTGGTGGCGGGCTCGGTCGTGCTGGTCGCCGGGTTCGCGCTGCTGGGCACCATCGACCACCTGACGTCGCTGTGGTTCATCGGCGCGGCGATGCTGCTGGTCGGCGCCGGCGTCGGCATGACCATGCAGAACCTCGTGCTCGCCGTGCAGAACACCGTCTCGCTGCGCGACATCGGCGCGGCCAGCTCCTCGGTCGCGTTCTTCCGCAGCCTCGGCGGCACGATCGGCGTCTCCGTGCTCGGCGCGGTGCTCGCCCGGCACGTCGCGGACGGCATCACCACCGGCCTGGCCGCGGCGGGCGTCCCGGCGTCGGCCTCCGGCGACGCGGCGGGCAGCCTCGACCTGGCGGCCCTGCCGGCCGGCGTCCAGGAGATCGTGCGGGCCGCCTACGGCGACGCCACCGGGCACATCTTCCTGATCTCGGCGGCGATCGCGGTCGTCGGTGTCCTGGCGTGCGTGCTGTTCCGCCCGATCAACCTGCGCACCAGCATCGACCTGCCGGACGCGGCCCCGGCGACGGCGCCGGTGCCGGTCCGCCGCTGACGCGCCGTTTCAAGCGCCTCAGGCGCGTCAGGCGGAGGTGCTCGCGAGGGTGGCGAGGGCGGCGCGGCGCTCGGCGTCCGGCAGCACCGCCGCGAACGGCGACGTGCGGCGCAGGTCGGCGGCCGACGGGTCGCGGGAGATCAGCGCGTCGAGGACGGCCTCGGGCCCGGCGGACAGCGCGGCCGCCCAGCGGTCGAGGCGGGCGGACGCGGCCGGGTCGGCGCCGGTGCGCAGCGCGGCCAGGTTGTCGGCGGCCGAGGCGAGGACGCCGGACGGGTCGGCGACGAGGCGGGCGGCGACGGCGCGGTGCAGCTGGAGGGTCTGGTCGTCCTCCGAGGTCGGGTGCGGCATGAGCCGAGTGAAGCCCATCCGCGGGGCCCGTGTCAGGCGAATTCCCCCAGGCCCGCTTTGCAGGGGTAGGAAGGCTAACCTAACTTGGAGGGGTGACCGACACCGTGCTCGCGCCCTGGCGCTTCTTCGTCGTGGAGGTCGTCGCGGCGCGCCGGCTCGGGCCGTCGTTCCTCCGGGTCACGTTCACCGGCGACGAGCTGCACGACTTCGCCGACAACGGCTTCGACCAGCGCATCAAGCTGGCGTTCCCCGAGTCGCCGGTGGCCGAGGCGCACCTGCCCAGCGGCACGGACTGGTACCGGCGGTGGCGCGAGCTGCCCGAGGACCACCGCAGCCCGATCCGCACCTACACGGTGCGCGCGGTACGGCCGCAGGAGCGCGAGCTGGACGTCGACATCGTCCTGCACGACGGCGTCGACCAGGGCGGTCCGGCCTGCCGCTGGGCGCGCCGGGCGCGGCCGGGCGACCGGGTCGCGGTGCTGGGGCCGGTGGCCGGGTACGACGGCGACCACGGCGGCATCGGGTTCCGGCCGCCCGCGGACGGCGGGCCGCTGCTGCTGGCGGGCGACGAGACGGCGGCCCCGGCGATCGGGGCGATCCTGGAGCGGCTGCCGTCCGACGCACGGGGGCTGGCGCTGCTGGAGGTGCCGTACCCGGAGGACGTGCTGGAGATCGGCGCGCCGTCGGGGGTCGTCGTGCGGTGGCTGCCGCGCCACGGGCGGGCCCCGGGCTGCGAGCTGGTCCCGGCGGTGCAGCGGGCCGCCGCGGGCCCGGACGCCCCGGCGTACACGTGGCTGGCGGGCGAGGCCGGCGTCGTCACGGCGCTGCGCCGCCATCTGGTGGCGGAGCGCGGTTTCGACCGCGCGGCGGTGACGTTCATGGGTTACTGGCGGCGGGGCCGGGCGGACGCGCAGGCCGCCTGACGGCGCGTCATCGCAGGTCACCGATGTATCAGAGGCATCACACCGCTTGACCACCGCGGGGCGGGCGATGTTAGGTAAGCACAACCTAACTTTGAAGGAGCCTGACGTGCGCGACGCCCACCTGTCCCGCCGTACCCTGCTGTTCGGCGGACTCGGTGCCGCCGCGACCGCGGCGCTCGCCGCGTGCGGCAGCGACGACGCCGCCACCCCCTCGACCGGCAGCAGCGGCGCCGCGCCCGGCGGGGGGTTCCCGGTCACCGTGCAGCACCAGTTCGGGTCCACCGAGGTGCCCGCCGCCCCGCAGCGCGTGGTGTCGCTCGGCTGGGCCGACGCCGACGTGCTGCTCGCCCTCGGCGTCGTGCCGGTCGGCATCCTCGACTGGTTCCAGGCGTGGCCGGTCGGCGTCGGCCCGTGGGCGCAGGACCGGCTCGGCGGCGCGAAGCCGACGGTGCTCAAGGGCCCGGAGATCAACGTCGACGCGGTCGCCAACCTCAACCCGGACCTGGTCACGTTCACCAAGAGCGACAACGTCAAGGCCACCTACGACCTGCTGTCGAAGCTGGTGCCGACCATCTCCGGCCCGGCCGGGCAGCCGCCGTACGGCACCAGCCTGAAGGACCAGACCCTGCTTGTCGCCGAGGCGCTCGGGCGCCGGGCGGAGGGCGAGAAGCTGGTCGCCGACACCGACGCCGCGCTCGCCGCCGCCAAGACCGCCAACCCCGGCTTCGCCGGCAAGACGGTCGCCGTCGCGGCCGCGTTCAACGGCCAGTACGGCGCCTACGTGCGCGGCGACGGCCGGGTCCAGTTCATGGAGGCGCTCGGCTTCACCAACAAGCCGGAGATCGAGGCGCTCAAGCCGGAGACGTTCTACGCCAACGTCTCCAAGGAGCAGGTGTCGCTGCTCGACGCCGACCTGACCGTCGTCTTCGGCATCGGCCAGGCCGAGGCGCTCAGCAAGGACACCGTCCTCAACAGCATCCCGTCGGCGAAGGCCGGCCGGCTGCTCGTCATCGACGACGCCGACCTGGCGAACGCGTTCAGCACCAACAGCGTGCTCAGCACCCCCTACACCATCGAGCGCTTCGTGCCGCTGGTGCAGAAAGCCCTTGCGTGACCTCTAGAAGAACCATCGGTCTGATCATCGCGGTCGTCGCTCTCGCGGCGGCCGCGATGCTCAGCCTCGCCCTGGGGACGAAGAGCATCCCGGCGGGCACCATCCTCGACGCGCTGCGGCCGGGCGCCCTGCCCGGGCCGGGGCAGGCGGAGGACTTCCAGATCGTCCGGGACCTGCGGGTCCCGCGCACCGTGCTCGGCCTCGTCGCGGGCCTCGCCCTGGGCCTGGCCGGCGGCGTCATGCAGGCCCTGACCCGCAACCCGCTCGCCGACCCCGGCATCCTCGGCATCAACGCCGGGGCGGCCGCCGCGGTCGTGCTGGCCATCCGGTTCCTCGGCGTCGGCTCGGTGACGGGCTACATCTGGTTCGCGTTCGGCGGGGCGGCCGCCGCCTTCACCGTCGTGTACTTCCTCGGCACCCGGGGGCGCTCCGGCGCGTCGCCGCAGCGCCTCGCCCTGGCCGGTGCGGCCGTCGGCGCCGCGCTGCTGTCGGTCACCAACGCGGTGGCGCTGCTCGACGTCAGCACGTTCGACCGGTACCGGTTGTGGGTCGTCGGCAGCCTGGCCGGCGGCGACCTCGACGTCGCCGCCTCCGCGGGCTGGTTCGTCGCGGCCGGCGCGCTGCTCGCGCTGGCGCTGGGCCGCCCGCTCAACGCGCTGGCGCTCGGCGCCGACAGCGCCCAGGCCCTCGGCGCCCACGTGGGCCGGACCCGGCTGCTGACCGCCGTCGCCATCACCGTGCTGTGCGGGGCGGCCACCGCCGCCATCGGGCCCGTCGCGTTCCTCGGCCTGGCCGTGCCGCACGCCGCCCGCGCCTTCGTCGGCCCGGACCAGCGCTGGCTGCTGCCGTACTGCGCGGTGCTGGCGCCCGTCGTGCTGCTCGTCGCCGACGTCGTCGGCCGGCTCGTCGTGCGCCCGGGCGAGCTGGAGGCCGGGCTGGTCACCGCGCTGATCGGCGCCCCCGTCTTTCTGGCCATCGTGCTGCGCCGCCGGATCGGTCACCTGTGAGGACCGTCGTCGTGCGCGCCCGGGGCGTGGCCGTCAAGGTCGACACCCGCACCGTCGCCGTCTGCGCCGGCCTGCTGGTCGCGCTCGCCGCCATCGCGCTGCTCACCATCACCTCCGTCGGGGCGCGGCTCACCGTCGCGGGCGCGATCGAGGCGGCCGGCGGGGGCGGCACCCTGCGGGAACGGTTCGTGCTCACCGAGCTGCGGCTGCCCCGGCTGGTGCTCGGCGCGCTCGTCGGCGCGGCGTTCGCGCTGGGCGGCGCCGTCTTCCAGAGCCTGTCGCGCAACCCGCTCGGCAGCCCCGACATCATCGGCTTCACCACCGGCGCGTCCAGCGGCGCGCTGGCCGCCATCCTGCTGTTCGGCGCCGGCCCGACCGGCATCGCCGCCGGCGCGATCGCCGGCGGCCTCGCCGCGGCCGGCGTCGTCTACGGGCTGGCGTCGCTGCGCGGCGGCGGCATGACCCGGATCATCCTCATCGGCATCGGCGTGAGCGCCATGCTGCTGGCCGTCAACAACTTCCTGATCAGCCGGGCCCGCCTCGACGCCGCCGTCGCCGCGGCCGCCTGGCTCACCGGCACCCTCAACGGCCGCGGCTGGGACCAGGTCCTGCTGGTCGTGGCCGTCCTGGTCGTCGTGGGGCCGGTCCTGCTGTCGTACGGCCGCCGCCTGCAGCTGCTCGAACTCGGCGACGAGGTGGCCCGCGGCGTCGGCGTGCGGGTCGGCGCCGTGCGGCTCCGGCTCGTGCTGCTCGCCGTGGCGGCCGTCGCCGTCGCCACCGCCGCGGCCGGACCGGTCGCGTTCATCTCGCTCGCCGCGCCGCAGATCGCGCGCCGGCTCACCGGGTCGGCGCCGCTGCAGCTGCTGCCGTCCGCGCTGACCGGCGCCGTGCTGGTGCTCGCGGGCGACTTCGCCGCCCAGTGGCTGTTCGCCCCCGCGCAGCTGCCCGTGGGCGTCGTGACGGGGGCCGTGGGCGGCGGGTACCTCGCCTGGCTGCTCAGCCGCGAATGGAGAAAGGGGAGGACGGCATGAGCCGTTTGTCCGGCACGGAGCTCACCCTGGCGTACGAGCGGCGCGTCGTCGCCGAGGGGCTCGACGTCAGCATCCCCGACGGCTCGTTCACGGTCATCGTCGGCCCGAACGCGTGCGGCAAGTCCACCCTGCTGCGCGCGCTGGCCGGGCTGCTGTCGCCCGCCCGCGGCGCGGTGCAGCTCGACGGGGCCGCCATCAGCTCGTACCGGACCAAGGAGGTGGCCCGGCGGCTCGGCCTGCTGCCGCAGACGGCCACGGCGCCCGACGGCATCACCGTCGCCGACCTGGTGTCGCGCGGCCGCTACCCGCACCAGACGCTGCTGCGGCAGTGGTCCGCCGAGGACGAGCGGCAGGTGAACGCGGCCATGGCGGCCACCCACGTCGACGGCTTCGCCGACCGGGCCGTCGACGAGCTGTCCGGCGGCCAGCGTCAGCGGGTGTGGATCGCGATGGCGCTCGCCCAGCAGACCGACCTGCTGCTGCTCGACGAGCCGACCACCTATCTGGACATTCAGCACCAGATCGAGGTGCTCGACCTGTGCACGGACCTGAACGTCAACCGCGGGCGCACCCTCGTGGCCGTGCTGCACGACCTCAACCAGGCCTGCCGGTACGCCACCCACCTCATCGCGATGAAGGCGGGCGCGATCGTCGCGGAGGGCCGCCCGGCCGACATCATCACCGCCGAGCTGGTCCGCGACGTGTTCGGGGTGCCGTGCCAGATCATCGCCGACCCGCAGACCGGCACCCCGCTCGTGGTGCCCGAGACCCCGCGTCTCCACCGGCGGTAAACCGCGCGCCATTCGTCGCACCCCCGTGAGAGGGTCTGCCCCGGACGTCGACGAACCACGGGGGAGGCGGCATGGCGCTGGTCGAGGCGCGCGGGCTGACGAAGGTGTTCCGCCGGCCGGACAAGGCACCCGGCCTCAAGGGCGCGCTGCGCCAGCTGGTCGTGCGGCGGTTCACCGAGAAGGTGGCCGTCGACCACGTCGACCTGGCGATCGACGCGGGTGAGGCGGTGGCGTACGTCGGCCCCAACGGCGCCGGTAAGTCCACCACCGTCAAGCTGCTCAGCGGCATCCTCGTGCCCACCGCGGGCGAGGTGCGCGTCGGCGGCGTCGAGCCGCACCGCGACCGGATCGCCAACGCGCACCGCATCGGCGTCCTGTTCGGGCAGCGCACCCAGCTCTGGTGGGACCTGCCGGTGGCCGACTCGCTGGACGTGCTGCGCGACATGTACGGCATCGACCGCGCCACCTACACCCGCCGGCTGAAGCGCTTCGACGAGGTGCTGGAGCTGGGCGAGATCCTGCCGTCGCTGGGCCGGCGGCTGTCGCTGGGTCAGCGCATGCGCGCCGACCTGGCCGCCGCCCTCATCCACGGCCCCGAGGTGGTCTACCTCGACGAGCCCACCATCGGCCTCGACATCGCCGTGAAGGACCGGGTCCGCGGGTTCCTGCGCAGCCTGCGCGACGAGGGCACCACGATCATGCTGACCAGCCACGACCTGCGCGACATCGAGGACGTGTGCCGGCGGCTGGTCATCATCGACGGCGGGCGGATCATCTTCGACGGGGCGCTGACGGCGCTGAAGGACGAGTTCGCCCGCGAGCGCATCCTGCACGTCGAGACCGCGGCCGACGTGCCGCTCGCCGCCGTGCAGGCGTCGCTGGCCGGCGCCACGGTCACGGCGGGCGACTCGCCGCGGCGGTTCTCGGTGCGGTTCAACCGGTTCGCGATGACCGCCGGGCAGGTGGTCGCCGCGCTCGCCGGGCACGCCGAGCTGGTCGACTTCCACGTCGACGAGCCGAGCATCGAGGACGTGGTGCGGCGGGTCTACTCCGGGGAGCTGATGGCCCGGTGAGGCCGTACCTCGCGCTGACCCGGGCGATGCTGCGCTCGGCGCTGCGCTACCGGATCACGTTCCTGATGGGCATGTTCGGCATGTTCTTCCAGCTCATCGCGCTGTTCGCGGTGTGGCGGGTGCTGCTCGACGAGCGGGAGATCGGCGGCTTCGGCTGGGCGGAGATGCGGCCGTACCTGCTGATCGGCTTCACCTGCGGCATGATCGTGTCCAGCTTCACCGACTGGCGGATGGCGTACCGGATCGTCGAGGGCACGGTGTCGCTCGACCTGGTCAAGCCGGTCGACTACCAGTTCGCGCGGTTCGCCGAGATCGTCGGCGGCATCGCCGCCGAGGTCGGGGTGGCCGTGGTGCTGTGGGCCGGCGTGCTGGTGTTCACCGGCCCGATCGCGCTGCCGCCGCCGGAGCTGCTCGCGCTGTTCGCGCTCAGCATGCTGCTGGTCGTGCCGCTGAAGTTCCTGTTCTCGTACGTGGCCGGGCTGGGCTGCTTCTGGACCCACCACTACAACGGCATCCGCTGGACGCAGCAGGCCGTCGTCGCCGTGCTGTCCGGCATGATGATCCCGCTGGCGCTGCTGCCGTCGTGGCTGGCCACGACCGCGGCGTGGCTGCCGTTCGCGGGCGTCGCGTCCACCCCGGGCCTGATCTTCATCGGCCGGGTCGACGCGGCCGAGGCGGCCCGGCTCGTGGCGGTGCAGGCGTTCTGGATCGTCGTGCTGTGGCTCGGCGCCCGGCTCGCCTTCCGCGGCGCGGTCAAGCAGCTCACGGTGCACGGGGGGTGACGACGATGCTGCGCACCATCCGGCTCTACCTGCGCCTGCTCGGCACCCACCTGCGCGCGTCGCTGGAGTACGAGGCCGACTTCTGGCTGATGGCGCTCGGCGCCGCCATGACCCAGGTCGCGGGCTTCGTGTTCATCGCGGCGGTGTTCCTGCGGGTGCCCGACATCAACGGCTGGACGTTCTGGACCGTCGCGCTGCTGTTCGGCATGGTCGGGTTCTCCGAGGGCGTCATCAACCTGTTCTTCGAGGGCATGTGGTGGCTGGCCGACCTCAAGCACAACGGCGAACTCGACTACCTGCTGGTGCGGCCGTACCCGGTGGCCCTGCAGGCGCTCAGCAGCCAGGTCGGCCTCAACGGCCTCGGCAACCTGCTCACCGGCGGCGCGCTGATCGTGGCGGGCCTGGTCAACACCGACATCGACTGGTCGCCGGCCACCGCGGTGGTGGCGGTGCTGCTGTTCCTCGGCGCCATGGCCGCCCGGGTCGGCATCATGCTGGCCTGCAACGCGACCACCTTCTGGCTGGAGGGGCCCACGTCGATGTTCGCGTTCGCCGTGCACCAGGTCGGCGACCTGGCCCGCTACCCGCTGGCCATCTACCCGGTGGTGCTGAAGGGGCTGCTGGGCGTGGTGCTGCCGTTCGCGTTCGTCAGCTTCTTCCCGGTCAGCTGGCTCACCGGCGAGGGCGGCACCGGGTGGCTGGGGCTGCTCACGCCGCTGGTCGGGGTGTACTGCGTGGTGCTGGCGGCCTGGGTGTTCCGCCGCGGCCTGACGCGCTACGAGAGCGCGGGCAACTAGCCCGCGACGCGCCGCACCCCGGCGCCCCTCAGCCCCCGGGCTCGACCAGGATCTTGCGGCCGACGCCGGCCTCGAACTGCCCGAGGGCCTCGGCGTACGAGTCGAGCGGGAAGCGGTGGCTGATGAACACGTCGGGACGCAGCACCCCGGCGGCCATCAGCTCGCCCGCCCGGTCGAAGCTGTTCAGCACCGCCATCGACCCCGTCACGGTGATCTCCCGGCGGTAGATCTCGTACGGCTCGATCTCCAGCCGGGCGTCGTAGTCCGCCACGCCGAACTGCAGGAAAGTGCCGCCCTTGCCGACCCGCCTGAACGCGTCCCGGATCGCCGCCTCGGCGCCGGTGCAGTCGATGACCACGTCCCAGCCGCGCGGGGCGTCCAGCTCGTCGGCGCTGGTCACCGCGGCCGTGCAGCCGAGCAGGCGGGCCGTCTCCAGCCGCTGCGGGTTGAGGTCCACCACCGACACCGTGGCGGCGCCCGCCCGCTTGGCCAGCTCCAGCATCATGAGGCCCATCGTGCCCGAGCCGTAGATCAGGTAACTGTCGGCCATGGCGCGCGGCAGCACGTCGAAGCCGCGCACCGCGCACGACAGCGGCTCGATCAGCGCGGCGTCCGAGCTGGACAGGTGCGGCGGCAGCTTGAAGCAGTTCGCCATCGGCGCGGCCACGTACTGCGCCGCCCCGCCGCTCACCGTGACGCCGATCGCGCCCCAGTTGTCGCACTGGTTGCCGCGGTTGCGTTTGCAGTAGTAGCAGTAGCCGCAGTACAGCGACGGGTCGACCGCCACCCGGTCGCCGACGCGCAGGCCGTCGACGGCGGCGCCCACCGCGACGATCTCCCCGGCGAACTCGTGCCCCGGGACGATCGGGAACGCCGGCGCGAACTCGCCCCGGTTGATGTGCAGGTCGGTGCCGCAGATCCCGACCGCGGCCGGCCGCACCACCACCTCGGCCGGGCCGGGCGCCGGGTCCGGCACGGTCCGGATCTCGATCGTGCCGGGCTCGGCGATGACGGCTGCCTTCACGTGGCGGCTCCCTCGGACGGATCGGGGGCGAAGACCCATCACACCGCAGCCCCGGCGCGGTCGCCGCGGGCACGACGGGCGCGTGCGGGATGCGCGAAGCCGGGCGCGGGGCGCGCGCGGGCGGGCCCGCCACGACGGTGGCGGGCCCGCGTCCGGTGGTGGGTCAGGTGTCGAACGGCGTGCGTGCGGCCAGCGCGGCGGGGTCGCCGCCGAACGTGTCGATGCACGGCGTCTGGGTCGGGCCCAGCTGCGCCACGATCGCCCGGTGGAACGCCGGGTAGGTGCCGGCGAACGCGCCGCCGGCCCAGGTGCGCTCCAGCGCGGTCGTGAAGACGCCACGGCCGCCGGTCTCCTGCGACAGCTGGCTGTCCTCGCAGCCGGACAGGTGCAGGCAATTGGCCCGCACCAGGGCGCGCGCCCCGCGCGAACGGGCCCGGGCGGCCGCCAGCTCGCCGGCCTGGAGCTCGTTGACCTCCAGGTTGGTCAGCAGCGGGATCTCCCGGGTGACCACGTCGTCCGTCACGCCGGCCGGGCGGTCGAGCGTCGCCACCCCGCCGTTGCGGCCGCCGTCGCCGGTCGGCCGCTGACCGGGGAAGCGCAGCGGGCCCGAGCGGACCGCCGCCCGCACGGCGAGCTGCCGGGCCGCGGCGGCCGGGCGCGGGAACGCCGTCACGGCCGGTTCCCCCGGGCCCGGCCGGGCGACCGCCAGGCCGGTGTAGAACGCTCGCTTGAGGTCGGCGACGGCCCGCTGGACGGGGTCGCGCAGGGAGCGGGTGACCGTGCCGCTGTGGCAGCTGTCCGACACGGTCACCACGTGCACGCCCGGCCGGAAGTCCGCCAGCGCGAGGTTGATCTCGTCGTCCAGCAGCTGCCGGTCGAACAGCACCCACGTCTCGTCCTGCCGGTCGTCCTCGTCCGTGCCGGCGTCCTGCACCTGGCCGCCGTGGCCGGCGTAGGTGAGCAGGAACGTGCCGCCGGCGGTGAGCCGCGCCGCCGCGTCGGCGATCGCGGCGAGGACGTTGGCGACCGTCGCCTGCCGGGTGAACAGCTGCCGGGTGGTGAAGCCCTCCGCCGTGGCGATCGCCGTCATTGTGCGGGCGTCGTTCTCGCAGCCGCTCAGGGCGCCGTCCCAGCCGCCGTAGCGGGCCGGGTCGACGCGGTTGACGCCGATGTGCAGCGACACGGCGCGGTCGTCGCCCGCCGGGACCGGCTGCGCCGGTTCCCCGCCGCCGACCGGCCCGCCACCGCCCGGCTCCTGCGGCACGTCCGCCAGCGCGGCCCAGGTGCGGGGCCCGACGATGCCGTCGGCGGGCAGGCCCGCGGCGCGCTGGAACGCCTGCACCGCGGCCCGGGTGAGGGGGCCGAACCGCCCGTCGAGCGGGCCGGCGTAGTGGCCGAGGTCGGCGAGCATCTGCTGGAGCTTGACCACCTCGTCCCCGGTCGAGCCCCAGGACAGCGTGCCCATCAGTCCGCGTACCAGAAGAAGTGCGCCCGGTGGCCGCGCAGCTGGTCGAGCCCGCCGGTGGCGAGCCGGTACATGCCGGTGTGCACGCCGAACGCCTTGGCCTTCATGAAGACCAGGTACCCGCCGGGGGAGAGCAGCTGGTCGGCGCGGACCCGGACGGACGCCGTCTTGGTGCGGTCCTGCACGCCGATCTCGGCGATGAACCCGCCGTTGTCGTCCTGCAGCTGGATGCCCTTCCACCACGTCTTGTGCGGGGCGAGCTCCAGCACGATCTCGATCTCGTCGGGGTTGTCGAGGGGCTGCAGGTCCTGCGCGGCGATGTTGTCGTTGTCCCACAGCCGCTTGGTGGCCTGCAGGTCCTGCCAGGAGATGCCGGTGTCGCGCGGCGTCGCCCGGCTGCCGCTGACGAGCGTGAACAGCTGCGGCAGCACCTGCTGCACGCCGGTCACGAGCGACTGCAGCGTCGGCAGCACGAACCGCTGGGTCATCTCGGTGTCGACCACGAGCGGGGTGAACTCGTCGACGTCGCGGCTGCCGACGACGCTGCCGAGCGCCTTGGTGGCGGCCTGGATGGCGGCCGGCGCCAGCTTGATCACCTCGTCGGCGATCACCGAGGTCAGGAAGCCCCAGCCGCGCTCCATCGTCTCGTCGTCGACGTCGCCGGTCTCGCCGCGGGCGCTGCGGTCGGCCATCGTCTGCTGCACGGCCGCCAGGACGGCCGGCGCGCACTGCTGGGTGATCGTGGTGACGACCTGCATGGTCTGCTGCTCGTCGAGGGCGCGGCTGAGCTGCTCGTTGGCGAGCATCACGTCGAGCGGCGCGGCGGCGACGGCGCGGCCGCCGAACAGGCCGCCCACGACGTTGCCGATCGCGCCGCCGACGCCGGAGCCGATCTGCGCGCCGTTGCCGCCGAACAGGCCGCCGATGGCGCCGCCGACCTGCGGCGCGATCTTGGGCACGAGGTGGCCGGCCGCCGCCGTGACGGCGGGCAGCAGGAAGTTCAGGAAGCGCGGGACGAGGTCGTCGTCCATCTCGGACGCGGCCGGGGCCGCCGGCGCGGTGGTCGCGGTGGAGCGCGTGGTGCGGGTCGCGGTCGTGCTGGGTCGCGGCGCGCGGCGCGGTGCCTGGGTTGCGGTGGCCATGACGGTTCCCCTTCGGCTGGCCGGGTGGTGTCCCTCGATCCTGCGGCCGGCGAACCCCGCAGGTGAATGGAGCGCCGGGGGCCAGGTATCCGTGGACCCGGGGCGCGATCGTCTCGGTCCGCCGATCGACGGAGGGCTGTGTCCGCGTGCTGCGGCGGCGCAACGGCGGACGGCCACCTTCGTGGTCGGAAGGGCGACATGCCGGGACAGAACGGATCGCGTAGCGTCAGAAGGCGCGGAGCGACCGGGCGGCGAGCGAATGATCAATCTTTTTGTCGTCGCCGAGGTGGCGGTGTACCGGGAGGCGCTGGTCACCGCGCTCGGCGGCGCGCCGGGCATGCGCGTCTGCGGCACCGCCCCGCGCTGCTCCCGCCTCGGCGCCGACCTGACGGAGTACCGGCCGGCGGTGATGCTCGTCGACGCGCCCAACCTGGAGGGGGCGACGGGCCTGACCGCGTCGCCGTCGGCGGACGGCGGGCTGCGCGTGGTGGTGCTCGGCGTCAGCGAGACCGAGGGCGAGATCGTGGCCTGCGCGGAGGCGGGCGCCTCCGGCTACCTGACCCGCAACGGCACGATGGCCGACCTCGTCGCCACGATCGAGAGCGTCGCCCGCGACGAGCTGCACTGCCCGCCGCGCATCGCGGGCGCGCTGATCCGGCGCGTCGGCACGCTCGCCGCGGAGCGCCGGCTGACCGTGCTGGGCGCCCGGCTGACCCCGCGGGAGCTGGAGATCCTCACGTTCGTGACCGACGGACTGTCCAACCGGGAGATCGCCGGCCTGCTGAGCATCACGGTCGCCACCGTGAAGAACCACGTGCACAACATCTTCGAGAAGTTGCAGGTCTCGACCCGCGCCGAGGCCACGGCGCGGGCGTACGACCCGCCGCCGCTCAGCTGACCGCGTAGCGCACGTCGAGCGACCCGCCGTGCGGCACCCGCAGCACGTGGACGCGCCGCCGGCCGTCGCGCAGGTACGTGCGCGACGAGGTGCCGACGGTGGCGGCGAGCGGGGTGCCCCACGAGACGGTCAGCGTGGTGGCGCCGCGGCGCAGCACCAGGCCGGTGGCGGTCGCGCCGGCGTTCGTGTCGTAGCCGACCGGGGTGCCGTCGGCGAACGTCACCGTGTCGGTCGGCAGCAGCACCAGGGGCACCTGCTCGGTGGCCGCGCCCGGCGCCCGCACCGCCCGGGTGAGGCCGGTGCGGTCCAGGGTCAGCGTCGTCGCGACGCCCGTCGTCGTGCGGTAGCGGACCACCACCGGCGTGCCGCCGGGCGTGATCCGCGCGCCCGTCCAGCGCGCCGTGCCGTGCAGGTACTCGGCGGTCAGGGTGCTCGCCGCGTCGGGGACGCCGCCGGTCGCGGTGCCCCAGGCGCCGGTGGTGGTCTGCTGCGCGTGGACGAGCGTGCCCGCCGCCGGGTGCCACAGGAAGCCGGGCCCGGCCTTGACGGTGGTGGTCGGCCGGGGGCCGAAGAACGCGCCCAGGTAGTAGCCGGGGCGGCGCACGTACAGGTACTGCTGGCCGGTCAGCTCGTCGTCGCGCACCTCGGCGAAGTCGGTGCTGCGCAGGTACGGCAGCCGGGCGACGGCCGCCTGCTTCGCGGCCCGCGACGGCAGCCGCTCGGGGTAGGTGGCGTGCGCGACGATCCGCGGCGACGTGTCGCCCTTGGGCAGCGCCGGCGCGGGGCCGGGCTCGGCGGCCCAGGCGGCGCGGGCGGCGGCCTTGTCCTCGCGGCTGGTGTAGAACGCGGCCAGGTCCGGCACCACCGGGATGAACGCCGAGCCGAGCGTCTGCCGGTCCTCGTCGCCGATCGTCTCGTCGTAGGCGGCCGAGGCGGTGCGCGCGCTGACGGCGTAGTAGGTGAGCCAGCCGGAGCCGTCGGGCTCGCGCAGCATCTGGTGGCCGAACCACTCGGCGAACAGCCGGGCCATCCGCACGGCGTCGGCGTTGCCGCTGCGCAGGTACAGCTCGGCCAGCTCGGGCAGCATGACCTCGAAGTTGTAGTTGATGTCGGAGCCGGTCGGGTCGTAGAAGAAGCCGGCGGGGCTCTGCGCGTACCGCGCGAAGTAGGCCATCCGCTCGGTGAACGCCGCCCGCATCGCGGAATCGGGCAGCAGTTGCAGCGTGATCGCGGTGCCGGCCAGCCCGGCGCAGACCTGGTTGGACCACTCGACCGGGACGTCCCAGATCGGGTTGTCGCGGTCGAGCAGCCAGCCGACGGCCCTGCGCAGCGCGGTCCCGACGCGCCCGCGGGTCTCCGGCAAGACGTCGGCGCGGCGCAGGTTCTCCAGCGTCCTCGCCAGGTAGCCGATGCCGAAGCCGGTGGGGGCCAGGCCGTGCTCGGTGCCGCTGTACTCGGGGAACGAGCCGTCGGCGTGCTGCAGCCGCAGGTAGTGGAACAGCGCCGCGTCGAGGCGGGCCAGCAGCGCCGGGTCGCGGTGGTACGGGTTCCAGGCCCGCGGGTTGGCGAGGTACCAGCTCATCGTGAACACGTGCTCCTGCACGCGGGCGTTCGTCGGCCCGGCCGGGGTGCGCGACCAGCCGCCGGCGAGGTGGCCGTACGTGTCGGGGTTCGTGCCGGTGTCGATGTCGTTGACGATGCCGGGCAGGGTGGCCAGGTAGCGGGCGAACCGCTGCTCGGCCTGGCTGAAGAGGTGGCGGGCGGGGGCGCCCGGCGGCAGCGCGGCGATCGGGGCCAGGGGCGTGCCGGGCACCGCGGCCCGCGCGGGGGCGGCGAACGTCGTCGCGGGCGCCAGGGCGGCGGCGCCGGCGGCGGCGATCAGGGCGCGGCGGGTGACGCGAGGTGACATCGACGGACTCCCATACGGCGGCGGTGAGGGCGAGTGTCGTCGGGGCCGCCGGAGGGGGTCAAGGCTCTAATACGTATAACTTCCCGCTCGCGGCGCGTGCGCGGCCGCCCGGCCGAATCGGCCCTATGGTGTGATCCCATGGGCACCGGCACATATCGGCTCGGCCTCGTCCTGCACCCGACCAGGGACACCACGCCCGAGGTCCGGCAGGTCCTGACCTGGGCGGCCGGCCTCGGCGTCGAGGTCGTCGCGCTCGCCCGGCCCGGCCTGCCGCCCGAGGTCACCACCGTCGGCCCCGCCGAGCTGCCCGAGGTGAACGGCGTCGTGGCCATCGGCGGCGACGGCACCATCCTCGGCGCCCTGCGGCTCGTCGCCCGCCGCGACGTCCCCGTGCTCGGCGTCAACCGCGGCACCGTCGGCTTCCTCGCCGAGATCGGGCCCGGCCGGCTCACCGCCGCCCTCGACCGGCTCGCCCGCGGCGACTTCAGCGTCGACAGCCGGCCCGCGCTGCGGGTGGTGAAGGACGGCGGCGAGCCCACCGCCGAGAACCTGGCCTTCAACGACGTCGCGCTGGTGCGGCTGCCCGGGCAGGGCTTCGGCACCCTGAGGCTCGGCGTGCAGGGGCAGACGTTCGCCGCGTACCGGTGCGACGCCCTCGTGGTGGCCACCGCGATGGGCTCCACCGCCTACAACTACGCCGCCGGCGGGCCGCTGGTGTCGCCGCAGGCCGAGGTCATGTGCGTCACGCCCGTCGCGCCCATCGCCGGGCCCGACCGGGCGCTCGTCGTCACGCCGCGCGAACCGCTCGAGTTCACCGTGCAGGGCGCCCGGATGGCGCTGGAGGCCGACGGCGCCGTCGTCGCCGAGGTCGGGGCGGGCGACACCGTCCACGTCGAGTACGTGCCCGGCGCCGGCCGGCTGGTCCGGTTCGACCCCGCCGACCACGGCCGGCGCACCGCCGTGAAGCTCAGCCTCCAGGACCTGCCGCTGCCGCCCGAGGAACTGCGCCGGCTCTACGAGGCCGACACCTCAGCCCACTAGCTGCCGGTTGCCGAGCACCCGGTCCGGCGAGCCCACCCGGGCCAGCCGCACCATCGTCCGGCCGACGTCGGCGGTGCTCGTCGTCGCGTTCGGCGCCAGGCGGCGGATCAGCGGGTGCAGCGGCGCCGTCATCGTCAGGTGCGACTGGTACAGCCGCGTCTTCGAGCGGACGCCGTGCACCGGCTGGACGAAGCCGGGGCGCAGCGCGTAGCCGCGCGGGAACCGGTCCAGCACGTACCGCTCGGTGCGGCCCTTGACCCGGGCCCACATCTGCCGCCCGTGCTCGTTCGTGCCCGCCCCGCTGACGTACACGAACGTCGTGGTCCCGGGGTCGAACACCCGCGCCGCCGCGACCGTGTAGTCGTAGGTCACCCGGGTGTAGTCGGCCTCGCTCATGCCGACCGAGCTGACGCCGAGGCACCAGAACACCGCGTCGTGACCGGCCAGCTCGCCGGCGATCGGCGTGAAATCGGTGAAGTCGGTGTGCCGGATCTCGTGCAGCTTCGGGTGCCGCACTCCCGTCGCGGTGCGCCCGACCACCGTCACCCGTTCCACGTCGGCCGCGAGCAGCGACTCGCGCAGCACACCCTGACCGACCATGCCCGTCGCGCCGAAGACGACCACCCTCATGGGACCCAGTATGCGCAGTTCCGGAACCGCGATGATCTGGACCGTGAATTAACCGCTGTGGAACGGTGCTCCGATGAGGCGAACGATGACCGCGGCGCTCACCGCCGCCACGATGACGGCCACGATGCTGGCGGCGGGCTCACCGGCCGAGGCGGGCGGACCGGCGGTCGCCGCCACGTACTCGGCGGGCGCCGGCCGGGCCTGGCAGCCGCTGCCCGTGTCGGCGCGCGGCGACGCCGACGCCACCGTCGTCGTCGACCCCAGCGAGACCCGCCAGCGCTACAGCGGCATCGGCTTCTCCCTCGACGAGACCAGCGTGTCCAACCTGTGGAAGCTCACGCCCGCCAAGCGGGAGGAGGCCGTCCGCCTGCTGGTCGACCCGCGGCACGGGGCCGGGTTCGACCGGTTCCGGCTCACCATCGGCAGCCCCGACCTCATCGAGCACCTGCCGTTCTGGTCCTACGACGACCTGCCGCCCGGCGTGACCGAGGACTTCGGACTGCAGCACTTCTCGATCCAGCGCGACATCGACACCCACATCGTCGACACGATCAAGCTGATCCAGAAGTACAACCCGCGGGCCACGTTCTTCGCGTCCGCGTGGAGCGCGCCCGCCTGGATGAAGACCAACAACCGGTTCACCGGCGAGGTGGCGCTGCTGCCCGGCAGCACGACCGCGTACTACCAGGTCGGCAAGCTGCGCGACGACTGCATCGACGTGTTCGCCCGCTACTACGTCAAGTTCGTCCAGGCGTACGCCCGGCTCGGCATCCACGTCGACGCGCTGACGCTGCTCAACGAGCCCGGCATGGACGTCGTCTACCCGGCCATGGACATCTCGATCGAGCAGCAGCAGCGGCTCGCGCTCGCCATGAAGCGCGAGTTCCGCCGCGCCGGCCTGCGCACCGGCCTGTACGTGCACGACTTCAACTTCTGGGACTGGCGCGACCCGAACAGCACCGAGACGAAGAACTACCACCGGATCTTCGGCGACCCGCGGGTGCGGGCGGCGAGCGACGGCATCGCATTCCACCCGTACTGGGGCGACCCGGCGGTCATGCGCGAGGCGTACGAGGAGTTCGGCAAGCCGGTCCACATGACCGAGACCAGCGACCGCTCGCCCGCCACGGTGCTCGACTACCTGCGCCTCGACGTCAGCTCGTACGTCATGTGGGCGCAGACCACCGACCAGGACGGCGGCACGCTGCACTGGACGAACTCCCGCGACAACGACGTCGACTGGGCCGAGGTCGGCCGCACCAGCAAGTGGCCGAACCGGCTGGTCACCGTGGACACCACCGCCCGCGACTTCACCGTCCGCGACGAGCTGTACGCGCTGGGCCAGTTCGCCCGGTACCTCGACCCGGGGCACGTGCGGGTCGCGTCCAGCGCCACCGCGGCCGGCATCGGCAACGCGGTGTTCCGCAAGGGCCGCGACTGGGTGGCCGTCGTCGGCAACACGAACGACGCCCCGCGGCGGGTGCGCGTCGCCCTCGCCGGGCGCTCGTTCGTCGCCACCGTCCCCGCCGGGGCGTACGCCACCTTCCGCTGGCGGGCGGACGCACCGTCCGGGCACCGCAACCACGCCCCTGTGCTGCGCGCCCCGGCCGCCGTCACGGCCGACCAGTTCGGCACGGCCACCCTGCGGCTGACCGCCACCGACCGCGACCGCGACCGGCTCGGCTACTACGCGGTCGACCTGCCGCCGGGCGTGACCGTCGACGGCGGCACCGGGCTCGTCACCATCCGGCCGACGGTCGCCGGCACCAGCACCCTGCGCTTCCGGGTCGCCGACGGCGCCGCCCACGACGAGGTCGCCGTCCAGCTCACCGTGGCGCCGCGCGGCGCACCGGTCGGCGTGCGGGTCGAGGCCGAGTCGTACACGGCGCAGAACGGCTGGACCGAGGGCGTCAACTTCGTCGAGACCAACCCGGCCGCCAGCGGCGGGAAGAACGTCGGCTGGACCGCCCCCGGCAACTGGCTGCGCTACCGGATCGACGTCGCCGAGGCCGGCACGTACGCCGTCGAGCTGCGCGTCGCCAACGGCACCGGCGCGCCCGCGCCCGGCGCGATCAGCCTGCGCTCCGGCGACACAGTGCTGGCCACCGCCGACGTGCCCGACACCGGCGGCTGGGGCGCCTGGCGGACCGTCACCACGACCGTCGAGCTGCCGGCCGGCGACCAGGAACTGACGGTGTGGTGCGAGACGGGCGGCTTCAACCTGGACTATCTGCGGCTAACGTCGGGGGCGTGACCGCCTTCGAGCTCGCCGACTGGCGGGCCGCCGTGGCCCGGCTGTACCTGTCCGACGCGGACCTGCCCGAGTTCCGCCGCCGCCGCGACGAGCTGTTCGCGACGCACCCGCAGTCGCCGGTGGGCGCCGGCTTCACGGGCCTGCGCTACTTCCCGCCCACCGACGACGGCGTGTGCGAGGCGCCGCTGCGCGACGAGCCGGGCCGGCTGGAGATCGACACCGCCGGCCCGGACGGCGTGGTCCGCTACGACCGCGTCGGCGTGCTCGACACCCCGTGGGGCGAGCTGAGCCTGTGGTGGTACGCCGCGTACGGCGGCGGGCTGTTCCTGCCGCTGCGCGACGGCACCAGCGGCGCCGAGACCTACGGCGGCGGCCGCTACCTGACCGACACGGTGAAGGGCACCCACGGCCGCGGGGTGGAACTGCGCGGCTCGACGGTGCGGCTCGACGTCAACTACGCCTACAACCCGTCCTGCGCGTACGACGACCGCTGGCTCTGCCCGCTGGCCCCGCCGGAGAACCGCGTCACGGCGCCGATCCGGGCGGGCGAGCGCACGTACCGCTGATCAGCAGATCCGGAAGCCGTAGTCCCGGGCGCGGGACAGCTGGACGTCGATCAGGCCCTGGCTGCGCTCCAGGATCCGGTCGGCGTTCGCGGTGTCCCCGCGCCGCAGCGCGTCGAACGCGTCGCGCTGCAGCGAGATGGACCGGCGGGCGTTCTCCTGGATCGAGCCGACCTCGCGCGCGTCGGCGGCGGGCGGGGGCAGCGCCTCCCACTGGAACATCATGGACTCGACCACCCGGAGCTGCTTGCGCGTCTTCTCCAGCGGGTCGGTCTCGCCCTCCAGCTTCGCGATCTCGGCCGCGGCGCCCTGGCAGATCCGGTCGGCGGCGGCGATGTACTGCTGCCGGGCCGCACCGCCGGTGCCGGGGTCCGCGCTGCCGCCGACGACCCCGCCACCCCCGCCACCCCCGCCACCCCCGCCGCCCCCGGCCGGCGGGACGACGTAGACGAAGATCGCCACCGCCAGGCTGGCCGCCCCGGCCACGGAGCCGACCACCGTCCAGAACAGCGCCTTCCTCGACCGGGTGTCCTCTTCGGTGGGCGGCCCGCCGTGCCGGGTGGGCCGGGGTCCGGGGTACTGCACCGGGATGGTGCCGCGGTACACGGGCGCGCGCTGATCGTGGATCGGGCGGTTCGTCACGGGCGGAGCGTATGGCGCGCGCCGGGCGCCCGGTAGGCGCCCGACGGCGCCGGTCGCGGTGCCGCCGGCATCGTCGCTGGCCCGGGCGCCGCGCCGGGCCGAGAAAGGGACCATCGGGTGCCGGGGCGCGCCGATCAAGCGATCGTCCGCCCGGGCCATGCCGCCGGTTCAACGCGGCCCGGACGGGCGTCAGCGGCGGAAGATCGTGATCGAGTGGCCGACGTCGTCGATCTCGTCGGCGTCGCGCAGCAGCGCCGCCAGCTTCGCGCCCGGCCGGGCCACCCGGCTGTCCGAGACGACGAGCAGGCCGCGGACCCGGCCGGGCGGGACCCGGGTCGGGTCGTCGGTCGGCAGGCCGTACCAGGCGGGGGAGCCGGCGCCCTTGTAGACGAGCCACACCGGTTCGCCCGGGTAGTGCTCGCGCAGGTGGGCGGCGAGCAGCCCGAGGTCCTGGCCCCAGTCGACGTTGGAGTCGTGCAGGTGCCGGGAGGTGCGGGCCGGGCCGCCGAAGGCCTCGTTGGCGTACGGCAGGTAGTGCGGGAAGGTGAGCGCCGAGCTGACCGCCACGAACCCGGCGAGCGCGGCCGCCGCGGCGGGCGCCCACCGCCACCGCAGCAGCACCACGGCGGCCGCGGCGACGGCGAGGAACATCGGCAGGACGATGACGTAGCGGGTGCCGTAGTCGCGGGCGCCGAAGACGGCGGCGACGCTGAGGACCGCGGCGGGGGCCAGCACGAACGGCGCCGCCGGGCGCAGCCGGCGCACGGCGAGCAGGGTGACCGCGCCCGCCGCCCACAGGGCCAGCGCGCCGAGCGGGGTCTTCACCAGCACGGCCGCGGGCAGGTAGTACCAGAGCGAGCCGCGGTACTCGCGGCCGAACAGGAAGCCGCCGTAGGTGCGGTCCTCGAAGCCGAGCTGGATGCGCATGCCGTCGGCGTACGCCCGGGGGAACGGCAGCAGGTCGAGGGCGAGGCCGCGCAGGCCGGGCACCGCCGGCAGGTTCGGCGGCGGGGTCCAGCGCAGCTGCGGGTCGACGGCCAGGTAGCTCGCCCACACGACGGCGACGGCGGCCGCGGCGAACACCCCGGCCAGCCACCAGCGGCGCCGCCCGCCGCGCCACGCCGCGAGGGCCAGCAGCACCGGCACGGCGACGAGCATGCTCGCCTTCGTGGCGCAGGCCGCGCCGAGCGCCGCCCCGGCGAGGGCCAGGTGCAGGGCGGGGCGCTCGGTGGCCCGCCACAGCAGCCACACCGAGGTGAGCAGGAAGCCGGCGGCGGGCACGTCGAGGGTGGCGAGGGAGCCGTGGGCGACGACGTCGGGGGAGAACGCGTACAGCGCGCACGCCAGCAGCCCGCCGACCGGGTTCGTCAGGTCGCGGGCGAACAGGAACACCACCAGGCCGAACAGCAGCGTCAGCGCGATGACCGGCAGCCGGGCGGCGAGCATGAGCCGGTGCGGGTCGTGGCCGGACTCGTAGAGCAGGCGGCGCCCGAGCGCCGTCTGGTTGCCGCGGAAGTCCGGGTCGAGGTGCGCGCCGGTGAACGCCAGCCCGGCCGCGACGATCAGCTTGCCGAGCGGCGGGTGTTCGGGGTTGTAGCGCAGGCTGTGCTGCTCGGTGTAGACGACGGCGGTCGCCACGTACACGGGCTCGTCGATGGTGGGGGTCTGCCGGACGGCGGTGGTGACCATCGCGGCGGCCATCCCGCCGAGGAGGGCGGCCACGACGAGCCACACCCACCACCTGCGCACGGCGGCAACTATGGCACGGCCGCGTTGCTCTTGACAGTCGGCATATGCTTTCCACATGGAAAGCAGAAGTGTGGAGTACACGCCCGAGCAGGCCCGGGCCGCGCTCGACGACGTCGCGCTGCGCCGCCGCCAGCTCACCGGCGCCGTGCGCCCGCTGCCGTTCTGGCCGCTCGCCGTGACCGTGGGCTGGCTGCTGGCCACCGGCCTGCTGCGCGAGCTGCCCACCACCCCGGTCAGCCGGGCGGCGTACCTCGTCGTCTGCGTGCTGTACCCCGTCGGCATGTTCGTCGCGAACCACTTCCGGCCGATCAGGCCGCGGCTCGCCGCCCTCGGCGCGGGCTGGTGGGTGCGGCTGGTGGTCGGCCTCGCGCTCGGCGTCGTCGTGACCCTCTACGCCTTCGATCTGGCGGAGGAGCACACGTCGATGCCGAACCTCATCCCGTCGGTGGTCGCGTCGGCCTACCTCGTCCTGTTCGCCCTCGTCGCCAACCGGTGGCCCCGCCGGTGACCGGGCCCGCCCCCCAGCCCGACCCGCACCTCGCCACCACCACCCGGCTGTCGATCGTGGCGTTCCTGGCCGGCGCCGAGGAGGCCGAGTTCGGCGCCGTCCGCGACGCCGTCGGGCTCACCGACTCGCACCTGTCCAAGCAGGCCGCCGCCCTGGAGGCGGTCGGCTACGTGCAAGTCCGCAAGGGCTACGCGGGACGCCGGCCGCGCACCTGGCTGGCGCTGACCCCGGCCGGGCGCGCGGCGTTCACGGCCCACGTCGCCGCCCTCAACGCGATCGTCGCGGCGGCCGGCGAGCGGCTCGGCCCTACTCCCAGCGGAACGTCCGCGCCGCCAGGTACACGCTGACCACCGACCACAGGCCCAGCGCGTACCAGCAGCCCGCCGGGACCGCCGCGTTGTCGAGCAGGGCGGCGCGCAGCCCCTCGGCGTGCGCGGCCACCGGCACCAGCAGGCCCGCGCCGCTCAGCCCGGGGATCGGGAAGATCGCGCCGCCGCCGGCCAGCATCACCGCGTACAGCAGGGTGGCGGCCGCCGTCGTGGTCTCCGGCCGCAGCACGCTGGCCAGCACCAGGGCGATGCCGCTGTACGCGATCGTCGCCAGCAGGGTGACGCCGACCGCCCCGGCGAGCCCGCCGAGGTGCGGGCGCCAGCCGACCGCCACGCCCACCGCCGCCACCACCAGGGCCTGCACGAGCACCAGCGCGAAGATGGCCGCGGTCTTGCTGACGAGCAGGCCGCTGCGGCTCAGCGGGGACGCGCCCAGCCGCTTCAGGACGCCGTAGAAGCGCTCGTAGCCGACGGTGATGGCCTGGCCGGTGAGCGCCGTCGACATGACGGTGAGCGCGAGCGCCCCGGGCACCACCCAGCCGAGCCGGTCGTCGCCGGGGATGCGGATGACGTCGGTGAGCCCGGCCGCCAGCATCGCCACCACCGGCACCGCCATGCTCAGCACCAGCGCCTCGCCGCGGCGGGCGGTCAGCATGATCTCGAAGCGGGTGTGCTTCGCCAGCAGCGTGGCCGTGGGCGCGCGCCCGGGGGCCGGGGTGAACGTGCCGGAGCTCATCGGGCGCCCTCCAGGGTGACCTCGAGGAACACGTCCTCCAGGGTGCGCCGCCGGCTCTGCACGGCGGTGACGTGGGCGCCCTGCGCCGCGAACCAGCCCAGCACCGCGGCGGCGACGGCGGCGTCGACCCGCCCGGTGACCGTGTACCGGCCGGGGATCTCCTCGGTGATCGCCGCGTCGCCGGGCAGCGCGGCGGTGGCCACGGCCAGGCCCGGGTCGGCGTCCACGTGCAGGCTCTCGATGCCGGCGGCCGCGGTGAGCTGCTGCGGCGTGCCGGTGGCGATGACCTCGCCGCGGCGGATGATGACCACGTCGTCGGCGAGCTTCTCGGCCTCGTCGAGCAGGTGGGTGGTGAGCAGCACGGACACGCCGTCGTGGCGCAGCGCCCGGATGATGTCCCAGGTGGCGCGGCGGGCCTGGGCGTCCATGCCGGCCGTGGGCTCGTCGAGGAACACCAGCTCGGGCCGGCCCACGACGGCCAGCGCGAGCGCCAGCCGCTGCTGCTCGCCGCCGGACAGCCGCCGGTACCGGGTGCCGAGGAACCGGCCCAGCTCCAGGCGCTCGACCAGCATGTCGAGGTCGAGCGGGTTGGCCGCGTACGACGCGAACAGTTTCAGCAGCTCACCGGCGCGCGCGGACGGGTGCAGCCCGCCGCCCTGGAGCATGATGCCGACGCGGGGCATCAGCCAGCCGCGGGCGGTGTGCGGGTCGGCGCCCAGCACCTCGACGGTGCCGCCGTCGGGCCGCCGGTAGCCCTCGCACACCTGCAGCAGGCTGGTCTTGCCGGCGCCGTTCGGGCCGAGCAGGGACAGCACGGTGCCGCGTTCCAGCCGCAGGTCGACGCCGTCGAGGGCGGTGGTCTCGCCGTAGCGCACCACGACCCCGGCGACGCTCAACGCCGGTGTCTCCCGCACGCTCACCTCCCCGGCCGACGACTACGGATGGTAGTAGACGCGGCGGCCGGGCCCGTCATTCGGGCCGGTTGCCGTGCCGCCCGCCCACCTGGAACGACGAGCCGACCCCGGCGTACGCGAGGTGCGCGAGCAGCCCCTCGGCCGCGTGCGGCAGGTTGCGGCAGTGGTCGGCCCGGATGCGGGGGTTGTCGGCGACGAGCCCACCGGCGCGGGGCCTCGGCCGGGCCGGCGGCGGCGGCGCGGTCCATCCGGGCGACCCGGCTCGCGGCCGGCACGGCGGCGGCCGGCAGGGCCAGCGCGTTGAGCCCGTGCAGGGCGCCGACGATCGAGGCGCCGAACGCCACGAAGACCGGCGCGACCTGGAGCACGATCGGCCCGAACGTGATGGCGGCGAACTCACGCCGCCCGGGATGCGGGCGAAGAACGCGACGACGAGGAAAACGATGCCGACCTGCGGCAGGACCACCATGCCGAGCAGGCCGTGCGGCATGTGCCCGGCGTGCGGCGGACGACCCCGTCAGAGCCAGCCGGACCGGCGGAACGAGCGGTGCAGGGCCACCGCCACCAACGCCATCAGCAGCAGCACCCCGTAGTAGCCGTACCGCCAGGTCAGCTCCGGCATGTCGGCGAAGTTCATGCCGTACACCCCCGCGATGGCGGTCTGCGCGGCGGCGATGGCGGCCCACGAGGCGATCTTGCGCATGTCGTTGTTCTGGTCGATCGACACCTGCGCCAGCCGGGCCTGCAGGATCGAGTTGAGCAGCTCGTCGAGGCCGGTCAGCCGGTCCACCGCCTTGCCCAGCCGCCCGGCGACGTGGCCGACGTAGCGGTGCAGCGCGGGCGGGATGTCCGCGCCGTGGTCGTCCAGCAGCGACTGCATGTGCGGGTGCAGCGGCAGCACCGCCCGCTTGAACTCCACCAGCTCCCGCTTGAACTGGTACATGTGCGCGATCTCGGCGCCGCGCTGGTCGCCGAACACGGCCTCCTCGACGTCCTCCAGGTCGCCCTGGAGGTGCTCGGCGACCTCCAGGTAGGAGCCGACCATCCGGTCCAGGACGGCGTACGCCACCGACCAGGGGCCGGCGGCCAGCACCGCGGGCTGCGCCTCCAGGCCGGCACGCACCTCGGACAGGGCGCCCGGGGCCCCGTGCCGGACGGTGATCGCGAAGTCGTCGCCGAGCAGGACCATGACGTCGCCGGTGTCCACCACCTCGCTGGTGGCGGTCAGCTCGCCCTGCGCCACGTACGCGGCGGTGCGCAGCACCAGCAGGGTGGCCTCGCCGTGCCGCTCGGCGGCGGGCCGGTGCCCGGCGGCGACCGCCTGGCCCACGGTCAGCTCGTGCAGCCCGTACGCGGCGCCGACGGCGCGCATCAGGGCCGCGTCGGGCTCGTGCAGCCCGAGCCACACGAACGCGCCCCGGCGGCGGCGGGCCTGCCGGATCGCGTCGGCCCAGTGCGGGCGGCCGGGCAGCCGCCGCCCGTCGGCGTACACGGCGCAGTCGACCACCGCGGCCGGCTGCGGGCGCGGCGGCCCGGCGGGCGGCTCCGGACGCTCCCGCGGCAGCAGCCGCGACACCACCGACACCAGCAGACCCCGACGCGCCATGCCGCCTCCTCGTTCTCCGGCGGTCACCGTACGACGCCCGGGCCCGCGGGCGGTCGCGGGTCGCCCCGAAGTCGGCCGGGCGGGCGGGATCCACGAAGTGCCCCTTTTCGGGCGTTGTCGTGCGGTTACGGTGATCTCGTGGATCGCCGCCGCCGCGCCCTGCCCGAACCGGACCTGTCCGCCCTGTTCGCGGTGCTCCAGTGCGTCTCGGGCGCGCTCCAGCGCGACCAGCTGCCCGACCGGATGCACGCCTTCCTCGCCCGGCGGCTCGCCACCGACCAGCTGCTGCCGCCGGGCGCCTCGAAGGGCGAGGTGAACGCCCTGCTCGCCGACCTGGCCCGGCGCATGCACTGGGCGATGGGCCTCGGCGACGCCTACCCCGACCCCGGCCCCCGGGCGGTGGTGCACGACGCCGTCCTGCCCGGCGAGGGGGCGGCCCGCGCGTTCCTCGCCGAGGCCACGACCCTGGGCGGGCGCGACGGGCGGGCCCGGCCGGGCCGCGACGCGTTCACCGTCGGGCCGGACGGCGCGCCGGCGCCCGCCGGGCCCGCCGACACCTGGCTGGTCGCCGTCACGTTCACCGAGCTGCCGCCCGACCCGGCGTTCCGGGACCGCGAGGAGGAACTGGCCGCGCTCGCCGAGCGCCACGGTGGGTACTACACCGGGCACCACAGCTAGGGAGGAGCCCACCGTGCGACTGGAACTCAAGGCCACCGTCCTGGACGCACCGAGCGCCGACAAGCTCGCCGCCTTCTACGAGCGGCTGCTCGGCTGGCGCCGCGTGCAGGACGAGCCCGACTGGGTCACGCTGGTCAACCCGGGCGGCGGGCCGGCGCTGTCGTTCCAGACCGAGGCCGCGTACGTGCCCCCGGCCTGGCCCGCCGGACCCGGCGACACCCCCATGCAGATGCACCTCGACATCAAGGTCGACGACCTGGCCGAGGCCGGGGCGCACGCGGTCGCGGCCGGTGCCACGCTCGCGCCGTTCCAGCCGCAGGACGACGTCCGGGTCTACCTGGACCCGGCCGGCCATCCGTTCTGTCTTTTCCTGTAATTGGGTCCCGCGTCACCCGCGCCGGGTTGAATGTCCGACATGGACAGGCGGACGATGCTCCGGACCACCGTCATGGGCGCGGGCGCGATGGCGCTCCCCTTCACCACCTGGTCGGCCGCGTACGGCGCCCCGGCGCAGAACGCTCCCGGCCCCTACGGCGCGCTGCGCGCCGCCGACGCGAACGGCATCCAGCTGCCCGCCGGGTTCACCAGCCGGGTGATCGCCCGGTCGGGCCGCGCGGTGCCCGGCACGAGCTACGTCTGGCACCAGGCGCCCGACGGCGGCGCGGTGTTCGCCAACGGCACCGGCTGGACGTACGTGTCGAACTCCGAGGTGCCGGCCGCGAGCGGCGGCGGCGCGTCGAAGATCGACTTCAACGCCGACGGCACGGTGCGCGCGGCCGGGCGCATCCTGGGCGGCACCTCGACCAACTGCGCGGGCGGCCGCACCCCGTGGAACACCTGGCTGTCCTGCGAGGAGATCGACCTCGGGCGGGTGTGGGAGACGTACCCGCTGACCGGCGCCGCCGCCCAGGTGCGCCCGGCGATGGGCCGGTTCAAGCACGAGGCCGCGGCCGCCGACGACGGCCGCCGCGTCATCTACCTGACCGAGGACCAGCCCGACGGGCGGTTCTACCGGTTCCTGCCGTACCGCTGGGGCGACCTGTCGGCCGGGGCGCTGCAGGTGCTCGTGGCGGGCTCCGGCACCAGCGGCTCGTTCACCTGGCAGGCCGTGCCCGACCCGGACGGCTCGCCCACCCCGACCCGCCGCCAGGTGGCCGGCGCGAAGGTGTTCAACGGCGGCGAGGGCTGCCACTACGCCAACGGCACCGTCTGGTTCACCACCAAGGGCGACAACCGGGTGTGGCAGCTCGACGTGGTCAACCAGCGGTTCGAGCTGGCCTACGACGACAACCTGGTCAACCCGGGCCCGGCGCCGCTGACCGGCGTCGACAACATCACCGGCGGGCCGGGCGGCGAGCTGTTCGTCGCCGAGGACGGCGGCACCATGGAGATCTGCGTGATCACCCCGGACGACAAGGTGTACGCGTTCCTGCGCGTCACCGGCCAGTCGGCCAGCGAGCTGACCGGCCCGGCGTTCACGCCGGCGGGCGACCGGCTCTACTTCTCGTCGCAGCGGGGCACGTCCGGCTCGTCGTCGGGCGGCATCACCTACTGCGTGACGGGGCCCTTCCGGCGGTAGTGCTCGACGGTGGCGGCCAGCCCGGCGGCGAAGTCGACCGCCGGGCGGAAGCCCAGCTCGGTGCGGATCCTCGTGGTGTCCAGCGAGTACCGCCGGTCGTGGCCCTTGCGGTCGGCGACGTGCTCGATGCGGTCCGGCCCGGCGCCGCACAGCTCCAGCAGCCGGTGGGTCAGCTCCAGGTTGGTCAGCTCGACGCCCGCGCCGACGTGGTAGACCTCGCCGGGGCGCCCGCCCGCCAGCACCAGGGCGATCGCCCGGGCGTGGTCGTCGGCGTGCACCCACTCGCGCACCTGGCCGCCGTCGCCGTACACCGGCACCGTGCGGCCCGCGAGCAGCCGCGTGACGAACCGGGGGATGAGCTTCTCGGGGTGCTGCCGCGGCCCGAACGTGTTCGCGCCGCGGGTGACGACCACGGGCAGCCCGTGGGTGCGGTGGTAGGCCAGCGCCAGCAGGTCGCCCGCGGCCTTGCTGGCGGAGTACGGCGACCGGGGCGCCACGGGGGCGGACTCGTCCCACGAGCCGCGCTCGATGCTGCCGTACACCTCGTCGGTCGAGACCTGCAGGAACCGCGCGGTGCCGTGCCGCAGCGCCGCGTCGAGCAGCACCTGGGTGCCGAGCACATTGGTGGTGACGAACGGGGCGGCGTGCGCGATGGACCGGTCGACGTGCGTCTCGGCGGCGGCGTTGACCACGGCGTCGGCCCCGGCGACGAGCCGGTCCACCGTGCGGCCGTCGGTGATGTCGCCGTGCACGAACGCCAGCCGCGGGTCGTCCGGCAGGTTGGCCCGGTCGCCGGCGTAGGTGAGCGCGTCCAGCACGGTGACGTGGGCGTCGTCGTCGCGCAGCAGCACCCGGACGAGCGCCGAGCCGATGAAGCCGGCGCCGCCGGTGACCAGGATCCGCATGGCGTGATCAGGGTACTGCGGGCGGCGCCGGCCCATCCCGGCTACAGGCGCACGGGCATCAGGATCGAGAACCCGCCGGCCGAGCGGACGGCGAGCGGCCGGATCGGCCCGTCGAGTTCCAGCTCCAGCTGGCCGGGGCCGCCGGCGTCGAGCGCCTGGAGCAGGAACTCGCGGTTGACGGCCACGGCCGCGCCGTCCTCGGTCCACGCGTCCGGCGCGGCGGCGGCCAGCCGGCCCGCGTCGTCGACGGTCAGCACGGTGGCCTCGTAGTCGACGCCCTCCCAGGTGCGCGCCACGGTCGGCGCGGCCGCCAGGGTGGCCCGCACGGCCGCCGGGTCGACGGCGACCCGCCGCCCCGAGCCGCCGCCGGTGAGCCGCCGGTAGTCGGGGAACGGCAGGTCGAGGGCGGGGGCGGCGGCCCGCCCGGCGGCGGTCTCCAGCACGATCTCCGGTCCGACCGTCAGCCGGGCGGAGCCGTCGCCGGCGGCCAGCGCGCGGGCCTCGTCGAGGAACGTGGCCGGCGCCAGGGCGGACCCGGCGCCGTCCGCGACGCCCGTGGCGGTGGCCGTGGCGAGGCGGAACCGGTCGGTGGCGACGAGCCGGACGAGCCCGTCCTCGACCTCGACGAGCACCCCCGCGAGGGCGGGCAGGGCAGGGTCGCGGCCGACCGCGAACCGGACGGCATCGATCGCGACAGTGAGATCACGGTTACTGCAAGTGATGGTGGGCATGAGCGGTTCCTCCGGTCGCAGCAGGGCGCTGACACGGGAGAGCTCGGTGCGCGCGTCGGCCAGACCGGCCTCCAGGCGGCCCAGGTGCGCGGCCAGCACGGCCTCCGCGGCGGCCGGGTCGCCCAGGGCGCCGAGCACCCGCACGACCTCCGCCAGGGGCATCCCGACCCGCCGCAGCGACGCCAGCACACGGGCGGGTTTGAGCTGCTCATCGGCGTAATGCCGGTAGCCGGTGACCGGGTCGACCCGGGCCGGCACGAGCACCCCCGCGCTGTCGTAGAACCGCAGCGCGGAGGCCGTCAGCCCGGTCGCCCGGGCCATCTCCCCGATGCTGCGCATCTCGCTCTCCATGCCCGGAACCCTGGGGGATCGACCGGCTTGAAGGTCAAGCCGAACGGTTGTTGTGTCCCCCGGGAGGTGGTTTTTCGGCCCCGACTTCACTTACTCTGAGTGAGTGAAGATCGAGCGTCATTGGTGGAACGGCATCACGTCGCCGCGCGGTCGCCGCGACGTCTACATCCTCACCGACGGACAGCGCTGGGACGTCAAGGCCCAGATCGGCGGCGAGGCCGGTCGCTTCAAGATCCAGGAATGTCCCAGTCTCGGCTCGGCGAGCATCCTCGCCGGCGCGTGGCGGGGCAACGGTACCGGTTGGCGCGAGCAGGTGCTCACGCCGGCCGCCAGGAGCAGCTTCCTCTGATCGTTCGGGGGTTCGCCGCGGTCACCGGCCGCGGCGGGCCGCCCGGCGGCGCACCGTCGCGCGGGTGGCGGAGACCGTCACGGTCAGCAGCCCGCCCGCCAGGGCGGCGGCCAGCAACGCGGCCGCCAGCGGCAGGCTGCCGCTGAAGCCCAGGAACGAGATCTCCGCGCGGGCCGTGTTCTGCGCGATGAAGACGATCAGCGCTACCAGCACGAGCGCCGTCAGCAGCCCCACGACCCAGGTCCGGGTGCCCGGCCGCGGCCGCACCGTCTCGACGTGCTCCGGGTGCTGGGTGACCGGCCCGATGCCCTCGCGTACGGCGGGGGCGTCGCCGTCCGCGCCGACGGGTCCCACCCCGGCGAGGTGGTCGACGCGGTCGGCGGATGGATCCTGGCTCGTCACAGACCTTCCATTGCCCCGGATCGCGGCCGCTCATGCCGAACGACGCAGCGCCCTCGCCCGTGCGAGGGCGGACGGGCTGTGCGCCTGGCTTCTGCGGCTCTAGGCTGGCGGCATGCGTCTCCGGGTCCTCGCCGCCGCCGTCCTGCCGGTCGTCCTCGCGGGCTGCGGCGCGCCCGGCGGCGCCCCCGCGCCCGGCGACGGTGGGCCGGCCGGCGACGTCACGGTGCTGGCGGCGGCCTCGCTGACCGAGTCGTTCACCGAGATCGGGCGGCAGTTCGAGGCGGCGCACCCGGGCACCACCGTCCGGTTCTCGTTCGCCGGCAGCTCGCAGCTCGCCGCCCAGATCGTCGCCGGCGCCCCGGCCGACGTGTTCGCCGCCGCCTCGCCGGCCACCATGCGCACCGTCGTGGACGCGGGAGCCGCCGTCGGCGAGCCCGTCATCCTGGTCCGCAACCAGCTGGTCATCGCCGTGCCGAAGGGCAACCCGGCGCGCGTCCGCACCCTGGCCGACCTGGCCCGCCCGGGCGTGACGGTGGCCCTGTGCGCCGAGCAGGTGCCGTGCGGCGCCGCCGCGAAGCAGGTCCTCACCGGGGTGCCGCTGACCCCGGTGACCCTGGAGCAGGACGTCAAGGCGGCACTGTCCAAGGTGCGCCTCGGGGAGGTCGACGCCGCGCTGGTCTACCGCACCGACGCCCGCGCCGCGGCCGCCGACGTCGAGGCGATCGAGTTCGCGGCGTCGGCGGCGGCGACCAACGACTACCCGATCGCCGCGCTGGCGGACGCGCCCAACCCCACGGGCGCGGCCGCGTTCGTGGCGTGGGCCCGCGGCGCCCCGGCGCTGGACGTGCTGACCCGGGCGGGCTTCCAGCCGCCGGTCAGTCCGCCTTCAGCTCCCGCTTGAGCAGCTTGCCGGTGGCCGTCATCGGCAGCGACTCGACGAACCGCACCACCCGCGGGTACTTGTAGGCGGCCATCTGCTCCCGGCACCACCCGATCAGCTCGTCCTCGGTGATCGTCGCGCCCTCTGTGCGGATCACGAACGCCTTGACCTCCTCGCCGAGGCTGTCGTGCGGCACCCCGACCACGGCCGCCAGCGACACGGCCTCGTGGGTCATCAGCACCTCCTCGACCTCACGCGGGTACACGTTGAAGCCGCCGCGGATGATCATGTCCTTGGCGCGGTCGACGATGTAGTAGAAGCCGTCCTTGTCGCGCCGGGCCAGGTCGCCGGTGCGGAACCAGCCGTCGCGCATCACCTCGGCCGTGGCGTCGGGGCGGTTGTAGTAGCCGCGCATGACGCAGTGCCCGCGGATCGCGATCTCGCCGATGGCGTCGGCGCCCTCAACCGTCTCCCAGCCGGGTTCGATGAGCTTGACCTCGACGCCCCAGATCGGCACGCCGATCGAGCCCGGGCGCAGGTCGCGCGCCGGGTCGGAGAACGTGGCCACGGGCGAGGTCTCCGACAGCCCGTACCCCTCGAGGATCTGGACGTGCAGCCGCTCCTGCACCTCGCGGATGATCTCGACCGGGAGGCTGGACCCGCCGCTGACGGCGAGCCGCATGTTGGCGGCGATCCGGTCGACGTCGACGCCCTCGCCGAGCGCCCGCAGCAGCCCCCAGTACATGGTCGGGACGCCCGCGAAGAAGGTGATCTCCTCCTCCTGGAGCAGCCGGACGGCCGCCTGCGGCTCGAAGCGGGGCAGCAGCACGAGGGTGGCGGCGCTGGCGAACCCGGCGTTCATGTTGACGGTCGAGCCGAACGAGTGGAACAGCGGCAGCACGAGCAGGTGCCGGTCGGCGCCGATCTGGGTGTTGAACAGCCGCAGGCAGGTCAGCGCGTTGAGCACCAGGTTGGCGTGGCTCAGCTCGGCGCCCTTGGCCTGGCCGGTGGTCCCGCTGGTGTAGAGGATGACGGCCGGGTCGTCGGCCGAGGTCTGCACGGAGGCGAACGCGGGCGGCTGGCCGTGCATCGCCGAGCCGAGCGTCTCGGCGCCCTCGATCGGCGACGCGGCGGCCGGGTCGGCGGTGATCACGAAGAAGTGCTCGCAGGCGTCGGCCTCCTGGAACCCGGCCCAGCCGGCCTCGCCCATCGGCAGCTCCGCCGTGCCCTGGAAGCAGAGGTACGCCTTCGCGTCGGAGTCCCGCAGGTGGTACGCCACCTCGCGGCCCTTGAGCAGCACGTTCAGCGGCACCACCACCGCGCCGGCCTTGAGGATGCCGTAGTAGGCGATCGGGAAGAACGGCAGGTTGGGGCAGGTCAGCGCGACCTTGTCGCCGGGCCGGATGCCGCGCTGCACCAGCAGGCCGGCGACCTGGGCGGCGGCGGCGTCGACCTGGGCGTAGGTGAGCCGCCGGTCGCCCAGCACCACGGCGTCGCGGTCGGGGTGGCTGCGAGCGCTGTCCTCGAGGAGCACGGAGAGGTTGAGCATGGCGGTGGCCTCCTGGCGACGTGATCGGCGTCACGTCCCAGCATGCCACCGCGCGTCAGAGCTTGGCGGCGTCGCGGGCGGCGGCGTGCGCCCGCTCGCGCGCGGCCGCGGCGTCGGCGGTCGCCAGGTTGGGCCGCAGCTGCACGGACGTGACGTCGGTGATGCCGGCCCAGCGCAGCCAGTCGTCGAAGAAGGGCTGCTGGAAGTCGGCGCCGAAGGCGGGGCCGCGCCCGTCGCCGTACACGGCGCTGGTGTAGATGACGGCGGCCCGCTTGCCGCGCAGCAGCCCGGTGTAGCCGGTGGCCGGGTCGAACCCGAACACCAGGCCGGGTTGGCTGACGACGTCGATGAACTGCTTGAGGATGTACGGCACGCCGGCGTTCCACATGGGCACGCTGAACAGGTACCGGTCGGCGGCGTCGAACCGGGCGAACGCGGCCCGGGCGGCGGCCCACGCCGCGGCGGCGGCGCCGGTGGGTTCCTGGCCGGCGAAGACGGCCATCTTGGCGGCGGCCGCGTCGGGCCCGAACGCGGGCAGCGTGCCGTCCCAGAGGTCCCAGCTCTCGACGGCGACGTCCGGGTGCTCGGCCCGGAACGCGTCGAGGTAGGTGGCGGCGACGGCGAGGGACTCGGACCGCTCGCCGCGGGGCGAGGCGGAGATGTGCAGCAGCGTGCTCACGGCGGTTCTCCCTGCGATAGAAGTGTGTGCGCACGCACATTCCTACGCCGATGCGTGCGCACGCACAAGAGTTGGGTACGCTGCCGTGGTGCAGGACACTCCCGACGTCGCCGCCTGGGCGGCACTGCTGCGGGTGCACGCGGCCCTCGTGCCCGTGCTCGACCGCGAGCTGCAGGCCGCCCACGGCCTGCCGCTGACCTGGTACGACGTGCTGCTCGAACTCAACGCGGCGCCCGGGCGCCGGCTCAGCATGGGGGAGCTGGGCGCCGCCGCCGTCGTCAGCCGCACCCGGGTCAGCCGCGTCGTCGACCAGCTCGCCGCCGCCGGCCTCGTCGCCCGCGAGGCCAACCCGGACGACCGGCGCTCCGCGTACGCGGCCATCACCGAGGCCGGCCGCAAGCGGCTGCGCGCCGCCGCCCCCACCTACCTCGCGGGCATCCAGCGGCACTTCACCGCGCGCATGACCGCCCGCGAGGCGGCCGTCGTCGCGACCGCGCTGGAGAAGGTGCTGTCAGCGGACTGACCGCTCCGGGTCCGGGCGCAGCGCCCACGACGCGTCCGTGCCGCACCCCTGGCAGGTGAGCCGGTCGCCGCACTGGCGGCACCACGAGTTGATGCGCCGCAGGTACCACCCCAGCGCGACGCCGATCAGCAGGTTGAGGATCGCCAGGCCGACGGCGACGACGATCGAGGCGTTCACGGCTGCTCCCTCGGCTGTTCCAGGCCGGCCAGCTCGCGGTCGAGCACCGGGTCGGCCTCGCCCCGGCGCACGACGCAGTCGGGCGTGAACGTGTCGACGCCCGTGCCCCGGTGCGGCCCCGGCCGGTAGGTGGCGGTGACCGCCCGCGCCGACGCCGCCTCGATGACGCCGGCGCGCCAGCCGTCGCGGTAGACCCACACCGGGTCGGCCGGCCGGTAGCTGTCCGCCGGGGCGACCTCGGCCGGATCTCGCCGAGGGGGTGGGACGGTCGGTGCGGGCATCGCAGTGCCTCCTGGAGTCCCGATCGCGGTTCGGTCATCGGGCGGCGGTCGTCGGGGCGCCCACATCGCTGTGCGTAGCCGCCGGGCCGATCACGGGACCCGCCGACACCTAGCGTCAGCGACCGGGTACGTGCTTCCCGCCATCATGCTCGCGTCGCCGTGCGGTCGCAAGGCCGGATGCACGTGCATCCGCCCCATGCGAAAGTCGGCGCCATCGCGCAGAATGGGCAGGGACAGCGCGTGGTGGCAAGCACCACGCACGGTTTTGGCACTCATCGTGCAGGGCCTAGGATGCGAAGTGGTCAACGGACGACCGTCCCCATCGGGCGGTCGGCGCGACGGACGGCTGAGGGGACGACGTGACGGCGGCGCAGCAGCAGGAGGACGGGCCCGGCAGCGGACCCACCGTCCTGCGCATCCTGCTCGGCGCCCAGCTGCGCCGGCTGCGCGAGGCCCGCGGCTTCACCCGCGAGGACGCCGGCTGGGAGATCCGCGGCTCCGGCTCGAAGATCAGCCGCATGGAGCTCGGCCGGGTCAGCTTCAAAGAGCGCGACATCAAGGACCTGCTCACGCTGTACGGCGTCACCGACGAGCAGGAGCGCGAACAGCTGGTGTCGCTCGCCCGCCAGGCCAACGCGCCCGGCTGGTGGCAGCGCTTCGGCGACGTGCTGCCCTCCTGGTTCCAGGCGTACCTGGGCCTGGAGGCCGCGGCGTCGCTCATCCGCACCTACGAGATCCAGTTCGTGCCCGGCCTGCTCCAGACCCGCGACTACGCCCGCGCCGTCATCTCGCTCGGCCACGTCGGCGCGTCCACCGCCGACATCGAGCGCCGCACCGACCTGCGCATCGAGCGCCAGCAGAAGATCCTCGACAAGCCCAACCCGCCGCAGGTGTGGGCCGTGCTCGACGAGGCCGTGCTGCGCCGCCCCATCGGCGGCCCCGAGGTCATGCGGGCCCAGCTCGAGGCCCTCATCGAGGTCAGCAAGCGCCCGCACGTGCAGCTGCAGATCATGCCGTTCCAGACCGGCGGCCACGCCGCCGCGGGCGGCCCCTTCGCCATCCTGCGCTTCCCGGACCGCGAGCTGCCCGACGTCGTCTACGTCGAGCAGCTGACCAGCGCCATCTACCTCGACAAGCGCGAGGACGTCGACCACTACGCCATCGCCATGGAACGCGTCTGCGTCGACGCCGAGCCGCCGAACCAGACCGCCGCGATCCTCGGCAAGATCCTGCAGGAACACTTCTGACGGCAGGCCGCCCCGGCCGGTCGCGTCCGGCCGGGGCGGTCCGCTGTGGAGTCAGGCGAGCAGGTTGTCGAAGTCCCCGTCGCGCGCGCCCAGGATGAACGCCTCGATCTCGGCCCGGGTGTAGACCAGCGCGGGCCCCTCCGGGTCCCGCGAGTTGCGCACCGCGATGCCGGCGCCGTCCGGCAGCACCGCGCACTCGACGCAGTTGCCGCTCGGGTTGCTGCGCCGGCTCTTCTGCCAGGTCACCGCAGGAAGTTCGTTGACGGGTATGCCGTTGCGAAAGCGCTTCATGATGGCCCCCAACTCCGTGCGTGGCCGCGATGGCCGTGACGGTGAGTGCTCACCCGAGATGCCTGCGTGCAGATGCACGTGCATCCGGCCTTGCAATCACCCTTGATTCCGAGCATGATAACGCACAGACGCATCGAGAACCTTTCACTCGATGTGATGGCGCCGGGCAGGGCCGCATCCCGTGGAGGTGCCTTGATGACTGTTCCGAACAGGCGTGAAGATCCGCCTGAACCACCCGAATCCGACGGCTCCGAGGGTGCCCGCCGCGGCAATCCGGCCTCCGCGCCGCCCGAGCGCGTGCTGGGCGGCATCGAGGCGGCCAGCGCCCGGGCCACCACGGTGAGCCACCGGTTCGGCGGCGCCCGCTATGCACTGCGGCGCGACCCGGCGGTGGCGGCCGACGACACGGACTCCACAGCGGACCAGGACACCCCGGACGCGGACGGTAACTGACCGGCATACCCGGTGCGGGCCCCGCGGCCGCGCACCGGACGGGCCGGGGACGGTCGGGAAGGGACATGGCGGCATACGAGGCGTGGCTGGCGCAGGCGCGGTCGGCGCTGTGGTTCGTGCGGGTGCGCGCCGGCCAGGAGCTCAGCTTCCACGCCGGGCGGCGTGAGGTCGACGCCGTGCTGCGGCAGCTGCTGGCCGACCCGGCGGACGCCACGGTCGTGGCCCGCACGGCCGACGCATTGCTCCGGTCCCGCGACTGCGCGGCGCTGCGGGTCTTCGCCGCGGCCTGGCCGGAGGCGCAGCCGGCCCACGCCGGTCAGCTGGGCGCGGCGCTCGCCGAGGCGTGCCGGGCGCCCGAGGACGCGCGGCGGCTGGCGGCGGGCGTCCGGCAGCTGATGACCGACGGCGACGAACGCGTGCGGCGCGGCGCTGCCCTCTTGGCGGACCGGGTGGCCGCGGACTCCCCGCGGTAGGCGCCGGCTACGGCTTGCGGGCCACGCCCGCCCAGTAGTACGCCGACTCCGGGTTTGCCGGCGGCTCGCCGTCGGGGCGCCACGCCATCACCGGCACCAGGCCCGGGTCGAGCATCTCCCAGTCGCCGAACAGGCGCGCCACCTGGTCCTTCGTGCGCGGCACGAGGACCATGTTGCTGCGGGTGGCGGCGGTGACCGCCACCTCGACCTCGTCCGGGTTGAAGTCCTGGGTGGGGTGGGTGACGGCGAGCAGTGAGCCGGACGGCAGGGCGTCCATGAGGGCGTGCACCTTGCCCCACGGGTCCTCGCTGTCCTCGAGCAGCATGAGGATGGCGATGACGGTGAGCGCGACCGGCTTCGTCAGGTCGAGGGTGCCGGTGAGCAGCGGCTCGGCGAGCAGGGCCTCGGGGTCGCGGATGTCGGCGTTGATGTACTCGGAGCGGCCCTCGTCGGTGCTGATCATGAGGGCGCGGGCGTGGGCGAGCACGATCGGGTCGTTGTCCACGTAGACCACCCGGGTCTCGGGGGCGATCTTCTGCGCGATCTCGTGCAGGTTGGGCGACGTGGGGATGCCGGTGCCGACGTCGAGGAACTGGCGGATGCCCTCGTCCTCGACGAGGTGCCGGGCGACGCGGTGGACGAACTTGCGGTTCTCGGCGGCCATCTCGCGCATCTGGGGGATGGCGGCGATCATGGCGTCGGCGACCTGGCGGTCGACGGCGAAGTTGTCCTTGCCGCCGAGCCAGTAGTCGTAGATGCGGGCGGAGTGGGGGACGTTGACGTTGACTCCGGGTGGCGCCGTTTCCTGTTCCGCGCTGCCGAACTGACCGCCCTGCCCCACGGTTGCCTCCTGCTCCCGACATGTCGTCGAAGTCCGTTCGCGCCAGCCTAGTACGCATCGACGCCTCGCGGCAGTCACGCTTCGGGAGCACTCACCGTTCATTCATCGGCAAACTTCGACATCTCGCCCCGGCTCGACGGAGACGTTACCGTCCGGTAATGAAGCGCACATCGACGGTCCTCGCTGCCGTCTTCGCCGTTCTCGCCCTGGCCGCCGCCCCGGCCACCGCCGCCCCCTCCGCCCCGCCCGCCGGCCCCGCGATCGCCGCGCTGCCCGCGTACGCGACGTGGATCGCCGACGTCACCGAGGTGGCCGACGAGGCCGCCGCGTACCTCGACGATCGGCTGCCCGACCGGTCGATCCGGGCCGCGATCGTGCTGGACATCGACAACACCGCCCTGCAGACCCAGTACCGGCCGGGGCTGACCTCGCCGGCCACCGGCCCGGTGCTCGCGGTGGCCCGGCAGGCGCGCGCCGACGGCGCGGCCGTGTTCTTCGTGACCGCCCGGCCGCAGATCCTCGGGCTGCAGACCGAGGCGAACCTGCGGTCGGCGGGTTACACCGTGGCCGGGCTCTACATGCGACCGTGGTTCGACACCCGGCCGGACCAGAAGCTGAAGACCGACAACCGGATCGCCATCGAGCGGCTCGGCTACACGATCGTCGCGAACATCGGCAACAACGACAGCGACCTGGCCGGCGGGCACGCCGAGCGCACGTTCAAGCTGCCGGACTACGACGGCCAGCTCGGCTGAACGCTTTCCCGGGGCTTCGCCCGGCGTATCGCGGCGGTACACGTGCCGCTGGGACCCTGCCCCGGTGTTGATGGAGGATCCGAGGCGCGGGCAGGCGACTGCCCGCGCCGTCGGCACGGCCGGCTCGGCCGCCGTGGCGGCCGGCGGCCTCGGCGCCGGCGCGCCGCCGGTGAGCCGCGGCTGGGCGGGTGTCGAGGTCGCGCCCGGGCTGGCCGGGGCCGCGCTGGTCTGCGTGTACGCCGGGCTGGCGCTGCTGCTGCTGGCGTGGTGGTGGTACGGGCGCGCGCTGCGCGCCGCCGCCCGCCGGCCGCGCGGCGTGCGGCCCGTGCTGGTGACGCTGGCGCTGTGGGCCGCGCCGATGCTGCTGGCCCCGCCGCTGTTCAGCCGCGACGTGTACAGCTACCTGGCGCAGGGCGCGATGCTCGCCGCCGGGCTGGACGTGTACGAGTCCGGGCCGTCCGTCCTCGGTGGACCGCTCGCCGCCGAGGTGCCCGCCGTCTGGCAGCACACGCCCAGCCCGTACGGGCCGCTGTTCCTGCTCGCGGCGCAGCCGGTCGGCGCGCTCGCGGCGGGCCACCTGGGGCTCGGCCTGCTGGCCGGGCGGCTGCTCGCGGTCGCCGGGCTGGCGCTTCTGGTCGCCGCGCTGCCCGTGCTGGCCCGGGGGTGCGGGCGCGACCCGGCCGCCGCGCTGTGGCTGGGCGCCGCCAACCCGCTCGTGCTCGTGCACCTGGTCGGCGGCGCGCACAACGACGCGCTGATGCTCGGCCTGCTCGCCGCCGGGCTGGCCGCGGCGGTGCGGCGCCGGCCCGTCCTCGCGGTGCTGCTGGTGGCCGCCGCGGCCCTGATCAAGGCGCCCGCCGCGCTCGGCCTGGTGGCCGTCGCCGCGCTGTGGGCCGCCCAGCTGCGCGGCCGGTGGCCGCTGCCCCGCGCCGCCGCCGCGACCCTCGCCGCGGCCGCCGCCGTCACGGCCGCGATGACCGCGCTCGCGGGCACCGGGTACGGCTGGATCGGCGCCCTGCGCACCACCGTCTCGCCGCACAACTGGTCGCTGACCAGCACGCTCGGCCGGCTGACCGCGCTGGTCGCCGACGCGGTGCGCGCCGAGGACGCCATCGCGGCCTGGCGGTGGGCGGGAATGCTCGCCACGGTGGTGGTGGCCGCGCTGGCGTGGGCGTACCGCGAGCGGCTCGGCGCCGTGCACGCGCTGGGCCTGGTGCTGCTGGCCGTCGTGGTGTTCGGGCCGGCGCTGCGCCCCTGGTACCTGCTGTGGGGGCTGGTGCCGCTCGCCGCCGCGGCGGGCGACCCGCGGCTGCGGCGCGCGCTCGCGGCGGCCTGCGCGGTACTGCTGCTCGCGGTGCTGCCGAGCGGCTTCGCGCCCGACGGTCCCGGCGCGCTCGGGCTCGCGGCGCTCGGCGTCGCGGCGGGCGCCGCCCTGTACGCGGCGGCGCGCTGGGCGGCGGCGCCCCGGCCGGCGTGGGCGCTGTCGTGAGCGGGCGCCGCGCGTGGGCGCTGGCCGGCCTGATCGCCGCCACCGCCGTGTTCCTGGTGACCGTCCCGGCGTTCCGGCACTTCTTCGACCTGGGCGTCTACCGCGGCGCGGTGCGGTGGTGGCTGCTCGGCGAGGCCCCGCTGTACGAGTTCCGCTACGACGGCACCGAGTACGGCTTCACGTACCCGCCCTTCGCGGCGGTCGCGATGAGCCCGCTGGCGCTCACGTCGTGGCCGGTCGCGGTGGCGCTGAGCCTCGCCGCCAACGCGGCCGTCGTGGTGCTGCTGCTGCGCCGGCTCGTCCTGCCGCTGCTGCGCCGGCCGGGGCGGCACCGGCCGACCGCCGCGGTGGTGGCGGCGTGCGCGGTGCTGGTCTTCGAGCCGGTGCGCGACACGTTCAGCTACGGCCAGGTCAACCTGCTGCTGCTGGCGCTCGTGCTGGCCGACCACCGGCTGCTGGAACGCGGCAGCCGGTGGGCCGGGGCGGGCATCGGGCTGGCCGCCGCCGTCAAGCTGACGCCCGCGATCTTCGTGCTGTACCTGATCGTCGCGGGGCGGCGCCGGGCCGCGGCGGTGGCCGCCGGGACGGCCGCGGCCGCGACCGCCCTGGCCGCGCTGGTCGCGCCCGGCGCCACCCGGGAGTTCTGGACGTCGGCGCTGTGGGACACCGGCCGCGTCGGGGACCTGGCGTACGTGTCGAACCAGTCGCTGCGCGGGGCGCTGGCGCGCCTCGACGTGCCGCACGGCCGTCGGCGCAAATGCATATGTCTGGATCTGCGTGATCTTGCTGGCGATCGTCCCGGCACGCGGCGCGACCGATCGGGCACCGAGCAGAACTTTTGATTCCACTGCGGAAACTTTCGTTACGCGCAGATGAAAGTTCTGGCAGAGTATCGACGTCGCTGTATCAACTCGGACCGTCCCCCGGGGAAAAGCACATGAGACGTCTCGTCACTGTCCTTGCCACATCACTCGTCGCGGTCGCCGCGGCGGCGTCGCCGGCCCGTGCCGTCGACCCGCCACCGCAGGAGCCCGGCGTCACGCTGCGCGTCTACGACACCCGCGTGCCACTGACGAAGATCTGCACGCTCAAGCCCGGCCAGACGCCCAACGTGGACAAGCTGATGCCGGCCGTCGACCTGCGCGGCGACGCGTTCGGCCTGCAGGACAACTTCGTCGCGCACGTCCTCGCGAACCTGAACGTGCCGGCCGGCGGAGTCTACGAGTTCCGGCTCAGCAGCGACGACGGCTCCAAGCTCTACCTCGACGACGAGCTCGTGGTCGACAACGACGGCCTGCACGGCGTCGTCGCCAAGGAGGGCTCGGCGGACCTCACCGCCGGCTTCCACGCGCTGCGCGTCGAGTACTTCGAGGCCGGCGGCGGCCAGGAGGTGCGGCTCGAGTGGCGCACCCCCGGCAGCCAGGACTTCGTGGGAGTGCCCGGCTCCGTGCTGAGCACCGAGGCCGGCGTCGTCCGGGTCACCGCGCCCGGCCAGAAGCAGTGCGAGGGCGTCAACGACACCCCCGGCGACGGGCTGCCGCTCGACGGGGTCAACCCCAACTACACCCTCACGAACCTGCGCCCGCCGGGCTTCGAGCCGCAGGTGTCCGCGATGGCGTGGACCGCCGACCGCCGGATGGTCATCACCACCTGGGGCGGCTCCAACAAGGTCGAGGGCGAGGTGTACCTGGTCGACAAGGTGACCGGCGCGACCGGCCCGCAGAAGGTCACCTACAAGAAGGTGGCGTCCGGGCTGCGCGAGCCGATGGGCGTCGCCGTGGTCGACGGCCTCATCTACGTCGCCGAGAAGCACCAGCTCACCGAGCTGCGCGACACCAACCGCGACGAGGTGGCGGACGAGTACCGCACCGTCGCGACGTGGCCCTACGGCGGCAACTTCCACGAGTTCGCGTTCGGCATGCTCTACCGCGACGGCAACTTCCACCTCAACCTCTCGGTCGCCATCGACCTCGGCGGCGCCACCACCACGCCGCAGCCGGTGGCCGGCCGCGGCGTCAGCGTCGTGGTGAACCGCAAGTCCGGCAAGGTCACCACCGTCGCCGGCGGCCTGCGCACCCCGCACGGCATGGGCTGGGGCCCGGACGACAAGCTGCTCGTCACCGACAACCAGGGCGGCTGGCTGCCCGCGTCCAAGCTGGTCCAGATCGACCGGGACCGGTTCTTCAACCACTTCACGCAGCCCCCCGGCCCGTACGACGCCAACCCCGTCACCAAGCCGGTGCTGTGGATGCCGCAGAACGAGATCGCCAACTCGCCGAGCACCCCGGTGCTGCTGAAGTCCGGCCCGTTCAAGGGCCAGCTGCTCATCGGCGACGTCACGTACGGCGGCCTGCAGCGCGCGTACCTGGAGAAGGTGCACGGCCAGTACCAGGGCGCCCTGTTCCGGCACACCCAGGGCCTGGAGTCCGGCATCACCCGCGTGACCGTCGGCCCGGACGGCGACCTCTACGTCGGCGGGCTCGGCGCGGGCGGCAACTGGGGCCAGGAGGGCAAGCTCACCCACGGCCTGCAGAAGCTGACCCCCACCGGCAGGAACACGTTCGACATGAAGTCGATGAGCGCCACCGCGACCGGCTTCAAGCTCGAGTACACCAAGCCGCTGTCCGCGCAGACCGTGCAGGACCTGGCGGCCAAGTTCAAGCTGCAGCAGTGGCGGTACGCGGCCACCGCCCAGTACGGCGGCCCGAAGATCGAGGAGCGGCCGCTGACGGTCACCGCGGCCAAGGCGTCGGCCGACCGCCGGACCGTCACGCTCACCGTCGACGGCCTGCTGCCCGACCGCGTGGTGCACCTGCGCTCCCCGCGCCCGTTCGCCGCCGCCGACGGCGAGCAGCTGTGGAGCACCGAGGCGTGGTACACCCTCAACGCCATCCCGGGCCCGCAGAAGGACCAGGTGTTCTACGAGGCCGAGGAGGGCCGCCGCACCGGCGGCGCCGGGGTCAGCGCCGAGCACGCCGGGCACTCCGGCATCGGCTTCGTCGACAACTTCGGCGCCCTCAACGCCTCCACCCTCATGCACGTGAACGTCAGCCGGTCCGGGGCGTACGACGTCGGGCTGCGCTACGCCAACGGCCCGAACCCGTTCGCCGGCACCAAGACGATCAGCGTGCACGTCAACGGCCGCAAGGTGAAGCAGGTCGCCCTGCCCACCACGACGACGTGGAACACCTGGGCCACGGCCACCGAACGGCTCACCCTGCAGAAGGGGCTGAACACCGTCGAGTACCGGGTCGACGCCCCCGACACCGGCCACGTCAACCTCGACCTCATCACGGTGCGGGAGCCGGGCAGGCGGATCACCCTCTACAACGGCACGAACCTCACCGAGTGGCAGCACACCGACGGCCGCACGGCGAGCTGGCCGAAGGTCGCCGGCAACGCCATCGAGGTGTGCTGCGGCGACCTGCGCACCAAGCAGGCGTTCGGCGACTACAAGCTGCACGTCGAGTTCAAGGTGCCGCTGCTGCCGCCGGAGATCACCGGCCAGGACCGCGGCAACAGCGGCGTCTACCAGCAGGAGCGCTACGAGCTGCAGGTGCTCGACTCCTACGGCGACACCACGCCGGCGAACAACGAGGCGGGCGCGATCTACCAGCAGCGGCCGCCGGACGTGAACGCGGCCACCGCACCGGAGACCTGGCAGACGTACGACATCACCTTCAAGGCCGCCCGCTACGACAGCGCCGGCACGAAGATCGCCAACGCCCGCATCACGGTCGTCTGGAACGGCAGGACCGTCCACAACAACCTGGAGATCACCGGGGTGACCGGCGGCAGCATCGCCGAGGCCCCGTCGACGGGTTCGATCCGCCTGCAGGACCACGGCAACAAGGTCCAGTACCGCAACATCTGGATCGAGCCGCAGGGCTGACGCACACCGGCGCGGCCGGGGACGCATCCGTCGTCCCCGGCCGCGCCGTACCGCCGGTAAGGTCGATGTCACCCGCTGGACCCACGCGCCTTCCCCGGCCGTCAGCCGCCGCTGCGAGCGTGCCGTCATGACCCCACTTCGTCCTCGCGCCGCCGCGCTGGCCGTCGCCGTCGCCGCCGGCACCCTCGCCGTCCCGGTGGCCGCCCAGGCGCGCCCGGCCGGCTTCGACCTGCAGGCGCACCGCGGCGGGCTCGGCCTGCGCGTCGAGAACACCCTGGCCGCGTTCGGCAACGCCCTGCGGCTCGGCGTCGGCACGCTGGAGCTCGACGTCCAGATCACCGCCGACGGCCACGCCGTCGTCACCCACGACCGCCGGGTCGACCCCCGCAAGTGCCGCGACACCGTGCCGGGCGCCGGGTACGCCGGCCGGTACGTCAACACCCTCACCCTGGCGCAGGTGCGCACCCTCGACTGCGGCTCCGCGACCCTGCCCGCGCACCCCGGTCAGCAGGCCGATCCGGGCGCCCGGATGCCGCTGCTGCGCGAGGTGTACGACCTGGTCAAGCGGTACCGCGCCGACCCCGTGCGGCTGAACGTCGAGACCAAGGTGGAGGCCGGCGCGCCCACCGAGACCGCCCCGCGCGAGCAGTTCGTGCGGGCCGTCGCCCGGGACACGCGCGCCGCCGGGTTCCTCGGCCGGGTCACCGTGCAGAGCTTCGACTGGGGCGCGCTCATGCGGATGCGCCGGGTCGAGCCGCGGCTGCCCGTCGTCGCCCTGACCAACATCGACTTCCTGCAGACCGGGCAGCCCGGCCGGTCGCCGTGGCTCGGCGGGCTCGACATCGACGACTTCGGCGGCGACCCGATCCGCGCCGTGCGGTCGTTCGGCGCGGCGGCGTTCTCCCCGGTGCACGGCACCCCGCAGAACGGCGCCGTCGGCGACGCCGGGTACCAGCCGTACGTCACCCGCGACATGGTGCGCCGCGCCCACCGGGCCGGCCTCAAGCTGATCCCGTGGACCGTCAACGACGAGGCCACCATGCGCAAGCTGATCGCCGACGGCGTCGACGGCCTCATCACCGACCGGCCCGACCGGCTGCGCGCCGTGCTGGCCGCCCAGGGCCGGCGGCTGCCGCGGGCGTACGCGTCGCCGCTCGACATCCAGGCGCACCGGGGCGGCCGCGCCACCCGGCCCGAGAACACGCTCGCCGCGTTCCGCAACGCGCTCGCCAACCCCGACATCTCCACGCTGGAGCTCGACACCGGCGTCACGAAGGACGGCGTGCTCGTCGTCTCGCACGACCGGGCCGTCAACGGTTCGCACTGCGTCGACACGGCGCCCGGCGCCACCTACGTCGGCAAGCTCGTCAAGGACCTCACGCTGGCCCAGCTCAAGACGCTGGACTGCGGCTCCAGGACGCAGACCGACATGCCCAACCAGGTGCCGGTGCCGGGCGAGCGCATCCCGACCCTGGCCGAGGTGTTCGCGGCCGTGCGGGCCGGCGCGCGCCCCGACGTCCGGCTCAACATCGAGACGAAGATCAGCCCGACCGTCGCCGACACCGTCGACCACCGGGTCTTCACGGTCAAGCTGGTGCGGGCGATCCAGGACGCGCGGATGACCCGCCGGGCCACGATCCAGTCGTTCGACTGGCGGACCATCATGCTGGCCCGCAGGCTCGACCGCCGCATCGAGACGGTCGCTCTGGTCTGGCAGTACGGCCCGGCCGAGTGCGCGACCCTGGCCGACGAGTGCTCGCTGCAGGCCGTCCACGGCGACCCGTCGGTCAAGAGCCCGTGGACCGGCGGCCTGGACTGGTGGCGCACCCGCGACCTCGGCCGGCTCGTCACGGCCGCCGGCGCCGCCACCGTCTCGCCGAACTGGCAGGTGCTCGACCCGGAGCAGCCCGTCGCCCCGCACCCCGACTGGTACCTGCGGCGCGACCCGGCGTACTTCCACGGGCCGGTGATCGACGTGCTGCACCGGCGCGACCGGCTCAAGGTCGTCCCGTACACGATCAACGACGCCCCCACCGTGCAGCGGGTCATCGACCTGGGCGTGGACGGCGTCATCAGCGACGACCCGGAGCTGGTGATCCGGGTGGCGCGGCTCAACGGGCTGCGCTGACCGGTTCGGCGTAGACCACGACGTTGCGCTCGTAGGCGCCGTCGCGGAACGCGCCGCCGCAGGTGACGAGCGCCAGGCGCGGCTCGCCGTCGGCCCGGAACAGGTCGGCCGGCAGCCGCGTCTTGGCGTAGCTGCGCCGGGCGACCGTGCGGTACCGCACCGTGCGGTCGCCCGCGCGCACCTCGATCGTGCTGCCCAGCGGCAGGTCGGCGAGGCGGAACAGGGCGCCGGGGCCGCTGCGGGCGCTGTCGACGTGCCCGGCCACCAGCACGGTGCCCCGGGCGGCGCCGGGCAGCGCGGAGCCGATCCACCAGCCGAGCCGGTCGGGGTCGTCGGGCACGGCCAGCTCGCCGCCGGGCAGCACCCCGGCGGGCTCGACCAGGGCGTCGACGCGCTGCGCGCCGATGCCGACCCGGGTGGGCGGCGCGGCGGGGACGGCGAGCGGGCCGGCGCTCCGCTGCGCCTCCCGCGCGGCCGGCGGGCTCGTCGTGGCGGGGGCGGGCAGGGCGCCCGCGTCGGTGGGGCCGGGGCCCGCGGCCAGGGCGGTGCCGGCCGCCAGCGCTCCCGCGCCCGCGGCGAGGGCGGCCCAGCCGGCGACCCGCCGCCCGGAGACGGTCGCGGCGTGCCGGCCGGCCCGGTGCCTCATGACGACGACGCGGCCCCGTGCCGGCCCGGGCGGACCCGGTCGGCCCAGTGCCGCTGCCGCGGCGGGCGCGACCCGGCGGCGTGCGACGGGGTGTGCGCCGGGGTGCGCCGGCGCAGGAGCAGCAGCGCCGCCACCGCGACCAGCAGGGCGCCCGCGACGATCAGGGCGGTCGCGGCGCCCGTGCCGGCGGCCGCCTGGCCGCCCGTGCCCGTGCCGATGCGGCTCGGCACGCCCAGGTCGCGGGCGGCGGCGGCGATGAGGTCGTGGTGGCCGGCGAGCGTGGTGGCGGCGCGCCGGGCGGCCTGCACGGCGCGCTCGTCCTCACCGCCCGCCAGCTGGTCGCGGGTGAGCCGCTGCGCGGCCGCGTGCGCCTCCAGCTGGGTCGACACGAACAGGGCGTCGAACTCCTCGTCGCTCGCGGAGTGGTACCGCTCGGCCAGGTCGCGCTGCGGCTCGGTCGCCAGCTCGGGCAGCGAGACACCGAGGTCGCCCGCCGCCGCGAGCAGGTCGTCGTCGAGGCGGGCGTGGTCGGCGACCAGCCGGGCGCCGAGCCGGCGCACCTGCTCGCTCTCGCCGCGCTGGCCGGCGATCTCGCCCAGCGCCATCGCGGACAGGTTCGCCTGGTGCGCGGCCTGCAGGTAGCTGACGTCCTGGGCGGACGCCGCGGCGGCCGCCGCCCCCGGGGCGAGGAACAGCACGATCACGCCGAGCGTGACCGCGAGACGGCGCAACGACATGATCGCTTCCTTTCCGGGGGCGGGGGGCGGCTCAGGTCCGGGGGGTACGCGCCGCGGTGCGGCGCGGGCTCGCGGCCGACTTCCGGGCGGCCGCGGCCGTGGTGCGCGCGGCGGTCCGCGCGGCGACGGCGCCACCGGGCTCGGCCGCCGCGGTCTCCCGGTCGGCGTCAGCGGTGCGTCCGGTCCCGGCGCCCTTGCCGGTGTCCTTGCCGGCGTCGCGGGCGGTGCTCGGCGCCGGTCGCCCGGTCGAGCCTGCGCGGTTCGCCTTCTCCCGGCGGACCAGCTCGGCGAGCACCATCTTGTCGTACTTGGCGTCGGCCTCGACCGCCCGGCGCTGCAGCCGCACCGCCGTCTTGCGGGCGCTGTCGCGCGCCGACGTCAGCTTCCGGCGTTCCTTCGCGCCCGCCTTGAGGGCCTTCTTGCGGGCGGCGATCTCGTCCTGCGCCTGGCGCAGCGCCGCCTCGTCGCGGGCCGCCTGTTCCTCGTTCGCCGTGAGCCGGGCGTCGAGCCCGGTGACGCGGGCCTGCGCGGCCTCGGCCGCCTTGCGGGCCTTGTCGGCCCGGTCGTGCCGCCGGTCGAGCGCGGCGGAGTCAGGTCGCTGTGCGGAGACCATGGTCCTCCTCCTGAGGGGTCGCTTGCCGGGGTGCCTGTCCTCCTTCCTTACCCTGGCGGCGATCCACTACGCCCGTTGTCGGGCCCGCTCATCGGTGCGGGGTCAGGAACTCCCGCGGCGTCAGCGCCCGCGACACGATCCGCACGTCGCCCAGGAACCCGTGGAAGCCCTGGCCGTAGCGCCCGGCGAACTGGGTGCCGCCGAGCGCGAACGGCCGGCCCAGGGTGGCGATGCCGCGCGCGGGCTGGGCCGGGTTGCGGGCGATCGGCGAGCCGTCGACGTACATGACGGTGCGGCGGGCGTCGTTGACGACGGCGACGTGCAGCCACCGGCCGACCGGCACGGCGTGGCTCCACGACGTGGGGTCGGCGTCGGTGTCGGCCGGGTACACGACGTACTGGAGGAACCGCTCCGGCGAGACGTTGAGGCTGCACGTGGGCTCGTCGGGCGACCAGCCGGTGGTCTTGCCGGCGTCGCCGGACCGGCCCTCCCAGGACAGCACGCCCATCCAGGCGTGGTCGCCGGCGAACGGGTCGGGCAGCTTGAGGAACACCTCGATCGTGTAGCCGTCGCGCAGGGTGGCCGCGTTGAGCGGCGCGGCCGGGCCGGTGCGCAGGACGGCGCCGCGGTCGGGGGCCTTGCCGCCGTCCAGCCGGATCGAGGCGTGCGCGGGCGCCCCGGGGTGGTGGTCCGCCGAGCGGGTCAGCGCCGCCCGCGGCGAGCCGTGCAGCAGGGTGACGGTCAGGTCGTTGCCGCGGCCGGTGAGGTCGCGGGCGGTCGTGCCGTCGAAGCCGGCGTCGTCGAAGCGCCAGTACGCGACGGTGCCGCGCGGCATGACGGCGGCCGGCGGGCGCGGCGGCGGCGCCGGGACGGGCGCGAACCCGGCGAACCGGGCGTCGAAGTCGATCGCGAGGCTGAACCGGTCGACGTCGGAGGTCAGCTCCCGGGTCTCGGCGGCGAGCGGCTCGGCGCGCCCGGCCAGGTACGGCGCGAACGTCTCGACGTCGATGACGCCCCGCGCCAGGTCGAACCGGTACAGCCGCAGCATGGCCGCGCCGCCGTAGTAGCGGTCCTGGTAGTTGGTGACGTGGACGTGCACGTCGTTGCCGGCGTCGTTGGTGAGCACGGCCCGGCCGGGCGGCCACCAGTGCCCGTTGAGGGTCAGGAAGATCTGGTCGTTGCGGCGCACCAGCCGGTCCCACAGCCGCTTGCCGTGCGCGGACAGCCGGGCGGCGCCGGTGGCGTCGGCGGCGGCCAGGTCGTGCGTGGTGAGGATGGCGGGCAGCGTGGGGTGGGCGTCGAGCACGCCCTGCGCCCAGGCCAGGCCGCTGTCGGAGGCGCGCCAGTCCAGCGCGAGCACCAGCCACTCGCGGCCGGCGGCGGGCACGACGTGGTAGCTGTTGTAGCCGTCGGGCGACGCGCCGCCGAACGTGCCGGCGCCCGCGAACCGGTGCGGCCCGAACGCCCGCAGGTACGGGCTGTCGCCGCGCTGGTCGTCGGTGGAGCCGGGCACGTCGTGGTTGCCGGCGAGCACGCTGTACGGCAGCCGCCCGTCGACGGCCCGGAACGCGGCGTCCGCCAGCGCGATCTCGGCGGCGGTGCCGTGCTCGGTGATGTCGCCGAGGTGCGTCAGGAACGCCACGTTCGCGTCGGCGCGGTGCGCGGTCAGCCAGCGCAGCGTGGCCCGCAGCGGCGCGGGGTCGGCGCTGTCGGCGTCGAACAGGTACTGGGTGTCGGGCAGCACGGCCAGCGCGAAGCGGTCGGCCCGCCGGTCGAAGCGGGCCGGCCCGGCGGCGGCTGGCGCGGCGGGTGCGGCGGCGGTGGCGGCGACGGGCGCGACGAGGGCCGCGCCGAGCAGGGAACGACGGCGGAGATCCACGGGTCTGAATCTGCCGCACGGCGGTGGCCGTCGGGTGGCGGCCGGGCGAACGGCGGGCGGCGGTGTACCCGGCCTGACCGGGGGTAACGCGGGGGGATGGAGGTCGACCTGGGCGTGCCGCTCGCCCCCGGCGTGCCGGCCGCGCCGCACGACGCCAGCGGCGAGCGGGTCGTCACCCACGACCTGGCCGGGCTGGCGCCGCCGCCGCGTCCGGCCCGGCGCTGGGTGCCGCGCCGGGTCGTCGCCACGCCGGCCGCGTACGACCACGAGCACGGCCTGCGCGTCATGGCTCGCGTCGAGGAGCTGGGCCTGGAGGTGGAGCGCCTGCGCTCGAACCGCCTCACCGGCCTGCGCGGCGGCACCGAGCGGGAGACGTACGCGGCCGCCAAGTCGACGATGGCGATCGTGGTGAGCCCGCCGTCGCGGCGCAGGCTGCAGCCGATCGCGCCCAGCGCGGACTGGCGGTTCGACCTGGCGGAGGGCTGCCCGGCGCACTGCCAGTACTGCTACCTGGCGGGTTCGCTGTCCGGTCCGCCGGTGACCCGGGTGTACGCGGACCTCGACGACATCCTGGGCGGGCTGGCCGAGTACGCGGGCCGCGGCACGGTGACGAGCCGCCGAGCGGACCGGGCGGGGGAGGGCACCACGTTCGAGGCGTCCTGCTACACCGACCCGCTGGCGCTGGAGCACCTCACCGGCAGCTGGCGGCGTGCCGTCGAGCACTTCGGGGCGTGGGACGCGGACGTGCAGCTGCGCTGGACCACGAAGTACGCGGACGTGGACGGCTTCCTGGACGTGGCGCACCACGGCCGCACCCGGGTCCGGTTCAGCGTCAACTGCGCGCCGGTGGCGGAGCGGTTCGAGGGCGGCACCGCCCGGGTGGCCGACCGCCTGGCCGCGCTGCGCCGGCTCGCCCTCGCCGGGTACCCGGTGGGCCTCACGATCGCGCCGATCATGCCGCTGCCGGACTGGCGGGAGCACTACGGCGCCCTGCTGGCCGAGGTGGCCGCCGCAGTCGAGGGCCTGCCCGGCCTGGACCTGACCGCCGAGCTGATCACCCACCGGTTCACGCCGGGCAGCAAGGAGGTGCTGCTGGGCTGGTACCCGCGCACGAAGCTGGAGATGGACGAGGCGGCGCGCACCCGCAAGCACGGCAAGTTCGGGGCGGTGAAGTGGGTCTACCCGCGCGACACGATGGCGGAGCTGCGCGACTGGTTCACCGGCAACCTGCCGCCGTCGTGCCGGGTCCTCTACTGGACGTGAGCGTCACGGCTCCCGCACGACCGACAGGGCGAACTGCTCGACCCGCTGGACGACCTCGATCAGCCGGTAGAAGTCGACCGGCTTGGCGACGTAGTCGGTGACCCGCAGAGCGCGGCTGCGCAGGATGTCGCGCTCGGCGAGCGAGTTCGTCAGCACCACCACGGGGATGCGCGCGAGCAGCGGGTCGGCGGCCAGCGCGGCGAGCAGCTCGCGGCCGTCGAGGCCGGGCAGGTTGAGGTCGAGCAGGATCAGGTCGGGCGGGGTGGCGTCCGCGTACGGGGCCCGGCGCTGCAGGTAGCACAGCGCCTCGCGGCCGTCGCCGAACACCACGAGGCGGTTGCGCAGCTTGTGGTCGTCGAACGCCTCGCGGGTGAGCAGCACGTCGCCCGGATCGTCCTCGATGAGGAGGATCTCGATCGGTGTGTACTCGCTCATGGTGCGCTCCCCGTCCCGGGAAACCGACGCGGCCAGTGTAGGCCCTCAGAACGCCGTGGCCGACAGCATTCCGGCGCCCGCTGCGGCCAGCCCGGCGGCGACGCTGCCGAGCGCGTACGCCGCCGCCCGCCGCCGGGCGCCGCCGCGCAGCAGGGTGACCGTCTCCCAGCCGAGCGTGGACCACGTGGTGAGCGCCCCGCAGAACCCCGTCCCGGCGAGCGCGGCGACCGCCGGGTCCACCGGCAGGGCCACGAGCAGCCCGAGCAGGTACGACCCGGCCACGTTCACGGCGAGCGTGCCCCACGGCGCCGCCTCACCGAAGCGGCGCCGGGCGGCCCGGTCGGCCAGGTAGCGCAGCGGCGCCCCGGCCGCCGCGCCGAGCGCGACGAGCAGCAGCGTCACCGGGCCGGCCGCCCGGCGAGGGCCGCGCCGGCCCAGACGGCCAGCAGCGCCCCGGCGACGGTGGCGGCGAGGTAGCCGAACGCCACCGCGGGCGACCCGGCCCGCAGCGCGTCGACGGTGAACGCCGAGAACGTGGTGTAGCCGCCGAGCACTCCGACGCCGAGGAACGGGCGCAGCAGCCGCCGGTGCGGCACGGCCGTGGCCACCGCCCCGATGAGCAGGCAGCCGGTCACGTTGACGAGCAGCGTCGCCCAGAGCGACGGCCAGGCGGTGGTCAGCCCGTGCCGGGCGAGCGCGCCGAGCGCCCCGCCGGCCGCCACGGCGGCGACGACGGGCAGGTCGGGGCGCTGGCCGGGCACCCGGCGAACGTTACCGGGCCGGCATCGAACCGGCCGGCCCGGTGCGGTGTACTGCCTGACGGACCCACGGAAGGGGCGGCGATGACGCGGCGCGGCGGCGGTGGTGCCGAGGAGGAGCTGATGACCGCCCTCTACACCGAGTACTACGGGATGCTGCTCGGCTTCGTGCTGCGCTACGTGCGCGACCGGCACCGCGCCGAGGACCTCGTCCAGGAGACGCTGCTGCGGGCGTGGCGGCACATCGACCACCTCGACACCGACCCGGCGCGGGTGCGCTCGTACCTGCTGACCATCGCCCGCAACGTGGTGACGAACGCGTGGCGGGCCGAGCAGCGCCGCCCGAAGCTGGTGTCCGACGAGCCGGCCGTCGACGCCGCGTCCGCCCCCGACTCCGTCGACCGGCTGGTCGAGGGCTGGCTGGTCGCCGAGGCGCTGGGCCGGTTGTCCGCCGAGCACCGGGCGGTGGTGCGCGCCGTCTACTACGAGGGCCGCAGTGTCGCCGAGGCGGCCCGGCAGTTGTCCGTGCCGGAGGGCACCGTGAAGTCGCGCGCGTACTACGCGGTGCGGGCGCTGCGGACGGCGTTCGAGGAGATGGGGGTGCTGCGATGAGCCACGCGCACGACGACGACCTGCGGATGCTGCTCGGCGGCTATCTCCTCGGCGGGCTGGATCCCGCCGACACCGACCGGATGGACGCCCACCTGAGCACCTGCGCGGACTGCCGCGTCGAGCTGGAGCGGCTGTCGCCGGTGCCCGAGCTGCTGCGCGACGGGGCGCCGATCGAGGACGTCGGCCCGCCGGCGCCCGGCCTGGTCGAGGACCTGCTCGGCCGGATGCGCGCCGAGCGCGCCGCCCGCGCGGCCCGGCAGCGCCGGCTCACCTGGGCGGCGGCCGCGGCCGCGGTGCTGGTGGCCGCCGTCGCGTTCGGCGCGGGCGCGCTGCGGCCGGGCGGCGGGGGACCGGGCCCGGTGGCGCAGCCGTCGCCGGTGGTCTCGCAGCCCGCCCCGGAGCCGTCCGGGGTGGTGGCGCGGTTCGCCGGGGCGGCCGGCACCCGGGTGGCGGGCGTCGCCACGCTCAGCTCCCGCACCTGGGGCGTCAGCATCGCCCTGGACATGTCCGGGCTGGAGGGCGAGGCGCCCTTCGTGCTGCGGGTGTCCGGGCCGGGCGGCGCCACCGAGCAGGCGTGCGTGTGGGGGTCGACGCCCAGCGGCAACGCCCGCGTGACCGGCGCCAGTTCCCTGCAGCTGCCCGCGGTGGACAGCGTCGAGGTCGCCGACCGCACCGGCCGCGTGCTGGCCACCGCCACCCTCTGACCGGCCGGGTGCGCGGTGGCCTGACCCACACGGTGTTCACCTGGCGTTTGCTGACGCGACGCCGGGGCGTCCCTACGGTTAACCGGGAGTTGTCCGAGCGCCGAGGGGAGGCATCACCATGGCGAAGAAGTCCAAGAAGGACAAGAAGAAGGACAAGAAGGGCAAGAAGAAGTAAGCCCTCGTGACGCGCGGGGCGGCCCGAGGATCCCGGGCCGCCCCCGCGCGCGTCAGCGGGGATTGTGCGCCAGGATCCGGTCGACGAGCGCGCCGCCCGGGAAGTCGAGCAGCACCGCACCGGTGCGCCGCACCGGCGTGTGCACCTCGGGCCCCTCGTTGAGATACGTCAGCAGGAACGGGTTGACCCCCTGCGTGCCGCCCGCGCCGCCGGCCACCTGGTACGGCAGCGCGAAGAGGCTGGCGCCGCTGGCGAAGTTCACGTACAGCCGGGCCGGGTCGCCCGCGCTCGTGCGGTCGAGGAATCGGCGCACCTGGTCGCGCTTGGTGGCGATGGCGCCGGTGTTGGGCACGTTGTAGTTGTCCTGCACGTACGTCGACGAGCCGTCGTTCCAGTCGGCGAACTGCGCCAGCCCGTACTGGTCGGTGCGGCCGCCGCGGGCGCCGTTGAGCACCGCCAGCACCACCTTGCCGCGCACCTGGCCCAGCGTGGGCACCGCCGCGGCCGCGTCGCGCCGCACCGACGGCTGCCACAGGATGCGCCGGGCCGCGGGGCTGTTGTCGCGGTAGGAGTCGAACACGTCCCGGAACGGCCGCTGGCCCGCCGCGTCGGTGCACGAGCCCCACTGGCCGGTGCACTCGTGCTTGAGGCGCAGCAGCACCGTCTCGCCGGGGTGTGCGCCGAGGTAGGCGTCGAGGGTGTCGAGCACGTCGTCGAAGTTGGCGTCCTGGTACGCGGCGCCGTGGTGGACGGTGAACGTGTTGCCGGTGTTGATCCGCACCCGGATGTCGATCATCCGGATGCCGGCCTCCAGCTGGCGGCGCAGCGTGCGGCCGCTCGCGCCGTGGTCCTCCTGCGTCTGGCTGATCGCCCCGCCCCGGATGGCGAGGGTGTCGTGGGTGCCGGGGATGGACAGCGCGGCGAGGCTGGTGGCGTCGGGGAGTGCGCGCATCCAGTCGGGGTTGTGCGCGGTCGCCAGCGTGCGGTACGAGCCGTCGACGGCGGCAAGGACAGCGGACGCGGCGGCGGTGGCGGTGGCGGGCGTGACGGCCCAGCCGGTGGCGGTGGCCGTGACGGCGGCCACGAGGACGGCGGCGGTGCGGCGTGCGGTTCGCATGTCGGCAAGGTATCGACGATCTTCGACCGAGCGGAAGGGCGTCGCGGACAGTTTCCTGCTCGTCCACCTGGCCGTTCCCGGCTGACCGCCGAGGGTGCCGATCGTGGCCCTCATGCGGATCGCGCTGGTCACGGAGTCCTTCCCGCCGGACGTCAACGGGGTGGCGAACTCGGTCGTCCGGGTCGCCGAGCACCTCGTGGCGCGCGGCCACGACCCGGTCGTCGTCGCGCCGGCCACCCGGGGGGCCGCGCCGGAGCTGCCGTACCCGGTGGTGCGGCTGCCCTCGGTGCCGATGCCGGGCTACGCGGCGTTCCGGCTGGGGGTGCCGACCCGGCAGCTCACGGCGACGCTGCGCACGGTGGACGTGGTGCACCTGGCGAGCCCGTTCGTGCTGGGCGCGGGTGGGCTCTCGGCGGCCCGGTCGCTCGGGGTGCCGTCGGTGGCGGTGTACCAGACCGACGTGCCGTCGTACGCCCGGCTCTACCGCATCGGCACCGAGCAGGCGGCGTGGCGCTGGCTGCGCCGCATCCACAACCTGGCCGGGCGCACGCTCGCGCCGTCGAGCGCGTCGGTGGCCGCGCTGCGCGGGCACGGGGTGCAGCGGGTGCACCTGTGGCGCCGCGGCGTCGACGCCGGCCGGTTCCACCCGGCCCGGCGCAGCGCCGGGATCCGCCGCGCGCTCGCGCCGGGCGGCGAGACCCTGGTCGGGTACGTCGGCCGGCTGGCGCACGAGAAGCACGTGGAGCTGCTGGCGGGCGCCTGCGCGCTGCCCGGCGTCCGCGTCGTCGTGGTGGGGGACGGCCCGGCGGCGCCGGCACTGCGCCGGCAGCTGCCCGGCGCGGTGTTCCTCGGCGCCCGGCACGGCGCGCAGCTGGCCCGCATCTACGCCAGCCTGGACGTGTTCGCGCACCCCGGCCCGTACGAGACGTTCGGGCAGAGCGTGCAGGAGGCGCTGGCCAGCGGGGTGCCGGTGGTGGCGCCCGCGGCGGGCGGCCCCGTCGATCTGGTGCGGCCGGGCGCGACCGGGCTGCTGGTGCCGCCGCTGGACGGCGGCGCGCTCACGGCCGCGGTCGCCGAGCTGGCCGCCGACCCGGTGCGGCGGGCGCGGTTCGGGGCGGCGGCCCGCGCCGACGTGGCGGCCCGCAGCTGGGCGGCGGTCGGCGACGAACTGCTCGGCCACTACGCCGCGGTGACGGCGTTCGCGGCCCTGCCGGCGGCGGTGGCGGCGTGAGGATCGTCCGGCTCGCCAACTTCGTCACGCCGCGCTCGGGCGGCCTGCGGACCGCGCTGCGCGAGCTGGGCGCCGGGTACGCGGCGGCCGGCCACGAGCCGGTGCTGGTGATCCCGGGCCCGCACGCGGCCGACGAGGCGACGCCGCAGGGCCGGGTCGTCACGCTGCCCGGGCCGCTGGTGCCGGGCGTCGGCGGCTACCGGGTGCTGGTGGACCGGGCGCGGCTGGCGCGCACGCTGGCGGCCCTGCGCCCCGACCGGCTGGAGGTCTCGGACCGCTCGACGCTGCGCTGGACGGGCGACTGGGCGCGGCGCGCCGGCGTGCCGTCCATGATGGTGTCCCACGAGAGCCTGGCCGGGCTGCTGCGCGCGGTGCCGGGCGGGGCGCTGGCCGCGGACCGGCTGAACGCGCGCAGCGCGGCCGCGTACGACCGGATCGTCTGCACGACGGCGTGGGCGGCGGCCGAGTTCGCGCGGGTCGGCGCGCCGGTCACCCGGGCGCCGCTCGGCGTCGACCTGGCCTTCTTCCGGCCGGGGCGGCACGACCCGGCGCTGCGCGACCGGCTGGCCGGGCCGCACGAGGTGCTGGTCGTCCACTGTGGCCGATTGTCGACGGAGAAGCGGGTGGACCGCTCGGTGCGCGCCGTCGCGGCGGCCCGCCGGGCCGGGCTCCGCGCGACGCTGGTGGTGGCGGGCGACGGCCCGCTGCGCGAGCGCCTGACGGTGCAGGCCGCGCGCGACGCGGTGCCGGTGCGCTGGCTGGGCCACGTCGCCGGGCGCGACCGGCTGGCGGCCCTGCTGGCGACGGCGGACGTGGTGCTGGCGCCCGGGCCGGTGGAGACGTTCGGGCTGGCGGCGCTGGAGGCGCTGGCGTCGGGCACGCCGGTGGTGGTGAGCGGGCAGAGCGCTCTGCCGGAGGTGGTCGGGGCGGCGGGCGCGGTGGTGCCGGGCGACGACGCCGCGGTGTGGGGCGCCGCGCTGGCCGAGGTCGCGGACCGGCCGGTGGCCGACCGGCGGGCGGCGGCGCGCGCCCGGGCCGAGCGGTTCGGCTGGCCCGCCGCGGTCGCCGCCTTCCTGGCCGCGCACCGGGCCGGGGTGTCAGAGGGCGATCGCGTCCCGCAGTGACCGGCTCGGCGGCAGCTCGCCGGACCCGCGCCGGATCAGCGAGGTCGGGATCCAGAACTCGCGAGGGGCGCCGGTCGCGCCGTCGATGCGCTCGAACAGGGCGCGCGCGGCGGTGCGGCCCATCAGCGCGGGGTCCTGCGCGACCACGGTGACGGCCGGTTCGAGCAGGTCGGCGAGCGGGAAGTCGTCGAAGCCGACGACCGCCACCGCGCGGTGCAGCCGCAGCCGGCGCAGCGCCCGCACCGCGCCGACGGTGACGAGGTTCTGGCTGGTGAACAGCGCGGTGGGCGGGTCCGGGCGGGCGTACAGCGTCATGGTGGCGCTCTCGGCGGCCGCCTCGTCGTGCAGGTCCTGCACGATCAGGTCCGGCTCCACGGCCAGCCCGGCCTCGGCCAGCGCCGCCAGGTAGCCCTGGTGCCGGCTGCGCGCGGTGGGGATGCGCGCGTAGTCGCCCAGGTGCGCGATGCGCCGGTGGCCGTGCGCGACCAGGTGCCGGACGGCCTCGGTGGCGCCCGTGACGTTGGTGGCGATGACGCAGTCGCCGGGGAAGCCGTTGGCGGGCCGGTCGACGAACACGACCGGGGTGTCCTGCTGGACCTCGGTCGCCAGGTACGCCTGGTCGGTGCTGGCCGGGGCGATGATGAGCCCGTCGGCGCGGCGCATGGTGAACACCCGGGCGAGTTCGCGCTCGCGCTGCGGGTCCTCGTCGAGGCTGCCGGTGAGCACCTGCACGCCGCGGGTGCGCGCCTCGTCCTCGACGGCGCGGTGCAGCGACGACGAGAACGGGTTGCCGACGTCCTCCAGCAGCACGGCGATGGTGCGGGTGCGGCGGTCGGCGCGGCGCAGCATGCTGGCGCCGATGTTGGGCCGGTAGTGCAGCATGTCGACGGCGGCCTGCACGCGGGCGGCCAGGTCGGCCGACACGCTGGTCTCGCCGTTCACCACCCGGGAGACGGTCTTCAGGCTGACGCCGGCGTGGCGGGCCACGTCGTTCATCGTCGGTCTGCCCACGGGCCCCCTCCTCGCGCCGGGACCGATTGTGACGTACGCCCACGCTGGGCCGACGCGGACAACGTTGTCAATGACCGTTGAGCCGACAACAGGTAGCCCGGACCGCATGTCGATCACTCTACGCAACGTTTTGGACACCTCGTGTTGACACGAGGGAGTGACGGACGTCTACTCGGTGACAACGTTGTCACGACCTGGGGCAGCGAACCCGTCGAAGGAGAGATGCCGCAGATGACCATGAATCGTCGCGGGCGGCTGCGCGCCGCCCTGGCCGCCGGGTGCGCGGCCACGCTGGTACTCGGCACCGCCGCCTGCGGAGGCGACGACGCCGGAGGCGGCTCCGGGGACGGCTCCGTCGTCGGCCTCATCACCAAGACCGACACCAACCCCTTCTTCGTCAAGATGAAGGAGGGCGCGCAGCAGGCCGCCGACGCCCAGGGCGTGCAGCTGCAGAGCTTCGCCGGCAAGCAGGACGGCGACAACGAGGCCCAGGTCCAGGCCATCGAGAACCTGATCTCCGCCGGCGCGAAGGGCTTCCTCATCACCCCCAGCGACTCGAAGGCCATCGTGCCGTCGATCGACAAGGCGAAGCAGTCCGGGATGCTGGTCATCGCGCTGGACACCCCGACCGACCCGGCGGACGCCGTGGACGCCACCTTCGCCACGGACAACTACCAGGCCGGGCTCCTCATCGGCCAGTGGGCCAAGGCGAAGTTCGCCAAGGAGGGCAAGACCGCCAGGATCGCCCTGCTCGACCTGAACGCCAACCAGGTCTCCGTCGACGTCCAGCGCGACCAGGGCTTCCTCGAGGGCTTCGGCGTCGACGTGGCCGACAAGGCCCGCATCGGCGACGAGAACGACCCGCGCATCGCCGGGCACGACGTCACCGACGGCGCCGAGGACGGCGGCCGCACCGCCATGGAGAACCTGCTCCAGAAGGACCCCACGATCAACCTCGTCTACACCATCAACGAGCCCGCGGCCGCCGGCGCGTACCAGGCCCTCAAGGCCGCCGGTAAGGACAAGGACGTCACGATCGTCTCCGTCGACGGCGGCTGCCCCGGCGTGGACAACGTCAAGGCGGGCGTCATCGGCGCCACCAGCATGCAGTTCCCGCTCAAGATGGCCCAGCTCGGCATCGAGGCGCTGGCCAAGTTCGCCCAGGACGGCACCAAGCCCGCGGCCACCGCCGGCAAGTCCTTCGTCGACACCGGCGCCACGCTCATCACCGACCAGCCGCAGGACGGGGTCCAGTCCCAGGACTCCGCCTGGGGCAAAGAGAACTGCTGGGGCTGACCATGGCGATCGACGACAACGGCGGCGGCGCCCACCGCGCGGGCACCGCCACCAAGGAACCCGAGCCGCGGCCCGACTTCGACTCGCAGAAGCACGACTCGCTCGGCCTGCGCATCCAGCACCTGCTGCACGGCAACCCGACCCTCGGGCCGCTGGCCGTGCTGGTCGTGGCGATCGTCGCCTTCTCGATCTTCAACCCGCGGTTCTTCGCCGCGCCGAACCTGTCGCTCGTGCTCGCGCAGGTCACCGTCATCGCGGTGCTCGCGCTCGGCCAGACACTGATCATCCTCACCGCCGGCATCGACCTGTCGGTCGGCGCGATCGCGGTGTTCTCGTCCATCCTGATGGCGAAGTTCGCCACCGATGCCGGCATGCCGGGCCTGCTCGCGCTCGTCCTCGGCCTGGTCGCCGGCACGGCGATGGGGGCACTCAACGGCTTCCTCGTCACCCGCATCAAGCTGCCCCCGTTCATCGTCACGCTGGGCACCCTGAGCATCTTCTTCTCGCTCAACTCGGTGGTCTCGCGCAGCGAGACGATCCGCGGCTCCGACATGCCGTCGCTGATGACCTGGACCGGCACGACGATCCCGATCGGCAACTTCCGGCTCACCTACGGCTCGATCATCATGCTGCTGCTCTTCGCGGTCTTCTTCTACGCGCTGAGCCGCACGGCCTGGGGCAAGCACGTGTACGCCACCGGCGACGACATCGAGGCCGCCCGCCTGGCCGGCATCCGCACCAGCCGGGTGCTGTTCAGCGTCTACACCGTCGCCGGCCTGCTCTACGCGATCGGCGCCTGGGTGCTGATCGGCCGGCTCGCCTCGGCCAGCCCCAACGTCGGCGTCGACTACAACCTCGACTCGATCACGGCCGTCGTGCTGGGCGGCACCAGCCTCTTCGGCGGCCGCGGCTCGGTGATCGGCACGCTGATCGGCGCGCTCATCGTCGGCGTGTTCCGCAACGGCCTGCAACTGGCCGGCGTCGAGGTCGTCTGGCAGGGCTTCGCGATCGGCCTGCTGGTGCTCATCGCGGTGTCGCTCGACCAGTGGATCAGGAAGGTGAAGGCTTGACTTCCTCAGCCGCCTCGGTGGGCGGGGAGTCCCTCGGTCGCCCTCGGGGTTTCCTGCTTCGACGCCGGTTGCCCCGTCCGGGAGGACTCTCGCCGAGGTCTGACACCGGCTCCACAGGCAGACACGGCCAGCCCGGCCGCCAGAAGGTTGCGCGCCGCGTTGACGTCGCGGTCGTGGACAGTGCCGCAGCGGCAGGTCCACCTCCGCATGTCGAGCGGCAGCATGTCCGCGAGCGCACCGCACGCGGAGCACAGTTTGGACGACGGGAACCAGCGATCAACGATGATCAGGTTCCGGCCGTACCAGTCGGTCTTGTAGTCGAGCATGTCCCGGAACTGTCGCCAGCCGGCGTCACTGATGGCGCGAGCCAGCTTGTGGTTTTTGAGCAGGTTGCGCACGGTCAGGTCCTCGATCACGATCGTTTGGTTCTCACGAACGAGCCGAGTGGTCAGCTTGTGCAGGTGATCGCGGCGCCGGTCGGCGACACGGGCGTGGATACGGGCGACCCTGATCCGAGCTTTGGCCTCGTTGCTGGAGCCCGTCTCCTTGCGGGCGAGCCGTTTCTGCGCCCGGGCCAGGGTGACCCGGTTGTTGCGCTCGTGCCGGGGATTGTCGACCTTTTCCCCGGTGGACAGGGTGAGCAGGTGGTCGAGCCCGACGTCGACACCGACGGCACCCGAGGCGGGCTTCTGCGGGATCACGTCGTCACAGAGCAGGGACACGAACCAGCGCCCGGCGGTGTCCTGAGACACGGTCACAGTGGACGGCGAAGCCCCGGCCGGCAGGGGGCGCGACCAGACGATGTTCAGCGGTTCGGCCATCTTCGCCAAGGTCAGGCGGCCGTGCCGGTAACGGAAGGCGCTGGCCGTGTACTCGGCCGAGCGGCGAGACCTCTTCTTGTTCTTGAAGCTGGGGTATCGGGCGCGGTTGGCGAAGAAATTGGTGAACGCCGTCTGCAGATGCCGCAACGTCTGTTGCAACGGCACCGAGGAGACGTCGTTGAGGAAGGCCAGTTCGTCCGTCTTTTTCCACGCCGTGAGCATGGCCGAGGTGGCGTTGTAGCCGATGCGTTCCTGGCGCAGCGTCCACGCCTCGGTGCGGGCCGTCAACGCCAGGTTGTAGACCTTGCGGACACAACCGAACGTGCGCGCCAGCTCAGTCGCTTGAGCATCCGTCGGATGAAAGCGATATCTGAAGGCCCGCTTCACGGTCCTGATCACGGGTCACAAGCTAGCCGGTCGCTGTACGGCAAACACCTCGACTCCCCGGAGGGAATGACATGACCGCCACCCAGGCCGCGCGGGTTCCCGAGCCGCGCAGTTCGGAACGCGTGCCCGTGCTGCAGGCGAAGAACCTCGTCAAGCGGTACGGCCGGGTCACCGCCATCGAGGACAGCGACCTGGAGCTGTACCCGGGCGAGATCCTCGCGGTGATCGGCGACAACGGCGCCGGCAAGTCGAGCCTGATCAAGGCGTTGTCCGGCGCGCTCGTGCCGGACAGCGGCGAGATCTACCTCGACGGCGAGCGGGTGCACTTCCGCAACCCGATGGACGCCCGGGCGGCGGGCATCGAGACGGTCTACCAGACCCTCGCGGTGTCGCCCGGCCTGGACATCGCCGACAACCTGTTCCTCGGCCGGGAGGTGCGCAAGCCGGGCATCCTCGGCTCGGTGTTCCGGATGCTCGACCGCGGTCACATGCGGGCGGAGGCCAAGCGGCACATGAGCGAGCTGGGCATCGCGACGTTGCAGAACATCGGCCAGGCCGTCGAGTCGCTGTCCGGCGGCCAGCGGCAGGGCGTGGCGGTGGCCCGCTCGGCGGCGTTCGGCAGCAAGGTCGTGATCCTCGACGAGCCGACCGCGGCGCTGGGCGTGAAGGAGGGCAACCGGGTGCTCCAGCTGATCCGGGACGTCCGCGACCGGGGCCTGCCGGTGATCCTGATCAGCCACAACATGCCGCACGTGTTCGAGATCGCCGACCGCATCCACATCCAGCGGCTGGGTCGCCGCGCCACGGTCATCACCCCCGAGTCGCACTCGATGTCGGAGGCGGTGGCGATCATGACGGGGGCCGCCGAGCCGCCGCCACCCGTGGCCTGACCGCCGCTCCCCGACGCGCCCGCCACTGTCGCCGTGGCGGGCGCGTCACTGTGCGTTATTTATTTGCACGTACCAGCCATATTGACGCTGCGTCAAGGCGCTCAAAGGTCTGAGTCTTCTCCCCGCCGGTATGTCGCTTTCGAGCGGCTCTCGCGTCACTCTGAGTGAGATCAGTCCGTGCGTCGCAGGGAGAGTCATGGTCAGCGTCATTCCAGCGCGTGACACCGGAGGCCGGCAGGCCCCGGCGGTCTCGCCCGGGCACGGCTTTCGCGCCGACGTCCAGGCGCTGCGCGCCGTCGCCGTGCTGCTCGTGGTGCTCTACCACGCAGGCGTGCCGGGGCTCACCGGCGGCTTCATCGGCGTGGACGTCTTCTTCGTCATCTCCGGCTTCCTCATCACCGGGCTGCTCATCCGCGAGCAGGAGCGCACCGGCACCGTCTCGATCCTCGGCTTCTACGCCCGCCGGATGCGGCGCATCATGCCCGCCGCGGCGCTCGTGCTCATCGCCACCGTCGTCGCCTCGTACCACTACCTCGGCTACATCCGCGGCGCCACCATCGCCGACGACGCCGAGTACGCGGGCGGCTTCCTCGCCAACTTCCACTTCGGCGCCCAGGGCCGCGACTACCTCACCGCCCAGAGCGACCCGTCGACGCTCCAGCACTTCTGGTCGCTCGCCGTCGAGGAGCAGTTCTACGTCGTCTGGCCCGCCCTGTTCCTCGGGCTGGCGCTGCTGGTGACCAGGGCCCGCAGCCGCGCCCTGATGATCGCGCCGATCGCCGTGCTGATGGCCGCGTCGTACGCCTGGTCCATCGTGTACACGGCGCAGAGCGCCACCGCCGCGTACTTCTCGCCGCTGACCCGCTTCTGCGAGCTGGCCGCCGGCGCGCTGCTCGCCGTCCTCGGTCCCGAGCTGGCCCGCATCGGCCGCCGGGTGGGCGCCGCGCTCACCGTCGTGGGCCTGGCCGGCATCGTCGCCACCGCGTTCCTGCTGACCACGGCGACGGCGTTCCCCGGCGCGATCGTCGCCGTCCCCGTGCTGGCCACCTGCCTGGTGCTCGCCGGCGGCGGCGCCGTCCGCGAGGGCAGCCTGCACCGGGCGCTCGCCGCGGCGCCCGTGCAGCAGATTGGGCTCTGGTCGTACTCGCTCTACCTGTGGCACTGGCCGCTGCTGACCATCGCCGAGCAGCACTGGGGCGACGAGCTCACCGGGCTGCACCGGGCCGGCCTGGTCGTGCTGGCCGTCGTGCTCGCCGCCCTCACCTACCGGCTGGTCGAGAACCCCGTCCGCAACGCCGCCGTGCTGCGCCGCCGCCCCGTGCTCAGCGTGCTCGTCGGGGTCGGGCTGATCCTGCTCGTCATCGCCGTCGCGGTGGCCGAGCTGAGCCTGCACCCGGCCGTCGTCCAGTCGCCCGCCCTCGGTTACTGAACCCCACCGCAAAGGACACCGCCATCATGCGTAAGCCCACCCTCGTCGCGGCGTCGCTGGTCGTGCTGCTCGCCGTCTCGGCGTGCGGCCGCATCGGCGGCGCGGGCGACGCCCCGGCCGCCGCCCTCGACGCCGCCGGCAAGGCCCGCCGGCTCATCGAGCAGGAGGCCGCCACCCCCGGCGTCGCCGCCGAGCAGGTGCTCGGCCTGGTCAAGGCCGCCCCCGGCATCACGGCCGTGCCGGACGACCTGGTCGTGCCGGTCGCGGCCGCCCTGGAGGACGGCCCCACCGCCGGGTACGACGGCTGCCTCGCCGGCGAGGCCGAGACCACCGGCCAGGAGTGCGTGTACGGCGACCCGGCCGGCGCCCGTACCGTGGTGCTGTTCGGCGACTCGCACGCCGGCATGTGGCAGCCCGCCTTCGACGCCGCCGGCCGCCGCACCCACACGCGGGTCGTGCTGCTCGCCAAGCCCGCCTGCGCGGTGCCCGAGCTGCACTTCTGGCTGGAGACCGAGCAGCGTCCGAACACCGAGTGCGACGACTACCGCGCCTGGGCGCTCGGCGAGATCGCCCGCGTCAAGCCGGACACCGTCGTCATGACCAGCCTGTTCACCGGCCCGCGCGACTTCGGCAAGAAGGACATCTCCCAGCAGCAGTGGGAGCAGGGCCTGGCGAGGACCATCGCCAAGGTGAACGCCACCGGCGCGCAGGCCGTCGTGCTGGGCGACATGGCGTACCTGGAGCAGAGCGCGCCGGAGTGCCTCGCCGCGCACGACAGTGACGTCGCGGCGTGCGCCCGCCCGGCGAGCGAGGCCGTGCTGAGCGCGCACAACGCGGGCGAGGCCGCCGCCACCGAGAAGGCCGGCGGGCGGTACGTGGGCATCTCCGACTGGTTCTGCACCGACGTCTGCGAGCCCATCATCGGCAGGATGGTGGTCTACCAGAACCAGTACCACATCAGCGCGGCCTACTCGCGGCACCTGTCCAAGGTGGTCGCCGACGCGGTCGGCATGACGGCCTGACCCGTGCACGCCCGTCCGGCGGCCCGTCCCTGCGTGTCAGGGGCGGGCCGCCGCCGGCACCAGCCGGGCGACCAGCGCGCGTACGTCGGCGCGCGACGGCGGCTCGGCCGTCGACAGCACCGCGTGCATCACCAGGCCCTCGATGGCGCCGTCGAGGCCGCGGGCGGTCAGCGGGTCGACGAACCGCTCCAGCACCGCCCGGCTGGCGCGCATCCACGTCTCGGTCACGTCGCGCAGTGCCGGGTTGCGCAGCGCCGCCAGGTACAGCTCGTAGGCCACCGCCCAGTCGTGCCGGTCCGCGCCCGCGTCGCGGTGCACCAGGTCGGTGACCGCGTCGACCAGGTCGTCGCGGGTGCGCACGCCGTCGAAGTGCCGGGCGTACACCGCGGACATGGTCGCGGCGTGCCGCCGGAACGCCTGTTCCAGCAGGTCGTCCAGGCCGGTGAAGTGGTACGTGAGCGAGCCCAGCGGCACGTCGGCCGCGGCGGCGATGCGCCGGTGCGTGGTGCCGGTGACGCCGTGTTCGGCGATGACGCCGATCGCCGCGTCGACGATGCGGGTCTTGCGGTCCGGGTCGTACCGGCGGGTGCTCACGGGCCGGCGTCCCGCACCACCCGGGCCGGGCTGCCGTACGCCACGACGCCGGGCGGCAGGTCGCGGGTGACGACGGAGCCGGCGCCCACGACGGTGTCCGCCCCGATGGTCACGCCGGGGCAGACGATGACGCCGCCGCCGAGCCACACGTTGTCACCGATCGTGATGGGCAGGGCGGCCTCCCACTTGTCGCGGCGCGGCCCGGGCTCCACCGGGTGGGTCGGCGTGAGCAACTGCACATGCGGCCCGATCTGCACGTCGTCGCCGATCGTCACGCGGGCCACGTCGAGGCAGACGAGCCCGAAGTTGGCGAACGTGCGCGCGCCGACGACGGTCTGGTAGCCGTAGTCGCAGCGGAACGGCGGCCGGATCTCGCTGCCCTCGCCGAAGGCGCCCAGCAGCTCCGTGAGCAGGGCGCGGCGCAGGTCGCCGTCGGTCGGGTCGGCGGTGTTGAGGCGGTGGGTGAGCGCCTGCGCGCGCAGCGCGTCGCGGGCCAGTTCGGGGTCGTCGGCGATGTACGGCTCGCCCGCGAGCATCCGCTCGCGCATGGACCGGGTCATGTGTACAAGCGTACATAATCCGCCCTCGTCACGCCCTCGCAAGATCCCGTGCATCGGCCGGACACAATCGGCCCGTCCGGTGACCGAGCGCACAGGCGCTCAGCTTGTGAGCGCCTCCGCGCGGGCCATAACTTGATCGCGATCGCGCTCATCCCCTCCCATCCACCCCGCTCGTGCGGGCGTTCCCGCCTGCCCGAAAACTCCCCGGGAGCACCCCCCATGACGCTGCGCCGCGGCGCCCTCGCCGCCCTCGTCACCGCAGGTTTCCTCGTCGCCCCGGCGGCCCCCGCCGCCGCCGGCCCCGCCCCCGCGCCCGCCGCCCCGGCGTCCACCACCGCCGCACCCGCCGGCGCCGGCGTCACCCTGGTGACCGGCGACCGGGTGCGGCTGGCCGGCGACCGCGTCGTCGTCGAGCCCGCCAAGGGCCGCGAGCGCATCGGCTTCGCCCGCTGGACCAGCCGCGGCGACACCTACGTCGTGCCCGCCGACGCGCTCGCCCTCACCGGCGCCGGCCGCGTCGACCGGCGCCTGTTCAACATCACCCAGCTCGTCGCCCACGGGTTCGACGACCGGTCCCGCGCCGACCTGCCGCTCGTCGTCACCACCAGCCGGCCGTCGGCGGTGCCCGGCGTCACCCGGGCCTTCCCGCGTGCCGGCGCCGCCGCCGTGCGCACCCGCAAGGCCGATGCGCCGCGGCTGTGGTCCACCGTCCGGGCCGGGGGCGCCGTCCAGCGGCTCGCCCTCGACGGGCCGGTGCGGGCCCAGCTCGACCGCAGCGTGACGCAGATCGGCGCGCCGGTGGCGTGGCGGGCCGGGCTGACCGGCAAGGGCGTCACCGTCGCCGTCGTCGACTCCGGTGTGGACGCCCGCCACCCCGACCTCGCCGACGCCGTCGCCGACGCCGTCGACCTGTCCGGCGACGGCACCGGCGACGCCTACGGCCACGGCACCCACGTGGCGTCCATCCTCGCCGGCAGCGGCGCCGCCCGCGGCGGCGAGTACCGCGGCGTCGCGCCCGACGCCCGGCTGCTCGACGTGAAGGTGCTGGGCGACGACGGCTCCGGCAGCGAGTCCGGCATCCTCGCCGGGCTGGAGTACGCCGCCACGCACGGCGCGGACGTCGTCAACGTCAGCCTCGGCATCGACTTCAGCGCCGACGGCGCCGACGTGCTGTCCGCCGCCGTCGACCGGCTCACCGAGCGGACCGGCGCGCTGTTCGTGGTCGCCGCCGGCAACAACGGGCCCACCGCCGGCACCATCGGCAGCCCCGCCGCGGCCGCGTCCGCGCTGACCGTCGGCGCGGTCGACCGCGACGACAGCCTCGCCTGGTTCTCCGCCCGCGGCCCGCGGCACCACAACTCCGGCATCAAGCCCGACCTGACCGCCCCCGGCGTCGGCATCGTCGCCGCGCTCACCGGCGCGGGCGGCACCGACGGCCCGTACACCGCCATGTCCGGCACCTCGATGGCCGCGCCGCACGTGGCCGGCGCCGCCGCCCTGCTCGCGCAGGCCCACCCCGGCTGGTCCGCCGCGCAGCTCAAGGCCGCCCTCATGGGCACCGCCGTGCCGAGCCCCGGCGCGACCGTCTACGAGCAGGGCGCCGGGCGCGCCGACCTGGCCCGCGCCACCGCCCAGCGGGTGTTCGCGTCCGCCGCCTCCATCGACGTCGGCGTGGCCGCCTGGCCGCACGCCGACGACGCCCCGGTGCGCCGCCCGGTCACCTTCACCAACACCGGCGACGCACCGGCCACCGTGGACCTCGCGTTCGACGTGCGCGACCCGGCCGGGGCGCCCGCCCCGGCGGGCATGTTCGCCGCCGACCCGCCCCGGCTCACCGTCCCGGCCGGCGGCAGCGCCACCGCGACCGTCATCGTCGACACCCGCGACCCCGAGGCCCCGACCGGCGTGTACGGCGGCGTGCTCACCGCCGCCGGCCTGCGCATCCCCGTCGGCGTCGACGTGGAGGCCGAGCGCTACGACGTCGCCGTGCAGGTGCGCGGCCGGCGCGGCGAGGCCACCGCCGACTACGGCCTGCGCCTGACCAACCTCGACACCCTCGCCGAGTACACGCCGTACGCGCCGTCCGGCCGGGTCGTCGCCCGGGTGCCGCACGGCCGCTACCGGCTCGACACGTTCGTGCGCAGCGGCGCCGAGACGGTCATCGGCATCGAGCCGGAACTCGTCGTCGACCGCGACCGCGCCGTCACGGTCAGCGGCGCCGACGGCCACACCGTCGACCTGCGCGTCGAGCGCCCCGGCGCCCGCGTCGGCACCGCCTGGCTCGGCTTCGACAGCGTCTCCACCGGCGGCGTGCCGCTCGGCTACGGCTGGATCGGCGGCCAGGAGGCGTTCGGCTCGGTGTACGTGCGCCCGTCGGAGACCGCCGCGCCGGGCCGGTTCACGTTCACCGCCGAGGCGTCGCTGGCCCAGCCGTCCCACGACGGCGCGTTCCGGGACAGCCCCTACCTGTACAACGTGCGCGCCGTGACCGACGGGCGCGTGCCGGCCGGCGTGGCCCGGGTGTTCGCCGACGCCGAGCTGGCCCGGGTGGACGCCACCCTCGCCGCGGCCGCCCCGGGCCGCACCGGCGTGCGGGGCATCGTCGAGCGCGACCTGCCCGCCACGCTCACGGAGTTCTACACCCCGGGCCACGTCTGGTACCCGGACTTCGCCCAGTACGGCCCGCGCGGCCGCGAGCACCTGACCGCCGCCCCGGCCCGCGTGTACGCCGCCGGCCAGGTGACCCGGGAGACGTGGAACGGGGCCGTCTTCGGCCCGTCGCTGCCGGTGCGCCCGGGCCGGCTGTTCCTCGCCGAGCGGGTCGGCGACCAGATCTCCGTCGGCGTGCCGATGTTCGCCGACGGCGCCGTCGACCACACCGGCCACCCGGGCGCGGTCCGCAGCCAGTCCACGGAGCTGTACGCCGGCGACCGGCTGGTCGGCACGTACCCGCTGGCCGGGCAGGGCTACTTCCCGGTGCCGTCCACCCCGGGCGAGTACCGGCTGCGCAGCGAGCTGACCCAGGCGGGCGCCGACACGTCGACCTCCGTGACGGCCGACTGGACGTTCAGCTCGGCGCCCGCGCCCGGCGTGACGAACGTGCCGCTGCTGGCCGTCCGGTTCGCGCCGGTGCTGGACGGGCGCAACGCGGCGCCCGGCGGCGCGTTCTCGTTCGCGGCGGCGGTGCAGCGCAACGGCGACGGCATCGTGGGCGCGGGCGTGACGCTGGCGGTCGACGCGTCCACCGACGACGGCGCGACGTGGGCGCCGGCCGCGCTGGCCCGCACCGGCGACGGCTGGACCGTGACGGTGACCCACCCGGCCGGCGCGGCGTTCGTGTCGCTGCGGGCGACCGCGCGGGACACCGCCGGCAACGCGGTCACCCAGACGATCCTGCGGGCGTACGCGGTCAGGTGAGCAGGTCGCGCACCCGCGGCAGCACCTCGGTGCCGTACAGCCGGATGGCCTCCAGCTGCGCCTCGTGCGGCAGGGTGCCGTGCGAGTACTTGAGGTCGAACCGCTGCACGCCCAGGGCCCGGACCGTGGCCGCGACCTTCGCGGCCACGGTCTCGGGCGAGCCCACGTGCCAGGCGCCCTCGGCGATGTCGGCCTCGAAGCGCTGCCGGTTCGGCGGCGGCCAGCCGCGCTCGCGGCCGATCCGGGTGAGCATCGCCCGGGCGTGCGGCCACAGGGTGTCGACCGCCTCGGCGTCGGTGGCGGCGACGAAGCCGGGGGAGTGCACCGCCACCGGCAGCGGGTCGCGCCCGAACTCCTTCAGCGCCCGGTGGTACAGCTCCACGTACGGGGCGAACCGCTCCGGTGCGCCGCCGATGATGGCCAGCACCAGCGGGAAGCCGTACTGCGCGGCGCGGACCACCGACTCGGGGCTGCCGCCGACGCCGATCCAGGTGGTGATGCGCCCGGACTCGGTCTTCGGGTAGACGTGCTGCTCCTTCAGCGGCGGGCGGACCGTGCCCTCCCAGGTGACGGCGTCCTCGGTGAGCAGGTGCGCCATCAGGTCGGCCTTCTCGGCGAACAGCCGGTCGTAGTCGGCCAGGTCGTAGCCGAACAGCGGGAACGACTCGGTGAACGAGCCGCGCCCGAGGATGATCTCTGCGCGCCCGCCGGACACCGCGTCGAGCGTGGCGAACCGCTCGAACACCCGCACCGGGTCGTCCGAGCTGAGCACCGTCACGGCGGTCCCGAGCCGGATCCGCGTCGTGCGCCCCGCGACGGCGGCCAGCACGATCTCGGGCGCCGACACGGCGAAGTCGTCGCGGTGGTGCTCACCGACCCCGAACGCGTCCAGCCCCACCTCCTCGGCCAGCACGGCCTGGTCGACGACGTTGCGGATCACCTCGGCGTAGCCGAGCCGCCTGCCGTCGGGCCCGACGCTGACGTCGCCGAACGTGTCGACACCGAACTGCACGGTCATGACCGCCTCCTCGCTTGACGGACCTGCCAACGCCGCCGCCCCCGGCGATGTTCCGCCACCCGGCGGGCTCCGGCGGGCAGGATCGGGGGGTGACCGAGCACCCGCTGTCGCGCGCCGAGTTCGACGCCGTCTACGCCCGCGTGCCGCGGCTGACCGTCGAGGTGGTGCTGCGCGGCGCGGCCGGGGTGGTGCTGACGCGGCGGTCGGTCGAGCCGGCCCGCGGGCTGTGGCACCTGCCGGGCGGCACCGTCCACTTCGGTGAGCCGGTGACGGCGGCGGTGCGCCGGGTGGCGCGCGCGGAGCTGGGCGTCGACGTGCTGGTGGGGGCGCTGCTGGGCTGGATCGAGTATCCGGGCCTGCACGCCGCGGGTTACCCGGGCTGGCCGGTGGGGCTGGCGTTCGCGGCGACCCTGGACGGCGGCGTGCCGGTGGCGGCGGACCAGGCGGACGCGGTCGGGTGGTTCCGGTCCGTGCCGCCCGACACGCTCGCCGAGCAGGCCGCGTTCCTGCGAAATCTGGGCATCTAGCTGCGGCACCTCATACTTTCGGTCAGAATGATCGACCGGTCGTCTAGGCAACGCTGGGATGATCGGGTAGGGTCCCCGCTGTGGAAACGACGACGACCCTCGCCCCCGCTGACGAGGACGCGCTGACGAGCGCCGACACCGCCAGCACCCTGCTCGCGGCGATGCACGCGGTGCCCGCCGACCACCCCTCGCGGCCCGGGCTGCGCGAGCAGGCCATCGAGGCCTGGCTGCCGCTCGCCCGGCACCTCGCCAAGCGCTACACCGGCCGCGGTGAGCCCACCGACGACCTGGTGCAGACCGCCACGATCGGCCTCATCAAGGCCGTCGACCGGTTCGACCCGGAGCGCGGCATCGACTTCGCGGGCTACGCGATCCCCACGATCATCGGCGAGATCAAGCGGCACTTCCGCGACCGCACCTGGTCGGTGCGCGTCCCGCGCCGCCTGCAGGAGCTGCGCCTGGCCATCACCGAGGCCAACAACACGCTCACCCACAAGCTCGGCCGCCCGCCGCTGGTCGCCGACGTCGCCGTGCACCTCGGCATCACCGAGGAGGAGGTGCTGGAGGGCCTGGAGGGCGCCCGCGCCTACAACGCGACGTCGCTGTCCACCCCGGTCGGCGCCGAGGGCTCCACGGAGCTGGGCGACACGCTCGGCGGCGAGGACACCGAGTTCGAGCTGGCCGAGCTGCGCGTCTCGCTGGGCCCGGCGCTCGCCACCCTCGACGAGCGCGAGCGCACCATCGTCGCGCTGCGCTTCCACGGCAACCTGACGCAGTCGCAGATCGCCGAGCGGGTCGGCGTCTCGCAGATGCACGTCTCCCGGCTGCTGGCCCGGGCGCTGACCAAGCTGCGCGACCAGCTGGGCGCCGACGCGTTCTGATCCACCGGACACACGAAACGGCCGGTGCGGGGAGACCCGCACCGGCCGTTTTCCGTCTGCCCGTCGCGCGTTACAGCGGCAGGAACAGCGCCAGGACGTTCGGCGGCTCCCAGCCCGGCAGCGACGTGTGCGACTGGCGCACCTGGTAGCGCACGCCGTTGTGCGTCACGACCTGCCCGGCGGAGTACGCCGTGTAGGGCGTCCACGCGGTGCCGGACGGCGGCGCGGTCGTCGGCGCGGTGGTCGGCGCGGTGGTCGGCGGGCGGGTGGTCGACGGCGGCGTCGTCGGCGGCGTCGTCGGCGGCCGCGTGGTCGGGGCGGTCGTCGGCGGGCGGGTCGTCGGCGCGGTGGTGGCCGGCGGCGTGCCGTTCGTCCACGAGTTGACCCGCACGTAGTCGACGAGCATCTGCTGCGGGAACTGGGTGGTGGCGTCGGGGTAGCCGGGCCAGTTGCCGCCGACGGCGACGTTGAGCAGCAGGAAGTGCGGCTTGTCGAACACCCACCGGTTGCCGCCCAGGTTGGCGGGGGTGATGCGGTGGTACTCGGCGCCGTCGAGGAACCAGCGGATCAGGTTGGGCGACCACTCGATGCCGTAGGTGTGGAAGTCGTCGGCGAGGGGGCGGCCGATGTTGCGGCTGCCGGTGATGCCGGCGCCGCCGGAGTAGCCGGGGCCGTGCACGGTGCCGTAGACGGTGTTGGGCTCCTTGCCGACGTTCTCCATGATGTCGATCTCGCCGGAGTTGGGCCAGCCGACCTGGCCGAAGTCCTGGCCGAGCATCCAGAAGGCGGGCCAGATGCCCTGGCCGCGCGGGATCTTGATGCGGGCCTCGAACTTGCCGTAGGCCTGGGAGAACTTGTTGCTGGTGATGAGCCGGGCGCTGGTGTACTCGCAGCGGCCGTAGTGGCACTGGAAGTTGCCCGGGTTCTCGCGGCGGGCCGTGATGACCAGGTTGCCGGCGCCGTCGTGCACCGCGTTGCTGGTGGAGTTCGTGTAGTACTGCCGCTCGTTGTTGCCCCACCCGCTGCCGCCGATCTCGGCGGTCCACTTGCCGGTGTTGACGGGCGTGCCGGCGGCGGCGTTGAACTCGTCCTGCCAGGTGATCGGCCCGACGGCCGCGTCGGCGGTGTCGCTGCGGGACGCGACCGCGAGGCCGCCGGCCAGGGTCGTCGCCGTGACGGCGAGGGCGAGGAGCAGGCGTGGTCGGCGCATGGGGGAAGGAGCCTCCGGGGGGCGTGGGGGGCGAGGGGGCAGCCGTCACCTTCGGGCATCGCGGGGGCGCGCCGCAAGGGACCGCACGGAAACTTAACTAACCGCTCAGGACCGGAACCGCCGGCCCCCGGACGCCTCGGCTCAGGCCGGGTCCTCGCCCAGCATCGGCACCAGGCCGGCGATGTCGAGCACCCGCCGCACCGGCCCGTGGTCGCCGACCAGCGAGTAGGAGCGGCCCGCCGACGTGATCGCCGCGTGCCCCTCGATGACGGCGCCCAGCGCCTCCGAGTCGATGAAGGTGACCCCACGCAGGTCGAGCACCACCGCGGTGATGTCCGCGTCGGCGCCGGCCGCGACGATCGCCGCGTACAGGTCCTCGCGGGCGGCCAGGTCCAGTTCGCCGCCGAGCAGGAGCCGGGCGGTGCCCGCGTCGTCCTGCCGGTCGATCGAGTAGGTGGGTTCACCCATGGTGCATGTTGTACTCGTTGCCGTGGAGCAATGACAACCCGGGCCCCTCAGCCGGGGAAGCTGGCCCACACGTGCTTGGCGCCGTCCCTGGTGTACCAGCCCGTCTCGACGGCGAGCGTGCGCACGAACCGCATGCCGAGGCCGCCCGCGCCCGGCGGCCGGTCGTCGTCGAGCCGCGGGACCGCGTCGACGGCGTGGTCGACGACCACCAGCACCAGCCGGTCCTGGGCCTGCTGCAGCCGCACCTCGGCGGGCGGGCGGCCGTGCCGCAGCGCGTTCGTGGCCAGCTCCGTCGCCACGATCACCGCCCGGTCCAGCACCTCGCCCAGCTCCGCGCCCGCCACCCGGGTGACCCGGGCGATCTCGGTGCGCAGCGCCGCCCGCAGCTGGTGCAGGTCACGCACGTCGTCGAGCGTCCACCGGCGCACGTCGACCGCCCCCGGGTGCGGGGGCGACGCCGGCAGCGAGGTCATGCCGCGATTGTGCCCCACGACGGGCCGGGTGCGGTGTCCACTTCCGGCCCGTGCTGTCCACACGACGCACCGTATGTGCGGCGGGACCGGGCGGGCGGCGGTGTGCCGTCCTGCGCCGTCCCGCCCGTCAGAGGTCCGCGGTCGCCTCGGCCACCGTGGGGCGCAGCTGCAGGATCCGGTCGAGGTTCGCCAGCCGCAGCACGAGCTGCACCCGCCCCGACGCGCCCGCCAGCCGGAACCAGCCGCCCGCCGCCTCCGTGCGGCGGTGCGCCTCGACGAACGCGCTGAGCGCGCCGGAGTCGCAGAACTCCACCCCGGCGACGTCCAGCACGACCCGCGTCCGGCCCGCGTCGACGCTCTCCATGACGGCGTCGCGCACGGCGGCCCGGGTGTCGTGGTCGATCTCGCCGGTGGCGGTCAGCACCCGGCCCGTGTCGCCCAGGTCGCGGACGGTCAGGGCGAGGATCTCGGGGGTCATGCGTCGTCCGTTCGTCGGGCGGTCGGTGGGACGGTACGCCGTGCCGTCCGGGGTGACCACTCCAGCAGCACGAGGGTGGCGTCGTCGGCAGGCTCGCCGGGCTGGTGGGCGAGGACGGCGTGCGAGAGCCGGCGCAGCGTCTCGGGCACCGGCAGCCCGTCTGCGGCGTGCCGCTCGACCAGCGCGACGAGCCGGTCGGCGCCGAACTCCACACCGTCGGCGTCGCGGGCCTCGGTGATGCCGTCGGTGTAGAGCAGCAGCCGGTCGCCCGGCTCCAGGTGCTCCTCGCCCCACGGGTCGGCCGGGCCGTCCAGGCCCAGCGGCAGCCGGCGCCCGCCGGTGAGGTGCCGCACCAGCCGCCCGCCGCGCACCAGCAGCGGCGGCGGGTGACCCGCGTTGACGTAGCGCAGCAGGCCGGAGTCCAGGTCCAGCTCGGCGAGCACCGCCGTGGCGAACCGGGCGTCGGCGAACTGCTCCTGCAGCGCCTGGTCGGCGGTGCGCGCCTGCTCCGCCAGGTCGCCGCCCGCGCGCCGCGACGACCGGATCGCCGCGAGCGCCACCGCGCAGGCCAGGCCGGCGTGCAGGCGGCGCCCGGCCGCGTCGAGGATGAGCACCTGCGGCCGGCGGCCGTCCAGGGCGTAGTCGAAGCCGTCGCCGCCGACGTCGTAGCAGGGCTCCAGCACCGCGGACGCCACCAGGTCGCCGGCGCTGACCGTGAGCGGCGGCAACAGCTGCCACAGCAGTTCGGCGCCCACCGTCATGGGCCGGGACCGCCGGTGCCGGTGCAGGTGGTCGCCGCGCGGCTCGGTGGTGGTGACGAGGTGGCCGACGAGGCCGGCGACGAGCTCGCAGCCCCGCTGCCACGGCTCGGTGTCCGGGTCGACGCCCTCGGGCAGGACGAAGTCGACGACCCCGAGGCGGTCGGTGCCGTTGACCATCGGCGCCCACCAGCGCGCGCCCCCCGGCGACCGCGCCGGCACCCCGGCCACGCCGGTGAACGCCCGCCCGGCCACCGAGCCATCGACGGGCAGCGGCTCGGCGGTCGGCCGGCCCCGCACCGGCAGCGGCCGCAGGAACCGCTGCTCCGGGTCGACCAGGTAGACCGTCGCGCGCACGCCGAGCGGGTCCAGCGCCTCGTCCACCGCGTTCGCGAGGTCCTCGGGCCGCCACAGGTGGGAGCGGTCGAGCAGCACCTTCACGGCGTCGAACCACGAGTCGGCGGCAGGCATGGGGACACCATACGGCCGGGGTCCGACCGCCGGGCCGAACAGCGACGCGGACGGGCGACCGATGAGTCCGAGCGCCGGGCCCGGTCTGCACTCCTGAGCACCCCGACACCCTCAGGAGGAACCCCGATGACCACCGTGACCACCGACCTGCTCGACGTCCCCGGCGCCCGCCTGCATTACGAGCTGCGCGGCACCGGCCCGCTGCTGGTGCTCGTGGCCGCCCCGATGGACGCCCGCTCGTTCGCCCCGCTGGCCGACCTGCTCGCCGGCGACCACACCGTGCTGACCACCGACCCGCGCGGCATCCACCGCAGCACCGTGGCCGACCGCGCCGCCGACGCCACCCCTGAGCTGCGCGCCGACGACCTCGCCCGGCTGATCGCCCACGTCGACGCGGGCCCGGCGGCGATGCTCGGCTCGAGCGGCGGCGCGGTCAGCGTGCTGGCCCTGGCGCAGGCCCGGCCCGACCTGGCGCACACCGTCATCGCGCACGAGCCGCCGCTGCACGACGGCCAGCCGGACGCCGACCGGCTGCGCGCCGACACCGAGCGGATGTGCGCCACCTACCTGGCGGGCGACCCGGCCGGGGCGTGGCGCGACTTCCTGCGCATCGCGAACATCGCGATGCCTCCCGAGCTGGTCGAGCAGGTGTTCCTCGCCGACCGGTCGCCGCAGGCCGTCGCCGACGAGCACTACCAGTTCGCCCGCATGCTGCGGCCCACCGTGTACTGGCGGCCGGACGTCGCGGCGCTGCGCGCGTCGCCCGTCCGGGTCCTGGTCGGGCTCGGCGAGGAGTCGGGCGGGGAGCTGTGCGAGCGCACCTCCGCCACCCTGGCCGCCCGGCTCGGCACCGCGCCCACCCTGTTCCCGGGCGGGCACATCGGCTTCGCCGACCGGCCCGAGGCGTTCGCCGCCCGGCTGCGTGAGGTCCTGGCCGGGCGGTGAGCGGGGCGGGCACACTGGTCCGGGTGAGCGACACCCGGACGGACGACGCCGACCTGCTGCTGGCGCGCGGCGGCGACGACGCGGCGTTCACCCGCCTCGTCCAGCCGCTGCGCCGCGAGCTGCACGCGCACTGCTACCGCATGCTCGGCTCGACCCACGACGCCGACGACGCCCTGCAGGACGCCCTGCTGCGGGCCTGGCGCGGGCTGCCTGGCTTCGCGGGCCGCAGCTCCCTGCGCACGTGGCTGTACACCGTCGCCACCCGCACCTGCCTGGACGCGGTGGCGGCGCGCGGGCGCCGGGCGCTGCCGGTCGACCTGGGCCCGGCCAGCCCGCGGGCCGTCGTCGGCGACGTGCCGCTGACCGAGGTCGCCTGGCTGTGCCCGTACCCGGACTCGGGGCTGGGCGTGGGCACGGCGGCGCCGGAGGCGCGCTACGAGCAGCGCGAGGCGGTCGAGCTGGCGTTCGTGGCGGCGTGTCAGCACCTGCCCGGCAACCAGCGGGCGGCCCTGCTGCTGTTCGAGGTGCTCGGCTTCTCGGCGGCCGAGATCGCCGCGACGATGGACACCACCGTGGCGTCGGTGAACAGCGCGCTGCAGCGGGCCCGCGCCGTCGTCGCCGGCCGGGTGCCCGCCCGCAGCCAGCAGCAGACCCTGCGCCGGCTCGACGACGCCCGGCTGCGGCGCATCGTCAGCGGCTACGCGGGCGCGCTGGAGCGCGGCGACGCCCACGCCCTGGTGGCCCTGCTCACCGCCGACGTCACGTGGTCGATGCCGCCGCTGGGCGCCTGGTACGCCGGCGTCGACGCCGTCATGGACTTCGCCGTGGCGCTGCCGCTGGGCTCGTGCGGGGCGTGGCGGCACCGCCCGGTCACCGCCAACGGCCAGCCCGCCGTGGCGCTCTGGCTGCGCGGCGGCGACGACGGCCCGCACGACTTCTTCTCGCTCACCGTGTTCACCCTGCGCGACGACCGGATCGCGGAGATCACCTCGTTCCTGGGCCCGGAGCACGCCGCGCCGTTCGGGCTGCCCGCCGCGCTGCCCTGAGCCGTTTCGCTCAACTCGGCCCCCCGCCGGACGTAGGTAGGGCCGACATCGGCGCGACGGGAATCGGGCGGGGACATGACGGCCATGGTGGACGAGGGGGCCAGGGTCGCCGCGCTGCGCAGCTACGGGCTGCTCGACGCCCCGCGCCCGGTCGTGCTCGACGAGCTGACCCGCCTCGCCGCCTCCATCGCCGGCACCCCGATGTCCGTGGTCACGCTGGTCGACGCCGAGCGGCAGTGGTTCGCCGGCCGCACCGGCTTCCCCGGCGAGCAGGCCGCCCGCGACGTCTCCTTCTGCGCCCACACGATGGCGGCCGGCCGGCCCATCGCCGTGCCCGACGCGACCCGGGACCCGCGGTTCGCCGGGTTCGCCACCGTCACCGGCGACCCGCACATCCGCTTCTACGCGGGCGCCCCGCTCGTCGACGAGGACGGCCACCCGCTCGGCGCGGTGTGCGTCATCGACGACCGCCCCCGCGAGGCCGGCGACCGGCTGCTCGACGACCTCGCCATGCTCGCCGGGCAGGCCGCCGGGCACCTGGCCGCGATCCGCAGCCGCCGCCTGCTCGCCGAGCTGGGCGACGAGCTGGCCCGCGCCGGGCAGCGCGAGGACGACCTCGTCGCCGCCATCTCCCACGAGCTGCGCACCCCCGTCGCCACCATCCAGGGCTACCTGGAGATCCTCACCGACGACGACGCGCTCGCCGCGTACCGGCCCATCGTCGAGCCGATCCAGCGCAACGGCGAGCGCCTCGTGCAGATGGTCGACCACCTCCTCGCGGGCAGCCGCCCGGCGGGCGCCCCGCTGGCCGTGCACCGCTCGCCGGTCGACCTCGCCACCGTCGTGCAGGCGGCCGCCGTCTCGTGCGCGCCGCTCGCCGCCCGCGGCCGGGTCACCGTCGAGCTGCCGGACCCCGGCGCCTCCGCGCCGGCCGTCGCCGACTTCACCCGGCTCTGCCAGGCCACCGGCCACCTGCTGCGCAACGCGATCCAGCACACGCCCCCCGGCGGCCGGGTCACGGTGCGGGTCACCGGCGGCGGCACGCCCGCCATCGAGGTGACCGACTCCGGCGCCGGCATCCCCGCCGCCGAACTGCCGTACGTCTGCGACCGCTTCTACCGCGGCCGGCACTCCCGGGTGCAGGCGGTGGCCGGCGTCGGCCTGGGGCTGAGCATCGCCCAGCAGGTCATGGCCGCGCACGGCGGCTCCGTCTCGGTGACCTCGCCGGGGGCGGGCGCCGGCACGACGGCGCGGCTGCAACTGCCCGGCTGACCTCAATGGGTGGTGCGCCGGTCACCCGGCCGCGCGGCGGCAGCGGTCCGCCAGGGTCCGCAGGTGGTCGCGCAGCTCCGGCGGGTCCAGCACCTCGAAGTCGACGTCCAGGCTGAGGAGGAAACCGGCCAGGTCGGGCAGGGAGTCGCCGCCGGTCTCCAGCACGCAGTGCGCCGGACCGTCGGCGCGCAGCAGCCCGGCCGCGGGCGGCACCCGTTCGCCCGCGACCTCAGCGGGAGCGTGCAGCCGGATCCGGGCCGGGTGCCGCCACGCCAGCGAGCCGGTGCCGCGCACCACGTGCTCGGCGGCGTCGGCGGGTGGGTCGCGGGGGACGAAGCGCGGGCCGACGGGCAGGACGGGCCGCAGCCGGTCGGCCCGGAACGTGCGCCAGTCGCCGCGGTCGCGGTCCCATGCCAGCAGGTACCAGCGGCGTCCGGTGTAGACCAGGCGGTGCGGTTCCACCCGCCGCAGCGCGGTGGCGCCGTCGCGGCCGGCGTACTCGAAGCGCAGCAGGTCGTGGTCGCGGCACGCGCCCGCCACCAGTGTCAGCACGTCGGCGTCGACGGTGGGGCCGCGCCCGGCCGCGGACACGGTGCCCTGGCGCAGGGCGTCGAGCCGCTGCCGCAGCCGCGCCGGCAGCGTCTGCTCCAGTTTCTGCAACGCCCGCAGCGACGTCTCCTCGATGCCGGTGACGCTGCCCGCGGCGGCGGCCCGCAGCCCCAGCCCGACGGCGACGGCCTCCTCGTCGTCCAGCAGCAGCGGCGGCACCGCCGAGCCGGCGGCGAGCCGGTAGCCGCCGGTCACCCCGGTGCTGGAGCGCACCTCGTAGCCCAGGATGCGCAGCCGTTCGACGTCGTTGCGCACGGTGCGGGTGCTGACGTCCAGCCGCCGCGCCAGCTCGGCGCCGGACCAGTCGCGCCGCACCTGGAGCAGGGACAGCAGGCGCAGTAGCCGCACGGAGGTCTCCAGCATTGCGGAACCGTAGCTTCCACAAGCGGTCCTAGCGTCTCAGGCATGACGACATTCCGCGGATTCGCGACGATGAACATCTGGGCCGACGACGTGCCGGCCGCGGCCGCCTGGTACGCCGAGGTGCTCGGCGTGGCGTCCTATTTCTCCCGCCCGGGCCCCGACGGCCGGCCCGCCTACGTGGAGTTCCGCGTCGGCGACCACCAGGCCGAGCTGGGCATCATCGACCGGGCGTGGGCGCCGCCCGGCACCCCCGTGGCGCCGGGCGGCGCCGTGACCCACTGGCACGTCGACGACCTGGAGGGCACCCTCGCCCGCCTGCTCGCCCTCGGCGCGACCCCGCACCTGCCGCTCACCCCGCGCGGTGCGGGCTTCGTCACGGCGTCCGTGGTCGATCCGTTCGGCAACATCCTCGGCATCATGACCAACCCGCACTACCTGGAGATGCTGGGCCGGTCGTGATCCGGGGCGGGGTGGGCGGCCGCGTGCTCCCCGTAGCGTGCGGCCGCCGTCCCCCCGTATCTCCCGGCGCCTACCCCCGTGTGCGCCGCGAGACGATCCTTGTCGCAGGTGAGAAGGCCGTCCGTCGCGTCCTGCCGTTCAGCTCCACGTCCCGATTCCCCCGTTACGTTCTGCCAACCGGGCGAGGACGACCTGTCTCCCCTGCAACATGGACAAGACTCGTCTCCGCACCTTGAGCGAAGCGTGGGAGACTCGTACCCGTCCTTGTGCGTATCTTGAATCCCCTGGTCGCGTGGCCCGGGAACGGTTACGGAGGTTGGGTGGCGGCGGAGTTCGGGGTGCTCGGCGGGGTGGAGGCCCGGATCGACGACCGGCCTGTCGACCTCGGCCACGCCCGCCAGCGGTCCGTCCTGGGCGTGCTCCTGGTCGAGGCGGGGCGGCCGGTCCTGGCCGACCAGCTCATCGACCGGGTGTGGGGTGACGACGTCCCGCAGCGGGCCGCCGGGTCGCTGTACAGCTACCTGTCCCGGCTGCGCGGCGCCGTCGCCGGCGCCCCCGGCGTCGGCATCAAGCGCGAGGCCGGCGGCTACCTGCTGACCATCGACCCGCAGGCGGTCGACCTGCACCGGTTCCGCCGGCTGGTCACCCTCGCCCGCGCCGCCGAGTCCGACCAGGCCGCCGCCGACCTGTACGCGCAGGCGCTCGGGCTGTGGCGCGGCGAGCCGTTCGCCGGGCTCGACACCCCCTGGGTGGCCTCGCTGCGGCACACCCTGGTGGGGGAGCGGTTCGCCGCCGAGCTCGACCGCAACGACGTGCTGCTGCGCCTGGGCCGGCACGGCGAGCTGCTGCCCGTGCTGTCCGCCGCCGTCGCCGAGCACCCGCTCGACGAGCGGCTGGCGGAGCAGTCGATGCTGGCCCTGTACCGGTGCGGCCGCCAGGCCGACGCCGACGAGCAGTACCGGCGGATCCGCCGCTGCCTGGCCGACGAGCTGGGCAGCGACCCCGGCGCCGGCCTGCGCCGCCTGCACGAGCGCATCCTCGTCGCCGACCCGTCGCTGGCCGCCCCGGTCTCCGACGCCCCCGCCCCGGACGTCGCGCCCGCCGCCGCGGCCCCGGTGCCGGCCCAGCTGCCCGCCGACGTGCGCGCCTTCACGGGCCGCACCGAGGAGCTGACCGCGCTGGACCGGCTGCTGTCGCCGCCGGACGGCGACGAGCCGCCGCTGACGGTCGCGCTGGTGTCCGGCACGGCCGGCGTCGGCAAGTCGGCCCTCACCCTGCGCTGGGCGCACCGGGTCCGCGACGCGTTCCCCGACGGGCAGCTGTACGTCAACCTGCGCGGCTACGACGCCGAGCAGCCCGTGGCGGCCGGCGACGCGCTGGCCGGGTTCCTCACCGCGCTCGGCGTCCGCGGGGCGGACATCCCGCCCGAGATCGACGAGCGGGCCGGCCGGTACCGCTCCGCCCTGGCCGGGCGGCGCATGCTCGTCGTGCTGGACAACGCGTCGTCGGTGGAGCAGGTCCGGCCGCTGCTGCCCGGCACCGGCTCGTCGCTGGTGCTCATCACCAGCCGCGACGCGCTGCCCGGCATGGTCGCCGTGCACGGCGCGGAACGGCTCAACCTCGACCTGCTGCCGCTGCCGGACGCGGTGCGGCTGCTGCGCCGGCTCATCGGCGCCCGGGTCGACCGGGAACCGGCCGCCGCCGCGGACCTGGCGGCCGCGTGCGCCCGGCTGCCGCTGGCGCTGCGCATCGCCGCCGAGCTGGCCGCCGACCGCACCGACGTCCCCCTGGCGGACCTGGTCGCCGAGCTGGCCGACCACCAGCAGCGGCTCGACCTGCTCGACGCGGGCGGCGACCCGCACGCCGAGGTCCGCGCGGTGTTCTCGTGGTCGTACCAGAACCTGCCCGCCGACGCGGCCCGCGCGTTCCGGCTGCTCGGCCTGCACCCGGGCGTCAACGTGCACGTCGACGCGGCCGCCGCCCTCACCGGCATGCGGCCCGCCGACGCCCGGCGCCTGCTGGGCCTGCTCGCCCGCACCAGCCTGATCCACGCCTGCGGCGGCGGCCGGTACGGCATGCACGACCTGCTGCGCGCGTACGCCGCCGAGCTGGCCGCCGAGCACGACCCGGCGCCGGACCGGCAGGCCGCCCTGACCAGCGTCTTCGACCACTACCTGGCGGCGTCCGGCGCGGCGATGACCGTGCTGTACGGTCCGGGCGGCGGCGACCCCGACCGGGCCCGGAACTGGATCGAGGCGGAACGGCCGAACCTGGCCGCCGTCTGCACGTACGGCGCCGCGCACGGCTGGCACCGGCACGCCATCGCCCTGGCCGAGACCCTGTTCCGCTACCTCGACGCGGGCGGCCCGGTCGCCGAGGCGGTGACCGTGACGTCGAGCGCGGCGGCGGCCGCCGAGGCCGTCGGCGACCGCGACGCCCAGGCCCGGGCGCTGACCAACCTGGGCCGGCTGCACCGCCGGCAGGGCCGCCTCGACCGGGCCGCCGACACCTACCGGCAGGCCCTCACCCTGTACGCCGGCCTCGGCAACCGGGCCGCCGAGGCGGGCGCGCTGCGCAACCTCGGCAGCGTCCACTGGCGGCTCGGCCACTACCGGCAGGCCGCCGACCACTACCAGCAGGCCCTGACCCTGTACCGGGAACTGGGCGACCGGGCCGGCCAGGCCGACGCCCTCGTCCGCCTCGGCCTGGTCGACGAGCGGCTGGGCGACGAGCCGCGCGCCGCCGAACGCCTCGAACCCGCCCTCACCCTGTTCGCGGAGCTGGGCGACCGGTTCAGCGAGGCGTACGTGCTGTCGCTGCTGGCCCGGCTGCGCCGCCGACCGGACGAACTGGACACCAGCGCCGCCCGCCTCGACCAGAGCCTCACCCAGGTCCGGCAGGCCGGCGACCGCACCGGCGAGGCGTACGTGCTCACCGACCTGGCGGCCGTGCACGCCCGCCGCGGCCGCCTCACCGAGGCGGCGGGGCTGCTGCGCCGCGCCCTGGTGCTGCACCGCCGCATCGGCGACCGGGCCAGCGAGGCCGAGGCCCTCAACGACCTCGGCCAGGTCCTGCGCGCCGCCGGCGACGCCGCCGACGCCCGCGTCGAACACGGCGAGGCCCTGACCCTGGCCGGCGAGATCGGCGACCGCTACGAGCAGGCCCGCGCCCACGACGGCATCGCCGCCGCCCTGGAGACCACCGGCGACCCGGCGGCCGCCCGCCCGCACCGCGACCAGGCCGCCCGCCTCTTCACCGACCTGGCCGTGCCCGCCGCCCCCGCCCTGCACCTGCCGGTGGCCGCCCCGGGCCGCTGATCAGGCCCGCAGCACCCCGTCCACCCACAGCACGGTGACGGGGCAGCCGCGGGCGCGCGCGTAGTCGACGACGTCGGCCGTCCCGCCCATCCCACGGGCCGGCCGCCCGTCCCACACGGCGAACAGGTGGTCGCACCGCTCCACCACCGCCTGCCCGGCGGCCAGGAACGCCTGCTCACTCGGCCGCGGATAGGGCAACGTCACCACCGACCCGGCCGCCCGCCGCAGCTCCGCCAGCCGCGCCCGGCCGTCCTCGGTGACCAGTGAGCTCGCATAGTTCTCACAGGGCAGGATGGCCTCCAGCACCCCACCGGCCGCCAGCACGTGGGCGGCGAACAGCTGGTCGGCGCCCTCCGCGAGACACGACACCCCACGCAACTGCCCGCCCACCGGAAGCACCCGCTTCCAGTGCTCCACCGCACGGTCGACGATCCTCGGCGGGAGGACCTGATGACCGGTGACACCGAACCGCACTGCGACCCCCCGTACGACGGCCCGTCGACCTCGAGAAACACCGTGACCATACGGACGACGGCCCCGTCCTGCCAGGCCCCTGTGTCCTGCGCCCTTCTCCCGCGGCGCCCCGCCGTGCACAATCGGTCGCCGCCGGACGCACCGACCACGGGGACCACACCATGACCTTCGACGGGTTCATCTCGTACAGCCACGCCGCCGACGGGCGCCTCGCCCCCGCCCCTGTCCGGTGACGTCCGGTCCGGACGGCGAAAGGTGACGATTGTCGAGCAATGGTGACCGGTTTCCGCAGCCAACCGACGGGACGCTCACCGCGGATGGCCGCTGTCAGGGGAGCAGCGACGGATGATTGGGACATCGCCGATCCGGTCCGATCCATTTCGAATCGTTGACACACCGGGTGGGCATCGTTTGAGAAGGCCCGATGGTTTTCCGGCCAGCTCGAAACGTCGCACCGACCCGATGGCAACTGCCTGCACCATCGCCGGCGCAGGCCCCAGGGGCGATGTCGCCCTACCGCTGCGCCGCTACGACGGTGGTTCCTCCTCCTGGCAGATGGCCGTCATCTCCGCGTAGTAGTCGGCGAGCGGCGCCAGTCCCGCCTTCGCCCGCCGCTGGTCGACGGTTCCCTCGTCGGCGATGGGCGTGTTCGGTTTGGGGCCGTCGGGGCCGCAGCCGACCTGCGTCCCGTACGTCTGCGGCCGCCCTTCGGCCACCGCGACCCGGTCGGTGAGGTAGGCGACGTTGCCCCACGACGCCTGTCCGCCCTTGGCGGCCGCCGTCAGCAGGTCGAGGGCGTGTTTCTGGAACGGTAGGTCGGTGTCGGCGTGCTGGGCGATCGCCCAGGCGGCGTCGCCGCCGTCGCGGCCGACGAGGGCGAAGCCGGGCCAGCCGTGCTGGGCGAGGATCTGGCGGAGTCGTTCGGTGCGGGCGGTGTCGCCCTCGGGGTCGGCGCCGCCGGTGCGGGCCGCCTGGTCGCGTTGCAGCATGGCGACGAGTTCGTCGTGCAGGGCCTGGTCGAAGGTCACGGCGGGCGACGGGGCGGGGGCCGGGGCGTCGGTCCCGCAGCCGGCCACCGTCAGTCCGAGCAGGACCGCTGCCGTCACCCGGATCAGGATCATGGTGGCACTCCGTCCGACGCCGCGGAATCCTGCCGCCCCATTGTGCCGGTTCCGGCCCGCCCGGCGTCACATGATCGGGAATTGTCTTTCATAATGTCGGACTTCTATGTTCGACGCGTCGCGCGATAAGCTACCGCAAGCGAAAGTCACCTTCACCGGACACGCATCGACCTGCGCGTTCGTGGAGTTTCGGCGCCCATATGACTTGCCTCGGGCCATTGTCGCCCGAGGCCGTCTCGTTGATCCTGTCGTGTCCGGAGGGATCATTGTGCCTGCCCTCAGCAGCGGGAATCGGCTGGTGCGCCGGATCGTGTACGGCTGTGCCGGTGTGGGAATCGTCGCCGTGTGGCCGTCCTGGCTGACGTTGTTCGCGGCGTTCTCGACGTTCATGTTGGTGACGTCCGCATTGGAGTTGCGGTGGCGGATCTTCGGGTGGCGGACCCCGCAGGCCCGGGCGGAGATGGCGTTTCCGGCCGCGGTGGCGCGGGACCGCGCGCGGCGTTCGTTCTCGCTGATCGTGCCCGCGCTGGACGAGCCGCACGTCATCGGGGACACCATTCGCACCCTGGTGCGGCAGACGCATCCGCGGGTCCAGGTCGTCGTCAGTCTCGTCGAGGGTGACGAGGCCACGGTCCGGCAGGCGCGGCTGGCGGCCGCCGGGTCGCCGCGGGTGGAGCTGGTGGTGCGGCGGTACGCCGAGCGCAGCAAGCCGATGCAGCTCAACGCCGCCCTCGGGGTCTGCACGGGCGATTATGTCGGGGTCTTCGACGCCGAGGACGACGTCGCAGTGGACCTGCTGCTGCACGTGGAGGCGTTGATCGACGAGACGGGCGCCGACGTCATCCAGGGCGGGGTTCAGCTGGTCAACCTCGACCTGCGGCCGCCGCCGGGCGCGTCGGTGTGGCGGCGGCTGGTGACGCGGTTGCGCGGCTGGTACTGCGTCCACAATGCGATGGAGTACTTCTTCTGGTTCTCCAGTCGCATGTTCTACCAGGTCCGGCAGGGTTTCGTGCCGCTCGGCGGCAACACCGTCTTCGTCCGGCGGGAGCTGCTGACCGAGCTCGACGGGTGGCCGCTGAACCTGACCGAGGACTGCGCGCTCGGGGTCGCCCTGTCCGTGGACCACGACGTGACGGTGGTCGCCGCGTACGAGCCGCGGCTCGCGACGCGGGAGGAGACGCCCGCGCGCCTGTTCGGCCCGGGCAGCCTGGACCGGCAGCGGCGCCGGTGGACGCAGGGGTTCCTGTCGGTGCTGCTGCAGGGGTCGTGGCGCCGGCTGCCCGGCGTCCGGCAGCGGCTCATGGCGTTGTACATCCTCGCCATGCCGTTCATCCAGGCCGTCAACGGTGTGATGCTGCCGGCCTGCGTCGCGGCGGCGATCCTGCTGAACGCGCCGGTGGGCTGGGTGCTGTGGATGTTCACCCCGTTCATCCCGATCGCCATCACGACGAGCCTGCAGCTGGTCGGGCTGCGCGAGTTCGCCGGGCAGTACGGGCGGACGGCGGCGCCGCGGCACTACGTCTCGCTGGTGCTGGGCGCGTTCCCGTACCAGCTGGTGTTGGCCTGGTCCGCGGTCATGGGCCTGCGGCGCCACCTCGCCGGCCAGGCGGGGTGGCTGAAGACCAGCCACGACGGCCTGCACCGGCGGACCCCCGCGCGGCGCCGGGTGCCGATGGTCCGGCCGGAGCCGGTCCCCGCGGGCCGGCCGGGGGCCGCGGAATGACCGCGCCGACGCTGACCCGCCCCACCCCGCTGCGCCCGGCCGCGACCACCCGGCGCGACCGGCTGCGGGCCGGCCTGACCCGGCACCGCGCGGACCTGCTCGTCGCCGCCGCGCTGCTGCTGGTGGTCGGGCTGGCCCAGGGCATCAACTTCGACGGGTACCCGTGGCGGCTGAACGACGACGAGGGCACCTACGGCGCGCAGGCGTACGCGTTCCTCGAACACGGCCGGCTTTCCCACTACACCTACTGGTACGACCACCCGCCGTTCGGCTGGATGACCATCGCCGCGTACGCCTGGCTCACCGACGGCTTCGACCGCGCGCCCACCGCCGTGACGGTCGTCCGCGAGGCCATGCTGGTCGCCACCGTCGTCGCCTGCGGGTTCCTCTACCTGCTGCTGCGCCGCCTCGACCTGCCCCGGTACGCGGCCGCCGCCGCCGTCCTGCTGTTCGGGCTCAGCCCGGTGGCGATCTTCTTCCACCGCCTCGGCTTCCTCGACAACCTGGAGATGGCGTGGACGCTCGCCGCGTTCGCGGTCATCGCCTCGCCCCGGCGCAGCCTCGGCTCCGTCTTCGCCGGCGCACTGCTGTTCGCCGCCGCCGTCCTCACGAAGGAGACCGCGGGCATCCTGCTCCCGGCGCTGCTGTGGCTGCTGGCCCAACGCCACCGCCCCGGTCACCGCGGCTGGGCGTTCGCCGTCTTCCTCCCCACCTTCGTCGCCGTCGGCTGCCTGTACCCGCTGTACGCGATCCTCAAGAACGAGCTGTTCGAGGGCCCCGGCCACGTGAGCCTCATCGGCGCCCTGAAGTGGCAGCTGGTGGACCGGGAGAGCAGCGGCAGCCTGCTCGACCCGGGCAGCGTCACCCACGCCCTCACCCGATCCTGGCTCGACGTCGACGGCTGGCTCCTGCTCGGCGCCCTCGCCCTCCTGCCGGCCGCCATGGCCGTCCGCACCCTCCGGCCGTTCGGACTCGCCTACGGCCTGCAGATCCTCCTCATGTGCCGCGGCGGCTACCTGCCCCAGGCGTACGTGATCTCCCTGCTCCCGTTCGCCGCCATCATCATCGCCGGAACCGGCGCCGCCCTGTGGTCGTGGCGGCCCGCACCCCGGCGGACGGCCGGCCGCGCGGCGGTGCTGACCGCCCTGCTGGTCTTCGCCGTCGCGGGCGCCCCGGCCTGGGCATCCGCGCTGCACACCGCGACCACCCAGAACCCGTCGGTCTACTCCCGGCAGGCCACACAATGGATCAAGGACAACGTGCCCCGGGACGCCACCATCGTCGTCGACGACAACATCTGGACCGACCTCGAACGCGCCGGCTACACCCGCCAGACGTGGCTCTACAAGGTCGACCTCGACCCGGAGGTCAACGCGACACTGCTGCCGAACGGCTACCGCGACATCGAGTACGTGATCCTCCTCCAACTGCCGCCCGACATGCTGAAGGGCATGCCAACCCTCGTGCAGGCCATCGACAACTCCCACGTCGTCACGACGTTCGGCGAGGGGAACGCGAAGATCGTGGTCCGGAAGGTCGACCGGTGACGGCGGCCGGTGCCTGACGCGTGGATACGGTGGCCGGGTGAACGCTCTGGAGCTCGAGGTCCTGTGGAGCGTTCCGCACGGTGCAGGCTTGAGCGCCGGGCGGACGTTCGCCGGGGGAGGCCCGAGAAGCGACCCGGGAGATCCTCGAGTCGTTCCTCGCCCGGGGTTGCGTGAAGCTGTTCGCCTCCCACGAGTCGGCCGGGGAGACGGTCTACGAGCTCGTGCCGGCCACGGACCGGTCCGGGGCGTTCGAAGACGAGTCCTCCTGATCGTGGGCGTGGCCCCCGTGGTTGTCGGCCTCCGTCGGCCGTCGGGTGGTGCTCCCTGGCAGTCGAGGGGTTGGGTCGGCAGGTAAGCTGAGCGCTCGCGCCCTCGTAGCTCAGGGGATAGAGCAACGGTTTCCTAAACCGTGTGTCGCAGGTTCGATTCCTGCCGGGGGCACCAGGTCAGAGCCTTGATCAAAGATCATCACCCCTCCTTCCGGCGCTTCCGTGCCCGTTGCGTGCCCGATGGTTTCGCCGTCCCGAGCTTGTCGAGGTGCTTGGCGACCTGGGCGTCGCGGTCGTCCATCGCCCTCGCGTAGTGCCTGGTCGTCACGCCGGCGTTGGCGTGCCCGAGCCGCCGGGCCGCCACCAGGACGCCGTGCGAGTCCGCCACCCAGCTCGCGTGCGTGGCGCGCAGGTCGTGCGGGGTGACGTCGGTGAGCCCAGCGTCGGCGACCGCCTGGACGAAGCGCCGGCGGAAGCTGTGGTAGCTCTGCTGCCGGCCCACGGTGTGGGTCTGCCGCCCGGGGAACACGAATGCGTCGGGTTCGTCCGGCAGGTCCGTCAGGTGCTCGGCGAGCTGCCGGGCGACGAAGGTCGGCACGACCAGCTCGCGCCGCTGGTGGTTCTTCGGCGTAGCGATGACCGGGCCGCCAAGCAGCTCGGTCACCGCCTCGCTCACCATGACCCGGCCCTGCGCCACGTCCGAATGGCGGCGGCGCAGCGCCAGTGCCTCACCGATGCGCAGGCCCCCGTAGGCGAGCAGCAGCACCAGCACCCGGTCAGCGGCCTCACAAGCGTCGACGAGGCGCTTGATATCGGCGACAGTGAGGATGCGTGGGTCCGCCTCCGGCAGCCGCGGCAGACGTATTCCCCGGCAGGGTGACGCCGGGATCATGTCGTTATCGACCGCCGAGGACATCACCTGAGCCAGCAGCCGGTACGCCTGGCGCACCTGCGACGGACTCAGCGACTCGGACAGCGTTCCCACCCACCGGTTGACCTGGATAGGGCGCAGCGCGACGAGCTGGGCCCCGCCGAGGTGCGCCAGCACCAGCCGGTCGAGCACTCCGCGGTAGGTATGCCGGGTCTTCGCCTTCCAACCCGACGCCGCCGCCGCGAACCACTGCTCGACCCACTCCGCCACAGTCGTGCGTCCGGCGGACGGGCCGCTACGCCGAGGCCGTCCGGTACGCCGAGATGGGATCCGCGTTCGCCGGTCACGGCGGCGGGACCACGTCGGTGTGGCTGCCGGTCAGCGCCGCTCGCGCGTACGCCGCGCTTGGCAACGGCGATCGGGCCGTCGCCGCGATCCGCGCCGCCGAGGACGCCTGGGAGACCGTCGAGCCCGACGCCGTCGACGAGCTGGGTGGCATCTGCACGTTCAACCAGGCGCGGACGCTGTACTACGGCGCCGACGCCCTTGCGTGGCTGCCCGGCCAGGCCGACGAGGCCGTCGCCCTGTCCGGGCGGCCGTCGCCGCGTACGAGGACCGGTCGGACCCGTCGTGGGCGTTCGGCGACGCGCTCTGCTGCGACGAGGTCAGGCGTAGTGCCGCTAGAGGGCTCCACGGGCGAAGGCCCGGCTAAACCCCTGCCCCGACTGGACCAGGGTGCGGGCGCTGACAAGTCGGTCTTTCTCGTATGCGGCGAGTGCAGCGGATGGGTTGGTGTGCGCTGTGGTGGCGAGGGCAGTGGCGAGGGCTTCGGCGTCGTGCAGTGATTCGCTGAATCCGCTGCCGGTCATGGGGGTGGGTACGTGAGCGGCGTCTCCGACGAGGGCGATACGGCCGTTGACGAGGCGGTCGGGGACGTATTCGGCGATCGGCGTGCCGATCACCGCGTGCCGGTCGATGCTGTCAAGGATCGCGTCGGACCAGGGTGAGGGGAACTGGGCGTGGGCTCGCCGGGCCAGTTCGGCGTAGGTGGCGTCCGGGATGCTGGGGGCCAGCAGGGAGTGCCGCACGACGGTGCCGTCGAGGCAGCCGGTGGCGCGGAGCAGGTCGTTGTTGCTGGCGTCGTACCAGGCCCATCCGATTCGCCGTGCGCCGGCGGCGGTTGATCCGTCGGCGCCGGGGAGCGGATATCCGAGCAGGGTGTCGTCGCGGCTGGTGAGGAACGCGACGTTGCGGGGCCAGTGGGCGGGTCGGATCGCTGATTCGTCGGCGATGCCGATCCAGATCAGGTATCCGGAGAAGGTGGCGTCGGGTTTGTTCGGTATGACGTGCCGTCGTACGACGCTGCGGTGCCCGTCGGCGCCGATGATCACGTCTGCGTGGTGGGTCCGGTTGTCGGCGGTGACGGCCCAGGCGGATTGCTCGTCCTGGGCGACGCGGCACACGGTGGTGTTCTGTCGCAGTTCGATTCGCGGATCGGCGTCGGCTGCTGCGCGTAGGGCTGCGTGGACGGCGAACCAGGTCTGGATTCCGGGCGACAGTGTCCGCGGTAGCCGGCTGGTGTCGAGGCCGGTGATGCGTTGGAGTAGATCACCGGGTGCGTGCAGGGCGGCGCCGGTGCGGCCCGTGTCGTCGGACCGTTCGAGCAGGGTGACGTGGATGCCGATTCGGGCGAGGGTGAGAGCGGTCATCAGCCCGGACAGGGAGGCGCCGACGATGACGGCGGTGCGGTGGTGCATGGTGGCCTTTTCCGTCGTGCTCAGATGCGGGGTCTTCAAGGCAGGATGGTGCCGGTGATGGCGGCGAGCGCGTCGATCAGCCGGTCTTGGAAGCCGGGGTCGTCGACCTGCGGTGCGGGCTTCTGGTGCCGGCGGTGATGCCAGTAGTAGCCGGACACGCGCGCTGCGGGGTCGCCGCTGACGGCGAGCCAGCTCTGGGTGTCATGGCCGAGTTCCAAGTCGTCCGGCGCGTCGGAGCCGCCCATCTTGGTGGGTACCCAGCCCGGGTCGACGCTGTTGCTCAGAACGTCAGGCCAGCGGTGGGCGACGGCCGCGGCAAGTGCGGCGACGTGCAGCTTGCTTTCCGAGTACGCCTGGCTCGCGTTCCAGTTCCGGGCGGTCCAGTCGAGGTCGTCGAGGCTACCGCTGGCGCTGTGGTGCATGCCGCTGGTCACGTAGACGAGCCGGGCGGGTCGATCGATCAGGGCGGTGAGCAGGTACGGGGCGAGCACGTTGACGGCGAAGGTCCGCGAGTGGCCGTCGGTGGTGGCGATGCGCTTGCCGGAAAGGTAGACGCCGGCGTTGTGAATGATGGCGTCGATCTGTCCGATGGCGTTGACTTGTTCAGCGACGGACCTCGTCTCGGTATCGCTGCTGAGGTCGCCGACGACGACCGACGCACCAAGCGTGCCGACGGCGGCAGCGCGTTCAGTCGACCGGGCATGCAGAACAACCTCATGGCCTTGTCCGAGCAGGGTTCGGGCGTTGGCGAGCCCGAGCCCGTCGGTGGAGCCGGTGATGAAGACGCGAGCCACGGGAGTTCTCCCTTTCGCTGTGTCAGTCGGGGATGGGGAAGCCGTAGTTGTCGAGAGTGAGCGAGTCGGGGTCGGGGCCGCCGCGGACGCCGGTGTCGAGGGCGTCGATCGCGGTGATCTCGTCGGCGGTGAGGGCGAAGTCGAAGACATCGAAGTTCTCGGCGATGCGGTGTGGCTTGACCGATTTGGGGATGGCGGAGAACCCGTGGTCGAGGTGCCAGCGCAGGATCACCTGGGCGCTGGTCTTCGCGTACTTGCCGGCGATGGCGGTAATGACCGGGTCTTGCAGGGGGTTGGTGGTGAAGTCGCCGTAGATGTAGGAGCCGCCGATTGGTGACCACGACTGGGTGAGGATGCCGTGGCGGTCGTTCGCGGCGCGCCACTCGCGCTGCGAGTAGTACGGGTGGATCTGGATCTGGTTGACCGCCGGGACCACGCCGGTGCGGGAGATCAGCTCGTCGAGTTCGGCGGGGGTCTGGTTGGAGACGCCGATCGCCCGGACCCGCCCGTCGGCCAGCAGTGTTTCCATCGCCTGGTAGGCGGCGACGGTCTTGTCGAACTCGACGGCCAAGGGCTGATGTATCAGGAGCAGGTCGATCTGGTCGACGCCGAGCTTGCGGGCGCTTTTGTCGAAGCCGTGCAGCGCCTGGTCGTAGCCGTAGTCGCTGATCCACAGCTTCGTTTCGATGAAAATCTCGGACCGGTCGACACCGGACTTGGTGATGCCCTCGCCGACCTCGCGTTCGTTGAAGTACGCGGCGGCGGTGTCGATGTGCCGGTATCCGGCCCGCAACGCTGCGATGACGGCGTCGGTGGTCTGCTCGGGTGGGCTCTGGTAGACGCCGAGCCCGAGCGCCGGCATGGTCACGCTGTTGTTCAGGGTGAGGTAGGTCTGTGTCACGACCGGGCTCCTGGGGTTGGTGGTCGGGTGTGGTTATTGGTCGAGGACCCGTTTGGCGACGTTCATCGCGGAGACGGCTTTGGGCCAGCCGGCGTTAAACGCCATGTGGGTGATGACTTCGGTGAGTTCGGTGTCGGTGAGCCCGTTGGCCTTGCCGTAGGGCAGGTGCCAGCCGAGTTGCTCGCTGTTGCCGCCGGCGATGAGGCCCGCGATGGTGATCAGGCTGCGGTCGCGCGGGGAGAGTTCGGGGCGGCGTCGTCGTGCGCGAGTGACGACGAGAGCTGGCGGTGGGCGTCGATCTGGGCGAGCAGGTCGCGGGCCTTCTGTTCGATGGCTTCCACTGCGTCGGCGCATGCCACCCAGCGCAGCGGCGGCTCGTCGAGGTCGGCGATGGTGACGAGCGCGGTGCCGAGTTTGGCGGGGTCGCCGGCCTGCTGGCCGTTCATGGTGCGCCAGCCCGGGATCGCGGCGGCGGTGCGCGGCGCGTAGTCGTCGATGGACAGCTCCGCCCAGATGGTCGAGGCGTCCTCGACGAGTAGTTCGGTGCGGAAGAAGCCGGGCTCCACGATGGTGGTGCGGATGCCGTACGGCGCCACGTCGAAACGCAGCGACTCCATCCACCCTTCGAGGCCGAACTTGCTGGTGGCGTAGGCGGCGACGAACTCCAGGCCGATCTGCCCGGCCAGCGAGGTGATGGTGATGACGTGGCCGCCGCGCTGCGCGCGCATGATCGGCAGGACGGCGCGGGTGACGTTCATCGGCCCGAACAGGTTGGTCTCGAGCTGCGCGCGGACCTGCTTGTCGCTGGTCTCCTCGAAGAACCCGGCGTAGAAGTTCGCGGCGTTGTTGACCAGGACGTCGATACGGCCGAATCGGTCGAGGGCCGCCTGGGCGGCGGCTCCGGCGTCCGCGCGCTGGGTAACGTCGAGCTTGACGACCAGCAGATCGTCGGACTCGCCGAGTACGGCGGCGACGCGCTGAGGGTCACGGCCGGTGGCCACGACCCGGTGACCGGCGGCGAGAGCGGCTTTGGTGATCTCGGCACCCATGCCGCGGCCGGCGCCGGTGACGATCCATACCTTGGGGTCCGTCATGACGGAACTCCTTGTGCTGGTTACCGGTCGAGGACGCGCTTGGCGACGTTCATCGCGGTCACGGCCTTGGGCCAGCCGGCGTAGAACGCCATGTGGGTGATGACTTCCTTGATCTCGGTGTCGGTCACCCCGTTGACCTTGGCGAAGGCCAGGTAGCCCTCCAGGTCGGCGCTGTTGCCGCCGGCGATGAACCCGGCGATGGTGATGAGGCTGCGGTCGCGGGGGCTCAGCTCGGGGCGGGTCCAGAGGTCGCCGTAGATCACGTTGTCGGTGAGCGAGACGAACTTGGGCGCGAACTCGCCGAACAAGTTCTCCATGAACGTCTTGTCGCTGCTATCAGTCATCATGCTGCTTTCGTCGATGGGCATGAGAGTCGATCCGGCTGAAAGCAGCCGGAATCAACTCTCAATAAACAAATGGATATCGCGACACCGGCTGAGCCGGCGCGAGGCAGTTCACCTTCGATGAAGGTAAAAGTGTAGGTAAAGGAAACGGGAAACAGGCCTGCTATGCGTGATCGGCCCTGTCGGTATCCGGGGCGGTCGCGGAGACTTCCCAACTCGACAGCAGTTTCAGGCCTTCTTCGGTCGCGCTGCCGGGGGGCGCGCTGTATACGGTCACCGATAGGCCGGTCTCGCCGGGAAGGGTCATCGCCGAATGTTCGAGGCGCAGGTCGCCGACCACCGGGTGGTGGATGCCTTTGACGCCGTCCTTGAACGCGCCGACGTCGTTGGCGCCCCACATGATCCGGAAGGCGTCGCTGCGGGTGGAGAGTTCACCGATGAGGTTCGACAGGTCGACGTCATAGGGGTTGCGGCCCGCTTCGACGCGCAGGGCCCCGACGGCGGTGCGGGCGACTCGCTCCCATTCAAGGTAGAACCGGCGGGCGGCGGGGCTGAAGAACACGAACCGTACCGTGTTGCCCCGGCATGCCGGGTCGTCGAACATCTCCGCGAACAGGGCCCGGCCGAGCGGGTTCGCGTACAGCACGTCGAAGCGGTTGTTCTGCACGAACGCCGGTAAAGCTGGCATCCCGTCGATGACGCGCTGCACGGCGGCCGGGATCACCGGCTTGGCGGGGCCGCGCCGCGCCCGGACCGGCGAGGTGTTCGCGGCCCGGGCCAGATCGTACAAGTGGAGACGTTCGGTTTCATCCAGGCTCAGCGCCCCGGCGATGGCGTCCAGCACGGCGTCCGACACCCCTTTGAGGTTGCCCCGTTCCACGCGGGTGTAGTACTCGACGCTCACCCCGGCCAGGGCGGCCACCTCGGCTCTGCGCAGCCCGGTCACGCGGCGGTCCCCGAAGGCAGCCAGCCCGGCCTGTTCGGGTGTCACCCTGTTGCGCCGCGACATGAGGAAGTCGCGCACCTCCGGCCTGTTTGTCATGCCGACCACGCTACGCCCGGCGGCCCGGAACTGAGAGTCTACGTTTTTACCCCCCACCGCCGGTGAACCTCGATTGGGGGTTAAAAGCAGAAGCTCTCAGCCGGGCCGGCGTGCTTGTACGTTGGTTATCGGAAGCGCCGCGGCCCGGTAACCCGAGGCCCAGCCAGGGGCAGGGTTCCCGAACGTATGCCGCACCAAATCGATTGTCGGCGCCATTCTTCGGCGGCCGGGATTTCCGCATGCTAACGCAAAGGAGCAGCACGTGAAGAAGCGTCGCTTGGGCAACAATGGTCCTGAAGTATCGGCCATCGGGCTCGGCTGCATGGGCTTGACCTTCGGCTACGGCAAGGCCACCGACACCGCCGACGCGGTCGCGCTGATCCGCGCCGCCGCCGATCGGGGAGTGACCCTGTTCGACACCGCCGAGGCCTACGGCGCGGTCAACGAGCAGATGCTGGGAGAGGCCCTCGCCCCGGTCCGGGACCAGGTCGTCATCGCCACCAAGTTCGGCTTCAAGGGCGGCAACGCCGCAGCCGGACTGGACAGCCGCCCGGAACGGATCCGGCTGGTCGCCGAGCAGTCCCTCAAGCGCCTGCAGACCGACCGGATCGACCTGTTCTACCAGCACCGCGTCGACCCCGACGTGCCGATCGAGGACGTCGCCGGGACCGTCCGCGACCTCATCGCCGAAGGCAAGGTCAAGCACTTCGGCCTGTCCGAGGCCGGCGTGGACATCATCCGCCGTGCCCACGCCGTGCAGCCCGTCGCGGCCCTGCAGAGCGAGTACTCGCTGTGGTGGCGCGAGCCGGAGCAGGTCATCCTGCCGACCCTGGAGGAGCTCGGCATCGGGTTCGTGGCGTTCAGCCCGCTCGGCAAGGGCTTCCTGACCGGCGCGATCAGCCAGGACACCACCTTCGAGGGCAACGACATCCGCAACTCCCTGCCCCGCTTCGAGGCGGACGCGCGTCAGGCGAACCTCGAACTCATCGCGCTGCTGGGCGAGATCGCCGACGCCAAGCACGCCACCCGCGCGCAGACCGCCATCGCCTGGCTGCTCGCCCAGAAGCCGTGGATCACACCGATCCCCGGCACCACCAAGCTGCACCGCCTCGAGGAGAACATCGGCGCCGACGCCGTCGAGCTGACCGCCGACGACCTCAGCCGTATCGAGGCAGCCGTCACCAAGGTGCAGATCCAGGGCGAGCGCTACACCGCGCAGCAGGCCAAGACCATCAACCGCTGACCCAAGGCCCGGGCGGAGCGCCTCCCTTGGCGCTCCGCCGGCCGGGAACACCCACACTCAGGAGACAACACGCCATGAACACACCCATCCTCGACGGTCGTATCGCCCTGGTCACCGGCGGCACCACCGGGCTCGGCTTCGGTGCCGCCCAACGCCTCATCGACGAAGGCGCCACCGTCTACATCACCGGCCGCCGCAAGGACGTCCTCGACGAAGCCGCCGCCAAGCTCGGCCCGTCGGCGACCGGAATCCAGGCCGACGCCACCAGCAAATCCGACATGCTGCGGGTCGCCGACACCATCAAAGCCGCCCACGGCCACCTCGACATCCTGTTCGCCAACGCCGGCGGCGGCCACGCCACCCCGCTCGAAGAACTGACCGAGCAGCAGATCGACAGCGAGCTGAGCATCAACGTCAAAGGCGTCGTGCTGACCGTGCAGAGCCTCCTCGGTGTGCTGCGCGACGGCGCGTCCATCACCCTCAACGCGTCGATCACCGCCGACATGGGCCTGCCCGGCTTCGCCGTCTACGCCGCCACCAAAGCCGCCGTCCGTTCCCTGGCCCGCAGCTGGACCACCGACCTCAAACACCGCCGTATCCGGGTCAACTCGATCAGCCCCGGCGTCGTACCCACCGAAGGCTACGGACACGTGCAGAAGATGACCGACGACCAGATCAGCGCCTACGCCGAACGCGTCGCCGAGGAAATCCCCGCCGGACGCGTCGGCACAGCACAGGACATCGGCGACGCCCTCGTCTTCCTCGCCTCCGACTCCGCCCGCTACATCACCGGCATCGATCTGGTCGTCGACGGCGGCATGACCCGCGTCTACGCCGGCAAAAACTGACCGCCATGGCAAAGATAGAAGAACGCCACATCATCTGCGTCGTCCGCGCTAAGACCGAGCACCGCGACAAGGTCCACCAGTTGCTGCTGGACCTCGTCGACCCCGCCCGGGCCGAGCCAGGCTGCCTGTATTACGACCTCTACCAGCAGCAAGGCCAGCCCGACACCTTCCGCATCGTCGACGGCTGGATCTCGGCCGCCGCGGTCGAAGCGCACGCCGCCCACCCCAACGTCCCACGCGTCGTCGAACAGCTGCTTCCTCTGCTCGACAGCCCGCTCGAGGTCATCACGAGCACGCGCGTTAGCGACCCTGCCTGACGTTGCCTCTCAGCGCGACAGCGAAGAGCAGCCTGTCACGCGCCCAGCCGGCGGCGTGAGCGGCCCGTCTCGGGCCGCCTTGAAGACGTACAGAGAGTTTGAACAGCCTGACGCCGAAGCCTGTGTCCGAAGCCTGCTGTCCCGTCACGGGACATAACTACGGCGAGGGGATCGGTGAGAAGTTTCCATACGTCTTCAAGGGCGGCCTCCGGCCGCCGCGCGAGCCACTTCGCCGGCCACCGCGAGACCGGCGGACACGCCGAAGCCCTGTATCCACCCACGTGCGGCGGACGCATGGCCCGGCTTCCATCCGGCGTTACGACCGGAGCAAACGCCGGCAGCGGTATACGGCACTGCCGCCGCGGCCGTGACGGCAGCGCCCGAGCCACGCCTCTGTGACCGGAGGCGGAATCGCTCGCCCCGGCGTCTCCGGTGCGTACGCTCCTGGCCGTGACCGAGGTGTACGTGATCGACGGTGACCGCATCGGCAATCTGGAGGACTTCTGGTCGGTCATGGGCGCCGCCATAGGCTGCGGCGGCTACTTCGGTCGGAACCTCGACGCATTCGCCGACTGCCTCCGTGGCGGGTTCGGCACCCCGGAAGACGGCGACTTCACCGTCGTGTGGCGAGCACACGAGCACAGCCGCACCGCGCTGGGATACCCCGAGACCGTCCGCCAGCGACGAGGCACGCGCCGGCCGCGGACCCACGGTCTTCGACTGGCTCATCGAGATCTTCGAAGACGAGGTGCCCGGACAGCTCCGGTTGGAGTAGCGACGTCTGTGCCCCGCGGTGCGACGCATCGGCGCCGGACGTGGGATCGCACCGGCGACGTCTGTCGGGCCGGGCGGGCTGCTCAGACCCAAACTGGTCGAGCGCGCGGGCCGTCCCCCGGTGCTCGATCCTCCACGGAGACTGCCCGGCATCAAGGGCGCTGACGCGTCGCTTCGCGATCGCCTGCGGCCACCCTTGACACCGAGCAGCCACCGCGCTTCTGGCACCTATCGGGGGACGGGGGCAGTGCGGATGCCGCAGTAGAGCCCGTTACGTGCCCGATGAAGCGGCGAATGACGGTCAATCGGGGGACCCGGCGGATCAACAGTGACAGCCAAATGCGCAGGTCAACGCAGGTCATGGCCACCGGTAACAGGGCGACGCCGAGGATTCCTAAAGCGCGTGTCGCAGGTTCGATTCCTGCCGGGGGCACCATCATCACCTCTTCTTTTCGCCGTGCTCAGCTTGTCGAGGTGGTACGCCCGGGTATTCGGTCTGCACCTGAGCTTGGAATTCGTGGAAGACGGTGTCATTCGCGGCGCGGTCCTGCGCGATGACGCCCGGTCCTTTCTCGTCGGGCTTCGCGACCGGGCGGTCGTGGCCGGCGAGCCGAGCTTCCCCGGCTTCGACCTCTTCAGCTTCGGCGTGACATCGCCGGCGGGCCTGGAAGCGCTGGCGAGAAGGTTCGACGAACTCGGAGTCGACCATGGGCCGCTCATCGACCGGGGGCCGGGCGGCGGGGTCCAGCTGGACGTCCCGGACCCCGACGGGACCGTCATCCGGTTCCTGTCACCCTTCGGCACCATGCCGACGTCACCGGGGTCGAGTTTCATCCGGATCAGCCACCTACGTTCTACGGAGAACCGTGACTGCGCCTGGACCACCCGACCCCTCAGCTGTGGCGCCGTGCATGCACTTGTCGCACTGAATGGGTCTCACCGAGTGCCCACCGGCTGTAGTCGACGGCCATGTCTGTTGCCGACAGCTGCTGTTGCGGGCGGCCGCTAGACCGGGTAGTCGGACCTGTGGGCGTAGGTCATGCTTTCGAGGCTGACGTTCCAGGCGGTGAGGCGCCGCGTCAGCTCATTCTCGTCTGCGGCGTGAGCCGTCCGGACCTCGATCATCCCGTCGGCGGGACCGATGCACCAGTCGTTGTCGAGTAGGTGCGGTCGAACTCGCGGTGTACCAGGTTGAAGCCCGTGCCGGACGCTCCGACGCGTGGATAGACGGCGATCCAGGCGCGATGGCCTGGGGTTGAGGCCGGCACCTCCGCGACCAGCAGTTGCCCGCGGCGCAGTGCGGTGAGCGATGCGGTGGGCCAGGATGCCGTCATCAGGTGATCTCAGCACGTGGCCGGAAGGCGGAGGGAATGGCTCGCGCCACCGCCCCTTCAGTCGAGCGCCGAAGCCTGTCGCTGCAACCCGCGCACGGACTCCACCCCCAGTGAGTCGGCCCCGCCGTCGGCCCGGTTCAGTGCGCCCCCGGTACCAACCGTGTACAGCCCCTGCTGCGGATTGAGCAGGTCGTAAGGCCGGCCCGCCCCATGCGCCGCCAGGAACATGACGTACTCGGCCCCGCCCTGGGACAGCATCGTCGTCGAGCCCTCCCGGTAGCGGACGCCCTTGAACGTCCCGCCCAGCTGGCTCACGTCCACCGTGCCGCCGACCGTCGCCGTCCCCTTGACCACCTCGGTGACGCGCACCGTGGTGACGGTGACGACCGTCGCGGAGTCCTGGCGGATGCGTTCCACCTCCTCCGGGGGGAGGCCGGCCTGCGGGTTGGTCAGCGGGTCGGTGCCCTCGGGTGGGTCCATGAACAGCTGCTCGACGCGGGCGGCGGTCGGGACGCCGCGGATGACGAGGTCCGCATCGGTGAGCAGTTCGGTGGAGTCGCGGTACGACGGGTACAGGGCGTGGGTGAGGACGGTTTCCGTCTCGGGGGCCGGGGTGGGGGAGCAGCCGGCCAGCAGGGCGAGGGTCGTGGCCAACCCGGCAACGGCTGGGGCGGGGCGCTTCGGCATCAGTAGATCCTCGCCACTTCGCTGATGTCGTACGGCTGGGGGACCTCGACGCGCAGGTCGTCGATGTCGGCGTACTTCATGATCGACCGGGATGTGGTGTTCGGGTTGTCGGCCATGTTGAGGGCGTGGCCGAGTTCGTGGGTGGCGGTCACCTGCGACTGGCGGGTAAGGGTCGTGGAGTTGTTGCCGAAGTCGGCGACGAGCTCGCGGGAGTTCAGCCGGATCGTGAAGTTGCGGTCGCGCGGCTGCACGCCGCGGGCGATGTACTCGCCGTACCAGCTGCCGGCGTAGGAGCCGGCGGTGCCGTCGTTGAGGGACGAGGTGGTCCGGCCGATGGTGCTGCCGACGCGCTGGTTCCAGCGGATGTTGCCCGTGTCGAAGTAGGCGGTCCAGACCGGGTTGATGCCGTGCGTCCGGTAGAGGAACCGGGTGGTCGGCATGCCGGCGCCCGATGTCGTGGCGTGGGCGGGCAGGCCGGTCGCGATCAGCGCGAGGACCGTGGCGCCGATCATCGGGATGCCTGCCGCGGACCTCAGGCGGCGGCGATGGCGTGGTGCGAGCACGTGCAGCTCCGTTTTCCCCGTGGTGTCGTTCGGTCGAGGGGCGCGGCGGGTGACGTCCGATCGGGCCCCATCGATGCCGCAGCGTACCCGTCGGAGCGCCGCGCCGGTGCCCCGCGACGGGGTCGAAACGCGAGCGCCCTTCGCGGTAGCGTGCGGCCCGCACCGATCAACGGGGGATCAGCGGTGCGGGATGGCCGGACGTCGCGGATGGGTCGTGGACGTCTCACGGCCGTGCGGTCATGCCTTGACGAGATTCCCCATTCCCTCTTGGAAGGGCTTGTTCATGCGCAGATTCGCAGCACTGGCGATCGCGGCCGCGTCCATTGTGGCGTTCGCCCCGTCGCCTGCCTTCGCCGTCGAGGTTCCCGACCCGAACGCCGTGGTCGGGGTCTCGCCGGATGCGTTGCCGGACACGTCGGCGCCGGTGTGGGAGAACGTGCCGGCCGAGCCGATCGGACCGGACAGTTCCACCGATGATCTGCCCAGTGTGGCGGACGGGGAGTTCGTCTGGACGACCGAGCTGCCGGGCGGCGCCGCGGGGGCGCGGTCCGTCGGCGGGGACGTCCGGGCGGCGCAGGTGTGGGCGGCGTGCGGGGTGTTCACCGACAACCACAAGCTGGTGCGCGCGTTCAGCCGCAAGGCGATGCACACCACCGCCGGTGCGCCGGGGTACGTGGGTGCCGGCACGTCGAACCTGAAGTGCGGCTCGGAGAAGTGGGGTTACCGTCACCTGCTCAAGCACCGCGGCGAGTGGGAGAAGAACGCCAAGATCGAGGGCAAGAACTGGCGGGACCTCGCCGACTTCGCCATCGCCGTGGTGCTGTCCGACCCGGACGTGGTGAGTTACCGGCGCAGCAACGACACGTACTGCTTCTCCCGCGAGATCTACCTGATCGACAAGCGGACCGGGCGGGTCGCCGCGACGAAGAAGCCGAAGGTGGCCATCGCGGCGGTGTCGAAGAACATCATCACCGCGTACATCCCGAACACCGGCTGCAAGGCCGACGGCAGCTGACGCCGTGACGGCGGCCGGTCCGGGGTGCCGGGCCGGCCGTCAGCGCGGTGTGGAGTGCCATTCGTAGTCGCCCGGGGGCAGCGTGGGCAGCGACGCCGCGTCGCCGAAGACGCGCAGGTCGCCGCCGTCCGGGATGACGTAGCGGACGCCGCCGGTGCCGCTCTCGAGGGTCTCCTCGAGGTGGATCAGGGTGAGGCGGTGGCGGGCCTCGTCGGCGGTGACGCCCGGTCCGAACGCGCCGTCGACGTCCTCGTCGGACATGCTGTCGCGGTAGCGGGCGACGGCGTCGTCGGTCAGGTGGACGAAGGCCGCCGGGGCGCCGGTGTCGCCGCGCAGGGCGAACCAGCCGTCGCCGGCGTCGTCGAGCGGGACACCGTTCGCGCGCAGGTCCGCGACGATCTTCTCCACCAGCTGCGACATCGCCGCAGGTTATCACCCGTGCGGGCCCCGCCCGGCGCCGTCGGCGGCCGGCGTCGAGCCGGCGGACCCCCGGCCGGCGACGGCCGCGGCGCCGATCAGGGCGGTGCCCGCCGTCAGGAGCAGCATGGTGTGGCGCAGGCCGCCGACCGGTGCGGCGACCGGGGGGTGCTCGCCGTGCTCAGCCCGACGACGCGGGGCAGCAGACGGGCGGGGGCCCGTTCCTGGCGGACCGTCGCCATCAGCGGCACCAGCGAGCCCGCGGCGGCGCCGGTCGTCAGCAGCACGGCGAGCGTCACCGGCAGGCCGGGGGCGAGCGTGAGTGTGTCGTACGCGCACGGCAGGACGAGGAAGACGGCGGTGAACAGCCGGCGGCGCCCGACCCGCGCGCCGGCCGCGCCGAGCAGGCCGCCGGCGCCGTACGCGGCGACCATGACGCCCAGCACGACCGGGTCGCCGAACGCCTGCCGGGCCAGGACGGGCAGCACGATCGGCACGAGCGGGCCCACCAGCAGCACGGCCGCCGTCGGGAAGACCAGCAGCGCGCGCAGGGCCGGGTCGTCGCGGATGAACGCCACCACCTCGCGCAGCCGGGCGCGTTCGGCCGTACCCGAGGGGGTGTGGGCGTGCGGGACGCGGACCCGGACCGCGGCGACGACGGCGGCGAACGCGAACGCGGCGACCGTCACCGCGAGTGCCCCGCCGACGCCGGCGGCGGCGATGAGCAGCCCGGCGGCGGGGGCGCCCAGCAGGTAGCCGGCGTGTTCGGCGGAGGTGAACAGGGCGTTGGCGCGTTCGCGCCCGCACCCGCACGTCGTCGGCGCGGCCGGGACCGCGCGGCACCTGCGGTCGCACGGCCTGCCGATCCTCACCATGAGCGAGCGCCCCGCCGTCCCGGGCGCGGTCCTGCGGCCGCTGGTCGAGCCGGTTGCGTGCCACGCGTGGGCGCTGGTCCACCGCCGCGACGCGACGCACCCCGCGCTGGCCACGCTGCGCGCGGCGGCGGCCGAGCTCGCGGGCGCCGAGGGCTGGAGGGCGCGGCCGGCGGGGGCGTGGCTCCCGGGCGGCGAGACCCGGTAGCCCCGGGTCAGCCGGTGCGGCGGGCGCGGGCGAGGGTCAGCGCGCCCAGGGCCAGGGCAACCACCCCGACCACCAGGGCGACGTACGCGCCGCCGCGGCCGTTGCCGGTGCCGATCCCGCTGTCGGAGGTGGCCACGACGACGCCGCCGAGGGCCACCGCCACCAGGCCCGCGCCCAGCGCGAGGGTGGCGCCGAGCCGCCCGGTGCGGGGGCCGAGGCGGCCGGTCGGGCGGGCCAGCGCGAGGGCCCCGGCGACGACGCCGGCCAGGGCGAGCAGGGCGGCGACGGTGGCGCCGAGCCGTCCGGCGCTCATGGTCAGGGGTGCGGCGAGCAGCTGCGATGAGGTCATGGTCAGCAGGATGGCGTCCCCGCCGCTGCTGGTCGTCCGCCCGCCGGAGGCATTCCGGGCTGCCGCGGACGTCGCAGCACCGCGCGTCACTACCGCGCCCGCGGTAGTGGCCGGTCGGCTGCGCGGGGGAGTCGCCGGGGGCGCGATCTTCATAGGATGAGAAGTATGTGGCGGCCCGGGCGCACGGACGCGGCGATCGCCGCCGGCGTCGCGGTGGCGCTGCTCGCCGCCGGGTGGTCCGGGGGCCACGTCGGGGTGCTCGGGTACGCGTTACTGCTGGTCAGCGGCCTGGCGCTGGTGGCGCGCCGGCGCGCCCCCGTACCCGTGCTGGCGGTGACCGGGGTGTGCGCGGTGGGCTACCAGGCCGCCGGGTTCGACGTGCCCGCCGTCGCGTTCCTGTTCGCCGTGTACGCCGCCGTCCGGGCGGGCCACCGCGCGGTCACGGTCGCGGCGGCCGTGCTGATGCTGGCCGCCCTGCCGCTCGCGGCCCTCACGCTGGGCATGGGCGTCGGCGACGCGCTCGCCCGGGGGCGCGGCGCGCTGGAGCTGGCGTGGCTCGTGGCCGCCGGCGCGGCGGGCGAGGCGTTGCGGCAGGCGGAGCGGCGGGCGGACGAGGCCGAGCGCACCCGCGAGGAGGCGGCCCTGCGCCGCGCCGACGAGGAGCGGCTGCACATCGCGCGGGAGCTGCACGACTCGCTCACCCACCAGATCAGCGTCATCAAGGTGCAGGCGGGCGTCGCCGTCCACCTGGCGCGCAAGCGGGGCGAGCACGTGCCCGAGGCGCTGCTGGCGATCGAGGAGGCCGCCCGGGAGGCGACCCGCGAGCTGCGGGCCACCCTGGAGGCGCTGCGCGACGACGGCGCCGGCGCGCCGCACGGCCTCGCCCACGTCCCGGAGCTGGTCGAACGGGCCCGGATGGCGGGCCTGGACGCCACCCTGACGGTCGGCGGGCACCGGCCCGATGTGCCCGCCGCCGTCGACCGGACCGCGTACCGGATCGTGCAGGAGTCCCTGACGAACGTCGCCCGGCACGCCGCCGCGGCCACCGCGTCGGTGCGCATCGACTACCGGCCCGGCGCCGTCGCGATCCGCGTCGACGACGACGGCGCCGCGACGCCGGGCGACGACCCGGCGCCCGGCGTCGGGCTGCGCGGCATGCGCGAACGCGTCACCGCGCTCGGCGGCCGGCTGCGCGCCGGGCCGCGCGACGGCGGCGGCTTCACCGTGCGCGCCGAGCTGCCCGTGGACCGCCCGTCGTGATCCGCGTCCTGCTCGCCGACGACCAGCCGCTGATCCGCAGCGGCTTCCGCGCCCTGCTCGACGTCGAGGACGACATCGAGGTCGTCGCCGAGGCGGCCGACGGCGCGCAGGGCGTGGCGCTGGCCGCCCGGCACCTGCCGGACGTCGCCCTGATCGACATCCGGATGCCCGTCATGGACGGCATCGAGGCGACCCGGCGCATCGCCGCGGACCCGGCGCTGGCCGGCGTGCGCGTCGTCATCCTCACCAACTACGGCCTCGACGAGCACGTCTTCCACGCGCTGCGCGCGGGCGCGGCCGGCTTCCTCGTCAAGGACATCGAGCCGGTGGACCTGCTGCACGCCGTGCGGGTCGCGGCGCGCGGCGACGTGCTGCTCGCGCCGTCGATCACCCGCACCCTGATCGCCCGGTACGTCGCCGAACCGCCCCGCCCGGACGCCGGCGCGGCCGCGCGGGGCCTCACCAACCGCGAGCGGGAGGCCGTCACGCTGGTCGCCCGCGGCCTGTCCAACGACGAGATCGCCGCCCGCATGGTGATCAGCCCGCTGACGGCCAAGACACACGTCAACCGGGCCATGACGAAGCTGCACGCCCGCGACCGCGCCCAGCTGGTGGTGTTCGCGTACGAGTCGGGCCTGGTGGCCCCGCGCACCGGCGCGCCGCCTCCAGCCGCAGCTCGATGAGCGCCCGGGTCAGCTCGGGCCGCCGCGTGGTGCGCTCGACGATGTGGCGCAGGTGGTCGACGAACAGCTCGCGGCCCGGTTCGCGGCGGGCCAGCTCGGCCACGACCGCCTCGTGGGGGCGAAGTGCTCGAAGATCCGCTCGCCTGGGACTTCCTCGTGGTGGAGGACGATCACCGACTACATCTCCGAGCACTACCCGGAGACGCTGCCCACCCACGTGCGCGCGGCGCCGCGGCCCAACCGCGTCCTCGACACCGTGCTCATGGGCCGGCACACCTACGCGCCCGCGCTCGACGCGGGCATCACCAGCCCGTACGCCCACCTGGAGCAGATCGTCGTCTCCCGCACCCTGCCGCCCGTGCCGGACCCGGCCGTGCGGGTCGTCGCCGAGGACGCCGCCGCGTTCGTCCGGAAACTCGAGCGGCAACCCGGCCGGGACATCTGGCTCGCCGGCCAGCTGCTGTCCGAGGTGGACGACCTGGTGGTCAAGCTCAACCCGGTCGTCGCGGCCGCCGGCGTCCCGCTGGCGGCCGCCGCGTTCCACCCGCACCGGTACGCGCTGCGCGACGCCACCCCGCTGCCCAGCGGCGTCGTGGTGCTGCGCTACCGGGCCGCCCAGGAGGCGGCCGGCGGCGTTCAGCTCTGTTCACTGTCGCCCTCGCCGCCGCCGCCCGTGCCGGAGGCTCTGCGCCGGATGGATCGCACCGCGGTCCGCGGAGCTGGGGGGGACATCATGGACAACAGGATGCGGGCGGGCCTCGTCGCCGCCGCCGTCGTGGCGGCGGGGCTGGCGCTGCCGGTCGGGACGGCGGGAGCCGCGCCGGGTGACGTGGCGCCGATCGTGGCGGGGGACCGGGTCGTCAGCGGCGCGTCGCCGGTGACGGCGGCCGCGCGGACCGCCGGGGTGCGGGCCGCGGGGGTGCGGGCCGGTGACGCGGCGGCGGTCGAGGCGTACTGGACGCCCGCCCGGATGCGCGCCGCGAAGCCCGCGGAGGCGGCGCCGGAGTTCGCGGCAGCGAGCCGCAGCCGGGCGGCGCTGGCGCCGCTGGCGGCCGACACCGGCGCGCCGGTGCTGTCGGCGCCGGGCGGCGGCAGCCCGGCCCGCGGGGGTGTCGCGGCGCGGGCGACCAACCCGAACCTGGGCAGCAACCACTTCACCGCCCGCACCAGCGGCAAGGTCTTCTTCACGAAGGCGAGCGGCGGCAACTTCGTCTGCTCGGGCACCATCGTCTACACCGACGGCCGCGACTCGGTGTGGACCGCGGGGCACTGCGTGCACGGCGGCGGCTCGGGCGCCGACTACCACTCGAACTGGACGTTCGTCCCCGGCTACGACGAGGACCTGGCCGACCCGGCGCCGCACGGCCGGTGGACCGCCTGGAACCTGCACACCCTGGAGTCCTGGAGCGAGGACAAGGACTGGCGCAAGGACCTGGGCGTCGCCACCATGCGCACCCGCGACGGCGACCACATCGCCGACAAGCTGGGCGGGCAGGGCTGGGCGGGCAACATCGACCGGCACCAGTTCATGAACGCCTTCGGCTACCCGTCGGCGGGGCCGGACTTCGACGGCGGCCACCTCATGCAGTGCGCCGGCAACTCCACCCTGTGGCGCAGCGGCGCCCACGAGAACAAGATCACCTGCGACATGACCCCCGGCGTGAGCGGTGGCGGCTGGCTGAAGGACTACAACGGCCGGACTGGCTACCTGAACGGCGTCTTCAGCCGGGTGGACGACCGCGACAACCCGACCATCGCCATCGGGCCGTACTTCGGTGACAGCTCGGTCGTGCTGTTCGACGGCACCAAGAACAACTGACGACGGCGGTGCGGCGCCGGCGGCGGGGGATCCCCGCGGCCGGCGCCGCATCTCCCTGCCCGGGAGAGGGGTGATCTGGTGGGCGCGGCGTTGCGGGTCCTCTGTAGTGTGTCGGGCCGGCGCGGCCGCCGGCCGCAGGGCCCGGAGGTCCGTGTGAGCGACGAGACGCCAGCACCGGCGCGGGGCCTGCGCGACGTCGTCGACGTCACCGATCTCGCCCTCGTCCTGCGCCACCTGCGGCGCCGCGAGGCGCGGCTGCGCGGTGGCGCCCAGCGCAGCTACCGCGACCTGGCCGAGCAGACCGGGTGGTCGCTCGGCATCATCGGCGGCTACCTGAGCGGCAAGATACTGCCGCCGACCGACCGCTTCGACGAGCTGGTGCGCGTCCTCGGGGCCACCCCGCAGGAGATGGGCGAGCTGGCCACCGCCCGCGACCGGGTGGAGGAGCGCCGCCGCCGGGCGGTCCCGGCCGCCGCCGCGGCGGCGCCCGTGCCGGCGCAGCTGCCCGCCGACGCCGCCGGCTTCGTCGGCCGCACGTCCGTGCTGTCGCACGTGGACGCGCTGACCGGCGCGGACGGCGGCGCGGTCGTGCCGGTGCTGGCGCTGACCGGCGCCGCCGGTGTCGGCAAGACCGCCCTGGCCGTGCGCTGGGCGCACCGCGCGCGGTCGCGGTTCCCCGACGGCCAGCTGTTCGTCAACCTGCGCGGGTACGCGCCGGAGCCGCCGCTGCGGCCCGTCGACGCGCTCGGCGGCATCCTGCGTGCGCTCGGGGTGCCGGCCGGGCAGGTGCCGGACGACGTGCACGAGGCCGCCGGGCTGTACCGGACGCTGCTGACCGGGCGGCGCATGCTGGTGCTGCTCGACAACGCCCGCAACCCCGACCAGGTCCGGCCGCTGCTGCCCGGGGCGCCCGGCTGCGCGGTCGTGGTGACCAGCCGCGACCAGCTGCTCGGCCTGCTGGCCCGCGACGGCGCCCACGGCATCGGCCTCGACGTGCTCACCGGCGCCGAGGCGCACGCGCTGCTGCTGGCCGCCCTCGGCGAGGCGCGGGTGCGGGCCGAGCCGGAGGCCGTGGCCGGCCTGGTGCGCGCGTGCGGCCGGCTGCCGCTGGCGCTGCGCATCGCCGCGGCGAACCTGCTGGGCCGCCCGCACCTGGCCGTCGCCGACTACCTGCACCGGCTGACCGGCGCCGACCGGCTGTCCGGGCTGGAGATCGACGGCGACCCCGAGACGGCGGTGCGGCGGGCGTTCGAACTGTCGTACCGGGCGCTGCCCGCGGCGGCCCGGCGCACGTTCCGCCTGCTCGGCCTGGCGCCCGGCACCGACCTGGCCGAGGCCGCCGTCCCGGCGCTGACCGGCGAGGACGCCGACGCCGTCGCCCAGGCCGTGGAGCTGCTGCACGCCGCCCACCTGGTCAGCCGCCCCGCGCCCGGCCGGGTGGCGCTGCACGACCTGCTGCGCTGCTACGCCGTGGAGCGCGGCGACGCGGAGAGCGACCCGGCGGAACGCGACGCCGCGGCCGGGCGGCTCTACGACTGGTACGAGGCGCACGCGTCGGCCGCGTCGCAGCGGCTCTACCCGGAACGGCTGCGCCTGCCCGCGACCGGCCGCCCGGCGCCCGCCGCGTTCGACTCGGCCGGGGCGGCCCTGGCCTGGCTGGAGGCGGAGCGGACGCCCGTCCTGGCGGCGGTGCGGCACGCCGCCGAGCTGGGCCGCCCGGAGATGACGTGGCGGCTCGCCGACGCCCTGCGCGGGTACGCGTCGCAGTGCCTGCCGACGCTGTCCTGGGTGGAGCTGTCCGAGGCGGCCATCGCGGCGGCGGAGGCGGCGGGCGACCCGTACGGCCGGGCCGCCGGGCACCTCAGCATGGCCGAGGCGCGGTGGCGGCAGGGCGACTACGAGGCCGCCGCCGCCAGCTACCGCGCCCTCGCCGAGGTGAGCCGGGCCGCGGGCTGGCTCGCCGGGGAGGCCGCCGCCGAGGGCAACCTCGGCACCGTGTGCCGGCTCACCGGCCGGCTCGACGACGCCGTGCGTCACCTGTCTAGGTCGCTGCTGCTCAACGAGAGCGGCGGGCGCGTCGCCGGGCAGGCCGCCGCGCTGGGTAGTCTCGGCGTCGTCTACCGCGAGCGCGGCGACCTGCCCGCCGCCGTCGAGCACCTGACCCGGGCGCAGGCGCTGTTCCGGGCCGCCGGCTCGGTGGGCGGGGAGGCCATCGCCGTCGACAACCTCGGCGAGACGTACCTGGCGCAGGGCCGCACCGGCGACGCCCGGGACAGCCTGGACGCCGCTCTGGCCGCGTTCCGCCAGGTCGGTTCCCGGGTGAACGAGGCGATCGCGCTGCGCGGCCTCGCCTCCGCCGCCCTCGCCGCGGGCGACCCGGCCGGCGCGCTGCGGCTCGCCGAGCGCGCGTACCAGCTGAGCACCGAGACCACCGACCAGCGCGTCGAGATCGACGTGCTGAACACCCTGGGCGCCGTCAAGGCCGCCCTCGGCCGCGACGACGCCGCCGGGCTGCACCAGCGGGCCCTGCGGCTGGCCCGCGCCACCGGCAACCGCTACCCGGAGGCCGAGGCGCTGGCCGGCCTCGCCGAGCTGCACCACCGCGCCGGCGCCCCCGAGGCCGCGGCGTGGGCGCGGCAGGCCCTCGGCCTCGCCGAGCGGTGCGGCTACCGCCTGATCGCCGCCCGGACCCGACTCCTGCTCGAACCCCTCACCGAACCCGAAGGATCCCGCCCATGAGACGACTCCTCGCCGCGGCCGCCACCGCGGTGCTGTCCGCCGCGCTGCTCGCCGCGCCGCCGGCGGCGGCCGCCCCGGCGGACCCGCCGAACCTCGTCGCCAACGGCGACTTCAACCCGACGCTCGGCCTCGCCGAGACCGGCTGGGTGTGCGAGGAGGGGACGGTGCCCGAGCAGAACCTGCCGGGCGCCGAGTTCGTCCAGGTCATGCCGCTGAAGGACCCGTTCGTCCCGGCGACGGTCGTGCCGCGTCCCGCCCCGCCGGCGCCCGAGCCGGCCGAGCCGGAGCCCGGCACCGCGCCGGTGCGCGCGCTCAGCGTGCAGTCGGCGCCGCCCGCGCCGGTGTCGGCGCTCGACAAGTCGCCGATCATCAAGGACACCCGGCTCGCCGGTCGCCCGACCGCGTCCACGCGCGCCGAGTGCGCCCAGGTCGTGCCGGTCCGGGCCAACTCGTCGTACACCCTCACCGCCAAGGTGCGGGGCGGCTGGGCGTTCCTCGGCAGCGACTACGGCACCGCGTTCACCCCGCCCTCGGTGCGGGAGGTGACCCTGACCCACACGTTCACGACCGGTCCCGCCACCGACAGCGTGCGCATCTACGTGCACGGCTGGTACGGCGAGGCCACATACCGCGCCCGCGACGTGGTGCTCACCGGGCCGCCGAGCGACACCCGCGTCCCGGAGCCGCCGCGCGGCTTCCACGTCGGCAAGCGCACCAGCGGGTCGGCCGTCGTCTACTGGGCGCCCGCGCCCGGCGCGACCTCCTACGAGCTGTGGCGCGACGGCGAACCGGTGGCGACCACGGCCAACTTCTGGGCGGTGGTGCCCGGGCTGACGCCGGGACAGCGGCACGTGTTCACGGTCCGGTCCCGCAACGACGCCGGGGTGTCGGCCCCGTCGGCGGACTTCGTCCCGGCCCTGGCGCCGGTGGACGAGGAGCCGCCGCAGGCGCCGCGCATCGGCCTCGCGGGCGCCGGTTCGGGCGGTGCGCTGCTGTACCTGGACGGCTCCCCGACCGCCACCGACGGCTTCCTGATCTACGTCGACGGCGTGGTCGTGGGCTGGACGTACGCGATGCGGGTCTGGGTGCCGATGGACGCCGGCACGCGCACGGTCGAGGTGGTCGCCTACAACGCGGCGGGACCGTCGCCCGTGTCCGCCCGGACGGTGATCGTCCCGGCCGGCTGACCGGCCGACCGGACGGTGGTCCGCGCCGCGCGGCGCAGCATGGCGCGGACCACCGCCGGGTGGACCAGGCGGACGACCGCCAGGTACGCCCGGCCGGCGCGGCCGCGCGCCGCGGCCACGGTGGACACCGTGACGGTGGCGCCGGTGGCGCCGGGGGTGACGAGCACGCCGGCGCGGAAGCCGAGGTGGGCCGCGTCGGTGCCGAGCAGCACCTCCCGGTCCGTGCGGGCGAGCGTGGCGAAGGCGGTGGCGTCGGCGCGGGCCACGCCGACGAGCGGGGCGAGCAGGTTGCGCAGGCCGAGCAGCAGGGCGACGGGGCGCGGCGGGTCGCGGAAGACCGCGTCGGCCCAGGCCTGCGGGTCGGCCGGGACGCCCGGCGGCACGTGGACGGCGTACGCGTCGGCAAGGTCGCGGCGCCCGGGCCAGGCGTGCAGCAGGTGGGCGCCGGGCGGGACGCGGACCGCGCGCACGGCCGGGGCGGCCAGGCGGGCCCGCAGCGGGTAGCGCACCGGGCGGCGGACGGCGCCGGTGGTGGCGCGTTCGGCGTTGTCCAGCAGGTGTTCCAGCAGGGTGTCGTGGCACACCCGGATGGCGAGCGGCCACAGCAGCCGCATGGCGCCGGTGGTGCGGGCGGTCAGGCGGTGGCGCAGCACGCACCGGCCGGCGCCGAGCGGTTCGACCTCGAAGGCGTGGGTGCCGTGGCAGCCGGTGGCCGGGTCGAACGCGCACTCGATCAGGCGCCCGGGCGTGTACCGGGTGACGCGGTAGCGGATGGGGCCGTGGCCGCCGGTGGCGCCGACGCCGAGGGGGCGGTCGAAGCGCAGCCGCGGCCACGGCGGCGACGGCCACAGCGGGTCGCCGGGCGAGGCGAGCCGGTCGAGGAGCGCGCCGGCCACGGCGGCGGGGACGGGCAGGACGCGTTCGTGCACGTTGCGGACGGGCATGGGGTCGCCTCCGTACGGCACCGTATGGTGTGCTGTCCGTACGGTACCGTACGGACGTGAACCGACACCAGGCCGGCCGGCTCAGCGCGGACGACTGGGCCGCCGCGGCGCTCGACGCGATCGGCCGCGGCGGGCTGGCCGCCGTGGCCGTGGAGCCGCTCGCGGCGCTGCTCGGCGCCACCAAGGGCAGCTTCTACTGGCACTTCCCGAACCGCGACGCCCTGGTGACGGCGGCGCTGCGACGCTGGGAGGCCCGGCACACCGAGGCGGTCATCCGGCTGGTCGAGGCCGAGCCCGACCCGCTGCGCCGGCTGCGGCTGCTGCTCGTCACCGTCATCGAGTCGACGGGGCACGACAGCGTCGAGGTGGCGGTGCTGGCGACGGCCGCCCACCCGCTGGTCGCGCCGGTGCTGGCGCGGGTGACCGAGCGGCGCATCTCGTACACCCAGAAGCTGTTCCGCGACCTGGGCTTCACGCCCGCCGAGGCGCGCGACCGGGGGCTGCTGGCGGTCACCGCGTACCTCGGGCACGCGCAGCTGGCGCACGCCACGCCGGACCTGGTGCAGGGCACGGCGGCGGCGCGGCGGCGCTACGCCGACCGCGTGATCGCGGTGCTGACCGGGCGGTGAGCCGCCCTCAGCCGGCGCCGGGGGTGTTGTTGCCGTCGGGCAGGCGGTTGCCGGCCACGTCGTACGCGGTCAGGTTCTTGCCCCGGAACGTGGGGCCCACCTCGGCCGGGTCGAACCAGAAGATGCGGATGTCCGGCCGGGCGGCCGGAGTGGCGATGCGGGCGGCGTAGACCCGGCCGCCGGCCGTGGCGGTGATCCGGTCGGCGGGACCGGCGTAGTAGCCGAACAGCGGGGTCGGCGTCTGCTTCTCGCCGGTGAGCATGCTGATCGAGACGCCGTGGAAGCCGGGGGCGGTCGCCGAGCCCTCGACCTCGTTCGCCATGACGGCCTGGCCCTCCTCGGGACCGATCGCCAGCACACCGAACTCGCTGTCGACCGGCCGGACCTCGAACCGCCAGCCGCCCGAGCCGATCGTCGTGGACACCGACGGGGCGGCGGGCCCCGGGCCGGCCGGCGACGAGGCGCCGGGCTGCTGCAGCTGCATGCCGCCGGCGAGCACCGCGGCCACCGCCAGGGCGGCTCCGGCGCCGGCGAGCGCGCGGCGGCGCCGGCGGATGCGGCCGCCGGTGCGCATGATGTGGGCCAGGTCGGGGCCGTCGGGGGAGAGGTCCGGCGGCTCGGCGTGCAGGGCGGCGCGGAAGGCGTCCAGGTCGTTCATCGTCGGCTCCTGCCGATGGCGGTCGGGTCGGTGCGCTGGGTGGGGACGGACGACACCCGCAGCTTGGCCAGGCCGCGGGCGTTGAGACTCTTCACCGTGCCGAGGGGCATGTCCAGCTCGCGGGCGACGTCGGCCTCCGTGATGTCGAAGTAGTGGCGCAGCACGATGACGGCGCGCTCCTTCGGCGTCAGGGCGGCCAGGGCGTCGACCAGCCAGCGGCGGTGCGTGACGTCGTCGGCGACGTCGCGGGAGTGGGGCGTGTCCGGCATGTCCGCGGTGGCGTACTCCCGGATCGGGCGGCGCCAGCGGTCGGTGACGTGATTGGCGAGGATGCTGCGGGCGTAGGAGTAGGCGTCCCTGTTGCGGATGCGCGCCCACGACGCGTACGTGCGCACCAGCGCCGTCTGCGCCGCGTCCTCCGCGGCGTGCCGGTCGCCGGTCAGCAGGAACGCCGCGTGCAGCAGCCGCCGCCAGCTCGCCCGGGCGAACTCGGCGAACTCCTCGTCTCCGCGTTTCACCTCAGGCATGACGGATGCGGGCCGCGAAAGGTTGCGGTCGCCGCCCGCAACTTTCCCCGCATGCCACCCGTCCTCCTCGCCGCACATGTTCAACCACCGATGGAGGACCCGCCATGAGAGCCACCCCGCTGCTGATCGCCGGCGCCGCGGCCGTCTGCGTCGCCACCGCCGTCACGGGCGCCGTCGCCGCCAGCGCCGCCGAGAAGGGCGGCGCCCCGGCTCCCGTCCCCGCGGCCGCGCGGAGTGCCGCGCCGCCCAGCGCCCCGCCCGGGCAGCCCGGCGAGTACGAGCCGCCCGCGGCCGACCCGAAGGGCGACGTCATCGACGCCGGCTTCGGCGACTGGGCGTTCTGGGCCGAGCCCGTCGACATCGACCAGCCCGGCATCACGTTCGGCATCATGGCCGGCACGCGGAAGGGCTCGGCGCTCACGCCCGTCGTCATGGCGAACGAGACCGACGGCGACGACACCGCGCCCGGCTTCCACGCCGTGCAGGGCGGCATGGTCGTCGGTGACGACAACGCCGCCACCCCCGCGTTCGGCTACTACGCCGGGCCCGCCGCGACGATCACCGCCCGGGGCAAGGGCGGCACCGTCACCGCGAAGCAGGCCGTCTGGAGCGAGGACAGCACCGTCGTCGTGTTCTGGTTCGACCCGGCCGAGGTCGGCAGGAACTTCATGCCGAAGGACCTGACCGCGTTCGACGCGGCGGGCGCGAAGCTGCCCACCGGCGACAACGCCCCCGGCGTGGGCTGACGCCCGTCCCCGCCGGCCCGCGGGATGCAACCATCGGCATAGCCGGGGTTCGTCCCGCGGGCCGACGCCGTCGGCGGCGGCGGTTCCTACCGTCATCTCATGACCGTGCGACAGCGCCACCTCGTCATCGCCGCCACCCTCACCGTGCTCGCCGGGGCCGGGCTGGCGACCATCGCCTACCTGATGCTGGAGGACGCCGCCGGCCAGCAGGTCTGGATCGTCGGCATCGTCCGCGGCATCGTCGCGATCGTGCTGAGCAAGACCGGCTTCAAGATCGGGCTGGCGCTCGTGATCGGCGCGATCGGCGGCGCGGCCTGGATCCGGAAACGACGCAGTGACCGCGCGGAACCGCAGGTCGAGGCCGAGTCGCAGCTGGACGAGCCCGCCCGCCGGTAGTCATTCCCGCCCGAACCGGGGCAGGATCGAGGCATGACGCGGGCGCTGACGTACCCCCTGGTCCTGACCGGTGCCACGGTGCGCCTGCGCGAGTGGCGCGAACAGGACGCCCCGCTGCTGGTCAGCCTCTTCGACGACCCCGAGGTGCGGCGCTGGACGCCGATGCCGAACCCGTTCGACCTGCCCGCGGCCGAGGGCTACCTGGAGCGGGCCCGGCAGGCCCGCCTCGGCGGTCACCGGGTGCAGCTCGCGATCACCCGCGACGGCGACGAGCCGCTCGGCGAGGTGCTGCTGTTCGGCATCGACCACGAGCGGTCGGAGGCCGAGCTCGGCTACGTCGTGGGGGCGGCCCACCGGGGCAAGGGCCTGGCCGCGGAGTCGCTCACCCTGCTCCAGGAGTACGCGCACCGCACCTTGCGCCCGGCGCGCCTGCTGCTGCGCATCGACCCCGGCAACGCGGCCAGTTGCGCCGTGGCGCGCCGGTGCGGCTTTACGCTGACCGACGAGCCGCCCGTCCCGCAGCAGGTGCCCGGCGGCGAGGCGAACCTCCGGACCTGGGAACTGCTACTTCGGGAGTGACGTGCGCACCGATCGTTCGCGGGTGATGGCGTACCGGATCGCGGCGCACGAGCTGCACCGGGCCGACGTGCCGCCGTCGCGGCTGCGGGTGCTCGACCTCGGCGTGCAGGACGCCGCCGGCTCGGCGCGGCTCGCCCTGGCGGCACGCACCACCGCGCCGCTCGACGACGACGAGCTGGTGCTGGTGTGGGCCACCCGCGGCGCCCCGCACCTGCTGCGCCGCGCCGACGTGCCCGCGCTGGCCGCCGCGCTGTGGCCGGTCAGCGACGCCGACGCCACCGCCCGCATCGCGACGAACGCGATCAAGGAGGGCGCCCGGCTGGGCCTCGCCGCGTTCACCGCCGCCGCCCAGGCCATGCGCGACGTGGTCACCGGGCCGGTGCCGCGCGGCGAGGTGAGCACCGCCGTCACCGCCCGCATCCCGGACTCGCTCAGCCACGACTGCGTGCCCTGCGGCGCCCGGCACGTCTCGGGCGCGCTGTTCCAGCAGGTCGGCATCTTCGCGGGGGTGTCCGTCGAGCCGCGCCGCACCGGCGCCGTGCTGGCCCCGCTGCCGGACCGCCCGCCGGTGCCCGCCGCGGCGCACGGCACGGCCGGGCTGATCCGGTCGTACCTGGAGCTGCACGGCCCGGCCTCGCCCGCGGACGCCGCCGCGTTCCTGGGCAGCACGCGGACGGCCCTCAAGGACGTCTGGCCGGACGGCCTGGCGGAGGTCGACGTGGACGGCCGCCGCGGCTTCCTGCCGGAGGACGCGCTGGCCGCCCTGCGCGACGCGCCCGAGCCGGACATGGTGCGCCTGCTGCCGCCGATGGACCCGCTGCTGCAGGGCCGCGACCGCGACGTGCTCGTGCCGGTGCGCGAGCACCAGAAGGCCCTGTGGCGGATCATCGCCAACCCGGGCGCCGTCCTGGTGGGCGCCGACATCGCCGGCACCTGGCGGGCGCGGCTCACGGGCCGGCGGCTCGCCGTCACGGTGACGCCGTTCGCCCGGCCGGCGAAGTCGCTGACCGCGGCCGTCGAGCGGGAGGCCGGCGTGCTGGCCGCCGCGCGCGGCGCCGCCGACGTGACGGTGACGGTCGAGGACTGACGCCGCGGGCAGCCTTCGCGGATCTTCGGGCACGGACGGCGCCGCCGGGTCGCCGCGACGCGGCACGATGACGCCATGGACATCGGCTTGCTGCACCACCTCGTGGGCGGCGTCCTGACCGGCGCCGGCGGGATCCACCTGCTCCGGGGCGCCGCGCGCGCGGCCCGGCGGGGCGAGGTCCGCTCCGTCGGCAAGGTCGTCGACTTCCAGCCGCGCGACTCCGGCCAGGGCCTGTGGTACGCGCCGATCGTGGCCTTCGTCGACGAGTCGGGCGCCAAGCGCGAGTTCACGGACGACTTCGCCACCCGCGCCCCGCTGCACCACGCGGGCGAGGCGGTGCGGGTGACGTACCCGCCCGGGCGCCCGGGCGACGCGCGCGTCGACTCCGCCCGGCACACCGTGTGGACCGTCGCCGTGCCGCTGGCCATGGCCGCGCTCTTCCTGACGGTCTCGCTGGCGCTGCTCGTGCCGATCGGGTGGGACGCCCTTCAGTAGCCGGGCCCGCCGAGGAACTCCGCCAGCACCGGCGCGAGCGTCGCCGCCGGCACGCCGTGCCACTCGCCGGGCAGGCTGCGGTGGGTGGCGCGGTCACCCGGTGCGGGCGCGCAGCCCGGCGGTGAAGGCGCGCTGGGCGGCGGTGTCGTCCGCCAGCGGCGGCTCGAACAGGGCGAGGCGGCGCACGGCGAGCCCGGCGGCGGCCGCGTGCAGGGCGAGCAGGGCGCCGGACGAGTACCCGGCGAGCAGGCCGGCGAGGTCGGCGGCGGCGCTGTTGGCGCGGGCGCGTTCGCCCGCGAGCACGTCGCCGCCGTGCTCCAGCCGCACCTCGTGCAGCTGCGGCGCATGCTCATCGGCGAGGCGGGCCGCTTCCCCGACCTGGCCCGCGCCTGGCACCGCGCCGCCCCCGAACGCGGCCACGCCACCCTGGCCCGCGCCGTCACCCGGCTCGCCGAGCGCGGCCTGCTGCACGCGCCCGACCCGCTGCTGGCCGCCCAGCACCTCAACTACCTGATCCTGTCGGTGCCGCTCGACGAGGCCATGTTCGCCGTCCGCGACCGGCCGCCGTCCGCGCCGGCCCTGCGCCGGTACGCCGACGAGGCCGTGCGGGTGTTCCTGGCGGCGTACGGGACGGACGTCACCCGGCCGGGCTGAGCCCCAGCACCGCCGCCAGCCCCGTCACGGTCAGCACCCGCAGCACCTGCGGGGCCGCGTTCACCACCCGCACCCGCGCGTCCCCGGCGCCCTGCCGGCACGCCACCAGGATGTTGATGCCGGACGAGTCCATGAAGGTCACCCCGGCCAGGTCCACCTCGACGACCGCCGGGCGGCCGACGAGCGCGTCCAGCACCGCGCGGTGCAGGCGCGGCGCACTGCCCATGTCGATCTCACCGACGGCCGCGACCCGGACGGTGCCGTGCGCGGCCCCGGTCGTGGTGACGTCGAGGTGCGTGGGTGACAGGAACACGAGACGACCCCGTTCGCGTCGGACGTGCGCTCACCGTACGCCCGGAAGCGCCGCTCACCCAGCACCCGCTGTGCGACATTCAGTCCTGGTCGCGCCGCCGCGCCGACCAGCCCAGCGCGCCCGTCGACGCCACCGCCAGCGCGGCGAACACCGACGTCGCGGGCCACCAGCCGGCCACCGCCGAGCCGAACACCGCGAACCACACCAGCACGCACACCACGATGAGCGCGACCGGGGTGCGCCGGCGCGGGGTATGGCCCGACATCCGGGCGCAGAAGGCGGGGTCCTCGGCGCGCAACCGGCGTTCCATCTCGGCGAGTTGCCGGCGGTCGTCCTGGCTCAACATCTCGCCACCTCCCAAGCCCGAGGCCACCGTCGCCACTGCGGACGGCGATCGTTCGGTTACCCGGGGCGAGGAATTTCACACGTGTGAATGTCCCCGGAACACCCAGGTCCGCATCATGAGGAAACGAACGAGGGTGGCGAAGAGATTCGCGGCGATGAGGACGGCCACCTCGACCGATCGGTGCGGCGCCGCCGCCACCGCGTGCAGCAGCGCCAGCGAACCGCTCGTCAGGCCCAGCCCGACACCGAGGACGACCAGGCCCTGGGCCTGGTGCCGCCACGCCCCGCCCGGGCCGCGCACCCCGAACGTGACCCGCCGGTTGGCCGCCGTGTTCGCGACCGCCGTCACCGCCAGGGCCACCAGGTTCGCGCCCTGCGCCCCGAGCCCCGTCCGCAGCGCCGCGAAGATCGCCAGGTACGCCAGCGTGCTCGCCGCCCCGACCGCCGCGAACCGCAGCGCCTGGCCCGTCAGCCCGGCCGGGGCACCCGCCGCCCGGCCCGTCTCCTCCCGCAGCCGCGACAGCGGCAGCCGGCCCGAGGCCAGCGCCCGGGTGAGCCGCGCGATGCCCCGCAGGTCCGCCACCGCCGTCGCCACGATGTCGACCCGGCTGTCCGGGTCGTCCACCCAGTCGACCGGCACCTCGTGGATGCGCAGGCCCGCGCGCTCCGCCAGCACCAGCAGCTCGGTGTCGAAGAACCAGCCGGTGTCCTCCACCATCGGCAGCAGCCGCCGCGCCACGTCCGCCCGGATCGCCTTGAATCCGCACTGCGCGTCGGAGAACCGCGCCGCCATCGCCGCGCGCAGGATCAGGTTGTACGACCGGGAGACGAACTCCCGCTTCGCGCCCCGCACCACCCGGCTGCCGGGCGCCAGCCGCGACCCGATCGCCAGGTCCGAGTGCCCCGAGATCAGCGGCGCCACCAGCGGCAGCAGCGCCGCCAGGTCCGTCGACAGGTCCACGTCCATGTACGCCAGCACCGCCGCGTCCGACCGCGACCAGGCGTGGCCGAGCGCCCGCCCGCGCCCCTTCGCGGCCAGCGTGACCACCTCGACGCCGGCCAGCTCGGCGGCCAGCCGGGCGGCCGCCGCGGGCGTGCCGTCGGTGCTGGCGTTGTCCGCCACCGTGATCCGGAACGGGTACGGGAACTCGCGCGTCAGGTGGGCGTGCAGCCGGCGCACGCTCGGCTCCAGGTCGGCCTCCTCGTTGTACACGGGGACGACGACGTCGAGGACGGGGGCGCCGGCGCCGGCGTCGGCGTCGGCGTCGGCGGCGGTGCCGGCGGCGGTGCCGGCGCGGCCGTGGGACAGGGTCTCGATGCTCATGACCGAACGATCGTGCGGCGGGCTGTTCCGGCCGTGTGGCGGCACTGTGGCCACCCTGTGAGCAGGGAGACGCGCCACGGGCGGCGCCCCGCACCGGGGACGCCGCCCGTGGGCGGGGGCCGTCAGGCCGTGGTGGCCGCCGTCAGGTCGTAGACGGTGACGCCGTCGACGGTCTGCGGGGTGAACGTCGCGCTCACCCACGCCGCGATCTGCGCGGCCGCCGAGCTGCCGCCCGAGGCGCCCCGGCCGCCGCCGGCCCCGCCCCCGCCGATGAAGTAGTGGATGCGCCCCTCGGCGACGTACCGCTGGAACTGCGCCAGGGTCGGCGACGGGTCGCTGCCGTTGAAGCCGCCCACCGCCATCACCGGCTCGCCCGTCGCCAGCTGGTAGCCGGACGCGTTCTGCGAGCCGACCGCCGCCGCCACCCACGTGTAGGAACCGGCCTCGGCCGTCAGCAGGGCCCGCATCCGGTCGCCGACGGTGGCCGCGTCGAGCAGCCCGCCCATGCCGCCGCCGCCCGCCCGGCCGTCGCGGCCCGGGGCGCCGCCGCCCGGCAGCCCGCCGGGCGGGGCGCCGGGGAACGTGCCGCGCCCGCCGCCCGGCCGCCCGCCCGGGCCACCGGGGCCGCCGCGGCCCCCGGCCACCTGCGGGCCCGCCGACGGGATCGAGCCGGTGTGCGGCGTCGCCGCGGTGTCCACCGCGTACGCCGCCGGCCCGGCCAGCACCGAGCCCAGCGCCACCGCCGCCGCCAGCGCCGCCACCCGCGCCCGCAGCCGGGACGTCACCGCGATCGCGGCCGCCGCCGGCAGCCCCGCGGCGAGCACCGTCCAGCGCAGCCACGGCACGAACTCCGCCGACCGTCCGAGCAGGACGAACGCCCACACCGCGCTGACCGCCACCACCCCGGCCAGGGCGAGCGACGCGGCCGGGTGGCGCCGCAGCCGCCACAGCGTGACGGCGCCCATGCCCACCACCGCGCCGACGGCCGGGGCCAGCGCCACCGTGTAGTAGGCGTGGAAGATGCCCTGCATGAGGCTGAACACGGCCGCCGTGACGACCAGCCAGCCGCCCCACACCAGGAACCCGGCCCGGGCCCGGTCGGTGCGCGGCGCCCGCGCCGTCACGGCCAGCCCGGCGGCGAGCAGCAGCACCGCGGCCGGCAGCAGCCACGCGATCTGGCCGCCCTGCTCCGCGTCGAACATCCGCGCCCACCCGGGCGTGCCCCAGCCGCCGCCCCCGCCGACGCTGCCGGTCTCCTCGCCGTTGAGCCGGCCGAGGCCGTTGTAGCCGAGCGCCAGCTCGAGGATCGAGTTCCCCTGCGACCCGCCGATGTACGGGCGCATCGACGCGGGCACCAGCTCGACGACGAGGATGTACCAGCCCGCCGACACCACCATCGCGGCGCCCGCGGCGAGCAGCTGCACCAGGCGCCGGCCCAGCCCGGGCGGCCCGGCCACCAGGTACGCCAGCCACAGCGCCGGCACGATCAGCAGCGCCTGGAGCATCTTGGCGAGGAACCCGAACCCGATCGCCGTCCCGGCCGCCACCAGCCACGCCGTCTGCCCGCGCTCGATCGCCCGGACGGTCGCGTACGCGGCCACCGCCATCAGCAGCACCAGCAGCGCGTCCGGGTTGTTGAACCGGAACATCAGCGCGGCCACCGGCGTCGACGCCAGCACCGCGCCGGCCAGCAGCCCCGCGGCGGGCCCGTACCAGCGCCGCACCGTCGCGAACACCACCGCGACGGTCGCCACGCCCATCACCGCCTGCGGCACCAGGATGTTCCAGGCGTTCACCCCGAAGACCCGCGCCGACAGGGCCATCACCCACAGCGACGCGGGCGTCTTGTCCACAGTGATCGAGTTCGCCGCATCGGACGAGCCGAAGAAGAACGCCGTCCAGCTCTGCGACCCGGCCTGGACGGCGGCGGAGTAGAAGGCGTTCGCCCAGCCGGACGCGCCGAGCCCCCACAGGTAGAGCACCGCGGTCGCGGCGAGCAGCGCCAGCAGCGCCGGCCGCGCCCAGGCGGGGTCGTCGGGCCGGCCGCGCAGCAGGGCGGCGGGGCCGCGCCGGGGCGCCGGGTTCGCGGTCGGCCGGGCCGCGATCGGCGGTACGGGCAACGTCGAGGTCATCGCTGATCCTTGTCATCGGGACGGGCGTACCCGATGACTGTCGGCCGCGGCGCTGTCGCCGCCGTGTGGCGGCTCTGTGCGCCGCCTGTGAGCCGGGCGGCGCCC
>NZ_BOOY01000026.1 GCF_016863475.1 Spirilliplanes yamanashiensis
CCCGCCGCGCCACGGGGGCGGGGCGGGCGCCGGGCGGCGTCAGGCCGGGGCGTGCGCGAGGCGGCGGCGGTTCGCCGACGCCGTGGCCAGGCGCTCCAGCACGCCGACCGTGGGCTCCCAGCCCATGCAGGCGTCCGTGACCGACTGGCCGTAGGTCAGCTCGCGGGTCGGGTCGATGTTCTGCCGGCCCGGCACGAGGAACGACTCCAGCATCAGCCCGGCGATGCCGCGCTGGCCCGCCTCGATCTGGGCCGCCACGTCGTCGGCCACGTGCGGCTGGCGCAGGTGGTCCTTGTTGCTGTTGCCGTGCGAGCAGTCGATGACCAGGCGCTCGGGCAGGCCCGCCTTGCGCAGCAGCTCCAGCGACGCGGCGACGTCCTCGGCGCTGTAGTTCGGGCGGCCGTCGCCGCCGCGCAGGACGAGGTGGCAGTCGGCGTTGCCGCGGGTGTGCAGGATCGCCGGGGTGCCGGAGAAGTCGATGCCGGGGAAGACGTGCGGCACGCCGGCGGCGTTGATGGCGTCGATGGCGGTGGAGATGCTGCCGTCCGGGCGGTTCTTCATGCCGATCGGCATCGACAGGCCCGACGAGAGCTGACGGTGCACCTGCGACTCGACGGTGCGGGCGCCGATCGCGCCCCACGCGACGGTGTCGGCGATGTACTGCGGGGTGATCGGGTCGAGGAACTCCACGCCGACGGGCAGGCCGCGGCCGACGACCTCCAGCAGCAGCTGGCGGGCGGTGCGCAGGCCGGTGCTGACGTCGCCGGACCCGTCGAGGGCCGGGTCGTTGATGAGACCCTTCCAGCCGACGGTGGAGCGGGGCTTCTCGAAGTACACCCGCATGACGACCAGCAGGTCGTCGCTGAGCCGCTCGGCCTCCACCTTCAGGCGGTCGGCGTACTCGGCGGCGGCGGCGGGGTCGTGCACCGAGCAGGGGCCGACGACGACGAGCAGCCGCTCGTCGGTGCCGTCGAGCACGTCGGCCACGGCGCGGCGGCCCGACAGCACGGTCGCGGACAGGTCGGGAGTCAGCGGCAGCTCGTGGTGCAGCAGCGCCGGGCTCATCAGCGGCACGATCTTGTCGATCCGCTGGTCGCGGACCTGATGCGCGTCGGGACTGGTCACGGTGGGGCTCTTCCTTCCGCCGGCGTCGCGAGCCGGCTGCTCGGAACATACGAAAGGGCAGCGAGAAGGCTCGCTGCCCTGGGCCGGCTTCGCTGGCGGTCGTCTCAGCTCATGGCGTCATGGCCGAGGCGCCGGCGGAAGCCGGCCTCGTAAACCACGAATACCAACGAGTCACGATCGACACCCTAACCCGCCGGGCGCCCCGGCGGAAGCGATTCGTGGTGGCCGACACCCGACCGCGGATCGGGCCGAACGGGGGCGAACCTACGCGGACGGGGCGGGCGCCGGCAGGCGGACGGCGAACGCGGTGCGCCCCGGTCCACTGTCGACGGTGACCTCGCCGCGGTGGGCGGCCACCACCGCGGCGACGATCGCCAGGCCGAGGCCGGTGCTGCCGGCCGCCCGCGAGCGGGAGCTGTCGCCCCGGGCGAAGCGCTCGAAGACGTGCGGCAGCAGGTCCGGCGGGATGCCGGGGCCGGCGTCGGTGACGCGCAGCACGGCGTGGCCGTCGTCGCGGGCGACGCCGACGGTGACCGTGGTGCCCTCCGGGGTGTGGGTGCGGGCGTTCGCCAGCAGGTTCGCCAGCACCTGGTGCAGGCGGGCGGCGTCGCCGGTGACGGTCACCGGCTCCGCGGGCAGGTCGAGCCGCCAGTCGTGGCGGGGGCCGGCGGCGTGCGCGTCGCTGACCGCGTCCACGACCAGCGCGGTGAGGTCGACGGGCTCGTGGGCGAGCGGGCGGCCCGCGTCGAGCCGGGCCAGCAGCAGCAGGTCCTCGACCAGGGTGGTCATCCGCTGCGCCTCGCTCTCGACGCGGCGCAGGACGTGCGCTACCTCGTCGGGCACGGGCGTGCGGCTGCGGCGGCTCAGTTCGGCGTACCCGCGGATGGCCGCCAGCGGGGTGCGCAGCTCGTGGCTCGCGTCGGCGACGAACTGGCGGACCTGCATCTCGCTGGCGTGCCGGGCCTCGAGGGCGTTGCCGACGTGGTCGAGCATCCGGTTGAGGGCGGCGCCGACCTGGCCGACCTCGGTGCGCGGGTCGGTGTCGGCCTCGGGGACCCGGTCGGTCAGCTCGGGCACGCCGCGGGTCAGCGTCAGCTCGGAGACCCGGCTCGCGGTGGCGGCGACCCGGTCGAGGGGGCGCAGCGTGCGCCGGATGATGACGGCGCCGGCCGCGCCGGCCGCCACCAGCATGAGCAGCAGGACGCCGCCGACGACCCCGGCGACGAGCAGCATGGTCCGGTTCGCCTCGGCCAGCGGCAGGCCGGTGACGACGACGGAGCCGTCGCTCATCGCGGTGGCGGTGAGCCGGTAGTCGCCGAACTCGTCGCCGAGGTGCCGGTTGTGGGACGCGCCGTCGCGCGGCACCGCGGCGAGGACGGCCAGGGCGTCCGCGGGCAGCGTCTCGAACTCGCGGGTGAACGTCGCGTCCTGCTCCTTGACGACGCCGCCGTCGGACCGGGCGCCGAGCAGCACCATCACGGTGTCCTCGGGCTGGCCGGGCGCGGGCCCGCCGCCGCCACCGGGGCGCGGGGAGCCGGCCGGGCGCCCCTGCCGGTTGCCGGGCGGCCCGGGGTCGTAGCCGAAGGTGTACTGCGCGCGGCGGCTCGCCTCGGTCAGCTCGTTGTCGACCTGGTGGTGCAGGGCGTCGCGCAGGACGACCTCGGTGGTGGCGCCGACGACCAGGCCCAGCACGGTCAGCAGCCCGATCATGAGGGCGATCAGCCGGGTCCGCAGCGGCCGGAGCCGCGCCGTCCACGGCCCCGGCGGCTCAGTCGGCGGGCTTGAGGACATACCCGGCCCCGCGCATCGTGTGGATCATCGGCGTCCGGCCGGCGTCGATCTTCTTGCGCAGGTAGGAGATGTACAGCTCGACGACGTTGGCCTGCCCGCCGAAGTCGTAGTTCCACACCCGGTCGAGGATCTGGCTCTTGGACAGCACCCGGCGCGGGTTGCGCATGAGGTAGCGCAGCAGCTCGAACTCGGTGGCGGTGAGGGACACCTCGGTGCCGCCGCGGCGCACCTCGTGGCTGTCCTCGTCGAGGGTGAGGTCGCCGACGACGAGCAGCGACTCGGTGCGCAGCGGGGAGTGCCCGGCGCGGCGCATGAGCCCGCGCAGCCGGGCGACGACCTCCTCCAGGCTGAACGGCTTCGTCACGTAGTCGTCGCCGCCGGCGGTGAGGCCGGTGATCCGGTCCTCCACGGAGTCCCTGGCGGTGAGGAACAGCACGGGCACGTCGGGGGCCTCGCCGCGCAGCCGGCGCAGCACCTCCAGGCCGTCGATGTCGGGCAGCATGATGTCGAGGACGACGGCGTCGGGGCGGAACTCGCGCGCGGTGCGCACGGCGGTCTGGCCGTCGCCGGCGCTGCGCACCTCCCAGCCCTCGTAGCGCAGGGCCATCGCGAGCAGCTCGGCGAGCGTGGGCTCGTCGTCGACCACCAGCACCCGGACCGGGCCGCCGTCGGGCCGGCGCAGGTCGCCGCGGGGGTCCGTGTTCGCCATCGTCATGGTCCTAGCGTCGGGGCCCGCCCTGTGCCGCGGCTTTCGCGTTCCTGTGTACCACCTGTGCGATCGTCAGCGGCCGGTGTCGACGAGGGCGTCGCGGAACGCGTCGGCGCCCTGCTTGAGCCGGGACGTGTAGTGCACGCGCTGCCAGCGGTCCCAGCGCACCTGCCCGACGGGCTGGTCGGTGCCGGTCGCCGAGGCGGACAGGTCGATGCCGGGGCTGCGGGCCAGGTTGAGCGCGGTGCGGTCGGTCCAGCGCACCGGGCCGGGCAGGTGCACCTGGTGGTCGGACGGGTCGGCGTACCCGGCGAACGCCCACGGCACCCGCACCACCAGGTCGTCGCCGTCGAGGCGCCACAGGTTGCGGCTGTCGGCGGCGGGGTCGGCCGGGTCCCAGGACCCGTGGCGCAGCACGCCCGCGTCGAGCAGCTCCAGCGGCAGCCTGCGGCCCGTCGACGGCACGGTGAGGTCGCGGTTGACGATGAGCTGGAACCGCTGCCACCCCTGCGGGGCCGGGCCGCGCGCGGTGCCGGGCACCACGTAGTCGAGCGGCAGCGGGTCGAGCTCGTCCCGCAGGTACGCCTGCCCGGTGCGGTTGACCAGGTCGAACGTGAGCGCGGCGTCGGCCCGGGTGTCGCCGGAGGCGGGCGCGGGCAGGCCGGTGAGCTGCGGCAGCACGTCCAGGCCGACGGTGACCGCGGCGGGCCGCGGCGAGGCCAGCCGCAGCCGCAGGGTCACGAACGCCTCGTCGACCTTCGCGGTCGCGGCCCGCACCGGCCACCGGTCGCCGTCGGCGAGCACCGTCGACGGCCCGGTCTCGGGCAGCCCGGCGGCGTCGAGCGCGACGAGCCCGAAGTGCTGCTCGTTGGTGAGCACGTCGTGCCAGAGCTGGCGGCGCTCGCCGTCCTGGTGCTCGACGGTGTTCCAGGTGAACTTGAACCACTCGTCGGTCCAGGCGAAGACGAACCCGGCGGACAGGCCGACGTCGCGGATGAGCCGCAGCAGCTCGGCGTCGATGCGCATCGCGTCGCGCTCGGCGTGGTCGCCCTGCGAGCGGCCGAGCGGCGCGTTGTGCGCGCTGCCGATCGACGACGGCACCCCGAACTCGGTGATCAGCACCGGGGTGTCGCCGTGGTGGCGCTTGAGGGCGGCCAGGTAGCCCGCGTACGGGTCGGGGCGGCCGTTGTGGCGGTAGCTCTGCAGGGCGGGCTCGTGCCGCTGGAAGTCCGGGTAGTACGGGTACGCGTGGTAGCTGGCGAAGGTGCCCGCCGGCCACGCCGCCGTGGGCACGACGTGGTTGGCGTCCACGCCGACGAGGTCCTCCGACGACAGCGGCTCGTCGGGGTGCCGCAGCGGGTCGGTGGTGGGCCAGTTGACGAACGCGATCGGCGCGCCGCGGTCCCGCCCCGCCTCCAGCTCGGCCAGCTCGTCCATGCGGGCGGCGAGCCAGCGCTCGGTGGGGGTGGCGTCGGGCGTGGCGCCGAAGTAGGCGCCCGCGTACTGCGGCTGCCGGCGGTTCTTCCGGTCGGACGCGGCGGTGCCGGCGGGGTCCCACTCGACGCCGACGATCCACCCGGCCAGCCACGGGGTGACGTCGGCGTCCCAGGTGCCGCCGGCCCGGCCCCGGGCGGGGCGGCGCACCAGGTCGCCGGTGACGGCGGCGGAGGCGTCGCGCAGCTCGGCGCTGAACGCGCGGGTCACCCCGTCGTCGTAGAGGTCGCCCTTGGCGGCGTACGACTCGTCGGGCAGGTAGACGCCCTGGACCAGGTAGATCGGCCGGTCCGGGTGGTCGTCGTTGAAGTCGCGCAGCTCCTGGTAGAAGGCGGGCGGGTGGATCGTGTAGACGCGCACGACCCGGACGCCGAGCCAGCCCATGGCGGCGAACCAGTCGCGGTAGTCCTCGGCGGTGATGGCCAGCTCGCCGGGCTGGTGGCCGGGCGTGGTGCTGCCGAGGTTGACGCCGGGCAGGAAGGTGCGGTCGCCGCCGGCGGTGTGCAGCCGGAACTGCCCGCCGCCCGAGGTGGCGACGGCGGTCAGGCCGTCGGTGACGACCGGGCGCGGCGCCCAGGAGCTGGCGGTGGGCGGGGCGGGCAGGTCGCGGACGCCCGCGATGACGGTGTCCGGCTTCGGCACCGGGACGGTGGCGGTGGCGCCCGCCAGGGCCAGGCAGACGGCGGCGGTCACCAGGCCCGCCAGGAGGGCCTTGCCGTGTCCGTGCCGCGGCTGCGTCATCTGCGCCGGGTACGCCAGGTACTCGCCCACACGGCTCATTCTGCGCGCCGGGGGTTGCCGAACGTGACGAATTGTCAGGATTCTTGGGGGCACGGAACACTCGCCGAACGGCGGGAGTTGTGTCAGCGTTGGTGTCTGACTCTTGAGGGGGCGGTCGCATGGATCTTCTCGAGGAGTACCGCCGGGCCACGATGTTCTTCGAGACCGGCGATTCGGCGGGGGCGGCGCGGCTGCTGGAGCCCATCGTCGAGGCCGAGCCGCACAACATCTCCGTCCGGCAGCTGCTCGCCCGCGCCTACTTCCAGACCGCCCAGCTGGGCCGCGCCGAGGAGCAGCTGCGCGCGATCATCGCGCACGACCCGTCCGACCACTACGCGCACCACGTGCTGGGCCGCACGCTGGAGCGGGCCGGCCGGTTCGCCGAGGCTCTGCCGCACCTGCGGCTGGCCGCCGCGATGAAGCAGCACGCCGACTACACCGAGGCGCTGCGCCGGGTCGAGACGTGGGTGGGCCGCTCCGGCGGCCGGTCCTCTTGACCGCATAGTCAGGTCATCTTTATATTCGGCGGCATGCCGAAAGCGATGCGGGAGCCGACGTTCTGGATCCTCACCGCGCTCGCGGCCCGCGCCCTGCACGGCTACGGCATCATCCGCGACGTCGCCGCCATGTCCGGCGGCGAGGTCGCGCTCCAGGCCGGCACCCTCTACGCCGCGCTCGACCGGCTGGCCGCCGAGGGCCGCGTCGAGATCGACCGCGAGGAGCAGGTCGACGGCCGCACCCGGCGCTACTACCGCCTCACCACCGACGGCGCCGCCGCGCTCGACGCCGAGACCGAGCGCCTGCGCCGCAACGTCGCCGCCGCCGTCAGCGCCCGCCGCCTGGGGGTCCACCCCGGCGTCCAGCCCGCCTGACGCGGCCCCGGCCGCCGGTAGGCTCGTCCGGGTGAAGCTGAAGCTGGACCTGCACGACATCTTCAACCGCGGCCAGGAGATCGACAAGGCGCTGCGCGGCATCATCGACGAGGCCGTCGCCAAGAAGGCCACGCTGGTCGAGATCATCCCGGGCAAGGGGTCGGGGCAGCTCAAGAAGAAGGTGCTGCGGTTCCTCGACCAGAAGGACGTCAAGGCGCTCTACCACCGGGTCGAGAAGGACGGCGACAACTGGGGACGGCTGTTCATCCACTTCCGGTGGAACACGTCCACCGGCCGCCGCGGCCGGTGACTCAGGCGCGGGCCGGCTCCCGGCTCACCGCGGCCGCCACCAGCAGCGCCACGCCCGCCGCCTGCACCGCCGTGAGCACGAAGCCCGCCACCGCCGACAGGTAGCCGAACGACCGGACCTCCACCACGTCGCTGGTGATCAGGGCCGGGAACGCCACGCTCCACAGCAGGTTCGCCAGCACGCCCGCGCCCAGCACGCCCAGGCCCGCGACGCCGAACGTGACCGCCCGGCGGGGCAGCGCCGCCCGCCGGGTCGCCAGCAGGACCACGCCCGCCACCAGTACGGCGACGAGCGGCAGGTTGACGACGAGCTGCCCGGCGAGCATCCCGAACTGCATCACGGCGGTCTCCTTCGCGGTCAGCGGCCGCCCCACCGTAGCGGCCCGGCACCGCCCTACAGGCGCACCGTGCGGGCCACGCCCGCCATCTCCGAGCTGTGCGAGCCGTCGATGCCCACGTCGGCGGGGCGCGGGCGGAACCCCGGCAGCGCCGACAGGCCGTCGCTGGCGTCCATCACCCGCAGCGTCACCGGCCCGGCGCCGCGCACCGACAGCTCCACCACCACGCCCCCGGGCGGCGGGGCGTGCAGCACGAACCCGAACCCGCCGCGGTCGACGGCCAGCTCGCGCCCCGCCACCACCGCCCGCACGGGCGCCACCTCGCCCTCGGCGCGCACGGCCAGCAGCCGCACCGGCCGGCGCGGCGTGATCCGCAGCCGCAGGGTGCGCACGTCGCCGGCGCGGGTGTCGGCCTCCGTCACCACCTCCGGGGCGGGCAGGGCGGCCGGCTGGGCGGGACCGGAGCGCAGCAGCGCCGGGCCGAGCGCCGGGAACCGCGCCGACCGCTCCGCCGGCGCCGACGACACGTAGCCCGCCGTCCACTCCTGCGGGTCGTCCTCGGCGCTGAGCCACACCGCCTCGTTCGTGTCGGCGTCCAGCGCGTACATCAGGTGGGTGGGCGACGGGCGGTCCGGGCCCGGCGCGTTCGCGACCACCCCGGCGACCGTGCACGCCGCCGCCAGCACCAGCGCCAGCGACGCCGGCACCGGGGCCAGGCGGCGGGCCGCCAGCGCACCGAGGCCGCGCTGCCCGCCCGCCTCCGGCAGCAGCAGGTCGAGCACGGGCAGGGCGGCGAAGCTGAGCAGCACCGCGAACAGCGCCGCCGCGCCGCCGGTCGCCATGCCGAGCGCCGGGAACAGCAGCCAGATCGTGGGCAGCAGCAGGGTCACCGCGACCGCCGCGGCCGCCGCCAGCAGCGCCACCGCCCAGCGGCCGCGCACCGCCACGGCCGCCAGGCCCGCGCCGGCGGTGGCCAGGGCGGGCAGGGCCGCCAGGTACGACCCGCCGGGCGTCACCGCCGCCAGCACCAGGGCCAGCACGGCGAGCCACAGCACCGCGCCGATCGCCAGGCCGGCCGGGCCGACCCGGCGGCGCAGCAGCGTGTACCAGGCGAACAGCACCGCCGCGGTCAGCGCCAGCACGGCCAGCCGGAAGAACAGCGGCTCGTACGGGTCGAGCAGCTCGGCGTACCCGGGCTCGACGGCCAGGACCCCCGCCCACAGCGCCTGGGCCGCGACCGGGCCCCCGGCGAGCGGCACCAGCGCCAGGGCGAACCCGGCGGCGACCCGCGGCCACGAGGTCAGCCCGCGGCGGCGGGCCACGAACCCCAGGGCGAGCGCCGCGGCCAGCGCCAGGCCGGCGAGCGGCCAGGTCAGCGCGCCCGGGTAGCGGGCCAGCCCCCACGGCGTCGGGAAGTAGGTGGCGTCACCGCCGGCCCGCAGCGTCGCCAGGTCGCGGCCGCCCAGGTCGCGCACGAGCGCCAGGGCGTTGTCGCCGTGGTGCTGCAGGCTGGCGGTGTCCATGGCGGCGGGGGTGTCCAGCGGCGTGTGGTAGACGGCGGCGCCGTCGATGTACGCGCTGTTCAGCCCGGCGAACCCGGCCAGCCGGAACGGCGTGAAGTCGGTGTCGTTGGGCAGCAGCCGGTAGACCTCGACGGCGAACGAGGTGCCCACCGGGTGCGGCACGCCCGCGTACGCGCCCACCAGCGCCGCGTTGTCCGCCGACGTCTCGAACATCACGGCCGGCCCGGAGCTGCCCCGCGCCTCCAGGTTCAGCACCACGCCGCCGCGCCCGCGCTCCCGTTCCGCGTACGCCGACGCCCCGCACAGGCACGCCTCCTCGGCGTCGGTGAGCAGCAGCACCACGTCGTTGCGCAGCCGCTCGCCCGCGGTCAGCGCCCGGGCCACCTCCAGCACGGCCGAGGTGCCCGCGCCGTCGTCGTTGCCGCCCGGGCCCACCTGCACCGAGTCGTAGTGGGCGACCAGGATGATCCGGCCGGTGGGCGCGGTGCCGGGCAGCGTGGCGACGACGTTGCGCACCCGGGCGAGCCCGGCCAGCCCCGCGCTGGCCGACAGTGTGCCGCCCTCGGCGGCGACGGTGTCCTGGATCTCGACGGCCAGGCCGAGGCCGCGCAGGGTGCCCGCCACGTGCTCGCGCACCGCGTCGTTGGCGGCGCTGCCCGCGACGTGCGGCTGCGCGGCGATCCGGGTGACGTGCCCGAACGCCCGGCCGGCGCTGAACCGCCCGGCGGGCGCGTCCGGCCCGGCCGGCTCCGGCGGGCGCACCGCGGCCAGCGCCGCGATCCCCGCCACCACCAGCACCGCCGTCGCGGCGGCCGCCGCCAGCGCCCGCCGCCCCGGCCGGGCCAGTGCCCGGGCCGCCGGCTCCGCCAGGGGTACGCCCACAGCTGCCTCCCGTGATAGGTCGACGCCCATCATCACGGCGCAAGACCGCTAACGGGTGACGCCGGGCCGACCGGAAGTTCGCGGGCCGGGGGCGTGTTGTGCACCCCGGGTGCAGTAGGACACCATCATCAGCGTCACGCGTGAAGGAGCCCGTCATCAACCGTCAGCCACCACCGACCGGACGTCGCCGGTGACCGGCCCCTCCGTCGCGCCGTGGGCCACGTCGGCACCCGGCGCGAACTCCGGCGCGGGCCTCGCCGGCGGCCTGGGCCCGGCGGCCCCCGAGCGGCTGCGCGTCCTGCTGGTCGAGGACGACGAGGGCGACGCGTTCCTGGTCCGGGAGCTGCTGGCCGAGGCCAGCGCGCCGTTCGACCTGGCGGTGGCCACCAGCCTGCGCGAGGCCCGCCAGCGGCTGGCCGGCGTGCACTGCGTCCTGCTCGACCTGGGGCTGCCCGACGCTCAGGGCTTCGACGGGCTGCGCCAGCTGCTCGCGGTCGCCGGCAGCGCCGCCGTGTGCGTGCTCACCGGCCGGTTCGACGAGCCGCTGGGCGTCGCCGCGGTCGCCGAGGGCGCCCAGGACTACCTGGTCAAGGGCCAGGTCGACGGCACCCTGCTGTCCCGGTCGCTGCGCTACGCCGTCGAGCGCAAGCGCGCCGACGAGAACGCCCGCAAGCTGCGCGAGGTCGAGCTGCGGCAGGCCGAGTCGGCGCGCCTCGAACGCGGCCTGCTGCCGCAGCCGCTGATGGACACTGAGCTGGTCCGGGTGCACACCTTCTACCGCACCGGCCGGGCGCAGGGCCTGCTCGGCGGCGACTTCTTCGACGTCGTCCAGACCGCCCCCGACCGGCTGCACCTCATCGTCGGCGACGTGTGCGGGCACAGCGTCGACGAGGCCGCGCTGGGCGTCGAGCTGCGGGTCGCCTGGCGCGCCCTGGTGCTCGGCCGGGTGCCCGAGGAGCAGGTGCTGCCCGCCGTCGAGCAGGTGCTGATGAGCGAGCGCCGCTCCCGCGAGGTGTTCGCCACCGTCGCCACCGTCACCGTCGACCTGGTCACCAACCGGGCGCTGGTCCGGCTGGCCGGGCACCCGCCGCCCGTGCTGCTCGTGGGGGGCCGGGCGGCGCCCGTCGCGGCCCGCGGCGGCATCGTGCTCGGCGTGCGGCCCACCCCCACCCCCGTCACCGAAGTGGAGCTCGGCACCGATGACTGGTCCCTGCTGATGTACACCGACGGCCTCATCGAGGGGCGGGTGGCGCCCGGCGCGCGGGAACGGCTCGACGTGCCCGGGCTGTGCGGCCTGCTCGCCGAGCCGGAGTCGCACCAGGTGCCGCTGCCCGCGCTGCCGGGCTGGCTGGTCGGCCGGGCGGAGCAGGGCAACGGCGGCCCGCTGGCCGACGACGTCGCCATGCTCGTGCTGACCCGGGGCGGCGGCCGGTGACCGGCTGGAGCCTGCGCAAGCGGGTCACGGCGCTGTGCGCCGTGGTCGGCCTGATGCTGATCGCCCTGGGCCTGGTGGCCACCGGCACCGCCGCCGCGAACCGGGAGCACCTGGACACCATCCTCGACAAGGCGGGCCCGATGCGCGCCGCCGCCGAGACGCTCAACACGGCCCTGGTCAACCAGGAGACCGGCATCCGCGGCTACGCGGTGAGCGGCGAGCAGATCGACCTGCAGCCGTACGAGGCCGGGGTGGCGGGCGAGCGGCAGCAGATCGAGGCCATCCGCACGGTGCTCGCGTCCGGCGACGACGACATCCGCGCCGACCTCGACGCCGTGGAGGCGGGTGCTGCGGCGTGGCGGGCGGCGGTCGCCGAGCCGGTGCTGACCGCGGTCCGCGACGGCGGGCCCGCCGCCGCGCAGCCCCTGCTCGACGACGACGCCCGCGCCCGGTTCGACACGGTGCGCGCGGACGTGCAGCGCCTCCAGCAGGACATCCTGAGCTTCCGCACCGAGACGGCCGCGGCGGCCCGGTCCACCGGCAACATGCTGGTCCTGCTGCTGATCTGCGCCGCGGCGGTCATCGTGCTGGCCGGCGTCGTCCTGCTCATCGGCCTCGACCGGCTGGTCAGCCGGCCCGTCCTGCGGCTGGCCGCCCAGATCCGTGCCGTCGCCGACGGCGACTACGAGGGCAGGATCAGCAGCGACGGCTCGCCCGAGCTGAGCCGGCTGGCCGACGACGTCGACGCCATGCGCCGGCAGATCGCCAGCGAGCTGGCCCAGGTGCGGGAGGCCCGCGAGCAGATCGAGTGGGTCAACAAGCAGCTGCACGCCCAGGCCGACGAGCTGACCCGCTCGAACCGCGACCTGGAGCAGTTCGCCTACGTCGCCTCGCACGACCTGCAGGAGCCGCTGCGCAAGGTGGCCAGCTTCTGCCAGCTCCTGCAGCGCCGCTACGCGGGCCAGCTCGACGAGCGCGCCGACCAGTACATCGGCTTCGCCGTCGACGGCGCGCAGCGCATGCAGCGGCTCATCAACGACCTGCTGGCGTTCTCCCGCATCGGCCGGCTCACGTCCGGGTTCACCGACGTCGACCTCAACCGCATCCTGACCGACGTGTCGTCGCAGCTGGAGGCCCGGCTCGGCGACGACGGCAAGGTCAGCTGGTCGGACCTGCCGACGATCGAGGGCGAGGAGCCGCTGCTCACCACCCTGTTCGTCAACCTCATCGGCAACTCGCTGAAGTTCCGCCGCCCCGACGTGCCGCCCGAGGTCACCGTGTCGGCGCGCCGCGACGGCGCGTTCTGGGAGGTCACCGTCCGGGACAACGGCATCGGCATCGAGCCCGAGTTCGCCGACAAGGTGTTCGTGATCTTCCAGCGGCTGCACGCCCGGGACGCGTACGAGGGCACCGGCATCGGCCTGGCGATCGTGAAGAAGATCGTCGAGTACCACGGCGGGCGGATCTGGCTGAACGCCGACGTGCCGGAGGGCACCGCCATCAGCTTTACTTTCCCGGTGGCGCCGCACCTCGGCGCCGACGACCACGAGCAGAATGAGGCGGTCTCAGCGTGAGCGCTGTCCGAGAGTCCGGCACCCCGATCGAGGTCCTGCTCGTCGAGGACGACCCGGGTGACGTGCTGATGACCCGCGAGGCGTTCGAGGAGCACAAGGTCCGCAACCGCCTCACCGTCGTGTCCGACGGGGCCGAGGCGCTGCAGTACCTGCGCCGCGAGGGCGAGTACGCCGACGCGGTGCGCCCCGACCTGATCCTGCTCGACCTCAACCTGCCGCGCCGCGACGGCCGGGAGGTGCTGGCCGAGGTCAAGGAGGACGACGACCTGCGGCGCATCCCGATCGTGGTGCTCACGACCTCGCAGGCGGACGAGGACATCCTGCGCAGCTACCAGCTGCACGCCAACGCGTACGTGACCAAGCCGGTCGACTTCGAGCAGTTCATCTCGGTGATCCGGCAGATCGACGAGTTCTTCGTCAGCGTCGTGAAGCTGCCGCCGCGCGGATGATCGACGACGTCAGCGCCCTCGTCCGGCGGGCCGCGGACGAGGCGATCCGGCCGCGGTTCCGGCGGCTGGCCGAGGGCGACGTGAGCTTCAAGTCGCCGGGCGACCCGGTGACCGTCGCCGACCACGAGTCGGAGAAGCTGCTCACCGAGGGCCTGACCGCCCTGCTGCCGGGCTCGTCGGTGGTGGGCGAGGAGGCCGTCGCCGAGGACCCGGGCCTGCTGGGCCGGGCGGCGGACGCGGGCGACGTCTGGGTCGTCGACCCGCTGGACGGCACGAAGAACTTCGCCGCCGGGCACGGCCCCTTCGCGGTGATGGTGGCGCTGCTGCGCGGCGGCGCCCTGGTCGCGGGCTGGATCCTCGACGTGCCGAACGACAGCCTGGCCGTCGCCGAGGCGGGCTCCGGGGCGTACGTCGACGGGGTGCGGCTGCACGCGCGCGGCGACGCGCCGGCGGCGGCCGAGCTGCGCGGCGCCGTCGCGATGACCTACCTGCCGGACCACCTGAAGGCGCACGTCGAGACCCGGCGCGACGCGCTCGGCGCGGTGCTGCCGCCGCTGCACTGCGCGGGCGAGGAGTACCCGGCGGTCGTGGCGGGCCGGCAGGACTTCGTGCTGTTCTGGCGCACCCTGCCGTGGGACCACGCGCCGGGGGCGCTGCTGGTGCGCGAGGCGGGCGGGGTGGTGCGCCGGTTCGACGGCTCCGACTACACGGTCGGCGACGACCGCACGGGCCTGCTGGTCGCCGCGAACGACGGCATCTGGCACGCCGCCCGCTCGGTGCTGCTGCCGGGCTAGAGCCGGGCGCAGAGCAGCAGGCCGTTGCCGTCCGGGTCGGTGAGCCGGGCGGTCCGCTCGCCCCACGGCCGGTCGGCCGGCGCCTCCACCAGCCGCGCCCCGGCCGCGACCAGGGCGGCCGCGGCCGCGTCGCAGTCGCCGGCGTAGACGCACAGGTCGTGCCGCGGCGACGGGCCCGCGCCGGCCTCGGCCGCGCCGAGCGCCAGCTCGCTGGCGCCGAGCCGCAGCGACACGAAGGCGGGCTCGCCCTCGGCGGGGAACCGGTAGACCTCGGTGAAGCCGACCGCGTCGCGGTAGAACGCGGCCAGCTTCGGCAGGTTCGCGGTGCTGATGATCGGAAACGCCTCGGTGAACACGGCGACCACCTCCGCCGCCCACACTAGATTCGCCGTCATGTCTGCGTACCTCGACCAGCTCTTCGGCCTGACCGGGCGCCTCGCGGTGGTCACCGGCGGCAGCTCCGGCATCGGCCTGGCCATGGCGACGGCGCTGGGCCGGGCCGGGGCCCGGCTCGTGCTGGTCGCCCGGCGGTGCGGCCCGCTCGACGACGCGGTGGCCGCCCTGACCGCCCTCGGCGTCGAGGCGGCGGCCGAGCCCGCCGACCTCGCCGACCGCGCCGCCGTCAAGGCCGTCGCCGACACGATCGTGCGCGGGTACGGCGAGCCGGACGTGCTCGTCAACGCGGCCGCGGTGAACCGCCGCCCGCCGATGGACGACCTGACCGAGGACGACTGGGACGTCACGATCCGCGCCAACCTGGACGCGCCGTTCCTGCTCGGGCAGCGGTTCGGCCCGGCCATGGCCCGCCGCGGCTGGGGCCGGATCGTCAACGTCGTCAGCCAGCAGGCGGTGCGCGCGTACGGCAACAGCGGCGCCTACGGCGTGTCCAAAGCGGGCCTGGCCGCGTTGACCCGATCGCAGGCGGAGGCGTGGTCCGCGCGGGGCGTGTGCTGCAACGCGGTGGCGCCCGGCGTGGTGCACACCCCGCTGACGGAGGCGGTCTTCGCGGACCGGGAACTGGCGGCGGCGCACGCCGCCCGGACGATGACCGGGCGCAACGGCGAGCCCGCCGACTTCGCCGCCGCGGCGGTGTTCCTGGCGAGCCCGGCGGCCGCCGCGGTGACGGGTCAGACACTCTTCGTCGACGGTGGCTATTCGGTCCACTGATCGACGATCGTCAGCGCCCCACCGGGGCGGGAGCCTCCGCTATGCTCGTCGCGCCGACGGCGCGATCAAGGACGCGCGCGGCGGCCGACGGTCGCGGAGAAGGGTGGTCCGGTGGTGCAGACGGCGTCCCGTCGACGGGTCCGCACGGCTCTCGTGGCGCTGCTGGCGACGGTCGCGATGCTCGTCGCGCCCGCCCCGGCCACGGCGTACGCGCCGAACGACGACGAGGGCGGCACCGCCGAGCTGCGCGACGCCCTGGAGGACGCGGCCCGCGGCTACGCCGACGCGAAGATCAAGCTCGACAACTCCAAGAAGGAACAGCTGAAGTACAGCCTGGAGCTGCAGAAGTGGCAGGTCGCGGCGGAGGACCTGCGGGTCCGGGTGGGCCTGGTGGCACGCCAGTCGTACCGGATGGGCCGGGCCACCACCCTGTCCATGCTGCTGCAGTCCGGGTCGAGCGCCGACTTCCTCGACCGGGCCACCCGGCTCGACATGATCGGCCAGGTCGATGCCCGCCAGCTCCAGCTCTACCTGGAGGCCGAGGGCCGGGTGAAGCAGGCCAAGCTCGCCATCGACCAGGAGATCCGGGCCCAGCAGGCCGCCGTCAACCAGATGGCGAAGAAGCGCAAGTCGGCCGAGAACGCCCTGGCCAAGGCCGGCAGCAACGGCGCGAGCGGCGGCTTCCTCAGCGCCAACTCGCCGCTGGCCAAGCCGGCCCCGCGCAACTCCGACGGCTCCTGGCCCACCGAGAAGTGCATCGTCGAGGACCCGACCCCGGCCACCGGCTGCATCACCCCGCGCACGGTGCACGCGCTGCGCCAGGCGCAGGCGGCCGGCTTCACGCGGTACGCGTCCTGCAAGCGCACGGGCGGCGGCGGTGAGCACCCGAAGGGCCGGGCCTGCGACTTCGCGGCCGACCGCAGCGGCTTCGCCAACGAGAACGCCACCGGCGGCGACAAGGCGTACGGGGACCGGCTGGCCGCCTACTTCGTGAAGAACGCGAGCCGGCTCGGGGTCATGTACGTCATCTGGTACCGGGAGATCTGGATGCCCGGCAGCGGCTGGCGGTCGTACAGCGGTTCGGGCAGTCCCGCCGCGACCCACACGAACCACGTGCATCTCAGCATGCTCTGAGGCGCCGTCGGTACCATCACGCCCGATGGACGACACCAGCACCACCGAAGAGACCCGGCCGCGGGTCCTGCCGAACGGCCTCGCCACCGCCCTCGTCTTCACCGCCAACGGCGCCGTGCTGGTCCTGGAGACCGTCGCGCTGCGCCTGGTCGGGCCGTACGTGGGCATCACCCTGCAGGTCAGCACGTCGGTGATCGGCGTCGCGCTGGCCGCGATCGCGTACGGCACGTGGCTGGGCGGCTGGCTGGCCGACCGCCGCGACCCGCGGACCCTGCTGGCCCCCGCGCTCGTGCTGGCGGGCATCGCCACCGCGGTCACCCTGCCGGTGGTGCGCTGGGGCGGTGAGCTGCTGCGCGGCAACGCGGCGAGTGCGGTGCTGCTGCTGGCCGCGCTGGCGGTGCTGCTGCCCGCGGGCCTGCTCAGCACGGTCACGCCGCTGGTGGTGAAGCTCCAGCTCGGCGACCTGCGCCGCACCGGCCAGGTGGTCGGCAAGCTGTCCAGCATCGGCACGCTCGGCGCGATCACGGCCACGCTGCTGACCGGGTTCGTGCTGGTCGCCACCATGTCGAGCCGGGCGATCGTGCTCACCCTGGCGGTGCTGCTCGGCGCGGCCGGGCTGGCCCTGGGCTGGTGGTTCCACCGCCGGGACCGGGAGATCGCCACGCTGCCCGGCGCGCCGAAGGTCCGGGCCGTCGCCGCCGTCGTGGCGCTGGCGGCCGCGGGGCTGGGCGCGCTGGCGCCGACGGCGTGCGACATCGAGACGGCGTACCACTGCGCGCGGATCGAGCCCGACGACGCGCGCGAGGACGGCCGCACGCTGTTCCTGAACTCGGCCCGCCACTCGTACGTCGACCTGGCCGACCCGCGGTACCTGGAGTTCGCCTACATCCAGTGGATCGCCGCCGTCGCCGACGCGGCGGCCCCGGCCGGGCAGCCGATCGACGCCCTGCACCTGGGCGGCGGCGGCTTCACCATGCCGAAGTACGTCGCGGCGAGCCGGCCCGGCAGCACCCAGCACGTGCTGGAGCTGGACGGCCAGCTGGTCGACCTGGACCGCCGCGAGCTGGGCCTGGAGACGGGACCCGACCTGCGGGTGACCGTGGGCGACGCCCGGTCGAACCTGGGCGACCAGCCGGACGACAGCGCCGACCTGGTGGTGGGCGACGCGTTCGGGCACCTCGTCGTGCCGTGGCACCTGGCGACGCGCGAGATGGCCGCCGACATCGACCGGGTGCTGCGGCCGACCGGCATCTACGCCCAGAACGTCATCGACTACCCGCCGTCGCGGTTCATCCGCTCGGAGCTGGCCACCGTCCAGGCCGTGTTCCCGCACGTCGCCCTCATCGCGCCGCAGGACGCGATCGACGGCGAGCGGGGCGCCAACTTCGTCATCGTGGCGTCCCGGCAGCCGCTGCCGCGCGAGGGCCTGCTGGCCGCGTTGAACGTCCAGGCCGTCGACCCGGTGGCGATGCTGACCGGGCCGGAGCTGGCCGCTTTCGTCGGCGGCGCGAAGGTGCTGACCGACGACTTCGCCCCGGTGGACCAGCTGCTGGGCGGCTGATCTCGACCAACCCGGTGAAAAGCCGTGTTTCCGGCACCTCGGCGCGGGAACATGAAACCCATGCGGGGCCACGTGGGGGACGGGCGCTACCGGCTGATCGAGCGACTCGGCTCCGGCGGGATGTCGGTGGTGTGGCGCGCCCGCGACGAGATCCTGCACCGCGACGTCGCCGTCAAGGTCCTCGCCACCAAGCTCGCCGACGACGAGGCGTTCCGGCAGCGCATCCGCGTCGAGGCCCTCGCCGCCGCCAAGCTGGCCCACCCGCACGTCACCGCCGTGCACGACTACGGCGAGGCCGCCTCGGCCGACGGCCGCACCGTGCCCTACGTCGTCATGGAACTCGTCGACGGCGAGTCGCTCGCCGACCGGCTCGCCCGCACCGGCCCGCTGCCGTGGCGCGACGCCGTCACCGCCGGCGCCGAGGTCGCCGCCGCGCTGGCCTGCGCGCACGCCCACGACGTCGTGCACCGCGACGTCACCGCGCAGAACGTCATGCTCACCGCCGGCGGCGCCAAGGTCGTCGACTTCGGCATCTCCGCCGTCGTCGGGCAGTGCGACTCGACGCCCGACGGCAGCCTGCTCGGCACGCCCGCGTACCTCGCGCCGGAACGGCTCGCCGGCGGGCCCGTCTCGCCCGCCGCCGACGTGTACGCCCTCGGCCTGCTGCTCTACCGCGCCCTCACCGGCCGCCTGCCGTGGGCGGCCACCAGCACCACCGAGGTGCTCAAGGCCCACCTCTACACCACGCCGGCGCCGCTGCCGCCCCTCGCCGGGCTGCCCGACGCCGTCGCCGCGCTGGTGCTGCGCTGCCTCGCCAAGCGGCCCGCCGACCGGCCGACCGCCGCCGAGACCGCCCGGGTGCTCGGCGCGGCCGCGCCGTCCGCCGCGCGCGTCCCGGCACCCGCCGCACCCGCCGCTCCCACCTTGCCCGGCGCCGCGCCGGCGCCGCGCCGGCCCGTGCTGCTGCCCGTGCGGCTGCGCGCCGCCGCCGCCACCGTCGGGCTGCTCGTCGCCGCCGGCGCCGGCTGGGCCGTCGCGTCCCGGTCCGCGGCCGACCCCGGCACCCAGGCCAGCGCCGGGCTGCCCGGGCCCGGCCTCGCGGTCGCCGCCCCCGGCGGCGGGCGCGACTGCCGCATCGCGTTCACCGTCCGCCGCGACACCGGGGCCGCGTTCGACGCCGCCGTCACCGTCACCAACACCGGCACCGAACGGCTCACCGACTGGCGGCTCCAGTTCACCTTCCCCGGCGCCCAGCGCATCGTCGCCGACCACGCCGGCGCCGCCGGGGCCGTCGTCGGCCAGACCGGCCGGACCGTCACCGTCCGGCCCGCCGGCGAGCTGTCCCTCGCCCCCGGCGCCTCCGCCGACCTGCCCATCCGCGCCCGGTACGCCGACACCAACCCGCTGCCCACCGCGTTCGCCGTCGACGGCGAGCCGTGCGCCGCCACCGTCAGCCCCGGCGAACGCTCCATCGGCACCGTCGCGGCCGCCGACGCCGGCAAGTCCGCCCGCAAGGCCCGGCCCACCACCCGGTCGTCCGGGGCGGGCGCCGGCGCCGACCGGCAGCCCGCCGCCACGCCGACGGCCAAGCCGAAGCCGCCCCGGGCCAAGAAGCCCGCGACCCCGGCGCCGCCCGCCGCCACCCCGTCGCCGGCCGCCCCGCCACCCCCGGTGGAGGCCCCGCGCACCGGCGGGCTGTACAGCGTCGACCTCGCCTGACCTTCACCCGCTCGCAAACCGCCGCTGGCCGCCGCGTTCCGGGCGGCCGCTGTACTGGCGCGCGCATCCACCGTCTCGCCAAGGAGTCGCCGTGCGCCGTTCCCTGTCCGTCCTCGGCCTGACCGGGCTGCTGCTGGGCACCGTCACCGCCGTCCCGGCGTCCGCCACCTCGCAGCAGGGCTCGCCGTCCACCACCCGGCCCGTCGCCGGGCCGCTGGTCATCGCCCACCGCGGGGCCTCCGGCTACCGGCCCGAGCACACCCTCGAGGCGTACCGGCTCGCCATCCAGCTCGGCGCCGACTACATCGAGCCCGACCTGGTCTCGACCAGGGACGGCGTGCTCGTCGCCCGGCACGAGAACGAGATCTCCGGCACCACCGACGTGGCCACCCGGACCCGGTTCGCGGACCGCCGCACCACCAAGACCATCGACGGCGTCGCCGTCACCGGCTGGTTCACCGAGGACTTCACCCTCGCCGAGCTCAAGACGCTGCGCGCCGTCGAGCGCCTGCCCAAGGTGCGGCCGCAGAACACCCTCTTCGACGGCCGGTACGAGGTGCCCACCCTGCAGGAGGTCATCGACCTCGCGCGCGCCGAGACCCGCCGCACCGGCCGCACCATCGGCGTCTACCCCGAGACCAAGCACCCCACGTACTTCCAGTCCATCGGCCTGCCGCTGGAGGAGCCGCTGGTGCAGGTGCTGCGCCGCAACGGCTGGACCCGCCGCTCGTCGCCCGTCGTCATCCAGTCGTTCGAGACCGCCAACCTGCGCAAGCTGCGCCGGTTGACCGACGTCACCCTCGCCCAGCTCCTCGACGCCCAGGGCCGCCCGTACGACTTCACCGTCGCCGGCGACCAGCGCACCGTCGCCGACCTGGTCACCCCCGCCGGCCTGCGCTGGATCGCCCGGTACGCCGACGGCATCGGCACCCACAAGAACCACCTGATCGCCCCGGCGACGCTCACGCCCACCACGGTCGTCCGCGACGCCCACCGCGCCGGGCTGCTCGTGCACGCCTGGACGTTCCGCGCCGAGAACCAGTTCCTGCCGCCCGCCCTGCGCCTCGGCGACGACCCGAACGCCCGCGGCGACCTCGCCGCCGAACTCGACCTCTTCTACGCCCTCGGCGTCGACGGCGTCTTCGCCGACTTCCCCGACCTCGCCGTCGCGGTCCGCGCCGGCCGCCCCCGCCGCTGACTCACCCACCCATCCGCCGGCCGGCCCCGCCCGGGCCGGCCGGCGGCCGGGGTCAGTCGCGCTCCCCGCGCAGGCGCACCAGCGACCACGTGTCGTCCATCGCGACCTGGCCGTCCGGCCGGAGCCCGACCTCGGCCCCCACCGCCGCCACGTCCTCGACGGCGTCCCCCGCCGGGTACGCCACCCACAGCGCCCCCGGCGCCGTCAGCTCACCCTTGTGCGCGGTGAGCGTCTCGCGCGCCGACGCGGGCTCGTCGGCGAACACGATCGCCACACTGGCCGCCTCCAGCAGGTCGACCTGGCGGACGCCCGCGGGCAGCGGGGTGAGCCGGCCCAGGTGCTCGTTGTGGGACAGCCAGATGGTCGTGTTGGGCTTGATCTGCAGCTTCTCGGCGATCGTCGTGGCCATGGTGTCGTCCTCTCGGTACGGTCCTCCGCCCGACTCTCCCACCGACAAGAAAAGTCGTCCTGCACATCCCGCTGGTGTCGGTGGGCGCTGGTAGAAAGGCGGGGTGACAGAGGACGAGGTCGACCGGGCAGCCGTCCGCGCACGCGCCGAGGCGGTGCTGCGCCGCCTGGCGGGGCCCGAGGCGCGGCTGCGCGAAGACCAGTGGCGCGCCATCGAGGCCCTGGTGGTCGACCGGCGGCGGGTGCTCTGCGTCCAGCGCACGGGGTGGGGGAAGTCGGCGGTGTACTTCGTCGCCACCGCCCTGCTGCGCGACCGCGACGGTGAGGGCGGCCTGTCGGCGCCCGCGGGCGCCGCCCCTGCCGCCCCCGGCGCCGTGCCTGCGGCCTCCTCCTCGGGCGGGATCTTCGGCGAGCCCGAGGCGGGCGGGCCCGATGACGATCTGTGGGCCGGGTTCGAGGACGGCGGGCCCGCCGACGAGTGGGACGAGCCCGCGGCCGCCGCGCCGCCGCGGCCCGCCGCGCCCGCCGCCGGGTCCGCCGGGCCGACCGTCATCGTGTCGCCGCTGCTGGCGCTCATGCGCAACCAGGTCGAGGCCGCCGCGCGGGCCGGCATCCGCGCGCGCACCATCAACTCCGCCAACCTCGAGGAGTGGGACGCCGTCACCGCGGAGATCCGCGCCGGCGCCGTCGACGTGCTGCTCATCAGCCCCGAGCGGCTGAACAACCCCGACTTCCGCGACAACGTGCTGCCCGGCCTCGCCGCCAGCACCGGGCTGCTCGTGGTCGACGAGGCGCACTGCGTCTCCGACTGGGGTCACGACTTCCGCCCCGACTACCGGCGGCTGCGCACCTTCCTGGCCGGGCTGCCCGCCCGTACCCCCGTGCTCGCGACGACGGCCACGGCGAACGCCCGCGTGACCGCGGACGTCGCCGACCAGCTCGGCGACGCCCTGGTCCTGCGCGGCACGCTCGACCGCGACTCGCTGCGGCTGGCGGTGCTCGACCTGCCGGGCGCGGCGCACCGGCTCGCGTGGCTGGCCGACCACCTGGAGCGGCTGCCCGGCTCCGGCATCATCTACACGCTGACGGTGGCGGCCGCGACGGAGACGGCGGAGTTCCTGCGGCAGCGGGGCTTCCCCGTGGCCGTCTACAGCGGACAGGCCGAGGACGCCGACCGCCGCGCCGCCGAGCAGGACCTGCTCGACAACAAGATCAAGGCGCTGGTGGCGACGTCGGCGCTCGGCATGGGTTTCGACAAGCCCGACCTCGGGTTCGTGGTGCACCTGGGCGCGCCGCCGTCGCCGATCGCGTACTACCAGCAGGTCGGCCGGGCGGGCCGCGCCGTCGACCACGCCGAGGTGATCCTGCTGCCCGGCCCGGAGGACGCGGCGATCTGGCGCTACTTCGCGTCGCTGGCGTTCCCGCCCGAGGACCAGGTGCGCACGGTGCTCGCCGCCCTGCCCACCGACCGGCCCATCTCCACGCAGGCCCTCGAACCGCAGGTCGACCTGCGCCGCGCCCGCCTCGAACTGATGCTCAAGGTGCTCGACGTCGACGGCGCGGTCCGCCGGGTCCGCGGCGGCTGGCAGGCCACCGGCGAACCGTGGACGTACGACGAGCCGCGCCTGCGCCGCGTCGCCGACGCCCGCACCGCCGAGCAGGACGCCATGCGCGAGTACGCGCGCACCCCCGACTGCCGCATGGCGTACCTGCGCCGCTGCCTCGACGACCCGGGCGCCGCACCGTGCGGCCGGTGCGACCGGTGCGCGGGCCCGCTGTTCGACACCGACGTGTCGGCCGAGTCCCTGGGCGCGGCGAACGCGTTCCTCGGCCGCCCCGGCATCCCGCTGCCCACGAAGAAGCTGTGGCCGACGGGCATGGAGGCGGTGGGCGTCCCCCTGAAGGGCAAGATCGGCCCGGCGGACCAGATCTCCCCGGGCCGGGCCATCGGCCGCCTCTCCGACCTCGGCTGGGGCAACCGCCTGCGCGCCGTCGCCGGCCCCGACACCCCCGACAACCCCGTCCCGGCCGACCTGGTCGCCGGCCTCGTCGAGGTCCTCAAGGCGTGGGCGCACGGCGACGACAGCTGGGCCCGCCGCCCGGCGGGCGTGGTCGCGGTCGGCTCCCGCCGCCACGCCACGCTGGTGTCGTCACTGGCGGAACGCATCGCCACGGTCGGCCGGCTGCCGCTGCTCGGCACCGTCGAGGTGGGCCCGACACCGGGCACCCGCGGCAACAGCGCGCAGCGGGTGCTGGCGCTGCACGAGGCGTTCACGGTGGGGCCGGACCTGGCCGCCGCCCTGTCCACCCTGGACGGTCCGGTGCTGCTCGTCGACGACCTGGTGGACTCGGGGTGGACGATGGCGCTGGCGGGGCGGGCCCTGCGCCGCGCGGGCGCCTCGGACGTGCTGCCGCTGGCGCTGGCGGTCGCGGGCTGACCACCGGCGCGGCCCGCGGGCGGCAGCGGCGGGCCGTTGAGCAGCGGCGGGCCGTGGGCAGCGGGCATCGGCTCGCGGCCGGGGTGAGGTGCCGGGCTGCGGCCGGTTGGTGTGCGGCCGCGGCCGGCGCGGACCGGCGCTGACGGTCGGCCAATGCGTCGACCTTGGTCGGCCGGGTGGCGGCCTTCGGGCGCTGCGGCCGGGTCCGGCGGTGCGCGACCGTCGGGGTCTCGTCATCCGGGGGAGGCCGTCGTGTGGGTGCCCGTGTTCGCGTTGCTGCTGCTGGCCCCGTGGGCCGCCGAGTGCTCGTGGGGTGGTTTCGCGCCGGCGGACGTGCCGTTCGTGGTGGTGGTGCTGGCACCGATGTACGGGGGTGCGGCGGTGCTGATCCGGGAGGTGGCGCGGCGCACCGGCGGTGGCTGGCCGGCGATCGTGCTGCTGGCGGCCGCGTTCGGGTGGGTGCAGGCGGGGCTGGTCGATCAGAGCCTGTTCAATCCGCGGTTCCTGGACGACACGGAGTTCGCGGGGCTGGAGGCCGCGGCCGCCGGGACGCGGGTGCCGGGGCTGGGGTTCAGTGCGGAGCAGTTGCTGGCGTACGTCGGCAACCACGTGGCGTTGAGCATCTGCGCGCCGATCGCGGTGGTGGAGTCGTTCGTGGGGCGGGAGCGGCGGGGCCGGCCGTGGCTGGGCGGGGCGGGGCTGGCCGTCATGGGTGTGGTGTACGTGCTGGGCAGTTGCGCGGTGTTCGCCGACGACCAGGGGCGCAAGGGGTTCCTGGCGAGCCCGGTGCAGCTCGGCGGGACGGTGCTGGTGGTGCTGGTGCTGGTCGCGGCGGCGCTGCTGGTGCGGCGGGGGCCGGCGGGCGACGGGCGGCCGGCGCCGCGGGCGGTGTGGGCCGGGGTGGTGACGGGGGTGGCCGGGTTCTCGGCGGGGTGGGCGCCGGGCTGGGCGGGGGTGGCGGTGCAGACGGCCGCGCTGGCTTCGGCGGGCGTGCTGGTGCTGTGGTGGTCGCGGCGGGCCGGGTGGGGGCAGCGGCACGTGCTGGCGGCGGCGGCCGGGTTCCTGGTGGCCGCGTCGGCGGGGGCGTACCTGGCGCCGAACTATGCGCCGGCGTCGCCGGCGGTGGCCGTCGCCTCCGACGTGACGGGGTCCGTGATCACGGTGGTGCTGCTGGCGGCGGCGTTCGTGCGGGTGGGGCGGGAGCGGGTGCCGGGGCGCGCCGCTGTTGGTCGGCGCGCCCCGGCGGGTGGGGAGTGATGGTCAGGAGCCGAAGCGCAGCCGCACGATGACGTTGTCGATCGTGGCGGGGGTGCCGCCCAGCTTGTCGTTGTTGGTGGAGGTCAGCCACAGGCCGCCGTCGGGGGTCTTGACGACGGTACGCAGCCTGCCCCACCGGTTGTTGAAGAAGGCGCGCGGGGTGTCGGTGCCGGTGCCCGCCGCGTTGATGGTCATGACCCAGAGCCGCGCGCCGCGGACCGCCGCCATGTAGATGGTGTTGTTGACGATCTCCAGGCCGCTGGGGGAGGCGGAGGCGGTGGACCAGGTGCGCACCGGGTTGGTGTACGCGGGGTTGCTGCACGGGCCCTCGCAGGCGGGCCAGCCGTAGTTGGCGCCCGGGCGGATGAGGTTCAGCTCGTCGAGGTTGCCCTCGCCGAACTCCGACGCCCACAGCTGCCCGCGCGAGTCCCAGGCCAGGCCCTGGACGTTGCGGTGGCCGGACGAGTAGACCCGGCTGTTGAACGGGTTGCCGGGGGCGGCGTTGCCGTTGCGGTCGACGCGCAGGATCTTGCCGTTCAGGGAGTTGAGGTTCTGCGAGGTGGAGCTGTTCTTGGCGTCGCCGGTGGCGATGTAGAGGTGGCCGTCCGGGCCGAACCGGAGCCGGCCGCCGTTGTGGTACTGGTTCTTGGCGATGCCGGTGACGACGGGGGTGCCGGTGGCGGACAGGGCGCCGTCGGCGTAGGTGTAGCGCACGACCCGGTTGTCCTGGGCGGCGGTGTGGAAGATGAACACGTACCGGTCGGTGGCGAACGTGGGGGAGACGGCGAGGCCCATCGCGCCGCCCTCGCCGTTGGTGCCGACGGCGCCGGCGACGCGGCCGACGACGGACTTCTGCCCGGTGGCGGTGACCCGCAGCACCTCGAAGCGGTCCCGTTCGGTGACCAGCGCGGAGCCGTCGGGCAGGAAGCCGATGCCCCAGGCGATGTCGGTGGTGGTGATGTCGCGGTCGTAGACGGGGTCGCCGCCGTTGCCGACGGCGGTGGTGCGCACGGACAGCGGCGCGGACGCGGCGGACACGTTGCCGTTCACGTCGCGGGCCCGGACGGTGTACGCGTAGGTGGTGCCGGCGACGAGCCCGCTGTCGGTGGCGGTGGTGTCGGGCACCGACTGCACGGGGGTGGTGGCGGTGCCGCGGTAGACGTCGTAGCCGGCGACGCCGGTGTTGTCGGTGGAGGCGTTCCACTGCAGGGTGACGCTGTTGGCGCCGACGGCGGTGGCGCGCAGCCCGGCGGGCACCGTCGGGGCGGTGGTGTCGTCGGCGCGCGGCGTGGTGACGAGGATGGCGTTGCTGGCCTGCGAAGGGTTGCCGGCGGCGTCGCGGGCGAGCACGGTGAGGTCGTACGCCGTGTTCGGGGTGAGGTTGGCGAGCTGGGTGCTCAGCTGGTTGGCGCCGACCGTCTTGATCCTGCTGCCGCCGTGGTAGACCTCGTAGAGCTGCACGCCGACGTTGTCGGTGGCGGCGTTCCAGGCGACGTCCACGGTGGTGGGTGTGGCGGCGCCGACCTGGCGGAAGCCGGTGGGGGCGGCGGGCGGCTGCGTGTCGGCGGGGCCGCCGTTGGCGCCGTACACCTCGAACTCGAACAGCGAGTAGCCGTACTGGGTGGCCCGGGTGGTGCCGTGCATGCGCACGTAGCGGCCGTTGGCGTCGAGGGTGATGTCGTCGGTGCCGCCGTCGCCGGTGGTGGTGCTGTGGGCGTCGATCCAGTTGGTGCCGTCCTCGGAGACCTGGATGCGGTAGGCCCGGGCGTACGCGGCCTCCCAGCGCAGCGCGACCCGCGACAGGTGGTACGAGGCTCCGAGGTCGACACGGATCCAGCTGGGGTCGGTGCGCAGCGCGCTGGCCCAGCGGGTGGCGGCGTTGCCGTCGACGGCGTTGGCCCCGCCGAGCTGGGCGGTCTCGTCGCCGCTGGTGGTGACGGGTTTGCCGGCGGAGACGAGGGGGTCGGCGGCGTGCGCCGCGGTGGCCCCGGCCAGGGCTGCGGCGGCGGCGAGCAGGCCGGCGGCGAGAGCAGCGGTGGCCGAGCGGGGGCTCAGGCGCATGGTTCCTCCGAATGCGACATCCGTTAAATTCAAGGACCGAATTTAGGGGATGCTAGGGAGGTGCGCCGGGCCCGTCAATAGACGAGCGCCTATCCGGTGGGTCGCCCGTAGCCGTGCACGGGAGCGAAGTCGGCGTCCTCGACGCGCACCCGCTCGCCGAACTCGGGCGCGTGGACGATCTTCCCGCCGCCGATGTAGAGGCCGACGTGGGAGATGCCGCCGTAGTAGAAGACGAGGTCGCCGGGGCGCAGGTCGGCCCGGCTCACGTGGCGCATCTCGTGGTACTGCCGGCGGGCGTTGTGCGCCAGCCGCGCGCCGCCCCGCGCCCAGGCCTGCGAGGTGAGCCCCGAGCAGTCGTAGGCGTCGGGGCCGTCCGCGCCCCACCGGTACGGCTTGCCGATCTGCGCGAACGCGAACGCGACCGCCCGGCCCGCGGCGCCCGGCACGTACGGCGGGGGCGGCAGCTCCACATCGGGCAGCCGGTAACCGCCGCCGTAGGCGTCGCGGCGCAGCGCCTGCAGCGCGGCGATCTGCTGCTCGATGGCGGCGCGGGTGGCGGCGAGGCGGGCGCGCTGGCGGTTCTGCTCGGCGGCGGTCGCCTCCAGGGCCGCGCGGGTGGCGTCCACCCGGTCGCGGGCCATCCGGAACGCGTCGATCGCCCGGCGCTGCTCGGTGTCGATCCGGTGCAGGGTGAGCAGCTGGTCCACGAAGTCGCGCGGGTTGCGCGTGCTGAGCAGGGTCACGTCGGGCCCGTACAGGTTGTGCCGGTAGAGGCTGGCGGCGAGCCCGCCCAGGGTGCGCTGGCGGGCGTCCAGGTCGGCCTCCAGGGGCGCGAGCGTGCCGTCGAGCGTGCGTGCCCGGGCGAGGGTCTCGCGCAGTGCGATCCCGGCGTCGTTGTACTGCTCCACGACGGTCTCCAGCCGGCGGGCCGCGTCGGTGATGCGCTGGTCGAGCGCGGCGGCGCCCGGCGGGTCCGCCGACGCGGGGGCGCCCCCGGCGGCCGGGGCGAGCAGACCGAGGCAGAGGAGCAGCGCAGCGACACGGCCAGACTTGGACATATCAGACACAACGACGGGATGGCCGACTCGGCGACGCTGATACTCCAGGGGGGTATATGCTGGGGGCATGACCGAAGAGCACGCCGGCCCCCACGGCTACTCCGGCGACAAGGCCGCCCTGCTCGGGCGCCTGCGCCGCATCGAGGGACAGGTCCGCGGCCTGCAGCGGATGGTCGACGAGGACACCTACTGCATCGACGTCCTCACCCAGATCTCCGCCGCCACCCGCGCGCTGCAGGCCGTCGCCGTCGGCCTGCTCGAGGACCACCTGGCCCACTGCGTCGTCGACGCCGCCCGCGCCGGCGACCCGTCGGCCAAGGTCAAAGAGGCGTCCGACGCCATCGCCCGGCTCGTCCGTTCCTAGAAAGGCACCGCCATGAGCGTCACCACCACCTACACGGTCACCGGCATGACCTGCGGGCACTGCGCGCAGGCCGTCACCACCGAGCTGACCACGCTCGCCGGCGTCGAGGACGTCCAGGTCGACGTCGCCGCCGGCGCGGTCACCGTCACCAGCGCCGCGCCGCTCGCCGAGGACGAGGTGCGCGCCGCCGTCGACGAGGCCGGCTACGAACTGGCCGGCGCCGGTGCCTGAGACCGCCGAGCTGCAGCCGGCCGCCGCGGCGCCGCCCGCCGAGCGGGCGGGCTTCCGGCTCGCCGTGTTCGCCGCGGTGCTCGTCGTCGCGCTCGCCACCGGTTTCGGGGCGGGCCGCCTCACCGGCGCGCCGGCCGCCGCGCCGTCCGCGCCCGCGCAGCCCGCCCCCGCGGCTGAGCCGGCCGGCGACGGCCACGACCACGGCGGCGGCACGGGCACCGCGGCCGCCCCCGGCGCGCCTCCCGCCGGCGCGGCCGCCGAGGTGGGCGGCCTGTCGCTGAGCGCGGCCGGGCTGCGGCTCGTGCCCGCCGCGGGCGCCCTCGCGGCCGGCCGGCCGCAGCAGCTGTCGTTCCGCATCGAGGACTCCGCCGGCGCCCCGGTCACCCGGTTCGCCGTCGTGCACGACAAGCAACTGCACCTCATCGTCGCCCGCCGCGACCTCACCGGCTTCCAGCACCTGCACCCGCAGATGGCCGCCGACGGCACGTGGAGCACGCCGCTGACGCTGCCCGCCGCCGGGCCGTGGCGGATGTTCGCCGACTTCACCGCCGTCGGCGCCGACGGCACGAACACGGCGGTCACCCTGGGCGCCGACCTGACCGTGCCGGGCGACTACCGGCCCGAGCCGCTGCCCGCCCCGGCGACGACCGCCCAGGCCGGGCCGTACGCCGTGCACTACGAGGGCGCGCCGCGCACCGGCGCCGCCCAGCCGCTGCTGTTCCACGTGGCCGGGGCGCAGCTCGAGCCGTACCTGGGCGCGTTCGGGCACCTGGTCGTGCTCCGCGAGGGCGACCTCGGGTACGTCCACGTGCACCCGGAGGAGCAGCTGGTCGACGGGGCGCTGAAGTTCTGGCTCACCGCCCCGAGCCGCGGCGCCTACCGGATGTTCCTGGACGTCCAGGTCGGCGGGACGGTGCACACGGCCGCGTTCTCCCTGACGGTCAGCTGAGCAGCGTCTCCAGCGCCGGCGTCACGCCCCACTGGCCGGTCAGCGCGTCGTACTCGGCGCGCTGGCCGTCCGTGGCGGCGGCGCCCGTGCGGCGGGCCCGCAGCAGCAGGTTGCGCGGGGTGTGCGCCGAGTCGACGAACTCCACCACGTCCACCCGGTAGCCGTGCAGCCGCAGCAGCGAGGCGCGCAGCGCGTCGGTGAGCGCGTCGGCGTACCGCTCGCGCAGGATCGCGTGCCGGGTCAGCGCTGCGTACGGCTCGGGCGCGGCGCCGCGCTTCAGCTGGGCGGCGATGTCGTGGTGGCAGCACGGCGCGGCCAGCAGCCACCGCGCGTCCCACCGCACCGCCCGGGCCAGCGCCTGGTCGGTGGCGGTGTCGCAGGCGTGCAGCGCGAGGACCAGGTCCGGCGCGGGCTCCACCACGGCGTCGGCGATCGTCCCGGCGACGAAGCGCACCCGGTCGGCGCAGCCGAGCTGCTCGGCGACGGCCGTGTTGCGCACCCGCTGGTCCTCCCGCACGTCGACGCCGACCAGCTCCACGTCCGCGCCGCGGGCGGTCAGGTACCGGTACGCCGCGAACGTCAGGTACGCGTTGCCGCAGCCCAGGTCGACCACCCGCAGCGGGGTGGGCAGCTCGTCGGGCAGCGTCGCGGCCAGCGCCCGCAGGAACGCGTCCACCTGCCGCCGCTTCGCCGCGGTGCCGCCGACGACCGCGAACAGCGGGTCGCCCGGGTCCAGCAGGTACGCCTTCTCCCGGTCGTGCGCGGCCGGCGGCGCGGCGGCGGGCCCGGCGGCGCCCGCCCGGTGCACCTGCGCGTCGCCCTTCTTCGTCACCCGCACCTGCACGGTCGCGGCCGCGGTCTCCACGTGCCAGTTGCCGAACGGCTCGGCCAGCAGGGCGTCCACCGCCGCCGCGGCCTCCGCGCCGGGCGCCACGTTGCGGGTGTACGGCCGCGCGCCGTCGTTCGTCACGATCTGCAGCCGCGACCCCGCCTTGAGCGCCACGGGCCGCAGCTCCGCGCGCACGACGGACGGCTGCTGCCCGCGCCGCCGCCCCGCCGCCACCGCGCGGGTCAGGTCGGGGTCCAGGAGCAGGGCCCGCACCTCGGCGAGCGCGTCATCAAGTGCCGGCACGCCCCCATCATCCGCGCCGCCCCGGCGGCTCCCAAATCGGCGATCTATGCTGCGCGCCATGCCCGAAGCCCGGCCGCCCGTCCTCGGCACCGTCGTCTACGCGATCCTGCTGCGCCTCGTCACGGCGGTGGCGACCCTGTTCGTCCTGTGGCCGGTGCTCGGCGTGCCGGCCGCGCTGCTCTACGGCACGTCGTTCCTGGCCGCCGGGGTCGCCGCCGAGCTGCTGCTCGGCGGCCTGCTCGTGGTCACCGGCCTGGTCGCGGGCGTGCGGGTGCGCCGGGACCCCGCGTTCCACCACCGCGCGGCGGTCACCACCGGTTGGGTGATCGTCGTCGACACGGCGCTGTACCTGGTCGGCGTCGCCGTCGGGCTGGGGCTGGTCGGGTGGGCGGTGCTGCCGTCGATCGTGGCCGGCAACGCCGTGCTGATCTGGCTGGGCGTGCGCATCATCCGGCGCGGCCGGGCGCTGGCGCCGCCGCCGGAGACCGACGAGGAGCCCGCCGGCCGGCGGTAGGGCCGGCGGTAGCGTGGGCGGATGACCGGCACGCTGCTGCCGCACCTGCGGGCGGCCCGCGACCACGCGGACCGGCACTACGCCGAGCCGCTCGACCTGGCCCGGCTGGCCGCCGTCGCCGGGATGTCGCGGCACCACTTCGTGCGCCGGTTCCGCGCCGCCTACGGCGAGACCCCGCTGAGGTACGTCTCCCGCCGGCGCATCGAACGGGCCCAGGACCTGCTGCGCGCCGCCAACCTGACCGTCACCGAGGTGTGCATGCTGGTCGGCTACTCCAGCCTGGGCTCGTTCTCCGCCCGGTTCACCGAGCTGGTGGGGGAGAGCCCGACGGCGTACCGGGAGCGGTGGGCGGCCCAGGGCGGCGGGCACATCCCGGGCTGCTGGTTCTTCATGCGCGGGGTGGTCGCGCAATCGGGGAGAAGCGCCGGCGGCGGGTCCGGCCGTAGCGTCGGGGAATGATCCTCAACGTCTCGCTCATGACCGTGTACTGCCTGGACCAGGACGCCACCCGCGACTTCTACGTGGAGCACCTGGGGTTCCGGCCGGGCGTCGACCAGACCGCCGGGCCGGGGTTCCGCTGGGTCACCCTCGTGCACCCGAACCAGCCGGAACTGGAGCTGACCCTGATGGTGCCGGGGCCGCCGCTGACCGAGGAGGCGGCGGCGTTCGTGCGCAAGCAGCTGGAGGCCGGGCAGATGGGCGGCTTCGGGCTGCGGGTCGACGACTGCCGGCGCACCGTGGCGGAGCTGGCGGCCGCCGGCGTCCCGGTGCTGCAGGAGCCGTCGGACCGGCCGTACGGCGTCGAGGCCGTCATCCGCGACAACACGGGCAACTGGCTCGTGCTCGTGGAGAAGCCCATTCAGGAATAGCGACTGCGGACCGTCATATTCGGCGGACACTCCGTGTTGTCGCAGCTCACGGACGCCGCGCCGGCCTTGTGTGCGCGAAGCGTACCCCCATTCGGCGGGCCTCGCAGAAATCTTGACAATTGCTGCGCGACTCGGCGACGGTGGATGTCTTCCTGCCCCCCAGTGAAGAGGAATTCCATGCGTAGAGGACGTCTTCTCGCAGCAGTTTCCGCGCTCTTCGTGGCCGCCACGGCGGCGGTGACCGCGCTCGTGCCGGGCACCGCCTCCGCGGCCGCCTTCCCGGTGAGCGAGGCGCAGTTCAACCAGATGTTCCCGAACCGGATCGCGTTCTACTCCTACGCCGGGCTGGTCGATGCCGCCGGCAAGTACGCCGCCTTCACCGGCTCCGGCGACGAGACGGTCCGCAAGCAGGAGGCGGCCGCGTTCCTCGCCAACATCAACCACGAGTCCGGCGGCCTCGTGCACGTCGAGGAGCTCAACCAGGCCAACTGGCCGCTGTACTGCGACGCCGCCCAGCCGTACGGCTGCCCGGCCGGCCAGGCCGCCTACCACGGCCGCGGGCCCATCCAGCTCAGCTGGAACTTCAACTACAAGGCGGCCGGCGACGCGCTCGGCCTGGACCTGCTGAACAACCCCGACCTGGTCAAGAACGACGCGTCGGTCGCCTACCAGACGGGTGTCTGGTACTGGATGACCCAGACCGGTCCCGGCTCGTCGACCCCGCACGACGCCATCGTCAACGGGCGCGGCTTCGGCGAGACGATCCGCAGCATCAACGGCTCGCTGGAGTGCAACGGCGGCAACCCCGCCCAGGTGCAGAGCCGGATCGACGCGTACCAGCGCTTCACCCAGATCCTCGGCGTCGAGCCCGGCGGCAACCTGAGCTGCTGAGCCCGGCCGCGGCCGCCGTCCTCACCCCCGGGTGAGGGCGGCGCTCGCCGTGTAGGCGCCGTTGCCGGCCTCGTAGTCGAGCAGCATCGTGGACGGTCCCGTCGGCCACAGCACGATCCGGCCGTGCGGCGTGCACCGGCCCGACGTGATCCGCTCGGTCAGCACCACCCGGTCGCGGGAGCGCTCCGCCACCACGACCTCGCCCGCGCAGCCCAGCCGCGGATACGCGACCGTGCCACGCCGGCCGGCCGCCGGCAGGGTCAGGCGCACCGGCTCGCCGCCGCCGAAGCTCTGCCGCAGCTCGCCGATCCACTCGCCGGCGAGCGCGTCGGCCGTGGGTCCGGCGGGCGCGCTGCTGGGCGCGGCCGACGGCGGCGTCGCCACGATGCGGTCGGGGCCGTCCGGCCAGAACAGGCCCGCCAGGGCCGCCGCCAGCGCCAGCGCCCCGACCGCCAGGCCGATGCCGACGCCGGTGCCGGCCACCGCCAGCGCGCGCCGGCCGCGCGGGCGCTCCGCGGCGGCGACGGCCGCGACGGCGGCGCGCAGCTGCGGGTCCAGCACGGCGGTGGTGTCGTTGCCCGGGCCGTCGAGGGCGAGCAGCCGCTCCAGCAGCCCGCGCGCGGTCGGCCGATCCCGGGGGTCCTTCGCCAGCGCGGCGCGCACCAGGCCGCGCAGCGGCTCGGCCAGGCCGTCGAGGTCCGGCTCCTCGGTGAGGATCATGCCCGCGGTGGACGCCAGCGAGTCGCCCCGGAACGCCTCGCGCCCGGTGCCCGCGAACGCGATGACGGCGCCCCACGCGAACACGTCCGCGGGCCGGTCCACCGTCAGCTGCGGGTCGAAGCGCTCGGGCGCCATGTAGGGGACGGTGCCGAGCACCTGGTGCGGCTTCGTCAGCCGGCTCACCGCGTCGACGGCCCGCGCGATGCCGAAGTCGATGACCTTGGGGCTGCCCGGCGCGAGCAGCACGTTGCGCGGCTTCAGGTCGCGGTGCAGCACGCCCGCGCCGTGGATGGCGACCAGCGCCGTGGCCACCCCGATCGCCAGGGCGTGCAGGTTGCCGGCGCGCAGCGGCCCGTCGGCCTCGACGGCGTCGGCCAGCGTCGGCCCGTCCACGTACTCGACGACCAGGTACGGGGTGTCGCTCTCGGCGTCGGAGTCGAGCACCTCGGCGGTGCAGAAGGGCGGCACCTGCCGGGCGCGCAGCACCTCCGACCGGAACCGCTGCCGGAACTCGGGCTCGGCGGCCAGGTCGCCGCGCACCACCTTGACGGCGACGCGCCGGCCGGACTCGTCGTGTCCCAGGTAGACGGTGCCCATGCCGCCCTGCCCGAGCCGGCCGGCCAGCGTGTACGGCCCGACGGCCGGCGGGTCGGCCGGCAGCAGGTCGGCGACGCGCCCGCCCACGTGGTCCGTCATCCCCGCCTCTGGTGTCGTCGCCCGGATCCGGCCCACGAACGTACCGAAGCGGGTCGAGCCGTACGACGGCGCGGGGTCCGGCCGGTGCCCTGGGGGGACGCGGCACCGGCCGGACGTTCCTAGGGGGTCAGGCGCGCTGCCAGAGGGCCGGCACGTTCGGCGGCTCCCAGCCGGTCAGGGCCGTGTGGGCGAGGCGGCACCGGTAGGTGGCGCCGCCGTAGGTGACGGTGCTGCCGACCGCGTACGCGGTGCCCGCGGCCCACGTGCCGCCCTGGGCCGGCGGCGTCGTCGGCTGGGTCGGCGGGGTCGTCGGCGGCCGGGTGGTCGGCGGGGTGGTCGGCGGGTTCGTCACCGGCGGGTTGCCGCCGCCGCCGATCTGCAGGTCGATGCAGGCGTAGAAGGCCATCGGGGTGTCGGCGACGTTCCACCGGGCGAGCACGGTCTGCCGGCCGGTGCGGCCGCCGAAGTTGACGTTGTGCGACACGGTGGCGCCGGGCTGGCGGCCGCCGTCGTCGAACACGGCGATGCGGCTGCCGCCGATGAAGTACTCCCACGTGCTGGTGGAGTGCCGGGCGGTGAGCACCCAGTTGAACGTGGCGCTGGACCCGACGGAGGTGACCCGCCAGCCCTTGTTGTTGTCGTTGAGCTGGGCGAACTGGGCGTTGCCGCCGCTGCACTGCATCGAGCCCTTGGGCGCCTCGACGCTCTGCGGCTCGTACTGGACCGGTCCACAGCCCGACACGATGCCCTGGGCGCACTGCGCCTGCCGGCTGGGCGGATTGGAGACGTAGCCGTGGGCGGACGCGGGCGTCGCCACGAACGTGGACGCGACAACGGCGCCGGCGGCGACCGCCGGGAACAGCAGCTTCCGATTCATGTGTGCATTCCTCACCTGGGGGGCGTCAAACGGCGGCGCTCCGGGATAACGGACCCGTTAACACCGTCGAGGTTCACACTAAACAAAGTTAACTGAACCCGGAAGACCGATTTCCCGCCTCTTTCGGGGGAGCGCTCTCATTGACGAACGACGCTCGAAAATGCGATTCGGCCGAACCGCCCTGAGGAAAGCCTTAATTTTTCCTTACCAACCGGTACCGGGGGGTTCGCAGCGCCTAACGTCCCCGGGCGGTTGATCTACCTCCGCCCCCCCACGAGGAGTACGAATGGCCCGTCGGACCGTCATCACGGCGGCGACGCTCAGCACCGTCGGCCTCGTGGCCGCGATCGCGCTCACCCACACCGCGACCGCCGCCACGACCCCCGCTGCCGCGCCGCCCCCCGCCCCCGCCGCGGAGGCCCCGCCCGCCGGCATCAGCGCCGAGCACTTCGCCGCCCTCCAGCGCGACCTGCGGCTCACCCCGGCGCAGGCCAAGGCCCGCCTGGCCACCGACCGCAAGGCCGGCGACGTGCAGGCGCTCTACCAGGCCACCCGGGTCAAGGGCTACGCCGGGACGTTCGTCGAGTCCGACGGCAGCCTCGTCGTCAACGTGACCAGCGCCGCCGCCGGCGCCTCCGCCCGCGCCCAGGGCGCCCGGGTGCGGGTCGTCAAGCGGTCCGAGGCCGACCTCAACGCCCTCGTCAAGCGCCTCGACGGCGCCCGCCGCCCCGCCGGCGTGGTCGCCTGGAACACCGACGTCGCCGGCAACGGCATCGTCGTGCAGGCCACGACCGGCTCCGCCGACGCGGTGCGCGCCTGGCTCAAGGCCAAGAAGTACGACACCACCGCCGTGCGCGTCGAGACCACCGCCGAGGCGCCGCGCCCGCTCATCGACGTCGTCGGCGGCGCCCCGTACCGCATCGGCGGCTCGCGGTGCTCCGTCGGCTTCTCCGTCGGCGGCGGCTTCGTCACCGCCGGCCACTGCGGCGCCCAGGGCGCCCGCACCACCGGCCCGAGCGGCGTCTTCGCCGGCTCCAGCTTCCCCGGCAACGACTACGCCTTCGTCCGCGTCGACGCCGGCAACCGGCTGCTGCCGCAGGTCATCGGCCAGAACAACAGTCGCGTCACCGTCACCGGCTCGACCCAGGCGGCGGTCGGCACCACCGTCTGCCGCTCCGGCTCCACCACGGGCTGGCACTGCGGCGTCATCCAGGCGTTCAACGCCAGCGTCCGGTACCCGCAGGGCACCGTGTCCGGCCTCATCCGCACCACCGTCTGCGCCGAACCCGGCGACTCCGGCGGCTCCCTGCTCGCCGGCACCCAGGCGCAGGGCCTCACCTCCGGCGGCTCCGGCAACTGCCGCACCGGCGGCACCACGTTCTTCCAGCCGGTGAACGAGCCGCTGCAGGTGTTCGGCCTGAGCCTCGCCACGGCAGGCGCCACCCCGCCGGTCAACCCGCCGCCGACCACCCGGCCGCCGGCGCAGCCCACCCAGCCCCCGGCCGCCGGCACGGCATGGGCGCCGGGCCGCATCTTCCTGGCGGGCAGCACCGCCACCTTCGGCGGCGCCACCTTCCGCTGCCGGCAGTCGCACCGGGCGCAGATCGGCTGGGAGCCGCCGAACGTCCCGGCCCTCTGGACCCGCGTCTGACCCCTCCAGCACGAAGGGCGCCCCCCGCTCGGGGGGCGCCCTCCTGTGTGTCCGGTGCGGGGTGGATCAGGCGTCGCTGCCCGCCGACTCCGCCGGGGACTCGGCGCCGGACGTGCCGCGGCCACCGCGGCCGCCGCGCCGCCGGCGGCGGGGACGGGACGAGCCCTCGGACGCCTCGGCCGGCCCTGCGGCAGCCGCGTCAGCGGGGGACGCGTCCGTGCTCGTGCCGGCCTCGGCGGCCGTACCCTCCGGGGTGTCGACCTTGCGGCGGCGGCGCTGGCGCTTCGGGCGGTCGGCGAGGTCCGCGGCGGTGTCGCCCGCGGCCTCGGCGGGCGCCTCGGCGCGCGCCGGGCCGGAGCGGGAGTTGCGGCCCCGCGCCGGGCGGCCGCCGTCGCGGTCGCCGCGGTCCCCGCGGTCGCCTCGGTCTCCGCGGCCCCGGCGGGTGCCGCCGAGGTCCTCCTCGATCTCCGCCGACAGGCCCGCCCGGGTCCGGACGGCCGTCGGCAGCGTGCCCGAGACGTCCGACGGGATGTCCAGGTCCGCGTAGAGGGCCGGCGACGTGTGGTACGTCTCCGGCGGCTGCGGCATCTCCAGGCCCATCGACTTGTCGATGAGGACCCAGCGGGGCATGTCCTCCCAGTCCACGAACGTCACCGCGACGCCCGTGGCGCCCGCCCGGCCGGTGCGGCCGATGCGGTGGGTGTAGGTGTCCGGGTCCTCGGGGCAGTCGTAGTTGATGACGTGCGTGACGCCGCTGACGTCGAGGCCGCGGGCCGCGACGTCGGTGGCCACCAGCACGTCGATCTTGCCGCTGCGGAACGCGCGCAGCGCCCGCTCGCGGGCGCCCTGGCCCAGGTCGCCGTGGACGGCCGCGACAGCGAAGCCGCGGAAGTCCAGGTCCTCGGCGACGCGGTCGGCGGCGCGCTTGGTGCGGGTGAAGATCATCGTCAGGCCGCGCTCCTTGGCCTGGAGGATCCGCGCCACCATCTCGATCTTGTTGAGCGGGTGGGTGCGGTAGACGACCTGCTTGGTCAGCGGCGACGGGCCCGTCTCGGCCGTGTGGCCGGCGTGGATCGTGACCGGGTGGCGCAGGAAGCGGCGGGACAGCGCGACGATCGGGTCGGGCATCGTCGCGGAGAACAGCATCGTCTGGCGATCCGCGGGGAGCATCGCGAGGATCTTCTCGACGTCCTCGAGGAAGCCCAGGTCGAGCATGCGGTCGGCCTCGTCGAGCACGAGCGCCTTCACCGAGCTGAGCTTGAGCTGCTTCTGCTTCGACAGGTCGAGCAGGCGGCCCGGCGTGCCGACGAGGATCTCGATGCCCTTCTTCAGGGCGTCGACCTGCGGCTCGTAGGCGACGCCGCCGTAGATCGGCAGGACGCGCACGCCGCGGGTGCTGCCGGCCGCCGCCAGGTCGCGGGCCACCTGCAGGCCCAGCTCGCGGGTCGGGACGACGATCAGGGCCTGCGGCAGGCCGTCGGCGCCCTCGCTGGGGGCCAGCACGCGCTCCAGCAGCGGCAGGCCGAAGCCGAGCGTCTTGCCGGTGCCCGTGGGGGCCTGGCCGATGAGGTCGGTGCCGCGCAGGCCGATCGGGAGCGCGTACTCCTGGATGGCGAAGGCGCGGGTGATGCCGGCGGCCGCCAGCGCCTCGACGGTCTCGGCGCGGACGCCGAGCTCGGCGAAGGTGGGGCTGTCGGCGCGCACGGGGGCGCGGGTCAGGGTCTCGGGGACCTGGTCGGGCGTGATGGCGATGACGCCGACGGCCTCGACTTCGGGTGTCTCTTCGATGTCAGTCATGGAGTTGTACGGGTGCCCTCTCGTGGTGCGCCCTGGTCACGTCGAGGGCGCGGTCTGTCGGTCGGGGCGCGGGCCACACGCGAGCAGAAAAGGCTCGCGGGCCGCACGCGCGGTCGCGCGCACCGGGGTCGGCAGCGGGTGCCGTGCGCCGGTGCCAGCGGCAACGCCGTCAACTTTACCCGAAGTCAACGCCGGTTACGCCGTGCCGACCGGCACGGGGGCACGAGGAGACCCAGATGTGACCTGGGTCATCGGTCGTGACGGCCGGCGCGGGCGCGCGCGGCCTCCACCGGGCACACCCGGTGACGACGACGGGACGGCCGGTGGCCGTCCCGTCGGGTGTCGTGCGCTGGTCAGCGCGTGGTGAAGCCGAACGGCCGGTTCGACGACTCGGCGATCTCCACGTAGGCGATCTTGGCGACCGGGACGATGACCCGGCGGCCCTTCTCGTCCTGCAGGGACAGCACGTTGTTGTCGGCGGCGAGCGCCTCGGTGACGAGGTTCTCCACCTCGGCAGGCGACTGCGCGCTCTCCAGCACGAGTTCGCGCGAGGCGTACTGCACGCCGATCTTGACCTCCACGCCGGTCCCTCCTTGTGGGGCGAAAACTGCTGGAAACGTCTTCCGGGGGCAACGCTATCCGATCCGTGCCGGTGATCGACTCCGAACACCCGGGCGCGGCGCGGGGCTCAGCCGTCGCCGTGCGCCCGGCCGGCCGGCTCGCCCTGCAACGGGAAGCTCGCGATGCCCCGCCAGTTGAGCGCGGCGATCAGCGCCACGGCCTCGGACTTGGGCACCTGGCGGCCGCCGTGCAGCCAGAACTGGGCGGTCACCTCGGCCGCCCCCACCAGGGCGCTGGCCAGCAGCTCCGCCCGGTCACGGCTGACGCCGGTGTCCGAGATGATCGTGTGCGTGATCGCGTCGATGCAGCCCTGCTCCACCTTCGCCACCCGCTCGCGCACCGCCGGGTCGTTGCGCAGGTCCGACTCAAACACGAGCCGGAACGCCTCGCTCTCGTGGTCGACGAAGTCGAAGTACGCCCGCACGGCGCCCAGGACCCGGTCCTTGTTGTCGCTGGTGCCGTTCATCGCGGCGCGCACCGACTCGACGATCGCCTCGGCGTGGGTGTCCAGCAGCGCCAGGTACAGCTCCAGCTTGCCGGGGAAGTGCTGGTACAGGACGGGCTTCGAGACGCCCGCCCGCTCGGCGATGTCGTCCATCGCGGCGGCGTGGTAGCCCTGGGCGACGAACACCTCCTGCGCGGCGGCGAGCAGCTGCTTGCGGCGGGCGGAGCGGGGCAGGCGCACGGGGCGCCCCGTCGCGGGGGCCTCGCCGGACGCGGCGGTCATGTCAGGAACCTCCAGACGGGCACGGACGCTGGATCAGGTCCGACGCCACCGGGCCCGGAAATGGCCCGACGCTGCAACTTATCGCCATCAGGTCAACACGGTAGCCTCAGGCGGGGCGACGGAGGAGCGCGCGGTGGACGAATCAGGGCAATCCGGTGACGCGGGACGGGCGGACGGCGCCGAGCCGCTGGACCGTGCCCTCAGCCGGAGCGACCGGGCCCGCGGCTTCGGCGAGCACTCGCGGGGTGTACCCGGCGCGGCGCCCGCCTACCCGCCCTTCCCGGAGCGCGCCGCCGCGGCCGCGGCCGACCGCCCGCTGAACGGCTGGGGCCCGCCCGCGCCGCCGCCCGCGCCCGACCGGCCCGTCAACGGCTGGGCCGCGCCCGAGCAGCCCGGCGGCGGCTGGGCCGCGCCCGAGCAGGCGGTCAACGGGTGGGGCGGCGCCGACGGGCCGTGGTCCAACGCCGGCACCGCCCTCGACCCCGTCTCCGGGGTGCCCGCGTGGCGCCGCCCGCCCGTCGAGCAGCCGCCCGCCCCGACGCCCGCGCCGGCCGACGCCGCCGCCGACTGGCCCGACGATGCCCGGTCCCGCTACGCCGACCTGCTCGCCCACCTCGCGCCCGAGCCCCGGCTCGAACCCGTCGTGTCCGCCAGCGCGCCGCCGTACCCGTACGAGGGCGACCTCGACTGGGGCGCCGCCGACCGGCAGGTTTCCGGCCCGGCGCAGCCGGGCACCTGGGACCCCGACCCCTCGGCCGGGTACGCCTCCCCGGCCGCGTACGGTGACCGCTCCGTCAGCGGGTCCGTCCCCCGCCCGGCCGGTGAGCCCGATCAGGAGACCGTGCCGGAGGTGCTTCCCCAGCGCGTCCCGGCCAAGCCGGACGTCCCCATCGTGCCGGAGCCGCCAGCCGTGGAGCCCTCAGCCGAGACCCCCGAGCTGGCCCGCATCGCCACCCACCTGCGCCGCGAGGACCTGGTGGCCCCGCAGGAACGCCCCGACGGATTCGACGTCAACGCCATCCTCGCCGCCGTGCGCGAGGTCGACGGCGTCCGCGACGCCGCCCTGCGCACCACCCCCGAGGGCGCCCACAGCCTGCGCCTCGACCTCGCCGACGGCGCCGACCCGGCCGAGGTGAGCCGCATCGTCGCCCGCCTGTTGCAGGAGCGCATGGGCCTGGCCGCCGCCATGCAGGGCGAGCCGACGCCGTCCGCCGAGGGCTTCGGCTCCGGCGCGTTCGTGCCCAGCCAGCCCACCGGCTCCGGGCGCACTCCGCTCGGCAGCCGCGCCCCCGACCGGTACCCGACCGGCGAGCACGCGTCCCGCTCCGGCGAGGTCGTCACGCCGCCCGTCTCCGCGCCGCCGGTCGTCTCCGCGCCGCCCGCGCCCACCGCCGCCGGGTCCGCGCAGGTCCCGCCCGGCGCCCGCGCGGAACCGCCGCCGGTGTCCGGCCCGCCGTCCACCTACGGCCCGCCCTACGGCGAACGCCCCTCGTGGGGCACCGGCGAGTCCTACGACCGCCCGGTCTACGGCGAGCGCCCGTCGGCGTCCTACGGCGCCGACCCGTCCCCGTCGTCGGCGTCCCCGCTGTACGGCGCCGGCCCCGGCTCCTCGTCCGGGTCCGTGCCCGGCCCGGGGGCGGCCACCGGCGAGCGGCCCGCGTACCCGGCCGGCGAGCGGTCGTCGACCCGGATCGGCCAGCGGCGCAGCCCGGAACCGGACGACCGGCCCGCCTCGCCCGCGCCGTCGCCCGTCTCGCCCGCGTTGTCGCCCGTCTCGCCCGCTGCCTCGCCCGCCGAGGCGGCCGCGCCCACCGCCGAGCTGCCCCAGCAGGACGGGCCCGCGGAGCCCGGCCGGGCCGCCGACGGCTCCGGCCTCGGCCCGCACCTCGGCACCGACCTGCCGGCCCCGGCGCGCCGGTCCGAACCGGACGGTGCCACCGCCGGTGACGCGAGCGCTGACGACCGGTTCGGGACGGAGAGCCGCCGGCGCCTGCTGCCCGCGGGCCGCGCCGCCGCGCCGTCCGCGCCGCCGCCCGCACCCTCCGCCCCCGAGGCGCCCGCCCCGCGGCGGCCCGACACGCTCGCCGCGTACGAGGCGGGGCTGGAGGCGGTCGGGCCCGAGGTGGCCCGGCCCATGTACCCGGCCGACCGGCCCGGCCCGCGCGTGGTGATCGAGAACGTGCAGGTCAACACGTTCGGCATCGAGGCGACCGTCGAGGTGCGGCTCGTCGTCGGCGACCGGGTGGCCGCCGGCACGGCGACCGGCCCCGCCGTCGACGGCTACCTGCTGCGGTTGTGCGCCATGGCCACCGCCAGCGCGGTCGACGAGCTGCTGACGCTGTCCGAGCACGCCGACGGGCCCGTCCGGTGCTTCGTCGAGCACGCCACCGCCGTGCCCTTCGGCACCACCGAGGTCGCCGTCGTGGTGCTGCTGCTGTCGTGCGGCGGCTGGGTCGAACAGCTCGCCGGGTCGGCCGTCGTGGTCAGCGACCACCGGCACGCCATGGTGCGCGCCACCCTCGCCGCCGTGAACCGGCGCCTCGAAGCGCTGCTGTCCTGAGCGACCCGTGCCGTCCGGGCACACTGGTGGGATGAGACGCGCCGTCCTCGCCCCCGACGACTCGCTGCCCGACCACCCGGCCCCGCCGCCGTGGCCGGCGCGGCGCATCATGCTCGGCGGCGCGATGCTGCACGTCCGCGACACCGCCGCCACCTGCGACGGCTGCGAGCCGGCCGTCTACGTGCACGGCCTCGGCGGCACCTCGCAGAACTGGACGGACCTGGCCGGGCTGCTCGCCGGCCGCCTCGACGGCCAGGCGGTCGACCTGCCCGGGTTCGGCTACAGCGACGCCAGCCGCAAGTACACGATCCCGGCGTTCGCGGACCGGCTCGTCGCGTTCCTGGAGCACGAGGACCGCGGGCCGGTCCACCTGATCGGCAACTCACTGGGCGGGGCCATCTCCGTGCGCGTCGCCGCCCTGCGGCCCGACCTGGTGCGCACCCTCACCCTCATCTCGCCCGCGATGCCGTTCCTGGACGTGCGCCGCACCGCCCAGGGCCGGGTCCTGCCGGTGCTCGCCGTGCCGCGCGCCGACCGGGTCGCGGCCTGGTACTTCTCCAAGCTCACCCCCGAGCGGATGGCGCAGGACGCGCTGGAGGCGTGCTTCGGCGACCCGACCCGCATCATCGACCGGCGCCGCGAGGAGGCCATCGAGGAGGTGCGGCTGCGGTTCACCGTGCCGCACTACCCGGCCGCGTACCTGGGATCGCTGCGCGGCCTGGTCGGCAGCTTCGTGCGGGCGTACCTGCCGGGGTCCGGCTCCCAGTGGCGCCTGGCCCGGCGGATCACCGTGCCCACCCTCGTCATCGGCGGCAGCGCCGACCGCCTCGTCGACACCCGGGTGCCGGCGCAGGTGGCGCGCGCCATCCCGGACAGCCGGTTCCTGATGATCCGCGGCGTCGGCCACGTCGCGCAGATGGAGGTGCCGCGGGTGGTCGCCCGGGCGGTGGCCGGGTTCCTCGACGAGGTCGCCGGAAAGGTTGCGCCGAGCGCCGAGGAGTCCGAAAAGTCACTGGACTGGTCACCCTGACCTGGTGACATGGCAGGCTCCCAGGGGTGAACGCCGACGCCCGCCCCCGCCCCGGGCAGAGCCGCCGGTCGCCCGCGGCACTCATGGCGGTGGCCCTGCTCGGCGTCGCGGGCACGGCCCTGGCGATGGCCCGCCCCGACCCGGCGCCGCCGCCCGCGTTCGTGGCCGCCGCCCCGTCGCCGCCGCCGTCCGCGGTGCCCGCCGCCGCCCCGTCCGCCCCGTCCGCCGCTTCGCCGGGACCCGACCTCACCAGGGTGCTGCGGCTGCCCGGTGAGCCGCCCGCCACCGGCTCCGGGCGCTTCCGCACCGCGCCCGGTGGCGGCCCGCTGCTCGGCCGGTCCGGCATGCTGCGCACGTTCCGGGTCGCCGTCGAGCGGGGCAGCGGCGAGGGCACGGGCGCGTTCGCCGCCACCGTCGACGAGGTCCTCGGCGACCCGCGCAGCTGGGCCGGCAACGGCGACGTGCGGCTGCGCCGGGTGGGCCCCGGCGAGCGCGCCGACTTCACCGTCTACCTGGCCACCCGCACCACGGCCGGCCGCATGTGCGCGGCGGGCGGCACGAACATCACGGTGGGCGGGCGGCCGTACACGTCCTGCCGCGCCACGGGCCGGGTCATCATCAACCTGGACCGGTGGCGGCTGTCGTCGCCGCGCTTCACCGAGGCGAGGATCCCGCTCGGCACGTACCGCGCGTACGTGCTCAACCACGAGGTCGGCCACGAGCTCGGCCACCGGCACGAGGGCTGTCCGCGCCGGGGCCGGCCGGCGCCGGTGATGGTGCAGCAGACGCTGAAGCTGATGGGCTGCACGCCGTACGCCTGGCCGCGCCGCGACGGCCGCCCGTGGACGGGCCCGCGCCTGTAGGCGAGTTTGCCCGTTGCGGCTGGCGGAACCGTGTCACTCTGGATAAGACATGGCAAACCCGGCAAACGGTTCGCAGCGCCCGCGCCCCTCGGCCCAGGAGCCCGCGGCGCGATCGCCGCGCGACCCCGCGAAGCCCGCCGTCACCCCCGGCGCCGCGAAGCCCGCCGTCGCCCCCGGGGCCGCACGGCCCGCCGTCGTCCCGGCGCGGGGCACCACCTCGACCACCACCCGGGGCGCCCCGTCCGGCGGCACCCCCGCCGCCCGGTCCGGCGGCCCCCGTCGGACCGGCGCCCTCGGCGCCGACGACCACGACGACGCCGCCGACCGCACCGACGTCACCGAGCCGGTGCGCCGCCGCTGGGCCGAGGTCCTCGGCCTCGGCGCCGGCGACACGCAGCCCCGCCGCGGCTGGGGCGCGCTGTTCGGCGGCGGCCCGCGGGTCACCGGCGACGAGCCCGGCGCCGGAGCGCGCCGCCCGCGGACCGGCGCGCGCGACGACCGCGACGACGGGCCGGCGCCGTCCCGGTGGGCCGCCCTGTTCCGCCGCGGCCGGGCCGGCGACGAGCCCGAGGACGAGCCCGGCGACTTCGACACCGACCTGATCCCGCCGCGCGGCCGCCCGGCCCGCCCGGCCGCCGACGTCGCGACACGGCCCGCGCGGCTCACCGGCGGCTCGGCCCAGACCCGCGCCCGGCCGCGGCCCACCACGGCGATCGGCCGCCCGCCCGCGACGAAGGCGCCCGGCCGGGGCGCCGGCCGCGAGGACTGGGTCGCCCGGGACACCGACGTGCGGCGCGGCGGCGGCGTGGCCGCGGGCGAGCGGGCGTACGTCACCGGCCCGAAGCGGCCCGGCGTCGCGGCGCGGCCGGTGGTGTCGCCGAGCCGGCAGCGGATGCTGCACCGCCGCCGCCGCAGCATGGTGCTGCTGGTCCTGCTCGTGTCGGCGGTGCTGATCGGCGTCGACCGCTTCGCCGGCCCGGACCCGCGACCGACCGCCCGCCTCACCCCGACGATCGAGCCGACGACCGCGCCGACCGCCGCGCCCGCGCCCTCGGGCCAGGTGCTGCGCCCGCAGGTCGGCCCCACCACGGCGGCCCCGCCGAAGCCCACCGCCGCCGCGACCACCGCGACCGCCGGGGCCGGGTTCGCCTACGTCGACAGCGCCGGTCCCGTGCTGGGCGCGGCGGGGACGGTGCGGCGGTTCCGCGTCGCGGTGGAGAAGGGCAGCGGTCAGAACGCCGCGGGGTTCGCCGCCGCCGTCGACCGGGTGCTGGGCGACCCGCGCAGCTGGATCGCGTCGCGGCAGGTGCGGTTCCAGCGGGTGCCGCGGGCCGCCGCCGCCGAGTTCACGATCTGGTTGGCGGGCGCGGCCACGTCGCAGCGGATGTGCGCGTCCGGCGGCCTGCACACCGAGGGCTACACGTCGTGCCGGCTGCCGGGCCACGTCGTCATCAACCTGGACCGGTGGCGCAAGGCCGTCCCCGGGTACGGGGCGCCGCTGGCCACCTACCAGGCGTACGCCCTCAACCACGAGGTCGGCCACCAGCTCGGGCACGGCCACGAGGCGTGCGTGGCGGCGGCCCGGCCGGCGCCGGTGATGCAGCAGCAGACGTACGGGCTGAAGGGCTGCGTGGCCAATGCCTGGCCGTACGTGAGCGGCGAGCGGTACACCGGCCCGCCCGTCCGCTAGGTATTCCCCATCCCGCATGCCGGGCCGGTGGCGCACGTCATGCCCGCATCGGCGGCGGGCGAGCAACAATGGCGGGTGCACAAGCACCCAGCCGAACCCGGGGAGTCCACCGTGTCGCTGCCCCCGCTCGTCGAACCCGCCGCCGAGCTGACCGTCGACGAGATCCGCCGCTATTCGCGCCACCTCATCATCCCCGACGTGGGGGTGGAGGGGCAGAAGCGGCTCAAGAACGCCAAGGTGCTCTGTGTGGGCGCCGGGGGCCTCGGCTCGCCGGCGCTGCTCTACCTGGCCGCCGCGGGCGTCGGCACGCTCGGCATCGTCGAGTTCGACACCGTCGACGAGTCGAACCTGCAGCGCCAGATCATCCACGGCGTCTCGGACATCGGCCGCCCGAAGGCGGAGTCGGCCGCCGCGAGCATCCGCGAGATCAACCCGCTGGTGAACGTGGTCATCCACAACATGGCGCTGGACAACGAGAACGTCAAGGAGATCTTCTCCCAGTACGACCTGATCGTCGACGGCACCGACAACTTCGCCACCCGCTACATGGTCAACGACGCGGCGGTGCTGCTCGGCAAGCCGTACGTGTGGGGTTCGATCTACCGCTTCGACGGCCAGGCGTCGGTGTTCTGGGCCGAGCACGGCCCCTGCTACCGCTGCCTCTACCCGGAGCCCCCGCCGCCCGGCATGGTGCCGAGCTGCGCCGAGGGCGGCGTGCTGGGCGTGCTCTGCGCGTCCATCGGCTCGATCCAGGTCAACGAGGCCATCAAGCTGCTGGCGGGCATCGGCGAGCCGCTCGTCGGCAAGCTGATGGTCTACGACGCCCTGGAGATGGAGTACCGCAAGATCAAGGTTCGCAAGGACCCGGACTGCGTGCTCTGCGGCCCGAACGCCACGCTGACGGACCTCATGGAGGACTACGAGGACTTCTGCGGCGCGGTCTCGGTCGAGGCCCAGGAGGCGACGATCGACGCCACCATCACGGCCGCCGAGCTGAAGGAGTGGCAGGACTCCGGCAAGGACGTGTTCCTCGTCGACGTGCGCGAGCCCGCCGAGTACGAGATCGTCCGCATCCCGGGCTCCACGCTGATCCCCAAGGGCGAGATCCTGTCCGGCGAGGCCCTGGCGCAGTTCCCGCAAGACCGCCAGATCGTGCTGCACTGCAAGTCGGGCGTGCGCTCGGCGGAGGCGCTGGCGGCGCTGAAGGCGGCCGGCTTCAAGGACGCGGTGCACGTGCAGGGCGGCGTCCTGTCCTGGATCAAGTCGGTCGACCCGTCCCTGCCGGCGTACTGACGCAGGTTCCGCACAGAAGGGCCGCCCCACGGGGCGGCCCTTCTGTGCGCTGGGACGAGGGAGCGAAACGCCGCGGTGAGCTGTAGCGTCACGTCCGTGGTGGACATCGATGCCGCTATCGGATACGTCGTCGCGCACGGTGATCTCGTGGAGCGGGCGCGGCTGTCCTGGCTGCGGACCAGGGCGACCCCGCCGCAGAACGTGCTCGACCGTATCGAGCAGGGGCAGTTGCCCGCGGGCGGCTGGCCGGCGTCGGGGGACATCGCGGTGCCGTCGGTCGACGCCACGTGTTTCCGGCTTGCCGAGCTGGACGACCTGGGCGCGGAGCACGGCCCGGCCGGGCGGCGGGCGCTGACGTGGCTCGGGTCGGTGCAGCGGCAGGACGGCAGCTGGGAGGAGGACCCCCAGCTGGCCGCGCAGGCGCCGCCGTGGGCGTTGCCCGGTGACCCGGAGGCGCGGCTGTACCTGACGTCCGTGGCCGGGTTCCGGCTGGTGGCCGCGGAGGTCGAGCTGCGCCCCGAGCTGCCGGACCCCGACGATCCCGGGCGGTACGACGCGCAGGTGCGGCTGGCCGCCCAGTACGTCGCCGCGCAGTTGCGCCCGGACGGCAGCTGGCCGTCGTTCCTGGCGGCCGGGTGGCACGCCGCGGGCCTGCTGTTCGACCAGCAGTTGTACTACGAGTCGGCGCGGGTGCAGCTGGTGCTGGGCGACCGGCTGCCCGGCATGAGCCCGGCCGACGTGGCGTCGATGGCGGCGGCGCTGCGCCGGGTGCCGGTGGGCAGCGACGACTGGCTGCTGCGGGCGGCCCGCAAGCGGCTGGGGGAGACGCAGCGCTCCGACGGCGGCTGGGACAGCGACGACGGCCCGCAGTTCGACGTGCACACCACGTTGATCGCGATCCGCGCCTGCCGCTGAGCGCTAAGGCGCCGTGGTGACGGTGAGCGGCCCGACGGTGGCGGAGGCGTTGCCGGCGGTGTCGCGGGCGCGCACGGTGAACTGGTACGCCGTGGACGGCCGCAGGAACGACACGGTGCTGCTGGTGCCGAGGACGAAGCCGATGGTGGGCAGCCGGCCGCCGCCGGTGGTGGTCAGCTCGTAGCGGGCGATGCCGGTGTCGTCGGTGGCGGCGTCCCAGGCGACGGTGATCGTGGTGTCGGTGGTGGCCACGACGCGCAGGTTCGCCGGGGCGGTCGGCGGGGTGGTGTCGGGGCCGGGGCCGGGGCCGCCGTCGCACGGGTTGCCGTTGATGCGGCAGTTGAGGGGCGCGAGGTCGGCGCCGCCGGCGACGAAGAAGAACGAGTGCGGCTCGGTGGTCGCGCCGGGCGCCAGGGCCCCGTTGTAGTGGGCGTTGGTGACGGTGACGTGGTCGCCGGTGCGGGTGAGCGTGCCGTTGTGGCCCTGCCCGACCTCCAGGCCGGCGGGGACGTCGAACTCCAGCGTCCACCCGGTGACGGCCGCGCCGGTGGGGTTGGCGACGACGAACGTGGCCTTGCGCCACGAGCCGTGGTCGGCGCTCGAGTAGGTGGCGGTGAGGCCGGGGGTGGCGGCGGCCGCGGGCGCGGCGACGGCCACCGACCCGGCCACGAGCATCAGGACGGTGAGGACACGGCGAGGCGACATGATCTCACCGTAGGAGCGGGCGCTGAGGTGTGTCGATGTCCTTAGGGGCGGACGTGGCCGTCGCCGGTGACCACGTACTTCGTGGACGTCAGCTCCGGCAGGCCCATCGGGCCGCGCGCGTGCAGCTTCTGGGTGGAGATGCCGATCTCAGCGCCGAAGCCGAACTCGCCGCCGTCGGTGAACCGGGTCGACGCGTTCACCATGACGGCCGCGGCGTCCACCCTGGACACGAAGCGGCGGGTGGCCGCCACGGACTCGCTGACGATGGCCTCGGTGTGCCCGGAGCCGTGCACGCGGATGTGGTCCAGCGCGTCGTCGAGCGAGTCGACGACGCGGGCGGAGATGTCGGCGGACAGGTACTCGGTGCCCCAGTCGTCGTCGGTCGCGGCCACCACGTCGGCCGAGGCCGCCGCGAACGCCGCGTCGCCGTGCACGGTGACGCCCTTGCCGTGCAACGCCTCCAGCACCCGCGGCAGGAACGCCGGCGCGACCGCGGCGTGCACCAGTAGCGACTCGGCGGTGTTGCACGTGGACAGTCGCTGCGTCTTGGAGTTGAGGACCACGGCGAGCGCCTTGTCGAGGTCGGCGTGCTCGTCGACGTACACGTGGCAGTTGCCGACGCCCGTCTCGATGACCGGCACCGTCGACTCCTCGACGACCGTCCGGATCAGCGAGGCGCCGCCGCGCGGGATGAGCACGTCGACCAGGCCGCGCGCCCGCATCAGCTCCTTGACGGAGTCGCGGGTGGTGGCGTCGAGCAGCTGGACGGCGTCGGCCGGCAGGCCCGCGTCCGCGACGGCCTTGCGCAGCACCGACACGATCGCCGCGTTCGAGCTGAGCGCCGACGACGAGCCGCGCAGCAGCGCCGCGTTGCCGCTCTTGAGGCAGATGCCGGCGGCGTCGGCGGTGACGTTGGGGCGGCCCTCGTAGATGATGCCGACCACGCCGAACGGCACCCGGATCTGGCGCAGCTCCAGGCCGTTGGCGAGCGTGGAACCGCGCACCACCTCGCCGACGGGGTCGGGCAGGGCGGCCATCTGGCGCAGCCCGTCGGCCATGGCGGCGACCCGCTCGGGCGTCAGTGCCAGCCGGTCGATCACGGACTCGGTGAGGCCGTTCGCGCGGCCGTTGCGCACGTCGACCTCGTTGGCGGCCACGATGTCGCCGGCGCGCTCCACGAGCCGGTCGGCCATCAGCAGCAGCGCCGCGTCCTTGACCGTGCGCGTGGCGGCGCCCAGCTCGATCGCGGCGACGCGGGCCTTCCCGGCCTGCTCGATGACGCTCATGTCCGGCTTCCCCTCTACAGCAGCACGAGGTCGTCGCGGTGGACGACCTCTCGTTCGTACCCCGGCCCGAGCGTCGCCGCCAGGTCCACCGTCGTGCGGCCCAGCAGCGGCGGCAGCTCGACCGCGTCGTAGTTGACCAGCCCGCGGGCCACCGGCGCGCCCGACCCGGCGTCGACCAGGTCGACGGCGTCGCCTGCGGAGAACACCCCGTCGACCGCGGTGATGCCCGCGGGCAGCAGCGACTTGCGGCGCACCACCACGGCCTGCACCGCCCCCGGGTCGAGGTGCAGCCGGCCGCGCGGCGCGGTGGCGTGCGCCAGCCAGAACAGCCGGGCGGTGGGGCGGTCGAGCCCCGGGTGGAAGAAGGTGCCGACGTCCTCGGCCGCCAGGGCCCGGCCGGCCAGCGGCGCCGCCGTCAGCACGACCGGGATGCCGAAGCCGGTGGCGATGCGCGCCGCCTCGACCTTGGTGACCATGCCGCCGGTGCCGACGCCCGCCCGGCCGGCCCGGCCGATCGCCACCCCGGCCAGGTCGGCGTCGTCGCGGACCTCGGCGACGCGCCGCGAGTCCGGCAGCGCCGGGTCGCCGGTGAACAGCGCCTCGACGTCCGACAGCAGCACCAGCAGGTCGGCCTCGACCAGCCCGGCCACCAGCGCGGCCAGCCGGTCGTTGTCGCCGAACCGGATCTCCTCGGTGGCGACGGTGTCGTTCTCGTTGACGATCGGCACCGCGCCCAGGTCGAGCAGCTTGCGCAGGGTCCGGTACGCGTTGCGGTAGTGCCCCCGCCGGGTGACGTCGTCGGCGGTCAGCAGCACCTGCCCGACGGTCAGGCCGTGCCGGGCGAAGCCGCCCGCGTACCGGCCGATCAGCAGGCCCTGGCCGACGGAGGCGGCGGCCTGCTGGGTGGCCAGGTCGCGCGGGCGCCGGCGCAGCGCCAGCGGGGCGAGCCCGGCGGCGATCGCGCCGGACGACACGAGCACCACCTCGCGCCCGGCGGTGGCGAGCCCGGCCAGCGCGTCGACCAGCGCGTCGACGCGCTGAGGGTCCAGGCCGCCCGCGGCGGTGGTCAGCGAGGACGACCCCACCTTGACCACGACACGCCGCGCGGCGCTCACCGCATCGCGCACCGCCCCATTCTGCGCGCCGCCACCGCGACGATCTCCGGCGCATCCCATATCGTGGCCGCGTGACACCCGAGGAGTACGTCGAGGCGGTCCTCGCGCTGGTCGAGCGCATCCCGCCGGGCCGGGTCATGTCCTACGGCGCGGTGGCCGACGCGCTCGCCGAGAAGTCCGGCCGCAACTCCGCCCGCCTGGTGGGCACCATCATGGCCAAGCACGGTGGCAGCGTGCCGTGGCACCGTGTCGTCACCAGCGCGGGGGCGTTCCCGCGCCGGCACGTCGGCCTGGCCACGGCCCTGCACCGCAAGGAGGGCACCCCGCTGCGCGGCGACCGGGTGAACATGCGCAGCGCGGCCTGGTTCCCCGGCTAGGCCAGCAGCCCCACGCCGCCGCGGCGCGGGTCGCCCGCCGCGCCGCCGCGGCCGACCGCCGTCACCCCGCCGAAGTAGTGGTTCAGCTCCTCCCACGGGCGCACCCGCCACCCGGCCGCCGCCAGGGCCGCCAGGTCGTCCGGGTCGCAGCCCGGCTCGGCCTGCACGCTGTCGTCCACGACGTGGAAGCGCGGCCGGTCCACCGCGGCCGCCATGTCCAGGCCGTCGGCCAGGACGCCGAGCAGGGTGTGCAGCAGCGCGGTGCGGATGCGCGACGCGCCCGCCGAGCCGGCCGCCAGGGCCAGCGCGCCGCCGCCGTCGAGCACCACCAGCGGGCACATGTTCGACTGCATGCGCACGCCCGGGGCCAGGTCGGCGGTGATCAGCTCGCCCTCGCCGAGCATCGAGTTCAGGTTGATGCCGAGGCCGGGCAGCCACACGCCGGCGCCCAGCCCCATCGTGGTGGTGACCACGCAGGCGTTGCCGTCGGCGTCGACCACCGACACGTTCGTGGTGTCGCCCTTGCGCTGCACGCCGTGGTCGCGCAGGGCCGCCGCCACCGCCACGGCGCGCTGCGGCCCGGCGGGCAGCGGACCGGGCAGCGCGCCGATCGTGTCGACCAGCCGGTTCATGTCCTGCCGGGCCAGCACCCGGTGCCCGGCCAGCGCGGCCGTGCGCACCGGCACCTCGGTCACCGCGTAGCCGGCCAGGTCGCGCATGCCCAGCGCGCCGCCCGCCGCGCGCACCGCGTCCACCATGATCTTGGCCAGGTCGCCGGTGTAAAACAGCGCCGGGCCCTCGTCGGCGAGCGCCGCCAGCGCCGTCGCCAGGCCCGGGTGGAACAGCAGGTCGCCCTCGTGCAGCAGGCGCCCCGCCGGCTCGTACACGGCCGCCCCCTCGCCGTACGCCAGGGCCGGCGCGCACGACGCCAGGGTGCGCCCGTGCGCGGCGGGCAGCCGGGCGCCCGTGCGGGCGAGTTCCACCGCAGGGGTGACGACGTCGCGCCACGGCAGCCGCCCCCAGCGGCGGTGCAGCTCCCCGCACCCCGCGGGCACCCCGGGCACCGCCACGCTGGCGCCGCCGATCGCGTACACCTGCGGCATGCCGCCGAAGAACACCTCGACGGGCACCATCGGCCCGGCGGTGACGTCGCCGTCCGTGCCGGGCACCGAGCAGAAGAAGTCCAGGCAGGTCACGCGGGCCGTGGCAGCGTCGTAGTAGGTGGCGAAACCGGCCCCGCCGAGGCCCGTGTAGATGCTCTCCGCGGCCGCGCAGGCGAACACCGCGGCCACCGCGGCGTCGGCCGCCGAGCCGCCCGCCCGCAGGACGTCCAGGCCGATGCCGGCCGTGGCGGGATGGTTGGCGGCGACGCCCGCGGGGACTGTCATGCCGCGCACTGTAGAACGCGGGGTCCGAGATCGTTACCATCCGCGACCATGACGGCGACATCCGCGCAGGCCGGCCTGCCCCGCCGGGTGCTGCTCGGCTACGCGGGCGGGTCGCTCGCCACGGGCGCGTTCGGCACCGTGCCCGGGCTGCTGCTCCTGCCGTACCTGACCGACACGCTCGGCGTCGCGGCCGGCGTCGCCGGGCTGCTCGTGCTGCTGCCGAAGGCGTGGGACGTGCTGGTCAACCCGGTCGCCGGCCGGCTCAGCGACCGCTCCGGCGACCGCCGCCCGTACCTGCTGTGGGGCGGCGCGGCGCTCGCCGTGCTGTTCGCGGCCATGTTCGCCGTCCCGGCCGGGTGGTACGTGGCCGTCGCGTTCCTGGCCACCGCGACGGCGTTCGCGTTCTACCAGGTGCCGTACGTGGCGCTGCCCGCCGTGCTGACCGAGGACCACGCCGAGCGCACCCGGATCATGACGTACCGGGTGGCCGTGCTGGCGGTGGCGATCCTGGCGTCGGGCGCGCTCGCCCCGCTCGTCGTCGACCTCGGCGGCGGCGGGGTGGCCGGGCACCGCTGGATGGGCCTGTTCGTGGGCGTGCTGATCCTGGCCGGCGCGCTGTGGGCGTACCTGGGCACCCGCGGCACCCCGGTCGGCCGCGCGACGCAGGCGGAGCCCAGCCTGCGCGCGCAGCTCGCGGTGGCCGGCGCGAACCGGCGGTTCACGGCGCTGCTGGCGTGCTTCGTCGTGCAGTCGGCGGGCATCGCCACGATGCTCGCCGGCGTCCAGTACTTCGCCGACCACGTGGTCGGGCAGGCGTCGGGCGCCACGTTCCTGTTCGCCGGCTTCGTCGGCCCCGCCCTGCTGGTGATGCCGCTGTGGTCGCGGGCCGGGGCCCGCCTCGGCAAGCGCCGCGCGCTGGTCGCGGCCTCGCTGCTGTTCGCCGCCGGGGCGTGCGCCCTCGTCGCGAGCCCGGCGCTGCCGGGCGCCGCGATCTACGCGCTGGTCGCGGTCACCGGCTGCGGGTACGCGGGCCAGCAGGTCTTCGCCCTGGCCCTGCTGCCGGACCACATCGCCGCCGACGAGCAGCGCACCGGCCGCCGCCAGGCCGGGGTGTTCACCGGCCTGTGGACGGCGGGGGAGACGTTCGGGCTGGCGCTGGGCCCCGGCATCTACGCCCTGGTGCTCCAGCTGTCCGGCTACGCGTCGTCGACCGGCGGGACGGCCGCCGCCCAGGACGACGCCGCGCGCCTCGGCGTCCTGCTCGGGTTCACCGTCGTCCCGGCGGTTCTCGTCGCGACGGCCACGGCGCTGCTGCGCAGCCGCTAACGTCGCAGTCATGGGACTGCCGCAGAAGGGCCTGGCCGCCGCCGACGTGCTCGCCGAGATCCGCGCCCTGCGCGACGCGGACCTGCCGACCCACGGGGGGCACCTGTTCGCGTACGTCTACGACCCGGCCCTGCCCGGCCTCGACGAGCTGACGCAGGCCGCGCACGGCCTCGCCGGGCACGTCAACGGGCTCGACCCGACGGCGTTCCCGTCCCTGCTGGCGCTGGAGAACGCGCTGGTCGCCGACGCGGCGTCGCTGCTCGGCGGCGGCCCCGGCACGGTCGGCAACGTCACCGGCGGCGGCACCGAGTCGCTGCTGCTCGCCGTGAAGGCGGCCCGCGACTCCCGGCCGGACGTCGCCGCGCCGCGGCTGGTCGTGCCCGCCACCGCGCACGCCGCGTTCGCCAAGGCCGCCCACTACCTGGGCGTGGCCCTGGACACCGTGCCGGTGGTCAACCTGCGCGCCGACGCCGAGGCGATCGGCGCCGCGATCGGCCCCGACACCGTGCTGGTGGCGGCGTCCGCGCCGTCGTACGCGCACGGCGTCGTCGACCCGATTCCCGAGATCGCCGCCGTGGCCGCCGAGCGCGGGGTGCGGTTCCACGTCGACGCCTGCTTCGGCGGCTGGGTGCTGCCGTACCTGCGCCGCCTCGGCGCCGACCTGCCCGATTTCGACCTGTCCGTGCCGGGCGTCACCAGCATCTCCGTCGACCTGCACAAGTACGCGTACACGCCGAAGGGCGTCTCGGTGCTGCTGCACCGCAGCGAGGAGCTGCGGCTGCCGCAGTACTTCGCGTACGCGGGCTGGCCCGGCTACACCATGATCAACGCGGGTGTGTCGTCCACCCGCTCCGGCGGGCCCATCGCGGCGGCGTACGCGGCGGTCCGGCACATCGGCGACGACGGCTACCTGCACCTGGCCGAGGCCGCCCAGTCGGCCGTGCACATCCTGGCCGGGGCGGTGAACGCGACCGACGGCGTGCACCTGGCCGCCGAGCCGGAGACCACCGTGGTGTGCCTGGGCGCCGACGACGGCGTCGACCTGTTCGTGCTGGCCGACGAGCTGTCCGCCCGCGGCTGGCACACCCAGCCCCAGCTGTCGTACGGCAACCTGCCCGCGACGATCCACCTCACCGTCACCGCCGCGGTCGCCCCGACCGCCGCCGACTTCGGCCCCGCCCTGGCCGACGCGGTCGCCGCCACCCGCGAGCGCGGCCCGGTGCAGCTGCCGCCGCTGCCCGCGCTGACGCCCGCCGAGGTGACGCCCGCGCTCATCCGCACCCTGGCCGAGGCGCTCGGCGTCGGCACCGGCGACGGCATGGCCGGCGTCAACACCCTGCTCGACGCGGCCACGCCCGCGCTGCGCGAGGCGCTGCTGACGGCCTTCCTCTCGTTCCTGCAGCATCCGGCCTGGGACTAAGCTCGACGGCGTGGGACTGCCTGGAGTGCTCGGTGAGCCGATCAAGTTCGTGCTGAACTGGGGCCGGCGCTACTCGCTCTGGGTCTTCAACTTCGGCCTGGCCTGCTGCGCCATCGAGTTCATCGCCACCAGCATGAGCCGGCACGACTTCATGCGCATGGGCGTCATCCCGTTCGCGCACGGCCCCCGCCAGGCCGACCTCATGGTGGTCTCGGGCACCGTCACCGACAAGATGGCGCCCGCCATCAAGCGCCTCTACGACCAGATGCCCGAGCCCAAGTACGTCATCAGCTTCGGCTCCTGCTCCAACTGCGGCGGCCCCTACTGGGACTCCTACTCGGTCACCAAGGGCGTCGACCAGCTCATCCCCGTCGACGTGTACGTGCCCGGCTGCCCGCCGCGGCCCGAGGCGCTGCTGCACGGCATCCTGCGCCTGCAGGAGAAGATCGCCGCCGAGCAGTCCGGCATCGGCGGCGTGTCCCGGCCCGACCCGCTCGCCGCGCCCGTCGCCCCGCCGGCCGTCCCGCGCGACGCCGCCTCCCTCACCGCCGGAGTCGTGAAGCCGCCACGCTGATTCGCCCCCGAGGTCTAGCCTGCGGACCATGACCTCGAACGAGCGCGCCGGCCTCATCGCCGACGTCCTGACCCGCGAGTTCGGCGAGCTGATGGCGCTCGACCCGGCCTCGTTCCGCCGCAAGTTCCGCAAGATGGCCGCGTCGCCGTTCGCGTTCTACCGGGGCAGCGCCGCCCTGTTCTACGCCGACATGACCGGCGCGTACGCCGACGACTCGTTCCTCACCCCGCAGACCGGCCGGGTGTGGATCCACGGCGACCTGCACGCCGAGAACTTCGGCACCTACATGAACGCCTCCGGCCAGCTCGTCTTCAACGTCAACGACTTCGACGAGGCGTACGTCGGCCCGTTCACCTGGGACCTGCGGCGCTTCGCCGCCAGCGTCGCCCTCATCGGGTACGCCAAGGCGCTGTCCGACGACGTCATCGGCGAGCTCGTCACCACGTTCACCCGGGCGTACCTGGGCGAGCTGCGCGGCATCGCCCGCGACGGCGACGACACCATCGGCTCCATCACCCTCGACACCGCCGACGGGGTGCTGCGCCAGGTGCTCCAGCGGGCCCGGCTCAACACCCGCGTCGACCTGCTGTCGACCCAGACCACCGTCGACGACTACGAGCGCCGGTTCAGCCTCGGCGACGGCGTCTTCGAGGTCGACGCCGACGGGCGCGCCGCGGTCACCGCCGCGTTCGAGCAGTACCTGGGCACGCTGCCCGCGGCCGGCACCGTGCGCCCCGTCGAGACCCACATCAAGGACATCGTGCTGCGCAAGGGCGTCGGCATCGGCTCCGCCGGGCTGCCCTCGTACAACCTGCTGCTGGAGGGCCACACCCAGGCGCTGGAGAACGACGTCGTCATCTACATGAAGCAGGCGCAGGTGCCGTCCGTGGCCCGGCACATCGACGACGACCGGGTCCGCTCCTACTTCCGCCACCAGGGCCACCGCACCGCCGAGTCGCAGCGCGCCCTGCAGGCCTACGCCGACCCGTGGCTGGGCTTCACCGAGCTCGACGGCGTCGGGCAGCTCGTCGCCGAGGTGTCCCCGTACGCCGCCGACCTCGACTGGGCGGACGTGAACGAGCCGGCCGAGCTGACCGGCGTCGTCCACGACCTCGGCGTCGCCGTCGCCCGGATGCACTCCGTCGCCGACGACGAGTCCAGCCACGACCTCGTCGACTTCTCCACCGAGGAGGCCATCGTCGCCGAGGTCGAGAAGGACGAGGCCGGGTTCGTCGACCACCTGGTCGGCTTCGCCCACGAGTACGGGGCCCGCGCCCGCGCCGACCACCAGGAGTTCGTCGACCTGTTCCGCAACGGCCGCCTGCCCGGCCTGGGCTGAGCCGTCACCGGGCGGGCACGATGCGGTACGCGAAGCCCGCCCGGCCCGCGGCGCCGTCGACCGCCTCCACCGACACCATCACCTCGCCGTCGCGCGGGGTGACGAACCGCAGGGTGGCCGGCGACGGCGCCGCCGCGCACGCGGTCTCGCCGGTCGCCACGACCACGGCCCGCTCCGGGTCGAACAGGTTGTCCTCGCCGCGCGGCGTCCACCGCACCAGCACGTCGGTGCCGCCGTCGCCGGCGCACGCCACCACCATCCGGTAGCTGCCGGCCGGCAGCTCCCCGGCCGTGTTGGACGTCTCGTCGCCGAGGGAGAACGACCACGCCGCCGCCGACCGGGCGTCGGGCGGGAGCACCGACTCCGCCAGGTCCCGCAGGGCGGACCGGTCGGCGGTGGGCAGCGGCCCGGTCGGTTCCGCCGGCGGCGCGGCCGGCGTCCCCGCGACGGCGACGCCCACGACCCCCGCCACGGCCGCCACCGCCAGGCCGCCCGTCACGGCGGCCCGCGCCTGCCGGCGGCGCCGCACCGTGTGCCGGGCCGCGTCGGCGCCCGGCGGCAGCACCGCCGCCACGGTGTCGGCCCGCAGGCCCGCGAACAGGTCGGCGAGCTGGTCGTCGGTGAGCTGGTCAGCCACGGGACACCTCCGTGCCGGTCGGGCGGAGCTGGACGGCGAGCGCGGCGCGGCCACGGTGCAGCCAGGACTTCACGGTGCCCTCGGCCACCCCCTCGCGCTGCGCGATCTCCGCGACGGTCAGATCGGCCAGGTAGTGCAGCACCATCGCGCGGCGCTGCACCCCCGGCAGCGTGGCGAGCGCGCGCACCAGCGCGACCCGCTCCGGGCTCGGCCCGTCCACCTGCGGCTCCGCCACCCGCTGCCGGCGCAGGAAACCCAGCGCGGTGCGGGCACGCCGCCACCGGCTCACGGCCAGGTTCCAGGCGACCCGCCGCACCCACGCCACCGGGTCGTCGTACCGCGACACCGACGACCAGCGGGCCAGCGCCCGGCAGAACGCCTCCTGCACGACGTCCTGCGCCTCCTGCCGATCCCCGAAGTACGCGAACAACTGCACGGTGAGATCGGCGTAGTGGGCCGCGTACAACTCGTCGAAATCCGGCACGGCGCGCGTCGTCTCCGGTGGTGGGTGCAAGTCCGTGGTCAGGGCCATGCCGACGACACGCGCCGGGGACCCCGAAGGTTGCGGCGAATCCTGCCGCACCCGCCCGGCGACGGGACAGCGGGCCGCGGCCGCCGTCGATACCATCCATCGAGTTCTGTCGAGCCGGAGACCTCCGGCTCGTCCACGGGGGAGAAGAGCGGGCAGATGAAACGACGAGTCTGGCGTGCGCGGACGACGACCGCGCTCGGGCTGACCGCCGCCGTCGCGGCGACGATGCTGGGGGCCACCGCGGCGGGTGCCGTCGTCGGCTCCGACGAGGGCGCGAACGACGCCTACCGGTTCGCGGCGCGGATCGTGGTCGGCGAGCTGCCCGGCCGCGGCTGCTCCGGCGCCCTGGTCGCGCCGCAGTGGGTCGTCACGGCCAAGGCGTGCTTCGGCGTGGGCGTCCAGGCCGGCGCCCCGGCGCAGCCCACCACCGTCACCGTCGGCCGCACCGACGGCAGCACCGCCGCCGGTCACGTGCTGGCCGCCACCCGCGTCGTCCCGCACCCGGACCGCGACGTGGTGCTCGTCCGCCTGGCCGCCCGCGCCCGGGGCGTCACGCCCGTGCCGGTCGCCACCGCGGCCCCGCAGGCCGGCGAGAGCCTGCGCCTGCTCGGCTTCGGCCGCACCGCCACCGCCTGGGTGCCGGACCGGCTGCACGGCGCCACCGCCGCCGTCGGCGTGGTCGCCGCGGGCACGGTCGAGGTCGCCGGCGAGTCCGGCGCGACGCTCGTGTGCATGGGCGACGCCGGCGGGCCCGCCGTCCGCGGCGCGGGCGCCGGCGCCGAGCTGGTCGCGCTGCACCACTCGTCCGGCCAGCAGGGCTGCCACGGCGTCGACGGCACCGACGCCCCCACCGTCGAGACCCGGGTGGACGACCTCGCCGCCTGGATCGCCGCGACCGCCACCAGCACCTGCAACGCCGTCGGCGGCGTCGTCGACGCGGCCGGCCTGGGCGCGCCGCTGCCCGACTTCACCGGCGACTGCGGCGCCGACATCATCCACCAGAACGTCGAGGGCCAGCTGCACGGCTGGCGCGGCACCACCGCGCTGCCCCCGGCCGGCACGCTGTTCACCGGCGAGCCGTTCCTCGTCGGCAGCGGCTGGACGCAGACCAACGTGCCGCGCATCGTCCTCGGCGACTTCACCGGCGACGGCAAGACCGACATCATGCGCAACATGGCCAACGGCGACCTGATCGCCTGGCGGTCCAGCGGCTCGTTCTCCACCACCGCGGCGCTGTTCCCCGGCCCGAGCCGCAAGGTCGGCTCCGGCTGGACGACGGCGGCCGTCGTGCGCATCCTCACCGGCGACTTCGACGGCGACGGCCGCACCGACATCGGCGCCAACTACGCCGACGGCAACCTGCGGGTGTGGAGCTCCACCGGCGACCTGAGCGCCGACGGCCGCATGTTCGCCGCCGAGCGTTCCGTGAAGCAGCTGGGCCTGACCCTGGACGCGTACCCGCGCGTCACCACCGGCGACGTCGACGGCGACGGCCGCGCCGACGTCCTCGGCCAGGCCAAGGACGGCAAGCTGCACCTGTGGCGCTCCACCGGCGACCTGTCGGCCGACGGCACCCTGTTCCCCGCCGCCAAGGTCGACGTCGGCTCCGGCTGGACCACCGCCCGCATCCCGCGCATCCTCACCGGCGACCTCACCGGCGAGGGCCGCACCGACATCGTCGCGGTGTTCGCGGACGGCGCGATGCGCGCCTGGCCGTCCACGGGCGACCTGTCGGCCGGCGGGCGCCTGTTCACCGGGCCCGGCACCAACTACGCGCCCGGCTTCACGGCGGCGGCGTACCCGCGCCTGCTCGTCGGCGACGTCAACGCCGACGGCCGGGCCGACATCGTCGCCCACAAGTCGGACGGCGTGCTGCTGGCGTTCCCGTCCACGGGCGACACGTCCGCCGACGGCACGCTGTTCGGCAAGGACGGGCTGCGGGTCGGCAGCGGCTGGCGGCCCGCCACGTACCCCCGGGTCTTCTGACCCACCCGCGCCCTACGCGGGCGTGACGCGCGCGTCGGTCAGTGCGACGACCCCACCGGGGTCGTCGCACTGCACGCGCAGCGTCACCGTCTCGGCCCCCTCCACGTCCGCGGCGACCGGCAGCGGCGACCCGGGCGCGGCCCGCTTCTGCGCGCCTGCCTCCGCCGTGGTCAGGGTCGCGTCCCGGTCGCGGACGCCGGCGAACACGGTCACGAACGTCACCGACCGGGCGTCGGCCCCCGGCGGGTAGTACGGGTGCACCTGCGCGTCGAAGCGGGCGTACCGGCCGCGCAGCGCGAACGTCACCGACCGCTCCTGGTCGCCCGTCTCGTTCGACGGGCACCCGATCACCAGCGCCCGCCGCGCGTAGGCGGCGTCGGCGCGCACCGCCCGCGGCAACGGCACCAGGTGCGCCGCCCCCGACTCCGGCGCCGTCCCGGCCAGGTACTCCACCGGGGCCGGCGTTCCCCCGCCCGTGGGTCCCCCGGTGGGAGGAACATGCTGCGGCCCGGTCGTGGGCTCCGGCGCCGTCGCCGACGCCTGCGGCTCCGGCCCGGGCGACCGCGGCCACTGCCACGCGGCCACGGCCACCCCCAGGCTGAGCACGCCGGCCACCGTGCCGACGACCGTGGCACGCGTGCTGAGATCGAGCCTTCTCGGGCCGGTGCGGGCGCCGGCGGCGGCATCAGGATCGGCGGACGGACGGGTCGAGGTCACCGTGCCCCCTGCGGGGAATGGTCGTGGATCGGGCAGCGCCATAGTGTCCCCGGATCAGGGGCGCCGGGCGGCACCACCCGTGACGGCAACACGACAGCCCGGCGACCCCCGCCGGCCGCTACCGTGCCGGGCCCCTCGCCGCCGCACCAGCGACAGAAACCCGGATGCGCCGTGACCGCACACGACCCGCACCAACCCCACCCCACCGCGTTCGGCCCCACCCCACCCCCACCCCGCGACCCGAGCCACGAGGGCCGCGCATCGGTCCCGGCGCCGCCTTCCGGGCCGCCGGTTTCGGGGCCGCCGCCGGTCTCGGGGCCGCCGTCTTCCGCCGGACCGCGGGCCTTCGGCCCGCCGCCCGGCTCCGCGCCGCCGCCGGTTTCCGGGCCGCCGTCTTCCGCCGGGCCGCGGGCCTTCGACCCGCCGCCCGGCTCCGCGCCGCCGCCCACTCCCGCGCCGCCTGCTTCTGCGTCGTCCGCGGGGCGGCGGCGTGGCGGGCGCGTCACTGGCCTTCTCGCCGTGCTGGCGCTGCTGCTGGCCGCGGGTTCCGCCGTCCTGTCCTGGCGCGCGGCCGACCGCGCGGGCGACGCGGTCGCCCGCCTCGACGCCCTGGCCGCCGCCACCGCCGCCCCGCCGCCGGCCCCGACCGAGGCCGCACCGGCGCCGACCGGCCCGCCGGCCGAACCCCCCGCCGACCTCCCGGCCGAGCCCACCGACCCCGCCCTCGACCCCGACGCCCAGCCCACCCTGAACGCCCAGACCCGGTACGCCGTCAAGTACACGGCCGAGACGCTGCGCATCCCCTCCGCGTGCAGCGACACCGTCTACGTCGACCTCGACGAGCCGCGCGTCCAGGTGCCCTCCGGCACCGCCGAGATCCGGTACTACGACCCGTGCGGCATCCGGTCCGGGACCCTCGCCATGAGCGAGGGGGTGCGCGGCAGCGAGGTCGAGTCGGAGGCCGTCACCCCGACCGAGTGCGCCGACCAGATCCGCACCCGGCCGCTGTCGACCGCGGAGCACCCGGTCCGCCGGGGGCAGGTCTACTGCCTCACCACCTCCCTGGACGCGGCCCGCAGCGCCGCCACCACCTGGAAAATGGTGCTGCTCGTGGTGTCGGCGACCGCCCAGGACGGGACGATCACGCTGCAGGCGTCGGCCTGGGACATCCCGGGGTAGGGCCGGGCCCGCGGGGCGACCCCTAGGATCGTGCGCATGACGCCCGAAGAGGTCGGCGAGCGGATGGTGGCCCTGCTCGGCGGCGACGTGACCGCCGAGGTGTCGGGCGGCGGTGGGTACGCCCGCGCGACCGTCGACGTGCCCCGGGCGAAGTGGTACCGGGCGGTCGCCGGCGCCCGCGAGGCCGGCGTGCTGTCCTGCGACTTCTTCGACTGGCTGTCGGCCGTCGACGAGCTGGCCGACGGCTTCTCCGTCGTCGTCCACCTGTGGTCGACCCGGCGGCGGCACGGCGTGCTGCTGCGCACCCGGGTGCCGCGCGACGAGCCGACGCTGGAGTCGGTGGTGGAATTGTTCCCGGGCGCGGACTGGCACGAGCGCGAGACGCACGAGATGTTCGGCATCGACTTCGCCCGGCACCCGGGGCTGCGGCCGCTGCTGCTGCCGGACGGCTTCGAGGGGCACCCGCTGCGCAAGGAGTTCGTCCTGGCGTCGCGCGTGGTGAAGGCGTGGCCGGGCGCGAAGGAACCGGGCGAGTCCGAGGGCACCGCCCCGAAGCGGGCCGCGGTCCGCCCGCCGGGCGTGCCCGACCCGAACGAGTGGGGCCCCCTGGCGGGCACCCTCCCCGAGACCGCCGCCCCGTCCCGCCCGGCCCGCGGCCCCCGCCCGACCCCGACCGACCGCCCGCCCCGCCCACCCCGCCCGGCGGCGGCAGGCGCGGCCACGGCAGGCCCGGCCACCGCAGGCCCGGCCGCCCCGGACAAGGTCGAACCCCCGGCCGAGCCGAAGCCCAGCCCCACCTCCAACCCGTCGGCGGCGGACACCGACCCGGCCGCCGCCCCGCGCCCCGACGGGGAGGTCTGAGATGCCCGTCTGGCTCGATCTGGCGATCCGGGTCGTCGCCGTCGTCGTCGCGTTCCTCACCCTGCCGTTGCTGGTCGGGCAGGCGGAGCACAAGGTCATGGCGCACATGCAGGGCCGGCTCGGACCCATGTACGCCGGTGCGTTCCACGGCTGGGCGCAGCTCGTCGCCGACGGCGTCAAGTTCGTGCAGAAAGAGGACGTGACGCCGCGGGACGCCGACAAGCCGGTGTTCCAGCTCGCGCCGATTGTGGCGCTCATGCCGTACCTGCTGGTTCTGCTCGCCATCCCGCTCGGGCCCGGCGGCCTGGTCGCGCAGGGTCTCGACATCGGGTTGTTCTTCGTCCTCGCCCTGCTGGGCGTGGGCGTGGTGGCGGTGCTGATGTCGGCGTGGGCGTCGGCGAACAAGTACAGCCTGCTCGGCGGGCTGCGCGGGGCGGCGCAGCTGCTGGGGTACGAGCTGCCGCTGGTGCTGAGCGCGGCGAGCGTGGCGATGGCGGCGGGGACGCTGAGCCTGAGCGGCATCGTGGAGGCGTGGCGGCCGTGGTGGCTGCTGTGGCAGGCGCCGGCGATGGTGGTGTTCTTCCTGGCGGGGCTGGCGGAGATCCGGCGGCCCCCGTTCGACATGCCGATCGCCGACTCGGAGCTGGTGTTCGGCTACATGACGGAGTATTCGGGGCTGCGGTTCGCGTTCTTCCTGCTCGCCGAGTACGTGGGCATCGTGGTGATCGCGGCGCTGACGACGGTGCTGTTCCTGGGGGGCTGGCACGGCCCGTACGAGGAGCAGCTGGGCTGGCTGTGGACGCTGCTGAAGGTGTTCGCGGTGGCGTTCGTGGTGATCTGGCTGCGGGTCAGTTACCCGCGGCTGCGCGAGGACCAGTTGCAGCGGTTGTGCTGGCTGGTGCTCGTGCCGGTGGCGCTCGGGCAGCTGGTGCTGACGGTGGCGGTGCGGGTTGCGCTCTGAGGAGCGGGCGGCGCGCCGGTTCGTGGCGGACGTGTGGAACGCGGGCGCCGAGGGGTCGGTGCTCGAGCTGGTGGCGCCGGGGTGCCCGGGGTTGCAGGGGGCGGGCCCGGAGGCGGTGCTGGCGTTCCACCGGGACCGCCGCGCCTCGTTCCCCGACCTGCGCTACAAGATCATCGAGGTCGTGGCGGCCGAGGGCAGCGCGGCGGTGCGGTGGCGGGCGGCCGGCACCCAGGCGGGCCCGTTCGGGCCGGTGCCGGCGACCGGGCGCACGGTGAGCTTCTCGGGGGCGACGTTCCTGCGCTTCGACGCCGACGGGCGCATCGCGGACGCGTGGAGCGTCAACGAGCTGTTCCAGGTGTTGCAGCAGCTCGGGGTGGAGATGTTGCCGCCGCTCACGTGAGCTGGGCGACGCGGTGCCCCGCCACGAGCGCGGCGACGAGGGCCTGGGGGTCGTCGGCGCCGACGTGCACCTCGGTGACCTCCTTGCCGTCCACGGTGATCGGCGTGGTGAGGATCAGCGCCACGTTCGTCTCGGCCTGCACCACGTACGCGAGCCGGCCGCCCTCGACGGTGATGGCGGTGCCGAAGCCGTTGCGTTCCCAGGTGCGGACGTCGCGCGGCTGCACGTGGGCGATCTGCCCCCACGAGAGCCGCAGGTCGGTGAAGGTGCCGTGCCGCAGCCGCACCCCGTCGGCCGAGACCAGGTAGGGCCGCACCACGTACGCCACCCACAGGCCGAGCGAGAACGTGACGCCCCAGATGCCCAGCACGAGCAGGGCGAGCTGCACCGGCCGCCACGGGATGATGAAGTGCAGCGCGGGCACCTCGACGGCGCTGCCGACGACGAGCATGACGAACAGCCCGGTCCCCGCCTTGTGGTAGCCGACGGTGGTGACGCCGTCGCGCCGGCCGTCGCGCCGCCCGGTGACGAACAGCCACAGCGAGCGCCACAGCGCCGCCTCGAACCGGACCGCCACCCACAGCAGCCGCAGCACCCTCATCCCAGCTCCTTCCCGATCAGTTCGCCGCAGCGCTGTTGCGCGGGCGTCAGCGCCTCCGAGAAGAACGTGGCCATCACGTCCACCCGCCAGTCCTGGGCCGGGCCGGGGGTGCCCCGGTGCCGCAGGTGCGCGGCCAGGTCGGCGGCGAGGGCGTCGACGGCCGGGTCGTCGGGGGGCGTGTCGGCCAGCGCGGTGAACCGCAGTCCCAGCTCGACCATCCGCTCGTCGCCCATCGCCTGCGCGTACAGCTCCACGAGGCCGGGCACCCGCTCCGGGTACAGCGCGACCAGCAGCGCCAGCGCGTCCCGCTCCACGGCCACCGCCTCGGCCGGGATGCCCATGGCGGCGGCCCGTTCCAGCAGCACGGCCAGTTCGTGGGGCAGCGCCAGGTCGCCGGGCCCGGCCAGCACGGCCGCGATGGCCTCCCGCCGCCGCAGCAGCTCGGCCTGCTGGCGGCCCAGCTCCTCGTCGAGCGCCAGCAGCGCCGACCGGGTGTCCGACGCGGGCTCGCCGACCAGCCGCCCGATCTCGGCGAGGCTCAGGCCGACGTCCTGCATCCGCCGGATCTGCGTCAGCCGGATCAGGTCCGCGGGCCCGTAGCTGCGGTACCCGTTGCCGCGCCGCGGCGGCTCGGGCAGCACCCCGACCCGGTGGTAGTGCCGGATCGCGCGCGGCGTGACGCCGGCCAGGTTGGCCAGCTCGGAGATGGTGAGCACCCCATCATCAGAAACCCTGACGCTACGTCAACGTCAAGCAGGTCCGGGGGTGTCCTCGCGCGCGGACGCGCGACGGGGCAGGATATGCCGCGTGAACGTTCCGGGAGAAGGGCTGGCCAAGGGGCTGGCGGTCACGTTGAAGACGATGACCCGCCGCTCCACCACGCAGCAGTACCCCGACGTCGAACCCGACCTGCCGCCCCGGTCCCGCGGCGTCATCGCCCTGTCGGAGCAGAACTGCACGTCGTGCATGCTGTGCGCCCGCGAGTGCCCCGACTGGTGCATCTACATCGACTCGCACAAGGAGGACGTGGTCGTCCCGGGGGCGGCGCGCCCCCGCCAGCGCAACGTCCTCGACCGGTTCGCCATCGACTTCTCGCTGTGCATGTACTGCGGCATCTGCATCGAGGTGTGCCCGTTCGACGCCCTCTACTGGACGCCCGAGTTCGAGTACTCCGAGCTGGACCTGCGCGACCTGCTGCACGAGAAGCCCCGCCTCGGCGAGTGGATGCAGACCGTCCCGCCGCCGCCCGCGCACGACCCGATGGGCGAGCCGGCCAAGGAGGAGACCGCGGCCGCGAAGAAGGCGGCGGGCCCGGGGGCGGCCACCCCCGCGAAGAGCGCAGGAGTACGCCGCCCCGCCACGTCCCCGGCTCGCCCGGCGACGCCCGCCGGGGCCCAGGCCGCGGAGGCGCCGCCGGCCGCTGCCCCTCCCCACCCGGCGCAGGCCCCGACGTCCCAGCCCCCGCCGGCCGCCGCCGGCCCCGCCGCCGCGACCCCGCCCGCCACCGGCCCGGCGGCTGCCGCCGCGGGCACGCCCGTCGAGGCCGCCCACGGCGCGACGCCCGCCGAGCAGCCGCCCGCGGCCCCGCCCGCGAGCGCCGAGCCCGAGGCCCCGAAGCCCGAGTCCCCGGAGGCCCGGGAGCCCCGGGACCCCGACGCCGGGCCGGAGCGCGGCGCATGAGCGGAGCCGACGTGCTGCTGCTCGCGCTGGGGGCGGTGGCGGTGGGCGCGGGCGCGCTCGTGGTCACCACCCGGCACCTGGTCCGGGCGGGCCTGCACCTGGTGGTGTGCCTGGGCGCGATCGCCGGGCTGTATCTCGTGCTGGGCGCCGAGCTGGTCGCCTGGGTGCAGGTGCTGATCTACGTGGGCGCGGTGGTGATCCTGCTGCTGTTCGCGGTGATGCTGACCCGCGCGCCGATCGGCCCGGCCGACGACCTGGACCGGGCCGCGTGGCCCGCCGCGCTCGTGGGCGCCGGGTCGGGGCTGGGGCTGGCGGCGCTGTTCGTGTCCGCGTACGGGTGGCGGGCGGTCGAGGTGGCCGAGCCGGGCACGGCCGGGCTGATGGGCGACCGGATCTTCGGGTCGTGGGTGCTGCCGTTCGAGGTGGTGTCCGTGCTGCTGCTGGCCGCGCTGATCGGCGCGATCGTGGTGTCCCGCCCGGACATCGGCGCGAAGGACGCGAAGGAGCGGGCCCGGTGATCCGCCCGGTCGTGCCGTTCGTGGTGGCCGCGCTGCTGTTCGGCCTGGGCGTCTACGGGGTGCTGCGCCGCCGCAACGCGGTGCTGGTGCTGATGGCGGTCGAGCTGATGCTGAACGCCGTCAACATCGTGCTGGTCACCGCGGACACCACCGTGCGCGCGGCGGTCCGCGACGCCGGGCTGACCCACACCGGCGGGGTGTTCGCCCTGTTCGTGGTGGTGATCGCCGCGGCGGAGGTGGGCGTGGGCCTGGCGGTGATCCTCCAGCTGTACCGGCTGCGGGACACCGTGGTCGTGGACGACCTGGACCTGGACGCCGAGCCGGAGGGCGCCCGGTGAGCCCCGACGTCTCGACGCCGCTGCTGATCGTCGTACCCCTGGTGGCGGGCCTGCTCGGCCTGCTGCTGCCGCAGGGCGCCCGGCGGCCCGCGGCGCTGCTCGGCGTCGGCGGCGCGGCCGTGGCGCTGGCGGCGGCGCTGGCGCTGCTGCCGAACGCGCTGCCGAGCGACCGGCCGGGCGCGCTGGCGTGGCGGTGGGCCCAGTTCGGCGGCCTGACCGTCGACATCGCGCTGCGGCCCTCGCTGACGGCCGCGTACGTGGCCCTCGCCGTGACGGTGGTGGCGCTGGCCGTGCAGGTGTACTCGGTGGCGTACCTGCACGACGACGACCGGTACGCCCCGTACGCCGCCCAGGTCAGCCTGTTCACCGCCGCCATGCTGATCGTGGTGTTCGCGGACGACCTGATCCTGCTGCTGGTCGGCTGGGAGGTCATGGGCCTCTGCTCGTACCTGCTGATCGGCCACGACCGGCGGCTGCCGGAGGCGCCCGGCTCGGCGGTGAAGGCGTTCCTGGTGACCCGGGCCGGCGACGTCGGCTTCCTGCTCGGCATCGCGGTGCTGGGGGTGTCGGCGGGCAGCTTCCGCGTCGGCGAGGTGCTCGCCGCCGACCACGGCCCGGTGCTGCTGACCACCGGCCTGCTGCTGCTGCTGTGCGGGGTGGCGGGCAAGAGCGCCCAGTTCCCGCTGCACACCTGGCTGCCCGACGCGATGGCCGGCCCGACCCCGGTGTCGGCGCTGATCCACGCGGCCACGATGGTCGCCGCGGGCGTGTACGTGGTGGCCCGCCTGCACCCGCTGTTCGCGGAGTCGCCGGCCACCCTGGCGGTGCTGGCGGTCGTGGCGGCGGTGACGATCCTGCTGGGCGCGCTGGCCGCGACCGCGCAGGACGACATCAAGCGCGTGCTGGCCTGGTCGACGGTCTCCCAGATCGGCTACATGACGGCGGCGCTGGCGGCCGGCTCGACGTCGGCGGCGCTGTTCCACCTGCTCACCCACGCCGCGTTCAAGGCGCTGCTGTTCCTCGCCGCGGGCGCGGTGATCCACGCCGTCGGCACGAACCTGATGTCGGCGATGGGCGGGCTGCGCACCGCGATGCCGGCCACGTTCACGGCGATGGTGGTAGGCCTCGGCGCGCTGGCCGGGCTGCCGCCGCTGGCGGGCTTCTGGAGCAAGGACACGGTCCTGGTCGCGGCCGCCGCCGCCCGCGACGGCCACGGGCCCGGGCCCGCCTGGGCCGGCCTGGTCGTCTGGCTGGCGGCGCTGCTGGGGGTGGCGATCACCGCGTGGTACGCGACCCGCCTGCTGCTGCGCACGTTCTTCGGCGCCCGGCGCACCGGCGAGCCGTACGCGCCGCCGCCCTTCCCGGGCGCCGCGCCGCCGCACGAGCCGGCGGCCCACGGCGAGCCGCACGACCCGCCCGCCCTGATGCGCTGGCCGGTCGGCCTGCTGACCATCGCGGCGGCCGTGGTGGGGCTGCTCGCGTTCGTGCCGGCGTTCACCGCCGAGCTGGGCCTGGTCGAGGCGCACCTCGACGTCAACGGCGTCCTCGCGCTCGGGCTGCTCGCGCTGGGCGCGGCCGCGGCGTGGTGGCGGTGGCGCGCCGCGCCCGCCGCCGACCCGGCCGCCGCGCTGGGCCGGCTGCGCCCGCTGTTCGCCGGCGCGTTCCGCATCGACGACGCCCAGGACCTGCTGGTCGTGCGCCCCGCCCACGCCCTGGCCCGGTTCGCCCGCCGCGCCGACGAGCGGGTCGTCGACGGCGCCGTCGAGGCCACCGGGGCGGGCGCCACCCGGCTGGGCGTGCTGCTCGGCCGGGCGCACGCGGCGGCCGTACCGCGCGCCGTCGCCGCCGCCCTGGCCGGCGCCCTGCTCGTCGCCGTCGTCGCCGCCGTCGTGGGAGGTGTGGCGTGAACGCGCTGCTGATCGCGGTGCTCGCCGTGCCCGCCGCCGGGGCCGCCGCGGTCGGCCTGCTGCCCGCCCGGCTCGACCGGGCCGCCCGGCTGCTCGGCGTCGCCGTCGCCGCCGTCACCCTCGTCGCGGCGGCCGCGCTCTACCGGCCGGGCGGGGCGTGGTCCGGCTACGGCGTCGAGGGCTACGACGTCCGGCCGTGGCACTCGGTCGACGTGCCGTGGGTGCCCGACCTGGACCTGCGGTTCCACCTGGGCGTCGACGGGGTGTCGTACCCGCTGGTCGTGCTCACCGCGCTGCTGACGCTGCTGTGCTGCGCGTACACCCTGAAGCACGTGCCCGAACCGGGCGCGGGCCGCAAGCTGGTCGCGCTGCTGCTCGCCCTCCAGACCGGCGTCCTGGGCGTCTTCCTCGCCCTCGACCTGCTGCTGTTCTTCGTCTTCTTCGAGATCACCCTGCTGCCCATGTACGCGGTGATCGCCGTCTGGGGCGGCGCGCGGCGGCGCCGGGCGGCCCGCAAGTTCGTCCTGTACACGCTGGCCGGGTCGGTGCTGCTGCTGCTCGGCGTGCTGGCGGCGGGCAGCGGGGCGGGCACCCTGCAGCTCACCAGCGCCAACTTCGACGGCGGCGTGCTGGTGTTCGCGCTGTTCGCGCTGGCGTTCGCCGTGAAGAGCCCGCTGTGGCCGCTGCACACCTGGCTGCCCGACGCGCACACCCAGGCCCCCACGGTGGGCAGCGTGATGCTGGCCGGCGTGCTGCTGAAGATGGGCACGTACGGGCTGATCCGGGTGGGCCTGGGCACCGCCCCGGACGGCGCCGAGCGGCTCGCCCCCGTGCTGGGGGTGCTGGCGGTCGCCGCGATCATCGTCGGCTCCCTGGTGTGCCTGGCGCAGACCGAGCTGAAGCGGCTCATCGCCTACTCCAGCGTCGGCCACATGGGCTTCGTGCTGCTGGGCATCGCCACCGGCACCGCCGCCGGCATCGAGGCGGCCCTCATCGGCAACGTCGCGCACGGCGTCATCACCGGCCTGCTGTTCTTCCTCGCCGGGGCGATCAAGGACCGCGCGCACACCGGCGAGCTGGCCGAGCTGGGCGGCCTGCGGGAGACCGCGCCCCGGCTGGCCGGCCTGCTCGGCTTCGCCGCGGTCGCGTCGCTCGGTCTGCCCGGCCTGGCCGGGTTCTGGGGCGAGGCGTTCGCCGTCGTCGCCGCCGTGCAGGTGGGCGGTCCGCTGTGGACGACGCTCGGCGTGCTCGCCGCCGTCGGCGCCGCCCTGACCGCCGCGTACTTCCTGCGGCTGCTGCGCCTGGTCACGCACGGCCCCGCGGCGACCCCGCCGCTGGCCGGGATCACGCGCGCCGAATGGGTGGCGTGGGCGCCGCTGGTGCTGCTCGCGCTCGTGCTCGGCCTCGCGCCGGGCCTCGTGGTCGACATGGCGTCCGGTGCCGTCGACGCGCTGACGGGAGCCGCCCGATGAGCCAGACCATCGACCACGTGGCGCTGCTGCCCGGCTACCTGGCCGCGCTCACGGCGGTGCTGGTGCTCGTCGCCGACCTGTTCCTGCCCCGGCTGGTGCTGAGCGCCGCGGTGGCGGGCGCCGTGTCGGTCGCCGCCGCGGCGGTCGCCGTGGTCGCGGTGTCGCCCGCCCTGGCCGACGCGGACACCCGCGTGCGCGCCACCTTCTGCAACGGCGCCCCGGGTACCGACTGCTCGTGGGAGTCGCGGCCCACCGCCGCGCTGGTCGCGGTGCTGTTCGCGATCCTCACCGTGGCGGTGCTGGCGCTGTCCGCCCCGATGCTGCGCCGCGGCGACGCCCCGGCCGGCGAGTTCTGCTTCCTGCTCACCTGCGCCATGACCGGCGGCGTCGTCACCGCCTACGCCGGCGACCTCGTCACCCTCATCGTCGGCCTGGAGACGCTGACCCTGCCGCTGTACATCCTCGTCGGCCTGCGCCGCCCCGGCTCACCCGCCGGCGCCCGCTCCGCCGTCACGTTCCTGCTGGTGAGCATCGTGTCCACGGCGATCGCCCTGCTCGGCGCCGCCCTGCTGTACGCCGCCACCGGCACCGTCTTCCTGCGCGCCCTCGCCGCCCCGCCGCTCGTGCCGGAACTGCTCACCGTCGGCGCGGTGCTGCTCGCCGCGGGCCTCGCGTTCAAGGTCGCCGCCGTCCCGCTGCACGCCTGGGCCCCCGCCACCTACGACGGCGCCCCGCTGCCCGTCGCCGCTTACTTGTCCACGGCGTCCAAGCTCGGCGGCGTCGCCGCCCTGGTCGCCGTCGCCCTGCGCCTGCCCGAGGCCCGCTGGACGCTGCTGGCCCTCGGCATCGCCACGATGACCGTCGGCAACCTCGTCGCGCTGCGCCAGGACCGCATGGTGCGCCTGCTCGCCTGGTCGTCCATCGCCCAGGCCGGCTTCGTCATCGTGGCGCCGTGGCAGGCGTCCATGCTGGGCTACGCCACGTTCTTCGTCCTGCTGGAGATCGTCGCGTTCGCGGCCGTGGTGGCCCTGCGCCCGGCCGGCGCCTCCGGCGGCCCGCTGTCCGCGTACCGGGGCGCCGCCCGCCGCCACCCGTGGATCGGGGCGGCACTGGTGCTGGCCCTCACCGGCCTGGCGGGCCTGCCGCCGGGCCTGGCCGGCCTGTTCGCGAAGGTCACCGTCGTCCAGCACCTCGTCGACGAGGACCTGGTGTGGGTCGCCGTCATCGTGGCGGCGAACGCGGTGGTCGCGCTGGCGTACTACGTCCGGGTCATCGCCCTGCTGTACGCGACCCCGGAAACCGCGGACACCCCGGAGACCGCCGTGGCCGCGCCGTCCGACGCCGCCTCCGGCCTTCCCGCCGTGCCGCGGGTCGTGGTCGCCGCGCTCGTCGTCGTCACCGCCGTCGCGGTCGTCGCCGGCTTCGTACCCCAGCTGGTCTTCGACGCCGTGAACCCCTGGCGGTAGGCGCCCTTCCCAGCCATCTCACAGCGCCCGCCGGATGAACCCGCAGGGTGGCGTTGTTGAGTGGAATGCGGGCCCACCAGGCCCGCAGTGCGAAGGAGTCAACGTGCACAGCCACCACAACGGTCTCAAGACGGCCGCCCTGCTGGGTCTGCTCACCGGCATGATCCTGGCGGTCGGTTACTGGCTCGGCGGCAGCGGCGGCCTCGTGCTCGCCGTCGTCGTGTCGCTGGTCATGAACGGCGTCAGCTACTTCTTCTCGGACAGGCTGGCCCTGCGCGCGATGCGGGCGCAGCCAGTCAGCGAGGCGCAGTTCCCCGCGCTGTACCGCATGGTCCGGGAGCTGTCCGCCGAGGCAGGCCAGCCGATGCCCCGCCTCTACGTGAGCCCCACCCTGCAGCCCAACGCGTTCGCCACGGGCCGCGACCCGCAGCACGCGGCGGTCGCCGTCACCACCGGCATCACCCAGCTGCTCGACGAGCGCGAGCTGCGCGGCGTCATCGGCCACGAGCTGTCCCACGTCTACAACCGCGACATCCTCATCTCCAGCGTCGCGGGCGCCCTGGCCGGCATCGTGACGATGGTCGCCCAGCTGGCGCTGTTCCTGCCGCTCGGCGGCGACGACGAGGACAGCCCGAACCCGGCGGCCCTGCTGCTCATGCTGATCCTCGGCCCGCTGGCCGCGTCGATCATCCAGCTGGCGATCAGCCGCAACCGCGAGTTCCAGGCGGACGCCTCCGGCGCGGCCCTCACGGGCGACCCGCTGGCCCTGGCGAGCGCCCTGCGCAAGATCCACCTTGGCGCGTCGCGGCTGCCCCTGCCGGCCGAGGGCCAGCTGACCAGCGCCGCCCACCTGATGATCGCCAACCCGTTCCGCGGCGGCGGCCTCGCGTCCCTCTTCTCGACGCACCCGCGCATGGAGGACCGCGTCGCCCGCCTGGAAAAGCTGGCGGCGACGGGCCCGCGCGGCCCGGTCCAGTTCGTCCGGTGACCGGCGTGCGGCCGACCCGCACCCACAGCGACGGCGGCCCCGCACGACGACGTGCGGGGCCGCCGCCGTCTGCCTGACCGCACCCGCGACCGGGCCGGGCCCTCACGCCGGGCCGGGCCCTCACGCCGGGCTGAGCCCTCACGCCGGGCTGAGCCCTCACGCCGGGCTGAGCCCTCACGCCGGGCCGGGTCTCGCGCCGGGCCCAGGCGGGGCCGGGGCTCAGGCCGGTGGGGCCGCCGCCGGGGGGCCCGCCGGCCGGGCCGCCGGCGACTGCGCCGCCGCGTCCGCCGCCGCCGTCTCCGACCGCACCGCAGCGGCGTCCGCCCGGGAGATCCACGGGCTCGCCGCCACCGCGGCGGCCAGCAGCAGCCCGCCCGCGGCCATCGCGAACCCCCACGGCGCCCCGCCCGGCCGGTCCACGATCAGCCCGGCGACGGCCCCGCCGGCCGCGCTGGCCGCGATGGACACGGTGACGCTCCACGTGAACGCCTCGTTCAGCATCGACGGCGGCGCGATCCGCCCGATGAGGCTGTTGCCGACGGTCAGCGTCGGCGCGATGGTGGCGCCGCCGATGACGAGGGCGACGCCGAGCAGCAGCGGGTTCGGCATGAACGCCAGCACCCCGAAGCTGCCCGCCACCGCCGCCAGCCCCAGCGGGAACTGCCGGCTCAGGGCCGCGGCGGGCGGCCGCAGCCCGTACGCGACCCCGGCGACGGCGCTGCCCACGGCCCACACGCCGAGCAGGATCCCGGCGAGGCTGTCGCCGCCGCCGTGCTCGGCGGCGTACGCGGGCACCACGATGCCGGCGGTCCCGAAGGCCGCGCCGAGCCCGGCGACGCACAGCAGCAGCGGCGCGAACCCGGGCGTGACGAGCGGCCCGAGGCCGCGGGTGTGCCGGCCGGGCTCGCGGTGGGTCACGCTGCGCATGACGGGGGTACGGGCGACCCACAGCGTCCCGCCGAGCGTCACCGCCGCCGACGCCACGAGCGCCGCCGCGGGCCCGCCGGCCACGGCGAGCAGCAGCGCGACGATCATCGGCCCGCACACGAACACCAGCTCGAACAGCGCCGTCTCCGCCGCCATGGCGGCCGGCCGCAGCCCGGCGGTGGGCGTGCCGGGCTCGGTGAGCCGGTTCCAGGCCCGCCGCAGCGCCGCGGTGAGCGGCGGGTACGTCGCCCCGGCGGCCGCGGCGGCGGCGAGCAGCGCGCCCCGCCCGCCCTGGGCGGCGGGCACGATGGCGAGCAGCGCGACGGGGTGCACGAGCGCCGTCCCGACGAGCACGGGCGCCGCCCCGAGCCGGTCGGCGAGCCGCCCGCCGGCCGGGCTGATGACGGCCCCGGCGATCGCGTACGCCCCGCCGGCCGCCCCGGCCGCCGCGTAACTGCCGGTGGCGTCCTTGACGAGCAGCAGCAACGCCAGCGGCGTCATCCCGATGCCGAGCCGCGCCACCACCCCGACGACCAGCAGCACGGGCCCGCCGGGCAACCCCCAGACCCGCCGGTACGGCCGCAGCACGGACACGAGGAACTACCTCCGGAACAGTCGACTGGTAACGAGTGGGAGCCCTACCGACCCTAACCGCCCCCGCCGCCGGCCCTCCACCGCACGGCCCTGCCGCTAGGCTGCCGCCATGCCCGGCCCCGCCGCCCGCCCGGTGCTCTTCCTGGACGTCGACGGCCCGCTGCTGCCCTTCGGCGGCACGCCCCGCCTGCACCGCCCCGCGCCACCCGGCAACCCCCTGCTCGCCCGCCTCGACCCCGCCCACGGCGCCCGGCTCGCGGCGCTGCCCTGCGAGCTGGTCTGGGCGACCACCTGGCACACCGACGCCAACGAGGTGATCGCCCCACTGCTGGGGCTACCCGCGCTGCCGGTGGTCGCGGACTGGCCGGACGAGGACGAACCGGGCCCCGTCCACTGGAAGACGAGGACGCTCGTGGCGTGGGCCGGCGGGCGCGATTTCGTCTGGGCCGACGACGAGATCACGGCCGCCGACCGGGCCTGGGTCGCCTCGCACCACCCCGGCCGGGCGCTCCTGCACCGCGTCGACCCGCGCACCGGCCTGACCGTGCCGGACTACGGCGTGATCGCCGCATGGCTGGCGGGGCGGTCGTGACGGAGCTGGACGCCGACGTCGTCGTGGCCGGGCTCGGCCCCGTCGGTGGGCTGCTCGCCGGGTTGCTGGGGGCGCAGGGCGTCCGGACCGTCGTCGTCGAGCCGGACGGCGTGCCGTACCCGAAGCCGCGGGCGGCGGTCCTCGACGCGGAGGGGTTGCGGGCGCTGAGCCTCGTACCCGGGATGGCGCCGCAGGCGTCGTGGGCAACCCCGGTGGGCCGCAACGGGGCGCTCGGCCCGGACCGGCGGCCGTTGGTACTGATGCGGCCGACCGCGCGGGCGTACGGCCATCCGCAGGTGGCGCTGATCGATCAGCCGCAGCTGGAGGCGGGGTTGCGGGCGGCGCTGGCCGCGATGCCGTCGGTGTCGGCGGTGACCGGCGCGGTGCGGGCCGTGGAGCAGCGGGCGGACGCGGTCGTGGTGGGGCTGGCGGACGGCCGGGCGCTCACGGCGCGGTGGCTGGTGGGCTGCGACGGGGTGGGGTCGGCGACGCGGGCGGCGGCGGGGATCGCGTTCGAGGGCAGTTCGTTCGCGCAGCCGTGGCTGGTGGTGGACGCGGCGACGGACCGGCCGGGGCCGGGGGTGACGGGGGCCGCGGACGGGGTGCCGGAGGTGGCGTTCGTGCTGGATCCGGCGCGCCCGGCGGTGGCGATGTCGCGGCCGGGGCGGTGGCGGTGGGAGTGGATGCTGCTGCCGGGCGACGACCCGGAGGCGATCGTGCCGGCGCTGGTGGCGCCGTGGGTGGAGCCGTCGGCGCTGACGGTGCGGCGGTCGGCGGTGTTCACGTTCCATGCGCGGCTGGCGCGGCCGTGGCGGTCCGGCCGGGTGGTGCTGGCGGGGGACGCGGCGCACGCGATGCCGCCGTTCGCGGGGGCGGGCCTGGGCATGGGGCTGCGGGACGCGGTGGCGCTGGCGTGGCGGCTGGCGCAGGGCGCGGACCTGGACGGTTACGAGCGGGAGCGCCGCCCGGACGTCGCGCGGACGACGGCGCTGGCGTTGCGGGTCGGCCGGGTGGTGCAGACGCGCCGGCCGGCGGTGTCGTGGGCGCAGCGGGCGGTGCTGCGCGCGCTGGGCCCGGTGCTGGGCCGTGTCGGCGGCTCCCGCGCCGTGCGGGTCCGGCTGTTTCCCAACCCGGTGGTACGGGTGGACGGCGGCGCGCTGCAGCGCCTGGACGAGGTGGTGGGCTACCGGTGGGCGGTGATCGGCCACGGGTGCGACCCGGCGCCGGTGGCGGCGGGTTTCCCGGGAGCGGTGCGGCTGGCGGTGGGCGCGGCGGCGCCGGGCTGCCGGACGGTGGTGGACGACGCGGGGGAGCTGCGCGGCCGCCGGGGCACGGTGACGGTGGTGCGCCCGGACCGGGTGGTGCACGGCCGGTTTAGCCGGACTGCGGGCCCAGCTTCAGGTGGGTCGTGATGCGGTAGCGGTCGCCGCGGTAGATCGACCGGGTGTATTCGAGGACGCGGCCGGCGCCGTCGCGGGTGGTGCGCTCGAACAGCAGGGCGGGGGAGTGCAGGGGCACGCCGAGCAGGTGCGCCTCGGTGGCGTCGGTGACGGTCGGCTCGGTGGTCTGCACGGCGTCGGTGGCCTCGATGCCGTAGCGCTCGCGCAGCCGGCGGTAGAGGCTGCCGGACTCGAACTCGGCGGGCGTGATGCCGGGGACGGCGGCGGCGGGGATGCGGATGCGTTCGATGGCCATGGGGGCGCCGTCGACGATGCGCAGCCGGGACACGTACAGCACGCCGTCGGCGGGGGAGACCTGGAGGCGCTGGCCGATGCGCGCCCCGGCCGGTTCGATGCGGCACTCGAGCACCTGGCTGACCCAGTCGCCCTCGGCGGGCGGGACGGCGAACCCGCCGGACGTCTCGGCGAGCTGCTGGGAGATCTTGCGCGGGTTGGTGAAGGTGCCGCGGCCGTGCTGGCGGATGAGCAGGCCGTCGCGGGTGAGCTCGTCGATGGCGGCGCGCACGGTGGGCCGGGAGACGCCGAAGTCCTCGCTGAGGGTGCGCTCGGACGGCATGGCGTCGCCGGGCTCACGGGCGTCGATGAGTTCCCGCAGCCGGTCGCGCACCTCGGCTCGCCGCACGCCGCCCCGCCTCCCCGTAGTGGTCAACTTCGAGCGGCGAAAAACTGACCAGTGGTCCATGCCGCTCCTCCAGTCTCGTCACGCGGCTCGTCCCTGTCGAGTCCGGAACCTGGTGTGTACGTTCCGTGCAGGGCCGATGGCCTCCCCGTGACGACAGGGAAGAAATAAGGACCACCAAAACATTGGGGGTACGGGCGGACCTTGACGCAGACCAGTGGCGTGGAGGAATTTACCTGTATCACTGATAAGCGGACCACTGGTCAACATGGACGGTGGCCCGCGAGCGCCGCACCGCCCTCACGCGAAGGAGACCGCCCTCATGGGGCTTTCCCCCAAGGCCCGCAAGACCGCCCTCGGTGGCGTGGTCGTCGCGTCAGCCGCCGCCCTCACCGCCTTCGGCATCTCGGCCGCGCTCCCGTCCAGCGCCGCCGTCGCCTGCGGCACGCTGTTCGACGACTTCAACTACTCGTCGAACGGTGACCCCGCCCTCGGCCAGCGCGGCTGGTCGATCCGCGGCCAGGCCGGCGGCCCCGGCGTGCCCGGCGCCACCTGGTCGCGCGACAACGTGTCGTTCCCGACGGTCGACGGCCAGAAGGTCGTGCAGCTGCGTTCCACCACGAACGGCACCGCCGGCGGCACCACGCACGCGGAGTTCAGCCAGTCGAGCCGCCGCTTCTTCGAGGGCACGTACATGGCCCGCATCAAGTTCGCGGACGCGCCGGTCAGCGGCCCCGACGGCGACATCGTGAACCAGACGTTCTACACGATCAGCCCGCTGCGCTACGCGTTCGACCCGATCTACAGCGAGCTGGACTTCTCGGAGTACCTGCCGAACGGCGGCTGGGGCACCTCGTCGGCCACGAACTTCCAGACGTCCTGGTACACGTACCAGGCGGACCCGTGGGTGGCGGACAACCAGCACTCGCAGCAGACCCGCTCGATCGCGGGCTGGCGTGACGTCATGGCGACCGTCGCGAACGGCGAGATCAAGTACTACATCGACGGCCAGCTCGTCGGCACGCACAGCGGCAAGGTGTACCCGCGCCAGAACATGTCGATCGACTTCAACCAGTGGTTCATCGACCTGACCGGCCGCACCCCGGGCGCCACCAGCACGTGGCAGGAGTCGATCGACTACGTCCTGCACGTCAAGAAGGAGGCGCTGACGCCGGCCCAGGCCGCGTCCCGCGTCGCCGCGTACCGCTCGTCGGGCACCACCCACACCGACAACGTGACCGCGGACAACGCCTGCACCCCGGGCACGACCCCGCCGGTGACGACGGCCCCCACGACGCGCCCGCCGACCACCCCGCCGACCACCCCGCCGACGCAGCCGACACAGCCGCCGACGACGGCCCCGACGACGGCCCCGCCGACCACGCGCCCGCCGACGCAGCCGCCGACCACGACCACCCCGCCGCCGGCGACCGGCCAGGCGTGGGCCGCGTACGTGGGGTACACGACCGGCCAGGTCGTCACCTACAACGGCGCGCGCTACCAGTGCCGCCAGGCCCACACGTCGCTGCCCGGCTGGGAGCCGGCGAACGTCCTGGCGCTCTGGCTGCCGATCTGACCCGCTGAGCCCGGCCCGCCGCCCCGCGTCCTCGGGGGCGGCGGGCCGTCCCGCGTCAAGTGACCGGCAGCCCGGCCAGCGCGGCGACGAGCCCGAGCGCGGCGCACACGCCGAGCACCCGCAGCACCGGCCAGCGCAGCGGGAAGATCAGCACCAGGGCGACGACGGCGATGGCGACCGGCACCGGCCGCACCGTGGTGACGTCCGGCAGCTCCAGCCGCAGCGGCCCGGCCGTCACGGCCCGGCTGGTCCCGAACAGGGTGTGCACCGCGAAGTACAGCCCCAGGTTCGCGATGACGCCGACGACGGCCGCGGTGATGCCGGTGAGGGCGGCCGACAGGGCGCGGTTGCCGCGCAGCCGCTCCACGTACGGGGCGCCGAGCAGGATGAACAGGAAGCACGGCACGAACGTCACCCAGGTGGTCAGCAGCGACGCGACGACGCCGGCGACCCACGGGTCGAGCGGGCCGGGGTTGTGGAACGCCCCGAGGAACGCCACGAACTGCACCACCATGATGAGCGGCCCGGGCGTCGTCTCGGCGAGCGCCAGCCCCCGCACCATGTCGCCGGCGCTGAGCCACCCGTAGTCCTCGACGGCCCGCTGCGCCACGAAGGCGAGCACGGCGTACGCCCCGCCGAACGTCACGACGGCCGTGCCGGAGAAGAACAACCCCTGCTGGGTGTACACGCTGCCGACGCCGGTGGTGGCGGCGACCAGGGCGACCGGCGCGAACCAGGCGACCAGCCCGACGGTGAGGATCGTGGCGGCCCGCCGCGCGGACGGCCGCTCGTGGTGCAGCGCGTCGTCGGAGATCAGCGGCGCCGGCCCGTCGTCGCGGGCCTCGTGCCCGCCGGCCGGCGCGGGCCGCCACCGGTGCACCGCCCACCCGGCCAGCGCGGCCGCGGCGATCACCACGGGGAACGGCACGGCGAACGCGGCGAGCGCCACGAACGCCCCCACCGCGAACGCCACCAGCACCGGGCTGACCAGCGCCCGCCGGCCGACCCGCCACACGGCCTGCGCGACGATGGCGACCACGGCGGGCGCCAGCCCGGCGAACACGGCGGTGACGACGGTGGTGTCGCCGTAGCCCACGTACACGGCGGACAGCGCCAGCAGCGACACCAGCCCGGGCAGCACGAACAGCGTCCCGGCGATCAGCCCGCCGCGCAGCCCGTTGAGCAGCCAGCCGACGTAGATGGCGAGCTGCTGCGCCTCCGGCCCGGGCAGCAGCATGCAGTAGTTGAGCGCGTGCAGGAACCGGCTCTGCCCGATCCACCGCCGCTCGTCGACGAGGTGCCGCTGCATGACGGCGATCTGCCCGGCCGGCCCGCCGAACGTCTGCAACGAGATGGCGAACCAGGCCCGCACCGCCTGCCGCAGCGGCACCACGTCCGCCTGCCCGGTCGTCGTCATGCCCAGCTCCCCGCGGTCGTCCACGCCCCGGATCATGCCGTAGCCCGCGCGGCCCCGCCCCGCGCGCCCCCGCTGCCCCGCCGCTCTACGCCTCCGCCGCCGGCGCCTCCGGGCCGGCGCAGCAGCCGTCGGCGCACCCGGCGCCCGCCGGCGCCCCCGCGGGCGCGCAGTCGTCGCAGTGCTCCCCGCGCCAGGCCGCGAGCCCCTCCTTGACCGCCACGCCCGCGATGACCAGCGCGGCGACCGGGTCCGCCCACGACCACCCCCACAGCGCGTTGAGCACGAGCCCGGCCAGCAGCACGGCGGACAGGTACGTGCACAACATGGTCTGCGTGGAGTCCGCCATGACGGTGGCCGACCCCAGCTCCCGCCCGGTGCGCCGCTTGGCGCGTACCAACAGGGGCATGACGATCAGCGACGCGACGGCGAGCCCGATGCCGACCGGGCTGGCCCCGGCGTCACCCCCGGCGAGCAGCGAGCGCCCCGCGTCGACCGTCACCCACGCGGCCAGCGCGAAGAACGACAGGCCGATGAGCCGCAACGCCAACCGCTCCCGGGCCTCCGGCACGGGGGAGCGGAACTGCCAGATCAGCACCCCCGCACTGGACACCTCCACGAACGAGTCCAGCCCGAACCCGACCAGCGCACTCGACGACGCCGCGGCCCCCGCCGCGAGGGCGACCACCCCTTCGACCAGGTTGTACCCGGCGGTCGCGTACGCCAGCCACAGACTGCGCCGCGACAACACGGCCCGCCGCCCGGGCGTCAATATGCTCACGACCCCACCGCCGCGGCATCCCCGTAGACGGGGCACAGGGCGACGGCGTCCCCGGTCGCGGCCAGCACCCGCTCCGCCGACCGCAGCAGGTCGAGCAGCTCGGGCCGCGCCAGCGCGTAGAACGACTGCCGCCCCTCGGCCCGGTAGCCGACCAGTCCGCAGTCCCGCAGGCAGGCAAGATGCTTCGACACCGTCGACTGCGCCAGCCCCAGCTCACCGGTCAGGTCCACCACCCGCGCCTCCCCGGCCGCCAGCCGCTGGAGGATCGCCAGCCGGGCCGGCTCCCCGAGTGACCGGAACAGCGCCACGGCAGGACTCAACCCCGGACCACCATCAATCGCCACGCGGCGATGATAGCGCCCCCAAGGAATGACCACTTGACTCCGGCCATCTCTGCGACCGGGTCCTCTCCCGACCGCGCAGGGCCTAGGACTTCTGGGCCGTCGCCGGGCCGTGAGGCCGCGTCGTCCGTGTGACCGAGTCAGGCTTGCGGCGCAACGATGGCGTAGCCGTAGGTCACGTCGCTGAGGCCGGTGATGCTGACGGTGACCGGCACCGACAAAGGCAGTGTCGAAAGACCGTTCACGACTTCCCGGCCGTCGCACGGGATCTCGCCACTGGCGATCGAACTGTCGGCGCCGCCCGCCTTCGCGGTCCGGATGTCGAACTCCACGACACGGTCCGGGCGGCTCGACGTGCAGGCACCCCGGATCTGGTACTCCACGCGAGCACGCGCCGTTCGTCGAAGGGTCGTCTCCCGGCCAGGCGCACCGTCGCTGTGAGAGAACACCACCCGGGCCAGCTCGCCTCGGCTGACAGCTGGTGCGGTCAGTAGCACCCGTGGCGCAGGCGCCGAGCTTGCGGGCAGCGGCGGCGTCACGCTTGCCCCGGTAGCCGGAAGGCCGGTGCCGGGCCGCGGCGGGCGGACGTGCTCCCTCGCCGTCCGAGCACGTCACGGACGCGCCGACAAGGACGGCAACCAGGCCGACGGCGGCACGGCGTTTCGACGACATGTTGACCAATTGTCCCAGCTCAAGAGCCGTAGCCGGTCCCACGATCAGGACCGGCTGTTCGCCCTCAGCGGTAGTTGGTGAACTGCAGGGCGATCCCGAAGTCCCCCTGCTTGAGCAGCGTGATGACGGCCTGCAGGTCGTCCTTCTTCTTGGCGGTCACCCGCAGCTGGTCGCCCTGGATCTGCGCCTGCACACCCTTCGGCCCCTCGTCGCGGATGGCCTTGCTGATCTGCTTCGCCTTGTCGGTGTCGATCCCCTGCACGACCTTGCAGTCGATCTTGTAAACCTTGCCCGACGCCCGGGCCTCCCCGGCGTCCAGCGACTTCAGCGAGATGTTCCGCTTGACCAGCTTCTCCTTGAACACGTCCAGCGCGGCCAGCACCCGCTCCTCGGTCTCCGCGGACAGGCTCACCGCCTCCTCGCCGGCCCACGCGATGGTCGCCCCGGTCCCCCGGAAGTCGAACCGCGTCCCCAGCTCCTTCTCGGCCTGCCGGAGCGCGTTGTCCACCTCCTGCCGATCCACCTTGCTGACGACGTCGAAGCTGGGCTGGGCTGGCATGATCGCGCTCCCGGACGGATGAGACAAACGGGGCCACCACGACCCCTCGACATGCCGACGGTACCCGGTTGCGGAAGTGGCCTGGCGTACGGCTATCCTGGCTTCCGCTGCCGCGAGCGATCGCGGTGCGGTGCCCTGGCGGGTTGCCCGAGCGGCCAATGGGAGCGGACTGTAAATCCGTCGCGAAAGCTACAGAGGTTCGAATCCTCTACCCGCCACCAGGGTGAGGCAGGGCCCTTGACCAGCGGGAACGTTGGACAGGGGCCTTCGCTGTTTCCGGCTGCCCTGCACCGATGCCCGCCGCATGAACGGGCACGCCGCCCGTTCTCTCGAGCAGGCGCCAAAGGCGTCTCCCGCGTTCAGGGGAATGGTGAGTAGCAACCCCGAGATGGCGTCTGCGCCCAACATCCCGCCTGCGGTTGACCCGCGCATCGCGGAGCGGACCTGCTCCAGATCGACAAACCAAGGCGGTCAGTCAGCCCGCACGTCACACCCGATCCGTGCAGCCTCTTCGGCCATCCTGTTCCCCTGGTACCGGCGTGGCGTGGTGCAGTCCAGCACCCCGGACACCGGTATCGCCCACGACCGAACGACCCCGTGCGCGGTCACGGAGCCACAGCGGTACGAGAACGGTGCCTCGAGCGCCTGCACCCCGGCGTAGTGCACGATCCGGCCGGGCCCCTGCATCGTTGTGGTGTCCTCGGGCGGTGTGAAGACCTCGCCCAGGGGCGGCACAGCGGGTTCCGAAGGATCGCGTCGGGCGGCGAAGTCCCGATACACCCGGAACTCAGGCACCGCCCCGTCGGCGGACACCTCTGCGGCGTACGGGCGCACCGACCGCAACGGTGCGTCGAGCACCCCACCGTTACGGGCAAGAACTTGCGCCGACGCGACGTGGGTGACGACATGATGCCGCCGTTCCGTGCCGAAGGTGATCTCCTCGTCCGGGCACGTCGGTGACGGTTGCGCGGACACCGTGATGCCCGGCGGGTCAGCAGAAGGCGTCGAGCCGGTAGGTGCCGGATTCGGGGAACTGGCGTCGCACGCGGCGAGCATGAGCACCGCCGCGGTTGCCCACAGGCCTGGCCGCAAAAGTGCCGTCACCAACAGATCTTCTCGCCGGCGGGATGCTCAGGTGCTGGCTTCCGCCTCTTTGGTGCCGTCGATGTGTCGCCCGGTCAGAAGAAGGTGTAGTGGAAGGGGTGGCCGCGGTCGTAGATGGCACGCAGCCACGGCTGCCTGACCTCGGGTAGCCGGGCCAGAACCCTGAAGAAGATGACACCGTCCGGCCGGAGTCGTTGGCCGGGGAGCAGCGCCGGCAGCGCCTCGGGCGCGGTCGTGACCGACCGCCCGACCGGCTTCGCGTCGCGTCGGGTGGCGAGGTGTCGCCACGCGTCCCAGGCCAGCGGGATCGGCGTCACCGGCTGGGCCACCGGCCACTGTTCGCCGGTCTGCGGGTGTTCCGGGACGAGGGCGAGGTCGTCGGCGGGGGCCGCAAGGCCCGGCCCGGCCAGGACGAGGGAGCGCGCCGGCCGCCTGCCTGCCGGGACGGCGAGACTGTCGAGGGTGTGGCGGAAGACGTCGGCGACCCGGTGGTCCGGGATGAGGATCGGGTCGCCGCCCGAGGCCGCCAGGAGGTGCGCCAGTGCGGCGGCGACGGCGGCCGGCCAGATCGGGTGCCAGCTGCCGTCCGGGAGTGACGGCGGAACGCCCGACCGCTGGTCGAGCAACTCCGTCCAGCCGAGCACCGGATGCGGGCCGGGACCGTCTTCGATCACGTGGGTGGACAGCGGGTCGAGCCACACCGCCTGCCACAGGCCGCAGTCGTCGATCCGGGTGGCGACCGGTGTGCCGCAGGTGGTGCAGACCATGTTCGGTTCGTCGCCGTTCAGGCCGCAGCATGCGACGTCATCGGCCAGCGCCGGGTCGAGGGCCGCCCCGCGGACGTCCCCCGGAGCGAGCAGCACGCGGCCGACCGTTCCTGCCGAGATGTCGGGCCTCGGCTCGGGCCATAGGCGCCACGGCGCACCGGACGGCAGGGGATCCACCGCGAACGTCCCGTGCTCCAGAAGCGGGTCGAGCGACCCTGGGCCGTTGCCGTACTTCTGATGCGTGTGGACGGGGAGCGCCACCCGGGACAACGGAACCGTCAGAGCGGCTCCGCAGGTCCGGCAGCCGAAGACCGTCATGTGAACCCCGCGTGTCGAGTCAGGCCGATCCGGATCACCGCCGACCGTAGTGCGAACCCGGGGACGACGTCGTCCAGTTTCTGGAGCCTGGCGAAGGCGTCGAGCCACCAGGTGAGGGGTGACGCCCCGCCGGAAACAGCGCCTGGACAAACGTGGCACCCAACCGCCGCCCGTTGGCGCGAACCACTCGCCCAATGGTGCGCGCTCACCACCCTCCCATTAGGACAACCCCGAAGCGTCCCCTACCGTCACCGACGTCGGCGATCCCTGACGGGGACGGCCGGCAAGGCCGGCAGCACCCGACGGGGCCGCTGCCCTCGGCACGGCCCGCGAGGCCCCGCACGAGAACCGACCGGCGACCCCGTACATGCCGGTTCGGGAGACCTGAAGGAGTCCGATGACGCACCACTCTCGCGGCGGACGGAGGCGGGCGCTCGGCGCGTGCCTCGCCGTCGTGCTGACCAGCACGCTCGGAACAGTGATCGGGTCCGCCGGCGGGCCCGCCGCCGCCCATCCCGGGTTGCCGCTGGACGTCTTCGATCCGGTCTCGGTGACGTCCGGGCAGATGCGGGACGAGACGCCGGCGGAGTTCGAGACCGAGCTGGCCGACTACAAGGAGCGCGGGCTCCTGCCCGTCGACGTCGAGGTCGACACCGTCGGTGGCTGGCGGGGCGGGGCGACGTTCCAGCGCAACACCGACGGCCGGACGTGGTGGTTGCGCACCGACATGACCGAGGCGGCGTACGAGCAGCGGCAGGCCGACGCACGGGAGGCCGGGCTGCGGCAGGTCGACATCGAGGTGTACGAGGTCGACGGCAAGCGCCGGTACGCGGCCATCTGGATCGAGAACAAGGAGAATCTCGCCTCCGCGGTGCGCCACGACCTGACCGACGCCGAGTGGGAGAGCTGGTTCGAGCAGCAGCGGGCCGCCGGTCGGATGCCGGTGGCGATCCAGCAGTACGCCACGGACGAGGGCGTCCGGTACGCGGGCGTCTGGGTGCGGAACCCGACGGGTGTGCGCTGGGCGGAGTGGCGTGGCCTGAGCGAGGCCGACTTCCAGCGCAAGGCGGACGAGCTGGAGTCCGACCACCGGCTGTTCGCGTTCGACTCGGTGCGCACGTCGGCCGGGCAGCGGTACTCCGGCATCTGGGTGGAGAACACCGACGGCCGCAGGTGGCGGGTGCAGCGCGACCTGACGAAGAGGGACTTCTGGAACTGGATCAACCGGTCCTCCGACGAGGGCTTCCGGCCCGTCTCGTACGAGCGGTACGAGACCGCGGCCGGCACCCGGTACGCGGGGATCTGGCGGCAGAACAGCGCCCGGCCGCAGTGGCCGCTGCGCGGCAAGGTCGACAAGCTGGTGAAGGCCGAGCTGGAGGCCACGGACGTGCCGGGCATCAGCGTCGCCGTGATGGAGGACGGTCGGTTCAGCTACCTGCGCGGCTTCGGCAACGCCGACGTCGACGCCGACGGCGAGACGTGGCTCGACGCCGACCACGTGCTCGGCATCGCCTCGGTGAGCAAGGCGGTGGCCGGTGTGCTGACCATGCGGCTCGTCGAGCAGGGCGAGGTCGCGCTCGCCGACCGCACGTCGGCCCACATCACCGACATCCCGAAACACCACACGCACACGATCGGCCAGCTGGCGCGCAGCCGGGGCTGCGTGCAGCACTACCGGCAGGGCGGCGGCTTCGGCGACGACAAGCCCTACGCGACGTCCCGCGACTCGGCGGAGGACTTCTGGGACGACGCGCTGGTGTGCGTTCCGGGCACGTACAACTACAGCACCCACGGCTACACGGTCCTGTGCGCGGCGCTGGAGGAGGCGACCGGTGACGACACGTACACGTTGCTGGAGGAGCGGTTGAACCGGCCGTTCGGCCTGGGCACGCTGAACGCGGAGCGGCTGACCGACAGGCAGGCCCGGCGGTCGAAGATCTACAACGACGACAACGAGGAGATCGAGCGGCCGGACCGCACCGAGAAGGTGTGCGGCGGCGGCATGGAGTCGTCGGTGCGCGACCTGGCGGCGTTCGGGGAGAAGGTCCGCTCGGGCGACATCCTCACGGAGGCGTCGCTGCGCGAGCTGTGGGGCAACGGCGGACGGGGCTACCGCATGGGCTGGCGGGCGGACGACGACGCCGCGGGCCGCCGGATGGTGTGGAAGGACGGCTCGAACGAGGGCACCCAGTCGTTCCTGCACATCTACCCGGACGACGGCGTGGTCGTGGCCGTGCTGAGCAACCGGGAGGCCGGCGGGCACGACATGCCGAAGCTGGCCCGGGACATCGGCGCCCTGGTCGTCTCCAGCTGACGAGGAACGGCGGCGGTCACCCGGTCCGGGTGGCCGCCGCCGTCCACATGCGACGCGATGTCACCAGTGGCGCGCGGTCCTTCGGCGGCTCGCCAGGAACCGGCTGGTCGCGAACCCGCCCGCGGCCAGCCCGCCGACCAGCACGATGAGCAGCACGGGCAGGTTCGTCGACGACAGGACGCCCGGGGTGGTCACGCTCGCCACCGGCAGGGCCGGCGCGCCCGTGGGGGCGTTCGGCGGCGGCGCGGTCGGCAGGGACTTGAAGTCGACGATGCCGCTGTCCTCCAGCAGCGTCAGGTGCGTGGCGACGAACTGGTTGGACCGCTGGGCCAGCTTGCGCACGGTGTCGTTGCGGGTGCTCGCGCGGACGGTCGCGATGGCGGGGAAGATCTTGCCGTGCGCCGACCGCAGCCGGTCGATGTAGATCTGGTCGAACTCCTCGCCCTCGGCCGCCTCCATCTCGTCCAGCCAGCCCTGCTGGTCCTCGTTCGGCTCGTCGGGCAGCGCGATCTTCAGCTTCTTCGCGGCGTCGCGGGCGAACTTGTCGAGTTGCCGGTGCTGGTCGGCGATCTCGCGGCCGATCTCCCGGATCCGCTCGTCGTTCGACTTCTCCTGCGCCATCTCGCCGGCGGGGATCTCCCACAGCCCGGCCAGCCGGACCTTGACGACGAGGTCCTTGTCGGCGGCCGTGAGGGCCCCGGCGGCCCGGTCGGTGATCAGCTCGCTCGGTGGCACCGGGACGTTGGGCTCGGCCCAGGCGGCGTCGGGGGCGAGCAGGGCGAGCCCGGCCGAGGCGGCGACGACGCCGGACAGGCGCCGCACCCAGAGAAGTCGACGAACGGCGCGCATGGGACCTCCTGAAGGTCGCGTGTCCCACGGCCGCCCTGGCGGGCCCGCGGAGAACACGTGGTGGTGTGAGCAAATACGCACCGGAGGGCCGACCGGATGAACCCGGGGCCCGGAACGGCCAAAAATATTCTGTGCGGCGGGTCCGGCTGCGTCGGTTGGCCGGGGACGCGACGCGGCGGCGGGTCAGGAGCTGGCGCGCCGGGCGGCCGGGCCGGGCGCCACCACCACGTCGGCCCCGTACTGGGCCCGCAGCGCTTCGGCCACCGCCCGCGGCACGTCCCCGCCGACCCGCACCGCGCAGGCGGCCGGGTCGATCGCGACGCTGAACCCGGCGGACGACGACACCAGGTCGGCGCGGCGGCTCACCTCGGCGGCGACCCGCCCGAGGACCGCGTAGGAGTTGGCGCACCGCACCACCCGGTACGCGCGCCCCTCGAGCGCCGGGCGCACCGCCGACAGCGGCCTGCCCACGACGGCCGCCACCACCAGCGTCCCGTCGGGGTCGGCGGTGACCCCGACGATGTCGCCGCGGTCGGCGGCGGCCAGCTCCTCGAGGCTCCCGCCCGGGTCCCCGGCGATCTGGACGGTCACGGTGCTGCCCAGCGGCACGGCCGTGCCCGGGGGCGGGACGACGCCGACGACGGTGCCGGGGGAGATCAGCGAGTCGGCGACGTGGTCGAGGATCGCGACGACCCCGGCCGCGGCGACGGTCTTGTCGACCAGGGCCGGGTCGAGGCCGACGAGGTCGGGCACCACGACGGGCGCGGACGACGGGGCGGCGACGGACGGCGGGAGGGGAGCGGCGGAGCACCCGGCCAGGAGCAGGGCGCAGAGCAGCAGGGCGGACCGCGGCATGAGGGGTAGGACGCTACCGCCGAACCGGGGGTTCCCCGAAGAATGCGCGGGAGGATGTCCGGACGGGCCGGCCGGCGCCGACGTTCCCGGTGAGCGGCGCCGGACACGGCCGGCGCCGGAGCGGGAGGGACAGACTATGAAGTACATGATCATGCTGTACGGGTCGCAGCAGGACTACGACATGCTGTCGGGCCGGCCGTCGCCGAAGCCGCCGATGTCGCCCGAGCAGATCGCGGCGATGCACGAGCTGATGGGGCGCATCCACCAGGAGCTGGTGGAGTCCGGCGAGCTGGTGGACGCCAACGGGCTGACCGCGCCGGTGCACGCGCGACGGGTGCAGCTCAAGGGCGGGCTGCCGGTGGTGACCGACGGGCCGTACGCGGAGTCGCAGGAGGTCCTCGCCGGCTACACGATCGTCGACGTCACCGGCTTCGACCGGGCGACGGAGATCGCGGCGCGGTTCGTGAACCCGGACGCCGAGGGGGAGTACGTCGACGTGCGGCCGGTGCTCGACGGCGTCGAGGACCTGCACTGAGCCACGGGGCCACCGACGAGGACCTGCTGCGCCGCCTGGCGCCGCAGGTGCTCGGCGCCGTCGTGCGGCGGTTCGGCCACTTCGACCTGGCCGAGGACGCGGTGCAGGAGGCGTTGCTGGCGGCGGCGCTGCGGTGGCGGGAGCCGCCCGACGACCCGCGGGCGTGGCTGATCACGGTCGCGTCGCGCCGGCTCACCGACCTGCTGCGCAGCGAGCAGGCGCGGCGGCAGCGGGAGGCGGCGTGGGCGGCGGCGTGGGCGGCGGCGCCGGAGCAGCCGCCGGCCCCGCCGGGCGACGACACGCTGGTGCTGCTGTTCCTGTGCTGCCACCCGGCGTTGTCGCCGGCGTCGCAGGTGGCGCTGACGCTGCGCGCCGTCGGCGGCCTGAGCACGGCGGAGATCGCGCGGGCGTTCCTGGTGCCGGAGGGCACGATGACGCGCCGGATCACCCGGGCCAAGCAGGCCATCCGCGACAGCGGGGTGCCGTTCCGGATGCCGCCGCCGGCGGAGCGGGCCGAGCGGCTGGGCGCGGTGCTGCGCGTGCTTTACCTGATCTTCAACGAGGGCTACGCGGCCACGTCCGGGCCGTCGCTGCACCGGGTGGAGCTGACGGCGGAGGCGATCCGGCTCACCCGGACGGTGCACGCGCTGCTGCCGCACGACGGCGAGGTGCAGGGGCTGCTGGCGCTGATGCTGCTCACGGACGCGCGCCGGCCCGCCCGTACCGGCGTCGACGGCACGCTGATCCCGATGGCCGAGCAGGACCGCGGCCGGTGGGACGCGGCGGCGATCGCCGAGGGGGTGGCGCTGGTCAGCGCGGCCCTGCCGCGCGGCGACGTCGGGCCGTACCAGATCCAGGCCGCGATCGCCGCCGTGCACGACGAGGCGCCCGCGGCCGCGGCCACCGACTGGGTCCAGATCCTGGCTCTGTACGAGGTGCTGCTGCGCATCGACGACAACCCGGTGGTGCGGCTCAACCACGCGGTCGCGGCCGCGATGGTGCACGGGCCGGCGCACGGCCTGACCCTGCTGGACGCCCTGGCCGCCGACGACCGCATCGCGGACGACCACCGGTGGCACGCCGTTCGCGCGCACCTGCTCGAGGAGGCGGGCGACCCGGCGGCGGCGCGGGCGGCGTACCTGACGGCGGCGGCGCGCTCGGCGAACCCGCCGCAGCAGCGCTACCTGCACGCCCGCGCGGCCCGCCTGGAGCCGTAGCCACCGCCGTGTCGCACGATTTGTCCGACCGAGTGGATCAAGTCCGCCGTAGCGTGAACGGTCCCGACGACACAGGGAAGCGATCATGCACGCCACCGTCACGGACCACCAGACCGACATAGCCGTCCTGCACCTCACCGGGGAGCTCGACGCCGACACCGCCGAGACCCTCCGCGGGGCGCTCGACGACCTCGTGTCCCGCCCCGCGCCGCGCATCGTGGTCGACCTTTCCGACCTGCGCTTCTGCGACTCCATGGGCCTCAGCGCGCTGATCACGGCGTACCTGGTGGCGACGAGTTCCGGCGGCTGGGTGCGGCTGGCGAGCGCCAACACCTTCCTCCGCAAGCTCGTGGAGACGGTCGGCCTCACCCGCTACATGGCCCTCTACGACGACGTGGAGACGGCCCTGGCGGCCTGACCGCCGCCCCTCGCCCGGCGGGCGGCGCTCAGTCCCCGTCCGCCAGGTCGCGCGCCGCCCGCACCTCCGCGGCGCCGAGCCCCTCGTGCCCCGGGCCGGCGTCCCGGGCCTGCTCGTCGATCCACCGGTTGTGCGCCTCCCAGGCCGACTGCTTCGTCGTGCCGAGCGCCGCCCCGATCTGCGTCCACGACGCCCCGGCCCGCCGCGCCGACCGCACGGCCAGCTGCCGCCCGTACGTCGCCTTGCGCGCGATCACCTCGCCGAGCGCCAGCAGTTCGAGCGACTCCTGCACGGTGGGCGGCGGCGCGCCGGCCGGATCGTCGTCCTCGGGACTGGACAGTGCGTCGCGCAGCCGCAGTTCCTCGTAGCGCGCGGTGGCGGTCCGCAGGGTGTGTTCTCGCTCCACGCTGTCGGGCGACGTCATAGCGCGAGCATACGTCAGGACAGCCTGACGTCAAGCTCACCTGACGCGACGGAGCGTTAGATCACCGCAAAACAGGCTTAATTCGGACGCGCGACCCGCATCCCGGACCACTAGGTGCTAGCGCGATCTCGTACTTTCGGCCATCATTTCGCGCGAGCCCCCGCTGGGGCCGCTGTCGACCATGTCGGGCGGCGAACGGGTGTGGCACCATCATGGAACCCCCCATTCGTCCGTCACTCATCCAGGGGAATTGAAGCCATGCGAGCTAAGAAGCTGAGCCGGATCATCGGCTTCGCGTTCGTCGTCGCCGTCATGGGCGGCATCGGCGCCACCGCATGGGCCGGAACGGACGAGCAGACTCCTGCTCCCGCACCCGTCGTGGTCGAGACGACGTCGCCCGCGCCCGCCGTCAACCCGCCGAAGCCGGTCAAGCCGAAGGCGCCGAACGCTCCGAGCCGCATCGACTTCGAGTGGAACTAGCCCAGGGGCGCTGAGCGCCGGAAAGGGGCATCAGCGAGGAGCGCGCCGCATGGACAGGCAAGCCGGCCAACCACGCCGTTCGCCCGATCTGGCGTGGCTCATCACGGGCCCGCTGGCCGTCCTCGCGATCGTCCTCACCGCTGCCCTGGCGGTGTCCGACAGCCGGCTGCTGTACCGCTGGCCGATCGCCCTCATCGTCTTCGCGGTGTTCGTCGGGTCCACATTCGGCGCGCTGCGCCTCGTGGTCGGGCGCCAGGGGTTCCTCATCACGGTCAACGAGGTGCCCCTCGTCCTGGCCTTCTACTTCCTGCCGCCGGTGACCGTCGTCCTGATGGTCACGCTGGCGACGCTGCTGACCCAGCTGCGCCGCCGGCTGTCGGTGGCCAAGGTCTGGTTCAACATCGCCAAGTCGTCGGCGGCCGCGGCGCTCGCCTGCGTCGTCATCAAGGCGTTGCCGCCGATCGAGGGCGTCGGCCCGGCCACCTGGGGCGTGCTGCTCATCGGCGCGCTCACGTACACACTGGTCACCGCCATCGCGGTCGTCGGCGTGATCGGGCTGCTGCAGGGCCGCAGGGCGGGCGAGCAGACCGCCCGCGCCTCGGTGCCGGGTCTGCTGGCCTGCATCGCCAACGCCGCCATCGGCCTGATCTTCCTCATCACCCTGGTGTCGACGCCGTGGGCCGCGATCCTGCTGGCGGTGCTCGTGGCGGCGGGCGTCTCGGTGTACCGGTCCTATGCGGAGTTCTTCCGCCAGCACCGCACCCTGGCCGACGTCTACAACCTCACCCGGGTCATCAGTGAGGCCGGCCAGAGCACGTCGCTGATCGACCAGTTGCTGGTGCGGCTGCGCGCGCTCATCCAGTCCGAGTACGCCACGCTGTGGATGCCCGCCCGCGGGCGCTACCCCGAGGTGCTGCTGACGTCGCGCATCGACGACGCCGGCCTGCTCGACCTGTCCTACACGCCGCGCAGCGTCCGCGCCCGGGTCGAGGAGTCCCACCGCAGCGTGGTGGTGAGCCCGCGGTCCAACACCGACGCCGACCTGCGTCCCGCGCTGCGCGAGGCCAAGATCAAGGACGTCATCGTGGTCCCGCTGCGGTCGGGGTCGACGGTGATCGGCACGCTGGAGGTGGTCAACCGCATCGGCGGCGACAACTCCTTCGGCGTGGCCGACGTGCAGGTGCTGGAGACCGTCGCCGCGCACGCCGCCGTGGCGGTGGAGAACTCCCGGCTGATGGAGCGGCTGCGCTTCGACGCGTACCACGACCGGCTGACCGGCCTGCCCAACCGCAAGCGGATCCTGGACGCGCTGGCCGCCGCGACGGCCGTCGGCGCGCCCGGCGAGGTGGTCGTCGTCCTGGTCTTCGACGTCGACGGGATGCGCGACGTCAACGAGTCGATGGGGCACGCCGCGGGCGACAGCGTCCTCGTCGAGGTCGGCAGCCGGCTCAAGGCCGCGGCCGCCGCCGGTGCGCTCGTCGGCCGGCTGGGCGGCGACAAGTTCGTCGTCACGGAGCGGGCGGACAGCGCCGAGGACGCCGTGCGCATCGCGGCCGACCTGCGCCTGGCCCTGCACGCCCCGATGGTGCTCGGCTCGCTCACCCTGGACGTCGACACGGTCGTCGGGGTGGCGGTGCAGTCCGGCCGCGACGGTGACGCCGAGGCGCTGCTGCAGCACGCCGATCTCGCCGCCACCGCCGCCAAGGCCGTCCCCGGCGGCGTGCAGATGTTCCACCCGGCGCTGGAGTCGCGCGCCGTGCGCCGGTCCGGGCTGGCCGCCGACCTCCGGCACGCCCTGGAGGCCGGCGAGCTGGAGGTGCACTTCCAGCCGAAGGTGACGCTGGCCGACCGGCGGCTCGTCGGGGTGGAGTGCCTGGCGCGGTGGAACCACCCCGCGCACGGCTGGGTCGACCCCGAGGACTTCGTGGCCGTCGCCGAGCACACCGGGCAGCTGGGCCGCCTGACGCAGTTCGTGCTGCGCGAGGGGCTGCGGCGGTGCCGGGACTGGGCCGGGGCGGACCGGCCGCTGGCGATCTCGGTGAACCTGTCGAGCCGGACGCTGGCGGACCCGCTGTTCCCGGAGCTGGTCGAGCAGCTGCTCGGGGAGTACGGGGTGGCGCCGGGCCAGGTGACGTTCGAGGTGGCCGAGTCGGGGCTGGTCGGGGAGATCGAGCGGGCGTTGCCGACGGTGGTGCGGCTGCGCCAGATCGGGGTGCGGCTGAGCGTCGACGACTTCGGGTCGGGGCGGTCGTCGCTGTCGTACCTGCACCGGCTGCCCGTGCAGGAGGTCAAGATCGACGGGTCGTGCGTCCAGGGCATGGCGACCAGCGCGGGCGACCTGGCGATGGTGCGGGCGGTGATCGCGCTGGCGCGGGAGTTCGGGCTCAGCGTGGTCGCCGAGGGCGTGGAGAGCGAGCGGACGCTGGAGCTGCTCAAGGAGTTGCGCTGCGAGGTGGGGCAGGGCTTCCTGTTCAGCCGGCCGCTGCCGTTCGAGCGCCTGGAGGCGTGGTTCGGGCTGCGGACCGAGGCGGAGCACACCCCGACGGGGGAGATCCGCCGGCTGCGCGCCGTGCCGTAGCCACGAGGTCTGAGCTGCGGAAACAAAGACTTGGGGATACTGATTTCACCCCGTCTGCGACACCATGTAAGCTACTCCTGCGCATCACGCAAGAAGATCGCGTGCGCCCCCTTAGCTCAGTCGGCAGAGCGTCTCCATGGTAAGGAGAAGGTCTACGGTTCGATTCCGTAAGGGGGCTCCAACCCGGTCCTATCCCGGGGCGCGGCGGTGTAGCTCAGATGGCAGAGCAAGCGGCTCATAATCGCTGTGTCGCCGGTTCAAGTCCGGCCACCGCTACCAGGCGCGTTTTGCGTCCCAGCGCGTTCAGCGTCTACGCTGGTACGCCGTACCTACCCCGTTAGTCAGAAAGGCACCCCGCCGTGGCCAAGGCGACCGACGTCCGTCCGAAGATCACTTTGGCGTGTGTGGAGTGCAAGGAGCGCAACTACATCACGCGTAAGAACCGCCGTAACGACCCGGACCGCATCGAGCTGAAGAAGTTCTGCCCCCGGGACGGCAAGCACACCCTGCACCGCGAGACCCGCTGACCCAGCGGCCGCGCGCCTTCGAACCACACACGTGCCGGTGACCCCGCGAGGGGCTCACCGGCACGTTGTATTTTCGCCGCATGCCTCTGGACCCCTCCTTCGTCGGCCGCACGTACCCGCCGACCGAGCCCTATCAGGTCGGCCGCGAGAAGATCCGCGAGTTCGCGGCGGCGATCGGCGCCGACGACGCCGAGTACCACGACCCGGCGGCGGCCCGGGCGGCCGGCCACGCGGACGTGGTGGCGCCGCCGACGTTCCCCATCGTCCTGACGATGGCGGCCAGCCGGCAGATCATCGACGACCCGGCGCTCGGCATCGACTACAGCCGGGTGGTGCACGGCGAGCAGCGGTTCGCGTACACCCGGCCGGTCGTGGCCGGTGACGAGCTGGTGTGCGTCAACACGCTGGAGGACGCGACGTCGCGCGGCGGCCACGACTTCGTGACGACCCGCACGGAGGTCTCCACGGCCGCCGGCGAGCCGGTCGTGACGGTGTGGTCGAAGCTGGTCGTGCGGGGGGAGGGGTGAGCATGGAGCCGCAGAGCTACCGGGTCACGCGGGCGGACCTGGTCCGTTACGCCGGGGCGTCGGGCGACCTCAACCCGATCCACTGGAGCGACCGGGTTGCCGCCAAGGTCGGCCTGCCGGGCGTGATCGCGCACGGCATGTTCACGATGGCGCTGGTCGGCCGGGCGGTCACGCACTGGGCCGGGGCGCCGGACGCGGTGGTCGAGTACGGGGTCCGGTTCGCCCGGCCGGTCGTGGTGCCGGACGACGACGAGGGCACCGTGATCGAGGTCAGCGCCCGGGAGCGGGACGCCGGCGAGGAGGGCCTGACCCGCCTCGACATCACCGCGACCTGCCACGGCGAGAAGGTCCTCGCGCAGGCGAGGGCGGTGATCCGCAAGCGCTGACCGGGGCGCGGGGGGCGGTTGGCAGGACCGGCCGTTGTACCCGTACACTGGTCGGCCGTGGGGCAAGTGACCCCTGCTCGAGCATGGGCAGGGTCGCCGTCCCGCACAGGGGTGTAGCTCAATTGGCAGAGCAGCGGTCTCCAAAACCGCAGGCTGCAGGTTCAAGTCCTGTCACCCCTGCGCCTCAGGCCTGACCGGCGCCGCGCCGGTGTGTTGCGTCGGCCCGCGGGCCGCGCCCGTACCGTGGCGGCGGCCGGCAGGCCAGGAAAAGACACCAAGACGCGATCGACCACCGATGACGGAAGAGGGCGAGATGGCCGAGAGGAATCGACCCGCGGACGACTCCGCGGACGAGCGCCCCGACGACGAGGTTGTCGAGATCGTCGAGGACGAGCCGGCTCGCGGCAAGGACGGCGGCGTCGCGCTGGCCGAGTCCGAGCCCGAGACCGACAAGAAGAAGCGCCGCGAGGGTGTGGGCTTCTTCGGCCGCATCGGGCGGTTCTTCCGCGAGGTCGTGGCCGAGCTGCGTAAGGTCATCTGGCCCACGCGCAAGGAGCTGCTGACCTACACCGCGGTCGTGGTCTCGTTCCTCTCCGTCATCACGGCCATCGTGGTGGGTCTGGACTACGCGTTCGCCAAGGGCGTCCTGTGGGTCTTCGGTAACTGATCAGTGACGGAAGTGAGCGAGCGTGCCTGAGTACGACGAGACCGCCGAGCCGACCGAGGGCCTGTCCGCGGTCACCACGGCGGAGGTCACGGAGTCGGTCGAGGCAGCGAGCGAAGAGCCCGAGGCGGCTGACACCACCGAGGCCGGCGAGCCGGCCGACGAGGTCGCGCCCGAGGCCGACGAGGACTACGACCCGGTGCAGGAGCTGCGGCAGAAGCTGCGCTTCGCCCCGGGCGACTGGTACGTGGTGCACTCGTACGCCGGTTACGAGAACAAGGTCAAGACGAACCTCGAGACCCGCATCACGAGCCTCGACATGGAGGAGTTCATCTTCCAGGTCGAGGTCCCGACCCGCGAAGAGGTCGAGGTCAAGAACGGCAAGCGCCTGCAGGTGCAGAACAAGGTCTTCCCGGGCTACATCCTGGTCCGCATGGACCTGACGCCGGAGTCCTACTCCTGCGTGCGCAACACCCCGGGCGTCACCGGCTTCGTCGGCGCGACGGACCGGGCCGACCGCCCGGCGCCGCTGTCGCTCGACGAGGTGCTGAAGTGGCTGGCCCCGGCGGTCGAGACCGAGCAGAAGAAGGCGAAGCCCGAGGTCAAGGTGCTCGACTTCGAGGTCGGCGACTCGGTCACCGTCACCGACGGCGCGTTCGCGTCGCTGCCGGCGAGCATCAGCGAGATCAACGCCGACCAGCAGAAGCTGAAGGTGCTGGTCTCCATCTTCGGCCGGGAGACCCCGGTCGAGCTGAACTTCAATCAGGTCGCCAAGATCTGATTCACGTCGTGGGAGGGCCCAGTCCGGGTCCGCCATCAACCACAGGAGTACGAACCGCAATGGCACACAGCAAGGCGTACAAGAAGGCCGCCGAGCAGATCGACAAGTCGAAGCTCTACGGCCCGGCCGAGGCGATCAAGCTCGCCAAGGCGGGCAGCGGCACCAAGTTCGACGCGACCGTCGAGGTCGCGATGCGGCTGGGCGTCGACCCGCGCAAGGCGGACCAGATGGTCCGCGGCACGGTCAACCTGCCGCACGGCACCGGCAAGACCGCCCGCGTGATCGTGTTCGCGCAGGGCGCGAAGGCCGAGGAGGCCGTCGCGGCCGGCGCCGACGAGGTCGGCACCGACGAGCTGGTCGCCCGGATCCAGGAGGGCTGGCTCGACTTCGACGCCGCCATCGCCACCCCGGACCAGATGGCCAAGATCGGCCGCATCGCCCGCATCCTCGGCCCGCGTGGCCTGATGCCGAACCCGAAGACCGGCACGGTGACCATGGACGTCACCAAGGCGGTCAACGAGATCAAGGGCGGCAAGATCACCTTCCGGGTGGACAAGCACTCCAACCTGCACCTGATCATCGGCAAGGCCTCGTTCTCCGAGGACAAGCTGATCGAGAACTACGCGGCGGTGCTCGACGAGATCCTGCGCGTCAAGCCGTCCGCGGCCAAGGGCAAGTACCTCAAGAAGGTCACCGTGGCCACCACGATGGGCCCGGGCGTCCCGGTCGACCCGAACGTGGTCAAGAACTTCACCGGCGAGGCCGTCGAGGCCTGATCGGTCCGTTCCGCGCACGCCCCCGACACCGTCCGGTGCCGGGGGCGTGGTCGTTCTCCGGGGGTGGGCCGTGCGGCTCGAGGATGTCTGGTTCCGCTACGGGCGGCGCGCCGACTGGGTGCTGCGCGGCGCCGCCGTGGCCGCCGAGCCCGGCTCGACGGTGGTGCTGCTGGGCCGCAACGGCGTCGGCAAGTCCACCCTGCTGCAGCTGGCGGCGGGGGTGCTGCGCCCGGTCCGCGGCCGGGTGACCGACCGGCCGGCGGTGGTCGGCTGGGTGCCCGAGCGGTTCCCGGCCGGGCAGCCGTTCACCGCCCGCCAGTACCTGGCCCGCGCGGCGGCGGTCCGGCGCGCCCCCGCGCACGCCGTCGCGGCGTGGGCGGAGCGGCTGGGGCTGACCCCGTACCTGGACACCCGCCTGGCGGCGCTGTCGAAGGGCACCGCGCAGAAGGTGGGCCTGGCCCAGGCCGTCCTGGCGCCGCCCGGCCTGCTGGTGCTCGACGAACCGTGGGAGGGCCTCGACGCGGGCGCCCGCGTCCTCGTCCCCGAGATCGTGGCCGAGGTGACCGCGGCCGGCGGCGCGGTCCTGGTCAGCGACCACCGCGGCGAGATCGCGGCCCTGCCGGGCGCCACCCGCTGGACCCTCGCCGACGGCGAGATCCACGCCTCCGGCCCCGCCGCCGACACGGTGGTCGTCGAGATCGGCGTGGAGCGCGCCGCGGCCGGCGAGACCGTCGCCCGCCTGCGGGCCGAGGGCCACACGATCCTGGGGGTACGCGGGTGAGCGCGCTCGTCGCGATGCGGCTGACGGCCTTCGTCCGGGGCGGCCGCGCGGCCGTGCCGCTGATCGCCGCCCTGGTGGTCCTGGGCGTCCTGTACGGCGGCGGCCAGGCCGGCGTGGCCGAGGGCTACGGCGTCTCCGCGGCGGTGCTGTTCCCGGTGCTGGCCTGGCAGAGCAAACTGCTGCTGGACGCCGAACCCGACGTCCAGCGCCACCTGGCCCGCGTCACCCTGGGCGAGCGCCGCGAGTGGACGGCCGGCCTGCTGGCGGCCCTGGCGGCCGGCCTGGTGACGGCGGCGATCGCGATGGCGGCCCCGTGGGTGACGGGCGGCATGCGGACCCCCCGCGGCGCCGAGCCGCCCCTGGCGGTCGGCCTCGCGCTGGGCGTCTGGGCGCACCTGCTGGCCCTGGCGGCCGGGGTGGCCCTGGGCGCGCTGGCGTGCCGGGCGGTCACCCGCGGCGTCCTGCCGGGCGTGGCGGTGCTGGTCACGGGCGGGGTGCTCGGCATCGTGCTGGGCCTGCGCGGGTCGATCGCGCCGTGGCTGGTGCCCCCGCTGATGCCGGCGGCCCGCGCCCTGACGGACACCGGCCCGACCGCGGCGGAGGTGGGCCTGCTGACGGCGCACGCGGTGGCGTGGGCGGCGGCGGTGATCGCCGGCTACGCCTGGCTGCGCCGCCGCCGGGCCTGATTTGGTGGGGCGCCCGGCGTCGCGTACTCTTCAACGCGAAGTTCCACCCAGAGACCGCTGGTCGCTGCACCCCGGTGCAGTCGAAGGTCCCGCCACGAGCGGGCGGCCCGCGCAGGATGTGAACGGCAAGCGTCTCGCGGCTCCGGCCGTGTCCCGCCCCGTGCGCCCTGCGCCGGGGCGTTTCTCGTGTGTGGTGCCGCATCAGCGGCGGAGCAACGAGGAAGGAGGGACATGGCGGACAAGCCGGTCCGGGCCGACAAGGCCACTGCCGTCGCCGAGCTCACCGAGCACTTCCGTGACTCGGGAGCCACCGTGTTGACCGAGTACCGCGGGCTCACGGTCTCGCAGATCACTGAGCTGCGGGTCAAGCTCGGCAAGGAGACCACCTACTCGGTCGCCAAGAACACGCTCGCGAAGCGTGCGGCGGCCGACGCGGGCCTCAGCCTGGACGATGCGCTCTTCGCCGGTCCTACCGCGTTCGCGTTCGTCGGCGGCGACGTTGTCGAGGCGGCGAAGAGCCTGCGCGATTTCGCGAAGGCCCACCCCGCGCTCGTCATCAAGGGCGGCGTCTTCGAGGGCAAGGGCCTCACCAAGGAGGAGGTCAGCAAGCTTGCCGACCTCGAGTCCCGTGAGGTGCTGCTGGCCAAGCTGGCCGGCGCGATGAAGGCGAACCTGAGCAAGGCCGCGGCCACGTTCCAGGCGCCGCTCACGCAGACCGCCCGCCTGGCGGCTGCCCTGCAGGAGAAGCGCGAGCAGCAGGACGGTGCGGCCGCGGCCTGACGGCCGTCACGCACCGAAGACCGACGTTTTTCACCAGCTAAGCAGTAGGAAAGGACGCCAGACATGGCGAAGCTCAGCACCGACGAGCTGCTCGACGCGTTCAAGGAGATGACGCTGATCGAGCTGTCGGAGTTCGTGAAGCAGTTCGAGGACGTCTTCGACGTGAAGGCCGCCGCGCCGGTCGCCGTCGCCGCCGGCCCCGCCGCGGGTGGCGCTGCCCCCGAGGCCGCTGTCGAGCAGGACGAGTTCGACGTCGTCCTCGAGAGCGACGGTGGCAAGAAGATCCAGGTCATCAAGGTCGTGCGTGAGCTGACCGGCCTGGGCCTCAAGGAGGCCAAGGACGCCGTCGAGGGCGCGCCGAAGGCCATCCTGGAGAAGGTCAACAAGGAGAAGGCCGAGGCCGCCAAGGCCAAGCTCGAGGGCGAAGGCGCCAAGGTCACCCTCAAGTGATCTAGGTACACCCTTTCGGAGGGCGGGACCCGCACGGGTCCCGCCCTTCGTCGTGTCCGGAATGTGTATGAGCTGTCCGACCCGCGGCACAGCCCTTGACTGTCCGTCCGGCGTCAGCCACGCTGATTCCTGCAAGACTTCCGCGCTTGCGACAGCCGTCCTGCGGGTAATGAGGCCATCACGATCCGCAGTGACACCGAGGTAGGCCGCGTTTCGAGCGGTCCCGCACAGCACCGGCCGGGTGCCTGGAGGGGACACGTTCCGCGGAGCCCTGCGGTGAGACTGGACAGCGGCTAGCCTACCGGCTAGACTGCTTGTTTGCGCTGCCTTCCGTCTTGAGCCCTGCTGGAAACGCCCCTGTGGGCGTACTTCTGGGGGGTTCATTGGAGTGCACGCGCACCAGTCGCATCTCGCACTACCGGTCCTCGGAAGGACGCATCTTGGCAGCTTCCCGCCCTGCGAAGACCACGTCGAGCGCATTCGCTCCCCGTCGAATCTCTTTCGGCAGGATCGCCGAGCATCTTGAGGTTCCCAACCTCCTCGCCATCCAGACGGAGTCATTCGACTGGCTGGTCGGCAACGATGCGTGGCAGACCCGGTCGGCGGACGACCCGCACGCTCGCTCCGGTCTCGCGGAGATCCTCGACGAGATCAGTCCCATTGAGGACTTCTCCGGCACCATGTCGCTGTCCTTCTCGGCACCCCGCTTCGACGAGGTCAAGGCCTCGATCGAGGAGTGCAAGGAGAAGGACCTGACCTACTGCGCCCCGCTGTTCGTGACGGCGGAGTTCACCAACAACACCACCGGCGAGATCAAGAGCCAGACGGTGTTCATGGGTGACTTCCCGATGATGACGCCCAAGGGCACCTTCATCATCAACGGCACCGAGCGCGTCGTGGTCAGCCAGCTCGTCCGCTCGCCGGGCGTGTACTTCTCCAAGGAGCCGGACAAGACCTCCGACCGCGACCTCTCCAGCGTCAAGGTCATCCCGAGCCGGGGTGCCTGGCTGGAGTTCGACATCGACAAGCGCGACACCGTCGGTGTCCGCATCGACCGCAAGCGCCGTCAGGCCGTGACGGTCCTGCTCAAGGCCATCGGCTGGTCCGCGGACCAGATCCGCGAGCGGTTCGGCTGGTCCGAGCTGCTGATGACCACGCTCGAGAAGGACCACATCGGCGGCCAGGACGAGGCGCTGCTCGACATCTACCGCAAGCTGCGCCCTGGCGAGCCGCCGACGCGCGAGAACGCCCAGACCCTGCTCGACAACCTCTTCTTCAACCCGAAGAGGTACGACGTCGCCAAGGTCGGCCGGTACAAGTTCAACAAGAAGCTCGACATCGACGTCCCGATCGTCCGGGGCACGCTGACCGAGGAAGACATCGTCAAGACCGTGGACTACCTCTGCCGGCTGCACGCCGGTGAGGAGGGCTACGAGGCGGACGACATCGACCACTTCGGCAACCGTCGCCTGCGCAGCGTCGGCGAGCTCATCCAGAACCAGGTCCGCGTGGGCCTGTCCCGGATGGAGCGCGTCGTCCGCGAGCGCATGACGACCCAGGACGTCGAGGCGATCACGCCGCAGACCCTGATCAACATCCGTCCCGTCGTGGCGGCGATCAAGGAGTTCTTCGGCACGTCGCAGCTGTCGCAGTTCATGGACCAGACCAACCCGCTCGCGGGTCTGACCCACCGTCGCCGCCTGTCGGCGCTCGGCCCGGGTGGTCTGTCGCGTGAGCGGGCCGGCTTCGAGGTGCGCGACGTGCACCCGTCGCACTACGGCCGCATGTGCCCGATCGAGACGCCGGAAGGCCCGAACATCGGCCTCATCGGCGCCCTGTCGACGTACGGGCGGGTCAACCCGTTCGGCTTCATCGAGACGCCGTACCTGAAGGTCGAGAACGGCCGGGTCACCGACCAGATCGACTACCTGACGGCGGACGAGGAGGACCGGTTCATCAAGGCGCAGGCCAACGCTCCGCTCAAGAGCGACGGCACCTACGCCGAGGACCGCGTCCTCGTCCGGCGGAAGGGCGGTGAGGTCGACTACGTGCCCGGCACCGAGGTCGACTACATGGACGTCTCGCCGCGGCAGATGACCTCCGTCGCGACCGCGATGATCCCGTTCCTCGAGCACGACGACGCCAACCGCGCGCTCATGGGCGCCAACATGCAGCGTCAGGCGGTGCCGCTGGTCAAGGCCGAGGCCCCGCTCGTCGGCACGGGCATGGAGTACCGCGCCGCGGTCGACGCCGGTGACGTCGTCGTCGCCGAGGTCGGTGGCGTGGTCGAGGACCTGTGCGCCGACTACGTGACGGTGCACCAGGACGACGGCCACCGCCGCACGTACCTGCTGCACAAGTTCCGCCGCTCCAACGCCGGCTCCTGCGTCAACCAGAAGCCGGTCGTGTTCGAGGGTGACCGGGTCGAGGCCGGCCAGGTCATCGCCGACGGCCCGTGCACCGACGAGGGGGAGATGGCCCTCGGCCGCAACCTGCTCGTCGCGTTCATGTGCTGGGAGGGCCACAACTACGAGGACGCGATCATCCTGTCGCAGCGCCTCGTGCAGCAGGACGTCCTCACCTCGATCCACATCGAGGAGCACGAGGTCGACGCCCGCGACACGAAGCTCGGCCCGGAGGAGATCACCCGCGACATCCCGAACGTCAGCGAGGAGATGCTGGCGGACCTGGACGAGCGGGGCATCATCCGGATCGGCGCCGAGGTCGTCCCCGGCGACATCCTGGTCGGCAAGGTCACGCCGAAGGGCGAGACCGAGCTGACGCCGGAGGAGCGCCTGCTGCGCGCCATCTTCGGCGAGAAGGCCCGCGAGGTCCGCGACACCTCCCTGAAGGTGCCGCACGGCGAGACCGGCACGGTCATCGGCGTCCGCACGTTCTCGCGTGAGGACGGCGACGAGCTACCGCCGGGCGTCAACGAGCTGGTCCGGGTGTACGTCGCCCAGAAGCGCAAGATCCAGGACGGCGACAAGCTCGCCGGCCGCCACGGCAACAAGGGCGTCATCTCGAAGATCCTCCCCGTCGAGGACATGCCGTTCCTCGAGGACGGCACCCCCGTCGACATCGTGCTCAACCCGCTCGGCGTGCCGAGCCGGATGAACATCGGCCAGGTCCTGGAGACCCACCTCGGGTGGATCGCCAAGACGGGCTGGTCGGTCGAGGGCGACGACGAGGAGTGGAAGCGGGCGCTGCGGGCGATCGACGCCCACGAGTCGCCGGCCGACAGCAACGTCGGCACGCCGGTCTTCGACGGCGCCCGCGAGGACGAGATCAAGGGTCTGCTGGAGTCGACCCTGGTCAACCGTGACGGCAAGCGGCTGGTCAACCGCGACGGCAAGGCGCAGCTGTTCGACGGCCGCTCCGGCGAGCCGCTGCCCGACCCGATCGCTGTCGGCTACGTGTACATCCTGAAGCTGAACCACCTGGTCGACGACAAGATCCACGCTCGGTCGACCGGCCCGTACTCGATGATCACGCAGCAGCCGCTGGGTGGTAAGGCGCAGTTCGGTGGCCAGCGGTTCGGCGAGATGGAGTGCTGGGCCATGCAGGCCTACGGCGCGGCCTACGCGCTGCAGGAGCTGCTGACCATCAAGTCCGACGACGTGCTGGGCCGCGTGAAGGTCTACGAGGCCATCGTCAAGGGCGAGAACATCCCGGAGCCGGGAATCCCGGAGTCGTTCAAGGTGCTGCTCAAGGAGCTGCAGTCGCTGTGCCTCAACGTCGAGGTGCTGTCCAGCGACGGCGTGGCCCTGGAGATGCGCGAGACCGACGACGAGGTCTTCCGGGCCGCGGAGGAACTCGGCATCGACCTGTCCCGCCGCCCGAACGAGGGCGTCAGCAGCGTCGAAGAGATCTGACGGAAGGCGTCCGGGGCGGTTGAGCCGCCCCGGACGCCGCCGCCGGTCATCGAACCCCACCGAGCAAAGAAACACGAGGGATAGACCAAGTGCTCGACGTCAACTTCTTCGACGAGTTGCGCATCGGCCTGGCGACCGCGGACGACATCCGACAGTGGTCCCATGGCGAGGTCAAGAAGCCCGAGACGATCAACTACCGCACGCTCAAGCCGGAGAAGGACGGGCTCTTCTGCGAGAAGATCTTCGGTCCTCAGCGGGACTGGGAGTGCTACTGCGGCAAGTACAAGCGGGTCCGGTTCAAGGGCATCATCTGTGAGCGCTGCGGCGTCGAGGTGACCCGGTCCAAGGTCCGCCGTGAGCGCATGGGCCACATCGAGCTGGCGGCGTCCGTCACGCACATCTGGTACTTCAAGGGTGTGCCGAGCCGGCTGGGCTACCTGCTCGACCTGGCGCCCAAGGACCTCGAGAAGATCATCTACTTCGCCTCGTACGTGGTCACGAGCGTCGACGCCGAGGCGCGTCACCGCGACCTGTCCACGATCGAGAACGAGATCTTCGCCGAGAAGCGGCAGGCCGAGAACGCCCGCGACTCCGAGATCGAGAAGCGCGCCGCCAAGCTGGAGCAGGACCTGGCCGAGCTCGAGGCCGAGGGTGCGAAGGCCGACGTGCGCCGCAAGGTCAAGGAGGCCGGCGAGCGCGAGATGCGCCAGATCCGCGACAAGGCGCAGCGCGAGATCGACCGCCTCGACGAGGTGCTCGACACGTTCCGCAAGCTCGACAGCAAGCAGCTGGTCACCGACGAGCTGCTGTACCGCGAGCTGCGCGACCGGTTCGGCGAGTACTTCACCGGTGGCATGGGCGCCGAGGCCATCAAGGCCCTGCTGGCGAACATGGACCTGGACGCCGAGGCCGAGAACCTGCGCGAGATCATCCGCAGCGGCAAGGGCCAGCGCAAGATCCGGGCGCTCAAGCGGCTGAAGGTCGTCGCGGCGTTCCTGAACACGCGCAACTCGCCGCTCGGCATGGTGCTCGACTGCGTCCCGGTCATCCCGCCGGACCTGCGCCCGATGGTGCAGCTCGACGGTGGCCGCTTCGCCACGAGCGACCTGAACGACCTGTACCGCCGCGTGATCAACCGGAACAACCGGCTCAAGCGCCTGATCGACCTGGGCGCGCCCGAGATCATCGTCAACAACGAGAAGCGGATGCTGCAGGAGGCCGTCGACGCGCTGTTCGACAACGGCCGCCGCGGCCGGCCGGTCACCGGCCCGGGCAACCGCCCGCTGAAGTCGCTGTCCGACATGCTCAAGGGCAAGCAGGGCCGCTTCCGGCAGAACCTGCTCGGCAAGCGCGTCGACTACTCCGGCCGTTCCGTCATCGTCGTCGGCCCCCGGCTCAAGCTGCACCAGTGCGGCCTGCCGAAGCAGATGGCGCTGGAGCTGTTCAAGCCGTTCGTGATGAAGCGCCTGGTGGACCTGAACCACGCGCAGAACATCAAGAGCGCCAAGCGGATGGTCGAGCGTCAGCGGCCGGTCGTGTGGGACGTCCTCGAAGAGGTCATCAGCGAGCACCCGGTGCTGCTGAACCGCGCGCCCACCCTGCACCGCCTGGGCATCCAGGCCTTCGAGCCGCAGCTGGTCGAGGGCAAGGCGATCCAGATCCACCCGCTCGTCTGCACCGCGTTCAACGCGGACTTCGACGGTGACCAGATGGCGGTGCACGTGCCGCTGTCCGCCGAGGCGCAGGCCGAGGCGCGCATCCTCATGCTGTCGTCGAACAACATCCTCAAGCCGTCGGACGGCAAGCCCGTCACCATGCCCACCCAGGACATGGTCATCGGCCTGTACTACCTGACCCACCTGACCGCGGGTGGCAAGGGCGAGGGCCGGGTGTTCTCGTCGGACGCCGAGGCGCAGATGGCGTTCGACAACGGTGAGCTGCACATCCAGTCGCCGGTGAAGATCCGCATGCACGACGTCGTCGAGGTCGACAACGGCCCCGGCAAGACGCCGTGGGAGGCGCCCGAGGGCTGGACGCCGGGCGAGCCGCTGCTGGTCGAGACCACGCTGGGCCGGGTCCTGTTCAACGAAACCCTCCCGCCGGGCTACCGGTACGTGAACTACGAGATCCGCAAGGGCCAGCTCTCGCAGATCGTCAACGACCTCGCCGAGCGTTTCCCGAAGGTGGCCCTGGCCGCCACGCTGGACGCGCTCAAGGAGGCCGGCTTCCACTGGGCCACCTGGTCCGGTGTGACGATCGGCATGGGCGACGTCATCGGCCCGCCGCGCAAGCCGGAGATCCTCGCCCGCTACCAGATCGAGGCGGACCGGATCGACAAGCAGTACCAGCGCGGTCTGATGACCGGTGAGGAGCGCCGCGGCGAGCTCATCGAGATCTGGACCAAGGCGACGAACGAGGTCGCCAAGGAGATGGAGACCGCCCTCCCGCAGGAGAACCCGCTCTGGGTCATGATCAACTCCGGCGCGCGAGGCAACCTGCTCCAGCTCCGCCAGATCGCGGCGATCCGTGGCCTCGTGGCCAACCCCAAGGGTGAGATCATCCCGCGGCCGATCACGTCCTCGTACCGCGAGGGCCTGACCGTCCTGGAGTACTTTATCTCCACCCACGGCGCCCGCAAGGGCCTCGCGGACACCGCCCTGCGGACCGCCGACTCGGGTTACCTGACCCGGCGTCTGGTGGACGTCTCGCAGGACGTCATCATCCGCGAGGAGGACTGCGGCACCGACCGGGCGATCCCGATGCAGGTCGGCGAGATCCCGGAGGGCGGCAGCGTCCTGCAGGTGCACGAGCACGCCGAGACCGGCGTCCACGCCCGGACGATCGCGGACGACATCCGCGACCAGGCCGGCAACGTGGTCGTCGAGCGCGGCTCGGACCTCAACTCGATCCTGGTCGACAAGATCGTCGCCGCCGGGGTCGACACGGTCCGCGTCCGCAGCGTGCTCACCTGCGAGTCGAAGCTGGGCGTCTGCGCGGCCTGCTACGGCCGTTCGCTGCCGACCGGCAAGACGGTGGACGTCGGCGAGGCCGTCGGCATCATCGCGGCCCAGTCGATCGGTGAGCCGGGCACGCAGCTGACGATGCGTACCTTCCACACCGGTGGCGTCGCGGGTGAGGACATCACCCAGGGTCTGCCGCGTGTCCAGGAGATCTTCGAGGCCCGCGTGCCGAAGGGCAAGGCGCCCATCGCCGACACCCCCGGCCGCGTCCGCATCGAGGACGGCGAGCGCTCCCGCAAGATCGTGGTCGTGCCGGACGACGGCAGCGACGAGATCGTGTACGACAAGATCTCGAAGCGCGTCCGCCTGCGTGCCCACGACGGCGACCACGTCGAGGTCGGCGAGAAGCTCACCGAGGGCACCATCGACCCGCACGAGCTGCTGCGCATCATGGGCCCGCGCGCGGTGCAGGTGCACCTCACGAGCGAGGTCCAGGAGGTCTACCGCTCGCAGGGTGTGCTCATCCACGACAAGCACATCGAGATCATCATCCGCCAGATGCTCAAGCGGGTGACGGTCATCGACTCGGGCTCCACGGAGTTCCTGCCGGGTGTGCTGGTCGACCGCGCGCTGTTCGAGTCGGAGAACCGCCGGCTCGTCGGCGAGGGTGGCGAGCCCGCCGCCGGTCGCCCGGTCCTGATGGGTATCACCAAGGCCTCGCTGGCCACGGACTCCTGGCTCTCGGCCGCCTCCTTCCAGGAGACGACCCGGGTGCTCACCGACGCTGCGATCAACTCGCGCAGCGACTCGCTGGTGGGCCTCAAGGAGAACGTCATCATCGGCAAGCTCATCCCGGCCGGTACGGGCATCAGCAAGTACCGCAACATCCGGGTGGAGCCGACCGAGGAGGCCAAGGCCAAGGTGTACTCGATGACCGGGTACCCCGAGACCGACTACGGCTTCGGGCCGGCCAGCGGGCAGGCTGTGCCGCTGGACGACTTCGACTTCGGGTCGTACCGCTAAGGGTCTGCTGTTCTCGAAGGGCGGTCGCGCGTGCGCGGCCGCCCTTCGGGCATGATGGGGTACGTGGAGACGATCCCGCCGATGGCCGCGGCGCCGGGCCGGCACCCGCTCGATCCCGAGCCGGTGCGCTCCACGAAGGCCTCGGCGGTCTACGCGCTGGGCGTCATCGCCGTGCTCACCGGGCCGTTCGTCGGCGGGGTGGTGCCGGCCACGCTCGCGCTGCTGCTGGGCCGCCAGGCCCGCCGTGAGGCGTACGCCGCGGGCGGTTTCCTCACCGGCGGCGCGACCATCCGCCGCGGCGAGCGGCTGGCCTGGATCGGGCTGGCGCTGGCACTGGCGGCCGTGGTGGTGGCGGCCATCGCCGGGCTGCTCGACTGGGCGGGCACCCCGGCAGGGACGGACTTCGGCACCGACGTCGACTAGTCTGGCGATCTTGCCGCCGCCGGCGGCGCGTGTGGGTCCGGGGGAGGGGCGTCCGTGACGGAGCAGCCAGAGGCGCGGCCGCTGTCGGCGGATCCCGCCCCGGCGCCGGAGGGCTACCACTCGCCGCCCGGGCCGTACTCCGTGGACCCGGCGGGCCCGCCCGCCGTCCCGCCCGTGCAGCCGGCTCCCGCGCGGCCGCCCGCCGCCGACGAGCGGTGGCGGCCGCGGTCGGTGTCCGCCGTGCCGGGCACCCCGTTCGGGCTGGTCGAGCTGGAGGTTCCGCCGGTCACGTCGGGGTACGCGATCGGCGGCCTCGTCGCCGGCATCGGCGGCGTGCTGGCGTCCACCCTGGTGCTGTGCTTCGGCGTCGCCGGGGCGTCCGACGGCTGGGGGCTCATCGCGGCCGGCGCGTTCGCCCTGCTCGCGGGCGCCGTCAGCCTGGCCGGGCTGGGCCTCGGCGTGGGCGCGCGGCGGCAGATCCGGCGGGCCGCCGGCACCGGCACGATCCGGTTCACCGGGCGCGGTCCGGCCCTGGCGGCGATCGTCTGTGGAGCCGCCGGACTGCTGCTCACGCTGCTGTCGCTGGGCCTCACGGCGCTGGTCCAGCTGAGCTGAGCGCCCGGGTGCCGGGGCGCGGGGGATGCGCCGCGCGGGGCCGGGTACACTTGTCGTTGAAGATGTCCATACGTGGTGAGCAGGGTGGTCGGCCCGGTGTATTGGGGGTCGTTTTGACCTGCGTGCCTCCGGTGGGTAGTCTTTCCCCTCGTGCCTGGGCTTGCCCGGGCAACTCGTGCGTGCGCTCGAGCCGGTCACGGTGACCGGGCGGCACCACGGACACAGACCAAGCCCGCGGCACGCGTGAGCGTGCGGCGGGACCGTGAGCCGGGCGACACGCCCGACCGCGGGTGTCGGCGGCGGTCCCCCTGACTGCGCGGACATGCACGAAAACAGGTCACCCGAGCGGTGACTCGGTAACGATGAGACGGTGCGGCCGCCGAGACCCGGCGGCCGAAGGGAGCGGAGAAACCCGGTGCCCACGATCCAGCAGCTGGTCCGTAAGGGCCGCCAGGCGAAGACGAGCAAGACCAAGACGCCGGCGCTGAAGGGAAGCCCTCAGCGGCGCGGCGTGTGCACGCGCGTGTACACCACCACCCCGAAGAAGCCGAACTCGGCCCTGCGCAAGGTCGCTCGTGTCAAGCTCAGCAGCCAGATCGAGGTGACCGCGTACATCCCCGGTGTCGGCCACAACCTGCAGGAGCACTCGATCGTGCTCGTGCGTGGCGGCCGGGTGAAGGACCTCCCGGGCGTTCGCTACAAGATCGTTCGCGGTTCGCTCGACACCCAGGGTGTCCGCAACCGCAAGCAGGCTCGCAGCCGTTACGGTGCGAAGAAGGAGAAGAGCTGACATGCCTCGCAAGGGCCCCGCGCAGCGCCACGCAGTGGTCGCCGACCCGGTGTACAACTCGCCGCTGGTGACCCAGCTGGTGAACAAGATCCTCCTGGGTGGCAAGCGTCAGCTCGCTCAGCGCATCGTGTACGCGGCCCTCGAGGGCTGCCGCGAGAAGAGCGGCACCGACCCGGTGGTCACGCTCAAGCGTGCGATGGACAACGTGAAGCCGACCCTCGAGGTCCGCAGCCGCCGCGTCGGTGGCGCGACCTACCAGGTGCCGGTCGAGGTGCGTCCCGCCCGGGCCACCACGCTGGGCCTGCGCTGGCTCGTCACGTACTCGAAGGCGCGCCGCGAGAAGACCATGATCGAGCGCCTGCAGAACGAGCTGCTCGACGCGAGCAACGGCCTCGGTGCCGCCGTCAAGCGGCGCGAGGACACGCACAAGATGGCGGAGTCCAACCGGGCGTTCGCGCACTACCGCTGGTAACCCCGACGAAGACGACGACGAAAAGTAGGGATTGACGTGGCCGCCGCAGACGCGCTCGCCAAGGTACGCAACATCGGCATCATGGCGCACATCGATGCCGGCAAGACCACCACCACTGAGCGGATCCTGTTCTACACCGGCATCACGTACAAGATCGGTGAGGTCCACGAGGGCGCCGCCGTCATGGACTGGATGGAGCAGGAGCAGGAGCGGGGCATCACCATCACCTCCGCCGCCACGAAGTGCGAGTGGAAGGGCCACACGATCCAGATCATCGACACGCCCGGCCACGTCGACTTCACGGTCGAGGTCGAGCGGTCGCTGCGGGTCCTGGACGGCGCCGTCGCCGTGTACGACGGTGTCGCCGGCGTCGAGCCGCAGACCGAGAACGTGTGGCGGCAGGCGGACAAGTACAACGTCCCGCGCATGTGCTTCGTCAACAAGCTCGACCGCACCGGTGCCGACTTCTTCCGCTGCGTGCAGATGATGATCGACCGGCTCAACGCGACCCCGCTCGTGCTGCAGATCCCGATCGGCCTCGAGGGCGACCACATCGGCGTCGTCGACCTGATCGGCATGCGCGCGCTGACCTGGCGCGGCGAGACGCAGAAGGGTGAGGACTACGCGATCGAGGAGATCCCCGCGGATCTCTCCGACGACGCGACCCTCTGGCGCGAGAAGCTCATCGAGACCCTCGCCGACGTCGACGACGCGGTGATGGAGAAGTACCTCGAGGGCGAGGAGCTGTCCGAGACGGAGATCAAGGACGCCATCCGGCGCTCCACGATCGCCGGCAAGGCCAACCCGGTGCTCTGCGGTTCGGCGTTCAAGAACAAGGGCGTGCAGCCCATGCTCGACGCCGTGGTCGACTTCCTGCCGTCGCCGCTCGACATCCCCGCGATCGAGGGCACCGCGACGGACGGCGAGACGCCGCTGCTGCGCAAGCCGTCGAACTCGGAGCCGTTCTCGGGCCTGGCGTTCAAGATCCAGACCGACAAGCACCTCGGCAAGCTGACCTACTTCCGCGTCTACTCCGGCACGGTGGAGACGGGGTCCCAGGTGATCAACTCCACCAAGGACCGCAAGGAGCGGATCGGCAAGATCTACCAGATGCACGCCAACAAGCGTGAGGAGCGCCCGTCGGCGCAGGCCGGCGACATCATCGCCGTGCAGGGTCTCAAGCAGACCACCACCGGCGACACGCTCTGCGACCCGGCCAACCCGGTCATCCTCGAGTCGATGACGTTCCCGGAGCCGGTCATCCAGGTGGCCATCGAGCCGAAGACCAAGTCGGACCAGGAGAAGCTGGGTGTCGCCATCCAGCGTCTGGCCGAGGAGGACCCGACCTTCCGCGTCCGCAACGACGAGGAGACCGGGCAGACGGTCATCGCCGGCATGGGCGAGCTGCACCTCGACATCCTCGTCGACCGCATGCGGCGCGAGTTCAACGTCGAGGCGAACATCGGCAAGCCGCAGGTGGCGTACCGCGAGACGATCCGCCGCACGGTGGACAAGCTCGACTACGTCCACAAGAAGCAGACCGGTGGCTCGGGTCAGTACGCGAAGGTCATCATCAAGGTCGAGCCGCTGCCGCTCGAGGCCGACGGCCCGACGTACGAGTTCGTCAACGCGGTGTCCGGTGGTCGCATCCCCAAGGAGTTCATCCCCTCGGTGGACGCGGGCGCGCAGGACTCGCTGCAGTACGGCGTCCTCGCCGGCTACCCGCTCGTCGGCGTGAAGCTGACGCTGCTGGACGGCCAGTACCACGAGGTCGACTCGTCCGAGATGGCGTTCAAGATCGCCGGCTCGATCGCGATGAAGGAGGCGGCCCGCAAGGCCGACCCCGCGCTGCTCGAGCCGATGATGTCCGTCGAGGTCACCACGCCCGAGGACAACATGGGCGACGTGATCGGCGACCTCAACTCCCGCCGTGGCATCATCCAGTCGATGGAGGAGCGCTCCGGCGCCCGCCTCGTCAAGGCGCTGGTGCCGCTGTCCGAGATGTTCGGCTACGTCGGCGACCTGCGGTCGAAGACGCAGGGCCGGGCGAGCTACAGCATGCAGTTCGACTCCTACGCCGAGGTGCCCCAGGGCGTGGCGAAGGAGATCATCGCCAAGGCGACGGGCGAGTGACGTACCCCGCCGGCCGCCCGGGAGACCGGGTGGCCGGCGGGGATCTCGCCAGTTCGTCCCGGCGGCGAATTGTGTGGGACCGGGCCTGAAGGCCATCCGGCCGCAAGACCCAGCCGATCCCCGGCCCGACAGGTTGGGGCCGGGGAAACAGTCGACAGAAACACACAGTCCACAGGAGGACACCAGTGGCGAAGGCGAAGTTCGAGCGGACTAAGCCGCACGTCAACATCGGCACCATTGGTCACATCGACCACGGTAAGACGACGCTGACTGCGGCCATCACGAAGGTCCTGCACGACCAGTACCCGGACCTCAACCCGTACACGCCGTTCGACGAGATCGACAAGGCGCCGGAGGAGAAGGCTCGTGGCATCACGATCTCCATCGCGCACGTCGAGTACCAGACCGCGTCGCGGCACTACGCGCACGTCGACTGCCCCGGCCACGCGGACTACATCAAGAACATGATCACCGGTGCCGCGCAGATGGACGGCGCGATCCTGGTGGTCGCGGCGACCGACGGCCCGATGCCGCAGACCAAGGAGCACGTGCTCCTGGCCCGCCAGGTCGGCGTTCCGTACATCGTCGTGGCGCTGAACAAGAGCGACATGGTCGAGGACGAGGAGCTCCTGGAGCTCGTCGAGCTCGAGGTCCGCGAGCTGCTCAGCACCTACGAGTTCCCGGGCGACGACGTTCCGGTCGTGCGCGTCTCGGCGCTGAAGGCGCTCGAGGGCGACGCCGAGTGGACCGAGAAGCTCATGGAGCTGATGAACGCGGTCGACACCGCGATCCCGCAGCCCGAGCGTGACATCGAGAAGCCGTTCCTCATGCCCATCGAGGACGTCTTCACGATCACCGGTCGCGGCACCGTGGTCACGGGTCGCGCCGAGCGTGGCATCCTCAAGCCGAACGAGGAGGTCGAGATCGTCGGCATCCGCGAGAAGTCGACGAAGACCACCTGCACCGGCATCGAGATGTTCCGCAAGCTGCTCGACGAGGCGCGGGCCGGCGAGAACGTGGGTCTGCTCCTGCGCGGTATCAAGCGCGAGGACGTCGAGCGCGGCATGGTCGTCGTGAAGCCCGGCAGCAGCACCCCGCACACCGAGTTCGAGGGCCAGGTCTACATCCTGTCGAAGGAGGAGGGCGGCCGTCACACGCCGTTCTTCCAGAACTACCGCCCTCAGTTCTACTTCCGCACCACGGACGTCACCGGCGTCGTCACGCTGCCCGAGGGCACCGAGATGGTCATGCCGGGCGACTCCACCACCATGTCGGTGAAGCTGATCCAGCCCATCGCCATGGAGCAGGGCCTGAAGTTCGCGATCCGCGAGGGTGGCCGCACGGTCGGCGCCGGAACGGTCACGAAGATCAACAAGTGAGCTGGGTGACCCGATTGGCGTTGCCGCACGGTAGTACGGCATACTAGTCAGGTTGCGTCCGCGCAGGGTGGTTGGCGGCATCGTCTGCCAACCACCCTCGCCCGGCGTTCGGGCTCAGGCCCGGCGCCCCGAACTCCCGACGGACAGGGGAGCTCCGAGACATTCGTCCCGGGGCGGAGCCTGGTTCCACAGCGCGACACGCCCGACCGCGGGGGTCGGACATCGCAGGGCCGAGGGCCCTGCGGCCCGGAATCGCTCGACGCCGGATCTCTCCGGTGCTGGGCGGTGCCCGGGGGCATGCGGGGGCGGACCCTCGCAGGTAGCGGCATCGAGAGAAGGAAACAGAAGCCACCATGGCGGGACAGAAGATCCGCATCCGGCTCAAGGCCTATGACCACGAGGTCGTCGACTCCTCGGCGCGAAAGATCGTCGAGACGGTGACGCGTACCGGGGCGCAGGTCGCTGGCCCGGTGCCGCTGCCCACGGAGATCAACCGCTTCTGCGTCATCCGCTCGCCGCACAAGTACAAGGACTCGCGCGAGCACTTCGAGATGCGCACGCACAAGCGACTGATCGACATCATCGACCCGACCCCGAAGACGGTCGACTCGCTCATGCGACTCGACCTTCCCGCTGGCGTCGACATCGAGATCAAGCTGTAGGGATCCGATCAATGGACAGGCAAGTGAAGGGGATCCTGGGCGCCAAGCTCGGCATGACCCAGGTCTGGGACAACAACAAGGTCGTCCCGGTGACCGTCGTGCAGGCCGGCCCGTGCGTCGTGACGCAGGTCCGAACCGCTGAGCAGGACGGCTACCAGGCGGTCCAGCTCGCGTTCGGCGCGATCGACCCGCGCAAGGTGAACAAGCCGAAGAGCGGCCACTACGCGAAGGCGGACGTCGCACCGCGCCGGCACCTCGTCGAGCTGCGCACGTCGGACGCCGGCGAGTACACGCTCGGCCAGGAGGTCCTGGTCGACGCGTTCGCCGCGGGCTCCACGGTCGACGTGACGGGCAAGACCAAGGGCAAGGGCTACGCCGGCGTCATCAAGCGCCACGGCTTCCACGGCCTGCGCGCCAGCCACGGTGTCCAGCGCAAGCACCGCTCGCCGGGCTCCATCGGCGCCTGCGCCACCCCGGGCCGCGTGTTCAAGGGCCAGCGCATGGCGGGTCGTATGGGCAGCCGCCGGTTCACCGTGCAGAACCTGACGATCCAGGCGGTCGACCTGGAGAACAACCTCCTCCTCGTCCGTGGCGCCATTCCCGGCCCCAAGGGCGCGCTGATCCTGGTCCGCTCCGCGGCCAAGGTCCCGGTGAAGAAGGGCGGTGCCAAGTGACCTCCGTTGACGTTCTGAACGCCGAGGGGGCCAAGGCCGGCTCCGTCGAGCTGCCGGGCGACGTCTTCGACGTGCAGGCGAACATCGCCCTCATGCACCAGGTCGTCGTCGCCCAGCTCGCGGCCGCCCGCCAGGGCACGCACAAGACGAAGACGCGCGCTGAGGTCGCCGGTGGCGGCAAGAAGCCGTACAAGCAGAAGGGCACCGGTCGCGCCCGCCAGGGCTCGATCCGCGCCCCGCAGTTCGCCGGCGGCGGCGTCGTGCACGGCCCCGTGCCGCGCGACTACAGCCAGCGGACCCCGAAGAAGATGAAGGCCGCCGCCCTGCGTGGCGCCCTGTCGGACCGGACGCGCGACGGCCGGCTCCACGTCGTCGAGGCGTTCGTGACCGGCGACAAGCCGTCCACGAAGGCCGCGGTCAGCGTGCTGCGCAAGGTGACCGAGGCTCGCAAGGTGCTGGTCGTGCTGACCAACACCGACGAGCTGAGCTGGAAGTCGCTGCGCAACGAGCCGAGCGTGCACTGGATCATGGTCGGGCAGCTCAACACGTACGACGTGCTGAACGCCGACGACGTGGTCTTCACCAAGGCGGCCCTCGACGAGTTCCTGGGGGAGTCCAAGTGAGCACCATTTCCGACCCGCGCGACATCATCGTGGCGCCGGTCATCTCGGAGAAGAGCTACAGCGTTCTCGATCAGAACTGGTACACGTTCCTCGTCCACCCGGACGCGAACAAGACCCAGATCAAGATCGCGATCCAGCAGATCTTCGACGTCCGGGTCCTGACGGTGAACACCATCAACCGCGAGGGCAAGCGCAAGCGCACCAAGACCGGCTTCGGTCAGCGCAAGGCGACCAAGCGCGCGCTGGTGAAGCTGGCCGACGGTGACCGCATCGAGGCCTTCGGCGGCCCGGTCAGCTAGGGGTTGTAGACATGCCTATCCGTAAGTACAAGCCGACGACGCCGGGCCGCCGTGGCTCCAGCGTCGCTGACTTCGCCGAGATCACCCGGTCCACGCCGGAGAAGTCTCTGCTGGTCCCGCTGCCCAAGAAGGGCGGCCGCAACGTCCACGGCCGGATCACCACCCGGCACCACGGCGGTGGCCACAAGCGGCAGTACCGGCTGATCGACTTCAAGCGGGTCGACAAGGACGGCGTGCCGGCCAAGGTCGCGCACATCGAGTACGACCCCAACCGCACGTCGCGCATCGCGCTGCTGCACTACGCCGACGGCGAGAAGCGCTACATCCTCGCGCCGAAGGACCTGAAGCAGGGCGACCGCGTCGAGTCCGGTCCGGGCGCCGACATCAAGCCGGGCAACAACCTGCCGCTGCGCAACATCCCGGTGGGTACGACCGTGCACGGTGTCGAGCTGCGTCCGGGCGGCGGCGCCAAGCTGGCCCGCTCGGCCGGCGTCGGCATCCAGCTGCTCGGCCGCGAGGGCGTCTACGCGACGCTGCGCATGCCGTCCGGTGAGATCCGGCGCGTCGACGTGCGCTGCCGCGCCACCGTCGGCGAGATCGGCAACGCCGACCAGTCGAACATCAACTGGGGCAAGGCCGGCCGCATGCGCTGGAAGGGCCGCAAGCCCACCGTCCGCGGTGTCGCCATGAACCCGGTCGACCACCCGCACGGCGGTGGTGAGGGCAAGACGTCCGGTGGTCGCCACCCGGTGAACCCGGCCGGTAAGCCCGAGGGCCGTACCCGTCGCAAGGGACAGGCGAGCGACAAGCTGATCGTCCGCCGTCGTTACGCCACGCGTAAGCGCGGCTGAGGAAGGTAAGCAGAGATGCCTCGCAGCCTGAAGAAGGGCCCGTTCGTCGACGACCACCTGATCAAGAAGGTGGAAGTGCAGAACGAGAAGGGCTCCAAGAACGTCATCAAGACCTGGTCGCGGCGTTCGATGATCATCCCGGACATGCTGGGACACACGATCGCCGTCCACGACGGGCGCAAGCACGTCCCGGTGTTCATCACCGAGGCCATGGTCGGGCACAAGCTCGGCGAGTTCGCGCTGACCCGGACGTTCAAGGGTCACGAGAAGGACGACCGCAAGAGCCGTCGGCGCTGAGTGCCGGCCACGGATTAGAGGATCAAGGGGTTACAGCGATGCCAGTCAAGGGCGACGCTCCGGCGCTTCCGGGCGCGCGGGCGGTTGCGCGCCACGTGCGCATCTCGCCGAACAAGGCGCGCCGTGTGGTCAACCTCGTCCGCGGTCTGCCCGCGAAGGAGGCCCTCACGGTGCTCCAGTTCGCGCCGCAGGCGGCGAGCGAGCAGGTCTACAAGGTGCTCGCCAGCGCGATCGCGAACGCGGAGAACAACGAGCGGCTCGACCCTGACGCGCTGCTCGTCAGCGAGGCGTTCGTCGACGAGGGCCCCACGCTCAAGCGGTTCCGGCCGCGGGCGCAGGGCCGGGCGTACCGGATCCGCAAGCGCACCAGCCACATCACCATCGCGGTCGAGGCCGTCCAGGTCGCGCGTCCCGCGAAGAAGGCAGCGGCGAAGAAGGCGGCCAAGCCCGCCCAGCCCGCGGCCGAGTCCCAGAGCAGCACGGAAGGTGCCGAGTAATGGGTCAGAAAGTTCACCCCACCGGATTCCGGCTCGGCATCTCCACCGACTGGAAGTCGCGCTGGTTCGCGGACAAGCTCTACAAGGACTACATCGGCGAGGACGTCAAGATCCGTCGCATGATGTCGTCCGGCCTGGAGCGTGCCGGCATCTCCAAGGTCGACATCGAGCGCACCCGCGACCGGGTCCGCGTCGACATCCACACCGCCCGGCCGGGCATCGTCATCGGCCGTAAGGGCGCGGAGGCCGACAAGATCCGCGGCAAGCTGGAGAAGCTCACCGGCAAGCAGGTGCAGCTGAACATCATCGAGGTCAAGAGCCCCGAGTCGGACGCCCAGCTGGTCGCGCAGGGCGTGGCCGAGCAGCTGTCCAGCCGGGTCAGCTTCCGCCGCGCCATGCGCAAGGCCATGCAGTCGGCCATGAAGAACCCGATCTGCAAGGGCATCCGCGTGCAGGTGTCGGGCCGCCTCGGCGGCGCCGAGATGAGCCGGACCGAGTTCTACCGCGAGGGCCGGGTTCCGCTGCACACGCTGCGGGCCAACATCGAGTACGGCTTCTTCGAGGCCCGTACCACCTTCGGCCGCATCGGCGTGAAGGTCTGGATCTACAAGGGTGACGCCGTCCCCGGCCGCGAGGTGGCCCCCGAGGCCGCCGCGCGTCCGCGCCGCGACCGCGGTGACCGTCCCGAGCGTCCGCGCCGTGGCCGTTCCGGTTCGTCCGGCACGACCGCGGGTGGCACCGAGGCCGGCCGCGCGGCCGCCGCCGCCCAGGCGGCCGGCGACACCCCGACCGGCGAGTCGGTCAACGACGCGGCTGTCGCCGCGGCGCCGGCCGCCGCCGAGACGCAGCAGGAGGGCTGACACATGCTGATGCCGCGTAAGCCCCCGAAGGGCTTCCGCAAGCCGCACCACCCGGACCGTCACGGCGCGTCCAAGGGCGGCACCCGGGTGGTCTTCGGTGAGTTCGGTATCCAGGCGCTGGAGCCGGCCTATGTGACCAACCGGCAGATCGAGTCGGCGCGTATCGCGATGACCCGTCACATCAAGCGTGGCGGCAAGGTCTGGATCTCGGTCTTCCCGGACCAGGCCCTGACGAAGAAGCCGGCCGAGACCCGCATGGGTTCCGGCAAGGGCTCGCCCGAGTGGTGGGTCGCGAACGTGAAGCCGGGCCGGATCCTCTTCGAGATGTCGTTCCCGAACGAGGCGACCGCGCGTGAGGCGATGCGCCGCGCGATCCACAAGCTCCCGATGAAGTGCCGCATCGTGACACGCGGAGAAGGTGACAACTGATGGCAGCGGGCGTTAAGGCCGCCGAGCTGCGCGAGCTCTCCGAGGAGGAGCTGGTCTCGCGGCTTCGGGAGGCCAAGGCGGAGCTGTTCAACCTCCGCGTGCAGGGCGCGACCGGGCAGCTGGACAACAACCGGCGACTGCAGGTCGTGCGCCGGGAGATCGCCCGGATCTACACGATCATGCGCGAGCGCGAGCTGGGGCTCTCGGCCGCGCCGACTGAGGTGACTGCGTGATGAGCGAGAACACGACTGCTGAGGCACGTGCCCAGCGCAAGACGCGCGAGGGTCTGGTCGTCAGCGACAAGATGGAGAAGACCGTCGTCGTCGAGGTCGAGGACCGCGTCAAGCACGCGCTGTACGGCAAGGTCATCCGCCGTACCAGCAAGCTGAAGGCGCACGACGAGCAGAACGCGTGCGGGATCGGCGACCGGGTGCTGCTGATGGAGACCCGTCCGCTCTCCGCCACCAAGCGGTGGCGGGTCGTGGAGATCCTCGAAAAGGCCAAGTGAGGTACGCCGGGCCGCAGGGCCCGGCGCACCGCAGTTCCGCCAAGCTTCGGTGTGCTGACCGGAGAACTGGCAGACATAGGAGACAGACGTGATCCAGCAGGAGTCGCGACTTCGCGTCGCCGACAACACGGGTGCCCGGGAGATCCTGTGCATCCGGGTGCTCGGTGGCTCCGGTCGGCGCTACGCGAGCATCGGCGACGTCATCGTCGCGACGGTCAAGGACGCCATCCCGGGCGCCGGCGTCAAGAAGGGCGACGTCGTCAAGGCGGTCATCGTCCGGACCGCCAAGGAGAAGCGCCGCCCGGACGGTTCGTACATCCGGTTCGACGAGAACGCCGCCGTCATCATCAAGGACGGCGGGGACCCCCGCGGTACGCGCATCTTCGGCCCGGTGGGCCGCGAGCTGCGCGACAAGCGGTTCATGAAGATCATCAGCCTGGCGCCGGAGGTGCTCTGACCATGAAGGTGAAGAAGGGCGACACGGTCGTCGTCATCGCCGGCAAGGACAAGGGCGCCAAGGGCAAGGTCATCGCTGCCTTCCCGCGCCTGGACAAGGTCCTCGTCGAGGGCGTGAACCGCGTCAAGAAGCACGAACGCATCCGCACCACCCAGCGCGGTGCGAAGACCGGTGGCATCGTCACGCAGGAAGCCATGATCCACGTCTCGAACGTGATGGTCGTGGACTCCGACGGCAACCCGACCCGCGTCGGGTACCGCGTCGGTGACGACGGCCAGAAGGTCCGCATCTCGCGTCGTTCCGGTAAGGACCTGTGATGACCGCGCCCACCAAGACCCTGCCCCGTCTCAAGCAGCGCTACCGCGACGAGGTCGTCGGGCAGCTCAAGGAGCAGTTCCAGTACGGCAACCCCATGCAGGTTCCCGGCCTGGTGAAGATCGTCGTCAACATGGGTGTCGGCGAGGCCGCTCGCGACGCCAAGCTGATCGACGGCGCGGTTCGCGACCTCGCGACGATCACCGGCCAGAAGCCGCAGGTGCGGAAGGCGACCAAGTCCATCGCGCAGTTCAAGCTGCGTGAGGGCATGCCGATCGGCGCGAAGGTCACCCTGCGCAACGACCGGATGTGGGAGTTCCTGGACCGGCTGCTGTCGATCTCGCTGCCCCGTATCCGTGACTTCCGCGGCCTGGACGGGCGCAAGCTCGACGGCCACGGCAACTACACGTTCGGCCTCACCGAGCAGTCGGTCTTCCACGAGATCGATCAGGACAAGATCGACCGTCCGCGGGGCATGGACATCACGGTGGTCACGACCGCCAAGACCGACGACGAGGGCCGGGCGCTGCTCAAGCTCCTGGGCTTCCCGTTCAAGGAGAACTGAGAATGGCCAAGAAGGCGCTGATCCTCAAGGCTGCCGCGAAGCCGAAGTTCTCGGTGCGCGCGTACACCCGCTGCCAGCGGTGCGGCCGGCCGAAGGCTGTGTACCGCAAGTTCGGTCTCTGCCGCGTCTGCATCCGGGAGATGGCTCACCGCGGTGAGCTGCCCGGCGTGTCGAAGGCTTCCTGGTAACACTCTCTTCGCCGTAGGCCCGTTCGTTCGGGAACCCCGGCGAGAAAGGTAAACGAACCCATGACGATGACGGACCCGATCGCAGACATGCTGACCCGTCTGCGCAACGCCAACCAGGCGTACCACGACAAGGTGACGATGCCCTACTCGAAGATCAAGGCGAACATCGCCGAGGTCCTCAAGGCCGAGGGTTACATCGCCGCCTGGGACTCCGAGGAGCCCGCTGAGGGCGAGGTCGGCAAGCGCCTGGTGGTAGAGCTGAAGTACGGCCAGAACCGGGAGCGCAGCCTGGCGGGCATCAAGCGCGTCTCGAAGCCCGGCCTGCGCGTGTACGCCAAGTCCGACGAGCTCCCGCGCGTGCTGGGCGGCCTCGGCGTGGCGATCATTTCGACGTCCCAGGGCCTCCTGACCGACCGTCAGGCCCGCAAGCGGAGCGTTGGCGGGGAAGTCCTCGCCTTCGTGTGGTAACGGAGGAATGATCGATAATGTCGCGAATCGGACGTAAGTCGATTCCGGTTCCCGCCGGCGTCGACGTCAAGATCGAGGGCCAGACCGTCAAGGTCAAGGGCAAGCTCGGCGAGCTGTCGCACACCGTTGCCGCGCCGATCACGGTCGAGCAGGAGAACGGCGAGCTGGTCGTGAACCGGCCGAACGACGAGCGCAAGGCCAAGGAGCTCCACGGCCTGTCGCGCACGCTCGTGAACAACATGATCGTCGGCGTGACCGAGGGCTACAAGAAGACCCTCGAGATCAACGGCACCGGCTACCGCGTCACCGCCAAGGGCAAGGACCTGGAGTTCGCTCTCGGGTTCTCGCACCCGGTGACCGTGCCGGCGCCCGCGGGCATCACGTTCACGGTCGAGAAGCCGACCCTGTTCCACGTGTCGGGCATCGACAAGCAGCTCGTCGGTGAGGTCGCCGCGAACATCCGGAAGATCCGTCCGCCGGAGCCGTACAAGGGCAAGGGCGTCAAGTACTCCGACGAGATCATCCGCCGCAAGGCTGGAAAGGCAGGTAAGAAGTGACCGCCACGCTGCTCAAGCGCCGCAATGGCGGCGGTGTCTCCGCCAAGCGGGCCGTCGGGCGGGCGCGTCGGCACTTCCGGGTCCGGCGCAACCTGCGCGGGACGTCCGAGCGTCCGCGCCTGGTCGTCACCCGGTCCACGCGGAACATCACCGCGCAGATCGTCGACGACCTCAAGGGCCACACGCTGGCGTCGGCCTCGACGCTCGACGCCTCCATCCGTGGCACCGAGGGCGACAAGAGCGCCCAGGCCGGCAAGGTCGGCAAGCTCCTCGCGGAGCGCGCCAAGGCCGCGGGTGTGTCCAAGGTCGTCTTCGACCGCGGCGGCAACCGGTACGCGGGGCGTCTCGCCGCGCTGGCCGATGCCGCCCGCGAAGCCGGACTCGAGTTCTAGGAAGGAAGACCAATGCCTGGTCAACAGCGCCGTGGCGGCGGGTCCGGTGGCAACGAAGGTGGTCGCCGCGACAACCGCCGTGAGGGCGGCCGCGGCAACGCGCCCGTCGAGAAGACCCCGCACCTCGAGCGGGTGGTAGCGATCAACCGTGTCGCCAAGGTCGTGAAGGGTGGTCGTCGCTTCAGCTTCACCGCCCTCGTGATCGTCGGCGACGGCGACGGCACCGTGGGTGTCGGCTACGGCAAGGCCAAGGAGGTGCCCGCGGCGATCGCCAAGGGCGTCGAGGAGGCCAAGAAGCACTTCTTCAAGGTGCCGCGCATCGCCGCGACGATCCCGCACCCGGTCACGGGTGAGGACGCCGCCGGTGTCGTGCTGCTCAAGCCGGCCTCCGCCGGTACCGGCGTCATCGCCGGTGGCCCGGTGCGCGCCGTCCTGGAGTGCGCCGGCATCCACGACATCCTGTCGAAGAGCCTCGGCTCCTCGAACCCGATCAACATCGTGCACGCCACGGTGGCCGCGCTGAAGGGGCTCGAGTCCCCGGAGGCGGTCGCGGCCCGTCGTGGTCTGCCGGTCGAGGACGTGGCGCCCGCAGCGATGCTGGCCTCGCGTGCCGAAGCGGCGGTGGCGCACTGATGGCACGTCTCAAGGTGACCCAGCTCCGTTCGGAGATCGGCACCAAGCAGAACCAGCGGGACTCGCTGCGTTCGCTCGGGCTGAAGCGGATCAACGACGTGGTGGTCAAGGAGGACCGGCCCGAGATCCGGGGCATGATCTTCGCCGTCAACCACCTCGTGAAGGTTGAGGAGGTCGAGTAATGGCGATCAAGCTGCACCACCTGCGCCCGGCGCCGGGGTCCAAGACCGCGAAGACCCGGGTGGGTCGCGGTGAGGGCTCCAAGGGCAAGACCGCCGGTCGCGGTACCAAGGGTTCGAAGGCCCGCAAGAACATCTCGGCGGCGTTCGAGGGTGGCCAGATGCCCCTTCACATGCGCCTGCCGAAGATGAAGGGCTTCCGCAACCGCAACAAGGTCGTCTTCCAGGTCGTCAACCTGGACCGCCTCGCGGAGCTCTTCCCGCAGGGCGGCGAGGTCGGCCCGCTCGAGCTGGCCCAGGCCGGCGCGGTCCGCAGCGGCCAGCCGGTCAAGGTCCTCGGCTCGGGCGAGCTGGGCGCCGTCGCGCTGCAGGTCTCGGCGCACGCGTTCAGCGGCTCGGCCAAGGAGAAGATCGCGGCCGCCGGTGGTTCCACCACCGAGCTGTAGCAGCTCCAAGGGGGTGTCGGCCCCGGCCCGCGAGGCCGGGGACGGCATCCCCTCCGTGGCGTCCGGCCAGGCCATCCGCCGGCCGGGCGCCACGGGCATCAGCGGTGGCCGGGCCCGTGTCACGACCGCGGCTCACCGCGCCAGCACTTGACTGTTAGAGTCCGTTCCCAGCTAGGGATGTCGGCTGTCCGGCCGGCACCGCCGAAGTCCACCCCGAGGCCGTGCGGCCGCCCCCGCGCAGGAGGATGAAGTTGCTCTCCGCATTCACGAGTGCGTTCAAGACGCCTGACCTGCGCAAGAAGATTTTGTTCACGGTCTTCATCATCGGCGTCTACCGGCTCGGCGCTACACTGCCCAGCCCCGGTGTCTCGTACACCAACGTGCAGAACTGCATCAAGGCCACCGAGACCGGCGACGTCGGCGGCGTGGTCACGCTGCTCAACCTCTTCTCCGGTGGCGCGCTGCTCTCGCTGTCGGTCTTCGCGCTGGGCATCATGCCGTACATCACGGCGTCGATCATCCTGCAGCTGCTCACCGTGGTCATCCCGCGCCTGGAGCAGCTCCGCAAGGAGGGCCAGTCCGGCCAGGCCAAGATCACGCAGTACACGCGCTACCTGACGCTCGGCCTCGCGGTCCTGCAGTCCTCGGCGTTCGTGGCGCTCGCCCGCTCCGGCCAGCTGTTCAGCGGCCTCTGCCCGCAGGACAACCCGCAGTTCACGATCATCCCGGAGAACACCGGGCTGCCGTACTGGCTGACGCTGACCGTCCTGGTCCTCACGATGACCGCCGGCACCGGCGTGGTCATGTGGCTCGGCGAGCTCATCACCGACCGCGGCGTCGGCAACGGCATGTCCGTCCTGATCTTCACCTCGATCGCCGCCCGCCTGCCCAGCGAGGGCTGGTCGATCAAGCAGTCGCGCGGCTGGGGCGTCTTCTCGGCCATCCTGGTGCTGGTCCTGGTGATCATCACGCTGGTCGTCTTCATCGAGCAGGCGCAGCGCCGCATCCCGGTGCAGTACGCGAAGCGCATGATCGGCCGGCGCACGTACGGCGGCACCTCGACGTACATCCCGCTGAAGGTCAACCAGTCCGGTGTCGTCCCGGTCATCTTCGCGTCGTCGCTGCTCTACCTGCCGCAGCTGTACCTGCAGTTCTTCAACCCGAACGAGCTCAACGGCTACCAGCAGTGGATCCAGAACAACCTGGCGAAGCCGAGCAGCTGGATCTACATCCTGACGTACTTCCTGCTCATCATCTTCTTCACCTACTTCTACGTCTCGATCACGTTCAACCCGACCGAGGTCGCGGACAACATGAAGAAGTACGGCGGCTTCGTGCCGGGCATCCGCCCCGGCAAGCCCACCGCCGACTACCTGGACTTCATCCTCAGCCGCATCACCCTGCCGGGCTCGTTCTACCTGGGCCTGGTGTCCGTCCTGCCGAACTTCTTCTTCATCTGGCTGGCGAACGAGCAGTACGTCAACTTCCCGTTCGGCGGCGTGGCGGTGCTCATCATGGTGGGCGTCGGCCTGGAGACGGTGAAGCAGATCGAGTCGCAGCTCATGCAGCGCAACTACGAAGGCTTCCTGCGGTAGTGGCAAGGCCGGACTCACCGACGACGGGCAGGATCTCCGCGGCACGAAACGAGGCGATGTAGGTGCGACTTGTTCTGGTAGGCCCGCCGGGTGCGGGCAAGGGCACCCAGGCCGAGTTCATCGCCGCCCATCTGGCCGCTCCGAAGATCTCCACCGGAGACATCTTCCGCGCCAACGTGTCGCAGGGGACCCCGCTCGGCGTCGAGGCCAAGCGCTACATGGACGCGGGCCAGCTCGTGCCCGACGAGGTCACGATCAACATGGTCCGCGACCGGCTGGCCGAGCCGGACGCCGCCGACGGCTTCCTGCTGGACGGGTTCCCGCGCACCGTCCCGCAGGCGGCCGCGCTCGACAAGCTGCTCGCCGACCTGGGCACCGCGCTCGACCTGGTGATGGAGCTCGTCGTCGACGACGACGAGGTCATCCGGCGGCTGTCCGGCCGGCGCACCTGCCGCGGCTGCGGCAAGATCTGGCACGTCGAGTTCGACGCCCCCAGCACCGAGGGCGTCTGCGACCGCTGCGGCAGCGAGCTGTTCCAGCGCGACGACGACAAGGCCGAGACCATCGCCAACCGCCTCGTCGAGTACGCGCAGAAGACCGCTCCGCTGGTCGACTACTACGGCGCCCAGGGCAAGCTGGTCGGCATCGACGCCACCGGCCCCGTGGAGGACGTGACCGTCCGCGCCATCGACGCGCTACGGTCGTTCGGGGGCTGACCCCCCGGCCACAGGAAGGCATGCACCATGGCCCGTCACGAGCCTGAGATCCAGCTCAAGACGCCCGAGCAGATCGTCAAGATGCGCGCCGCCGGCCTCGTCGTCGCGGCCGCCCTGGAGGCCATGCGCCAGGCCGTCGCGCCGGGCGTCTCCACCGCCGACCTCGACGCGGTCGCCGAATCGGTCATCCGCGACGCCGGCGCCATCCCGTCGTTCAAGGGCTACCAGGGCTTCCCGGCGTCGATCTGCTCGTCGGTGAACGAGCAGGTCGTGCACGCCATCCCGGCCGCCGACGCGGTGCTCAAGGAGGGCGACCTGATCTCGCTCGACTGCGGCGCCATCCTCGACGGCTGGCACGGCGACGCCGCCATCACCGTCGGCGTGGGCGAGACCGACCCCGAGCTGCTGCGCATGGCCGAGGTCGCCGAGGACGCCATGTGGGCGGGCATCGCCGCCGCGGCCCGGCGCACCGCCGCCGGCAAGGGCCGGCTGTCCGACATCTCGTCCGCGATCGAGACCTCGATCCGCAAGGCCGGCGGCCGCCGCTACGGCATCGTCGACGGGTACGGCGGCCACGGCATCGGCACCGAGATGCACCAGGAGCCGCACGTCCTGAACTACGGCCGCCCCGGCCGCGGCCCGCGCCTCGTGCCGGGCATGGCGCTGGCGATCGAGCCGATGATCACCATGGGCTCGCCCCGCACCGTCGTGCTGTCCGACGAGTGGACCGTCATCACCCGCGACCGCTCCGTCGCCGCGCACGTCGAGCACTCGATGGCCCTGCTCGACGACGGCGTGTGGGTGCTGACCGCGCAGGACGGCGGCCGCGCCCGCCTGGGCGACCTGGTGACCTCGCGCGAGCCCGCCGCCGCCCACTGACGCGGCTGGTCCGCCTCGATGCCGCCTGGCATGCTGGGAGGCATGGGGCGTGAGGAGATGCGGGCCGGCGACGCCGACCGGCAGCAGGTCGCCGACCGGCTGCGCCTGGCGCTCGACGAGGGCCGCCTCGACCTCCACGAGTACGACGAACGCCTCCAGCGCGCCTACGCCGCCAAGACCTACGGCGACCTCGACGGCCTGCTCGACGACCTGCCCGCCGCGACGCCCGCTCTGGCGGTGCCGCAGCCGGCGGCCGACCCGTACCACCACGCGACCCGCCGCTGGCTGTGGAACACGTGGGAGGAGTACCTCGGCGTCGTCGGGCTGGTGATCGGCATCTGGGCGGTGATCAGCGTCGCCGCGCAGGAGCTGGTCTACTTCTGGCCCATCTGGGTGGCCGGGCCGTGGGGCGTGGTGCTGATCGGGCAGACGATCTCCGGGCTGGGCAAGGGGGAGCCGCGCCGGTGGGTCGACCGCGAGGAGCGCAAGCGGCAGGACAAGGCCGCGAAGAAGGAGCGCAAGGCGGAGCAGAAGGCCCGCAAGGAGGCCGCCGGGGCCGCGGGCGGTGCGGGTGCGGCTGAGGCCGCCGGTGCCGCGGACGCCGCGTTCGGTGCCGGCAACGCGGGTGCGGGCACCGCGCGGGGGGCGGCCGGCTCGGCCGGCTCTGCGGCTGCCGCCGAGGTGGGTGGGGGGCCGCGGGTCGCGCTGCCGCGGGAGCCGGCGCAGCCCGCCGTGACCGCCGACTCGCTGTTCGCCGATCCCACGCTCGTCGCCGATCCCGCGGTCGGCGACCCCACGCTCGTGGCCGAGCCCGCCCGGAAGCCCGACCGGCTGCGGGAGCCGGGGCCGCGGCAGGCCGAGCGGCAGCCGCGCAGCGCCGACTGACCGGTTCGTGCCCGATCGCGCGGATTGTGGCTCGGGTGACACACCCGACCGCGGGTTACGGGACCCCGGATTTGGTGTGGCCGATCCGGCGCGCGTAGACTGACTAGCTGGCGCGCAGCGTCCTCTCCGGCATGTCCATCAGCGCTTCGATGGTGCCCGGAGCCGCGGCTGGTCCGGCCCCCGACACGGGGCGGGATGGAAGCTGCGAGCCAGTCTCAGAAGCCGACGTCAGGTAGCGGAGGACATGCCGAAGAAAGACGGAGCCATCGAGATCGAAGGCCGGGTCATCGAGCCACTGCCGAACGCGATGTTCAGGGTGGAACTGGCCAACGGTCACAAGGTCCTGGCCCACATCAGCGGCAAGATGCGGCAGCACTACATCCGCATCCTGCCCGAGGACCGAGTCGTCGTCGAGCTCTCGCCGTACGACCTCACCCGCGGGCGGATCGTCTACCGGTACAAGTAAGTCGGCCTCGGGGAGAGTCCCGTGTCCGTCTTCCGGGGGGTCGTCGTGCCCGCCGGCAAGCACAGTTAAGGCACACCGTGAAGGTCAAGCCGAGCGTCAAGCGGATCTGCAACAAGTGCCGGGTCATCCGGCGCCACGGCCGGGTCATGGTCATCTGCCAGGACCCGCGCCACAAGCAGCGCCAGGGCTGAGTCCCCGGCGTCGGCGCCCCGGCGCCGATCCGCACCACTGAACAAGCTCGTCCCAGCCGCGGCGGTCGCTCGTCGACGCGCGGTTCCACCCCCGGTCGGAGGCCGGGGCCCGCCTGGGCAGGCGGGGTGGGCACGGGCACAGACCTCCGTGAGACATCGAGGAGTACGCCCGCACATGGCTCGTCTCGTCGGCGTCGATCTTCCCCGCGAGAAGCGGATGGAGATCGCGCTCACCTACATCTTCGGGGTCGGTCGGACCCGCGCCGTGGAGGCGCTCACCTCGACCGGCATCGACGTGAACAAGCGCGCCAAGGACCTCACGGAAGAGGAGCTGGTCCAGCTCCGCGACTACATCGAGGCCAATTTCAAGGTTGAGGGCGACCTGCGCCGCGAGGTCGCCGCCGACATCCGCCGCAAGGTGGAGATCGGCAGCTACGAGGGCATTCGCCACCGGCGTGGCCTTCCGGTCCGCGGTCAGCGGACCCGGACCAACGCTCGTACCCGCAAGGGTCCGAAGCGCACGGTCGCCGGTAAGAAGAAGCCCGGTCGGAAGTAATAGGAGCGCACTGACTTATGCCACCGAAGGCACGCGCCGGGGCCGCCGTCAAGAAGGTCCGTCGCAAGGAACGCAAGAACGTCGCCCACGGGCAGGCGCACATCAAGAGCACCTTCAACAACACCATCGTGTCGATCACCGACCCGACCGGTGCTGTCATCTCCTGGGCCTCGTCGGGCCAGGTGGGCTTCAAGGGCTCGCGCAAGTCGACCCCGTTCGCCGCGCAGCTGGCCGCCGAGGCCGCCGCGCGCCGGGCGATGGAGCACGGCATGCGCAAGGTCGACGTGTTCGTGAAGGGTCCCGGCTCCGGCCGGGAGACCGCCATCCGTTCGCTGCAGGCCGCAGGCCTCGAGGTCGGTCAGATCTCGGACGTCACGCCCCAGCCGCACAACGGATGTCGCCCGCCGAAGCGTCGTCGGGTCTGAGAGGTAGAGGACAATGGCTCGTTACGCTGGACCCGACTGCCGTCGCTGCCGTCGGGAGAAGATGAAGCTGTTCCTCAAGGGCAGCAAGTGCGATGGTCCGAAGTGCCCGTTCGAGTCCCGGCCGTTCCCGCCCGGACAGCACGGCCGCGGTCGCACGAAGGAGACCGAGTACCTGCTGCAGCTGCGTGAGAAGCAGAAGGCGCGCCGCGTCTACGGCATTCTCGAGAAGCAGTTCCGCGGGTACTACGAGGAGGCTGTCGCCAAGCCGGGCAAGACCGGTGAGGTGCTGCTGCAGATCCTCGAGTCGCGGCTCGACAACGCCGTCTACCGGGCCGGCTACGCCCACTCGCGGGACATGGCCCGCCAGCTGGTCAAGCACGGGCACTTCCTGGTGAACGGCAAGAAGGTCGACATCCCGTCGTACCGGCTCAAGGAGCACGACATCGTCGAGGTCCGGGAGAAGTCCAAGGAGCTCACGCCGTTCGTGATCGCCCAGGCGCAGGCCGGCTCCAAGCCGATCCCGGCGTGGGTCGAGCCGATCCCGGCGCAGCTCAAGTTCCTGGTCCACTCGCTCCCGGCGCGTCAGGTGATCGACACCCAGGTGCAGGAGCAGCTGATCGTCGAGCTCTACTCCAAGTAGCGCTCAGGCCCCGCGTCTCCGCACCGGAGGCGCGGGGTCGCACCACCTCGGACGGGCGTCAAATAGCGGGCGCCCCGACACAAGGAGAACACCACAGTGCTCATCTCTCAGCGGCCGACCCTCTCGGAGGAGTCGCTCAGCGAGACCCGCTCCCGGTTCACCATCGAGCCGCTCGAGCCCGGCTTCGGCTACACGCTCGGCAACTCGCTGCGCCGGACCCTGCTGTCGTCCATCCCGGGCGCGGCGGTCACGAGCATCAAGATCGACGGCGTGCTGCACGAGTTCACCACCATCCCCGGTGTCAAGGAGGACGTGGTCGAGCTCGTCATGAACGTCAAGGAGCTGTGCGTCAGCTCCGAGCACGACGAGCCGGTCAGCATGTACCTGCGCAAGCAGGGCCCGGGCGACGTCACCGCCGGTGACATCCAGCCCCCGGCCGGGGTCAGCGTGCACAACGCCGACCTGAAGCTCGCCACCCTGAACAGCAAGGGCCGGCTCGACATGGAGCTGACCGTCGAGCGGGGCCGCGGCTACGTCACGGCGGCGCAGAACAAGAACGCCGGCGCCGAGATCGGCCGCATCCCGGTCGACTCGATCTACTCGCCGGTCATGAAGGTCACGTACCGCGTCGAGGCGACCCGTGTCGAGCAGCGCACCGACTTCGACCGGCTGATCATCGATGTCGAGGCGAAGCCGTCCATCTCGCCGCGCACCGCGCTCGCGTCGGCCGGTTCCACCCTCGTCGAGCTGTTCGGCCTGTGCCGGGAGCTGGACGAGACCGCCGAGGGCATCGACATCGGCCCGTCGCCGCAGGACGCGCAGCTCGCTGCCGACCTGGCGCTGCCGATCGAGGAGCTGGACCTGACGGTCCGGTCGTACAACTGCCTCAAGCGCGAGGGCATCAACTCCGTCGGTGAACTCATCGGGCGGACGGAGGCCGACCTTCTGGATATAAGGAATTTCGGTCAGAAGTCCATCGACGAGGTCAAGATGAAGCTCGCCGGCATGGGTCTGGGTCTGAAGGACTCCGCCCCGTCGTTCGACCCCGCGCACGTCGTGGACTCGTTCGGCGACGTGGACTACGACACCGACGACTACCGCGAGACCGAGCAGCTCTAAGCTCGGCAGCCGCCTCTTACAAGGAGCACGGAAATGCCCACGCCCACCAAGGGTCCCCGCCTCGGCGGCAGCCCGGCGCACGAGAAGCTCATCCTGGCCAACCTGGCCACCGAGCTCTTCAAGCACGGGAAGATCAAGACCACCGAGACGAAGGCCAAGCGCCTCCGGCCCCTGGCCGAGCAGCTCATCACCAAGGCGAAGCGCGGCGACCTCGCCTCGCGCCGCCGGGTGGCGGGCACGGTCCGGGACAAGGACGTGGTCTACGTGCTGTTCGACCAGATCGCGCCGCGGTTCGCGAACCGTCCGGGTGGCTACACCCGGATCGTGAAGACGGGCCCGCGCAAGGGTGACGCCGCTCCCATGGCGATCATCGAGCTGGTCGAGGAGCTGGAGGTCGCCGCGACCACCGCCCCGGCGAAGAAGGCCGCCAAGAAGGCGACCGCCCGCCAGGACAAGGTGGAGGCGCTGGCCCCCGAGGAGGAGACCCCCTCGTCGCAGACCACGCCCGAGACCGCCGACGACCAGGACTCGGAGCCGCCGCAGAGCGCGTCCGGCGACAAGGGCGCCGAGGGCCCGGGCGACCAGGCCGAGGGCGACGACACCGGCACCGACACCGGCACCGGCACCAAGGCCGACGACAAGGCCTGAGTTTCCGCACGCTGATCGGGCCCGGCACCCTCCACGGGGTGCCGGGCCCGAACGGCATTTCGAGGGGTACGCGTGGAGCAGCTGACCCGGGTCAGGCTGGACGTCTCGTACGACGGGGCGCAGTTCTCGGGCTGGGCGGTGCAGCCCGGCCGGCGCACCGTCGCCGGGGTGATCGTGGACGCGCTGGCCGTGCTGGTCGGGGCGCCGGTGGCGATCACCGTGGCGGGCCGCACCGACGCCGGGGTGCACGCCACCGGCCAGGTGGCGCACGTCGACCTGCCGGCCGCCGCGTGGGAGCAGCTGGCGGGTTCGCTGGTGCGGCGCCTGGGCGCGCTGGTGCCGCCGGACGCCCGGGTGCGGGCCGCGTACGCGGTGCCCGCCGACTTCGACGCCCGGTTCTCCGCGACGTTCCGCCGGTACGAGTACCGGGTGTCCGACGCCCCGTGGGGGGTGGAGCCGCTGCGCCGGCACGACACGATCGCCCACCCGCGCCCCCTCGACCTCGGCCTGCTGAACGCCGCCGCGGCCGGGCTGGTGGGGGAGCACGACTTCGCCGCGTTCTGCAAGCGCAAGGACCACGCGACGACGGTCCGCGCGATCAACCGCCTCGAGTGGCGCCGCGACCCCGACGGGGTGCTGGTGGCGACCGTGCAGGCCGACGCGTTCTGTCAGGCGATGGTCCGCAGCCTGGTCGGCGCGATGCTGGTCGCGGGCGACGGCCGGCGCCCGGCGGACTGGCCGGCGGGGCTGCTGAGCCGGCGCGAGCGGGCCGGCGAGATCACGGTGGCGCCCGCGCACGGGCTCACCCTGGTCGAGGTCGGCTACCCGGAGGACCCGGCGGAGTACGCCCGCCGCGCGGACGCGACCCGCCGCCTGCGCGGCCCACTACCGGCGTCGTAGCCCGCGCCTGCGGGTGGCGAGGCCGCGGCTGGGCAGGCGCCCGTCGGGATGGCGCCGGCGGGTGGACGGGCGAGGCCCGCGGCCCGGCGCGTTGGTCAGGCGCCCGTGGGAATCGCGCCGGCGCGTTTGCCCAGGACGCCCTCGCGCAGGTGCAGCTCGACCGCGTCGTAGAGGATGCGGCGGGCGGCCGGGTCGCCGTCGACGATGGGCTGGGCGTCGGCGCGGACCAGGACGCAGTAGACCAGGAAGTGGCCGCGGGTGTGCCAGCCGAACTGGGCCGGCGCGACGCCGAGGGCCTCCGTGCCGCTGCCCGCCGTCATGCCGGTGAGCCGGCCGCGGCCGCTGTCCAGGATGGCCTTGATCTGGTCGTGGGCCAGGGTGGCGCCGGGTTCGTCGGCGAGGTTGAACACGCCGGTGGTGAGCAGGTAGCCGTCCTCGGGGGCGCGCAGCGTGGACCGGATGACCTGGGAGCAGCCCAGGCTGTCGAGCAGGGTGGCGGCGGCGCCGCTGGCGGCGATGTGGCAGTCCTTGTCGGAGTGGGTCATCTCCACCCGGTAGGTGCGGTCGGCGACGACCAGCGACGAGCGGGGGAAGACCTCGTCGACGGTGAGCGGGGCCGGGTCGACGGTGCGGGAGCTGATGTCCACCCGGTCGGTGAGCTTCGGCGGGGCCACCGCGGCGGTGCTGATCTCGCGGCCCCGGCGCTCGTCGGCCACGATGATGAACGCGCTCAGGCCGCACACGCCCAGCATGATCGCGGCGGCGATGCCGACCATCACGAGCTGCATGGTGCGCAGCGAGTCGTGCGGGGCGCGCCGCTGCGCCGCCGAGTCGGACCGGCGGCGGGCGCCGCCGCGGCGGGGGCGGGTCGTCGTGGCGCGGTCCGCGGCCGGCAGGGCGTGTCCGCGGGGCCGGCCCACCGTCGGGTTCGGTGGGCCGGCCGACCGGCGCCGGCGCTGGGCGGGCGCGGTGCGGTCCGGCGCTGCGAGGCCGGGGACCGTCGCGGAGGGCGCCGTGAAGGGCGCCGCGAGGGCCGCCGCCGGGTCAGCCGGGGCGGCGGGCGGCGGCGGCTCCGCCGTCAGCACGCCGGCGCGCCGGGCCGGTGCGGTCGTCGTGTCCGCGTGCCTTCCCGTGGCGCCGCCGGCCCACGGTTGCCGGTGGCCGGCTCGGAAGGAAGGACGGTGACGCATAACCACACGGTACGAACGTCGATGCGTTCCGTGACGCACAGCGTGTGCGCCCTCGTCGGCGGCCTCGCGCGTTGCTGCACAATGGCCCGGTGACCGCCGACCACTACTTCAGCGCCTCCCCGTCGACGCCCGCGCAGGGCCGCGAGGTGTCGTTCAGCGCCGCCGGGCGCGACTTCACGCTCGCCGCGGCGTCCGGGGTGTTCTCGGCGGCGCGGCTCGACCCGGGCACGGCGGTGCTGCTGCGCAAGGCGCCCCTGCCGGCCGGCAGCGCGGGGCCGCTGCTCGACCTGGGCTGCGGGTACGGGCCGATCGCCTGCGTGCTGGGCACGGTCGCGCCGGACGCCGCCGTGTACGCGGTCGACGTCAACGCCCGGGCCCGCGAGCTCACCGCCCGCAACGCCGCCGCGCTGGGCCTGGCCGTCACCGTCGCCGCCCCCGACGAGGTGCCCGGCGACGTGCGGTTCGCCCAGATCTGGAGCAACCCGCCGATCCGGGTCGGCAAGGCGGAGCTGCACGTGCTGCTCGAACGGTGGCTGCCGAGGCTCGCCGAGGACGGTGAGGCGTGGCTGGTGATCGCCCGGCACCTCGGCGGCGACTCGGTGCAGGCGTGGCTGCAGGGCCTCGGGTGGGTCGTCGAGCGGCACGCCAGCCAGAAGGGCTTCCGGGTGCTGCGGGTGACCCGGAAAACCGACTGACCGCGGCGCCGCCGGTCGGGCAGGATGGTCGCCCGTGGGATATGTCGATGTCGCGGGTGCGGGGCACACACTGCCGGACGGCCGGGAGCTGTTCGCCGACGTGTCGTTCCGGGTGGGCGAGGGCGCCAAGGTCGCGCTCGTCGGGCCGAACGGCGCGGGCAAGACGACCCTGCTGAAGATGGTCGCGGGCGACATCCCGGCGCAGACCGGCGCGGTGGCGCGCTCGGGCGGCCTGGGCGTCATGCGCCAGTTCATCGGCATGATCGGCGACGACCGTACCCTCGCCGACCTGGCGCTGTCGCTGGTGGCGCCGCCGCTGACGGCGGCCGGCGAGCGACTGGCCCGCGCCGAGGCCGCGCTGACCGCGGACCCGGAGGCGGAGAAGGCACAGCTGGCGTACGCCAACGCGCTGGCGCACTGGGGCGAGGCCGGCGGCTACGAGGCCGAGGTGCTGTTCGACACGGTGTCGACGCTGGTGCTGCGCCTGCCGTGGGAGCAGTGCCGGCAGCGGCCGGTGCGCACCCTGTCCGGCGGCCAGCAGAAACGCTTCGCGCTGGAGCTGCTGCTGCGCGGCTCCGACGAGGTGCTGCTGCTCGACGAGCCCGACAACTTCCTCGACGTGCCCGGCAAGCGCTGGCTGGAATCCCGGCTGCGGGAGTCCGCCAAGTCGGTGCTGTTCGTGTCGCACGACCGGGAGCTGCTCGCCAACACCGCCGACCGGGTCGTCGCCGTCGAGGGCGGCAGCGCCTGGACGCACCCCGGCGGCTTCGCGTCGTGGCACGAGGCCCGCGCCAGCCGCCACGAGCGGCTGGAGGAGACCCGCCGCCGCTGGGACGAGGAGCACGTCAAGCTGCGCGAGCTGGTGTTGACGCTGCGCAACAAGGCGGCGTTCAACGACGGGCTGGCGTCGCGGTACCAGGCCGCGCAGACCCGGCTGCGCAAGTTCGAGGAGGCCGGGCCGCCGCCGCTGCCGCCGAAGGACCAGGCGGTGAAGATGGACCTGCGCGGCGGCCGCACCGCCAAGCGCGCCGTCATGTGCGAGCAGCTGGAGCTGGAGGGGCTGACCTACCCGTTCGACGTGGAGATCTGGTACGGCGACCGGGTGGCCGTGCTGGGCGCCAACGGCACCGGCAAGTCGCACTTCCTGCGCCTGCTCGCCAACCTCGACCCGTCCCTGGGCGGGGTGGCGCCGGTGGCGTTCGCGGGCTCGGCGCGGCTGGGCGCGCGGGTGCGGCCCGGCCACTTCTCGCAGACCCACGACCGCCCGGAGCTGACCGGGGTCACGCTGGTGGACGCCCTGTGGCGCGGCGACGAGCACCGCCGCGGCCTCGACCGGGCCGGCGCGATCAAGGCGCTGAACCGCTACGAGCTGGCCGGGCAGGGCGACCAGCGGTTCGGCACCCTGTCCGGCGGGCAGCAGGCGCGGTTCCTGGTGCTGCTCATGGAGCTGTCCGGCGCCACGCTGCTGTTGCTCGACGAGCCCACCGACAACCTCGACCTGGCGTCGGCGGAGGCGCTGGAGGAGGGGCTGAAGGGCTTCGACGGGACGGTGGTCGCGGTCACCCACGACCGCTGGTTCACCCGCTCGTTCGACCGGTTCCTGCTGTTCAACCGCGACGGCGACGTCGTCGAGACGCCGGAACCGGTCTGGGACGTCTGAGCGCCGCCCTCAGCGCGCCGGCCGGTACCGCACGTCCACCTCGGCCGTCGGGTCGTCGGCGCCGACGCGGTGCAGGTAGATCGGGCGGCCGCCGGCGTGGTCGTAGAGCCGGATGCCGTCGCCCAGCAGCACCGGCGCGATGTGCAGGTCGATCTCGTCGATCAGGCCGCGCTCGAGCAGCTGGCGGCCGATGTCCGGCGACAGCACCTCCACGTTCTTGCCGCCGGCTGCCGCCAGCGCGATCCGCACCGCCTCCGCCACGTCGCAGTCGAGGAAGGTGACCCGCTCGGCGGGCTCGGCGTCCTCGGGGTGGTGGGTGAGCACGAACACCTGCCCGGTCCAGGAGCCGCCGTAGACGGTGCCGGCGGCGGGGAACCGGTCCCAGCCCCGCCGGCCGCCGAGGACGGCGCCGGTCGTCTCGACGTACTGGTCGGTGAAGCCGGGCCGTTCGGAGATGCCGGTGCTCATCCACTCCATGTCGTGGTCCGGTCCCGCCACGAACCCGTCGAGTGACATGGTGAAGTGCCACAGGACCTTGCCGCTCGCGGTCTGCGGTGCGAAGTCGTCCATGCCGTTCCTCCCGGTGCGCTGATTCGGCCCTACCCACCATGAGACGGCACCGGCGACGAAAGCTCATCGGTCGGCGAGGAACTCCTCCAGCACGGTGGCGAGCCGCACCGGCGCCTCCTCCATCGCGTAGTGGCCCGCGTCCGGCAGGATCTCCAGCCGGGCGTTCGGGTAGTGCGTCAGCCAGGTCGCGCGCATGGTGTCGGCGCCGAGCGCCGGGTCGTGCGCGCCCACGACGGCCAGGGCGGGCACGGGGTTGCCGGCGACGGCCGCGCTGATGTCCGTGTCGGCCCAGGCGGACAGGTAGGCGCCGAACGCGGCCGGGTCGGAGCCGTCGAGCGAGGCGCGCACCATCCGGTCCAGCCACCACCCGGAGAGGCGGTTGCCGGTGGTCAGGTCGATGATGGCCCGCCGGTTCGCCGGGTCGGCGGCGGCGCCGTCGAACAGCGCCCGGCCCTGCTCGTCGAACGGCACCCCGCCCGCGGGGACGGGGCTGATGCCGGCGAGCCGGACCACCCGGTCCGGCGCGTCGGCCAGCACCCGCTGGGCCACCATGCCGCCCATGGAGTGACCGACCACACTGAACCGGTCCCAGCCCAGCTTCCCGGCGAGGGCGAGGGCGTCGGCGGCCGCCTCGGCGATGGTGTGCTCGCCGGCCTCGCCGCGCCGCTCGCCGTAGCCGCGGTAGTCGAGGAAAGCCCAGGTGAACCGGTCGCGGTCGATGAGGCCGGGCAGAGCGCCCCAGCCGTCGCGGGCGGATCCGAACCACCCGTGCAGGGCCAGGACGCGGTCCGGTCCGTCGCCGACGGTGTCCACCATGGTCGCCTCCAGTTACAGGTTTGCGTGACCGGTCGAGGACTCACCGTACACAGTCGATCGTCGCGGAGGGGTTTACGGGACGCGCACGGCGGGGTTAGTGTCCGAGGCACGTAACCCGCGGGAGTCCGGTGCACCGGGCTGAGAGGGGGGCTGCAGCCCCCGACCGTCGAACCTGATCCGGGTCATGCCGGCGCAGGAAGAGGAGCTGCCGCATGGGCTGTGCCGTGCCACGCCTGCACCTGGTCACCGACTGCCGCGCCGGGCGCGACGCGCTCGCCGTCGTGCAGGCCGCCGTCGCCGCCGGGTGGGGCGTCCACCGTGGACTGCTCGTCCAGGTGCGCGTCGAGGACGACACCACCGACCGGGCCGCGTACGAGCTGACCTGCGACGTGCTGGCGGTGTGCCGCCCGGCCGCGGTGCCGGTGCTGGTCAACGACCGGCTGCACGTCGCGCTCGCCGCCGGCGCGGACGGGGCGCACGTCGGCGCCGACGACCTGCCCGTGGCGGCCGCCCGCCGGGTGCTCGGCCCCGGGGCGGTGCTCGGCGCCACCTGCCGCACCCCGCAGGACGCGACCGCGGCGGTCGCCGGCGGGGCCACGTACCTGGGGGTGGGGCCGTTCCGGGCCACCACGACCAAGCGCGGGCTGCCCGCGCCGATCGGGGCGGCCGGGGTGGCGGCCGTGGCCGCCGCCGAGCCGGCCACGCCGGTCGTGGCGATCGGCGGGGTGGCCTGCGACGACGTGGCCGGGCTGCGGGCCGCGGGCGCCGCCGGGGTGGCCGTCGTCGGGGCGGTGGCGAACGCGGCGGACCCGGGCCGGGCCGTCGTCGAGCTGCTCGCGGCCCTCGCGTGACCGGGCGGGTCGACGTGGCCGTCGTCGGCGCCGGGATCATCGGGCTGTCGATCGCGTGGCGGTGCGCGCAGCGGGGGCTGAGCGTCAGCGTGCACGACACCGGCGCGGGCAACGCGTGGGGCGTCGCGGCCGGGATGCTCGCGCCGGTGGGGGAGTCCACGTTCGGCCACGAGCACCTCACCGGGCTGCTGGTGGAGGGTTCGCGGCGCTGGCCGGCGTTCGCCGCCGAGCTGGCGGCGCTGACCGGCGTGGACGTCGGCTACCGCGACGAGGGCACGCTCACCGTGGCGCTGACCGCCGACGACGTCGCCGGGGCCGACCGGCTGTGGGACCACCAGGAGGCTGCCGGGCTGCGGCTGACCCGGCTCGCGCCCAGCGAGCTGCGCGACTGGGAGCCCGCCCTGTCGCCGCGGGTGCGCCGCGGCGCGCACGCCCCGGACGACCGGCAGGTCGACCCGCGCCGGGTGGTGGCCGCGCTGCGCACGCTCGTTCCCGTCACCGAGGCGCCGCCGGACGCCCGCACCACCGTCGTCGCCGCCGGGTGCGGCACCGCGGCGCTGACCGGGCTGCCCATCCGGCCGGTGAAGGGCCAGGTGTTGCGGCTGCGCGGCGACGCCGGGACGCTGCGGCACGTGATCCGCGGCTACGCCGACGGCCGGCACGTCTACCTGGTGCCCCGCGCCGACGGCGAGATCGTCGTCGGCGCCACCGAGGAGGAGCGCGCCGACGCGGCCGTCACCGCCGGCGGCGTCGCCGAGCTGCTGCGCGCCGCCCTCGACCTGGTGCCCGAGCTGGCCGAGTGCGAGCTGGCCGAGGCCGCCGTCGGGCACCGCCCCGGCACCCCCGACAACGCCCCGGTCATCGGCCGGCTGCCCGGGCGCGCCGACGTCGTCGTGGCGTCCGGGCACCACCGGCACGGCGTGCTGCTCGCCCCCATCACCGCCGACATCGTCGCCGACGAGATCACCGGAACGCCCGCGCCCGAGGCGTGGAGCCCGAGGAGGTTCGCATGACCCTCACCGTCAACGGAGAACCGCGCCAGTCGGCCGCCCGCACCGTCGCCGACCTGGTCGGCGAGCCGCGCCGCGGGGTGGCCGTCGCCGTCAACGGCGAGGTGGTGCCGCGGCGCACCTGGGCCGACACGGCGCTGCGCGACGGCGACCGGGTCGAGATCCTCACGGCGGCCCAGGGTGGGTGAGCCGCTGCTCGGCGACAGCCGGCTGATCCTGGGCACCGGCGGGGCGTCCAGCCTGGCCGCGCTGGAGGCCGCGATCGTCGCGTCGGGCACCGAGATGGTCACCGTCGCGCTGCGCCGGGTCGACGCGGCCGGGCCGGGACTGCTGCCCATGCTGGACCGGCTGGGCGTGCGGCTGCTGCCCAACACCGCCGGCTGCTACACCGCCGCCGACGCGGTCAAGGTCGCCCACCTGGCCCGGGACGCGTTCGAGACCGACCTCGTCAAGCTGGAGGTCATCGGCGACGAGCGGACGCTGCTGCCCGACGGCGTCGAGCTGCTGCGCGCCGCCGAGCGGCTCGCCGGCGACGGGTTCACGGTGCTGCCGTACACCAGCGACGACCCGATCCTCGCCCGGCGCCTCGCCGACGCCGGGTGCGCCGCCGTCATGCCGGCGGGGTCGCCGATCGGCTCCGGGCTGGGCATCGGCAACCCGCACCACATCCGGCTCATCCGGCAGTCCGTCGACGTGCCGGTGATCCTCGACGCGGGCATCGGCACCGCCTCCGACGCCGCCCTGGCGATGGAGCTGGGCTGCGACGCGGTGCTGCTGGCCAGCGCCGTCACCCGGGCCGCCGACCCCGCCCGGATGGCCGCCGCCATGCGGCACGCCGTCGAGGCCGGGCGGCTCGCGTACGGGGCGGGGCGCATCGAGCGGCGGCACCACGCGCTGGCCTCCACCTCCGACGAGGGCAGGCCGGAGCTGTGATCGTCGTGCTCACCGACCGCCGCCGGGCGCGGCGGCCGCTCGCCGAGGTGGTCGCCGCCGCGGTCCGCGCCGGGGCCGCGCGGGTCGTGCTGCGCGAGCGCGACCTGGGGTACGCCGGGCGGCGCGCGCTGGCGGCCGAGCTGCGCGCCGTCGCCGGCGACCGGCTCGTCGTGGCGGGCCCGGACCCGCTCGGCGGCGACGCCGTGCACCTGTCCGCCGCCGACCCCCTCGTCGAGGCGGGGCTGGTCGGGCGCTCGTGCCACGACGCCGCCGAGGTGGCGCGCCTGGCGGGCGAGGACTACGCGTTCCTGTCGCCGGTGTTCCCCACCGCCTCCAAGCCCGGGTACGGCCCGCCGCTCGGCCCGGCCGGGGCGGCGGCGCTCTGCTCGCCGGTGCCGTGGTTCGCCCTCGGCGGCGTGGACACCCCCGCCCGCGCGGCGCACTGCGCGGCGGCCGGCGCGGCCGGCGTCGCGGTGCTGGGCGCGGTCATGACGGCCGCCGACCCGGCCGCCGTGGTCGCCGAGCTGGCGGCGGGGTTCGAGGCGGCGCGGCCGCGCGGCGACGGGGGCGTGCGGCCGCGGCCCGCCCCGGGGGTGCGCGCGTGACGCCGCCCGTGCTGCTCACCATCGCCGGGAGCGACTCCGGCGGGGGAGCGGGCATCCAGGCCGACCTGAAGACGTTCGCGGCGCTCGGCGTCTACGGGGCGTCGGTGATCACGGCGGTCACCGCCCAGAACACCCGCGGCGTCACCGCCGTGCACCACGTGCCGCCGGACGTCGTCGCCGCCCAGCTCGACGCCGTGCTCGACGACCTGCCCGTCGCCGGGGTGAAGGTCGGCATGGTCGGCAGCCCCGCCGTCGCCGAGGTGATCGCCGCGCGGGCCCACCGGCTGCCGGGGCTGGTGGTCGATCCGGTGCTCGTGGCCACCAGTGGCAGCAGGCTCTCCGGGGTGGCTTCCGTGCGGCCCCTGCTGGCGTACGCCATGGTCCTGACGCCCAACCGCGACGAGGCCGGCGCCCTGCTCGGACGGCGGGTCACGACGGCCGAGGAGATGGCGCGGGCCGCCGCGGACCTGGCCGGGCCGGGGTCCGTGGTCGTCACCGGCAGCGAGGCCGCGACCGACGTGCTGTGCCACGACGGCGCCGTGACGTTCCTGCGCGGCGAGCCCGTCGCCACCCGCAACAACCACGGGTCGGGGTGCACGTTCGCGGCGGCCGTCGCGACCCGGCTCGCCCACGGCGACGCGGTGCCCGACGCGGTGCGCCGCGCCAAGGAGTACGTGACCCACGCGCTCGACGGTGCGCGCGACTGGCAGCTCGGCGGCGGCCCGGGGCCGCTGCACCACTTCCGGAGGTACGCGTGAGGAACAAGGTCTACCAGCAGGGCTCCCGACCCGACATCCGGGTGCCGTTCGCGGAGGTGCCGCTGACCGGCGACAACGCCCCCGTCCGGCTGTACGACACGTCCGGCCCCGGCAGCGACCCCGAGGTGGGGCTGCCGCCGCTGCGCGGGCCGTGGATCGCCGAGCGGGGCGACGTCGCCCCCGTGCGCGGCGGCGGCACCCCGCTGGCCGGGACGCGGCCCACCCAGCTCGCGTACGCGCGGGCCGGCACGATCACGCCGGAGATGGAGTTCGCGGCCATCCGCGAGGGCGTCGACCCGGCGGTCGTGCGCGACGAGATCGCGGCCGGGCGGGCCGTGCTGCCCGCCAACGTCAACCACCCGGAGAGCGAGCCGATGGTCATCGGGTCGCGGTTCCTCGTGAAGATCAACGCGAACATCGGCACGTCCGCCGTCACGTCGTCGGTGGCCGAGGAGGTCGACAAGCTCACCTGGGCCACCCGGTGGGGCGCCGACACCGTCATGGACCTGTCCACCGGCGCGCGCATCCACGAGACCCGCGAGGCGATCGTGCGCAACTCGGCCGTGCCGATCGGCACCGTGCCGCTCTACCAGGCCCTGGAGAAGGTCGGCGGCGACCCGGTGAAGCTGTCCTGGGAGGTCTACCGCGACACGATCGTCGAGCAGGCCGAGCAGGGCGTCGACTACATGACCGTGCACGCCGGGGTGCTGCTGCCGTACGTGCCGCTGGCCGCCGACCGGGTCACCGGCATCGTGTCGCGCGGCGGCTCGATCATGGCCGCCTGGTGCCTGGCGCACCACGAGGAGAACTTCCTCTACACGAACTTCGCCGAGCTGTGCTCGCTGTTCGCGCGGTACGACATCACGTTCTCGCTCGGCGACGGGCTGCGCCCCGGCTCCATCGCCGACGCCAACGACGAGGCGCAGTTCGCGGAGCTGCGCACCCTCGGCGAGCTGACGCGCGTCGCGTGGGAGCACGACGTGCAGGTGATGATCGAGGGGCCGGGCCACGTGCCCATGCACAAGATCAAGGAGAACGTCGACCTCCAGCAGGAGCTGTGCGGCGGCGCGCCGTTCTACACCCTCGGTCCACTGACGACGGACGTGGCGCCCGCCTACGACCACATCACCTCTGCCATCGGCGCCGCCATGATCGGCATGTTCGGCACGGCGATGCTCTGCTACGTCACGCCCAAGGAGCACCTCGGGCTGCCGAACCGCGACGACGTCAAGGCGGGCGTCATCGCGTACAAGATCGCCGCGCACGCCGCCGACCTCGCCAAGGGCCACCCCGGCGCGCGGGCCTGGGACGACGCGCTGTCCAAGGCGCGGTTCGAGTTCCGCTGGGAGGACCAGTTCAACCTGTCGGTCGACCCGGAGACGGCGCGCTCGTACCACGACGAGACCCTGCCGGCGTCGCCCGCGAAGACGGCGCACTTCTGCTCGATGTGCGGGCCGAAGTTCTGCTCGATGAAGATCAGCCAGGAGCTCAAGGAGTACGCGGCCCGCGGGATGCAGGACAAGAGCGAGGAGTTCGTGTCCGCCGGCGGCCGGGTGTACCTGCCGGTCAGCGGTCTCCCAGGCCGCTGACCCAGTCGACGTAGTCGGCGTCCTTCTTCGGCACGGCCGGGCGGGCGGCGTCCGGGCCGGGGCGCCGGTCCCGCGGCTCGTCGTCCTCGGGCGGCGGGCCGAACGCGGCGAACGGCGGCGTGCCGTACGGCTGCTCGCCGATCGGGCGGGCGGCGAAGGGCGGCGGCTGGTTGCCGCGCGGCGGCAAGCTCTCCCGCGGGGCGGGCGGCCGCTGGGCCGGAGGACGCTGGTCCAGCGGCGGGCGGGCGTCGCTGAACGCCGGGCCCGCCGGTCCCGCCGGTCCCGGCGGCACCGCCGGCGGCGGGGCGGCGGGGGCCGGGGCCGCCGGGGGCGCCTGCATCGGCTGCGGGGTGCGCGGGCCGGTCGCCTGGCGCGGCTGCGGCAGCCGCCGGCCCACGCCGCCGCCGACGGGCTGGCCGGGGTGGAACGGGTCGTCCGGGACGCGCGGCGGGCCGCCCGGGCCGCCGGGCGGGGCGAGGAAGCCGGGCGTGTGGTCCGGGGCCGGGCCGGGGCGCTCGTGGCCTTGTTCGGGGCGGTCCTGGCCCAGTTCGGTGCCGGTGGCGCGGCGGCGGCGCAGCTTGGACAGCCCGCGCGGCTCCGGCGGCGGCTCGGCGGCCGGCGGGTGCGGGGGATTGCCGGACTGCGGCACGACCGGCCCGGCGGGCGGCGGACCGGCGGGCGCCGGGGCGGCGGGTGGCGGGGTGGCGCGGTGCCGGGTGTACAGCTCGGACAGGTCGGGGTCGCCCTGCGTCTCGCCGCCGGGGCGGCCGGGTCCGGGGCGGGGGTCGTGGCGGGGGTCCTGGCGCGGGCCGGTCGCCGGGGGTGCGCCCGGGATGCCGAAGGCCGGGGTGGCGTCGGGGCCTGAGCCGCCGCCCGGCGCGGGGAACGCCGCCGTCGGCTCGTCGACCCCCGGACGGTCACCCTCGGTCACCGCGTCGTCGTCCTCGGTGCGGCGGATGACGGCGGCCAGCACCGAGCCGAGCACGCCCGTCGCCGTGGCGACCACCGCCGCCCAGTACGGCACCGACTGGTAGTGCTCGCCGCCCGAGCCGGGCCCGGCGATCAGGTACGACACCGTCAGCAGGGCCGGGCCCGCCAGCCCGGCCGTGGCGATCGTCAGCGTCGGCATGTCGCGGCGGCGGGCCGTCCAGCCCAGGGCCGCCCCGGCCACCAGGGCGATCGCGGGCATCGTGAACAGGGCGAACCGCTGCGTCGTCGCGGTGGACAGGAACGCGGCGTCCAGCACGCCGAGGCGGGCCGCGGGCAGCGGGTCCGTGACGCCCAGGGACGGCACGACCGACACGAGCGCCACCAGCCAGACGGCGCCGCCCACGGCGAGCAGGCTCACCCGGGCGGTCCAGCCGGCCAGGGCCGCGTACCCGGCGAACGCGCCCGCCACGGCGCCGAGCCCGGCGGAGATGCCGATGACGATCACTGGGTCGACGCCGAGCACCTGCGCGGTGCGGGCGGGCTGCATGACCAGGGGCACGACGGTGAGCGCGCCCAGACCGGCGGCGGCCGCCAGGGCGGCGTGCAGGCCAGGCCGGGGCGGCTCGCCGCGGCGGCGGGCCGACCAGCCGGCCAGCCAGGCCCCGGCGGTCGCGGCCACCATCGCGAACCAGGTGACCCACGCGAGCTGCGCCGGCCAGTGGTCGCGCATCTCGTCGCCGAAGACGCGGGTCAGCCGGACGATGCCGAGCCCGTACGCGAGGCCCAGCTGGCTCGTGGCGACCAGCGCGGCGGCGCCGGCGGCGACGAGCAGCATCCTGCCCCAGGTCCGAAGTGCCATGCGGGGCACGTTACGGGCCGTGACCACCGGCCGGTAGATCCGGCGACGCTTCTTAAGCGGCCCCAAAAGCAGCGATCTGGGGCAACACCTCACCGGCGACCAGATCGAGGTGGTCGAGGTCGTCCATCTCGATGATCCGCAGGTGTACCCGGGTGGCGCCGACCGCGGCCAGCTCGCCGATGCGCTGGACGAGCTGCGCGGGCGAGCCCACCACCGGGTCCTCCGGCGGCAGCGCGCTCTTGACGTGCAGCGGGGCGGCCCGGCGGGCGGCCTCGGCGTCGGTGCGGCCGATCGCCACGACGATGCCGGCGGACAGCGTCAGCGGGCGCTGCCGGCCGATCCGCTCGCACATGCCGCGTACCCGGTCGAACGCCACGGCCGTCTCGGCGACCGACTTGAACGGCATGTTGAACTCGTCGGCGTACCGGGCGGCGATCTCCGGGGTGCGCTTCGGGCCGCGGCCGCCCACGATGACCGGCGGGCCCGGGCGCTGCGCCGGCTTCGGCAGGGCCGGCGCGTCGAGCAGGTGGTAGTGCTTGCCCTCGAACGAGAACCGCTCGCCGTCCGGCGTGCCCCACAGCCCGGTGACGATCGCGAGCTGCTCCTCCATCCGATCGAACCGCTCGCCCAGGGGCGGGAACGGGATGCCGTACGAGGTGTGCTCCCGCTCGTACCACCCGGCGCCCATGCCCAGCTCGACGCGCCCGCCGCTCATCAGGTCGACCTGGGCGACCATGACCGCCAGCGGCCCGGGCAGCCGGAACGTGGCCGAGTTGACCAGGGTGCCGAGCCGGATGCGGCTGGTCTCGCGGGCCAGGCCGGCCAGCGTGATCCAGGCGTCCGTCGGGCCGGGCAGGCCGGCGTCGGCGCTCATCGACTGGTAGTGGTCGGCGCGCAGGAAGCCGTCGAAGCCGGCGTCCTCGGCGTGCCGGGCCAGCCGCAGCTGGTCGTCGTAGGTGGCGCCGCGGTGCGGCTCGGTGAAGATGCTGACGCGCATCGGGCTCCTCCGGCGGGCTACGCGCGGGCCGCGACGGGGGTGTCGCGTTCCATGAGCAGTTCGTGCAGCTCGGCGCTGCACCGGGCCACCTCCTCGAGGTGGTCCGTGCGGCCGAGGGTGCGCGGCCGGGGCACGGTGATCTCGACGATCCGCTTGATGCGGCCGGGGCGCGGGCTCAGCACGACCACGCGGTCGGCGAGCAGCACCGCCTCGTCGATGGAGTGGGTGACGAAGACGATCGTGGCGCCGGTGTCCATGTGCACGCGCTGCAGCTCGACCGACAGGTCCTCGCGGGTCAGCGCGTCGAGCGCGGAGAACGGCTCGTCCATGAGCATCACGGCGGGCCGGCCGATGAGCGAGCGGCACAGCGCCACCCGCTGCTGCATGCCGCCGGACAGCTCGTGCGGGAGCCGCTTCTCGAAGCCCTCCAGCCCGGCCATGGCCAGCAGGTCGAGGGCGCGGGCGCGGTGCGCCGCCTTCTTCCAGCCGTACACCTCGACGGGCAGCAGCACGTTGTCGAGCACCGAGCGCCAGGGCAGCAGGGCCGGGCGCTGGAACTGCATGGCGATGTCGCGGCGCGGCTTGGTGACCGGCGAGCCCGCGACCGTGACGGTGCCGCCGGTGACCGGCAGCAGGCCCGCGACCAGGCGCAGCAGCGTGGACTTGCCGCAGCCGGAGCGGCCCACCACCGCGACGAACTCGCCCTCGGCCACGTCGAGGTCGATGCCGCGCAGCGCCTCGACGGTGCCGGCGCGCCCGTCGAAGGTCCGGCTGACTCCGGTGAGGCGGATCATCGCGGGGCTCCTCGGGGCGGGGGGCGGATCGACGGGCGTGAACAGGTTAACCGCTGTCCATCGTGGCCGTCCGCACAGGACCGCACCCTCGTGATGCCCGGCGGGTTCCCCTACGCTATCGGCGAACAATGCTCATATCACCACGCGGTGTCCGCGCGCCCCTCGCAACGACACCGACCGTCCCTCATGGACCCCCCTCAGTCGGGAAGGAACACGGTGCACAGGAGAAGTTTCACGCGCACGGCCGCCGTCGCCTCGCTCGCCGCGCTGCTCGCGGTGACCGCCGGATGCAGCGGTGACGACGCGGAGCCGGCGGCCGCCGGTGGCGGGCAGGCCCTGGAGAAGGTCACCTACCTGACCTCGTTCGGCACGTTCGGCCGCGACGCCTACGCGTACGTGGCCAAGGAGAAGGGCTACTTCAAAGACGCCGGGTTCGACGTCGACATCAAGCCCGGCGCCGGCACCGGTGACAACATCAAGATGATCGTGAGCGGCCAGGCCCAGTTCACGCCGATCGACATGACCGGCGGCCTGCTGCAGATGGGCAACGGCCAGGCCACCGGCTTCACCGCGGTCGCCGGCATCCAGCAGCGCACGATGGCGGCCATCATCGCGCTCGAGGGCAACAACATCAGCGCCCCGAAGGACCTGGAGGGCAAGAAGCTCGCCGACCTGCCCGGCTCGGTGGTGCGCAACCTCTTCCCGACGTACGCCAAGCTCGCCAACGTCGACGCCAGCAAGGTGCAGTGGGTCAACGGCACCCCGCAGACGCTGATGGGCACCCTGGCCAGCGGTTCCGTCGACGGCATCGGCCAGTTCGTGGTCGGCAAGCCCACCGTCGAGACCGTCGCCAAGGGCAAGAAGGCGGTCGTGCTGCCGTACGGCGACGTGCTCGCCGACCTGTACGGCAACGCGCTGATCACCTCGTCCGAGTACGCCAAGGCGAACCCGGAGAAGGTCAAGAAGTTCACCGCGGCGCTGCTCAAGGGCCTCCAGGACTCGATCACCAACCCGACCGAGGCCGGCGAGATCCTGAAGAAGGCGGTGCCGACGGCGATCCCGGCGGCGGCCGCCGCGGAGCTGACCGCCATGGCGTCGTACGTGCGCTCGGACGGCTCGGGCGTGCCGGTCGGCGCGCTGGACAACCAGCGGGTCGTGCGCAGCATCGCGCTGCTGCGCGGCGCGGGCGCCATCAAGGACACCGAGCTGACGCCGGAGAAGATCGTCTCCTTCGACCTGGTGCCGACGGCCTGACCCGGGCGGCCGCGGCGGGTGCGGGCTCGTCCCGCACCCGCCGCGCCGCGTCCAGAGAGGTTTCCCATGAGCGAGTTGGCAACGGCGCAGGCCCCGGCCGAGGCGCCGGCCCCCCGGCGGCGGCCCGCCCGCGGCGCCGTGCCCGCGGTGGCGTGGCCGGTGCTCGGCCTGGCGCTGGCGGTGTTCGCCTGGTGGCTGGCGGCCCGGCTGGCCGGGCTGCCCGAGGTCGTCCTGCCGCCGCCGCAGAGCGTGCTGTCGGCGTTCCTGGTGCTGCCCGCCTACCTGGTGGAGCAGACCTGGGTGACCGCCCGGCTCACCCTGGTCGGCTTCGCGCTCGCCGTCGTCGGCGGCGTGTTCATCGGCGTGGCCATCGCCGGGTCGCGCTGGGTGGAGCGGATGGTGTCGCCGCTGCTGGTGGCGTTCAACGCGGTGCCCAAGATCGCCTTGGCGCCGCTGCTGTTCGTCTGGTTGGAGCTGGGGGAGCGGCCGATCATCGCGATGACGTTCCTCATCTGCTTCTTCCCGATCGTCCTGTCCACCGCCGCCGGCCTGCTGAGCACCCCGGCCGACCTGGTCGAGCTGGCCCGCTCGCTCGACGCGTCGCGGTGGCAGGCGTTCGTCAAGGTGCGGCTGCCCGCCGCGCTGCCGCAGATCTTCGTCGGGCTCAAGGTGGCGATGCCGCTCGCCGTCATCGGCGCCGTGGTCGGCGAGATGCAGGGCGGCGAGATGGGCCTCGGCACGGTGATCGTGCAGACCAGCGGCCAGGGCGACAGCGCCACCGCGTTCGCCGCGATCGTGCTGCTCTCGCTGGTCAGCATCCTGCTCTACTACGCCCTGGTGGGCGTCGAGCGGCTGCTGCTGCCCTGGGTGCGGGCCACGGCCGCCGCGCGCTGAGCCGGGCCGCCGGCGCGCACCCGCGCCGGCGGCCCGGGCCGGTCAGCCCGCCAGGCGCCAGCGGCCGCCGCGCACCACCAGCAGCGAGTACGCCTGCGGCATCAGCCCGGAGTGGTTGTCGGGCGTCATCCGGATCGGCCCGGACAGCCCGTCGGTCTGCGACGTCTCCAGCACCTCGCGGATGCGCTCCCGGTCGCCGCCCACGTTGGCCACCGCGTTCGCGATGAGCTGCACGGCGTCGGCGGCGAACGAGGCCGAGCCGGAGTAGTCGCCGTAGCGGGACGTGTAGTCGCGGAACCACTGCTTGCGGGCCGCCTTGGCCGGCGTCGTGGCGACCACGTCGTCGATCACCAGGGTCTGGGTGAACACCATGGTGGTGTCGTCGGTGCCCTTGGTGGCCGACCGGGGCAGGAACAGGTCGCCCGCCGCGGCGGCGTCCAGGTAGATGCCGCCGGTGAAGCCGGCCGCCCGGGCCGCCGCGGCCACCTGCGCCGCCTGGTCGGCGAACGTCCACACGACCAGCGAGTCCGGGTTGTTCGCGACCAGCCCGGCGACGGTGTCGGCGATCTCGTTGTCGGTCGGCTTGACCGTGGCCTTCCACGGCATCTCGATGCCGGCCTTGCTCAGCTCGGCGCCCATGGCGTCCAGGCCGCCGCGGCCGTACAGGTCGCCGGTGTGCAGCACCGCCACCTTCTTCGCGCCGGCGGCCCGCAGCTCGGTGACCAGGGCGGCGGCGCTGTCGGCGGCGTTCGGGGCGAGCTTGAACATGAACCGGCGCTCGGCGACGGGGGTGGCGACCGCGGTGGCGGGGGCGAGGGCGATCGTCGGCACCCGCCGGTCGTTGACCGTCTTCGCGGCCCCGATGGCGCACTCGCTGCACACGCCGGTGATGACGGCGGCGACGTTCGGGTCCTCGGTGAACGAGCCGATGTTGCGCAGCGCCGAGGTCGGGTCGGAGCGGTTGTCCGTGACCCGGACCTTCAGGGTGCGGCCACCGAGCACGCCGGACGCGTTGACCTGCTCGACCTTGAGCTGGATGGCCCGCTCGTACGCCGCCCCGATGGGCGCGGCGGCCCCGGACAGCTCGAGGTCGGCTCCGATGTAGACGTCGGCGTTCCCGCCCTCGTCGTCCGAGGAGCAGCCGGTCAGCAGGCCCACCAGCAGGGCCGGCACGGCCAGGGCGGCGGAAAGGGAACGGGTGGGCCTCAACGTGCGTCCTCTCGTGGTCCTCGGTGGACTGGCACGGCGTCCGACCGCGCCAAACCTTGCCAATGCCACGGTCGGCGGTCAAGCGAGGCCCGATCGTGAGCGATCGGACCTGTCCCACATAGTGGTTAATATGACATCACCGTTTTGTCACGCCACCGGCACGCACTGTCGCGGACCCGACATTCATGCTGTTCAACGCGTCGCGACTGTCGATTGTCGACCCTCCCGGTGGCTCGCCGGGCCCGGGAGTGCCCGATCCGGCGGTGGTCCGAGGCTTTTGCGCCGCCCCCCGTCCGTGATGAAATCGCGGCCGTGCCGCGTGCTTCCCACGGGACCGTGGCCGTGTCGCACGCGCCGCCGACCGGCGCGTCGCGCAACGGGCGGGCGATGGCTGCATGGATGAGCACGGAGGAGATCGCGTGAGCACCGGATCGACGACCCGGACCGCACAGGCGCGGGAGGCCGCCTCCGCTCCGGGCCGGTCCCTGCCGCGACTGCGGGACGCCAGCATCCGGACCAAGCTCGCGCTCATCCTCGTCATCCCGATCGCCGCCGTGCTCGCCCTCGCCGGCGTCCGCCTCGTCGACGTCGGCCGCGAGGCGTACGACGCCGACCTGATCCGCGACCTCACCGGCCTGTCCGCCGAGGTCTCCGACCTCACCCACTACCTGCACCGCGAGCGGATGGCCGCCGCCGAGCTGGCCGCCCGCCCCGGCACCGGGCCGGACAGCTACAACGGCACCGTCGCCCAGACCGACGAGCGGGTCGCGGCCTACCAGGCGACCCGGCGCGGCCTCGACGAGACGCCGGCCGCCGCCGAGACCCGCCTGCGCCGCATCGACGACCACCTGCGCACCCTCGACGCCACCCGGTCGGCCGTCCTCGCCGGCGACCAGCTCGCCGTCGCCGAGATCGTGCTGCGCTACGGCGTCATCCTCACCGACCTCGTCGGCTACGGCGAGGTCCTCGGCCAGGTGGCCGGCGAGGGCCCGGTCGCCGACCAGGTCCGCGCGCTCGCCGCGTTCGGCAAGGCCAAGGCGGGCACCGCCGAGCAGCAGGCCGTCGCGTACGCCGCGCTGGTCGGCCAGCAGATCAGCGAGGAGCAGTACACCTCGTTCATCGCGACCCAGACCAGCCAGCAGGAGGCACTGCTCAACTTCTCGCTCGCCGCCGACACCGCCCAGCGCAACCTGGTCGACAGCACCGTCGCCGGCGACGCCGTCGTGCTCGCCGACCAGGCCGCCACGGCCGTCGGCCGCTCCGTCGGGCGGGCGCCGCAGATCCGCGCAGAGGACGCGTCGCTGGCGTTCGGCGCCGTGACCGAGCTGATGCGCTGGGCCGAGCAGCAGCTGGAGACCCGGCTCGCCGACGAGGCCGCCGACGCCAGCGCCACCGTGTCCCGCCGGGCCACCGTCGAGGCCATCCTCGTCCTGCTCACGCTCATCGCCGCCGTCGTGCTGGCCGTCGTGCTGGCCCGGTCGCTCAACCGCTCGCTGCGCCGCCTGCGCGAGGGCGCCCTCGCCGTCGCCAACCGCGACCTGCCCGACGCCGTCGCCCGGCTGCGCGACGTGCGCAACCTCGGCGACGGGGCCGCCGACGACATCGTCAAGCAGGTGCGCGACCCGATCCAGCTCACCACCCGCGACGAGGTCGGCCAGGTCGCCCAGGCGTTCAACGTCGTGCACAAGGAGGCCGTGCGCATCGCCGCCGAGCAGGCCGCCCTGCGCACCAGCGTCTCCGCCATGTTCCTCAACCTGGCCCGCCGCTCCCAGGCGCTGGTCGACCGCATGATCGGCGAGCTCGACCAGATCGAGCGCGGCGAGGAGGACCCCAAGCGCCTCGCCCAGCTGTTCGAGCTCGACCACCTCGCCACCCGGATGCGCCGCAACGACGAGAACCTGCTCGTGCTCGCCGGCGCCGACTCCAGCTCCCCGCGCCGCGAGGACGCCCTGCTGGTCGACGCGCTGCGCGCCGCCCAGTCCGAGGTGGAGCTGTACAACCGGGTCGAGTTCGGCACCGTCGACACCGACGTCTCCGTCAGCGCCCACGCCGTCAACGACGTGGTGCGGCTCGTCGCCGAGCTGCTCGACAACGCCACCCGCTTCTCCCCGCCGAACACGGTCGTCGTCGCCGACGCCCGCCGGGTCCGCGACTACGTCGTGGTGCAGGTCGAGGACCGCGGCCTCGGCATGAGCGAGGAGCAGATGGCGCAGCTCAACGCGCGGCTGGCGCAGCCGCCGGGCGTCGACGTGGCCGCGTTCCGCCTGATGGGCCTGGCCGTCGTCGGCCGCCTGGCCAGCCGGTACGGCATCCGCGTCGAGCTGCGGGCCAACCTGGACGGCGGCACCGTCGCCCAGGTCACCCTGCCCAACGCCATCGTGACCCTGCCGAACCGGATGCCCGAGCCGCCGCCGGCCCGCCCGGCGCGCACGCCGCTCGCCGTCGAGGGCGGCCCGGCCGCCGCGGAGCCCGCCGGCCGGGGTGGCACCGCCACCCTCACCGCGCCGAGCTGGCAGGAGCCCACCCGCGCCACCGCCGCCGACTGGCGCGAGCGGCAGGCCGACCGGCTGGTGCGCGCCGAGGCCGGCGAGCGGCCCGCGCTGGAGGCCCCGGTCCCGGCCGCGCTGGAGGCTGCCCCGGCCCCCGCGTCCGCCCGGCCCGCTCCCGCGCCCGCCGCCGCCCCCGCCGCCCCCGCCCAGCCGGCCGTGCAGCCGGTCGACGCGTCCGCCGCCGACACCGCGCTGCTCGACCTCAGCCCGCGCACCGGCGGCGTGAAGCCCGACTTCTCCGCGCCCACCGTGGCGTACCCGACGGTGATCCCGCAGTTCGGCCGCGACGGCGCGGGCGCCTCCCGGCCCGTCAGCCCGCACCCGGGCGGCTGGGGCGCGGCCCTGCGCGACCTGCCGCCCCCGCCGCCGCCCCCCGCCCCGGCCGCCGAGGAGCGCTTCGAGCCGCCGATCTTCGTCGACCTGGAACGCAAGACACCCCTCTGGTTCTCAGACGAGGAGTGGAGCATGCCGACGGCTGGCTACGCCCCACCGCCGAACCCGGGCCCGTCCTCGCCGGCCGCCGCCGCGGCCGCGCCCACGGTGCCGACCGTGCCGGTGGCGCCGGGCCGCGCCGCGGAACCCGAGAAGCCGCGGCTCGCGACCCGCACCCCGGGCGCCAGCGCGGTCGGCCTCGACGGCGGGCGCTCGTCCGGGTCGGGCTTCGTGCCCGCCGCCGGCCGCCCCGCACCGCCCGCCCCGCCGGCCGCGGCCCCGCCGGCTGCGGCGCCCGCCCCGGCACCGGCGCCCGCGCCCGCCCCGGCTCCCGCACCCGCGGAGGCGAAGCCGGCCGCGCCGGCCCCCACCGGCGGCGGCGGGCCCGCGTCGCCCGTCTCCGGGCCGGGGCGCACCGTCCCGCGGCAGCGCAAGCCCGAGCAGACCTGGCAGACCGCCGCGGACGAGGGCTGGCAGCGCGCCGTCGCCGCCGCCGCGCCCGCCACGGCCGGCACCACGCGGTCCGGGCTGCCCAAGCGCGTGCCGCAGGCTCAGCTCGTCCCGGGCGGGGTGAAGTCGCGTAGCCGCGAGGAATCCCGCCGCAGTCCCGACGAGGTGCGCGGGCTCCTGTCCGCGTACCACCGCGGTGTGCAGCGCGGCCGGTCCGCCGGCAGCGCCGAGGCCGAGGCCGCGGAAGCGGCCGGAGGATCTTCGAAGGAGAACGAACAGTGACCCCCACCATGCAGGACATGGGCTGGCTGCTCAGCAACTTCGCTGACAGCGTCGCCGGCATCGCGCACGTCGTGGCGGTGTCCGCTGACGGGCTGCTGCTGGCGTCCTCCAGAGACCTGCCCGGCGACAGAGCCGACCAGCTCGCCGCCATCGCGTCGGGCGTCGTCAGCCTCACCGACGGCGCGTCGCGGCTGTTCCACGCGGGCGCGGTGCAGCAGACGATCATCGAGATGGACAGCGGGTACCTGTTCCTCATGTCCATCAGCGACGGATCGTCGATGGCGGTCCTCGCCGCCCGCAGCTGCGACGTGGGCCAGGTGGGCTACGAGATGGCGCTGCTCGTGGAGCGCGTCGGCGCGGCCCTGGTGCCGCTGCCGCGCGAGGCCGTGGGCAACCCGGTCTGAGCCCCGGCCCGGTGCGCCGGGCCCCGACGGAGGAGGTGATCGCGTGACGGACTCAAACGACCCACGAGGGGCGCTCGTCCGGCCGTACGCGGTCACCCGCGGCCGGACCGAACCGCGCCGCGACATCCCGATCGAGGCGGTCCTGGTCGCGAGCGCGAGCGCGATCGCCGAGTCCCGGTTCGCCGGGCACGACAAACACCGCATAGCGCTGCTGTGCGAGACGCGGGCGCAGTCGCTCGCGGAGATCGCCGCCCGCAGCCGCCTGCCCCTCGGGGTGGCGCGGGTGCTGGTGGCCGACATGGTCGCCGACGGCTTGCTGTCGTTGCACAGTGCCGCTCCGAAGGAAGCCTTCACGGAGCGCATGGATCTGCTGGAGAGGGTGCTGAGTGGACTTCGGAAGCTCTGACCGGGGCAACCCCCCGGTGCGGGAGATCACGTCCGCGAAGATCGTCGTCGCCGGCGGCTTCGGCGTCGGCAAGACGACCCTGGTGGGCGCCGTCTCCGAGATCGAGCCGCTGACCACCGAGGCCGTCATGACCTCGGCGGGTGTCGGCATCGACGACGCGTCGAAGGTGCCGGGCAAGGGCACCACGACCGTCGCGATGGACTTCGGCCGCATCACGATGGCGGACGACCTGATCCTGTACCTGTTCGGCACGCCCGGGCAGACCCGCTTCTGGTTCATGTGGGACGAGCTGATCCGGGGTGCCGTCGGCGCGGCCGTGCTCGTCGACACCCGCCGCATCTCGGACGCGTTCGCGCCGCTGGACTACTTCGAGAACCGGCACCTGCCGTACCTGGTGGCCCTGAACTGCTTCGACGGCGCCCCCCGCTACGAGCCGGAGGAGGTGCGCGAGGCGCTCGCGATCGCCCCGCACGTGCCGCTGCTGCTGTGCGACGCGCGCTCGCGCGACTCCGTCAAGGGCGTGCTGGTGCACGTGGTGGAGCACGCGATGGCCACGCTGGTCGCGGAGCACCAGGGCGGGTACCCGGCGCCGGTCGGGTGAGGCGTCAGGCGGCCGGGAGCCGGTAGCCGCGCTTCACGACCGTCTGCACCACGCCCGGCGTGCCCAGCCCGGCGCGCAGCCGGGCCACCGCCATCTCCACGGCGTGCTCGTCGGCGCCGCGCGGCAGCGTGCGCAGCAGCGCCGCCCGGGACAGCACCCTCCCGGGCGTGGCGGCCAGCGCGCGCAGCACCGCCATCGGCGCGGGCGCCAGCGGCCGCAGCTGCCCGTCGACGACGGCGGCGTGCCCGCGCAGCGTCAGGTCGTGGCCGGAGACGGTGAGGTTGACCGCGCGGCGCGGCAGCTCGTCGACCAGCAGGCGCACCAGGGCTCCGAGCCGGGCCTTCGCGGGCGCCACCACCGGCACGCCGCGGCGCCGCAGCGGGGCGGCGGTGACCGGGCCGACGCACGCGGCCACCACGTCGCCGCGCAGCGCGTCGAGCAGCGGGTCCACTGCCGGTCCGGCGGCGCGCAGCAGTGCGGCCACGGCCGGTGCGCTGGTGAAGGTGACCGCGTCGACCAGCCGGCCGGCGATCAGGTCGACGAGGCGGTGCAGCGGGGCCGGGTCCGTGGGCGGCGCCCAGCGGTACACCGGCACCTCCACCACCCGGGCGCCCGCGGCGGTCAGGGCCTCGGTGAACTCGGGCTGCCGCTCGCCGTGCAGCTGCAGGGCGACGGTGAGCCCAGCCAGGCCGCGGCCGCGCAGGTGCTCGACGACCTCGTCGTAGGACTCGCCCTCGGCGGCGAACCCGGCGCGCAGGCCGGCGGCGCGCAACGCGCTGCCCGCCTTGACGCCGCGGGCGACGAGGTGCGCGCGGCCCAGCACGCCGCGCAGCGGGTCGCCCAGGCCCCAGCCCTCGGCGGCCTCCAGCCAGCCGCGCATGCCGATGCCGGTGTTGGCGACCACCACGTCGGGCGGGCTGTCCAGGCAGGCGCGGGTGGCGGCCCGCAGATCGGTGTCGTCGGCGATCGGCACGATGCGCAGGGCGGGGGCGAGCACCACCCGGGCGCCGCGGCCCTCCAGCAGGCCCGACAGCTCGTCGCGGCGGCGGTCGGAGGTGACGCCGACGGTGTAGCCGGCCAGGACCGGCTCGTCGGACGTCGCCCGCGCCGGCCCGGTCGGGGCCGCCATCAGCGGGCCCGGGCGCCGGACCCGCCGGCGGGCGGGTGTGCGGAGAGCCGCGGCGCGTCCGGCCGGTCCACCGAGGGGTACGGGCGCCACGCGCCGTCCTCAGCGTCGACCCGCTCCCATGTCACGCCAACGCGGTGCGCCGTACCCACGGCCGACGCGCGCCGCGGCTCTCCTCCGCCGGGCCGAAGCCCGGCGGACGCCACCGGGGCCGTCCTCACACCCGGTGGCCGTCTGTGGCCGGCGGTGGCCCGCCGGTCGCTCCCATTGTGGTGCCCGGAAGGGGTGCGCCGCACGGCGGCGTCGGGCCGTCGCCCGGGCCGCGCCTGCGCCGCTGTGCTCCCCGTCATGTCGGTGAGCGTGCCGGTGGGCGATTTCGGTGGCGGGTCCCGAGTGTTTCGAGCCTGCTAAGAGCGGGAGGCCCCGCCGTCGGCGTGCCGGAGGCCACCTTCTATTGTTGGGGTCGATACGTTTGGGGGTCCCGTCGGGCAGGCGGAACCGCCGCCCGTTTTGACCGCGCGCCGCGACGCCGGGTATCGTTGCCTGCTGTTGTGCGATGGCAGCGAGCGTCCCCTGTTCGGGTACGCTTGTCGTTCGTGCTCGCTGTGAGGTGACGACCAGCGACCAGCGCGCGACCCCAGACCGACGACGAGACAAGGTAGACCTGTGCGTACGTACAGCCCGAAGCCGGGTGAGATCGAGCGTCAGTGGCACGTTATCGACGCTTCTGACGTCGTTCTGGGCCGTCTGGCCACCCACGCCGCCACCCTCCTGCGTGGGAAGCACAAGCCGACGTTCGCCCCGCACGTCGACACCGGCGACTTCGTTGTGATCATCAACGCCGGCAAGGTCGCGCTGACCGGCAACAAGCGCCAGACCAAGATCGCGTACCGCCACTCCGGCTACCCGGGTGGCCTCAAGCAGGTCCGCTACGAGGACCTGCTCAACAGCCGCCCCGACAAGGCGATCGAGCTCGCCGTCAAGGGCATGCTGCCGCACAACAAGCTGGGCCGGCAGCTCATCAAGAAGCTGAAGGTCTACGCCGGCGCCGAGCACCCGCACGCGGCTCAGCAGCCGGTGCCGTTCGAGATCAAGCAGATCGCGCAGTGAGCGCGGGCGAGGAAACCATGACCGACACCACCGAGTCGACGCCCGTCGAGCCGGCGACCGAAGAGTCGTCGCCCGCCGAGACCTCGGCCCCCGCCGAGACGACCACCGCTGTCGCCGAGGCCGCCCCGGCCACCGTGACGGTGCGCACCGTCCGCGGCGACCGCCCGATCCAGACCGTCGGCCGCCGCAAGGAGGCCATCGTCCGGGTCCGCATCGTCCCGGGCAACGGCACGATCACCTGCAACGGCCGCGAGCTGGAGAACTACTTCCCCAGCAAGGTGCACCAGAACCTGATCAAGGAGCCCCTGGTCACCGCCGAGAAGGCCGAGGCCTTCGACGTCATCGCCAACCTGCGCGGCGGCGGCATCACCGGTCAGGCCGGCGCGCTGCGCCTCGCCATCGCGCGCGCGCTCATCGTGAGCGAGCCCGACGACCGCCCGGCCCTCAAGAAGGCCGGCTTCCTCACCCGTGACGCCCGGGTCAAGGAGAGCAAGAAGTACGGCCTCAAGAAGGCCCGCAAGGCGCCGCAGTACTCGAAGCGCTGATCTCAGCTCTCCGCACCGTGCACGTGTGACGGACGGCCGGGTCCGCACCCCGCTCGAATGGGGTCGCGGCCCGGCCGTTCGCGTTTCCCCTCCCCACCGTCCGCCGGAACCGGCCCGGACCACGCCTCGCGTGCGGTTACGGTCAGTGCAGACCGGCGAAAGGAAGGCCGCTATGGCGCGACTCTTCGGCACCGACGGCGTACGCGGGCTCGCGAACGCAGACCTGACCCCCGAGCTGGCCATGTCCGTGGCGGTCGCCGCGGCGCGCACGCTCGTCGAGACCGACAGCAGCCACCAGCCCCTCGCCATCGTGGGGCGCGACCCGCGCGCCAGCGGCGAGATGCTCGAGGCCGCCGTGGTGGCGGGCCTGACCAGCGCCGGCGCGAACGTCGTCCGGGTCGGCGTGCTGCCGACGCCCGCCGTCGCGTACCTGGTCAGCCAGGCCAACGCCGACCTCGGCGTCATGCTGTCCGCCTCGCACAACCCGATGCCCGACAACGGCATCAAGCTGTTCGCCGCGGGCGGCCAGAAGCTCCCCGACGACCTCGAGGCGAAGATCGAGGCCGCCGTCGCCGACGGCCACGGCCTCGTCGGGCGCCCCACCGGCGCCGGCATCGGCCGCGTCCACGACCTGCTGGACGGCGCCGAGCACTACGTGAAGCACCTCGTCGGCAGCGTCCCGCACCGCCTCGAGGGCCTGCGCGTCGTCATCGACTGCGCCAACGGCGCCGCCAGCGACGTCGGCCCCGCCGCCTACGAGGAGGCCGGCGCCGAGGTCATCGCCATCCACGGCGAACCCGACGGCCTCAACATCAACGACAACTGCGGCTCCACCCACCTCGACGCGGTCCGCGAGGCCGTCCTGCAGCACGGCGCCGACCTGGGCATCGCCCACGACGGCGACGCCGACCGCTGCCTGGCCGTCACCGCCAGCGGCGACGTCGTCGACGGCGACCAGATCATGGCCATCCTCGCGCTCGCCATGCGCGACGCCGGCACCCTCACCGACAACACCCTCGTCGCGACCGTCATGAGCAACCTGGGCCTGCGCCTGGCCATGCAGCGCGAGGGCATCACGATGATCGAGACCAAGGTCGGCGACCGGTACGTCCTCGAGGAGCTGGCCGCACGCGGCTTCGCCCTCGGCGGCGAGCAGAGCGGCCACGTCGTCATGCCGGCGTTCGCCACCACCGGCGACGGCGTCCTGACCGGCCTGCACCTGATGGCCCAGATGGCCGCCACGGGCAAGTCCCTGGCCGACCTCGCCTCCGTCGTGCACACCCTGCCCCAGGTCCTCATCAACGTGAAGGTCGGCGACCGCACCGCCGCCGCCTCCGCCGGCACCGTGACCGCCGCCGTCTCCGCCGCCGAGGCCGAGCTGGGCGAGACCGGCCGGGTGCTGCTGCGCCCGTCCGGCACCGAGCCGCTGGTGCGCGTGATGGTCGAGGCCGGCACCGAGGAGCAGGCCCGCACGGTCGCCGAGAAGATCGCCGCCGAGGTCCGCGCGGCCAGCCCGGCCGCCTGACACCCTGCCCGCGCGGGCGCGTTGCACGCGCCCGCGCGGGGTGCGTCCGACGTGCCCGGGCGCGGCCGCCCGGCCGCCGGTTTCGCAGGAATGATCTCCGCGGGACTGGGGAACGAGCGGGCATGACGCTTACCGACACCGTGCTGCCAGCGCCCGGGCTGGGCGCCGCCGACGCGGCGCTGCGGACCCTCGGCGCCACCCTGAAGGACGCTGGCTACGCCTTCGTCACCGTCACCCCGGCCACGCACGAGCGCGTGAACCGCCGCCCCGAGAACGCCCAGGCACACGACCTGCGCGGCGTCTTCGGCTGGAGCCGGCCGTTCGCGCCGGGGGTGCTGCCCGACGGGTACCTGGAGCTGATGGACGCGGCGGGCGTACTGGCCCGCGACGGCGAGCTGTACCGCAGCCTGGTGCGCTTCTCCTCGTACGACTCCGAGCTGTTCGTGCACTCCGCGTTCCCGACGGCCGCCGCGGACTCCGTCTTCCTCGGCCCCGACACGTACCGGATGGCCGACGCGGCCGCCGCCCACGTCGCGGCCCGGCAGCTCCCGGTCCGCCGGGCCGTCGACATCGGCTGCGGCACCGGCGCCGGCGCGATCACCGTGGCGAAGCGGGCGCCCGGCGCCGAGGTGCTCGCCGTCGACATCAACGACACCGCCCTGCGCTACGCCCGCGTCAACACCGCCCTCGCCGACGTCCCCGGCGTGCGCCCCTGCCGCAGCAACCTGCTCGGCGACGTCGACGGCACCTTCGACCTGATCATCTCCAACCCGCCGTTCATGATCGACCCGGCGGGCCGCACGTACCGCGACGGCGGCGGCGAGCACGGCCACGGGCTGTCCCTGGCGATCGTCGACGCGGCGGCGGAACGCCTGAACCCGGGCGGCACCCTGGTGCTGTTCAGCGGCGCCGGCATCATCGACGGCGAGGACCCGTTCCGGGCAGCCGCCGCCGACCACCTCGCCGGCACCGGCCTCACCTGGACCTACCGCGAGGTCGACCCCGACGTGTACGACGAGGAACTCGACGGGCGGGCGTACGCGCACGCGGAGCGCATCGCCGTCGTCGTCCTCACCGCGACCCGGGAGGGGTGAAACCCGGGGCCCGCCGGCCGGCCCGCACCTGGCCGCAAGCCGCGTGAACCGGGCCTTCGGGCTCGCGGCCGGCCCTGCCTGGCCGGCGGGTCGCGTGAACCGGGCCTTCGGGCTCGCCGGCCGGCCCTGCCTGGCCGGCGGGTCGCGTGGACCGGGGCGCCGGGCTCGCGCCGGCTCCACCTGGTCGGCGGGCCGGGATCGCTGCCGCTGCCGCGGTCAGCCGAGCTTGCGCAGGCGGGTCACCGCCTCCGCGATGACCTCCTCGCGCTTGCAGAACGCGAACCGCACCAGGTGCCGCCCCGCGTCCTGGTGGTCGTAGAACACCTGCGTCGGCACCGCCACCACGCCCGCGCGCCCGGGCAGCTCCCGGCAGAAGTCGAGGCCGTCGGACCCGCCCAGCGGCCGGATGTCCGCCGTCACGAAGTACGTGCCCTCGGACGGCAGCACCCCGAACCCGGCATCGGTCAGCCCGGCCACCAGCTGGTCGCGCCGCGCCTGCATGGTCGACGTGAACACGTCGAAGTAGCCGTCCGGCAGGCCCAGCGCCACCGCGACCGCCGGCTGCAGCGGCGCCGCGTTCACGAAGGTCAGGAACTGCTTCACCCGCAGCACCGCCGACAGCAGCGGCGCCGGGCCGGTCGCCCAGCCCACCTTCCAGCCCGTGCACGAGAACGTCTTGCCCGCCGACGAGATCCGGATCGTGCGCTCCCGCATCCCCGGCAGGGTGGCGAGCGGCACGTGCGGCCCCGACGCGTCCGTGAACACCAGGTGCTCGTACACCTCGTCGGTGACCGCGACCAGGTCCCGCTCCCGGCACAGGTCCGCGACCCAGCCCAGCTCCTCGGGCGTGAAGACCTTGCCCGTGGGGTTGTGCGGCGAGTTCAGCAGCACCAGCCGGGTCCGCGGCCCGGCCGCCGCGCGCAGTTCCTCCGGGTCGAACGAGTACCGGCCGCCCGGTCCGCCCGGCCGCAGCGTCACCGGCCGGCGCACCGCACCCGCCAGCGCGATCGACGCCGCGTACGAGTCGTAGTACGGCTCGAAGCAGATCACCTCGTCGCCCGGCTCGCACAGCGCCAGGATCGTCGCCGCCACCGCCTCCGTGGCGCCCGCCGTCACCAGCACCTCGCCGTCCGGGTCGCTGTCCAGCCCCCAGAACCGCTTCTGGTGCTCCGCGATCGCCGCCCGCAACGCCGGGATGCCCGGCCCCGGCGGGTACTGGTTCGCGCCGCCGCGCAACGCCGTCACCGCCGCGCCCAGCATTTCCCGCGGCCCGTCCGTGTCCGGGAACCCCTGCCCCAGGTTGACGGCGCCCGTGCGCACCGCCAGCGCCGACATCTCCGCGAACACGGTCGTGCCGAACGGGCGCATCCGCGCCACCAGCCGGTCGGTGCTCATCGCAGGCCCCCTCAGTACTGGAACTTGATGCAGCTCACCAGCAGGAACGAGCCCTCGACGCTGCGCTGGGCGACCGCCACGCCGTCCACCGTCGTGCGACAGCTCAGCTCACCCTGCTGCCCCGACGTGCCCGTCCGGAACGCCATCACCGACAGCATCATCGACCCCGTCGCCGTGAACTCCTTGCGCCACGGCAACTCGACGGCCTTCTCCCGCACCGACGGCCCGTCCGCCTGCGAGTACGTCAGGTCCACCGGCCCGTCGCCCGTCACCTCGTACACCACGGTCACCGGCGCCCCGGTCGGCTCGCCGCCGAATGTCGGCAGCGCCGTCGGGAACGTCGGCAACGGCTCCACGAGGTCCTCAGCCTTGTTCTTGGCCGCGTTGACCAGCAGCACGCCCGCGGTGGCCGTGCCGCCGCACAGCAGCAGCGCGATCACGATGACGAGCGCCACGAGCGGACCGTTCCGGCGCCGCGGCGGCTTGCCGGGCGGCGGGTACGCCCCCGGCGGCAGGTAACCACCCGGCGGATAGCCGCCGGGCCCGCCCGGGCCGCCGGGTGGCGGCTGGGGCGGCACGTACGCGCCGGCCGCGTACACCGGCTGCGGGTAGTCGGGGGCGGCGTACGAGGTCGGGGGGTACGACGGCTCGGCCGTCGTCGGCGGCGCCCAGCCCGGCCCGGGCTCGGCGGTGGTCGGCGGGGCCCAGCCGTGGCTGCTCTGGCTTGGCGCGGCGCCGGAGACCGGGCCGGCGCCCGACACCGGCGGGCCGCCCGAGACGGGGGTGTTGCCGCCGGGCGGGGTGGCGGTGAACGGGCGGGTCGGGTTCAGCGGGGGCGGCGGCGGGACCGGGGTGAGGTCGGGGCGGCCGCCGACGGCGGCCTGGCCCGGCTTGAACGACGGGGCCGGCGGGGTTGGCGGAGCTGGCGGGGCCGGTGGCGCCGACGGGGCTGACGGCTGGGGCATCTGGCGCGTGGGCGGCGTGGTGGAGGCCAGGGCTTCCGTGGGCGGCGTGGTGGAGGGCAGGGCCTCCGTGGGCGGCGTGGTGGAGGCCAGGGCCTCCGTGGGCGGCGCCGGGTGATGTTCGGGGGCCGAGGCCGAGGCCGGGACCGGGGCCGGGGGCTCATCGGCTGCCGGGGCAGGGTGAGCGGCGGTGACCGGCTCGGTGACCGGCTCGGTGGCCGGGCCGGTGGCCGGGCCGGTGGCCGGGCCGGGGTGCTGAGCGGTGGTCGGGCCGGTGGCCGGGCCGGGGTGCTGAGCGGTGGGTGGTTCGGTGGCCGGGCCGGAGTGGGGGGCGGTGAGGGGCTCCGTGGCCGGGCCTGGGTGCGGGGCGGTCGGCTGCTCCGCGTGGGCGCCCGCGGTCATCGGCTCGGTGGGCGGCGCGGCGGCCGTGCGGTCCGACGGGTCCGGTCCGCTCGGGTCGCCGCTGCCGGCCGCCGGGGAGGCGAAGGCGGAGGGCGAGGCGGCGGCGGGCGAGGCGGGGGTGGCCGGCGCGGAGCCCGGCGCGCCGGGTGGGCGCGGCCACGACTCGGCGCCCGAACCCGGCGGCATCGAGTACTGCCGGTGCGGTGAGCCGGGGGCCGGGGTGGTGGCGGCGTCCTCGTCGGTGTCGCGGGAGGGGGCGTCGGGGTCGGTGCCGGACGGCTCCCGGGACGGATCGGGCGACGGTGGGGGCGGGTACGTCATCGTCTCTCCAGGGTCGGGCGGCCGGTCTGTGACGGTACGCCTGTGACGCGAGTGAACGATCAGACAGGCGGAGGGTGACCGACCGACGGACCCCGGGTGTGCCGCACCCCCGCCGAACGGACACTTCGAGCAGAACGAATGCGTATAACGGTCTCTATCAATCACACAGGCTGCGCGATGCTTGCTACGCTGCCCCGCATGTGTGGAATTGTGGGGTACGTCGGCCAGCGTCCGGCGCTCAGCATCGTGCTCGACGGTCTGCGCCGTCTGGAGTACCGCGGCTACGACTCCGCCGGCATCGCCGTGGTCAGTGACGGCTCGGTGCGTACCGAGAAGAAGGCCGGCAAGCTCGCGAACCTGGAGAAGGCGCTCGGTGAGCGCGCCGACGACGGCATCGCCAGCGGGTCGACCGCCATCGGCCACACCCGATGGGCGACCCACGGCGGCCCGACCGACCGCAACGCCCACCCGCACCTGTCCGCCGACGGGCGGGTCGCCGTCATCCACAACGGCATCATCGAGAACTTCGCCCGGCTGCGCGCCGAGCTGGAGGCGACCGGCGTCGAGTTCGTCAGCGACACCGACACCGAGTGCGCCGCGCACCTGCTCGCCGCCGAGATGGCGAAGCTGCGCGCCGACAGCGCCGAGAAGGACGGGCCGCAGCTGCTCGCCGAGGGCATGCGCCGGGTGTGCGCGCGGCTGGAGGGCGCGTTCACGCTGCTCGCCGTCGACGTGCAGGTGCCGGACGCCGTCGTCGGCGCGCGCCGCAACTCGCCGCTCGTCGTCGGCCGCGGCGAGGGCGAGAACTACCTGGCCAGCGACGTGTCCGCGTTCATCGAGCACACCCGCGAGGCCGTCGAGCTGGGCCAGGACCAGGTCGTGCTGATCACGCCCGAGGGCATCGAGATCACCGACTTCACCGGGCAGACCGCGATGGGTAAGGACTTCCACATCGACTGGGACGCCTCCGCCGCCGAGAAGGGCGGCTACGACTACTTCATGCTCAAGGAGATCGCCGAGCAGCCGCAGGCCATCGCCGACACCCTGCTCGGCCGGCTCAGCGCCAACGGCGAGATCGTCCTCGACGAGGTGCGCCTGACCGACCAGGACCTGCGCGACGTCGACAAGGTGTTCATCGTCGCCTGCGGCACCGCGTACCACTCGGGCCTGGTCGCCAAGTACGCCATCGAGCACTGGACGCGCATCCCGTGCGAGGTCGAGTTCGCCAGCGAGTTCCGGTACCGCAGCCCCGTGCTGGACCGGTCGACGCTCGTGATCGCCATCTCGCAGTCGGGCGAGACCATGGACACGCTGATGGCGCTGCGGCACGCCAAGGAGCAGAAGGCCCGCGTGCTGGCCATCTGCAACACCAACGGCTCGACGATTCCGCGCGAGTCCGACGCCGTCCTCTACACCCACGGCGGCCCCGAGATCGCCGTCGCGTCGACGAAGGCGTTCCTCACCCAGCTCGCCGCCTGCTACCTGATCGGCCTGCACCTGGCCCAGGTGCGCGGCGTCATGTACGCCGACGAGGTCGCCGCCGTTGTCTCCCGGCTGCGCCGCACCCCGGAGAAGCTGCGCGACCTGCTCGGCGTCATGGAGCCGGTGCGGGCGCTGGCCCGCGACCTGAAGGACGCCAACACCATCCTGTTCATCGGCCGGCACGTCGGCTACCCCGTCGCCCTCGAGGGTGCGCTGAAGCTCAAGGAGCTCGCGTACATGCACGCCGAGGGCTTCGGCGCCGGCGAGCTCAAGCACGGGCCCATCGCGCTCATCGACCAGGGCACCCCGGTCGTGTGCGTGGTGCCGTCGCCCGCCGGCCGCGGCGTCCTGCACGACAAGATCGTGTCGAACATCCAGGAGGTCCGCGCCCGCGGCGCCCGCACCATCGTCATCGCCGAGGAGGGCGACGAGGCCGTCAAGCCGTACGCCGACGACCTCATCACCGTGCCCCGCACGCCGACGCTGCTCGCCCCGCTCGTGACCACCGTGCCGCTGCAGATCCTCGCCTGCGAGATCGCCGCCGCCCGCGGCCACGACGTCGACCAGCCCCGTAACCTCGCGAAGTCCGTCACGGTCGAGTGACCCCCGCCGCGTCACCCACGGTGATGCGGGCCAGGTTGTCCAGCGCCGGGCCGTCGGTCGCCCAGTAACCGACGTGCCCGGCGCTCGCCTGACTGGCGAACCGCCGCGCCCCGAACTCCTCACCGGCCGGGTTGCGCCCGTGCCACAGGTCGTCCTCCGGCCGCCCGAACGCGAGCATCTGGCCCACCACCGGCACGTTCGCGGCCACGAGCAGGTCCGCCGGCAGCGACCGGGGCGCCGGGGCCGCGTACTGGATCGCGTCGCTGCGCGAACTCGTCGCCCACACCTGGCCGTGCAGCTCGCCCGCGGTCTGCACCCCCGCCCCCGGCGATCCGACCAGCACGATGTCGTCCGCCGCCAGCCCCGGCCGGGCCGCCGCCGTGCCCACCACCAGCGACCCGTAGCTGTGCCCGAGCAGCGTGTGGTGCGCGGGCGGCCCCTCGTGCGTCGCGCGCAACCCGTCCTGGAACCGCCGCAACCCCTCGGCCCCCGCCTCCGCCTGCCGCGCCGACGACGCCTCGAACACGAAGTCCGGCGCGTCGTACCCCAGCCACAACACGGCGGCGGTCCGCGCGCCCGGCGCCAGCTCACCGGCCCGCACCGCGACCCGCTCGGCCCGCCCCAGCTCGGGCCCGAGACCGGCCAGGTCCGCCGTCATGCCCGGCACGTGGGTCAGCACGTGGTCGGCCGAGTCCGGATCACCCACCGCGACCACCGCCCGGCCGTCCCCGGCCGGATCCACCCCCAGCAGGTACGCCCGCGGCGCGTCGCCCGCCAGCCGGTCCGCCAGCGCGTCGAGCGCCTCCCACCGGTCACCGCCGGCCGGCGCCTCGGCGCGGTGCCGGTCGAGCAGCAGCCGGTTCGCCTGGTCACGCGCGGCGGCCGGGACCCCGTCGAGCGCGCCGACGGTCGCGGGATGGGTGGCGGTGAGCCACCGCCGCTCGACGGGCGACAGCCCGGCCCACCAGGCGCGGATCTCGGCGGGTGTGGCGTTGCACGGCGGGGTGAGGTGGGTGCCGGGTGCGGCGTGCACGAGGGTGTCGGCCAGGGCGGCGAGGCGGGCGGCGGCGTCGGCGTCGGCGCGCGCGGCGACGGCGAGCGCCGCCTCGATGGCTACCACGACACCGTCGACGGCGACCGCAGCCCCGACGCCACCGGGACCGCCGGACGCGGCCGAGCCTCCGGACCCGCCGGACCCGCCCGAGCCGCCCGAGCCGCCCGAGCCGCCCGAACCGACGTGGGCGGCCGTGCCGGACCCACCCGCGCGCCCGCCCGCACCCGCCGGGCCCGGTGGGGCGTGGTTGCGGGACGGGGCGATGCCGCTGAGGCCCGGGATGGTGCGGGCGGCGGCGGAGACCTCCCCGTTCGGGCCGACCGTGAGGCCGGCCCGGGCCGCGGCCGCGAGGGCCGCGTCGAGCAGGCGGCGGGCGCGGGACAGCTCCGCCGCGAAGACCGACACCGCCTGGTCGGCCTCCCACCATGCCACCCGGGCCGCGTCCACGAGGTGGCCGGCGGTGCGGAGCCGGCCGGCCGCCGCGTCGGCGGCGGACCCGGACCAGGCGGGGCGCAGGCCGGTGGTCTCGGCGGCCAGCTCGCGGGAGCGGACGCCGCCCACGGCGGCGAGGGCCCGCCACGCCGCGGCGGCCGACTCCCAGCGGCCGACGTCGGCCGCGGCCAGCCGGGCGTAGGACACCGCGGCGGTCATCGGAACCAGCCCGCGGGCAGGGGGAGCCGGAGGGCGACGGCGCAGTCGCCCGACCACGGCCGGAACACCCTCGCCCGCCCCCACCTACTGGGAAGGCAGCCGACGCCGGCCCGGACGGAGGATGAGTTTGGAGGGCGGCCCGGAGAGCCGCGGCCGGCAGTAGGTGGTGTCATCGGCCGGTCCGGAGGCGGTGGGCGGCGCGGTCGTCGGCGTCCGCGTACCGCTCCGCTGTCGTGGCCAGCGCGGACGCCAGCGACTCCACCGTGGTCGCCAGGTCGCGGGCGTGGGCCTCCGCCGCCAGGCGCAGGCGGTCGAGCGCCGCCGTCGTGGACCAGCCCGGCGCGGTGCCGGCCAGGGGCGGGCCCGCCGGTGGGTCGTCGGCCAGGTGGGCCGCGATGGTGGTGAGGCGGGGGCTCGTGCGCCCGAGGGCGTCGAGGTCGACCGCCAGGTCCCCGTTCATCGAAAGCATCTCCTCCACATCACTCGACGCCCGAACGCTAGGGCCCTCCACCAGCCCCCGCCCTGCCTGTGGACAGCCCCCCGGAGGCGTACCCCCGCCTCTTCCACAGGCCTTGCGACCGGCGCGGCCCCACCGGTAGCGGCGATAGGGTGACTGCGTGATCGTGGCTGTCGGTATCGACGTCGTCCTGGTGGAGCGGTTCGCGCGGGCGCTGGAGCGCACGCCGTTGCTCGCCGACCGGCTGTTCACGGCCGGTGAGCTGGTCACCGGGTCGGGGAATCCGCGGTCGCCGGAGTCGCTCGCGGCGCGGTTCGCGGCGAAGGAGGCGGTGGCGAAGGCGCTCGGGGCGCCGGCCGGTTTGCGGTGGCACGACTGCGAGATCGTGGCGGATCCGGACGGGCGGCCGTGGCTGACGGTGTCCGGTACGGTGGCCGCTGCCGCGGGCGAGCGGGGCGTGAACCGGTGGCACCTGTCGTTGTCGCACGACGGCGGGATCGCCTCCGCGGTGGTCATCGCGGAGTCCTAGGGAGGCTGCATGCGGCAGGCGTGGCGGGTGGCGGACGTGCGGGCCGCCGAGAAGGCGCTGATGGCGACGCTGCCCGAGGGCACGCTGATGCAGCGGGCCGCCGCGGGGCTGGCGCGGCGGTGCGCGCTGCTGCTGGCCGACGCCGGCGGGGTGTACGGCGCCCGGGTGCTGCTGCTGGTGGGCAGCGGCGACAACGGCGGGGACGCGCTGCTGGCCGGCGCCCGGCTGGCGCGGCGCGGGGCCGCGGTGAGCGCGCTGCTGCTGTGGCCCGCGAAGGCGCACGAGGCGGGGCTGGCGGCGCTGCGGGCGGCGGGCGGCACGGTGGTGACGGCGCTGCCGCGGGTCGTGGACCTGGTGGTGGACGGCATCGTCGGCATCGGGGCGTCCGGCGGGCTGCGGGCGCCGGGGGAGAGCCTGGCCGCGCGGCTGGGTGAGCTGCGCACGCGCGCCGGGGGACGGTCGCCGGTGGTGGCGGTGGACGTGCCGAGCGGCGTGGACGTGGACACCGGCGCGGTCCCGGGCGCGGCGGTGCGGGCCGACGTGACGGTGACGTTCGGGTGCCTGAAGCCGGCGCACGTGGTGGGGCCGGCGGCGGCGCTGTGCGGGCAGGTGGAGCTGCTCGACATCGGACTGGCGCTGCGCGGCGACCCGGTGCTGCGGGTGCCGGACGCCGAGGACGTGGCGGCGTGGTGGCCGCGGCTGGGGCCGGCGTCGGAGAAGTACACGCGGGGCGTGGTGGGCATCGCGGCCGGGTCGGCCACGTACCCGGGGGCGGCGGTGCTGTCGGTGGGCGGCGCGCTGGCCGGGCCGACGGGCATGGTCCGGTACGCGGGCAGCGCGGACCGGGAGGTGCTGCGCCAGCACCCGTCGGTGATCGCCACCCGGTCGGTGACGGAGGCCGGCCGGGTGCAGGCGTGGCTGTGCGGGTCGGGGCTGGGCACGGGCGACGAGGCGCGCACGGAGCTGCGCAGCGTGCTGGCGGCGCCGGTGCCGGCGGTGCTGGACGCGGACGCGCTGACGCTGCTGGTCGACGGGTCGCACGCGCGGGACCTGCGCCGGGACGCGCCGCTGGTGGTGACGCCGCACGACCGGGAGTTCGCGCGGCTGGCGGGCGAGGAGCCGGGGCCGGACCGGGTGGCGTCGGCGTGCAGGCTGGCGGCGTGGCTGAACGCGGTGGTCCTCCTGAAGGGTGACCGTACGGTGGTGGCGACCCCGGCCGGGCAGGCGTGGGTGAACCCGACGGGCAGCGCCGCGCTGGCCACGGGCGGCACCGGCGACGTGCTGGGCGGGCTGCTCGGGTCGTTGCTGGCGGCGGGCCTGGCGCCGGAGCGGGCGGCGGTGGCGGCGGCGTACGTGCACGGGCTGGCCGGGCGGCGCGCGGAGCGCGACGGGCCGGTGACGGCGCCGGACGTGGCGGCGGCGCTGCGGCCGGTCCTGGCCGGCCTGCTCGGGTGATCCGCACCGGGCGGCCGTCCGACGGTCAGTAGGCTGGTCGGCATGTGGCAGGCCGAGGTCGGGATCGACCTGGACGCGATCCGCGGCAACGTCGCGCGCCTGCGCGGCACGACCCGCGCGGACGTGATGGCCGTGGTGAAGGCCGACGGGTACGGCCACGGGGTGCTGCCGGCGGCGCGCGCCGCGCTGGCCGGGGGCGCCACGTGGCTGGGTGCGTGCACGCTGGGCGAGGCGCTGACGCTGCGCCGGGCGGGCATCACCGCGCCGGTGCTGGCGTGGCTGTTCGCGCCGGGCCAGCCGCTGCACGAGGGCGTGGCGGCCGACGTGGACCTGAGCGCGGCCAGCCTGGACCTGCTGGCCGAGGTGGTCGCGGCGGCGCGCGCGGCGGGCCGGCCGGCCCGGCTGCACCTGAAGGTCGACACGGGGCTGAGCCGCAACGGCGCGACGGCCGCCGACTGGCCGGCGCTGGTGGAGGCCACCGCGAAGGCCGCCGCCGACGGCACGGTCGAGGTGGTCGGGGTGTGGAGTCACCTGGCGGCCGCGGACGTGCCCGGCCACGAGACGATCGATCGGCAGTTGGCCGCGTTCCACGACGCCCTCGGCGTCGCGGCCGGGCTGGGCGTGACGCCGCGCATCCGGCACCTGGCGAACTCGGCGGCCACGCTGACCCGCCCCGACACCCACTTCGACCTGGTCCGGGCGGGCATCGCCGTGTACGGGCTGTCGCCGATCCCGGGGGAGCGGTTCGGGCTGCGCCCGGCGATGACGGCCCGCGCCCGGGTGGCGCTGGCGAAGCGGGTGGCCGCGGGCGAGGGCGTGTCGTACGGGCACGCGTACCACACGCAGGCCCCGGCGAACCTGGCCCTGGTGCCGCTCGGCTACGCCGACGGGGTGCCCCGGCACGCGTCCGGGGTGGGCCCGGTCCAGCTCGGCGGGCGGCGCCGGCGAGTGGCGGGCCGGGTGTGCATGGACCAGATCGTGCTGGACTGCGGCGACGACGAGGTGCGGGCGGGCGACGTGGCGACCCTGTTCGGCCCGGGCGACGACGGCGAGCCGACGGCCGACGACTGGGCCGAGGCGATCGGCACCATCAACTACGAGATCGTGACGCGGTTCGGGTCCGCCCGGGTGCCGCGCGTCTACCGGGGGGACGGCGCATGAGCCGGCGCAAGCGCAACGCCGGGATCGTCGGCGCCGCCGTCGGCCTGGCCGCCGCCGGGCTGGCCACCGCGTTCGCGGTGGAGCGCACGCTGGTGCGCCGCTCGCAGAAGGCCGGCGGCGACCCGTGGAAGGACGAGCCGTTCGGCGACCAGCCGCACGACGCGTCGCTGACCGTGACCGCGCACGACGGCACCGACCTGCACGTCGAGATCATCGAGCCGCGCGAGGACAAGGGCCTGCCGCCGGTCGTGTTCGTGCACGGGTTCTGCCTCGACATGGGCACGTTCTACTTCCAGCGCAAGATGCTCGCCGAGCGCGGCGACCGCCGGCTGATCTTCTACGACCAGCCGGGGCACGGCCGCTCCAGCCGCCTGGAGTCGGGCGAGTACGACATCGCGGCGCTGGGCGAATCGCTGCGGGCGGTGCTCGACGCCACCGTGCCGGACGGCCCGGTGGTGCTGGTCGGGCACTCGATGGGCGGCATGACGATCATGGCGTTCGCGGAGAAGTACGCCACCTGGTTCGGCGACCGCGTGCACGGCGTCGTGCTCATGGCGACGTCGGGCGGCCTGGTCGAGAAGACGAAGATCGGCCTGCCGTCGCTGGTGGCCCGGGCCAGCGCGCCGCTGCTGCCGCTGGTGAACGGGGCGGCGCGGCTGTCCGGCGGCACGATCGACAAGGCTCGCGCCGCGTCCAGCGACCTGGCCTGGCTGCTGACCCGCCGGTACGGCTTCGGCGAGCCCAAGCCCAGCCCGCGGCTGGTGTCGTTCGTGGAGGCGATGAACTCCAAGACGTCGGCGGACACGGTGGCGAAGTACCTGCGCACCCTCTACACGCACGCGCGCTGGCCGGCGCTGGCCGCGCTGCGCGAGACCCCCACCCTGGTGCTGGTGGGCACGAAGGACTACATCACCCCGCAGACGCACTCGGAGGAGATCCTCCGGCACGTGCCCGACGCGGAGTTCGCGAAGATCGAGAACAGCGGTCACGTCGTGATGCTCGAACACGCGGACCAGGTCAACGACATCCTGCTCAACTTCCTGGAGAAAGTGCGATGACGACCCAGCTCGCCACGGTGGACGACACCCGCGCGTTCGGCGCGCGACTGGCGGCGGTGCTGCGCCCGGGCGACCTGCTCGTGCTGACCGGCCCGCTCGGCGCCGGCAAGACGGCCCTCACCCAGGGGCTCGGCGCGGGCCTGAAGGTGCGCGGCGACATCACGTCCCCGACGTTCGTGATCGCCCGGGTGCACAAGCCCGACGTGGCGCTCGGCGGCCGGGTGCCGCTGGTGCACGCGGACGCGTACCGGCTGGGCGCCGCCGCCGACCCGCGCGCCGAGATCGACGACCTCGACCTGGATGCGTCCGCGGAGGACGCCGTCACCGTGGTCGAGTGGGGCGAGGGCATGGTCGAGCAGCTCAGCGACGCCCACCTGCGGGTGCGCATCGACCGGCGCGACGACGACACCCGCGTGGTGGAGCTGGAGCCGTCCGGCGGCGACTGGGCGGACCGGCTGGCCGCCCTGTGAACCTGCCCGAGCTGCTGCCGCCGGACTGGCGGGACGCCCTGGCGCCGTTCCTCGACCCGGCCGCGACGGCCGCGCTCGGCGCGTTCGTCGCCGCCGAGTACGCCCGGCACACGGTGTACCCGCCGGTGGAGGACCTGTTCGCCGCGTACCGGCTGTGCCCGCCCGCGGACACCCGGGTGCTGATCCTGGGCCAGGACCCGTACCACGGGCCGGGCCAGGCGCACGGGCTCAGCTTCAGCGTGCGCGCCGGGGTGCGGGTGCCGCCGTCGCTGCGCAACGTGTTCAAGGAGCTGGCCGAGGACGCGGGCGTCACCCCGCCCGCCGACGGCGACCTGACCGGCTGGGCCCGGCAGGGCGTGCTGCTGCTCAACGCGGTGCTGACGGTGCGGGCGGGCGCGGCGGCGTCGCACGCCGGCCGGGGCTGGGAGGCGTTCACCGACGCCACCATCCGGGCCCTGGACGCCCGCGCCGAGCGGGTGGTGTTCCTGCTGTGGGGCGGCTACGCCCGCAAGAAGGCCGCCCTGGTGACCGGGCCGCAGCACGTGGTGCTGGAGGCGGGCCACCCGAGCCCGCTGAACCGGGCCGGCTTCCGGGGCGCCCGCCCGTTCTCGGCGGCGAACAAGGCCCTGGCCGACGCGGGCCGCCCGCCCGTCGACTGGGACCCGCGCGCCTAGAACTGCTCGCAGTCCACGCGGATGCTGAACTCCCCGCTGCACCGGTCGGCGCCCGGCCCACCGTCGATCCGCTGCGGCGTCACGTTGGGGACGGTGGCGCCGCCCGCCCGGAGCATGTCGTCACCGGCGCCGCCCGACAGCTGGTCGGTGGCCCGGCCGCCCAGCAGCACGTCGTCGCCGGTGTCGCCGCGTAGGTGCACCGCCGCGTGGCTGTGCTCGCCGTCGAGCCTGTCGTGGCCGGGCCCGCCGGAGGCCTCCACCGGGACGGCGTTGCCGGTCCACAGGGTGTCGTCGCCGTCGCCCAGGAAGACGCGGATCTTCTTGACGCCGGTGCAGCGCACGTGCCGGGAGTGGTTCTTGAAACACCGGCCCGCCGGGGCGGAGGCGATGGTGATGGCCGTCGCCTCGTCGACGACCGCGGCGTAGAAGTCCGCGGTGCCGTCGGCGGTGATGCGGTTGCGCGTGGAGGCGCCGGCCGTGTAGGTGAGCGTGGAGCCGATCAGCGTGACGGATCCGGCGGGCGGGGGCGTCGGCAGCGGCGACGGGGCGGCCGCAGCCGGGGCCCGTTCGGCCGCGCCGGCGGGCAGGACGACGATGCCGGCGACGACCAGCGCCGCGGCGGCCACGGCCGGACCGGCGAGCCGGTGGAGGGTGGAGGGCACGGTCGATCTCCTTCGCGGGATGCGGAGCACCATGCCACCACGGAGCCCATCGCGCGGGCACGCACGATCGGGCGGTTCTCGGGGCCGCGGCGCGGGAGGGCGCGAGCGCGGGCCGAGGCGGGGATTGTGCGCGCCTGACGTCGAACGGCGGATCTCCGGTGCCACCGGGAAACGCACCCGGGAGCCAGGACGCCGGGCGGCCGTGGGGGCGCCGCCGCCGACCGGCTAGGGTGCCAATCGTGCTTGTACTGGTGCTGGATTCCTCGACGCCCGCGGTGACGGCCGCGGTGGCGGAGGTGACCGACGGCGGGGTGGCGATCGTCGCCCAGCGCCGCACCGTCGACGCCCGCGCCCACGGCGAGTTGCTCGCGCCGCACGTCGCCGAGGTGCTCGCCGAGGCCGGGGTGCGGCCGGGTGAGCTGACCGCGATCGTGGCGGGGCTCGGGCCGGGCCCGTTCACCAGCCTGCGCGTCGGCCTGGTCACCGCCGCGAGCATGGCCCAGGTGCTGGGCGTCCCGGTGTACGGGGTGTGCTCGCTGGACGCCCTCGGCCGGGCGGCCGGCGCGGGCCGGGTGCTCGCCGCCACCGACGCCCGCCGCAAGGAGGTCTACTGGGCGACGTACGCCGACGGCGTGCGCGAGCGCGGCCCCGAGGTGGCGCGGCCCGCGGACGTCGGCGTGACCGCCGAGCGGGCCGTGGGTGAGGGCGCGCAGAAGTACGCCGACGTGCTGGGGCTGCCGGTCGACGGCGAGCTGCTGTACCCGCCGGCGCTGCACCTCGCCGAGCTGGCCGCCGGGCGGGTGCGCGACAAGGCGCCCACCGAGCCGCTCACCCCGCTGTACCTGCGCCGGCCCGACGCCGTCGAGCCGGGCGCCCGCAAGCCCGCTCTGCGCTGATGGAACTCACGCGGTTCCGCTGGTGGCACATCGAGCCCGTGCTGGAGATCGAGGCGGACCTGTTCGGGTCCGAGCAGTGGTCGGCCGGCATGTTCTGGAACGAGCTGGCCGGCGGGCACCACTACGTGGTCGCGGTGGAGGACGGCGCGGTGCTCGGCTACGCCGGCCTGGCCGTCACCGAGCCGGGTGAGGCGTGGGTGCAGAACATCGCCGTCCGCCGCGACGCCCAGCGCCGCGGCCTGGGACGTACCCTTCTCGAGGCCCTGCTCGACCGGGCGGGCCGGGCGACCGTGCTGCTGGAGGTGGCCGTGGACAACGCGCCGGCCCAGCACCTGTACGCCCGCCACGAGTTCGAGGCCGTCGGCGTCCGCCGCGGCTACTACCAGCCCAGCAACACAGACGCCCTGGTGATGATGCGACGTGCCTGACAACGAGCCATTGGTCCTCGGGATCGAGACCTCCTGCGACGAGACCGGCGTCGGCATCGTGCGCGGGCACACCCTGCTGGCCGACGCGCTGGCGTCCAGTGTGGACCAGCACGCCCGGTTCGGCGGGGTGGTGCCCGAGGTGGCCAGCCGCGCCCACCTGGAGGCGATGGTCCCGACGATGCAGCGCGCGCTCGACGAGGCGGGGGTCACCCTGGCCGACGTCGACGCGATCGCCGTGACGGCGGGCCCGGGCCTCGCGGGGGCGCTGCTCGTCGGCGTCGCCGCCGCCAAGGGGTACGCCCTGGCCGCGGACAAGCCGGTGTACGGGGTGAACCACCTGGCCGCGCACGTGGCCGTAGACACCCTGGAGCACGGCCCGCTGCCCGAGCCGGCGATCGGCCTGCTGGTCAGCGGCGGCCACTCGTCGCTGCTGCTGGTGGACGACCTGACGGCGGGCGTGACCCCGCTGGGCGCGACGATCGACGACGCGGCGGGCGAGGCGTTCGACAAGGTGGCCCGGCTGCTCGGCATGCCGTTCCCGGGCGGCCCGCCGATCGACCGCGCCGCCCGCGAGGGGCAGGCGACGATCCAGTTCCCGCGCGGCCTGACCGCCCCGAAGGACCTGGCGAACCACCGGTTCGACTTCTCGTTCTCGGGCCTGAAGACGGCGGTGGCGCGCTGGGTCGAGGCGAAGGAGCGCTCCGGCGAGCCGGTGCCGGTCAACGACGTGGCGGCCAGCTTCCAGGACGCGGTCTGCGACGTGCTCACCGCCAAGGCGATCGACGCGTGCCGCACGCACGGCGTGGACACGCTGGTGATCGGCGGCGGGGTGGCGGCGAACTCGCGGCTGCGGGCGATGGCCGAGGAGCGCGCGGCGAAGCACGGCATCACGGTGCGGGTGCCGCGGCCGAAGCTGTGCACGGACAACGGCGCGATGGTGGCCGCGCTGGGCTCGCGGCTGGTCGCGGCCGGGGTGGCGCCGAGCCGCCTCGACCTGCCCGCCGACTCGGCCATGGCGCTGACGACGGTGACGGTGTGATCGTCCGGATGTGGGAGGTGCGCGCGCACCCCCGCGGGTTCGCCGAGCTGCTCACCTGGGTGTGCGACCGGGCGGTGCCGGCCGTCGAGGTGGAGCCGCTGCACGTGTCGAGCGAGGTGTTCACGTCGCCCGACAACCGGATCGTGGTCATCTCGAAGTGGCGCAGCAGCCCGGTGCCGTTCGCCGACCCGCCGGAGAAGCTGGTCGCGCGCGCCCCGCACGTGTGGGACTTCAGCCCGGTCGACCGGTAGAAAACCGCTCGCCCCGGCGCGGGCGCGGTCCGTAACGTCGGACCCTGCCATGCGCCCGCTGCCGCCGGAGGACCCCGGCACCCCCGATCATCGCGGACCCGCCCGATTCCTCGTCTGGACGGCCCGGCGCACCTGGCGGTCCGTGACCGGCGCGATGGCGCTCGCGGTGATCTGGTTCGTCGGGCAGGCGCTGATCCCCGCGGTCGTCGGCCGGGCGATCGACGCCCTCGCCGCGCGCGACGCGCCCGCCCTGACGGCGTGGACCCTCGCCGGGCTCGGGCTGGGCGTGGTGCAGGCGCTCACCGGCATCACCCGGCACCGGCTGGCCGTCTACAACTGGCTGGCCGCCGCGATGCGCACCGTGCAGCTGACGGTCCGGCAGGCCGCCCGGCTCGGCGGCGCGCTGCCGCGCCGGCTCGACGCGGGCGAGGTGGTGGCGATCAGCACCTCCGACATCGTGCACGTCGGCGACGCCGTCGACATCAGCGCGCGCGGCACCGGCGCGGTCGTCGCGATCGTGGTCGTCGCCGTGATCATGCTGAGCACGTCGGTGCCGCTGGGCCTGGTCGTGGTGCTCGGCGTGCCGCTGCTGATGGCGGTGGCGAGCCTGCTGATCCGGCCGCTGCACCGGCGCCAGCAGGCGTACCGGGACGCGCAGGGCCGGCTCACCGGCCGGGCCGCCGACGTGGTCGCCGGGCTGCGGGTGCTGCGCGGCGTCGGCGGCGAGGACGCGATGGCGGCGGCGTACCGGGCCGAGTCGCAGGCGCTGCGCGGGGCCGGGGTGCGGGTGGCGCGCACCGAGTCGGTGCTGGAGGCGGCGCAGGTGCTGCTGCCGGGGCTGCTGCTGGCCGTGGTGACGTGGCTGGGCGCCCGGTTCGCGATCGACGGCAGCATCACCGTGGGCCAGCTGGTCAGCTTCTACGGCTACGCGGCGTTCCTGGTGGCCCCGCTGCGCACGCTCACCGAGGCCCTGGACAAGTTCACCCGCGGCCACGTGGCCGCCCGCCGGGTGGTGCGCATGCTCGGCACGACCGGCGACCTGCCCGAGCCCGCCGCGCCGGCCGCGGCGCCCGGCGGACCGGCCGAGCTGGTCGACGCGCCCAGCGGCCTGCAGGTGCGGCCGGGCGAGCTGACCGCGGTGGCCGCGGCCGTGCCGGCCGACGCCGCGGCGATCGCCGACCGGCTGGGCCGGCACGCGCCGGGCGCGCCGGGCGCCGTGACGCTGGGCGGCGTCCCGCTGGACGCGCTGGCGCTGGACGCGGTGCGGCGGCGGATCCTGGTGGCCGACAACGACGCCCGGCTGTTCACCGGCCCGCTGCGCGCCGACCTCGACCCGGACGGCGCGGCCGGCGGGGAGCGGATGGCGGCGGCCGTGGCGGCGGCCGCGGCCCACGACGTCCTCGACGCCCTGCCGGACGGCCTGGACAGCGACGTGGCCGAGCGCGGCCGGTCGTTCTCCGGCGGCCAGCAGCAGCGGCTGTGGCTGGTCCGGGCGCTGCTCGCCGACCCGGAGGTGCTGGTGCTGGTGGAGCCGACCAGCGCCGTCGACGCGCACACGGAGGCGCGGATCGCCGCCCGGCTGGGCGCGGCCCGCGCCGGGCGCACCACGGTGGTCTGCTCGACCAGCCCGCTGGTGCTCGACCGGGCCGACCGGGTGGTCTACGTCGAGGGCGGCAGGGCCGTGGCCGCCGGCACCCACCGCGACCTGCTCGACTCCTGTCCCGGCTACGCCCGCACCGTCACGCGCGAGGAGGACTGACGTGAGCACCCCGCTGCCGGTGGCCGACGCCGCGATGGTGCGCCGGTACGCCCGCACGCTGCTGCGCCGCCACCCGCGCGCGCTCGGCGGGGCGCTGGCGCTGCACGCCGTCGCCGCGGCCACCGGCCTGGTCGCGCCGCGGCTGCTCGGCGGCCTGGTCGAGTCGATCGAGCGCGGGCGCGCCGGCGCCACGATCGACCGGGTCGCGCTGCTCATCGTCGGGTTCGTGCTGGTGCAGTCGGTGCTGACGCGGTTCGCCCGGCTGGCGTCGGCGACCCTCGGCGAGCGGGTGCTGGCCGAGCTGCGCGAGGACTTCGTCGACCGGGTGCTGGCCATCCCGCTGTCCACCGTGGAACGCGCCGGCACCGGCGACCTGGTCACCCGCACCAGCCGCGACGTCGACGCGCTGTCGCACAGCGTCCGGCGGGCGGTGCCGGAGACGCTCATCGCGATCGTGACCGGCGGCTTCGTGGTCGGCGCGCTGCTGCTGGTGGACCCGCTGCTGGCGCTGCCGTGCCTGGTCGCCGTGCCGCTGCTGTGGGGTGGCACCCGGTGGTACCTGCGCCGGGCGCCCGCCGGCTACCTGCGTGAGAACGCGGCCTGGGCGAAGGTCACCGACGGCCTGCAGGAGACGGTCGACGGCGCCCGCACGGTCGACGTGCTGCGCCGCGCCCGGCACCGGGTGACCCGTTCCGACGCCGACCTGACCGGCGCGGCGGCCGCCGAGAAGTACACGCTGCGCCTGCGCACCGTCTGGTTCCCGATCGTGGAGATCGGCTACGTGGTGCCGGTCGCGGCGACGCTGCTCGTCGGCGGCTGGTTCCACCTGAACGGCATGGTGACCCTGGGCGCGGTGACCGCGGCGACGCTGTACGTGCAGCAGCTCATCGACCCCGTCGACCGGCTGCTCAACTGGCTCGACGAGCTGCAGGTCGGCGCCGCGTCGCTGGCCCGGCTGCTCGGCATCGGCCGCACCGGCGAGCCGGAGCGCGCCGCGACCGCCGAGCCCGCGGGCCGGGAGCTGGTCGCGGCGGGCGTGCGGTTCGCCTACCAGCCCGGCCGGGACGTGCTGCGCGGCATCGACCTGACGATCCGGCCGGGGGAGCGGCTCGCGATCGTCGGGCCGTCCGGGGCGGGCAAGTCGACGCTGGGCCGGCTGCTCGCGGGCGTGCACGCGCCGACGGCCGGGGCGGTGACGGTCGGCGGGGTGCCGCTGGCCGGCCTGCCGCTCGACCGGCTGCGCCGGGAGGTGGCGCTGGTCAGCCAGGAGCACCACGTGTTCCTCGGCACGCTGCGCGACAACGTGGCCATGGTGCGCCCCGGCGCGTCCGACGCCGACGTCACGGCAGCGCTCGCCGCGGTGGGCTGGTCGGCGGACCTGCCGGACGGGCTGGACACCGAGGTCGGCGCGCGCGGCGTGGACCTGACGGCGGCCCAGGCGCAGCAGCTCGCGCTCGCCCGGCTCGTGCTCGCCGACCCGCACACGCTGGTGCTGGACGAGGCGACGTCGCTCATCGACCCGCGCGCCGCCCGCGACCTGGAGCGCTCACTGGCGGCGGTGCTGCGCGGCCGCACGGTCGTCGCGATCGCCCACCGGCTGTTCAGCGCGCACGACGCCGACCGGGTGGCCGTGGTCGAGGACGGCCGCGTGATCGAGCTGGGCACCCACGACGAGCTGGTCGCGGCCGGCGGGTCGTACGCGTCGCTGTGGCGCTCGTGGCACGGCGCCGGGGTCAGCGCATCCTGACCAGGTGCTCCAGGGCCAGCCGCTGGATCCGGGCGTACCCGTAGCCCTGGGTGCGGGCCGCCTCCAGGTCGTAGTCCTCGAACGCGGTCTTGTCGGCGGCCAGCTGCTCGTGGCCCTCGCCCGGCTCCAGCGTCGGCTCCGACAGCTCGGCCACCCGCGCGGCGGCCAGCGCCTCCTGCACCTCCGGGTCGGCGCGGAACGCCCGCGCCCGCTCGCGCAGCGCCAGGTAGAGCTCCATGTTGGCGAGGGCGGACTCCCACACGCCGGACATGTCCTCGGTGCGCAGCGGCTTGTAGTCGAAGTGCCGGTCGCCGTCGTAGGTGGGCCCGCCGCCGGGCGCGCCGTTCTCCAGCAGGTCGACCGTCGAGAATGCCTGGAGCAGGTCGCCGTAGCCGAAGACGAGGTCCTGGTCGTACCGCGGGCCCTTCTGGCCGTTGAGGTCGATGTGGAACAGCTTGCCCTGCCAGAGCGCCTGGGCGATGCCGTGGGTGTAGTTCAGCGAGGCCATCTGCTCGTGGCCGGTCTCGGGGTTGATGCCGACCATCTCGTGGTGCTCCAGCTCGGAGATGAACGCCAGCGCGTGCCCGATCGACGGCAGCAGGATGTCGCCGCGCGGCTCGTTCGGCTTCGGCTCGATCGCGAAGCGCATGCCGTAGCCCTTGTCGATGGAGTACTGCGCCAGCAGGTCGATGCCCTCCCGGTAGCGGTCGAGGGCGGCCCGGACGTCCTTGGCGAAGTCGACCTCGGAGCCCTCCCGGCCGCCCCAGAACACGTAGATCTGGGCGCCCAGCTCGGCGGCCAGGTCCATGTTGCGCATGACCTTGCGCAGGGCGTACCGGCGCACCGACCGGTCGTTGCTGGTGAACCCGCCGTCCTTGAACACCGGGTCGGCGAACAGGTTGGTGGTGACCATGGGCACGACCAGGCCGGTCTCGTCGAGCGCCGCCTTGAACTCGTCGATGATGCGTTGCCGCTCGGCGGGGCTGCTGCCGGGCGGGACGAGGTCGTCGTCGTGGAAGGTGATGCCGTACGCGCCCAGCTCCGCCAGCTTGTGCACCGCCTCGACGGCGGCCAGGACGGGGCGGGTGGCCTCGCCGAACAGGTCACGGGCCTGCCAGCCCACCGTCCACAGGCCGAAGCTGAACTTGTCCTCGCGGGTCGGCTGCGGTGCCATGGTTACCTCCGGGGTCACTTGCCGAAGCCGGCGGTCAGGCCGGACAGGAGCTGGCGGCGGCCGATCGCGTACAGGATGAGGATCGGCAGGGTGGTCAGCACCACCGACGCCAGGACGGCGGGCACGTTGACGCTGTACTGCCCCTGGAAGGTCCACAGGGCCAGCGGCAGGGTCCGCTGTTCGGGGCTCTGGGTGAGGATCAGGGGCAGCAGGAAGCCGTTCCAGATGCCGAGGCCGTTGTAGATGGTCACGGTGACCAGGGCGGGCCGGGTCAGCGGGAACACCAGCCGCCACAGGGTGCTCCACTCGGTGGCGCCGTCCATCCGCATCGACTCGAAGAGTTCCTTCGGCACGTCGCGGACGAAGTTGGACAGCACCAGCACCGACAGCGGGATGGCGAACGCGATGGACGGCAGGATGATCGCCGCCAGGGTGTCGTACATCTGCAGCCGGATGATGATCAGGTAGACGGGGATGATCGTGGCCTGCAGCGGGATGGCCAGGCCCATGAGGAACAGGCTGTTGGTGGCCCGCAGGAACCGGCTGCGCGCCCCGGCCCGGACGATCGCGTACGAGGCCATGAACGAGATGAGCACGGCCGGCAGGACGGCGCCGAGCGTGACGATGACGCTGTTCATGAAGTAGCGGGCGAACTGGCTCTCGATGACCAGCCGGTAGTTGTCGAGGGTGACCTCGGTCGGCGGGGCCAGCGGGTTGGAGGCGAAGTAGCTGCTCTGCTCCTTGAAGCTGGTGATGACGATCCAGTAGATCGGCAGCATCACGACGAGCAGCCACAGCCAGCCGAACGTGCCGCCGAACCAGTTGAGCTGGCCGAGGCGCCGGCGACCGCGGGGCTCGGCGGGGCCGGGCTCGGCCTTGCTGCCGGTGCCGCTTGCCAGGGTGGTGGCCATGTCAGGCCCCCTCGAGCTGGCTCTGCGACGAGCTGCCGCCGCCGATGCGGTTCAGCAGCAGCGCCAGGGCGAGGCCGACGAGGACCAGGATGACCGCGATGGCGCTGGCCGGTCCCATCAGGTTCGCCTGGAAGCCCTGCTGGTACATGCTGAGCGCGAGCACCCGGGTGGCGTCGCCGGGGCCGCCCGCGGTGAGCACGAAGATCAGGTCGAAGAAGGTCAGCGAGCCGACCACCATCAGCGTCGACGACGTGATGATCGTGTACTTGAGCTGCGGCAGCGTGATGCTGAGGAACTGCCGGACCCGCCCGGCGCCGTCGATCTGCGCCGCCTCGTACATGGAGGTGGGGATCTGCCGCACCGCGCCCTGGTAGATGAGCGAGTGGAACGGGATGAACTGCCACGACACGACGAAGACGACGACGCCGAGGGCGAGGTTGCCGCGGCCGAGCCAGTCCTGGGCGAGCAGCGGGATGCCCAGGCCGGCGCCGAGGCCGAAGTTGGGGTCGAGTAGCGCCTTGTAGGTGATGGAGATGGCCGCGGAGCTGAGCAGCAGCGGGATGAAGTAGAGCACCGCCAGGAACCCGCGGTAGCGCTTGTGCGCGGCGAGGAACACCCCGATGAGGATGGACAGCGGCGTCTGCGCCACCCAGGACAGGGCCATCACCAGGAACGTGACCCACAGCGCGTGCGGCAGGCCGGGGTCGCTGAGCGTGGCCCGCCAGCTGGTCAGGCCGGACGGCTGGATGTCGCCGATGCCGTCCCAGGTGGTGAAGCTCAGCGCGAGGACGCCCAGCAGCGGGACGACGCCGAACGCGACGAACATCAGCAGCGCGGGCAGCGCCATCCAGGCGACCGCGCCGCTCCGCCCGCCGGCCTGGCCGGCGGACTCCTTCACCTGGGCGACGGGCGGAGCGAGCGTCGTCATTTCCCGATGACCCCGTTCATGCTGTCCACCCACTGCTGCGGGGTGATCTGCAACTGGAACAGCTTGGCGATGTTGTCGAGCAGGGTCTCGGCGGCGGTCGGGCTCAGCGCCTGGTCCCACGACTGGGCGAAGACCTTCGCGTTGGCCGAGGTGTCGTAGACGAACTTGAGGAACTCGGCGTCGGGGGACGCGCCGAGCTTGGCGTCGCTGCCCTTGATGATCGGGACGCCGCCGGACTTGATCCAGCCGTCGATCTCGGCGTCGTCGACCAGCGTGGTCGAGAAGAACTTTTTCGCGACCTCCTTCGCCTCGGGCGTCGCCTTGGAGGAGATCGACAGGTACTGGCCGGGGTTGCCGACGGTGTTCGACGGGTCGCCCTTGCCGCCCTCGACCGGTGGGAAGTTCATCCAGCCCAGGCCGCCGCTCTTCACGAAGTCGCCGCCCTCGGACTGCTGGATGCCGTACGACCAGGAGCCGTGCAGCATCATCGCGGCCCGGCCGGTGTAGAGCAGGGCCTGGTCGGCGTTGGAGTCGGCGGTGATCGACGAGAAGCCCTTGATGAAGCCGTTCGCCTTCACCAGGTTCTGCACCTTGGTGAGCATGTCCAGCACGGCGGGGTCGGACCAGGCGTTGGCCTCGCCGGCGAAGACCTTGTCGAAGACCTCGGAGCCGGCGGTGCGGTCGAGCAGGAACTCCAGCCACATCATGTTGGTCCAGCGGGACTGCCCGCCGAGCGAGAACGGCGCGATGCCGGCCGCGTTGAACTTCGGCACCAGGTTGTCGACGATGTCGCCCCAGGACTGCGGGGGCTGCAGGCCGGCCTTCTCGAAGACCTGCTTGTTGTAGAACAGGACGATCGGCTGGACCGTCTCGATGGGCATCGCGTAGATCTTGTCGTTGACCGTGGCGGCGCCGAACGACGACGGGAAGATCTTGTCCTTGAGCGCGGCGTTCTCGTTGAGCCAGCCGGTCAGGTCCTCGACCTGGTTGGCCTCGACGTAGGTCTTCAGGCCGCCGCCGCCCCAGCCCCAGATCATGGTCGGGCCCTCGCCCGCGCCGATCGACGTCTTGATCTTCTGCTTGTAGGCGTCGTTCTGGAAGAACGTCGGGGTGATCTTGCTGTCCGGGTTGGCCGCGTTGAAGCGATCGATGGCGGCCTTGCGGATCGGCTCGCCGGGCGGGCCGCTGAGCGACCAGTAGGTGGCGGCGCCGGCCGCGTTGCCGCTGCCGCTGCCGCCGGAGCCCGAGCCGGGACCCGAGCTGCCGCACGCGGCGAGCCCGGCGGCGGCGCCGGCGCCGATGGCGAGGTTGAGGAAGTTCCGACGGGATATCGGCATGCGTTCCACGCTGCTTCTCCGTACTCGAGGTGACGCGACGGGGGATGGGGAGAGCGAGATCACGAAAATTATCGGAGTGTTTCGTCAACGTAGGATTCCGTTTCTGGCGTGTCAAGGGCTTGAACCTTCGCTGTCGATAGGCGAAAGTCGAGGTCGACGACGAGCCCTGCCCACGCACCGACGCTGCCGTAACGGCGGCGCCGCGGGCACGGCTGATCCACAGGATTTCCGAAACTTTCGAAGCGGGATCCCGGCCGAAGGAGAGCACCGTGACGACACCGGAACCGGCGGCCGGCAACCACCCGGCGGCGCCCTCGTGGCGCGACCCGGCGCTGCCCGTCGCCGAACGGGTCGAGCTGCTGCTCGGCGAGCTGACGCTCGAGGAGAAGGTCGCCCAGCTCGGCAGCCGGTGGGTGGGCAACGACATGCAGCCGGCCCCCGGCGAGGCCCCGGCCCCCGACCCCGAGGCCGCCATCAACGTCGCGCCCATGCAGGACGTGTTCGCCGCCTCCGGCACGGTGCCGCTGGCCGAGGCCGCCCGGCACGGGCTCGGCCACCTCACCCGGGTGTACGGCAGCGTCCCGCTGACCGCCGCCGAGGGCGCCGCCGAACTCGTCCGCCAGCAGCGGATCGTCATGGACGCCTCCCGGCTCGGCATCCCCGCGCTCGTGCACGAGGAGTGCCTCACCGGGTTCACCACGTTCGGCGCGACCGTGTACCCGGCGGCGATCGCCTGGGGCGCCACGTTCGACCCCGGCCTCGTCGAGCGGATGAGCGCCGCCATCGGGCGCGACATGGCCGCCGTGGGCGTCCACCAGGGACTGTCGCCGGTGCTGGACGTCGTGCGCGACTACCGCTGGGGGCGCGTCGAGGAGACGATGGGTGAGGACCCGTACCTCGTCTCGATGCTCGGCGCCGCCTACGTCCGCGGCCTGCAGAGCGCCGGCGTCATCGCCACGCTGAAGCACTTCGCCGGCTACTCCGCCGCCCGCGGGGCGCGCAACCACGGGCCGGTGCCGATGGGCCGGCGCGAGCTGCTCGACGTCATCCTGCCGCCGTTCGAGACGGCCGTCGCGGTAGCCGGGGCCGGCTCGGTGATGAACTCGTACTCCGATGTGGACGGCGTGCCGGCGGTGGCCGACTCGTGGCTGCTCACCGACCTGCTGCGCGGCGACTGGGGCTTCACCGGCACCGTCGTGTCCGACTACTGGGCCGTGCCGTTCCTCGCCACCATGCACGGGGTCGCCGACGGCACCGACGACGCCGGGGCGCAGGCCCTGGCCGCCGGCGTCGACGTCGAGCTGCCCGACACCCTCGGCTTCGGCCCCGGCCTGGTCGAGCGGGTGCGGCGCGGCGACGTGCCCGAGGAGCTGGTCGACCGGGCCGCCCGGCGCCTGCTCACCCAGAAGGCGCGCCTCGGCCTGCTCGACGCCGGGTGGACCCCCGAACGGTCGGTGGCCGGCGCCGACGCCACCGACCTCGACTCGCCGGACAACCGCGCGCTGGCCCGCGAGCTGGCCGAGCGGTCCGTCGTGCTGCTCGACGCCGGGACGGCGCTGCCGCTGCGCGACGAGGGCCGCCCCGGGCCCGGCCGGGTGGCCGTCGTCGGGCCGTGCGCCGCCGACCCGCGCACGTTCATGGGCTGCTACGCCTTCCCCAACCACGTGCTGCCCCGCTACCCGGGTTCCGGCCTCGGCGTCGCGGTGCCTACGCTCGTCGACGCGCTGCGCGCCGAGCTGCCCGGCGCCGACGTGACGCACGCCCCCGGCTGCGCCGTGCAGGGCGACGACCGGTCCGGTTTCGCGGCCGCCGTCGCCGCCGCCCGGGACGCCGACGTGTGCGTGGCCGTCGTCGGCGACCTCGCCGGCCTGTTCGGGCACGGCTCGTCCGGCGAGGGCTGCGACGCCGCCGACCTGCGGCTGCCCGGCGTGCAGGCCGACCTGCTCGCCGAGCTGCTGGCCACCGGAACGCCCGTCGTGGTGGTCGTCGTCTCCGGCCGCCCGTACGCGCTCGGCGACGTGCACGGCCGGGCCGCCGCGCTGGTGCAGGCGTTCATGCCCGGCGAGGAGGGCGGGGCGGCGATCGCCGGCGTGCTCAGCGGCCGCGTCGTGCCCGGCGGCAAGCTGCCCGTGCAGATCCCGCGCGACCCAGGCGGCCAGCCCGGCACCTACCTGGCGCCGCCGCTCGGCGTCGAGCACAACAACATCAGCAGCCTGGACGCGACGCCGCTGTTCCCGTTCGGCCACGGCGCCTCGTACACCAGCTTCGCGGTGGACGACCTGCGCGTCAGCGACACCGAGGTGCCCACCGACGGCGAGTTCACCGTCTCCGTGCGGCTGCGCAACACCGGCGCCCGGGCCGGCGACCAGGTGGTCCAGCTCTACCTGCGCGACGTCCTCGCCCAGGTGACCCGGCCCGTGCGGCAGCTCGCCGGGTTCACGCGTGTCCGGCTCGAACCGGGCGCCGCCGTCCAGGTACAGTTCCGCGTGCACGCCGACCGGACGGCCTTCACGGGCCGCGAGTTCCGGCGCATCGTCGAGCCCGGCGACGTCGAGGTGCTCGTCGGCACGTCGTCGGCCGACCTGCCCTGCAGCGCCGTCGTGCGGCTGACCGGAGCCACCCGGGTGGTGGGACACGACCGGTGGCTCGTGACCCCGGTGGAGCACATCCCGGTGGCCGGCGCCGTCGGCGGGTAGAAGCGGAGGACGTCGTCGTGTCAGCCGACAGGCCGCGAGCCACCCTGGCCACCGTGGCAGCGTCCGCGGGAGTGTCGGTGGCGACCGTCTCCAAGGTGCTCAACGGTCACGACGACGTGGCGCCCGCGACCCGGGCGCTCATCCAGACCCTGCTGCAGCAGCACGACTACACCGGGCGCCGGGTGCGGGCGGCGCGCCGCGGCGCGGCCGCGGCGCCGGTCGAGCTGATGTTCGGCGACGACCTGAACGCCTACTCCACGGCGATCGTCCAGGGCGTCGTCAGCGCCGGCGCGGCGGCCGGCGTCACCGTGGCCGTCAGCCTGCGCACCCAGGACCCGCCGTCCGCGGAGGGCCGCCGCCGGGCGGCCGGCAGCTGGGCGCGCGACCTGGTCGCCGCCGGGCGCCGGGCGGTCATCTCCGTGGTCAAGGATCTGACGGTGCACGACCTGCAGGTGCTGTCGCGGGCGAACCTGCCGCTCGTCGTCATCGACCCGCTGCACCTGCCGCGCGCCCGGGTGACCAGCGTCGGGTCGACGAACTTCGCCGGCGGCCTGGCCGCGACCGAGCACCTGCTGAACCTCGGGCACCGGCGCATCGGCTACCTGGGCGGCCCGGCGGCCGCCGCCTGCAACCAGGCCCGGCTGCAGGGCTACCGCGCCGCCATGGACGCCGCCGGCGCGCCCGTGCCGGACGGCTACGTCCGCACGGGCCGGTTCCGCTACGACGACGGCGTGGTCGGCGGGGCGGCCCTGTTCGACCTGCCCGAGCCGCCGACGGCGGTGTTCGCGGGCAGCGACGAGACGGCGGCCGGGGTGATCGAGGCCGCCCGGGCGCGGGGGCTGCGGATCCCCGAGGACGTCAGCATCGTCGGGTTCGACGACACCCAGGTCGCCTGGTTCGCGGCGCCGCCGCTGACGACCGTGCGCCAGCCCCTGCAGGAGATGGGCGGCGTCGCGCTGCGCACCGCGCTGCGGCTGGCCGCCGGCGAGAAGCTCGACTCGCACCACGTCGAGCTCGCCACCGAACTGGTCGTGCGCCGCTCCACCGCGCCGCCGCCCGGGCGCTAGATGCCCTGCTGGCGGCAGAGTTCGTCGACAGCGCCCTTGCACAGCGCCTCGCGGGTCACGTAGCCCGCCTCGACGACCGTCTTGACGTTCTCCTTGAAGATGGCCTCCGGCTTGAGCAGCACCGACTGCACGTCCAGGCCGGACTCGGTGTCCTTCACGGTCGTCGGCGCGGGCTTCGGCTGCTTCTTCGCCAGCGAGATCGCCAGCTCGGCGGCGGCCTGCGCCTCCTTCTTGGTGTCCTTGAAGACCGTCATGCACTGGTCACCCTTGAGGATGCGCTGCAGCGCCGCCACGTCGGCGTCCTGGCCGGTGACCGGGACCTGGCCGTTGAGGTTGCGCTGCTCCAGCTCCTTGATGACGGCGCCGGCGAGTCCGTCGTTGGCCGCCAGCACGCCGTCGATCTTGTTCTTGGTCTGGTTGAGCATCTGCTCGAAGATCGTGCCGGCGAGGTTGTTGTCCCAGTCCTGGACGTCCTGGTCCGGGCCCTTGGTGTAGTCGCCGTTGAAGTAGCGGTCCTCCAGGACGGCGTTGTAGCCGTTCTTGTAGTGCGTGGCGTTGTTGTCGCTGGGGGAGCCGTTGAGGGTGGCGATGACCGGCTTGGCCTTCTTCGGCGTCTGCGCCTCCAGGCACTTGACCAGGCCCTCGCCCTGCAGGGTGCCGACGCCGCGGTTGTCGAAGCTGACGTAGTACGAGGCGCCGCCGTTGAGGGTCAGCCGGTCGTAGTCGACGGTCGCGACGCCGGCCGCGGCGGCCTGGTTGAGCACGACCTTGCCGGTGATCGAGTCGAGGTTGACGATCATCAGGACGGTGACGCCGCCCTTGATCATGCTGTCGGCGATCTGCTGGAAGCGCTTCTTGTCGGCCTCCGCGTTCTGGATGTCGTGCGCGATCCCGGCTTCGTCGAACGCCTGCTGGAGGTACTTGCGGTCGGCGGTCTCCCACCGGATCGAGGTGGTCTTGTCGGGAAGGATGACGCCGATCTTCGGGGTCTTCGGTGCGCTGCTGTCCGCGTCGTCGCTGCAGGCGGCGAGGCTGCCCATGAGGAGGAGGCCCGTGGTCGCCAGTGCTATACCGCTGCGCATCCGCTGTCCCTTCGTCGCGCGTGTCATCCCCGGCGCCCGGCAACGTAAGTCTCTTCCGGCATGGGGCACAAGGGCGCCGGAAGTCCGAGTCCACGGAGGCCGCATCACGATCGCGTAACGCGCCGGAAATCGACGACGCCCTGTCGGAGAAGGGCGCGGCGGCCATGCTAGCCCAGCCCCCGGGCCGGACGCATGATCAACGAGGGGGCGGAACCGGCGAGCCCGCCGCGTCCAGCGGGTCGGCGAGCAGCCGCTCGAACGCCAGCTCCGCCGCGCCGATCAGGGTCGCGTCGTCGCCCAGCGCCGGCGTGCGCAGCCGGACGTGCTCCCGGGTGGCCGGCAGCGCCATCTCGTTCAGGCGGCTGCGCACGTGCGCGGCGGCGGCCAGGTAGACGTCGCGCAGCGTGCCGCCGAACAGCACCGCCTCCGGGTTGAAGATGTTCACCAGGTTCGCGACGCCGAAGCCCAGCCAGTCGCCGACCTGCCGCAACGCGTTGCGCGCCGTCGTGTCGCCGCGCTCCGCCGCGTCCACCACGGCGAGGATCGCGTCGCGGCCCGTCGCCCCCGCGCGGCCCGCCGCCGTCAGCAGTGCCGCCTCGCCGATCTCGGTCTCCCAGCAGCCGCGCGAGCCGCACCCGCACGGCTTGCCGTGCGGGTTCACCACCATGTGGCCCACCTCGCCGCCGTAGCCGCCGTGGCCCGTCACCCGGCGCCCGCCGGCGATGATGCCGCCGCCGATGCCCACGTCGCCGTACAGATAGAGCACGTTGTCGCACCCGGCCGCGGCCCCCCGGGCGTGTTCGGCCAGCGCCGCCACGTCTGCGTGATTGCCCACCGTCATCGGCTGGTCACCGCCCAGCTCCGCGGCCAGCGCGATGCCGATCGGCTCGTCCACCCACCCGATGTGCGGGCTCAGCCGGACCAGGCCGTCCTCGCGGCGCACCATGCCCGCCACCGAGACCCCGCCGCCGACGTAGATCGCGCCGGCCGGCACCCGCCGGTGCATCTCGCGGACGAACCCCGCCAGCGGCGCCACCGTCTCCAGGATCTGCACGCCGCGCGGCCGCGGCAGCTCGCGGCGGTCCAGCACCACCCCGCCCAGGCCGACCCGCGCCGCGCGCAGCCGGTCCACCTCGATGCTGACCGCGTACGCGTACACCGACGCCGACTGCGGCCGCACCACCAGCGACGGCCGGCCCGCCCGGCGCAGCCCCTTCGGGGTGTCCTCGGCGACCAGGCGCGCCGCCGCCAGGTCGGCCGTCAGCGCGCCGATCGTGCTGCGGTTGAGGCCGAGCAGGCTGGTCAGCTCCGCCCGCGACGTGGCGCCGTGCAGGTGCACCCACCGCAGCAGCGCGCCGAGGTTCTGCCGGCGGACCTCGTCCTGGGTGGGCGCGGCGCGCATCTACCTGTTGCCGGTCGCCGTCGCGCGGCGCCGGGACAGCGCGTCGACCGTGGCCGCGAGCAGCAGGATCAGGCCCGTCGTGGCGAACTTCGCGCCGCCGCTGAAGTCCATCAGGCCCATGCCGTTGTCGATGACGGCGATGACCGCGCCGCCGATGACCGCGTCCAGCACGCGGCCCTTGCCGCCGAACAGGCTCGTGCCGCCGATGACGGCCGCGCCCACCGCGTACAGCAGCACGTTGCTGCCGCCCGTGTTCGGGTCGACCGACGACGCCCGGCTGGCCGCCGCGATGCCGCCGATGGCCGCCATGAACGAGCCCACCATGAACACCGAGACGCGGATGCGGTTGACGTTGATGCCGGCGCGGCGGGCCGCCTCCTTGTTGCCGCCGACCGCGTACACGTGCCGGCCGTACGGGGTGCGCTGGAGCACGAACGTGAACACCACCAGCAGCACCCCGATGATCGGGGCGATGACCGGCACGCCCTTCACCGAGGTGACCGCGATGTTGATGCTGCGCTCGCGGCTCAGCACCGCCGTGGCCAGCAGCAGGATCACGGCCAGGCCGGCGATGCGGGCGGCGACGATGCCGAGCGGCTCGGTGGCCAGGCCGCGGGCGGTGCGGGTGCGGTGGCGGGCGAACTGCACCGCCGCGTACCCCGCGATCGCCACCACCGCGAGCACCCAGCCCAGCCAGACCGGCAGGTTGCGGTTCTCGATGGCGTAGATGACGTCGTCCTCGACCGGGGTGTTGCGCCCGCCCTTGAGCAGCAGGAGCAGCAGGCCCTGGAAGCCGAGGAACGCGGCGAGCGTGACGACGAACGACGGGATGCCCACGTAGGCGACCAGCGTGCCCAGCACCAGGCCGATCACCACGCCGGTCAGCAACGCGGCCCCGACGCCCAGGTACCAGGGCAGCCCCCACTCGGTGAGGAACACCGCCAGGATCGCCGCGCACACGCCGCTGGCGAAGCCGGCCGACAGGTCGATCTCGCCCAGCAGCAGGACGAAGACCAGCCCCATCGCGATGATCATGACGGGCGCGCCCTGGGTGAACAGGTTCGCGAAGTTGCCCGCGGTGAAGAACGACGGGCGCGCCACCGAGAAGCCCACGCACAGCACGACCAGGCCCAGCACGGCCGCCAGGCTGCCGATCTCGCCGCCGCGCACCTTGGTGACGTAGTCGCGCAGGTGCGCCGCCACCGAGTCGTCCGTGCCGGGCGGCGCCAGCGGGGTGCTCACGAACGCCCGCCCATGCCCTCGTACGACCCCGGGTCCGGCAGCAGCCCGATCGAGCCCGTGTACCCCACCGTGATCAGCTCGACCACCTGCGAGTGGGTGACCTCGCTCGTGCGCACCTGCGCGGCGGTGCGGCCCAGGTACAGCGCGGTGATCCGGTCGGAGACCGCGAACACGTCGTTCATGTTGTGCGAGATCAGCACGACCCCCAGGCCGTTGTCGGCGAGCCGGCGCACCAGCTCGAGCACCTGGGCGGTCTGGGCCACGCCGAGCGCGGCGGTCGGCTCGTCGAGGATCACGACCCGGCTGTTCCACAGCACCGCCTTGGCGATGGCGATGGTCTGCCGCTCGCCGCCGGACAGGCTGGCCGCGGGCTGGCGCAGCGACACCGAGCGCACCGACAGGCTGGCCAGCGTGCGGTGCGCCATCTGCTCCATCGTCGCCTCGTCCAGCGCGATGCCCGAGCGCTTCTCCCGGCCGAGGAACATGTTCGAGACGATGTCCAGGTTGTCGCACAGCGCGAGGTCCTGGTAGACGACCTCGATGCCGAGCGCCGCCGCGTCCTTGGGGCTGCTGACGGTCACCGGCCGGCCGTCGAACACGACCTGCCCGGCGTCGATCGGGTAGATGCCCGAGATGCACTTGACCAGGGTCGACTTGCCGGCGCCGTTGTCGCCGACGAGCGCGGTCACCTCGCCGGGGAAGACGTTCATCGCCACGTCGCGCAGGACCTGCACGGCGCCGAAGCTCTTGTCGACGCCACGCACCTCCAGCAGGGGTCTCACCGCCACCGATCAGCGTCCCTTCAGCCGACGCCGTTGTCGGCGCAGAGCTTGGCGAAGTTGCCGGTGCAGAGCTCCTCGGCGGTGACGTAGCCGGCGGTCACGACGTCGTCGACGTTGTCCCGGTAGATCGCGCGCGGCTGGAGCAGCACCGACGGCACCTCGCGGCCCGACACGGTGTCGCGCACGGTGGCGGGGGCGGGGCGCGTCTCGCCCCGGGCCAGCGCGATGGCCAGGTCGGCCGCCGCGGACGCCTCCTGCTTGATGTCCTTGTACACCGTCATGCACTGGTCGCCGGAGAGGATGTTCTGCAGGCCCTCCACGTCGGCGTCCTGGCCGGTGACCGGCACCTTGCCGTTGAGGCCCTGGCGGCGCAGCACCTGGATGACCGCGTTGGCCAGGCCGTCGTTGGCGGCGAGCACGCCGTCGATCTTGCCGCCGGTCTCGGTCATCATCTGCTCGAACATCGTGCCGGCCTGCGCGTTGACCCAGTCGGGCACCCACTGGTCGGGGCCCTTGACGTACTCACGGGTGTCGTACTTCTTCTGTAGTTCGCCGTCGTAGCCGGCCTTGAACAGCGTCGAGTTGTTGTCGGTCTCGGAGCCGTTGAGCGTGGCGACGACCGGGCGCGTCGTGCCCATGTCGGTGAGGCAGCGGATCAGGCCCTGGCCCATCAGCCGGCCGACGCCGACGTTGTCGAAGCTGACGTAGTACTGCGCGCCGCCGTCGAGGGTGAGCCGGTCGTAGTCGATGGTGGCGACGCCCTTGGCGCGGGCGTTGCGCAGCACGGCCCGGCCGGTGCCCGAGTCGAGGTTCACGATCATCAGCACCGTGGCGCCGTTGGTGATCATCTGGTCGGCGATCGTCTGGAACTGGCTCTTGTCGCCCTGGGCGTTCTGGATGTCGGACTGCACCCCGGCGGCGTCGAACGCCTCCTTGAGGAACTTGCGGTCCGCCTGCTCCCACCGGTTCGAGGTGGCGCTGTCCGGCAGGATGACGCCGATCTTGGGTGTCCGCTCGCCGCCCGCGCCGTCCGAGCACGCGGCGAGGCCGGTGGCGGCCAGCAGCGCGGCGGCCAGCGCCCGTAGCCCCTTACCCATCGCCTCGGTCCCTTCGACGGATTGCGCCCGGCAACGTATGGCGGGCGCCGCTTGTCGCACAAGTCCGGAGATCACTTCGGCCCACAATGCGACGCTAGGTCACGTTTCGCCGTGCGCCCACCGAACCGGGAAAGTCACCCGCCCGCGATCGGCGCCGTGGTCGCCCCCGTCAGCCGGACGAGGTCGGCGGGCGCGAGCGAGACCTGCAGGCCGCGCCGCCCGGCGGACACGTAGACCAGCGGCCGGGCGAGCGCCGACGCGTCGACCACCGTCGGCAGGGCCTTGCGCTGGCCGAGCGGGCTGATGCCGCCGCGCACGTAGCCGGTGGCCCGCTCGGCGGCGGCCCGGTCGGCCAGCACCGCGCGCTTGCCGCCCGCCGCGGCGGCGAGGGCCTTGAGGTCCAGCTCGCCGGTGACCGGCACGACGGCGACGGTCAGCGCGCCGTCGACCTCGGTGACCAGCGTCTTGAGCAGCGCCGCCGGGTCGACGCCGAGCGCCGCCGCGACCAGGGCGCCGTAGTTCGGCAGGTCGGGGGAGACGTCGTACGGGTGCAGCGTGTGCGCCACCTGCTCCCGGGTCAGCAGGACGGTCGCCGGGGTGCCCGCACTCTTCGCCTTCGCCACGGCTCGCACGTTACGGGCCCACCGGGTGGCCGACCAGCACCGTCGGCGCACCGCCGACCCGGGTGAGCACCAGGCTGACCCCGTGCGGCCCGGCCAGCCGCAGGTCCCGGCGCAGCGCCGCCGGGTCGAGCGCCGAGCCGCGCTTGAGGATCTCGGCGCGGCCGACGCCGCGCTCGCGCAGCAGCGCGCGCAGCCGCTTGAGCGAGAACGGCAGCACGTCGGTGACGGCGATGCACCGCCCGAACGGCGACGGCACGTGGGTGTCCGCGTGCACGTACGCGATGGTCGGGTCGGCGAGCCGGCCGCCCACGGCGGCGGCGAACTCGGCCACCAGGTGCGACCGCACGACGGCGGGGTCCGGGTCCCAGACGTACGCCCCGACCGGCCCGGCGTCCGCGGCGGCGGTGCCGCTGCCGGTCAGCTCGGCGGCCGCCCCGCCGCGCAGCACGGTGGCCCGCCGGGGCGCGGCGGCCAGCGGCCCGCACCAGAACGCCGCCTCGACGAGGTCGCCGTCGACGCTGACCCACTCGCCCTCGGCGCCGGGCGGCAGCAGTTCGTGGCCGATGCCGGGGGCGAGCTTGAGCACCGTGCGCGGCACCCGGCCGGCGAGGCCCGCGACGAAGTCCCACGGCGGCGAGAACGCGGCCGGGTCGAACACCCGCCGCCCGCCGGCCACCCGGCGCGCCGGGTCGCAGAAGACGGCGTCGTGGCCGCCGACGTCCACGGTGGTGGCGTCGGCGCAGCTGACGGTGACCAGGCCGGCCAGGCCGAGCGCCTCCGCGTTGGCGGCGGCCAGGGCGGCGGTCCCGGGGTCGGCGTCCACGGCGTGCACGGCGATGCCGGCCCGGGCGGCGGCGAGCGCGTCGGCGCCGAGCCCGCAGCCCAGGTCGGCGAGGCTCGTCACACCGGCCGCGGCCAGCCGGGCGGCCCGCCGGTCGGCGACGACGCGCCGGGTGGCCTGCTCCAGCCCGGCGCGGGTGAAGAACATGCGCGCCGCGTCCGGGCCGAACTTGCCGGCGGCCTTGCGGCGCAGCGCGACCTGGGTGAGGGCGGCGGCGGCCAGCTCGGGCGCGAAGCCCTGCTTGCGCAGCGCGGCCGCGGCGGCGAGTGGGTCGTCGCCGCCGAGGAGGGCGGCCGCCGCGAGGGCCGCGTCGCCGGAAGGAGTACGGAGCACGGGCTCATGCTGGCACTCTGGTTGACGGAGTGCCAGCCGCGGCATAACCTCGCGGTTAGCACTCTCACCCGGAGGGTGCCAGCCCGATACCGGGTTGAACGCCAGGCGGACCGGCACCCGCGACGACGGCCCCGCCCGGTGGCACCGGCAAAGCTACTGATACCCCAGGAGGGTATGCCCGTGACTACCGCGACCAAGGTTGCGATCAAGCCGCTCGAGGACCGCATCCTCGTCCAGGCGAACGAGGCCGAGACCACCACGGCCTCCGGCATCGTGATCCCGGACACCGCCAAGGAGAAGCCGCAGGAGGGCACCGTCCTCGCTGTCGGCCCGGGCCGCATCGACGACTCCGGCAACCGCATCCCGGTTGACGTGCAGGTCGGCGACACGGTCATCTACTCGAAGTACGGCGGCACCGAGGTCAAGTACGCCGGCGAGGAGTACCTGGTGCTCTCCGCCCGCGACGTCCTCGCGGTCATCGAGAAGTGACCAACTGACAGTGCGCACCGCCCTGGCTCGGAACCTCGGGCCAGGGCGGTCGTCCTTGAAAGGGACATAGATGGCGAAGATTCTCAGCTTCTCCGACGACGCCCGGCACCTGCTCGAGCACGGCGTCAACACCCTCGCCGACACCGTCAAGGTCACCCTCGGCCCGAAGGGCCGCAACGTCGTCCTCGACAAGAAGTTCGGCGCCCCCACGATCACCAACGACGGCGTGACCATCGCCAAGGAGATCGAGCTCACCGACCCGTACCAGAACCTCGGCGCGCAGCTGGTGAAGGAGGTGGCGACGAAGACCAACGACGTCGCCGGCGACGGCACCACCACCGCCACCGTGCTGGCCCAGGCCCTGGTCAAGGAGGGTCTGCGCAACGTGACCGCCGGCGCCAACCCGGCCGGTCTCAAGCGCGGCATGGACCTGGCGGGCGCCGCGATCTCCGAGGCCCTGCTCGGCAAGGCCGTCGAGGTCGCCGACAAGAAGTCGATCGCCAGCGTCGCCACGATCTCCGCGCAGGACGCCACCATCGGTGAGCTGATCGCCGAGGCGATGGAGAAGGTCGGCCGCGACGGCGTCATCACCGTCGAGGAGGGCTCCACCCTCGCGACGGAGCTCGAGGTCACCGAGGGCCTGCAGTTCGACAAGGGCTTCATCTCGCCCAACTTCGTCACCGACGCAGAGTCGCAGGAGGCCGTCCTCGACGACCCGTTCATCCTGCTGACCACGCAGAAGATCTCCTCGGTCGAGGAGCTGCTGCCGCTGCTGGAGAAGGTCCTGCAGGCCGGCAAGCCGCTGCTCATCGTCGCCGAGGACGTCGAGGGCCAGGCCCTGTCCACCCTGGTGGTCAACGCGCTGCGCAAGACCTTCAAGGTCGCCGCGGTGAAGGCCCCCGGGTTCGGCGACCGCCGCAAGGCGATGCTGCAGGACATGGCGATCCAGACCGGCGCCGAGCTCATCGCGCCGGAGCTGGGCTACAAGCTGGACCAGGTCACCCTGGAGCAGCTCGGCTCGGCCCGCCGCGTCGTCGTCGACAAGGACAACACCACCATCGTCGACGGCAACGGCCGCGCCGAGGAGGTCGCCGACCGGGTCGCGCAGATCCGCAAGGAGATCGAGGCGTCGGACTCCGACTGGGACCGCGAGAAGCTCAACGAGCGGCTCGCCAAGCTCTCCGGCGGCATCGCCGTCATCAAGGCGGGCGCGGCGACCGAGGTCGAGATGAAGGAGCGCAAGCACCGCATCGAGGACGCCATCGCGGCGACCAAGGCCGCGGTGGAGGAGGGCACCGTCCCCGGCGGCGGCGCCGCCCTCGCGCAGATCACCTCGGTGCTCGACGGCAACCTCGGCCTGACGGGCGAGGAGGCGGTCGGCGTGACGATCGTCCGCAAGGCGCTCGACGAGCCGCTGCGCTGGATCGCGCAGAACGCCGGCCACGACGGCTACGTCGTCGTCGGCAAGGTGCGCGAGTCGCAGTGGGGCACCGGCCTCAACGCGGCCACCGGCGAGTACGTCGACCTGGTCGCGGCCGGCATCATCGACCCGGTGAAGGTGACCCGCAACGCGGTCAGCAACGCCGTCTCGATCGCCGGCCTGCTGCTCACCACGGAGAGCCTCGTGGTCGAGAAGCCGGAGGCGCCGGTGGCGCCCGCCGGCGGCGGCCACGGGCACAGCCACGGCGGCCACGGCCACGGCCACCAGCACGGCCCGGGCTTCTAGTCCGGCACGCAGCACCGGAAAGGGCGTCGCGGCTCCGGCCGCGGCGCCCTTTTCACAGTCTCGCGGCCCCCGGGCCGGTCAGCTCGGGCAGGGCGACGCGCCGGCCCCTCGACCGGGTCGCCCTTCCCGGGCGCCCAGTCCACGTCCGTCGCGGCCAGGCGCAGCCCGGCGAGCCGGCGCCGTTCGGCGGCGATGGCCGCGACGGTGTCCACGCGTCGATCCTCTCGCGTCCCGGGCGCGGGGGTGCAGGATGGTCGCATGGGACGGTGGCGTGGCGCGGTGGCGGGAGTCGTGGCCGCCGGGGCCGCGCTGGGCGTGGCCGAGGTGGTCGCCGTGCCGGTCGGCCCGCGGTCCGCGCCGCTGATCGCGGTCGGCGGCGTCGTCGTCGACGCGGTGCCCGAGCCGGTCAAGGCCGCCGCCATCGCCGCCTTCGGCGTGCACGACAAGACCGCGCTGCTGGTGGGCACCCTGGTCCTGCTCGTGCTGGCGGCCGCCGGCATCGGCGTGCTCGCGCTGCGGTCGCTGCGGTACGCCCTCGCGGGTGTCGCCGGCTTCGCCGCGGCCGGGGTGGCCGCGGCGCTCACCCGGCCCGGCGCGACCGTGCTGTACGCCCTGCCCACCCTGGTCGGCGCGCTCGCGGCGGTCGGCGTCGCGGTGCTGCTCCTGCGGCCGGCGCGGGTGGCCGTCCCGGCCGGACCCGACCCGGGTTGGGACGTCGACCTGGCGCCGCCCGCCGCGTTCGACCGGCGGCGCTTCCTCGGGCTGGCCGGGGGAGCGGTGGCGGTGGCGGCGCTGGCCGGCGCGGCCGGGCGCTGGCTCGGCTCCCAGCGCGCCGTCGAGGCGGCCCGGGCCCTGGTGCGGCTGCCCCGGCCGGCCGCGCCCGCCGCCCCGCTGCCCGCCGGGGCGCAGCTCGCCGTGCCGGGCCTGTCGTCGTTCACCACGGCCAACCGCGACTTCTACCGCATCGACACCGCGCTCGTCGTGCCGCAGGTGGACCCCGGGGAGTGGCGGCTGCGGGTGCACGGCCGGGTGGCGAAGGAGTTCGAGCTGACGTTCGCGCAGCTGCTCGAGCGGCCGATGATCGAACGCGACATCACGCTCGCCTGCGTGAGCAACGAGGTCGGCGGCGACCTGATCGGCACCGCCCGCTGGCTGGGCGTGCGGGTGGCCGACCTGCTCGCCGAGGCCGGTGTGGACCCGGCCGCGGACCAGACCGTGGCGCGGGCCGTCGACGGCTGGACCTGCGGCACGCCGACGGCGGTGCTGCGCGACGGCCGCGACGCGCTGCTCGCGGTCGGCATGAACGGCGAGCCGCTGCCCGTGGAGCACGGCTTCCCGGTGCGCATGGTGGTGCCCGGCCTGTACGGCTACGTGTCGGCGTGCAAGTGGATCACCGAGCTGGAGCTGACCACGTTCGCGGCGTTCGACGCGTACTGGGTGCCGCGCGGCTGGTCGGCGCTGGGCCCGATCAAGACGCAGTCGCGGATCGACGTGCCGCGCGACGGCGCCCGGGTGCCGCCGGGGGAGGCGGTGATCGCGGGCGTCGCGTGGGCGCAGCACCGCGGCATCGACCGGGTCGAGGTGCGGGTGGACGACGGCCCGTGGCAGGACGCGGCGCTGGCCGTGGAGCCGACGCCGGACACCTGGCGGCAGTGGTCGCTGCGGTGGACCGCCACGCCCGGCTCGCACACCGTGACCGTGCGGGCCACCGACCGCACGGGCGCCACCCAGACCGCGGCGGAGGCCGACGTGGTGCCCGACGGCGCCACCGGGCACCACCGCATCCGCGTGGACGTGCGCTGAGCCGCTGCTCTACTCTGCGGCGGCACACCACCACGGGGAGATCGACTGATGCGCATCCGGACGTCCCTGGTCGCGGTCCTGGCCGCCGGCGCTGCGCTGACCGCCGCGCCGGCGACGAGCCCGGCGGCGCCCGCCGCGGCCGCCGCGTCCGCCGCGGCCGGCTACACCGCGATCGTCCGCGACGGCATCCCGCTGCTGCACCGGCGCGAGCCGGCGGCCGCCACGCCGAAGACCGGCGCCGGCGTGACCCGGTCCGATTTCGACGGCGACGGGCTCGACGACATCGCGGCGCTCGCCGAGGGCACGGTGATCGTCCGGTACTCGTCCGCGCCGCACCGCGACTACCTGGCCACCGAGATGCCCCGCGGCGGCTGCCTGTGCTTCGGCCGTCAGCTGGCGACCGGCGACTTCGACGGCGACCGGTACGACGACCTGGCCGTCGCCGACGTGCAGGAGCTCGACGTGCCGGCGGGCGTCGAGGACGCGGGCGGCGTGTGGGTGCTGCCCGGCGGCCCGCGGGGGCTGGAGCCCGGCCGGGTGCTGCACCTGAACCTCAGCACCCCGGGCGTGCCGGGCGCCTCGGCGCGCTACGACGCGTTCGGCTACGCGCTGGCCACCGGTGACATCACCGGCGACGGCCGCGACGAGCTGGCCGTCGGCGTCCCGGGCAAGACGATCGGCGCGGCCCGGGAGGCCGGGGCGGTCGTCGTGCTCAAGGGCAGCCCGTCCGGCATCGTCACCGCGGGCGCGCAGTGGACCTCGCAGGACTCCGCCGGCGTGCCGGGCGCGGCCGGCGCCGGTGACCGGTTCGGGGCGGGCCTGGCCGTCGGGGCGATCGACCGGAACCGGCACGCCGAGCTGCTGGTCGGCGTGCCCGGCGAGGCGACCAGCGGCGCGATCGTCCAGTTCTGGGGCGCGGCCGGCGGCATCGCCACCACGAGGGTGACCCAGGCGACCGGCGCGGCCGCCACCGCGGCGTTCGACCGCCGCGGCACCTACCTCTGGGACCTCGGGCGCAGCCTGGCCGTCACGGACACCGACGGCGACGGCTACGGCGAGGTCGTGACCGGCCTGCCCTCGGCCCAGGCCAACAGCCGGTTCGACGTCACCGGCGCGGTGGTCACCCTCAAGGGCAACGCCACCGGGCTGACCGTCAAGGGCCTGCGGGTCGTCTCACAGGACACCCTCGGCGTCGCGGACACCGCCGAGCAGGGCGACGGCTTCGGCACCTCGGTCGCGGCCGGCGAGGTCACCGGCGACCGCTACGGCGACATCCTGGTCGGCGTGCCGTTCGAGGACGTCGCGGGCGTCGCCGACGCCGGGGCGGTCGTGCTGCTCAAGGGCTCGAAGGACGGCGTGGTCGGGGCCGGCTCGCAGACCGTCGGCCAGAACACCGCCGGGGCGCCGGACGCCGCCGAGCGGGGCGACGTGTTCGGCATCGCCGTCAGCCTGCTCAACCTCAACGGCACGGGCGGGTTCGACGCGGTGGTGGGCGCGTCCGGCGAGACCCGCGACGCGGGCGGCCGGGGGCCCGGCACGGGCAGTGTGACGACGTTCGGCGCGGGGCCGCGCGGCTTCGGCACCGGCTACGTCCGGTACGGCAGCGACGTGGCGCACGAGGGGCTGCTGGTCACCGGGTACGGCGCGTATGTCAACCGCCCGCAGGCGGAGAACTGATCCGCGCCCGCCGCCGCGCTCTGCCCGGGCAGCCCTGAGCTGCGCACACGCTGTCCGACATCACCCGGTCGGGCGGAATTAGTTTCGTACCCATGTGGTGGAACGAAGCGGTTGACCCGCTCGGACGACAGGCGGCGCGGCCCCCCGGAGGGGACCGCGCCGGAAGCTGTGTGGTGCCGCGACGGGAGCGTCAGGCGGCCGGGCGCCGCTGCGCCGGCACCGCCGACTTGTGCGGGCGGCCCAGGCGGGCCTCCAGCCGTTCCAGGTCGACGCGCCCGTGACGGCGGTCCGCGAGATCCTCCCAGCCGACGGCGAGCAGTCGCAGCCGTTCGGCCTCACTGAAGCCGCCCCACACGCCGTACGGCTCCTTGACGCTGAGCGCGTGGGCGGCGCACTGGGCGCGGACCGGGCACGCGCCGCAGACGGACTTGGCCTTGGCCTCGCGGCGGTTGCGGGACGACCCGCGCTCGCCGTCCGGGTGGAAGAACTGAGCGCTGTCGCGGCCCCGGCAAGATCCGAGCCGCTGCCAGTCCCACAGGTCGGAGATGGGACCCGGCAGTCTGCGAACGTTGGACATCGCAACCCTCCTTCCGCGCGCAACCGCGGAGACTCGTACGCGAGGAGCCGGACGCCGATGAGGGTTGATGCCCTGCCCGTTCCGACCTGCCGCCCCTCTACCCATGGGTACGGGGCCTCACACCACCCGCATCGATCTGTTGTCGATGGCTCACGCACCGAGTCGTCGATGCGTCCCGATGTTTCCCGTTTTTTCCATCTAAAGCGCGTAATGCCGACGGCACCGCGTGGTCTCCTCTGAGAGAGAAGGAGGATCACTGTGCGTACCGTCCTCGTTTGCGTCCGGACGCCCCTCGCCGCCCAGACCGTCGCCTCCACGGCGGCCCGTCTCGGGATGACCGGCGTCGTCCGTACCGCGGTCAGTGAACCCGAAGCCATGATCCGCCTTGCCGAGCGGCCGGCCGAGGTCGTGCTCGCCGACACCGCCCTGACCAGGCCCGACAGCGTCGGCTTCACCCGCCGGGTGCTGGCCCGCTCGCCCGGGGCGCAGGTCGTGCTGTTCGGCGCCGAAGACCCGCGCGTCGCCGCCGCCACGATCGCCGCCGGCGCCCGCGGCGTCATCCGCGGCGTCGAGCACGACCTCGTCAGCGTCGTCGCCAAGGCGCTGCTGCTGCTCCTGCTGCCGGCCCGGCCGTCGCAGCTGCCGGCCAACGCCCAGCCCGCCGCCGTGGCCGGGGCCATGCCCCGCAACGGCGTCAACGGCGCCCGGCACGGCATCGGCCGCGAGCACGGCATGGCCGTCAACCAGGCCGGCCTGCCCGGCGTGCTCGGCTCCCCGATGGTGCCGTCGCAGCGCGGCGACGCCGTCGGCGTCGACGTGGCCGACCCCGCCCGCCGCGACGACGAGGCGCCCGCCCCCGCCGGGCGGCGGCTCGCCCTCACCGAGCGGGAGCTGCAGGTGCTGCGCGGGATGGCCGACGGCAAGAGCAACGCCGAGATCGGGCGGGAGCTGTTCGTGTCGGAGGACACGGTCAAGACCCACGCCCGGCGGCTGTTCCGCAAGCTCGGCGCCCGCGACCGGGCGCACGCCGTGGCCGCCGGGTTCCGCGCCGGCCTCGTCGCCTAGACCGCCTGACCGGTGTGCCGGGCGGTCCGCCGCCCGGCACCCCTCAGGCGGCCGGACCGTCCTTGGGGTCCTCGGTGCCCTCCGCCAGGGTGTCGTGGACCCCGTCGGCGTACCCGCGGGCGTACTCCCAGGTGACGTAGTGGTCCGGGTCGGGGTCGTAGGCGGGCTCGTGCACCCGCGGCTTGCCCGACGTCAGCAGGTGCCGCAGGTTGCCGCGCAGCAGGTCCCAGTCGAAGAAGTGCGGCTCGTGGCAGTCCTCGCACTCGATGACCAGCCCGCGCACCCCCGTGGGCGAGAGCAGGGCCTGGTAGATCTCCAGGTCGGAGAGGTCCTCCAGGACGTCCTGCCGCTCCGACTCCGTCAACGGGTCGAGCTCGTCGTCGCCGGTGTCGTCCTCGAGGCCGGCGGCCGGGTCGGCCGGGTCCCCGTTGAACGGGTCGATGGGTTCGTCCTGCACCCGCATACCGTACCGTCACGGCCCGCGTATGTGCTCGTGAGACCGCGTCCTTCCGGTCTCCTTCCGGTGCACGGGGCCCGACGGCCGCCGAGTAAGCTTGCGGCTTCCGCCGACGCCAGCTCAGGGGAGTATCAGACGTGGAATTCGCGGGAGCAGACAACCGGCCTGCCGACGACGGCGAGCGCGGCGGCTCCGCCCGGCTCGTGCCGCTCGGCCTCACCTTCGACGACGTGCTGCTGCAGCCCGCCGAGTCGGACGTGGTGCCCAGCCGGGTCACGACCGCCACCCGCCTGACCCGCAACGTCAGCCTCACCATCCCCCTGCTGTCCAGCGCGATGGACACCGTCACCGAGGCCCGCATGGCCATCGCGATGGCGCGCCAGGGCGGCATCGGCGTGCTGCACCGCAACCTCTCCCTCGAAGACCAGGCCATGCAGGTCGACCTGGTCAAGCGCAGCGAGTCCGGCATGATCACCAACCCGGTCACGTGCAGCCCCGACGACACCCTGCGCGACGTCGACGCCCTCTGCGGCCGCTACCGCATCAGCGGCGTGCCCGTCGTCGACGGCGACGGCACCCTCGTCGGCATCGTCACCAACCGCGACATGCGCTTCGTCACCGACGACACCGTCCGCGTCGCCGAGGTCATGACCCGCTCGCCGCTCATCACCGCCCCCGTCGGCGTCGGCAAGGAGGACGCCCTCGCGCTGCTGCAGCGGCACAAGGTCGAGAAGCTGCCGCTGGTCGACGACGCCGGCCGGCTGCGCGGCCTCATCACCGTCAAGGACTTCACGAAGATCCAGCAGTTCCCGCAGGCCGCCAAGGACGACCAGGGCCGGCTGCGCGTCGCCGCCGCGGTCGGCGTCGGCGACGACTCCTACAAGCGGGCCCGCGCCCTCGTGGACGCCGGCGTCGACGTCGTCATCGTCGACACCGCCCACGGCCACCAGCGCGCCGTGCTGGAGATGGTCGCCCGCATCAAGAAGGACACCCCGGTCGACGTCATCGGCGGCAACATCGCCACGTACGCCGGCGCCAAGGCCCTCGTGGACGCCGGCGCCGACGCCGTCAAGGTCGGCGTGGGCCCCGGCGCCATCTGCACCACCCGCGTCGTCGCCGGCGTCGGCGTCCCGCAGATCACCGCCATCATGGAGGCCGCGCGCGCGTGCGCCCCGGCCGGCGTGCCGGTCATCGCCGACGGCGGCGTGCAGTACTCGGGCGACATCGCCAAGGCCATCGTCGCCGGCGCCGACACCGTCATGCTCGGCAGCCTGCTCGCCGGCTGCGAGGAGAGCCCCGGCGACCTGATCTTCATCAACGGCAAGCAGTTCAAGCAGTACCGCGGCATGGGCTCCCTCGGCGCGATGCAGTCCCGCGGCCAGGCCAAGTCGTACTCGAAGGACCGCTACTTCCAGCAGGACGTCACCGAGGACAAGCTGGTCCCCGAGGGCGTCGAGGGCCAGGTGCCGTACCGTGGCCCGCTGTCGCGGGTCGCGCACCAGCTGGTCGGCGGCCTGCGCGCGGCGATGGGCTACGCGGGCGCGGAGAGCATCCCCGAGCTGCAGCGGCGCGGCCAGCTCATCCGGATCACGGCGGCGGGGCTCAAGGAGAGCCACCCGCACGACATCCAGATGACCGTCGAGGCCCCCAACTACCACTCCCGGTAAAGGACAGAACAGCATGCGTGACGTGGTGGAGATCGGCCTCGGTAAGACCGCCCAGCGCGGCTACCACCTGGACGACGTCGCGATCGTGCCCAGCCGGCGCACCCGCGACGTGGACGACGTCTCGACGGCCTGGCAGCTCGACGCGTACCCGTTCACCATCCCGTGCATCGCGCACCCGTCCGACGCGACGATGAGCCCCGACTCGGCCGTCGCCCTCGGCAAGCTCGGCGGCCTCGGCGTGCTCAACGCCGAGGGCCTGTGGACCCGCTACGAGGACCCGACGAAGGTCCTCGAGGAGCTCGCCTCCCTCGACGAGGAGGCCGCGGCCACCCGCCGCCTCCAGGAGATCTACTCCGAGCCCATCAAGCCCGAGCTGATCGCCGACCGGGTGCGGGTCATGCGCGCCGGCGGCGTCACCGTCGCGGTGCGCGTCTCCCCGCAGCACACCCTGGCGCTCGCTCCGGTCGTGCTCGACGCGGGCGTCGACCTGCTCGTCATCCAGGGCACCCTGGTCTCCGCCGAGCACGTGTCCACCACGGACGAGCCGCTGAACCTCAAGGAGTTCATCGCCGACCTCGACCTGCCGGTCATCGTCGGCGGCTGCACCGACTACAAGACGGCCCTGCACCTCATGCGCACCGGCGCCGCCGGCGTCATCGTGGGCATCGGCGCCGACGAGTGGTCCACCACCGACACCGTCCTCGGCATCCGCGTCCCCATGGCCACCGCCATCGCGGACGCCGCCGCGGCCCGCCGCGACTACCTCGACGAGACCGGCGGCCGCTACGTGCACCTCATCGCCGACGGCGGCGTCAGCACCTCCGGCGACATCGCCAAGTCCATCGCCTGCGGCGCCGACGCCGTCATGCTCGGCGAGCCCCTGTCGGCCGCCGAGGGCGCCCCGGGCGGCGGCGCGTGGTGGCACTCCGCCGCCTCCCACCCGAAGCTGCCCCGCGGCGGCTTCGGCGTCGCCGGCGACCCCATCGGCTCGCTCGAGACGCTGCTGTTCGGCCCCGCCGACGAGCCCGACGGCCAGCTCAACCTGTTCGGCGGCCTGCGGCGCGCGATGGCGAAGTGCGGCTACCGCGACGTCAAGGAGTTCCAGAAGGTCGGCCTGGTCCTCGACCACTGACGCGCAACGCAACCGGATTGCACCCGGGCGCCGCCCCGGCCGCACCCGGGCGTTCGAACGATGGAGGAACCCCACCAGAAGGAGTTCCCCCGTCGTGAATGTCCGTCGCACCGCCGTCGCCGTCGCCCTCGCCGTGTCCGTGGCCGTCCCGGTCGCCTCCGCCACGGCCGCGTTCGCCGCCAAGCCGTCCGCCAAGCCCTCCGTGTCCGCCCCCAAGAGCGTCAAGGCCGTGAAGCCGGCCAAGCCGACCAAGGCCCCGAAGCCGGTCCCGTTCTCGGCCGACGGTGTCGTCACCGCCGTCGACGCCGCCCGCGGTGTCGTCACCGTGCAGGTCAAGGGCGGCACCAAGGACGTCCGCCGGGCCGCCGTGGCGTTCCCCGTGACGTCCGCGACCCGGGTCACCCTCGACGGTGTCGCCGCGTCGCTGGGCGCCGTCAAGGCCGGTCAGCGGGTCCAGCTGAACGGCACCCGCCTCGGCACCACGTACTCGGTGAAGCAGTTCAAGGCCCGCAACCTGGCACCGACGACGCCGCCCACCACGCCGCCGACCACGCCGCCCACCACGGCCCCGGCCCCGGAGCCGACCGACGAGCCGACCGAGGCCCCCACCGAGGAGCCGACCGAGACCCCGACCGAGGAGCCGACCTCCGAGGTGTGATCCACCGCCGCCCGCCGCGTACTGTCGAGCGGTGCGGTTGACGAGACGGGGGGCGGTGGCCGGTGTGGCCGCCGCCGCCGTCGTCCTCGCCGGGGGCTGCACCTCCGGCGACGGCGAGGCCCCGCCCGAGCCCGCCCGGTCGTTCGCGCCCGGCGCCGCCGGGGCCGGCGACCCCTACTTCCCCGGGTACGGCAACGGCGGCTACGACGTCGCCTCGTACGACCTGAAGCTCGGCTACGACCCGGCCACCGACGAGCTGTCGGGCACGGCCACGGTCACCGCGACCGCCCTGGCCGACCTGTCGCAGTTCAACCTCGACCTGGCCGGCCTCGACGTCTCCCGCGTCACCATCAACGGGGTGGCCGGCTCGCGCACCCGCGCCGAGGGCAACGAGCTGATCGTGACCCCGCCGACCGGGCTGCCGAAGGACCGCGAGTTCGTCGCGGAGATCACGTACGCGGGCAAGCCCGGCCAGCTCGGCACCGCGGCCCTCGGGCAGGGCGGCTGGCTGCACACCGGCGACGGGGCCATCGCGCTCGGCGAACCCGAGTCGGCCAGCACGTGGTTCCCGGTGAACGACCACCCGTCCGACAAGGCGGCGTTCCGGCTGGAGATCACCGTGCCGGAGGGGCTGGAGGCGCTCAGCAACGGCGTGCCCGGCGAGCGCAGCACCGCCGGCGGCTCCACGACGTGGCGGTGGGAGGAGAAGACCCCCATGGCCCCGTACCTGGCGACCCTGGTCATCGGCCAGTACCGGGTGGAGACCGGCACCCACAAGGGCCGGCCCGTGGTCACGGCGATCCCCGAGTCGCTGCCCGCCGACGGCCCCGCCGCGCGGTCGATGGCCGAGACCACCCGCATCGCCGACCACCTGGAGACGGTGTTCGGGCCGTACCCCGTCGACGCGTACGGCGGCGTCGTCGTCACCGACCAGCGCATCTCGTACGCGCTGGAGACCCAGTCGCGGCCCGTGTACGGCAACACGTTCTTCCGCGGCGGCGAAAACCTGTCCGTGGTGGCGCACGAGCTGGCGCACCAGTGGTTCGGCGACAGCGTCTCCGTGCGGCAGTGGAAGGACATCTGGCTCAACGAGGGCTTCGCCACGTACGCGGAGTGGCTGTGGTCCGAGCACGAGGGCGAGGCGACGGCGCAGCAGCGGTTCACCGACACCTACGCCGGCTTCGACTGGTCGGTGCCGACCGGCGACCCGGGCCAGGCCAACCTGTTCGGCCCGGCCGTCTACCAGCGTGGCGGCATGACGGTGCACGCGCTGCGGCGCACCGTCGGCGACGAGGACTTCTTCGCGATCCTCAAGGCGTGGACGGCGGAGAAGCGCAACGGCAACGCCGCCACCGCCGAGTTCGTGACGCTCGCCGAGCGGGTGTCCGGGGAGTCGCTGCGCACGATGTTCGACGCGTGGCTGTTCGGCACCACGGCGCCGCCCGTCCCGCGCTAGCCGTGCCGCAGGCCGGGGTTGGCGCGCAGGTGCGCCGCCCCGTCGCCCGCGGCCGCCGCCTTCAGGAACGCCGTCCCGGCCGGTTTCAGCTGCTCGCCGCGGTAGCCGCCGTTGCGGATCACGGACGCGCCCGGCAACGACACCAGCGTCAGCGCCTGCGGCGTGAGGTTGCGCAGGGCGTACGCGTAGTCCACCGCCGTGTTGCGCCCGCCCTCGAACAGCACCGTCTCCCGCAGGGCCGCCAGCACGTCCGCGAGCCGCTCCGGGCTGGCCGGGATGCCGTCGGCGGCCGCCTTCGCCAGCAGCGCCGCGATGATCTGCCGCTGGTGCCGCTGCCGGGTGTAGTCGCCGCCGGCCGTGTACCGCTGCCGCGCGTAGTCGATGGCCTGCCACCCCACCATGCGCCGCCGCCCCGGCTCGTACACCATCTGCGGCCCCAGGTAGCCGCCCCCGCCGGCCCGCAGCGTGCGCATCTTGCCGTCCGGCCGCCGGTGCTGCGACACCACCCGCTGGTCGACGGTCACCTCGATCCCGCCGACGGCGTCCGTCAGCCGGCTCAGCCCGGCGAACGTCAGCGCCGCCCCGGCGTCGAACCGCCGCAGCCCGGTGTAGCGCAGCACCGCCTTCTCCAGCAGCTCGAACCCCTGCGCCGCGTCGGGCCGGTTGCCGCCCGGCCGCCGGCTGCCCCGGCTCATCGCCTCCGTCAGCTTCAGCCGCCCGCCGCCGAACCCCGCCGCCGGGAACGCCGGCACGTCCACGAGCAGGTCCCGCGGCAACGAGTACAGGTAGCCCGACGTCAGCCCCTCGTCGACGTGCAGCACCATGACGGCGTCGGCGTGCGGCTGCCAGTCCGGCACGCTGACCCGCGTGTCCAGCCCCACGATGAGGATGTCGAGCGGCCCGGCGACGTTCGCCCCGGGCGACGGGCTCGGCGTGGCGGCCGCCTCGGTCGGCGCGGCGGACACGTCCGGCGGCGCCCCGGCGGGCGCCCCGGCCCGATCCGGCACGAGCAGCGCGACGGCCACCCCGGCGACCAGCGCCACCACCGCCACCACGGCGGCGACGAGAACCGCCCGCCGGCTCACCCGCATCAGTCGCGCCACCCCTCGATCGTGATCGCCCATCGTCACCCCGGACATCGGGGCACGGCAATGCCCCCGGCCCGGAATCTGTGACCGGGGCGATGCCAGAACCGGGCAGCGAGGCATGGCGATGCACCGATAGGGTGAGCGCCGCGAGCGGGCCATGGGGGGTCCGTCGCGCAACGGGGAGGCACTGCCCACATGCGTTCCATCACGCGGCGTTCGCTGGCCGCCGCACTCGGTCTCATCGTCACGGGCGGCGGCGTGGCGTTCGCCCGCAGCGCGTCCGCCGAGCAGGCGCCCGAGCCGATCCGCGCCACCGGCTGGGCCACGGAGGCGCCCGACGGTCCCGCGTCGCTGATCGTCCGGCTCAAGGACGGGGTGGCGAGCACGGCGTCGCTGCAGCGCCTGGAGCGGGTCGCCGACGCCGACGTCGCCGAGCGGTCGGACGCCCTGGACGCGTTCACCGTCGAGGTGCCGGCGGGGGAGATCGACGCCACGGCCGCCGCGCTGCGCCGCGACCCGGCGGTCGCGTACGTCGAGCTCGACCACCCCCTGTGGGCCTCCGACGTCTACCCCAACGACCCCGAGTTCTACCGCCAGTGGGGCGCGCGCACGATGCGGTACCCGGCCGCCTGGGAGGCCACCAGCGGCTCCTCCTCGGTGACGGTCGCCGTCATCGACACGGGCGTCAACGCCGGGCCGGAGCTCGCCGGCGCGATGGTGCCGGGCTACGACACCTACAGCAACGACAGCAACCCCGCCGACACCCACCTCATGGAGGGCGGCATCAGCCACGGCACGACCGTCGCCCACCAGATCGGCGCGGGCGGCAACGAGGGCATCGGCGGCGCGGGCGGCTGCTGGACCTGCCGGATCATGCCGGTCAAGGTGCTGGGCCCCGGCGGCCGCGGCAGCAACTTCACGGTCGCCGAGGGCATCCGCTGGGCCGTCGACCACGGCGCAGACGTCATCAACCTGTCCCTCGGCGGTCCCGAGCACACGGACTACCTGCAGGAGCAGATCGCCTACGCGATCGATCGCGGCATCCCGGTCGTCGCGGCCGCCGGCAACGAGGGCACCACCCAGCGCCAGTACCCGGCCGCCTACCCCGGCGTGATCTCGGTGGCGGCGTCGGACGAGAACGAGCGCCGGTTCGCCTTCTCGACCTACGGCTCCTGGGTCACGGTCGCCGCGCCCGGCTCCGTCCAGGTGCAGCGTTCCGACAAGGCCTGGACGGCCATCTACGGCACGTCGTTCGCGTCGCCCCTGGTGGCCGGCGTGGTGGCCCTCGGCCGGTCGCGCAGCCCCGAGGCGACGCCCGCCCAGCTCACCCAGGCCCTCACGAGCACGACCGTCGCGGTGCCCGGCCGCTACGTCGCCACCGGCCGCGTCGACGCGGCGGCCGCGGTGACCGCCCTGCCCGAGACGGTGTCCTCCACCCTCTCGGCGCGGGTGCAGTCGCCCGCCGGGTCGACGCCCGTCCGCGGCAACGTCGGCATCCGCGTCGTCGCCGACAGCCGCATCCGCTCCCTCGCGGGCGCGCCGGGCTTCGAGTCCGTCGCCGCCGACACCGCGGCGCCGTTCGTGCTCACGTACCCGAGCGGGTCGTTCAGCGGCAAGGTCACCGTCAAGCTGCTGGCCACCGACGACGCGGGCGCCACGGCCACCGTCGACGTGCCGCTCACGATCGACAACGTCGTCCCGGTGATCACCGGCACCAGCCCGGCGGCCAAGTCGAAGCGGCGCGGCGTCGTCACCGTCACCGCGTCGGGCGTCGCCGACTCCGGCGGCGCCGGCATCCGCGAGCTCGCGCTCTACGCCGACGGCAAGTACGTCGGCAAGGACACCACCGCGCCCTACTCGGTGAAGTACAACACCGGCAAGCTCAACAAGACCGTCGCCCTGCAGTGGCGGGTGTTCGACCGGGCCGGCAACTCCACCACCTTCAACCGCGCGTTCTACGCCGACAACGTCGGGCCGTCCGTGGCGATCAAGAGCGGGCCGAAGAACGGCGCGAAGGTCAAGGGCACCGTCAAGGTGGTGGCGACGGCGAGCGACAAGTACGGCGTCGACCGGGTCGAGCTGGTGATCAACGGCAAGAAGGTGGCCACCGACAAGGCAGCGCCGCACACGTTCTCGATCAACACGAAGAAGTACGGCAAGAAGATCAAGGTCCAGGTCCGGGCGTACGACGCCGCCGGCAACGTCCGGTACGCGACCACCCGCACCTGGAAGCGCTGACCCGTCCGGAAACCCGTCCGGCGGCGCGTGGTGACGCGTGCCCGCCGGGCGGCGTCCGGCGTGAAACCGGATCGCACCCGAAGGGATCCGTCCGTGCACCGCGCCGTGCCGACCCTGTAATCCGGCGCCCGAGTCCCGGGCAGCCGGAACCGGGGGGAGACGGCGATGGGCGGCGCGACGCGGCGGCACGGTTGGGGTGCGGTCGTCCCGCTCGTGGTGGGGCTGCTGGTGACCGGCGTGGGCGTCCCGGCCCGGGCCGCCGAGCCGGTGCCCGTTCCCGCGCCCGGCGGTTTCGCCGCGGCCCAGCCGGCCTACGGTGACGCGACGTACACCCCGGACTCCACGGGCCTCGACGCCGACGAGGGCGGGCTGACCGAGGCGCAGGCTGCCGCGGCCGTCGCCACGGCCGCCGACCAGGCCGACGGCGCCCCCGTGTCGCTGATCGTCGGCCTCACCGACGACGCCACCGACCAGGCCGGCGCGAGCGACCGGGCCGACCGGGCCCAGGTGGCCGACTCCGCCGCCGCGCCCGTCGAGCGGGCCGAGGACGAGACCGGTGTCGCCGTGTCCGTCCCCGAGCCGGTCGCCGGCATCGGCGCCGTCACCGTCGACGTGCCCGCCGCCGGGGCGGTCGAGGCCGCCGCCGCGCTGCGCGCCGACCCCGCCGTCGCCTACGTCGAGCCGGACCACGTGGCGGGCACCGACGACGTGTCCGTCAACGACCCGTACCGCAACAGCCAGTGGGGGCTCGACCGCACCCGGGTGCCGGCGGCGTGGTCGGTGACGCGGGGCTCCGGTGAGGTGGTGGTGGCCGTCGTGGACACCGGCGTGTCGAAGGTGTCCGAGCTGAGCGGGCGGGTGCTCGCGGGCTACGACTTCGTCAACAACGACAGCAACCCGGCCGACGACAACGGCCACGGCACGCAGGTCGCCACGGTCATCACCGGCGCCCCGAACAACGGCGCCGGGTCGGCGGGCGTGTGCTGGTACTGCCGCATCCTGCCGGTGAAGGCGCTCGGCGCGAACGGGTCCGGGTCGTACAGCGCGATCGCGAAGTCGATCACGTGGGCGGCGGACCGCCGCGCCGACATCATCAACCTGTCGCTGGGCGGCGACATGGCGAGCCAGGCGCTGACGGAGGCGGTGGCGTACGCGAACGCGCGCGGCTCGCTGGTCGTCGCCGCCGCCGGCAACGACGGCAGCTCGGCGCTGCACTACCCGGCCGCCACGGCGGGGACGCTGTCGGTGGGCGCCTCGATGAGCGACGACCGGCGGTACCCGTGGTCGAACTACGGCGCCTCCTGGGTCGACGTGGCCGCGCCCGGCTGCAACCTGGCGCAGACGCACCAGTCGAAGGTGGCGTGGTTCTGCGGGACGTCGTCGGCGACGCCGTTCGTGGCGGGGCTGGCGGCGCTGGCCCGGTCGCTGGACCCGGAGCCGACGGCGACGCAGATCCGCAACCTGCTGACCGCGACGGCGGTCCCGGTGGCGGGCGGCTGGGTGGGGCAGGGCCGGGTGGACGCCCGCGAGGCGCTGACGCTGTCGGCGTGGACCAACGGCGTGGCGGCGGGGCAGTCGGTGCGCGGCACGTTCACCGTGCAGCCCTGGTACGCCGACGGCCTGGCCGTGACGAAGGTGGTCGCGGCGATCGACGGCACGGACCGGTCGGTGGACACGGTGGCGCCGTGGTCGCTGGCGGTCGACACGCAGGGGTACGAGGGGCCGGCGACGCTGACGCTGACCGCGTACAACGGCACCACCCCGGTGGGGCAGCCGATCAGCACGGCGATCGTGGTGGACAACAGCATCCCGACGGTGGCGTTCGCGTCGCCGGCGACGGGCGTGCGGGTGGGCCGCACGGTGTCGGTGGCGGCGCACGCGGCGGACTCGGTGCGGGTGGCGCGGGTGGAGCTGGTGGCGGGCGGCCGGGTGGTGGCGCGCGACTACGCGGCCCCGTACGTGCTGCGCTGGGCGTCGTCCGGGTCGGGTGTGACGACGCTGGCGCTGCGGGTGGTGGACAGTGCGGGCAACGCCGCGGCCGCGTACCGGCGGGTGACGCTCGACAACGCGGGCCCGGCGGCGTCGTTCGTGTCGGGACCGCGGTCGAACTCGCGGGTGAAGTCGTCGGTGCGGGTGCGCGTGGCCGCCGGCGACCCGGCGGGCGTGGCGCGGGTGCAGCTGCTCGTCAACGGCCGGGTGGCGGGCACGGCGACGGGTGCGAAGGGCGCGTTCACCGTGAAGACGGCACAGTACGGGCGGACCCTGAAGGTGAAGGTCCGGGCGTACGACCGGCTCGGCAACGTGCGCTCCTCGGCGACCCGCACCTGGAGGCGGTGACCGCGGGGGCCGCCGGTAGGCTGGCGGCCCATGAGCACTCCGCGTCCCGTCCTGGTTGTCGACTTCGGGGCCCAGTACGCCCAGCTGATCGCGCGGCGCGTCCGCGAGGCGCGGGTGTACTCGGAGATCGTGCCGCACTCGATGCCGGTCGCCGAGATGCTGGCGAAGAACCCGGCCGCGGTGATCCTGAGCGGCGGCCCGTCGAGTGTGTACGAGCCGGGCGCCCCGGTGCTCGACGCGGGCCTGTTCGACAGCGACGTCCCGGTCTTCGGCATCTGCTACGGCTTCCAGGCGATGGCCCAGGCGCTCGGCGGCACGGTGGCGCACACCGGCGCGCGGGAGTACGGGCGTACCCCGCTGACCCCGGCCGGCGGCACCCTGCTGCGTGACCTGCCCGCGGACCTGCCGGTGTGGATGTCGCACGGCGACAGCGTGGTGGCGGCCCCGGAGGGCTTCGCGGTGACGGCGGCGTCGCCGGGCGCGCCGGTGGCGGCGTTCGAGAGCGCGGCCACGCGCCGGGCGGGCGTGCAGTTCCACCCCGAGGTGGCGCACACGACGCAGGGCCAGGCGATGCTGGAGCGGTTCCTGTACGACATCGCGGGCATCGAGCCGACCTGGACCCCGACGAACATCATCGACGACCAGGTGGCGACGATCCGCGCCCAGGTCGGCGACAAGCAGGTGATCTGCGGGCTGTCCGGCGGCGTCGACTCGGCGGTGGCGGCGGCGCTGGTGCACAAGGCGGTGGGCGACCAGCTGACCTGCGTCTTCGTCGACCACGGCCTGCTGCGCGCGGGCGAGGCCGAGCAGGTCGAGAAGGACTACGTGGCGTCGACGGGCATCCGGCTCAAGGTGGTAGAGGCGGAGGAGCGGTTCCTGGGGGCGCTGAAGGGCGTCGAGGACCCGGAGCAGAAGCGCAAGATCATCGGCCGGGAGTTCATCCGGGTCTTCGAGGCGGCGGCCCGCGAGGTCGACGCCGAGCGCAACGTCGAGTTCCTCGTGCAGGGCACGCTGTACCCGGACGTGGTCGAGTCCGGCGGCGGCACCGGCACCGCGAACATCAAGAGCCACCACAACGTGGGCGGGCTCCCCGACGACCTGCAGTTCTCGCTGGTCGAGCCGCTGCGCACGCTGTTCAAGGACGAGGTGCGCGCGCTGGGCGCCGAGCTGGGCCTGCCGGCGGAGATCGTCCAGCGGCACCCGTTCCCCGGTCCGGGCCTGGCGATCCGCATCATCGGCGCGGTCGACCGGCACCGCCTGGACGTGCTGCGCGCGGCCGACCTGATCGCCCGCGAGGAGCTGACGGCGGCCGGCCTGGACGGCGACGTGTGGCAGTTCCCGGTGGTGCTGCTCGCGGACGTGCGCAGCGTCGGCGTGCAGGGCGACGGCCGCACCTACGGGCACCCCGTGGTGCTGCGCCCGGTCTCCAGCGAGGACGCCATGACGGCCGACTGGTCGCGCCTGCCGTACGACGTGGTCGCGAAGATCTCGACGCGCATCACCAACGAGGTGCCCGAGGTCAACCGCGTGGTGCTCGACGTGACGAGCAAGCCCCCGGGCACGATCGAGTGGGAGTGATCAGGCCGTAGGCCACGCGGGGGCGTCGGCCGGCTCCTCGGGCATCAGGAACCACATCACCGGGTACGCGAGCAGCGCCAGCCCGCCGGTGAGCACGGCGGCGACGGCGAACAGCACGCGCACGAGGGTCGGGTCCACGGTGAAGTAGCGACCCAGCCCGCTGCACACCCCGCCGATCATGCGGTCGGTGGTGGGGCGGCGGAGCTGGCGGTACGGGGCGGTGGGCTGTGTCATGCCTCCACGGTGCGCCGTCGCGACCCCGGCCGGCATCGGTGGCCGCCCCGATCGTGACCCTGAATCGGGGCCCGCAGGGGGTGTCCCAAACGTCTGACTCTTCCGCTCACGCCCCGTCACTGACCGTCTGCCCTGAGTGCGGAAATGCTCCCTGAACAGCGGTTACTTGGCGTCATCGTCCTGTCAGGAATCCGACAGACGATTCTTGGAGGTAACATAATCCGGTCATACTTCCGCCCTGTGACCCCCGCGCTGGAACCCCTCCGCAGGATCGCGGCGTACGCCGTGACGACCGACGACGAAGGCCGCGTCCTTCTGGTCCGCGCCTCCCCGCGGTCCGGCACCCCCGGTGTCTGGTCCCTGCCGGGCGGCGCGGTCGACCACGGCGAGGACCCGAACCACACCGTGGTCCGCGAGACCGCCGCCGAGACCGGCCTGTCCGTGGCCGTCTCCGGGCTGCGCGACGTCCTCGCCGACATGCGCTCGCTGCCGCAGCGCGGCGTCACCATCCACACCGACCGCCTGGTGTACGAGGTGACCGTCCGCGGCGGCACCCTGTGCGACCGCATCGGTCAGCCCACCGACCTGGCCCGCTGGCACACCCTGGCCGAGGCGGAGACGCTGCGCCTGCGGCCGTTCACCGCGGCCGCGCTCGGGCTCCCCGCCGCCTCCGCCGACCTGCGGCCGGAGGAGGTCCCCGACTTCCCGTCCTTCTACGCCTACGAGGGCCCGGACGGCCTGCACCGCGCCCAGCGCTTCGCCGCGTACGCCATCGCCACCGACCCGGCCGGGCGCGTCCTGCTCACCCGCGTCGCGGCCGGCTACCCCGGCGCCGGGTGCTGGCACCTGCCCGGCGGCGGCACCGACTACGGCGAGCAGCCCGGCACCGCGCTCATCCGCGAGCTGGTCGAGGAGACCGGCCAGCACGGGCGCCTGCTCGACCTGCTGGGCGTCGCCAGCCACCGGGACGCGGCCTCGCTGGGCCCCGAGGGCTACCCGATCGACTGGCACGGCGTGCGCGCCTTCTACCGGGTGGCCGTCGACCACCCGGCCCCGGTCGTCGTCGGCGACGTGGGCGGCTCGACGTCGGAGGCCCGCTGGTTCTCCCACGAGGACCTCGCCACCCTCAAGCCCGACGAGCTGACCGAGGTCACGGCCGAGGCCCTGCACGCGGCCAAGCTCTGACCGCCCCGGCACGGCCCGCCGCGCCGACCCGGCCCGCGCCGCCTCGGGCGACCGCGGCCAGGCCGACCGCGGCCGCGCGGCCGGGCGCGGCATGATCGGGCGTCCCGGTGGCTGCCGTAAGGTCGGCCGCGATGGCTGACACCACGGAGACCACCCTGCGGCGCACCCGCCGGATCGGCGTCTACGGCGTCTGCCGCGACGCGGGCGGCCGGGTGCTGCTCGCCCGCGGGTCGGCGCGGTCGGCGTTCCCCGGCTGGTGGTCGCTGCCCGGCGGCGGCCTCGACCAGGGCGAGGCGCCCGCCGACGGCGTCATGCGCGAGTTCCGCGAGGAGACCGGCCTGGCCGTCGGGGTCGGCCAGCTGATGGCGGCGCTCGCCGACGTGTGCCGGCTGCCCGGGGCCCTCGAGCACGCCGACCGCCTGGTCTACGAGGTGACCGTGACGGGCGGCGCGCTCACCGACGAACCGGACGGCACCACCGACCGGGCCGCCTGGTTCGCGCCGGACGAGCTGGCCGACCTGCCGATGCTGCCGTTCACGGCCGACGTCATCGGCGCCGGTGTCGCCGGGCCGCCCGGCGCCTGGCCGAGCTCGGCCGAGCTGGCCGCCGAACCCGGTGCCGCCGAGCCCGGGCCGCGCGCCGCCGGCTCCGCCGCCACGCCGCACGCCGTCCCCCCGGTCGCCCGGGGCCAGCGCTTCGGGGCGTACGGGCTGGTCACCGACCCGGCCGGCCGGATCCTGCTCACCCTCATCGCGCCCGGCTACCCCGGCGCCGGCCGGTGGCACCTGCCCGGCGGCGGCACCGACCACGGCGAACGCCCCGAGGTCGGGCTGCTGCGCGAGCTGCACGAGGAGGCCGGCCAGCTCGGCCGGGTCACCGGCCTGCTGGCCGCCGCGCACCGCCACGACCCGGCCGCGGTGGGCCCCGAGGGTCACCCGATCGATTGGCACGTGGTCCGCGTTCTGTTCAGAGTTGTCGTCGACGTGCCGACAGAACCAGTGGTGACGGAAGCGGCCGGCGGATCGACCCGGGACGCGCGCTGGTTCACCGCGGACGAGCTGGCGGAGACCCCGCTGACGGACGCGGCGCACTGGGCGGTGCCCTGGTGGCATGCCGGATCATCGGTTCAGTGATTCGCATGGATCGGCGCGGGTACGCTGAGGTCGAAGGCCGCCGGCGCCGACGCGAACGCCGGATTAAAGCGGGCCCGCCCGCGGTTCACTACATCTGAAGGTCCACCACGCCGGGTCTCGCCAAGAGCGTCCCGCTGTGCGAAGGTATATCCCGCCCAAACTCGGACGTCACAATCCGTGACAGCCGACATCCAGCCAGTACCGCGCGACAGCGATGGAGGAGCAGTGCCGAGAGCCCCTTGGCGCAGGCAGCGATCGACGGACAGCCGCCCCGGTGGTCGTCGCTGGGCCGGCCGACTGCGCCGCTCCGGCTCGATCGCCCGGCAGGCGCTCACGGTCCGTGTCGGCCGCCGCCGCACCGAGTCCGGCCGCGCCGCCACGGCGGTGCGCTCGGAGGTGCTGTACACGGGTTCCGAACTGCTCGCGCCGCGCCCGGCGATCGAGGGCCGCCTGGTCGGTCCCGCGATCGAGCCGCCGCCCGCGCTGCGCGCCCCTGGCGCCGTCGTCGAGGAGTCGGGCCCGTCCCTGCTGCCCGGTGAGCACACCGTGGCGCGGCGGGTCAGCTTCGCCGTCGTCAACGGGTGCACGCTGGCCAGCCTCGGCCTCGGCATGCTCGCCATCTTCCTGGCCATGCGCGGCGACGTCCGGCTCGCGGCCGCGTTCCTCGTCGCCTGCGTGATCTTCGACGGGCTCGACGGCGCGCTCGCCCGCAAGCTGGGCGTGTCCAGCCCGTTCGGCGCCCAGATGGACTCGCTGGCCGACATGTGCTCGTTCGGCCTGGCCGCGCCGGTCGTCGTGTACGCGTCGGTGGCCGGCACGGTGCCCACCGGCGCCGCCGCCGTCGCCTGCGGCCTCGTCGCCGCCTGCGCGATGATCCGCCTGGCCCGCTTCAACGTCTCGCCGAAGGACGGCCGCTTCTTCTGCGGCGTGCCCACCACCATGGCCGCCGCCGTGCTCGCGCTGTCGGTCGTCATCGGCCTGCCGGTGCCCGGCCTGGTGCTGCTCGGCGGGGTCGCCCTGCTGGCCGTCGCCATGGTGTCGAGCTTCCCGTACGCCAAGCTCGCCCGGCTGGTGAAGATGCCGCCGTGGCTGTGGCTGGTGCCGCTGGTGGGCGCGTTCGCCGACTGGCGCCTGACCTTCGTGCTGCTCGTCGCGGCGTACCTGGCCAGCGGCCCGGTGCTCTGGCTGCGCAGCCGCCGCACCGCCTGATCCGTCGTCCGGCCCGAGGCCGCGTTCCCCGTCACCAGGGGGCCGCGGCCTCGCCCGTTTGCGGGGGCGGAACGGCCGAGGCCGCGCCCTCGGCTGGGGACGCGGCCTCGGCGGAACCGGTGGGTCAGAGCCAGCGGGCGATGACCGACGCGCCGCCGACCACCTTGTCGCCGGGGGCGACGAGCGCCTCGGCCCGGTCGGCCGGCAGGTAGACGTCGGTGCGGCTGCCGAACCGGATCAGCCCGAAGCGCTCACCGCGGGCCAGCAGGGCGCCGACGGGGGCGCGCTGCACGATCCGGCGGGCGATCAGGCCGGTGCGCTGGGCGACGACGACGGTGCCGTGCGCGGTGTCCAGCACGGTGTACGCGGCGACGTTGTGCTCCGCGCCCGGCTTCATGGCGTTGACGTAGCCGCCGTCGACGACGAAGTGGTCGGCGACCCGGCCCGCGACCGGGGTGCGGTTGACGTGCACGTCGAACACGGACAGGAACACGGCGATCCGCAGGAACTCGCCGTCGCCGAAGCGCTCGTCGCGCAGCCGCTCGACGGACAGCACCTTGCCGTCGCTGGCGGCCACGACCGCGTCGGGCTCCATCGGGACGTCCCGCTCGGGGTCGCGGAAGAACGCGGCCACCGGGGCGGTCAGCAGGGCCGGGACCAGCCACAGCCGGGACTTCGGGCGCACCGCCTTGGCCAGCGCGGCCAGGCCGAGCGTGATGCCGGCGGCGGCCACGCCGTTGGAGTCGATGTGCATGGCGGGGGTCAGCCGCACGCTCGACGGCCGGTGGGCGGGGGACAGGTTCTCCGCCGCCGCGGCCGGGGCTGCCGTGAACCGCAGGTGGTGCACCCGCACGGGCGGGGCGTTGCGCACGACCAGGTCGGTGCCGACGCCGAACATGGCGCCCTGCCGGAACAGCTCGGTGGCCGCGCCGGAGCCCAGCCCGGGCACCGCGGCGGTGGCGACCGACAGCACGGCGCCCTCGGTCAGGTACTTGGTGAGGCCGTCGAGCGTGGCGCGCGCCTCGTCGGCGGTGCCGGCCAGGGCCTCGCCCAGCACGACGATGTCGGCCGGGTCGGCCTCGCCGAGCGACTCGACGACGCGCACCCGCTCGGCCACCCAGCTGCCCTGGGCGGCGACGTGCCGGCGCAGGTCACCGACGCCAGTGCCGGCGTCCGGCACGAGGGTGAGCCGGTCGCCCGGCAGCAGCGCCTCGACCGCGGCGGCCAGCACCGCCGAGCCCGGCGTGGCGCCGACGAGCAGCGCGTTGCGGGCGTCGTTGTGCCGGGCCAGCTCGGTGGTGAGCGTGCGCGCGGCGCGCGGGCCGAGCGGGACGGAACCGTCCGTCGGGAACTGTGTCATCTCGTCCGGGCTCCTCGGGAGAATGTGCGGGCCAGGAAACGGCGCCGGCCGGTGGCGGGAGTCCGCCACCGGCCAGCTTAAGGCCCGGTGCGTGCGGTCAGGGACGCGCGTCGCCGTCGGCTCGCCGGTCGGCGGCCCGATCGGCGGGCACCGGCTCGTCGTCGACCCGCGACCGCGGGTCCGTCATCAGCTCGCGGACGATGTCGGCGTGCATCTCCGGCGGCAGCCCCAGGTCGGGCTCCACCGCCGCCTCGGCCCGCACGGGCGGCTGCACCGCGTCGCGCCGGCTGGACCGCAGCGCGCTCAGCAGGCCGACCAGGCCGAACAGCAGCAGGCCGCCCGCGACCAGCCAGCCCACGGCGGGCAGGTCGATCGTCACGAACCGCGTCACGGCCCAGAAGGCCACCACGGCCAGGAAGATCAGGCCGAAGCTCAGGGACACCCCGTCGGTGCGGTGCGGCCTCATCGGGTCACCTCCACGTTGCCGGCGTTCAGGGACAGGTTGAGGCGCAGGGCGCCGCCGCCCGGACCGTCCCCGCCGTTGTCGATGATCTCGCTGACGCTGCGGGTGTCGCCGAACTTCCACCGCTGGCCGAACACCTGCGCGTCGCCGGCGTCCATGTCGACGCTCGCGGTGACGTCGACGTTCGGCGGCACCCGCACGATCAGCTTGCCGAGGTGCATCTCCGCGGCGATCTCCAACTGCTGGCCCGTCGCGAACGGCACGGAGCGCAGGTCGAGGGTCGCCGTCCCGAACGGGTACGAGTACCGGTCGGCCACGCTGGCCTGGTCCTGCGGGGTCCAGGTGATGGTGCCGCCGCGCAGGCCGCGCCACGACTCGGCGAGCGTCGCCGGGATCATCAGCACGGACAGGACGATGCCGAGCGCGATGAGCCCGCGGGCCCGGCCGAACCAGGCGCCCACCAGCAGCCCGGCGCCGACCACGAACAGCACCGCCGCGAGGTAGCCGGCGACCGGCACGGCGGCCGCGCCGCTGACGTCGACGGCGACGAGCGCGCCGATCGCCATGACGGCCACGAAGAACGTGAGCCGGCCCAGCACCGAGCGCTCCTTCGGCGGCTTCGGCGGCCTGGTGGGCCGCAGCGGCGGGGGCGGCGCGGCGGGCCCGGGCGGGTAGCCCCCCTGCGCCCCCGCGTACGGGCCGTGCGGGGCGAACGGGGGCCGGTACCCGGTGGCCCCGGGCGGCGGCGGCCCGGGCGGCAGCGGGCCCGTGGGCGGCGCGGGCGGCATGGGCGGCACGGGCGGCACGGGCGGCACGGGCGGCAGCGGGGCCGTCGGCGGCTCGGCGGCGTCGCGGTACGGGTCCACGGGCTCGGTCACCCCGGGCCGGTGCCCGGCGGCCGCGGCGGCCGTGGCCGCGGTGAACGCCGGCGGCGGGGGCGGCGGTGCGCCCGGGTCGCCGGCCGGGAAAGCGCCGGGGGCGGCGGGGGCGGCCGGGTCCGCGACCGGCGGCGCGGCGGGCGGCGGCGGGCCGAACCCGGCGGCCGTGCCGGCGGGGACGCCCGCCTGCGCGTTGGCGTTGCGGCGCAGCAGGAACGCGGCGCCCACCAGGATCGCCCCGGCGAGCAGCGCGGCCCGGAAGCCGTCGCGGACGATGAACGCGAACGTCATCGCGGTCAGCACGCCGAGCAGCACCACCACGACCGGCTGCATCCGGGAGCGGCCCTTGCCGAGCAGCGACTCGGCCGGCGACGCGCTGTCGCCCTCGGCCGGGATGAACAGCCAGCCGACCAGGTAGAGCAGGACGCCGGTGCCGCCGAAGAAGCCGAGGACGGCCAGGATGACCCGCCACAGCACCGGGTCGGTGTTGGTGGCGCGGCCGATCGCGGCGCAGACGCCGGCGACGTAGCGGCCCTGGTTCGGGCGGATCAGCTGCTCGCGGGCGAAGCCGGTGGCGCCGCCCCAGCCCGCGAACGGTCCGCCGGGGCCGAACGGGCCGCCGGTGGGGCCGCCGGTGGGGCCGCCCTTGTGCGCGTACCCGCTGTCGAAGGTGGGGCCGGCGCCCGGCGGCGGCGGACCGGCCGGGCCGGGGGGCGGGCCCGGCGGCGGGCCGAGCGGGCCGGCCGGTCCCGGCGGGGGCGGCGGGGGCGGCGGGCCGGGCTGCGGCGGCGGGGGCGGGGGCGGCGGGAAGCCGGACGAGTCCGCCGGGTCGTCAGCCGGCGGGGGAGCGGCGGCCGGTCCGCGGGACTCGGCAGGGTTGTCCGTCATGCCTCGATCCTGACCGCCGGGCGACCCGACGGACCTCAGGCGGCGACCCTGACGCAACCCTGATATCGGCGGTCCGCGCCGATCGGGGACGTCCCCGTGGTCCGCGGGCCCCCCGGCGTGTGACGATCGAACGGTCACGGAAGGAGCCCGCCATCAGCATCGACACCCAGCCCCGCCGCCTGCACCGGGTGCGCGACCACCGGTACGTCGCCGGCGTCGCGTCCGGGCTCGCGCTCCACCTGGGCGTGCCGGTGGTCGCGATCCGGGTGGCGTTCGTGGTGCTGCTCGGCTTCAACGGCCTCGGGCTGCTCCTCTACTCCGCGTTCTGGGCGGTGCTGCCCGCCCAGCACCCCGGCGCCGGCCCGGCCGCCGGCCCGCCGCGCCGCCGCGACCTCGCCGAGCTGCTGCCGTTCGTGGCGATCGGCCTCGGCGCGATCCTGGTGCAGGTGCTGCTGGGCTCCGGCTCGGTGGCCGGCACCGCCGGCTGGCTCGTCGCGGTGATCGCGGTCGGCGCGGGCGTCATCTGGCACCAGTCCGACCCGGCCCGCCGCCAGCAGTGGAGCGAGACCGTCCCGCAGGTGCCGTGGCTGGGCGCGGTGGTGGCGGAGAACGACCGGCGCACGTTCCTGCTGCGCTTCATCGGCGGCGGCATCCTGGTCAGCGTCGGCATCATCGGCGTCGTGGCCGTGTACGCCCCGAGCGGCGACTCGGCCGCCGTCCTCAACGGCGTCATCTTCGCGCTCATCGGCCTGGTCGGCGTCGCCGTGGTGGCCGCCCCGGTGCTGTGGCGCATGTTCAGCCAGCTGCGCACCGAGCGCGAGGGCCGCATCCGCGAGCAGGAGCGCGCCGAGATCGCCGCGATGGTGCACGACGAGGTGCTGCACACCCTGGCCCTCATCCAGCGCAACGCCGCCGACGTCAAGACGGTGCAGCGGCTCGCCCGCGGCCAGGAGCGCACCCTGCGCAACTGGCTGTACCGGCCGACCGCGTCGCCCACGGAGCGCTTCGGCGCCGCGCTGGAGCACGTGGCCGCCGAGGTGGAGGACATGTACGGCATCACCGTCGAGACGGTCGTCGTGGGCGACGCGGAGACCGGCGACAAGGTCGTCGCGCTCGTCGCCGCGGCCCGCGAGGCGCTGGTGAACGCCGCCCGCCACGCCGGGGTGCAGACGGTGTCCCTCTACGCTGAGGTGGAGGACGAGCAGCTGAGCGTCTTCGTCCGCGACCGCGGCGCCGGGTTCGACCCGGACACGATCGACGACCACCGGCACGGTGTACGCGGCTCGATCATCGGCCGGATGCAGCGGCACGGCGGTCGCGCCGAGATCCGCAGCACCCCGGGCGAGGGCACCGAGGTCCGGCTCATGATGGCGGTCGCGCGCGAGAGCGTCGGGGCCGGGAAGGACGGCGCGCGATGACCGACTCCACGACCGGCGAAGCCCCCCGCACCCTGCGGGTGTTCCTGGTGGACGACCACGCCATGTTCCGCGCGGGGGTCCGCGCCGAGCTGGGCCGGCACGTCGACGTGGTCGGCGAGGCCAGCACCGTCGCCGAGGCGGTGAGCCGGATCGCCGCCGCCCTGCCCGACGTCGTCCTGCTGGACGTGCACATGCCCGACGGCGGCGGCCGGGCCGTGCTGGAGTCGATGCGGCGCACCCACCCCGACGTGAAGTTCCTGGCGCTGTCGGTGTCGGACGCCGCCGAGGACGTGATCGGGCTGATCCGGGCCGGCGCGCGCGGCTACGTCACGAAGACCATCTCGCCGGACGAGCTGGCCGCGGCGATCCGCCGGGTGGCCGACGGCGACGCGGTGTTCAGCCCCCGGCTGGCCGGGTTCGTGCTGGACGCGTTCGCCGCCCGCCCGGACGTGCCGGTGGCCGACCCGGAGCTGGACCAGCTCACCAACCGGGAGCGCGAGGTGCTGCGGCTGCTGGCGCGCGGATACGCGTACAAGGAGATCGCCCGGGAACTGTTCATCTCGATCAAGACGGTCGAGACCCATGTGTCGAATGTCCTCCGGAAACTTCAGATGTCTAATCGGTACGAATTGTCCCGGTGGGCCGCGGATCGGCGACTCGTCTGACCTGCCCTTTCACGCAGCTCGATGCGATTCGGGCTGGGGCCCGTGTGACTCCTGTGGTTTCTGGGGCGTGACAAGCGCTCACCTGTGCTGCTAAAAATGCCCGGTCGCGTCGATCGCGAGCGGGCTCTCTACCCTTCATTCCTCTGCCCCGCGATGACGCACGTCCATGTCATCGCGCGCTTCGCTGTGCGCGATGCGTCTCTGGGGAGAGGGAAAGACAAGCGTGTTCAGGGGAGGAAAGTCCGCCGGTCTGCGGCGTGCCGGGATGGCGGTCCTGGCCGGCGTCGTGATCGGTCTGGTCGGCGCCACGCCGGCCCTCGCGGACCCGGTCGTCGCGGTTCCGGAGGGCGGCAAGTCCTACGGGCAGGTCCGGCTGGAGAAGGCCGGCGACAACCGGATCGGCTACACCCAGATCCACCCGATGTGGCTCAAGCTCGGCAACGAGCGGGCGGTCACCTACTGCATCGACCTGCACCACCCGGTCGCCCTCGGCAAGGACTACGAGGAGGGCACCTGGTCGGAGGCCGAGGTCAAGAACCTCGCCAAGGTCCAGTGGGTGCTGCTGCACGGCTACCAGGGGGCCGACGACAACGCCAAGCTCCTCGCGGACGCCGGCGCGACGACCGAGGGCGAGCAGCTGGGCGCGAAGCGCGTCAAGGAGCTGCTGTACCTCGCCACCCAGGTCACGGTGTGGCACTTCAGCGACGACGCGAACCTCGCGGGCAACGGCCGGGAGGGCGAAGGGCGGCTGCGGCAGAACGAGTACCGGCTCGTCGCCAAGGTCTACGGCTTCCTGAAGACCAACGCCACCGACCAGCCCGAGCCGAAGACCGAGCTGAAGATCGACCCGGCGTCCGCCGCGTCGGTCGAGGCGGGACAGAAGGCCGGCCCGTTCACCGTCACCGGCCCCAGCGGTGACATCCCGCTGACCGTCACCGGCGGCACCGCCGTCGACGCCGCGGGCGACCCGGTCACCTCGGTGACCAACGGCGGCCAGTTCTGGCTGACCCGGGACACGCCCGGCGAGGTCACCGTGGCGGCCAAGGCCCAGGCGTCCCACTCGACCGGCCGGGTCTTCCTGTTCAAGGGCGGCAAGCAGGCCAAGCGGCAGAAGCTCATCCTGGCCGGCCAGATCGGCGAGGAGCTGACCGCGGGCGCCAAGGCCGCGTTCACCCCGAAGCCGGAGACCACCCCCAGCCCGACCCCGTCGGTGACCAGCCCGTCGCCGAGCCCGTCGGTGACCTCGCCGGCCCCGTCCACCCCCGCCCCGTCGCCCAGCGTGCCGGGTGAGGGCGGCGGCGACGGCGGCGAGCTGCCGCAGACCGGCGCCTCGCTGTACGGCGCCATCATCGGCGGCGTGCTGCTGCTCGCCGCGGGTGTCGCGGCGCTGATCGTGGTGCGGCGCCGGAAGGTCCGCTTCACCGCCTGACCGACCTGACGCCGGCCCGCCCGGCAACGATCCGGCCCCGGTGCGTACACGCACCGGGGCCGCTTCGTCACCCACGGCTGGCCGAACGGACGGATCACATCCGGCAGAAGTGACCTTGAACGCCGGTTCCGGGCGCGAAGATCACCAAGGAGTGGCAGGTCAAGGGGGCGGTCGGACACCGAAAAAAGGATCTTCGGTCTGCGGCGGGCAGATCCCGGGCTAGTATCGGCTTGATAACGGCACCTGTACGCCACCGGCTCGGCGGTGTCACAGTGACATTCACTCACACACCCCCTCGTGAGCGTCTTGAGGAGGCACTCCCGTGCTTGGGAAAAGCCCATTGAAGATGGCGGTCGGTGCGACCGCCATCGCTTTGTTTGTCGCAGGCTGCAGCGGCGGAGGCTCCGATGAGCCCGAAGCCACGTCGAACACCGTCATCATCGGTATCGGCGAGCCGCAGCACCTGCTGCCGTCGAACACGACGGAGTCCAGCGGTGCGCAGGTGCTGGCCGCCCTGTACTACCCGCTGGTGAACTTCGACGCGCAGAACAACCCGTTCCTGGTGGCGGCGGAGTCCATCGAGTCCCCGGACAACAAGGTGTGGACCGTCAAGCTCAAGCCGGGCTTCACGTTCCACAACGGCGAGCCGGTCACCGCCGACAGCTACATCAACGCGTGGAACCACGGCGCGTACGGCCCGAACGGCAACGGCGGCGCGTACTTCTTCGAGCGCATCGAGGGCTACGCCGACCTGCAGTCGACCGACCCGGACGAGGACGGTCCGCAGGAGGCCCCGGAGCCCAAGGCCAAGACCCTCAGCGGTCTGAAGAAGGTCGACGACACGACCTTCACCGTGACCCTCTCGGCGCCGTTCTCCGGCTGGGAGTCCGTCATGGGCTACACCACCTTCTACCCGCTGCCCAACGCGGCGTTCTCCTCGCCCGGCGTCCTCGCCGAGGGCTTCGAGGAGGCCCCCATCGGCAACGGCCCCTTCAAGATGAAGGGCAAGTGGGAGCACGACTCGCAGATCGTGGTCGAGAAGTTCGCCGAGTTCAAGGGCGACCCGGTCAAGGTCGACGGCATCACCTACAAGATCTACCAGGACCAGAAGGCTGAGTACGCCGACCTGGTGGCGGGCAACGTCGACGTCCAGACGCAGATCCCGATCGAGAGCCTGGGCACCGCCCCGGCCGACCTGGGTGACCGCTTCAAGAAGAGCCCGAGCTCGTCGTTCGCCTTCGTGGGCTTCCCGACGTTCCAGCCCGAGTTCTCCAAGGTCGAGGTGCGCAAGGCCATCTCCATGGCGACGAACCGCCAGGAGATGACCGACCAGATCTTCCTCGGTTCGCAGACCCCGGCGACGTCGTTCGTCTCCCCGGTGGTGGCGGGCTACCGCGACAACTCGTGCGGTGAGGCGTGCACCTTCAACGCCGCGGCGGCGAAGGACATGTACACCAAGGCCGGCGGTCCCGCCGAGATCAAGATCACGTACAACGCCGACGGTGGCCACAAGGCCTGGGTCGACGCGATGTGCAACCAGCTGATCGCCAACCTCGGCATCAAGTGCACCGGCGTGGGCGAGCCCAAGTTCGCCGACCTGCTCACCAAGGTCGAGAAGAAGGAGCCGGTGGGTCTGATCCGCCTCGGCTGGATCATGGACTACCCGCTCATGGAGAACTACCTGGGCCCGCTGTACGGCACCAACGGCTCGTCGAACTACTACGGCTACAGCAACAAGGAGTTCGACAAGCTCGTCGCCGAGGGTTCGGCCGCCGGTACGCCGGAGGAGGCCATCCAGAAGTGGCAGCAGGCCGAGGACATCCTCGCCGCGGAGATGCCGGTCATCCCGCTGCGGCACGGTCAGAACGTGTTCGGCCACTCGCAGAAGGTCACGAACGTCGTGGTCGACGCGCAGGCCCGCGTGGACATCTTCAAGATCGAAGTCGCGTCCTGAGCTAGACCCGCTTGAGCGGTGGTGGCGTCACGGGTTTTGTGAAACCGTGACGCCACTGCCGTTTCCCCCGACGTAGTCGCAGGCCCACAAGGCGTGCGACGCTTCTTCCGCGGATGAGGCCGAACCGAATGTTCCGCTATTTCGTGCGGCGCCTACTCCAGATGGTCCTGACGTTCTTCGGGGCCACCTTCATCGTGTACGCGCTGATGTTCGCCAACCAGGACGACCCCCTTCAGGCCCTGGCCGGCGAGCGACCCCTGCCCGAGAACCAGCGGCAGGCACTGACCGAGCTCTACCACCTCAACGAACCCTTCATCGTCCAGTACGGCTACTACATGCAGGGCCTGCTGACGGGCGACTTCGGCCGGTCGCTGACCGGCCGGCAGATCGGCGACATGATGGCCGACGCCTGGCCCGTCACGATCAAGCTGGCCCTCATGGCGATCGTGATCGGCGCGACGTTCGCCGTCACGACCGGCGTCATCTCCGGCATCCGCCGGGGCGGCCCGTTCGACACCAGCACGCTGGTCTTCACGCTGGTCCTGCTGGCGCTGCCGATCGTGGTGCTCGCACCGCTCGCGCAGCTGATCTTCGGCATCAAGTTCCAGTGGTTCCCGGCCACGGCCGGACGCGACGCGACCTTCTTCCAACTGCTGCTACCGGCGATCGTGCTGGGCAGCCTGGTGGTCGCCACCGAACTCCGGGTCACCCGGGCGTCGGTCGCGGAGAACCTGCGGTCCGACTACGTGCGCACCGCCCGCGCCAAGGGCCTGTCCCGTCGGCGCGTCATCGGCGTCCACGTGTTGCGCAACTCGCTCATCCCGGTGGTCACCCTCATCGGCGTCGATCTCGGCGGCCTGATGTCGGGCGCGATCGTCACCGAGGGCGTGTTCAACATCCCGGGGGTCGGGTTCAACCTGTTCCGGGGGATCCGCACGGAGGACGGCCCGCTCGTCGTGGGCTTCGTCAGCATCCTGACGATCGTCTTCCTGGTGTCGAACCTGATCGTCGACCTCCTGTACGCCGCCCTGGACCCGAGGATCCGCTATGAGTGACCCCTCCGTCATCACCTCCAGCGAGGCGCCGAACACCGACGTCCCGACCGATCCGGGCGGTCCGCTCAAGACCGACAAGCCCCGCAGTCTCGCCGGCGACGCGTGGCGCGACCTGCGGCGCAACTGGATCTTCTGGGCGGCGTCCGTCCTGGTGCTGATCATCCTGCTGATGGCGATCTGGCCGACGCTGTTCACCTCGGCGGACCCGCGGTCCTGCGCGCTGTCGCGGCAGTACGACGGGCCGAGCGGCAGCGCGTACTTCGGGTACAACTTCCAGGGTTGCGACACGTTCGCCCGGACGATCCACGGGGCGCGCGCCTCGATCCAGATCGCCGTGGTCGCGACGCTGCTGTCGGGGCTGATCGCCCTGGTCATCGGCATGTCGTCCGGCTACTTCGGCCGCTGGGTCGACGCGATCCTGTCCCGGTTCATCGACGTCGTGCTCGGCATCCCGTTCCTGCTGGCCGCGATCGTGCTGGCGAAGCGCCTGTCGGCCGACCCGCAGAACAACGGGGTCTGGGCGGTCACCGTGACGCTCGGCGTGCTGGGCTGGACCACCGCGGCGCGCATCATGCGCTCGTCGGTGATCTCGGCGAAGAACCAGGACTACGTGGCGGCGGCGCGGATGCTCGGCGCGGGCCCCGGCCGGCTGATGCTGCGGCACATCCTGCCGAACTCGGCGGCGCCGTTCGTGGTGGTGCTGACGATCCTGCTCGGCATCAACATCGCCAGCGAGGCGACGCTGTCGTTCCTCGGCGTCGGGCTGAAGGGCAACGCCATCTCGTGGGGCATCTCCATCGCGGAGGCGTCGCCGTACGTGCGCACCGCCGCCGCCCCGCTGGTCTGGCCGTCCGTCTTCCTGGCCGTGACCGTGCTCGCGTTCATCATGCTCGGCGACGCGATTCGCGACGCCTTCGACCCGAAGCTGCGGTGACCCCGTCATGACCGACATCAAGGCTGAGTTCGAGGCCGTACCCGGCGTCGACCCCAACGCCCCCCTGCTCGAGGTCACCGACCTGCACGTCGAGTTCCGCACCCAGTACGGCGTCGCCAAGGCCGTCAACGGGGCGAACTTCCGGCTGGCCCCCCGCGAGACCCTCGCGATCCTGGGCGAGTCCGGCTGCGGCAAGTCGGTGACGGCGCAGGCCATCATGGGCATCCTCGACAGCCCGCCCGGGTTCATCACCCGGGGCGAGGTCCGCTACCGCGGCGTCGACGTGCTCAAACTGCCGGAGAACGAGCGCCGGCGGGTGCGCGCCAACCAGATCGCGATGATCTTCCAGGACGCCCTGTCGGCGCTGAACCCGGTCTTCACGGTCGGGTTCCAGCTCGGCGAGCTGTTCCGGATGCACCGCGGCATGTCCCGCGCGGACGCGAAGAAGCGGTCGATCGAGCTGCTCGACCAGGTGAAGATCCCGGCGGCGGCGTCGCGGGTGAACGACTTCCCGCACCAGTTCTCCGGCGGCATGCGCCAGCGCGTCATGATCGCCATGGCGCTGGCGCTCGACCCGGAGGTGCTCATCGCCGACGAGCCCACGACCGCCCTGGACGTCACCGTCCAGGCGCAGATCATGGGCCTGCTGGCGGAGCTGCAGCAGCAGCGCAACATGGGCCTCATCCTCATCACCCACGACATGGGCGTGGTCGCCGACGTGGCGGACCGCATCTCGGTCATGTACGCGGGCAAGGTGGTGGAGGAGGCGCCGGTCTACGACATCTACAGCCGGCCGGCGCACCCGTACGCCAAGGCGCTGCTCGAGAGCATCCCGCGGCTCGACATGAAGGGCCAGCAGCTCAGCGTCATCAAGGGCCTGCCGCCCGCGCTGACGAACATCCCGCCGGGCTGCCCCTTCAACCCCCGGTGCGGCTACGCCCGGGACGTCTGCCGGCAGGATCCGCCCCCGCCGCCGTACACCGTCGCCGCCGACCGCACCGCCCGGTGCCACTTCTGGGAGGAGGTCGTGAGCTCGTGAGCGACATCGTGCTCGAGACCAAGGACCTGGTGAAGCACTTCCCGATCACCCAGGGCATCGTCTTCCAGACCCAGGTCGGCGCCGTGCGCGCCGTCGACGGGGTGAACATCGAGCTGCGCCGCGGCGAGACGCTCGGCGTGGTCGGCGAGTCCGGCTGCGGCAAGTCGACCCTCGCCAAGCTGCTGGTGGGCCTGGAGAAGCCGACGTCCGGCGCGATCAACGTGCGCAACCAGAACATGGTGACGCTCAAGGGCGGCGAGCTGCGCCGGGCCCGGCGCAACATCCAGATGGTGCTGCAGGACCCGTACACGTCGCTGAACCCGCGCATGACGGTCGGCGACATCATCGGCGAGCCGTTCGAGATCCACCCGGACGTCGCGCCGAAGGGCGACCGGCAGCGCAAGGTGCAGGACCTGCTGGACACGGTGGGCCTCAACCCGGAGCACATCAACCGGTACCCGCACCAGTTCTCGGGCGGTCAGCGGCAGCGCATCGGCATCGCCCGGGCGCTGGCGCTGCGGCCGGAGATCATCGTCTGCGACGAGCCGGTGTCGGCGCTGGACGTGTCGATCCAGGCGCAGGTCATCAACCTGCTCGGGGCGCTGCAGGACGAGCTGGGGCTGTCGTACATCTTCATCGCGCACGACCTGTCGGTGGTGCGGCACATCTCCGACCGGGTCGCCGTGATGTACCTCGGCAAAATTGTGGAGATCGGCAACGACGAGGAGATCTACGAGAAGCCGACGCACCCGTATACGCAGGCCCTGCTCTCGGCCGTGCCGGTGCCGGACCCGACGCTGCGCGGGCTGCGCGACCAGATCGTGCTGGAGGGCGACGTGCCGTCGCCGGCGAACCCGCCGTCGGGCTGCCGGTTCCGCACGCGGTGCTGGAAGGCGCAGTCGATCTGCGCCGAGCAGGAGCCGCTGCTGGAGCCGCGGCCGAACTCGCCGCACCCGAGCGCCTGTCACTTCGCGGAGGTCCGCGACGTGATCTCGGCCGTCGAGTAGGCGATCCGTTCCACCCACGGGCCGCTGTGGCGGGGCGCGAGCCCCCTACAGCGGCCCGCGGCCTGCCCGGAGGATGAGCAGCGCGAGCTGGGTGCCGTCGGCGCCGAGGGCCTCGCGGAACCGCTCGACGATCTCCCGCTCGCGGCTCAGCACGAGCCGGGTGCCGCCGGACGCCATCCGGGTGCGGCCCACCTCCTGCGACAGGCGGGAACGCTCCAGCCACAGGTCGATGATCGTGCGGTCGATCTCGTCGATGCGTTCGCGGATGCCGCGGATCGCGTCGACGGCGTCGGCGTTCTCCGCGCCGGTGGGCTGTTCCGCCACGTCGGTGGCCATGGTCTGCTCCTCGGGTGCAGGTGGCCCGGACGCCCCGGCCCGGACAGCGCGATGCCCCGGGCTCGAGGAGCCCGGGGCATCGGTAGGTCTGTAGTTCAGACGCCTACGGCAGCCGGACTCCCGGTGCCGTAGAAAAATCGGTGCGTCTGGCCAGTCACGCAGGTGAGTATGCCCCCGCCGCAGGTGCGGCGCAAGGAAATCCGGTCAGGGGGCGAGCGTGATGCGGTTCTGCGGGCCGGGCTCCACCGGGCCGTCGGCGAGGTACGCGGTGAGCGCGTCGATGTCGAAGCCGGGCGCCGTGGCCCGGTCGGCGCCCTCGGTGAGGTTGGTGAAGCCGTCGCCGCCGTTGGCCAGGAAGTCGTTGGTGGTGACCCGGTAGGTGGCGGCCGGGTCGATCGGCGCGCCGTTCAGGGTCATCGCGGACACCTTGGCGCCGGGCGCCGCCGACGCGCTGTACGTGTACGCGAAGCCGCCCGACACCTGCAGGATGGCCTGCCGGCCCTGGCCGTCGAAGCCGACGAACTGCTGCTCCAGCACGTCCTTCAGCTGCTCCCCGGTGAACGTCTGCGTCACCACCAGGTTGTTGAACGGCTGCACGGTGAACGCCTCGCCGTAGGTGACGTCGTCGGGGCTGCCGGTGGCGGTCAGGTCGGCGCGGATGCCGCCCGGGTTCATGAGGGCGATCTGGGCGCCGGCGCCGGCGGTGTAGGCCAGCTGGGCGTCGGCGATGACGTCGCCGAGGGCGGACTCGCCCGCGGCGTTCGCGGCCCGGGTGATGCTGGCGCTGATCGAGCCGACGACCCGGTTGGCGATCGGGGCGACGGCCGCGCGGTACTTGTCGGCGACCGCCTTGGCGTTCGCGTCGACCAGGGCGGGGTTCTTCGCCCAGCCGTTGCCCTCGCGGACCCAGCCGCCGTTGCCGTCCGGCACGCCGTTCTCGACGACGACGTTGGTGGCGTCGATGTCGACGAACCGGTTGGTGCGCCGGTCGATGCTCACCTCGGAGCGGGTGATGAGCTGGCCGTTGTTGCCGGCGCTGGTGACGGCGGAGACGCCGGAGCGGTTGGGCAGCTCGCACGAGTAGAAGCGGTGCGTGTGGCCGGTGACGACGAGACCGAACTCGGGGTTGATGCCCTGGACGATCGGCACGATCGGGCCGGAGAAGTTGGCGCAGTCGCTGACGCCGGGGGTGACGGGCGGCGGCGACTGCTGGCCGCCCTCGTGGATGAGCAGCACCTGCGCCTTGACGCCGAGGAGCTTGAGCAGGTTGCTCCACCGGTTCGCCGTCTGCACCTCGTCGGTGAACGTGACGTCGCGGATGCCGGCCGGGTTCACGATGGCGGGCGTGCCCTCCAGGGTGAGGCCGACGAAGCCGACGGGCTCGCCGTCGAGGAAGCGGATGTCGATCGGGGGCAGGATCGGCAGCTTCGTCTTCTTGGAGATGGTGTTGGCGGCGAGGTAGGTGAAGTCGGCGCCGCCGAAGCCGTCGCCGTCCTGGCAGCCGTCGGTCGGGTGGCAGCCGCCGCGGGTGAGGCGGATCAGCTCGTCGACGCCCTCGTCGAACTCGTGGTTGCCGACCGAGCTGACCTCCAGCCCGATCTCGTCCATCAGCTCGATCGTGGGCTCGTCGTGGAAGGCGGCGCTGACCAGCGGCGACGCGCCGATGAGGTCGCCGGCGCCGACGGTCATCGTGTCGCGGCCGGCGGTCGCCGCCTCGGCGCGCAGGCGCTTGAGCCAGGTGGCGAGGTATTCCACGCCGCCCGCGGGGACGCCGTTGACGACCGCGCCGCTGCCGGCGGGCGGGTCGATCGCGCCGTGGAAGTCGTTGTAGCTGAAGAACGTGCCCGTGGCGACCGGGCCGGTCGGCTCGCCGTAGCTGACGCTCACGGGCGCCAGCGGGTCGGCGGCGGCCGGTGCGGCCGGATCCTCGCGGGGCGCGGCCGCCGGCAGGGTGGCGACGACGGCGAGCGCGAGAGCGGGTACGGCGGAATGGCGCAGCACTGCCCAGCCGGTTCGGCGGCGGCTGTGGTCCATGGTCGGTCTCCCGAGGTGACGAGGGTGGAGTCGACCTCATGTTTCCGCCTCGCCCACGAAGACCGCCACCGGACCGGGGTGACAGATTGATTGCGAACGGGCGTCGCGGGACGATGTCGGACCCCCGGCATAGACTCGCACCCGCGATGCAGTCACTCTTCGAATCCCCAGCGCCCGAGCCGGCCCCCGCGCGCCCGCAGCGTCCCCGGCTCGACCCCCGGTCCCTCGTCGAGGGCCTCAACGGCCCGCAGCGCGACGCGGTCGAGCACGCCGGTTCGCCGCTGCTCATCGTGGCGGGCGCCGGCTCCGGCAAGACGCGGGTGCTGACCCACCGCATCGCCTACCTGCTGGCCGCGCGCGACGTGCACCCGGGCGAGATCATCGCGATCACGTTCACCAACAAGGCCGCGGGCGAGATGAAGGAGCGCGTCGCCCACCTGGTCGGCCCGCGCGCCCGGCTGATGTGGGTGTCCACGTTCCACTCGGCGTGCGTGCGCATCCTGCGCGCCGAGCACGAGCACGCCGGGCTGAAGTCCACGTTCTCCATCTACGACGCCGACGACTCGCGCCGGCTGATGCAGCTGGTGGCCCGCGAGCTCGACCTCGACCCGAAGCGCTACACGGCGCGCGGCCTGGCCGCCCAGGTGTCGAACCTGAAGAACGAGCTGGTCGACCCCGACGAGTTCGCCGGGCGGGCGTCCGGGCCGAACGAGCGCGCCATCGCCGAGGCGTACACGCTCTACCAGCGCCGCCTCAAGGAGGCGCACGCGCTCGACTTCGACGACATCATCATGGCGACCGTCCACCTGTTCCAGTCGCACCCGCACGTCGCGGAGTCCTACCGGCGGCGGTTCCGGCACGTGCTGGTCGACGAGTACCAGGACACCAACCACGCGCAGTACGTGCTGATCCGCGAGCTGGTCGGCACCGACACCTCGGCCGAGGTGCCGCCCGGCGAGCTGTGCGTCGTCGGCGACGCCGACCAGTCGATCTACGCGTTCCGCGGCGCCACGATCCGCAACATCCTCGAGTTCGAGCGCGACTACCCGAGCGCCCGCACGATCCTGCTGGAGCAGAACTACCGCTCCACCCAGACCATCCTCACCGCGGCGAACGCCGTCATCGACCGCAACTCGTCGCGCAAGCCCAAGCGGCTGTGGAGCGACCAGGGCGCCGGCGAGCAGATCGTCGGCTACGTGGCCGACACCGAGCACGCCGAGGCCGACTGGGTGGCCCGCGAGATCGACCGGCTGCACGACAACCACGACGTGCGCTACGGCGACGTGGCGGTGTTCTACCGCACGAACAACCAGTCCCGCGTGTTCGAGGAGGTGTTCATCCGGGTCGGGCTGCCGTACAAGGTGGTCGGCGGGGTGCGCTTCTACGAGCGCAAGGAGGTCCGCGACCTGCTCGCCTACCTGCGCGCGGTGGTCAACGACGACGACACGGTCAGCATCCGCCGGGTGCTCAACACGCCGCGGCGCGGCATCGGCGACCGCGCGGAGGCGTGCGTCGAGGCGCTGTCGTCGCGCGAGCGCATCAGCTTCGGCGCCGCGCTGCGCCGGGCCGCCGACGCCCCGGGCATCTCCACCCGCGCCGTGAACGCCATCGGCGACTTCGTGGCGCTGCTGGAGGACCTGCGCGAGGTGGCCCGCACGTCGCCGCCGGAGGCCGTCCTGGAGGCGGCGCTGCAGCGCTCGGGCTACCTGGCCGAGCTGGAGGAGAGCATCGACCCGCAGGACGCCGGCCGGGTCGAGAACCTGCAGGAGCTGGTGAGCGTCGCCCGCGAGTACACGGAGCGCATCGAGGGCGGCGACGAGACCGCCACCCTGGCCGGGTTCCTGGAGCAGGTGGCGCTGGTCGCCGACGCCGACCAGATCCCGTCCGACGACCCGGAGCACTCCGGCGTGGTCACGCTGATGACCCTGCACACGGCGAAGGGCCTGGAGTTCCCGGTCGTCTTCCTGACCGGCCTGGAGGACGGCGTCTTCCCGCACATGCGGGCGCTGGGCGACAACAAGGAGCTGGAGGAGGAGCGGCGGCTCGCGTACGTGGGCATCACCCGGGCGCGGCAGCGGCTCTACCTGTCCCGGGCGGTCACCCGGTCGGCGTGGGGCGCCCCGCAGTACAACCCGCCGTCGCGCTTCACCGACGAGCTGCCGGGCGAGCTGGTGCGCTGGGAGCGCACCGAGGGCTCGTACACGTCCTGGTCGGGCCGCGGCGGCGTGGGCGGCCGGGCGGGCGGCCCGTCGTCGTCGTTCGCGGGCAACACGCCGCGGGCGCAGCGCCTGGCCGAGCGCATCGGCGTGGACGCGTCCCGGCTGGCCACGGCGAGCGACCTGAAGCAGGTGCCGAAGGTCGCGGCGGGCGACCGGGTCAACCACCAGCGCTACGGCCTGGGCCGGGTGCTGGCGGTCGAGGGGGCCGGGCCGGGCGCGCGCGCCCAGATCGACTTCGGCGACCAGACCATGTGGCTGGTGCTGCGGCACGCCCCGATCGAGAAGCTCTAGCCGGCCTCGGCGGCCAGGCGGCGGATCGTCGCCAGGTCGGCGCGCAGGGCGGCCACCCGCTCGTCGCCGAGGGCCCCGGCGATCCGGTGCTCGATGTCCGGGGCGTAGCCCTGCGCGACGGCGATGACGTCGTGCCCGCGGTCCGTCGGCAGCACGAGCTTGGCCCGCCGGTCGGCCGGGTCGGGCACCCGGGTGACGTAGCCGTGGGTCTCCAGGTGCTGCACGAGTTCGGCCATCGCCTGCTTGGTCATCTGGGCCCGCTCGGCGAGCAGGCTCACGGTGGTGCCGGTGTCGTCGAGGTACTGGAAGACGGCGGCGTGGGCGGGGCGTACCTGCTCGTGGCCGCGCTGGGCGAGCCGGGTGAGCACGAGGTCGTTGAGCGCGACGAACGCCTCGCGCAGCAGCACGGCCAGGTTCTCCGGGCGCGCCTGGCCGCCGAGGGCCGGTATCCGCGTTGACATCGTCAGGCTTCCTGTCTACTTTCGGGACATGGACATGCTACCTGTCGATTCGATCGATTCCACGCCCGAGGTCCTGAACCTGGGCGGCGACGAGGTCACCATCGTCGCCACCTGCGCGCAGACCAACGACGACCTGTTCGCCGTGGAGGTGCGGATGCCGCCCGGCGGAGGGCCGCCGCTGCTGCACCGGCACGCGCCGAGCGAGGTCTACCGCGTGCTGCGCGGCGAGTTCACCTTCTACGTCGAGGACGAGCCCGGCGGTCCGGTGCGCCGGGTGGCGGCCGGGCCGGGCGCCGTCGTGCCGCTCGCCGGCGGCACACCGCACTCCGTGCGCAACGAGTCGGCGGCCGAGGCGGTCGCGTTCGTGGTGCACACCCCGGGCCCGGTCATGGAGGGCTTCATCCGGGCGGTGGCGGCGCTGACCGAGGCCGAGAGCGCCGACATGGCCACCGTGCTGGCGGTCGCGGCGGCCAACGGCGTGGAGATGCTGGGCCCGATCCCGGCCTGACGGGCGGCGGGTGGCGTCAGGCGGCCGGCGCCGTGGCGCAGCCGCCGACGTCGACGCCGTGCGCGAGCAGCCACGCGGTCGGCTCGATCTGGTTCTTCCAGACGCCCTGGTGCACCTCGAAGTGCAGGTGCGGGCCGGTCGAGTGACCGGTGGAGCCCTCGAGGCCGATCTGCTGACCGGCGTGCACGACCTGGCCCGGCTCGACCACGGTGACGGACATGTGGCCGTAGTGGGTGAGGTAGCCGTTGCCGTGGTCGATCAGCACGGAGATGCCGTAGCCGCCCGCCCACGCGCCCGCCTGCACGACGGTGCCGGCGCCTGCGGCGACGATCGGCGTGCCGCTCGGGGCGGCCAGGTCGACGCCCGCGTGCAGCCGGCCCCAGCGCGGGCCGTAGCAGGAGGTCACGGAGCCCTGCGCCATCGGGTTGACCCAGACGGGCGGCGGGGTCGGGCTGGCGGTGGTGCGGACCTTGGCGGCCGCGCCGGCGAACCGGTCGCGGGCGGTGGTCGCGCTCGGGGTGGGCGTGGCGGTCGGCGTGGCGGCGACGATCTCGACCGACGGCTGAGGCGCGGCGGTCAGGGCGGGGGCGGGCAGGCCGGCGGGCAGGGCGGCCTGGGTGTTCAGGGCGGCGTCCGCGGCGTCGACGGAGGGGGAGGCGCCCGCGACGGCGGCGGAGATGCCGGCGATGCCGACGCCGGCGACGAGGGCGGCGGCGACGGCGGTGGACCGGCCGCGGTCGGTGACGATCGGAGTCCGCGGGGCGCGGTGGCGGGGCAGCCCTTCGGCGCGGTGGCGGCCGCGTGCGTGGGTGTCTCGGCGGTGGCGCACGGCGGGGAACTCCTGAGGGTCTCGGCGATCCGACAAGAGTCGTGTCGGCGGCCGAGGGCGGAGCCCTGAGGTGCAGAAAGGGTGCGTTCGCCCGGTTCGGTGCAGGGTGGTTGCAGCGCCGGGTGCGATCCGGTGCGGGCGGGTGGATCAGCCGGCGGCGAGGCCGCCGTAGACCGCTTCGACCTTCAGCTTGACGTCGACGCCGCGCTGGCGCAGGAGGCGCACCGGGTCGGTCGGCTTGCCCTGGACGTGGGTCTCGAGGTGCAGGTGGGGCCCGGTCGAGTGGCCGGTGCTGCCGACGGTGCCGAGCACGTCGCCGGCGTTGACCTGCTGGTCCTGCGTGACGCGCAGGCTGCCCGCGTGGGCGTAGAGCGTCTGCGTGCCGTCGGGCTGCTCGACGATCACCTTGTTGCCGTAGCCGCCGTCGTAGGCCGCCCAGACCACCTTGCCGGCGTGGATCGCCTTGAAGGGGGTGCCCTCGGGGGCCTTCAGGTCGATGCCGCCGTGCAGCTTGTTCCACCGCATGCCGTACGGGTTGGTGAAGACGTAGTCGTCGAGCGGCAGGAGCCAGACGTCGTTCTCGGAGATCTGCGGGGCGGACTCGGCGCCGCGGGCGGCCCGGTCGGCGGTGTCCTCGGCGCGCTGCGCGAAGGCGTCGGCGCTGACGGAGGAGTCCTGCAGCTCGGCGAGGACGGTGGCGTCGACGGCCTTGGTGTCCGGCATGCCGCTGGCGGCGCCGAGGGCGACCACACCCGCGCCGACGAAGGCGGAGGTGACGACGACCGCGTAGCGGCCGCGAGGAGGGGTGGGGACGCGGCGCCGACCGCGGTACCGGTCGGGCTCAGACGACAAGCGCTGACGCACGCACAACCCTCCGTCGTTGACAAGGCCGTCGGCCGCCCTGGCCACCGGTGGGACCGGGGGTGAATTCAGGGCTGCCGGGATGTCAAACGGGTGTGAAGCCGGTTGACAGCCGTGGGCCACGGTAACCAACCGTCAGGCGCGTCACAAGTCGCCGAGCCAATTCCATGACAGTTAGTCTCGGCGTTACGAAGGCCTATGCCCGAATTCGTAACCAATTGCCGAGACGCTCGTTGGTGGCGCTCTGTTACCGAGGCCACAACGGAAAGTCATGTGACGGGAATGACGCTATTCGGTGCTTGCCATGATCGGAAGGGGTGTTCCGCCTGCTGGCGCGCCGCTCCGGCCGTCCGGCTACCCCCGGACTCCGGTGGGGGTTAGTGTTCGTTCAGGTGGGCGCACCCGACCGGGTGACCCCCGGCACCCGCAAAGGAGCGGACATGGCGGAGCGGATCCGGGTCGTGGTGGCCAAACCGGGCCTCGACGGGCACGACCGGGGCGCGAAGGTGGTGGCCCGCGCGCTGCGCGACGCCGGCATGGAGGTCGTCTACACCGGCCTGCACCAGACGCCGGAGCAGATCGTGGCGACCGCCATCCAGGAGGACGCCGACGCCGTGGGGCTGTCCGTGCTGTCCGGCGCCCACATGACGCTGTTCAAGCGCGTGTCCGAACTGCTCGCCGAACGCGGCGCCGACGACATCGTGCTGTTCGGCGGCGGCATCATCCCCGAATCCGACATCGCGGAACTGCGCGAGCTGGGTGTCGCGCACATCTTCACGCCCGGCGCCACCACCGCGTCGATCGTCGACTGGGTGCGCGCGAATGTGGCGACGTCGGTCAGCTGACCGACGTCAATGCGCATTCCCCGGAAAAGGAAAAGGGGAGAGGCCGGACGCACCCCTCACACGTCCGGCCTCTCATGCACGATGCCCCGCCGCCACCCCTCGACCGACAGGGCATCGGCCGTTTCCCGCCGGTGCGCTCAGCGCTCCGACACCTGACTCAACGACGGCCCGCGCGGGCGGTTACGCCGGTCCGGCGGAAGTTTCGCGGAAGAACCCGGCGGGATCGCCGAGGGGCTGCGCGCCCGCCCCGTGATCCGTACCCTGTCGGCCCGTGACGGTCATCCCCCCGCCCTACGCGGTGGTCCCGCGGATCCCCGCGGACCAGCCGTTCGTCGTCCAGCCCAGCGCCACCAAGCGGGCGCTGCTGCTCGGCGGGCTCACCCTCGGCACGTTCCTGGTCGTGGGCTCGCTGCTGGCGGTGTTCCTGACCGTGCTGTTCGACCCGGGCTTCGCCGGCGTCATGGGGATCGTCGGCTGCCTGCTGCTGTCCGGCCTGTTCTTCACCGGGCTGCAGTTCGCGGTGCAGCACCGGGCCGGTCCCGCGCTCGCCGTCGGGCCCGACGGCCTGTGGATCCGCACCCGGCCGTTCCGCAGCGGCGGCATCTGGCTGCCCTGGGCCGCCGTCGCCGAGGTGTACCGGCGCACCTGGCTGCCCGAGCGCTACCTGTGCGTGCGCCCCCACGACCCGCGCGCCGGCCAGCACCTGGGCGGGTTCGGCGGGCTGGACGCCGCCATGAGCAAGGGCGTGTTCGGCACCGGGCTGCTCGTCAGCCTGCGCACCGCCGACCGCTCCGAGGACGAGATCATGCGGGCCGTCGCCTGGTTCGCCGCCGGCCGGGTGCCCGTGCGCTGACGGTGGCGTGCTGCACACCGTCCACCCGCCCCGCGTGTCGCGGCGCCCGGCTCGCTACGCTCGCGGAAAGCCGTCTGTACGGCGGCGGGCAACCTCTTTTCTCACCACTGGCGGCGAGGCCAGGCAGCCCCGCCGCGACGAAGATCGTCGACCCCGGGCGCCGTGCGGCCCCCGCAGTCGCGAGCGGAAGGGCTTACGTGGACCTGTACGAGTACCAGGGGCGCGACCTCTTCGAACGGCACGGGCTTCCCGTGCTGGGCGGCGGCGTCGCCGAGACCCCTGCGGAAGCGCGCGCGATCGCCGACCGGCTCGGTGGGCGGGTCGTCGTCAAGGCGCAGGTGAAGGTCGGCGGCCGCGGCAAGGCCGGCGGCGTCAAGCTGGCCGACGGGCCCGACGAGGCCGAGGCCCGCGCCGCGGACATCCTCGGGATGGACATCAAGGGCCACACCGTGCACAAGGTGATGCTCGCCGAGACGGCCGACATCACCGAGGAGTACTACCTCTCCTTCCTGCTGGACCGCGCGAACCGCACCTTCCTGTGCATCGCGTCGGTGGCCGGCGGCATGGACATCGAGGCCGTCGCCGTCGAGACGCCGGAGAAGGTGGCCAAGGTCGCCATCGACCCGAACGTCGGCGTCGACGACGCCAAGGCGCAGGAGATCGTGACCGGCGGGCAGTTCCCGGCCGAGGTCGCGGGCCAGGTCGCCGACATCGCCAAGCAGCTGTGGCAGGCGTTCGTCGCCGAGGACGCCACGCTCGTCGAGGTCAACCCGCTCGCCAAGGTCGGCAGCGGCCAGGTGCTCTGCCTGGACGCCAAGGTCACCCTCGACGAGAACGCCGGGTTCCGGCACCCCGACCACGAGGCCCTCGTCGACCAGTCGGCGGTGGACCCGCTGGAGCAGGCCGCCAAGGAGAAGGACCTCAACTACGTCAAGCTCGACGGCGAGGTCGGCATCATCGGCAACGGCGCGGGCCTGGTCATGTCGACGCTCGACGTCGTCGCGTACGCCGGCGAGGGCCACGGCGGCGTCAAGCCGGCCAACTTCCTCGACATCGGCGGCGGCGCCAGCGCGGCCGTCATGGCCAACGGACTCGAGATCGTGCTGTCGGACCCGTCGGTCAAGTCGGTCTTCGTGAACGTCTTCGGCGGCATCACCGCCTGCGACGAGGTCGCCAACGGCATCATCCAGGCCCTCGCCCTGCTGGGCGAGCGCGGCGAGCAGGTCACCAAGCCGCTCGTCGTCCGCCTCGACGGCAACAACGCCGAGGCCGGCCGCGCCATCCTGGACGGCGCGAACAACCCGCTCGTCGAGCGGGTGGACACGATGGACGGTGCGGCCGAGCGCGCCGCGGAGCTCGCGGCTGCGGGGAAGTGACGACATGGCGATCTGGCTGACCAAGGACTCCAAGGTCATCGTGCAGGGCATGACCGGCTCGGAGGGTTCCAAGCACACCCGCCGCATGCTGGCGGCCGGCACCAACGTCGTGGGCGGCGTCAACCCGCGCAAGGCGGGCACCACCGTCGACTTCGACGGCACCTCGCTGCCGGTCTTCGCGTCCGTCGCGGACGCCATGAAGGAGACCGGCGCCGACGTGACGGTCATCTTCGTGCCGCCGCAGTTCACCAGGAGCGCGGTCGTCGAGGCGATCGACGCCGGCATCGACCTGGCGGTCGTCATCACCGAGGGCGTGCCGGTGCACGACACCGCCGCGTTCTGGGCGCACAACCTGGCGGCCGGCAACAAGACCCGGATCATCGGGCCGAACTGCCCCGGCATCGCCTCGCCCGGGGCGTCCAACGCCGGCATCATCCCGGCCGACATCACCCCGCAGGGCCGCATCGGCCTGGTCAGCAAGAGCGGCACGCTGACCTACCAGCTCATGTATGAGCTGCGCGACTTCGGCTTCTCCACCTGCGTGGGCATCGGCGGCGACCCGGTCATCGGCACCACCCACATCGACGCCCTCAAGGCGTTCCAGGACGACCCCGACACCGACGCCATCGTCATGATCGGTGAGATCGGCGGCGACGCCGAGGAGCGGGCCGCCGAGTTCATCAAGGCGAACGTCACCAAGCCGGTCGTCGGCTACATCGCCGGCTTCACCGCGCCGCCCGGCAAGACGATGGGCCACGCCGGCGCCATCATCTCCGGCTCGGCCGGCACCGCCGACGCCAAGAAGGAGGCCCTGGAGGCCGCCGGCGTCAAGGTCGGCAAGACCCCCAGCGAGACCGCGCGCCTCATGCGCGAGGTCATGAGCTGACCATGGTTTCATCAGCGCCCCGCCGGTCCCCGTTGGCCGGCGGGGCGCTGTCGTTGCGCGATTCGCCGTCGCCCGGGGCGGCCGTCCGTGCCAAAGTAGGTCGCGATGCCTGTCACGCCTGACCGACCCGACGCGGAGGACCGACCGTCCTCCGCCGACGAGGCGCGCGAGACGGTCCCCCTCGACCCCGGCCAACGGCCCACCGTCCGGGTCGGGGTGCGGCCCGCCGCGCCCGAGCGGGAGACCGTGTCGCTGAGCCGGGAGACCGTCCAGCTCGGCCGCCCCGGCGAGCGCCCCGCCGCCGGTGACGACCACGACGCCGGTGACGACCGCGAGACCGTCGTCGTGCCCCGCCAGCGCGAGCAGGGCGGCCGGGCCGGCGGGCGGGCGCCCGTCGTCGTGGCCGCCGCGTTCGCCACCCTCTGGGCCGCCGTGCTGTCCTGGCTGCCCGTCACCGTCGTCATGGGCCTGGCCCAGCTCGCCGAGGACACCGGCTCGCCGCTGGGCGCCGCCCGCGCCGGGCTGGCCGGGTGGCTGCTCGGCCACGGCGTGCCGCTGACCACCCCGCTCGGCCCGCTCGGCATCGCCCCGCTGCTGCTCACCGCCCTCATCGCCTGGCGGCTCGTGCGCGCCGGCATCCACGTCACCCGGGCCGTCGGCGCCCGGCGCAGCGGCCGGGTCCGCGACGCCGCGCTCGTCGCCGCCGCCGTCGGCGCCGCGTACGCCGCGCTCGGCGCGCTCGCCGCCGTGCTGGTCGGCAACGCCGGCGCGGGCCGAGCCGCCGTCACCCTGGCCGGGTTCGGGGCCGTGTTCGGCTTCGCCGGTGCCATGCGCGGCACCCACGCCGTGCGCGCCGTCGCCCGCCGCACCCGCCCCGTGCTGCGCCACGGCCTGCGCACCGGCACCGTCGCCGCCCTGCTGCTCGTCGCCGCCGGCGCCGCCACGCTCGGCCTGTCCACCGCCCTGGGCGGCGGGCAGGCCGCCGACCTCATCGGCGCGTACCGCACCGGCGTCGCCGGGCAGGCCGGCATCACCCTGGTCAGCCTCGCGTTCGCGCCCAACGCGGCGGTGTGGGCCACGGCGTACCTGCTCGGCCCCGGCTTCGCCGTCGGCGCCGGCACCGAGATCTCCCTGACCGACGTCGCGGTCGGGCCGCTGCCCGCCGTGCCACTCGTCGCCGGCCTGCCCGACGGCCCCGTCGGCGGCCCGGGCGCCGCCCTGCTGGCCGTCCCGGTGCTCGCGGCCGCCGTCGCCGGCTGGCTGCTCGGCCGCCGCCTCCAGCGCCCCCGCACCACCCCGAACGGCCGGGTGACGCCCGAACCGGCCCGCTGGTCGCTGCTGCTCGGCGCCGCCGCCGTCGCGGGCGTCTCCGGCGGCGCGATCCTCGGCGTGGCCGCGTGGCTGTCGTCGGGGCCGCTCGCCGGTGGCCGGCTCAGCGAGATGGGCCCGGTGCCGTGGCAGACGGCCGCGTTCGCGGCGGTGGTCATCGCGCTCGGCGCGCTGCTCGGCGCCGCCGCGGCCCGCACCTTCGGCGCCCCGCGCACCTGAGCCGCGTGCCTTCGGGCACCCCGGGCCGGTCGTCCGGCCATCGGCGGCGGCGCCGCGCCCCGCCGGCCGGTCGCCGTCAGTACGGTCCCCGCATGCGAAGGCCGGTCACCCCCGCGCTCGTCGTCTCCGCGTGCGCCGCGCTGCTCGCGGCCTGCGGCCCGGCCGCCGGCCCGCCGCCCGGCGCGCCGTCGGCGCCGTCGGCGGCGCCGGTGACGACCGCCGCGGACCCCACCCCGGCCACGGCGGCTCCGTCGGCGGTCCCGTCGGCCGCGGCGGTCACTGCGCCGCCCGCGCGCGTGAGGCCGACCGCGACCATGGCCGCCCCGCGGCCGCGCGGGCTGTCGACGGCGGCCGCCTGCCGCCGGGTCGCCGCCGCGGGCGGACCGTTCTTCGACGTCCTGTTCGACGAGGGCACGGCGCGACCCGAGGGCGAGCCGCTGCCGCGGGAGTACCTCGACCGGGTGCACCGGGTGGCGCCGAGGTTCGTCCGGACGCTGCGGGCCACCGCGGCCGACGCCCGGGACACCAGGGTCCGCCGCGCGCTGAACGCCTACGCCGCCAAGGTGCAGCGGCACGTCGTCGACAGCCCCGACCTGGCCGGGCTGACCCCCGAGAACTCCGGCTGGCTGCTCGACCTCGGCGAGCTGTGCGGGGACTCGCTGGACTAGCCGTGGACGCGCGAAGGGCGCCCCGCGTGCTGCGGGACGCCCTCCGGTGCCGTGCGGGGTGACTTACGGGGCGGTCGACGCCGAGAAGTCGTACCAGCCGCTGGCGAAGCCGATGATGTTCAGCACGATGCCGACGGCGACCAGGCCGAACGCCACGTAGGCGAGGGTGGGCTGCTTGCCCGCCTTCTTGGCCTCGAGCAGCGACAGGATCGCGAACACGATGCCCAGCGGCGTGCAGCACAGGGCGAACACGATGCCGAGCACGCCCCACAGCGTGGTCTTGTCGTTGGCGGCAGGGGCCGGCTGGCCGTAGGGCTGCTGGCCGTAAGGGGGTGGCGTCATAGAGTCACAATCCTCGGTCGGTTGATGGGCGGCCGGGGTACTCCGGCGCGCGCAGCGACCGGCAGCGTACCGTGCCGAGGCGGGTTTGATCAGCCCGTACGCGCCGTACGGGCCGGTCACGGGCCGGAACCTGGCCCGAACGCGCCGCCCGATAGGGTGCACGGGTGATTGCCCCCGCCCCAGCCCGGCTCGTCGTGCTCGTCTCCGGCTCCGGGAGCAACCTGCAGGCCCTGCTCGACGCGACCGCCGACCCGGCGTACGGCGCCCGCGTGGTGGCCGTCGGGGCCGACCGGGAGGGCACGCTCGGGGCCGAGCGGGCCGCGCGCGCCGGGGTCCCCACGTTCGTGGACGTGGTCAAGGACTACCCGACCCGCGACGAGTGGGACGCGGCGCTGACCGCGCACGTCGCCCAGCACCAGCCCGACCTGGTCATCTCGGCCGGGTTCCTCAAGCTGGTCGGCAAGCACTTCCTGACCGCCTTCGGCGACCGCTACATCAACACGCACAACGCGCTGCTGCCGGCCTTCCCCGGCATCCACGGGCCGCGCGACGCGCTCGCGTACGGGGTGAAGATCGCCGGCGCGACCCTCTTCTTCGTCGACGCGGGTGTCGACACGGGCCCGATCATCGCGCAGTGCAGCGTCCCGGTGCTCGACGACGACACCGAGGAGACGCTGACCGAGCGGATCAAGGACGCCGAGCGCCGCCAGCTCGTGGAGCAGGTCGGCCGGCTGGTCCGCGAGGGCTGGACCATCACGGACAGAAAGGTCACCATTCCATGAGCGACGAGGGGCGGCGCCCGGTCAAGCGGGCCCTGGTCAGCGTGTACGACAAGACGGGCCTGGCCGAGCTGGCGCAGGCGCTGCACGCGGCGGGCGTCCAGGTCGTGTCGACCGGTTCCACGGCGTCGGCGATCGAGGCGGCCGGTGTGCCGGTGACCCGCGTCGAGCAGCTGACCGGGTTCCCCGAGTGCCTCGACGGCCGGGTGAAGACGCTGCACCCCAAGGTGCACGCGGGCCTGCTGGCCGACCTGCGGCTGCCGGCGCACGCCGAGCAGCTCGCCGACCTGGGCGTCGAGCCGTTCGACCTGCTGGTGTCCAACCTGTACCCGTTCACGGAGACGGTGGCGTCCGGCGCGACCGCCGACGAGTGCGTCGAGCAGATCGACATCGGCGGCCCCGCCATGGTCCGCGCCGCGGCCAAGAACCACCCCTCCGTGGCGGTCGTGACCGACCCGGAGGCGTACCCCCTGGTGGTGGAGGCCCTCGCCGGCGGCGGTTTCACGCTGGCGCAGCGCATGGCCCTCGCGGCCCGCGCCTTCGGCGACATCGCCGAGTACGACGTGGCGGTCGCCGCGTGGACGGCCCGCGAGCTGGCCGGCGACGACGCGTTCGCCGGGTTCGCGCTGCGCCGCGCCGCGGTGCTGCGCTACGGCGAGAACCCGCACCAGGCCGCGGCCCTGTACACGGACGCGGCGGCGCACCCCGGGCTCGCCCAGGCGGAGCAGCTGCACGGCAAGGAGATGTCGTACAACAACTACGTCGACGCGGACGCGGCGTGGCGCTCGGCCAACGACTTCACCGAGCCGTGCGTGGCGATCATCAAGCACGCCAACCCGTGCGGCATCGCCGTCGGCCTGGACGTGGCGGACGCGCACCGCAAGGCGCACGCCTGCGACCCCGTGTCGGCGTACGGCGGCGTCATCGCCGTCAACCGCATCGTGAGCGCGGCCATGGCCAAGCAGGTCGCGGAGGTCTTCACCGAGGTCCTGGTGGCGCCGGGGTTCGAGGAGGAGGCGCTGGAGATCCTGCAGCAGAAGAAGAACATCCGGCTGCTGATCGCCCCGCCGTGGCAGCCCGCGGAGATCGAGTACCGGCAGGTCAGCGGCGGCATGCTCGCCCAGCACGCCGACCGGGTGGACGCCGACGGCGACGACCCGAAGACGTGGCGCCTGGTCGCGGGCGAGCCCGCCGAGGCCGACATCATGGAGGACCTGGCGTTCGCCTGGCGGGCGATCCGCTCGGTGAAGAGCAACGCGATCCTGCTGGCCAGCGACGGCGCCACCGTCGGCGTCGGCATGGGCCAGGTCAACCGGGTCGACTCCGCCCACCTCGCCGTCACCCGCGCGGGCGCCGACCGCGTCGCCGGCTCGGTGGCCGCGTCGGACGCGTTCTTCCCGTTCGCCGACGGCGCCCAGGTGCTGATGGCGGCCGGCGTCGCCGCGATCGTGCAGCCCGGCGGGTCCATCCGCGACGACGAGGTCATCGCCGCCGCCCAGGAGGCCGGCGTGACGATGTACTTCACCGGCACCCGGCACTTCTTCCACTGATGCGCACCGTCGAGGGCCAGCTCTTCTCGGGGGAGGACTGGGCCCTCGACGAGGTGGAGCGCACGCACTACGAGCAGTGCGTCTTCACCGACGTCGACTGGACGGAGTCCCGCCTGACGGGGTGCACGTTCTCCGGCTGCGAGTTCGGCAACGTGCGGTTCAACGCCGCCGAGCTCGTCCGGTGCGCGATCGTCCAGTCGACGCTGCGCCGCTGCTCGTTCTTCGACGCGGCGCTGACCGACTGCAAGCTGACCGGCACCGAGTTCGTCGACTGCGAGCTGCGCCCGCTGCGGGTCGACGGCGGCGACTGGTCGTGGGTGCTGCTGCGCGGCGCGAACCTGAGCGGCGTGCGGTTCGGGCCGCTGCGGCTCGCCCACGCCGACCTGTTCGCCGCCGACCTGACCAAGGCGGACCTGCGCGGGGCGGACCTGTCGGAGGCCCGGCTGCGCGACGCCCTGCTCGCCGGGGCGGACCTGCGGGGCGCCGACCTGGACGGGGTGAACCTGCGCGAGGCCAACCTCGCCGGGGTGCGCATCGACCTGGCCCAGGCGGCGCAGGTGGCGACGGCGTACGGCGCGGTCGTCGAGGCCTAGCGCAGCTCGAGCCGGGTCACGTCGACGACCTCGTACACGTCCAGGGTCACGCCGGTGACCCGCTCGGAGTGGCCGACGGCGCGCTGCCCCCAGCGCAGCGGGATCGCCGGCATGTCGCGCACCAGCACGTCCTCGATCTGCTGGTGCAGCGCCGTGGCGGTGGCCGCGTTCCTCGCGGTGGTGGCCTTCTGGGCGAGGGTGTCGACGTCGCCGCTCTGGTAGCCGCCGTAGTTGGAGGACCCGGCCGCGGTGAACAGCGGCGTCAGGTAGCTCTCCATCGACGGGTAGTCCATCGACCACGACATGCGGAACAGGCTCACCGGGGCGCCGCGGCGCACCTCGTCGAGCAGGGCGTCGAGCGTGTCGTACGGCGCCGGGGTGCAGGTGACCGCCAGCGCGGCGGTGAGCTGGGCGCACGCCGCCGTCACCCAGTCCGCGTGCCCGCCGTCGGCGGTGTGGGCGACGGTGAGCTCGGCGGGGCCGTTCGCCGCGGCGTAGAGGGCGCGGGCGGCGCCCGGGTCGTGCCGGCAGGGCGCGCCGCACGCGTCGGCGCGGTGGCCGGGCACCAGCGGCGGCACGAACGAGCGGGCCGGCTGCTCGCTGCCGGGGGCGTGGGCGGCGACGAGGGCGTCGCGGTCGAGGGCCATCGAGACGGCCTGGCGGGCGCGCGGGTCGGCCAGGCCGGGCGCGGCCAGGAACGTCATCGTGGACGTCGGGACGACCGCGTACCGGTCGCCGAGGCGCTCGGCGGCGCCGGCCAGCTCGCCGGGCGGCAGGGCGGCGTCGACGTCGAGGTCGCCGTCGAGCAGGTCGCGGTAGGCGCGGCCGCTGGACGGGTACACCCGGAACTCGATGCTGCCGACCCGGCCGGGCGCCGGGTGCGCGTCGTAGCGCTCGACGCGGAGCCCGTCGTCGCCGTCGCCGCCGGCCAGCCGGTACGGGCCCTGGCCGACGACGGCGCCGGCGAAGCCGGGACGCAGCCGGCCCGGCGACTCCCAGGCGGCGGCGGGCAGCGGCAGGAACGCCGGGTGGCCGAGCATCGCCGGGAAGTCGGGGAACGGCAGCGCGAGCCGCACCTCCACGGTGCGCTCGTCGGCGGCCTTGAGCCCGTACAGGGTGGTGGCGGGCGGGGCGTCGCCCTGCATGTCGGCGAAGCCCTGGACGCGGTCGAGCAGGTAGGCGTTGCGCTGCCGGTTCGGGCCGTACGCGGCGTAGTTCCAGGCGGTCACGTAGTCGGCGGCGGTGACCGGGCTGCCGTCGTGGAACGTGTAGCCGTCCGCGAGGGTGATGCGCCAGGTGCGGTTGTCCTTCGAGGTGACGGCGGACGCGGCGGCGGGCACCGGCCGGCGCTGGTCGTCGTAGCGCACCAGCGGCGTGAACAGCGCGGCCAGCACCTGCGCGGAGTCGCGGTCGCCGGCGGCCGACGGCAGCAGCTCGGCGGGCCCGCCGATCGCCACCGAGACGTCGGCCGGGTCGCCGCCCGGGCCGGTGAGGGCGCAGCCGCCGAGGGCCAGCACCGCGACGACGGCGTGCACGACTCTCACTGGCCCAACCCCCTGACGTGATCCGGCCCACCGTAGGGGATGCGGGTGGGCTCGCACACCCCGGGCCGACCTTCGGCCGGACAGCCGTAACCTGGCTGATACGGTCCGGACAAAGCAGCCCCGCCTACGGAGTGAGACGACTATGGGCAAGAAGGTCACCGTCGTCGGTGCCGGTTTCTACGGCTCCACGACCGCGCAGCGCCTGGCCGAGTACGACATCTTCGAGACCGTCGTGCTCACCGACATCGTCGAGGGCAAGCCCGAGGGCCTCGCTCTCGACCTCAACCAGTCCCGCCCCGTCGAGGGCTTCGAGACCAAGGTCGTGGGCGCCACGACCGGCCCGAACGGCGAGGGCTACGAGGCCATCGAGGGCTCGGACATCGTCGTCATCACGGCGGGCCTGCCCCGCAAGCCCGGCATGAGCCGGATGGACCTGCTCGGCGTCAACGCGAAGATCGTCCGTCAGGTGTCGGAGAACGTCGCGAAGTACGCCCCGAACGCCGTCGTCATCGTCGTGTCGAACCCGCTCGACGAGATGACCGCGCTGGCCCAGATCGCCACGCAGTTCCCGAGGAACCGGGTCCTCGGCCAGGCGGGCATGCTGGACACCGCCCGCTTCACCCACTTCGTCGCCGAGACGCTGGCCGTGCCGGTCGCGTCGGTGCAGACCCTGACGCTGGGCTCGCACGGCGACACGATGGTGCCGGTGCCGTCGCGCTGCACCGTCAACGGCAAGCCGCTCGCCGAGCTGCTGCCGGCCGAGAAGATCGAGGAGCTGGTCGTGCGCACGCGCAACGGCGGCGCCGAGGTCGTGGCGCTGCTGAAGACCGGCTCGGCCTACTACGCCCCGTCCGCCGCGGCGGCCCGGATGGCCCGCGCGGTCGCCGAGGACTCCGGCGCGGTCATGCCGGTGTGCGCCTGGGTCGACGGCGAGTACGGCATCTCGGGCGTCTACCTGGGCGTCGAGGCGGAGATCGGCGCGGGCGGCGTGCGCCGGGTCGTCGAGACCGACCTGACCGAGTCCGAGCTGGCGGGCCTCAAGGAGGCCGCCGAGGCGGTGCGCGCCAAGCAGGCGGACGTCGCCGACCTCTGAGTCGCGGAACCGTGAGAAAGGGCCCGGCACCGCCGGGCCCTTTCTCATGCGCGCACGAACGGCGCCCCGAGGTGCGGCGTGGCGAGGGTCAGTCCGGCGTCACGGGCGGCGGCGAGCCGGTCCCGGCGGGTGGCCGCCGCCGTCGCCGGGTCCATGTCGTGGCCGTACGTCAGCTCGGGGTGCAGCAGCTGCACGGCGTGCACGAACAGGTCGCCGGTGACGAGCAGGCCGTCGCCGACGAGCACGGACTGGTGGCCGGGCGTGTGGCCCGGCGTGGCGAGCACCCGGACGCCGGGGGCGATCGTGGTGTCGCCGTGGTCGGTGTGCAGGTGGGTGAGGAGCACGGTGGTCACGTCACCGGGTGTGATGCCGGCGGCGGCCAGTTCGGCGGGCAGCCGCCCCGGGGTGGGCGCCCAGGCGCTCGCGGGGGCGTCCGCCGGCCCGATGCCCGCGTCGACCAGGGTGACCGGGCCGTCGCCGTGCCGGACGGCGAAGCAGCGGAAGTGCAGCCGCCATCGCCCGTGCTCGTCCACCGAGCCGGGGTCGAACGCGTCGGCCGCGGCCCACTGGGCGGGCGACGCCGCCGGGATCGCGGTTTCGCGGGGCTCGAAGAACGGGCCCTCGGCGTCCTGCAGAGCGGTGACACTGAGGGGTCCGAAGTTGCGGCTCACCGGCATCGGCCGATGATGCCAGGGAGGCGACCCGCATCGTGGTCGCGCCCCGTCTTGCAGTACGCTCGTACTGCTTGAGCATGAATCCTGTGAGAGGAGCGCCGGCCGATGGCGAAGATCAAGGTCAACAATCCGGTCGTGGAGCTCGACGGCGACGAGATGACGCGGATCATCTGGAAGCAGATCCGCGAGCAGCTGATCCTGCCGTACCTCGACGTCGAGCTGGAGTACTACGACCTCTCGGTCCAGTACCGGGACGAGACCGACGACCAGGTGACCATCGACGCGGCGAACGCCATCAAGCGGCACGGCGTGGGCGTCAAGTGCGCCACGATCACGCCGGACGAGGCGCGGGTCGAGGAGTTCGGCCTGAAGAAGATGTGGCGGTCGCCGAACGGCACGATCCGCAACATCCTCGGCGGCGTCGTCTTCCGTGAGCCGATCATCATGGAGAACGTGCCGCGGCTGGTGCCGGGCTGGACCAAGCCGATCGTGATCGGCCGCCACGCCCACGGCGACCAGTACAAGGCGACCGACTTCGTGGTGCCCGGCCCGGGCACGCTGACGGTCACGTTCACCCCCGCCGACGGCTCCCAGCCGATCGAGCACGTCGTCACCGAGTACCCCGGGGGCGGGGTCGCGATGGCGATGTACAACTACGACGACTCGATCCGCGACTTCGCGCGGGCGTCGTTCCGGTACGGCCTGGCCCGCAAGTTCCCGGTGTACCTGTCCACGAAGAACACCATCCTCAAGGCGTACGACGGCCGGTTCAAGGACCTGTTCGCCGAGGTGTTCGAGGCGGAGTTCGCCGAGGAGTTCAAGGCCGCCGGCATCACCTACGAGCACCGCCTCATCGACGACATGGTCGCCGCCGCGCTGAAGTGGGAGGGCGGCTTCGTCTGGGCGTGCAAGAACTACGACGGTGACGTGCAGTCCGACACGGTCGCGCAGGGCTTCGGCTCGCTGGGCCTGATGACCTCGGTGCTCATGACGCCGGACGGCAAGACCGTCGAGGCGGAGGCCGCGCACGGCACCGTCACCCGGCACTACCGGCAGTGGCAGAAGGGCGAGAAGACGTCGACGAACCCGATCGCGTCGATCTTCGCCTGGACGCGCGGCCTGGCGCACCGCGGCAAGCTGGACGGCACCCCGGCCGTCGGCGAGTTCGCGGACACGCTGGAGCAGGTCATCATCGACACCGTCCAGGGTGGCCAGATGACGAAGGACCTGGCGCTGCTCATCTCGCGTGACGCCCCGTGGCTGACCACGGACGAGTTCATGAACGCCCTCGACGAGAACCTGGCGCGCAAGCTCGGCGCCTGATCCCGTAGCACCCGCGAGGCCCGCCGGCGACCGTGCCGGCGGGCCGCCGTGCGTCTACGGTCGGGCCATCTTGATCGCCCACCTCAGCGACCCGCACGTCACCCCGGGCAACCACGACGACGCGGCGGCGCTGGTGGCGGCGTTCGGCGGCACCGGGCGGCTGGGCGGCGGGCACGCGACCCGGTACGCCGTGGAGTACCCGGAGGCCACGATCGTGGCGCTGGACTCGGCGGTGCCCGGCGAGGCCGGCGTGGTCGACGCTGCTGACGGTGGCGCCGAGCACGTGGCGGCAGAGCCAGCTGCGGATGCACGACGCGGCGCCGCCGGGCTACCTGGCGGAGCCGACGGGGATGCTGCTGCACATCGTGGACGGTCCGGACTGTGTCACGCACGTCGTCGCGGTGCCACGCCGGGGCGCCGCTCGGCTGACCGGCGAACCGGATGTATGCACCGAACCGCATGTTTAGGGACCGTAACCGGCGCTGCGGCATATCGTTGAGCTGTCTGTACGCGGCCGCAAGGCCGCGCACACGGTGGAGATCCACCGGTCGTGGCCGCCTTGTCCCGGGCGCCCGTCGGTGCCTCCCGTGGCTGTCGCAGCACAGCCTGCCGTCCCTTCCCTGTGGGGGGCCCTGTCCCGGGCCCCCCACACCCCTTTCCCCGGGGGTGGGTGAGGTCAGGCCGCGCGCAGCTTCTCCGCCGCCTTCTCCGGCACGATGTCGTTGATGAAGAACTGCATCGCCGACTCGGAGCCCGCCAGGTACTTCAGCTTGTCGGCGGCGCGCCGGATGCTGAACAGCTGCAGGTGCAGGTAGCCCAGCTCGCGCCCGGCGCCGACCACGGCCTGGTGCCACGCCGAGATGTACGGCATCGGCTTGCCGAACAGCGCGTCGAAGCGGCGCAGCACGTCGAGGTAGAGCGGGCCGAACGCGTCGCGCTCCGCGTCGTGCAGGGCCGGGATGTCGGCCACCTGCCGGTGCGGGGCCAGGTGCACCTCGAACGGCCACCGCGCGGCGGCCGGCACGTACGCCGTCCAGTGCTCGTTGGCCGCGACGACCCGGGCGCCGTCGGCGCGCTCGGCCGCCAGCACGTCGGCGTAGAGGTTGCGGCCGCCGGTGCGCTCGTGGTGGCGGCGGGCCGCCTGCAGCATCGTGCGGGTGCGCGGCGGCACCTCCGGGTACGCGTAGATCTGGCCGTGCGGGTGGTGCAGGGTCACGCCGATCTCGACGCCGCGGTTCTCGAACGGGAACACCTGCGCGACGCCGGGCAGGCCCGACATCTCGGCCGTGCGGTCGGCGAGGACGTCCACCACCGTGCGCACCCGGGCGGGGGTGAGCGCCGCGAACGAGCTGTCGTGGTCGGCCGTGAAGCACACGACCTCACACCGCCCGACGGCCGGCTCGACGCGGACCAGCTCGGTGATGTGGTCGACCTCGTCGGGCACCACCCGGTCGCTGAACGACGGGAACTGGTTCTCGAACACCACCACGTCGTAGTCGCTCGACGGGATCTCGCTGGCGAAGCCGGGCGTGGACGGGCACAGCGGGCACCGGTCCGACGGCGGCAGGAACGTGCGGGTCTGGCGGTGCGCCGCGATGGCCACCCACTCGTCCACCAGCGGGTCGTGGCGCAGCTGCGACGCCGGCGGGGGAGGGGGCAGCTCGCGCTTGTCGGCGGCCGAGCGGTCGGCCTCGTGCTCGTCGAAGTAGATGAGCTCCCGGCCGTCGGCCAGCCGGATGGGCGTGCGGATCATGCGGGCTCCACCACCATGACCTCGTCGACCTCCTCGGAGAGCAGTGCCAGCGCCGTCGCGTCGAGTCCCGTGTCCGTGATGACGACGTCCGCCTCGCCGAGAGCGGCGATCGAGGAGATACCCACGGTTCCCCACTTCGTGTGGTCGGCGAGGACGACGAGTCGTTCGCAGGCGCCCAGCAGCGCCCGGTTGGTGTCCGACTCCATCAGGTTCGGGGTGGTGTATCCCGCCCGTTCGCTCATCCCGTGCACACCGAGGAACAGCACGTCGAGGTGCAGGGAACCGATCGCGGCCACGGCGACGGGCCCGACGAGGGCGTCGGACGGGGTGCGCGTGCCGCCGGTGAGCACGACCGTCTGGTCCGGGCGCCCGGCCCGGTAGAACACGTCGGCGACCGGGATGGAGTTGGTGACGACGGTCAGCGACGGCACGTCGACGAGCCGCTGGGCCAGCTCGGCGGTGGTGGTGCCGGCCGACAGGGCGATCGCGTCGCCGGGGGAGACCAGGCCCGCCGCGCGGGCGGCGATGGCGGACTTCTCCGCCCGCTGCTGCACGCTCTTGGCGGCGAAGCCGGGCTCGTGCGCCGAACCGGGGCTGACCGTCGTGGCGCCGCCGTGCACCTTGGCGAGCAGCCCGCGCTCGGCGAGCGTCTCGAGGTCGCGGCGGATGGTCATGTCCGAGACGCCGTACTCGGTGGCGAGTTCACTGACCCGGACGCCCCCGGAGGCCCGGACCCGGTCCAGAATGGCAGCCTGACGCTGGGGGGCGAGCATCAGGCGGTCCGCACGTAGATGAACACAGTTGAACACTAGCGGACCGCAGGCCCGAACTTAAATGCCTCGTCCCCGCTTGTGCAGGGCGGTCAGCACATTCTCGACCTTGACCGCGCCGGTCATCGCGGCGATGGCGATGGCGGCCCGGGGCTCCTTCCAGTTCGCCCGCACCGCCTCCTTCGTGTACGACCAGGCCTGGTTGCGGTTGCCGCTGGCCGCCGACCAGCAGGCGAGCTGGCCGTACACCCGCGCGGCGCCCGGGCGGCAGCCGCTGATCTCGGGGTGCCGGGCCATCATCCAGCGCAGCGACGAGATCTTGGTCGCGTACTCGTAGGCGTAATGCGAGGTCCGGCCCCACAGCACCCGCACCAGCGGCTCGTCGACGTGCACGATGTCGTGCCGGCGGGCGGCGCGCAGCAGCAGGTCCCAGTCCTCGTTCTGGCTGCCCGGGGCGTCCTCGGCGACCAGCCCGATCCCGTCGCCGGTGGGCAGCAGCGCCTCGCGGCGGATCAGGAACGTCGACGAGTGCAGCATCGCCATCCGCGAGCGGGCCAGCTCGTCCACGGTGACCCGGGCGGCCCCGGCCAGCCGCGGGGTGGTCTGCCCCTCGAACTCGACCTCGATCGCGCAGGTGACGAACTCGGCGTCCGGCTCGGCGAGCAGCGCGGCGACCTGCCGGCGCAGCTTGTCCGGCGCCCACACGTCGTCGTCGTCGCAGAACGCGACCAGCTCTGTGTCCAGCGACAGGATGCCGGAGTTGCGGGCGCCCGCCAGCCCCGGCGCGCGCCAGTTGCTGAGCACCAGCACCGGCGGGTCGTCGCTGGTGGCCAGGGCGTAGTCGGGCTCGGCCTGGTCGTAGACGACCACGACGCGGACCTCGCCCGGGTACTTCGAGGCCCGCACCCCGGCGATCGCGCGCCGGACCAGCTCGGGACGGTTGCGCGTGGGGATCACCACGCCGACGGTCGGCCAGTTCATCTCATGCCTCCTGGGTCGTGCGCTGCGTGAGGGGGTAGCCGTAGGCGCGCAGCATCGGCGCGCAGACCGTGCCGACGAGGGCACGCTGGCGGGGCGGGAGGGCCGACACCCAGGCGTCGTCGCGGCGCAGCCGGATGCGGCCGACGGTGAACCGCATCGGGTTGCCGGCCGCGCTGTGCCCGGGGGTCAGGTCGGCGTGCCCGTCGCCGAGGAAGGCCAGGTCCGGCTCGGTGACCCGGAGCCCGGCGAACGCCGCCAGCTCGGTCAGCGCCTGCCGGGGCTCGGCCAGGAACTGCTCGTAGCGCAGCCGCTGCACGGGCACGCCGCGGCGGGCGAGCAGGCCGAACGCGGCGTTGTGCGCGGTCCACAGCAGCGCCGAGTGCCCGGGCGTGTAGCGGGTCATCTCGTCGGCGTTGTCGGCCTCGGGCCGGGCGACGGTCTTGGTCCACGAGTACGCCACCCCGCGGGCGTCGCGCACCACGTGCACCACCCGCAGGTCCAGGTCGGACGCCCAGCGCAGGCAGTGCGCGAGCGCGCTGTGCTTCGACGAGTCGACGAGCACCTCGCAGCCGGACACGGCGGCCGCGGCGTCGTACACCCGGGTGTAGAACTCGGCGTAGCGGGCCACGTCGGCGGGCGGCCGGCCCCCGGCGAGCCGGGGGATGTGCCGGGTGCGCTCGACGGCGGCCTGCAGCGCGTGCACCCGCTCGACGTCGACGTTGGCCCAGCCGCCGAAGGCGCGGTCGCCCACCGCGGCCCAGAACGAGCAGGCCGAGAAGCGCTCGCCGCAGCCGCACCGCTCGTCGTCGACGATGTCGCGTTGCCACAGGTGGACGACCTCGCCGAGGGCGCGGACGCCGGGCAGCTCGCCGAGGAGCCGCTCCACGAGGGTGGTACCACTTCGTCCCAATCCGCCCAGAAAGAGCACACGTGCCACTTTCTCCACCCTTCGCTCGTTTTCGGACGTATAACGAGGCAACGGGCGCGGGAGGTGCTGTGGTGACGATCGACGCTTTCAGCCGGATCGAACTGGACGGGACGGGCTTCGACCGGGTGACGGAGGACGAGGTGGTGGCCATCGTCCGGCGCGCCATCGAGCGCGGCGACGGCGGCCGGATCATCACCCCGAACGTCGACATCCTGCGCCAGGCCCGGCACGACGAGCAGGTTCGCGCCTACCTGGCCGAAGCCGACCTCGTCGTCGCCGACGGCATGCCGCTCGTGTGGGCCAGCAAGCTGTCCGGCACCCCGCTGCCCGAGCGGGTCGCCGGCTCCAGCCTCATCTGGTCGCTGTCCGAGGGCCTCGGCCGCGACGGCCGGTCCGTCTTCGTGCTCGGCGGCAACCTGCCCGACCCGGTCACCGGCGAGCTCGACGGCGCCACCCGCGCCGCCGGGCGCCTCGCCGCCGCCAGCCCCGGCCTGCGCATCGCCGGCTGCCTCAGCCCCGAGCACGGCTTCGAGCGCGACCCCGCCACCTTCGCCGCCGTCTGCGCCAAGGTCGTCAAGGCGCGCCCCGACATGGTCTACGTCGGGCTCGGCTTCCCCAAGCAGGAGTGGGTCGTCACCCGGCTGCGCGAACTGCTGCCGCGCAGCTGGTTCATCGGGTGCGGGGCGGCCGTCAACTTCGTCGCCGGCGACTGCGACCGGGCCCCCGCGTGGATGCAGCGCAGCGGCCTGGAGTGGGCGCACCGGCTCGGCACCGAGCCCGGCCGCCTCGCCAAGCGCTACCTGCGCCACGACGCGCCGTACGCGCTGCGCCTCCTGGCACAGGCGACGGCGCGCCGCTGACGCCGGCTAGGGGGTGACCGCGAAGTACGGGTCGCGGGTCAGCGCCTCGAACGCCTGCCACGCGGGCGGGTCGTCGACCAGCCGGAACTGCTGCTTCGGCCCGTTCCCGTCCGGGTTCGACTCGAAGTACACGACGGCCTTGATCTGCGGGTTCGCCTTGAACGTGCGCACCGCGTCGGTGATCCACTGCGCCCGGCCCGCCGAGCCCCACGCCTTCGCGACCCCGAACTCGCCGACCACGATCGGCTTCGGGTGCTGCGCGGCGAACTCCAGGAACGGCTTCATCAGCTCGCCGATCGGCTTGAACGAGTTGCCGGCGTACACGTCGACGCACGTCCAGTCGACCTGGTCGTCGCCCGGGTAGAAGGCGGGCGCGTCGCCGCGCATGAAGCCCTCGGCGGTCGGGCACCACACCCAGCTCACGTTCGTGACCCGCTCCTCGGCGAAGATCCGCCGGATGTACTTCCACGACGCGATGTAGTCCGGCCCCGACCACATCTCCGCCCGCAGGTTCGGCCGGTCCATCTCCCACCGGATGCGCACCATCATCGGGTTGCCGGCCGCGCGGATCGCCCGCGCCTGGGCCCGGATCTTGTCGTCGTGCTGACCGTCCACGATGGACCGGGTGTCGCCGGTCGCCCAGCTCACCATCAGCGTCGTGCCGCGGCGCAGGAACTCCATGTCCGACTCGGTGCCGACGGGCTGCTCGAACCGCTTGTACGTGTTCAGGATCGCCAGCCGCCGCCCCAGGTTGGCCTCGACGGCGTCGATCGCCTCGAGCCGCCCCGGCTGCGTCAGCTCCACCGGCTTCACCCACGCCCCGAAGTACGCGCCCCGCGCCGGCGCGGCCACCGGCCCGGCCCGGAACGGCCCCGGGTTCACGGCGATGCCGTCGGGGCTGGAGGTGAGGTCGGGCGACGGGCTGGGCGACGGCTCCGGCCGCGGCTCGGGCGAGCTGCTGCACCCGGCGAGCGTGAGCGCGGTGGTGGCGAGGGCGGCGAGAGCAATGCGGACGATCGGCTTCACGCCCGGTACAACGACGTCCCCCGCGCCTCGGGCTCGGGGGACGTCCGCCACGCTCCCGGGCGCGCACGGGGCGCACCCGGGAGCGGTCCGGGTCAGTGGGCGACGCGGCGGGCCACGTAGACCACGTCGACGGCCCAGCGGCCGAACAGGTGCACGCCGACGGTGTCGAACGCCTTGGCGAGCGGCTTGAGCCAGCGGCGGTCGTACCAGCTCTGGGTGACCATCGAGAAGCCGCGGCGCTCGATGACCTCGAAGCCGTGCCGGTGCAGCAGGGCCTCGACGTCGGCGTGCGACAGCTCGGCGAACCAGCGGTTGCTGTCGTGCTTGCGGGCCCGCAGGTGGCGCAGGCTGCCCGCGTTGCCGTGGTTCTCCACGACGAGCAGGCCGGCCCGGGCGTCCGGCAGGGCCTTGGCGGCGAACGCGATGGCCCGGTCGCGGACGGCGTCGTCCACGTTGAGCAGCAGCCGGAACATCGTCACCACCGCGGGGTGGCCCGCGTCGACCGGGGCCGGCACGGGGCCGTCCGGGTCGACCTGGTGCCAGTGGGCCCGGGAGCCCACCTCGTCGGCCTTCGCCATCATCTCGGCGGAGGTGTCGTAGCCGTGCGCGTCGCGGACGGCGCCGTGCAGGGCGCGGATCGCCCGGCCGGTGCCGCACGCGAAGTCGTGCTGGACGGGCTTGCGGTCGCCGAACCGGCGCTGCACCAGGGCCCGCAGCCACGCCTTCTGGCGGCGGTTGATGTCGGAGGCGTAGCTGCCCGGCGCGTACGTGATCGTCTCGTACTTCTCGACCGCGTCGACGTCCTGGAACACCTCGGTGTACTCCGTCGTCACGTTGTTCTCCTCGGGTTGTGGTTTCGTCGGGTGAAGTCGGCGAGGGCGAGCGGCCCGCGCAGCCACCAGGCGGCGGCGGCGTACAGCGGCGCGCCCAGGGCGAGGGAGACGGCGAGCGGGCCGGCGCCCACCCCGGCCACGGCGACGGCGGCGGCGGGCAGCGCGCCGAAGCAGGCCAGGGCGAGGCCGGCGGCGGTCAGGGTGCCGCGGCCGAACGGGTGCAGCCCGATCGCGCGGTGCACCTGGGCCAGCGGCACGAGGTTGTTGACGGTCATGGCGACGGCCAGGCCGATCGCGGCGCCGAGCGCGCCGTGCCGGGGGATGAGCAGCACGTCGAGGACGACCGTGACGGCCAGCGCGAGCAGCACGTTCCACAGGTTCCAGCTGGTGCGCCCGCCCATGGCGAGGACCATGTCGACCATGCCGCAGCCGGTGGCGACGAGCATCGCGCAGGCGAGCACGGCCACCACGGGCGCGCCGGCCACGTAGGCGTCGCCGAACACGGCCAGGTAGACCGGGGCGAACGTGAGCACCAGCAGCAGCACGGGCCAGGTGGCGAGCACCAGCCAGCCGGTGGCGGTGCGGTAGAGCCGGTTCGCCGCGGCGGTGTCGCCGACGGCGAGCGCCTCGGCGAGGCGGGGCTGCACGGACTGCGAGATGCCCTGGTTGGCGAACTGGACGAGCACGACGAACCGGCCGGCGACGGCGTACACGGCGGCCGCGGCGAGCCCGCCGAGCGCGGCGACGAGCAGCACGTCGATGCGCTGCAGGGCGAGCTGGGCGACGCTGGCGACGGCGCGCGGGCCGGTGAAGCGCCAGAACTCGCGGCGCAGCGCGTCGCGCTCGACGCGGCGGCTGCGCCCGGCGCCGGCGCTGCCCACCCGGTGGATGCGGCGCAGGGCGACCGCGGCGAGCGCGGCGACGGGCACGTACGGGGCGGCCCAGGCGAACGCGAACGCGGACAAATCGACCACGGTCGGGGTCCACAGTGCCATCGCCGCCAGCGCGCCGACGGCGGCCAGCTGCAGCGCCGAGCGCAGGAACCGCTCGTACGCCACGGTCGGGCGCATGGCCCGGTAGCCGCGGGTCGCCGTGAGCAGCGCGTCCGCCAGCGCGGCGACCGGCAGGAACACGGCCAGCGCGCGCAGGCCCGCCGTGTGCTCACCGAGCACCGCGGCCGACGCCCCGCCCGCGGTCAGCCGGGCCAGCGGCTCGGCCGCGGCGAACATCGCAGCGCCCAGCACCGTGGCCGCCACCGCGACCGGCACCAGCCCGGTGCGCAGCGCGGCGCCGAGCAGGGCGGAGCGGCCGGTGGCGCGCAGCCGGGCCGGCCAGTAGACCAGCCCGGTCTGCGTGCCCAGCTTGGCGACCCCGCCTACCAGCACGAACGCGGCGGTCGATGCGAAGAACGCCCCGGCGTGCTCGGCGCCCAGCCCGCGCGCCACCAGCCAGGTGACGACCACCCCGGTCGCCCCGGCGAAACCCGCGCCGACCAGGTTGGCGAGGCCGCCGCGCGCGACGCCGCGGTCCGCCGCGGGCGCCGGAGGATCGGCCGGGGACGCGGCCGGGACCGGCGGAACGGTGGCGCGGCCGATCGCCCGCGTCACCGGCGCCAGATCGGGGGGTGTCCCAGCCAGGTGGCCAGCCGCTCGTCGTGCGGCGCGAAGTGCTCCGTCAGCTCCCGGCGCAGGTCGTCGTCCATGTCGGCCTGGCGCGGGCGGGCGTTGTGCCGCTCGAACGCCGGCCGCTCCAGCACCGGCAGCCCCAGGAACGCGCACACCTCGTCGTACACGGCCTCCGGCTCGGCGAAGAACCGCTCGCTCTCCACCACGTGGATGCGCTCGCGGCCCAGGTGCCCGGCCATCGCGGACAGGTAGCGGGCGTACTCGCCGCGGCCGCGGTAGGCGTGGTGCTGGTGGGCGAAGCTGTAGTGCCGCGGGTCCGCGGCCAGCCGCTCCTCCTGCTTGTGCAGCCGGGCCGCCTCCAGCGCCAGCGCGGCCCGGAACGACGTCTCCCGCTCGAACCCGCGCGCCACCTCGTGGTGGTGCTGCGAGTACGCCCGCTCCACCGGGTCGCGCACCAGCACGAGCACCTTGGCGTCCGGCAGGTCGCGGGCGATCCGGCCGGACGCCTGCGGGTGGTACATGTAGTACGGGCTCGACTCGAACGTCTGCGCCGGCACCCCGTAGCGCTGGCCCACCTTCGTGGCCGTGCGCTGCAGCGGGAAGTGCGCCCTGTACCACCCCATGCCGCGGTCGTACGACGTGTCGAAGTAGTGCACGCCCTTGTGCAGCACCGCCTTGAGCACCACCGGGTGCTGGGCGAGCGCCCGGTACAGCGACGTGGTGCCGCAGCGCTGGCCGCCGCAGATGAGGAACGACGGGGTCATCCGGGCCGGGGCGGTCAGCCGCCCGTACGACCGGGACCCCAGGTGGACGACCCGCTTGACCGGGCCGGGGACCTTGCGGACGTCGACCTTCATGCGGCCTCCCCCTCGAGCGACGCGACTTCGTTGATGAGTACGGGCAGCAGCCAGGTGCCCAGCACGCCCAGCCGGGCGCCCGCCTCCGCCTGCCGGTCCGCGAGGTAGCGGGTGGCCAGGTCGACGAGGTAGAGCAGCGCGGTGAGCCGGTACCCGGCCCGCGGCACGTCGAACGGCTTGAGCAGCTCGGGCGCGCGGCGCAGGGTGGCGGCGACGGCCTCGCCCGCGTCGGCGGTGGTCTGGATGCGCTTCTGCAGCTCGTAGTGCACGGCGTCGAAGCCGGCCGGCACGCCGCGGGTGAAGCGCTCCCAGTCCCAGACGAGCACGGTGTCGACGAGGTTCGCCATGTTCCACGGGGCCCAGTCGCCGTGCCAGGCGCCGTACCGCAGCTCGACGTCGCCGGCCCGCTCGACGAGCTGTGCGGCGGCCCGGGCCAGCTCCGCGCCCTCCGACCGGTCGGCGACGGCGGCCAGCCGCGAGCGCAGCTGCGCCCAGTACGGGCTGGTGGCGAGCCGGCCGCGGGACCAGCCGCACGCCCCGGCGACCTCCAGCATCGCGGCGGCCAGGCGCTCCGGGTGCAGCACGGCGCGCGGCCGCCACACCGGCAGCGCCGATTGCACCAGCACCTGCAGGCCGCGCCACTGCCCGGCGTGCAGCACCCCCGGCGTGGTGACCCGGCGCAGGTCGACGTGGCCGAGCGCGGTCAGCGCCGCCGTCTCCGCGCGGACCAGCTCGTGGGTGAGCGGGCCGGTGCCGAGCTTGGCGAAGCCGAACGTGTCGCCGTCGGGGGAGATGAGCTGCAGCACCGGCTTGCGGTTGGCCCGGGCGGGCCCGATGTGGACGCTGACCGCCAGGTCCCGGCCGAGCTGCTCGCGCAGGTAGCCGTCGATCGTCCCGCCGGCCGGGCCGGTGATCCGGATCCGGTCGCGCATCAGCACGGACGACGCGCCGGTGCGCAGCGCCGCCACGACGGCGTCGCGCTTGAACCGGGCCACCCGGGACTGCGGCTCGGCGTACCGGCGCACGGCCGCCGCGGAGATCCGCTTCGACCGGGTCGGCACCAGCAGCCGCGGCCGGTGCGTGTCGGGCACCACCAGGTACTCGGTGACCATCTCGCCCGCCGTGCCGTCGGTGGCGCACGGCGGCGGGTACAGCAGGTCGAGCACCTCGCGCAGGTACTGCGCGCGCAGGGCGGCGTCCGACGTGGTCAGTGCCGCGGGGGCAGTTCTGACCGGACTCATGCGTCCTCCTCCGGTTGGGTCGCGTTGCGCCAGAGGAGCGCGTACGCCAGGAACATGAAGGCCAGCGGGGTGACCAGGGAGTTGTAGACGAACATCGAGGAGAACGACGTGACGATCGCCGCGGACGCGGCGATGCCGGCCGGAGATCGGTCACGCCGGAACCGCCACAGCGCGGACAGGAAGAAGCCGAGGTAGCCGACGGTGCCGACGATCCCGTGCGCGTACAGCACCTGCCAGAACTGGCCGTTGCCGCCGACGGTGAAGTTGCCGCAGCGCTCGCAGTCCGCGCTCTCGCCGACGGTGATCGACTGCCGGCCGCCGATCGTGGCCCGGGTGGAGCCGAACCCGATCACCGGCGACTCGCCGATGCCGTCGAGTGCCCGCTCGATGAGGAACGAGCGCACGCCGTTGGACTTGCCGTTGGCCATCCGGTCCGACACGACCCCGCCGAGCGGCGTGACCAGCAGCGCCGTGCCCATCGCCAGGCCGGCGACGACCAGGCCGGCGATCATCCACAGCCGGCCCATCACCGCGTACCGGACGGCCACGAAGCAGGCCGCCACGGCGAGGCCGATCCACAGGCCGCGGTTCAGCGAGTAGATCATCGGCGCGACCGACACGACGAGCACGGCCAGGCCGAGCAGCTTCGTGCGGGTGCGGGTCAGCTGCCCCCACACCGCCGCGATCAGGAAGCCGACGAGCAGGCAGAAGTTGTTGCCCCAGGTGTTGGTGTAGCCCCACGGCGCGGCCGGGCGGGGCGCCGGGCCGCCGCCCACGTCCATGATCTGCGCCGCGTACGGGTGCACCAGCGACTGCACGAAGCCCTTGGTCCGGACGCCCTGCGGCAGCAGCAGCTCCACCGGCGAGGTGATCTCGAACCGGCCGGCGACCATGCCGAGCACGCCGCCCGCCACGGTGACGACGAACAGCCAGCCGAGCAGCCGGGTCAGCTTCGCCACCGGCAGCTCGGCGCGCCGCAGGTTGCCGGCGTAGACGAGCAGCACGGTCAGCGCCAGGTACATCCCCAGCCGGTAGGCCACCGCGACGATGCGGCTGGCCGCCGTGCCGGGCACCGTGCCGGCGGGGTCGGCGCCGAGCGCGCCGATGCTGACGACGACGGCGAGCAGGAACAGCGCCCACCACCCGAAGCCGGGCGGCAGCGTGACCCGCCGGCCGCCCGCCCGCACCCGGACGAGCAGCACGATCATGGGCACGGCGGCGATCGGGAAGATCAGCACGCCGAGGCCGAGCAGCCACCACGCCGGGTACGCGGCGAGCAGCCAGACGAGCGGCCAGGCGGGCAGGGCCGGCGGCGCGGCCGGCTGCTCGCTGTGCAGGCCGGCCCGTGCGCGTCGCCGCCCGGCGGAGGCGACGAGGGTCATCGCTTGTCGCGCTGCTTCTTGCGGTCGTTCGCGGCCGCGGCCAGGTCGCTCAGGTTCATCACGGCGGTCGCGTCCTCGCTGCCGCCCTTCTGGCCCGGCGGGCGCGGCGGCGTGACGGTGCCCTTCTTCGAGCCGTTCGCCTTCGCGGCGTCGGCCGAGGAGGGCAGCCGCAGCGGCTGGGTGCGCTCGGCGTCGTCCAGCGGCTCGTGCAGCGGCTTCGGGTCCGCGTCGTCGGCGGTCAGCTCGACCGCCGGGGCGGGCGCGGGCTCCTCGGTGCGCCCGGCGCCCAGCCGCGGCAGCACGACCGCGCCCAGCAGCGGGGTGCCGACCCGGCGCAGCTGCTCCGCCGCGTCCAGCAGGAACGGGCGGCGGGCGCGGCGCAGCTCGACGGCGAGGATGGCGGCGTCGGCCAGGCTGGCGAGGCTCTGCGCGTCGGCGCCGGAGCTGGTCGACGGGGCCTCGATGACGATGAAGTTGCACTGCCGGCGCAGCGTGCCCAGGGTGTCGCGCAGCCGCTGCGACTGCATGAGCCCGGCCGCGGTGGCGGCGCCACCCGTGGTGATGACCCGCAGCGACGGCACCCGCGGCGCCTGCTGCACGGCCTCGCCCAGGCTGACCCGCCCCGCGAGCAGGTCGGACAGGCCGGGGGTGGCGCTGACGCCGAGCATCCGGGCCAGCGGCGCCGCGTCGATCATGCTGTCCGGCAGGTGCGCGCCGATCAGCACGACGTCGCTGCCGGTGCGGGCCAGGGCGGTGGCGAGGTTCGCGGCGACGAGGGTGGTGGCGGTGCCGCGGCTCGCGCCGGTCACCACGATGATCTGGTCGCCGTGGCCGAGGCTGGCGAGCACCTCGTTGCGCAGGCGGTTGAAGATGCGCCCGCCCGGCCCGTACGGCTGGAGCACGTCGTCGAAGCGCGGCGCGGTGCGCTCGTCGAGGGCGGCCAGCACGGGCACCCGGCCGCGCTGGCGCACGTCGGCGACGGTGCGGATGCGCCGGTCGAGCCGCTCGCGCAGCAGCGCCAGCGCCAGCCCCAGCAGCAGGCCGGCCATCACGCCGGTGGCCAGGTTCAGCGTCGGGTTCGGGCTGCTCGGCTTGTCGGGCATCCGGGCGTCGCTGATGATCTGGCCGGGCGTGATGGTGGCCGTGGTCAGCTCGTTCAGCTTGGCGTAGTTGGAGTCCAGCTGGTTCTGCGCGGTGCGCCGCTGGCTCTCCAGGTTCGGCCGCAGCGGGCTGTCGCCGTCGGTGCGGGCGATCTGCGCGTTGATGTTCGTCAGCAGGGCGTTGAGCTGCTTGATCTTCGCCTGCAGGGCGGCCGCGTCCCGGTCGAGGATGGCCCGGGCGCTGGACTCGCGGTTGCGCAGGTACGCCTCGGCGAACGCGTGCGCCGCGGCCTGGGCGCCCTGCGGGGAGTCGCCGGTGTACGCGATGACCAGCACGGTCGTGTTCGCGGGCACCTCGACGGACACGGGCTTGGCCAGCTCGTCCGCGGTGAGCGGGGAGCGCAGCAGCTGCTTGGCGCCGTTGGCGACCGCCGTCGAGCGCACCAGCTGCGCCTCGGTGTCGAGGTTGATGTCGCCCTTGGTGCGCCCGCCGGAGGCGTTGGTGTCGGTGCCCGCGGGGGACACCAGCACCGACGCCGCCGAGCGGTACACCTTCGGCTGCGTGCCGGTGAAGGCGACGGCGCCGGCGGCGCCGATGCCGACGGCGAGGACGAGGATCCACCAGTGCCGGCGGAGCATCCCCAGGTACTGGGACAGGTCGGTGGACACCGGACGAGTCGCATCCATGGTGAGACATGCCCTTTCGGCGAAGACTGGCGGAATGGGCGGATCGCCCTCCGGGGATGTCAACGCCTCGTGCGCCGGTTCGTAACTGCCCGGACGCCTCATGTCGGCGCTTCGGTCGCCGATACGGCACGACCGGAGGTGTAGGTGGACAGGCGGGAGAGCCATCGGCGACGGTTGACGACGACGGTCGTCACCGCGCTGGCGGCCGCCCTCGTCGCGCTGGTCGCTACCGCCCCCACCAGCGGCGCGGCGTTCCGGTCGACCGGGGCGGCGACGTCCGCCGCCTTCGCCGCCCGGGCGTCGTTCGGGCTGATGCAGACCGCCCCGTGCTTCAGCCGCGACGGCTCCGGCGGCTGCACCGCCGCCATCGGCGTCACCCAGGGCGAACACGTCGCCGTCAGCCCCGACGGCGCCCACGTCTACACGGCGTCGAAGGCCCTGTCGGCCGTCGCCGCGTTCACCCGGGAGCCCGCCGGGGGCGCACTCACCCAGCTCGCCTCACCGAACGCCTGCGTCACCAACGGATCCATCACCGGCTGCACCACCGTCGTCGGCCTCGGCGGCGGCGTCTTCGACCTCGCCGTCAGCCCGGACGGCAAGCACGTGTACGCCACCGGCTACACCAGCGACGCCGTGGCGGCGTTCAGCCGCCACCCCACCACCGGCGTGCTGACCCAGCTGGCGGCCCCGAACCGGTGCGTCACCAGCGGGTCGATCACCGGGTGCAGCGCCGCCGTCGGCCTCAACGGGGCGAACGGCATCACGATCAGCCCGGACGGCGCGCACGTCTACGTGGCCTCGTACGACGCCAGCTCGCTCGCGGTGTTCGCCCGCGACGCCACCACCGGCGCCCTCACCCAGCTCGCGGGCACCGCCGGCTGTGTCACCGACACCTCCGCCCCGATTTCCGGCTGCGCCACCGCCCGGGGGCTGCGCAACCCCTACTTCCTGCACGCCACCCTCGACGGCACCGGCGTGTACGTCGCCGGGTACGGCAGCAACGCGATCAGCGCCTTCGTCCGCAACCCGGGCACCGGCGCCGTGACCCAGCCCGCCGCGCCGAACGCCTGCGTGTACAACAGCGCCAGCACGGCGATCGCCGGGTGCACCGCCGCGACCGGCCTGCTGGGGACGTACCACGTGCAGGTCGCCGCCGACGGCACGACGGTCTACGCGGCCGGCTACGACGGCAACACCCTGGCCGCGTTCGGCCGCGACCCCGCGACCGGCGTGCTCACCGCCATCGGCTGCCACTACAACAGCGGCAGCACCGCGGTGGCCGGGTGCACGAGCACCCTGGCGCTGGCGGCGCCCACCGGCGTGGCCGTCAGCCCGGACGGGCGGTCGGTGTTCGTGTCGGCGTTCACCAGCGGCGCCGTCGCCATGTTCCGGCGCGACCCCGGCACGGGGCTGCTCACCCAGCGGCCCGGAACGGACGGCTGCATCGCGGCCGCCGTCGCCGGCTGCACGACCGGCTCGGGGCTGTCACAGCCGCTGGGCCTGACCGCGAGCCACGACGGGCGCGACGTGTACGTCGTCGGCGGCAACTACAGCGGCCAGGGCGCGGGCTGGGTCACCGCGCTGAACGTCAACCACTGAGCCCGTCAGGCCAGCCGGGGCTCCACCCAGCCGGACTCGATCAGGTACTGGTACACCGCGTCCACGGCCTCGTCGACGGCCATCGTGGAGGTGTCCACCACCAGCTCGGCGTCGGTGGGCGCCTCGTAGGGGTCGTCGACGCCGGTCATGCCGCGCAGCTGCCCGGCGCGCGCCTTGGCGTACAAACCCTTGCGGTCGCGCTGCTCGCACACCTCGATCGGGGTGGCGACGTGGACCAGCACGAACCCGGCCCCGGCGGTGGCGGCCATCCGGCGGGCGGCCTTGCGCGCCGCCGCGTACGGGGCGATCGGGCAGGCCACCGCCATGCCCCGGTGCCGGCCGACCTCCGCGGCCACCCAGCCGATCCGGCGCACGTTGCGGTCGCGGTCGGCGCGGCTGAAGCCGAGCCCGGCGGACAGCTCGCGGCGCACCACGTCGCCGTCGAGCAGCGTGATGGTGCGGTCGCCGGTCTCGCGCAGCATGTCGGCGAGGTTGCGGGCGATGGTCGACTTGCCGGAGCCGGACAGGCCGGTGAAGAACACGACCAGGCCGCGGTGCCGGCGCGGCGGGCGGACCCGGACCAGCTCCTTGGCCACGGCGGGCGGGGTGTGCCACTCGGGCAGCGGGAAGCCGCGGTCGAGCAGGTCGTCGATCTCGGCGGTGGTGAGCGCGACCCGGCGGGAGCGCTCCGGGATGTCGTCGCGCCAGCGCCACTGGCCGTCGCGGTTGTCGTAGGCCAGCTCGCGGGGGACCAGCAGCTTGACCCCGGCGCCGGACAGCGCGTCGCCGGTGGACAGCAGGTGGGTGACGCCGTACGCGCCGGCCACCCGGGCGCGCAGCAGGGCGTCGCGGATCTCGTCGCCGCGCGCGGTGAGCGGCACGGCGACGATGGTGGCCGGGGGCATCCGGTCGCGGGCGGCGAACACGGCGCGCACCAGGGCCTCGGGCGGCAGGCCGTCGGGGCCGGGCTCGCTGACCGGCACGAGGATGAGCAGGTGCGCGGCCAGCGTGCGGGCGGCGTGCGCGATCTGGGCGAGCTGCGGGCGGTGCAGCGGCCGGTCGGCGACCACGCCGAGCACCCGGCCCGGGGGCAGCAGCGCGCGGACCTCCTCCGGCGTGCGCCGCAGCCGCATGAAGGGGCCGTGGCCGCCGTCGCCGATGCGGCGCACCGGCCCGGCGACGCCCGCCACGCCGTCGCGGGTGGGCCAGACGTCGGTGACGTCGAGGGCCGCGATCGGGGCGCCCTCGGGGTCGGCGAGCACGACCGTGCGCCGGGCGGCGTCCTGCGGGTCGAGGCCGGCCGCGAGCTCGGCGGGCACCTCGAGGGTCACCGGCGCGGGCCACGACGTGCCGTCCGCGAGCCGGCCGCGGCGGCGCAGCTCGGTGAGGTCGGCCCGGCCGAGGAAGCCGGTGAGGGGGGCGTACGCGCCGGAGAGGATCAACTCGAGGTCGGTCAGCTCATGCGCGCGCGGGGTGTACGACGGCGCGTCGCGCAGCACGTCCTCGGGCAACAGCGACCCACTCATGACAGCAACCAACCCCCACACACCCGGACCAGAGACACAGTTTCGCAGCCCGCCCACTCCGGGTCGAGCGCGGCTCGGGCGATCTCTCCGAGACGGACAGGATGTGCGGCGGGAACGGACCGAAGGTGACAATCGGGCTTTCCATCCCAATACTGGACGATTGTATGCTGTTCCGCCGGCCAGGGAAGGAAGCATGAGACGCCGCGCCCCCCAACCGCACCCCGTCGCCGTCATCACCCTCGCCGTGACGCTGCTGGTGTCCGGCTCGGTCCTGGTGTTCGCCTCGTTCGCCCAGGACCGCGCGGCCACCGAGGCCCGCCGCGGCCCCGACGGCCCCACGGTCGGCTGGGGCCGGCCGATCCCCGGCAGCCCGCCCGCCGCCACCGCGAGCAGGGCGCCGCTGCCCGCACCGTCCACACCGGCCGGCGTCACCCCCGGCGCCGCCCCCGGCGCGGACCAGCGGCCCGGCGCCCGGCCCGACGCCGACCCCGGCCCCGAGCCCGGCGGCCGCTGCCGCACCGGCGCCAAGCTGGTGCCGACGTGCGGCGTGCTGTGGGGCGTCGCGCCGGGCGCGTTCACCGAGAAGCGCGGCGCGCCCGCGCTCGCCGAATTCGAGCGCAAGACCGGCCGCCACCAGGACATCTACCACGCGTATCACCGCGGGCGCGGCCGGGTCTTCCCCACGCCCGAGGAGATCCGCATCGCCCGGGAGCCCGGCCGCGAGCGCATCCTGTTCCTCAACTGGAAGCCCGCCGGCGCCACCTGGGCCGAGATCGCCGCCGGCGACCGGGCCACCGACGCCTACCTCGACCGGCTCGCCGCGCACATCCGGAAGAACTTCCCCGAGCCGTTCTTCTTCACCGTGCACCACGAGGCCGAGGACAACGTCAACGAGCGGGCCGGCTCCGGCTGGACCGCCCGCGACTTCGCCGCCATGTACCGCCACGTCGTGCAGCGGCTGCGGGCCGGCGGCGCGAGCAACATCGTCAGCGTCGTCGTGCACATGGCGTACGTGCCGCACACCACCCAGGAGTGGTTCGACGACATGTACCCCGGCGACGACGTCGTCGACTGGATCGGCTGGGACACCTACGCCTACAGCGACCCCGGCTACGGCCACGGCGACTTCACCGAGCTGATGAACCGGCGCGCCTCCAGCAAGCCCGACTGGCCCGGCTTCTACGACTGGGCCGTCGAGCGGCACCCCGACAAGCCCCTGATGGTGGCCGAGTGGGGCGTCTGGTACTCGCCGAAGAACCCCCGGCACAAGGCCGAGTTCTACCGCAACGTCGGCCGGCAGATCACCGAGTTCCCCCGGATCAAGGCGCTCGTCGGCTTCGACACCCCGCACAACCAGAAGGGCATGGACTCCCGCGTCGACAGCACGCCCGACGCCCTGGAGGCCTACCGGAGGTTGGGGGACCTGCCCGTCTTCCAGGTGGAGCACGGATCAGGCACGCCCGGGGTTTTCCCCTGATGAACTGAGGTGCGCCGGGGCCATACGGTAGGCCCCGTGAGCCTCATCGCGACAGAGTCGCTGACCAAGACGTACGGGGGGAAGGTCACGGCCCTGGCCGACCTCACCGTCGACGTCGAACCGGGTGTGATCGGGCTCGTCGGCGCCAACGGCGCCGGCAAGTCCACGCTCCTGAAGATCCTCCTCGGCCTGCTGGCGCCCACCGCCGGCACCGTGTCCGTGCTCGGCATCGACCCCACCCGCGACACTGACGCAGTGCGCGCCCGGGTGGGGTACATGCCGGAGCACGACAGCCTGCCGCCGGACGTGTCCGCGGCCGAGTTCGTCACCCACCTCGGCCGGATGAGCGGGCTGCCGCGCACCGCCGCCCGCGAGCGCGCCTCGGAGGCCCTGCGCCACGTCGGCCTCTACGAGGAGCGCTACCGGCAGATCGGCGGCTACTCCACCGGCATGAAGCAGCGGGTCAAGCTCGCCCAGGCGCTGGTGCACGACCCCGACCTGCTGCTGCTCGACGAGCCCACCAACGGCCTCGACCCGGCCGGCCGGGACGCCATGCTGGCCCTGGTGCACCGCATCGGCACCGAGTTCGGCATCAGCGTCGTCGTCTGCTCCCACCTGCTCGGCGAGGTCGAGCGCATCTGCGACCAGCTCATCGCCATCGACGGCGGCCGGCTGCTGCGCGCCGACCGCATCTCGTCCATGACGACCGCCTCCGACGTGCTCGCCGTCGAGGTCTCCGAGGGGACGGACGCCCTCGCCGCGCACCTGGCCGGCCTGGGCCTCGAGGCGTCGCGCGACGGCCGGCTGCTGCTCGTGCCGCTGGCCGACGACGCCGCGTACGACCGCATCCTGCGCGCGGTGGCCGAGCTCGACCTGCCCCTGCACCGCCTCGAGCAGCGCCGCCACCGGGTGGCCGAGCTGTTCGCCACCGCCCCGGCACTGGAGGCCGCAGATGTCTGATCCGTCGGTCATCCACGACATCGGCTACCAGCGGTACGCGGGCCCCCGGCTCGGCCGCGGGGCCGTGTTCGGCGCCCTGTACGTGCACGGCCTGCGCGCCGCGTTCGGCCTCGGCCGCAGCGCCAAGGCGAAGATCTTCCCCTGGCTCGCCGTCGGCATCGTCTCGCTCGTCGCGGTCATCATCGCCGCGGTGCGCTCCCAGATCGGCGTGCTGCCGCTGGACTACCAGCAGTTCGCCGACACGCTCAGCTGGCTGATCATCTTCTTCGTCGCGATCGTCGCGCCCGAGCTGGTCTCCCGCGACCTGCGCGCCGGGGTGCTGCCGCTGTACTTCAGCCGCCCGCTGCGGGCCTTCGACTACGTGGCCGCCAAGGTGGCCGCGCTGGTCACCGCGGCGTGGCTGCTGCTCGCCGGGCCGCAGTTCATCATCTTCCTGGGCGGCGCGTTCACCACCAAGACCGGCTTCCGCGGCGTCCTCGACGAGCTCGGCGACCTGCTGCCCGGCTGGGGCTACAGCCTCATCTGGGCCGTGCTGTTCGCCGCGATCGCGCTGCTCGTCGCGTCGCTGACCGGCAAGCGGGCGTTCGCCGCCGGCGGCATCGTCGCCGTGTTCCTCATGACCACGCCGGTCGTCGGCGTGCTCGCCTTCCTCGACACCAACAACTCGCAGGAGCTGGCCGGCCTGGCCAGCCCCATGACGCTGGTCAGCGGCGTCGGCTCGTGGCTGCTGCCCGGCCCCGGCACCGGCATCGACGTGGGCCGCTTCGGCCCGGTGTACCTGATCGAGCTGGTCACCGTCGTCGCCACCTGCCTGCTGCTCCTGCTCACCCGGTACCGGAAGGTGGCCTCGCTGTGACCACAGTGGACCTCACCAGCGTGTCCCGCTGGTACGGCAACGTGGTGGCCGTCAACGACGTCAGCATGACGCTCGCCCCGGGCGTCACCGGCCTGCTCGGCCCCAACGGCGCCGGCAAGACCACCGTGCTGCACATGATGGCCGGCTTCCTCGCCCCGTCGAAGGGCACCGTCACCGTCGACGGCGCCCCCGCCTGGCGCAACCCGTCCCTGTACCGCCACCTCGGGCTGGTCAGCGAGCGGGAGGCCGTGCACACGTTCCTCACCGCGTGGGAGTTCGTGCTCGCCAGCGCCAAGCTGCACCGGCTGCCCGACCCGGCGTCCGCGGCCCGCCGCGCCCTGGAACTGGTCGAGATGACCGACGCCCAGGACCGCCGCATCGGCACCTACTCCAAGGGCATGCGCCAGCGCACCCGCGTCGCCGCCGCCCTCGTGCACGACCCGCAGGTGCTGCTGCTCGACGAGCCGTTCAACGGCCTCGACCCGCGCCAGCGCATGCACATGATGACGCTGCTGCACGACCTCGGCGCCGCCGGCCGGACGATCCTGTTCAGCTCGCACATCCTGGAGGAGGTAGAGCAGGTCAGCGGCACCGTCCAGGTCATCGTCGCCGGCCGCCTCGCCGCCTCCGGCGACTACCGCAGCATCCGGCGGCTCATGACGAACCGCCCGCACGTCTTCGCCGTGCAGTCCTCCGACGACCGCCGCCTCGCCGTCGCCCTCATGGGCCAGGCGTCCGTCACCGGCGTCGAGATCGACCCCGGCACCGGCCTCACCGTCCGCGCCGGCGACTACGGCAGCTTCACCCGCGCGCTGCCCCGCATCGCGCTCGGCGAGGGCATCCGCCTGCGCCGCCTCATCCCGTCGGACGAGTCCCTCGAGAGCGTCTTCGAATACCTGCTGGAGGCCTGAGAAGATGGTCTACAACCCGACGATCGCGTCGATCACCGCCCGGGGCCTGTTCGGCCGCCGGCGCGTGCTCGTCCTGCTGCCGCTGCCACTGCTGCTGGTCGGCCTCGCCCTGCTCATGCGCGCCAACGACGTGCCCGCCCGCGACTGGGGCCAGCCCCTGCTCGTCGGCCTCGGCCTGGCCGTCCTGCTGCCCATCACCGCCCTCATCGTCGGCACCGGCGTCCTCGGCTCCGAGATCGACGACGGCACCGTCGTGCACATCCTCACCAAGCCGCTGTCGCGCGCCGAGATCCTGCTGTCGAAGTACGTCGTGGCGGTCGGCGTCACCGTGGTCACCGCGGCCGTCCCGCTGTTCGTGGCCGGCTACCTCGCCTCCGGCGTCCGCCTGGGGCTCGGCCTGGTGGCCGGGGCGGCGCTCGGCGCGCTCGCGTACTCGGCGCTGTTCCTGCTGCTCAGCCTGCTGACCAGCCGGCCGGTCCTGCTCGGCCTGGTGTACGTGCTGGTCTGGGAGGGCCTGCTCGGCACGTGGGTCAGCGGCACCCGGGTGTTCTCCGTCGAGCAGTACGTCATCACGGTGACCGACCGGCTGGCCCCCACCGACCTGCTCACCCCGAACGTCTCGCTGACCTCGTCGCTGATCATGGCGGCGATCATCACGGCCGGCGCGGGGGTGCTGGCGGTCAACCGGCTGCGCAGCCTGTCGGTGGCGGGGGAGACCAGCTGACGGCGCGGCCCCTCGATGGGGTGGCTTCCCGGCGTGGTGGCGAGGGACCGACGTGCCATCCGCCGCATCATGGGGGCCGCCGTGGACGGGGGAGACGTGGCAGCAACGGATGCACCGGCGTTGTACATCGCCCACGATGACGACACGGTCATCGTGTCCGCCCTCCCGCTGACCGTGGCGGGCGGGCGAGCCGAGACCTTCGTCTGGGGCAAGGTCGTCGAGATCTCTCCGGCGGACGCGCCGGCCGTTCCCGCCACGGCCAGGCAGGTGCGGGGCCTCGGTGTCGTCGTCATCGTGGGCGGCTTCGGGTTGAATTGTGCCGGCTTCCAGCAGGGGCTCCTCGTCGGCCTGCTGGGCCTCGTCCTGGTGCTGGTCGGCTTCGCGCGCGGGGTGGCGGTGCGCCCGGGCGTCATCGCCGCTCCGCAGTTGCAGGCCCGCCCAGAGCAGCATCATGTTCTCGTCCACGACGCCGACCGCGAGGTGTTCAGCGACGCCGTCGAACTCGGCCAGCGCGCGTCGGCGACGTGGCCGCTGCTCGGCGATCTGATCGACGTCGCGGCCGCCGAGTGGCTGCTGACGCACGCACTGCTGGATCTGGCCGGGGCGCTGGAACAACGGCAGGAACTGCGGGAGCTCCGCGGCGACGTGGCCGGGCACGTCGGGCGCCGGTCGCCGGCGGACCCGCAGGTGCGGGACCTGTCCGCTCGCCTGGCCGCGGCCGACGTGGCGCTGGCGGGTCTGGACGACGACATCGAGCGCCGGGTGGGCGGGCTGCGGGCGGTGGCGGTGGCGGGCGAGGAGTTCGTGCGGGACGAGGAGGTCCGCGACCTGACCCGACGGGTGGACGAGGCGATCGGCAGACTGGCATCTGTGGATTCACCCGGCTCGCAGGACTCCGGCGCGGAACTCGCCGGTCACCTCGAGGCGGTGCTGCGCGCGTACCGGGAACTGGCCGATCAGCGGGGGTCCGACGGCGAGCCCACGTCCGCCGCGGGGGTGTAGAGCCGCGGGCCGTCAGGTCAGCGCCGGCAGCCGCTGCGGGTGGTCGAGCACGTCGCGGAACAGGTCGCCCCGTTCGGCGAGGCGGCGCGGCAGGTCACGGACGGTGAAGCCGTCTGGGCGCAGGCCCGGGTCGTCGAGTTCGTCCCAGTCGATCGGGGCGGACACCGGCGCCCCGGGCGCGGGCCGCGGGCTGTACGGGGCGACGAGGGTGCGGTTGATCGCGTTCTGCGTGTAGTCCAGGCGGGCCAGGCCGCCGCGGTCGCGCTTCTGCCACTTCCAGCTGACCAGCTCGGGCACCACCGCGCCCACCGCCCGCGACAGCCGCTCCACCCATGCGCGGGTGGCGGCGAAGGCCGGCCCGGGCACCACCGGCACCCAGATCTGGATGCCGCGCCGGCCGGTCACCTTGGCCCGGGCGGTGACGCCGAGGTGCTCCAGGGCGGTGCGGTGCAGCCGGGCGAGCACCAGCAGGTCGTCCCACGTGGTGCTGGCGCCCGGGTCGAGGTCGATGAGCGCGTACGTGGGCCGGTGCGGGTGATCGGTGCGCGACGTCCACGGGTGCCACTCCAGGGCGCCGAAGTTCGCCGCCCACACGAGCGCGGCCGGCTCGTCGGCGACCAGGTACGTCTGCGTCTCCCCGGGGTCCGCCTCGGGGTTGCGCCACCGGGCCAGCCAGTCCGGGGCGTGCCCGGGCAGCTCCTTGTGCCAGAAGCCGCCGGCGGCCACGCCGTCCGGGTAGCGGTGCAGGTTCAGTGCCCGCCCGGCCAGGTACGGCACCGACACCGGCGCGATCTGCGCGGTGTAGCGCAGCAGGTCCCGCTTGGTGACCGGCGGCTCGCCGGGCCGCGCCGGGAACAGCACCTTGTCGAGGTTCGTGACCCGCACCCGGCGGCCGAAGACCGTCCAGACGCCGCCGCCGGGCAGGTCGTCGAGCTCGGCGGCCTCGTCCTCGGTCAGCGTCGGCGCGGGCACCCTCCGGGCGTACCCGGCGGTGCCCGCGCCCATGCGCCGCGAGAAGGCTCAGCCCTTGATCTCGAACGTCTGGCCGTACACCTTCCACTTCAGCGGGGTGTTCAGGTCTAGGTTGCCGGCGTTCAGGAAGACCCGCTGCGCGGTGTCGACCCGGGTCGTGTTGTCGTGCGCGTCCTCCATCTTCATCGCCCGCACCCGGGCGTCGAGGAACGCGTGCAGGTACGTCGTCTCGTTGCCGCCCTGCGCCGGCGTCTTCGCCTTGCGCATCGCCTCGCGGCGGATGCTGTCGAAGCTCGGCGTCCACGACCCCGACCCGTGCATGACGATGGCGTCGTAGTAGATGAACTGCCCGAGCGCGCGCAGCCCGTCCGACTTCGCCCGGTTCACCGACGGGTTGAAGTACACCCGGTCCCGCTCGTCGTTCTGCGCCTGCTGGAAGACGGTGTCGCGGGCGGCGGTCCGCCACGCGGCGGGGTAACCGCCGAGCCCGGCGTGCGAGTCGGTGCCGTCGACGCGGCGCAGGGCGGGCAGGAACCGGGCGAGGACGTTGCCGGGCTTGCGGGCCGTGTACAACTCGACCAGGTCGAGCATGTCGCCGGTGCCGGAGCAGAACCCGATGATGCCGGCGGTGTAGCCGCGGCCGTCGCCGATGTCCTCGATGTAGGAGTACTGGGCCTTCCAGTCGGTGGACGAGTTCTCGGCGCTGGACACCAGCCGCATGGCGATGTCCTTCTTGCGCGCGTCGTACAGGTCCACGGCGGCCACGGCGACGGCCCGCTGCGCCGCGGGGGCCGGGGCGGGAGTGGGGGCGGCGTCGGCGCTGCCGTGCAGGACCAGGGGGACGGCGACGGCGGCCGCCGCGATGGCGACGCCGGCCCAGGTACGCGGTCTTCTCACGCGAGCTCCTCCGTAAGTCTGTTAGTTAATTTATCTAACAGATAAAGCCCTACGGAGCGATGAGAGTCAATGTGTCAGCCGTGCGCCATTCGCGAGAACCGGCGAAACAATCACAGGGTGTCGGCGTCGTCCCACCGGTCGTACCACCGCTCGACCGCCTCGAACGTCTCGCCGGTGATCTCCGCGACGCCCCCGCCGACCACGGCCACGGCCCGGCCCAGCTCGGCCGCGTCCGCGGGGAAGTCCAGCACGGCACCCGGCCCCTGCAGCAGCGTGATCAGCAGGGTCAGCCCGGTGAGCAGCCCGGAGACCCGGCTCCTGCCGGCCCCGCCTGCCACCGGCGCCGTCACCACGTCGGCCAGGCCCAGCGCCACGTCGTCGCGCAGGTTCGCGGTCCGCGTCACGATCGTCTGCAACCCGACCTCCACCCGCTGGTGGAACAGCAGGTGGGACGCCGGCCGCTCGTCCGCCAACCGCAGGAACCACAGCAGGTCCCGCGTCACCGCCGGCGGCGGCACGTCGAACGGCGGCGGCCACGACAACCCGTTCCGTCGCAACGCCTCGTCGACCGTCTCGCCGAGCAGCCGCAGCCGCAACTCCATCCCGTCGTCCGGCCGCCCCGCGGGCAGCGGCAGGCTCCGCACCATCGGCAGAAACGCCGCCGCGCCGCGGTGCAGGGCGTCCAGCACGCTGAGTGCGGCGTCGAGATGCTCGTCCCGCCGGGACCGGTCGGCGAGCACCGCCGACCAGTCCTCGATCGCCGCCAGCTGAGGCACCAGCCAGGACAGTGGACCGTCATGCGTCATCTTCCGACGGTAAGCCCGTCGTCAACGGCGGGAGCGGCGCCGGGCCTCGTGGGCCGGGAGCGCGCCCCACAGCACGTCCCGCCAGTCCCGGTCGCGGGCCAGGTCGTCCAGCCGGAACGCCTTGTCCGCGAAGTCGCGCCACTGCACCTCGACGGTCTCCCGCTCCAGGCGTTCGTCGTGCAGCTCCTGCCCGCCCCGGCGCGCATCGGCCCGGGCCTCGGCCAGCGGCCGGTGCCACGCCCACCGGCAGGCGGCGTAGGTGATCAGCGCGCCCGCCAGCGCCCCGGCGACCCCGGCGGCGACGACCCAGGCGGACATCCGTCGACCGTAACCGCCGCACTCCGCCCGCGCCGCCGGGCCGCGCCGGAGAACACGCGGGGCCCGCGCCGGATCGGCGCGGGCCCCGGTGGTGCGGGTGCGGGCGTCAGCCCGTGTTGCGCATGCCGGCCGCGATGCCGTTGACGGTGGTCAGCAGGGCGCGTTCCAGGGCGGTGGAGTCCGACGGGGGCCGGCGGGCGCCCGGGGCGGTCGCGATGACCTGGTTGCTGGAGGCCGAGTCGCGGTACTGGCGCAGCAGGGCGACCTGGAGGTGGTGCAGCGGCTCCAGGTAGGTGTCGCGGACGCCGAGGGTGCGGCCCAGCACCGCGTTGCCGGCGAGCAGCGCCGACGACTCGGTGACGGCCAGGACCTCGGCGACGGTGCGCTCGTACTCCTGCTCGATCGTGGTGAAGATCGGCTGGAGGTCGGAGGGGACCAGGGTGTCGACGTAGCGGCGGGCGATCGACAGGTCGGTCTTGGCCAGCATCATCTCCACGTTCGAGATGAACGTGCGGAAGAAGTGCCAGTTGCCGTGCATCTCGGCGAGCACGGGCGACAGGCCGGCCTCGCGGGCCGCTGCCAGGCCGGAGCCGACGCCGAACCAGCCGGGGACGATCTGGCGGGACTGGGTCCAGCCGAACACCCACGGGATGGCGCGCAGGCCGTCGAGGCCGGCGTCGGCGTTGGGGCGCTTGGCCGGGCGGGAGCCGATGTTGAGGGCGCCGAGCAGCTCCGTCGGGGTGGAGGCCCAGAAGTACGCGGGCAGGTCCGGGTTCTCCACCAGGCCCCGGTACGCCCGGTACGCCGCGTCGGAGGCGGTGTCCATGGCGGCGTCCCAGCGGGCCAGCGAGTCCTCGTCGACGCGGGGCTCGGTGTGCAGGAGGGTGGCCTGCAGCACCGCGGCGACGGTCAGCTCCAGGTTCTCCCGGGCCAGCGCCGGCAGCGTGTACTTGTCGCTGATGACCTCGCCCTGCTCGGTGACCTTGATGGCGCCGTCGAGCGTGCCGTACGGCTGGGCCAGGATCGCCTCGTGGGTGGGGCCGCCGCCGCGGCCGACGGTGCCGCCGCGGCCGTGGAACAGGCGCAGCCGCACGCCGTGGCGGGCGGCGACGTCGCGCAGGGCGCGCTGGGCGCGGTGGATGGACCACTGGCTGGTGGTGATGCCGGCCATCTTGTTGGAGTCGGAGTAGCCGAGCATGACCTCCTGCACGTCGCCGCGGGCGCGCACGATGGCGCGGTACGCGGGCAGCGACAGCATCTCGTCGAGCAGCTCGCCGCCGGCGTCGAGCTCGGCCGGGGTCTCCAGCAGCGGGACGATGCCGATGCGCGCCTTGCCGCCGTGCAGGTCGATGAGGCCGGCCTCGCGGGCCAGGATGGCGGCGGCGAGGACGTCGTCGACGCCGAGGGTCATCGAGATGATGTACGACTCGATGACCTCGTGGCCGAACCGGTCCTGGGCGTCGCGGATGGTGTGGAAGACGTCGAACGTCTTGCGGTTGCCGTCGGTGAGCTCGGTGCCGAGCGCGGCCAGCGGCCGGCGGCCGGTCAGCTCGTCGGCGAGCAGCTTGGTGCGCGCCGGGCGGTCGAGCGCGGCGTAGTCGTCCGTCTCGCCGACGCGGTCGTACAGCTGGGCCAGGACGGCGTGGTGGGCCTCGGCGTGCTCGCGCACGTCCATGGTGGCGAGGTGCAGGCCGAACGCGCTGATGGTGCGCAGCGCCGACGCCACCTTGCCGACGGCCGTGAGCTGGCCGGAGTTGCGGGCCAGCGAGGCGCGCATCAGCTCCAGGTCGGCGATGAGGTCGTCGGTGCCGCGGTAGTCGCGGCCGGGCACGTGGGCGGTGCCGTGGCGCAGCCGGGCGCGGGTGTTGGCGAGCTTCGCCTTCACGCAGCGGGCCTTGAGCCGGTACGGCTCCTCGGCGTTGGTGCGCCGGAACCGGGGCGCCACCTCGGGCAGGGCGTCGAGGTCCTTGGCGAGGCTGGCGGACAGGTCGAGGGACACGCCGCGCAGCCGGCGGGACACGGACACCTCGTTGATGAGGGCGTCCATGGCGGCCTCGGTGGCCTGGATGCCGTGCTCGTGCTGGATGATCAGCACGTCGCGGGTGACGGCGGGGGTGACGAACGGGTTGCCGTCGCGGTCGCCGCCGATCCAGGTGCCGAACGTGAGCGGCCGGGTCGTGGGGGCGGTCTCGACGCCGAGGCTGCGCAGCGTCTCGGCGAGGTCGTCGAGCACCTGCGGGGCGGCGTCGGCGTACAGCTCGCGCAGGTAGTAGATGGCGTTGCGGGCCTCGTCGGTGGGGTCGGGCCGGTCGAGGCGCAGCTCGTCGGTCTGCCACAGCAGGTCGATCAGCTCGGCCAGGCGGCGCGTCGCGGGGCCGGAGTCGGTGGCGCCGTAGAGCACCGCGGCGGCGGCCTCGGCGTCCAGCTCGTCGGCGATGGACCGCAGCTTGCTGAGGATGGAGCGGCGCGACGCCTCGGTGGGGTGCGCGGTGAAGACGGGCCGGATGGCGAGCCGGCGGGCGGCGTCGGCGATCTCGTCGGCGGGCACCCCGCGCTCGGCGATCAGCTTGGCGGCCTGGTCGAGCCAGCCGCCGTGCTGGGCGCGGCGGCGGCGCAGCTCGCGCGCGCGGTGCGCCTGCTCCGTCATGTTCGCCAGGTGGAAGTACGTGGAGAACGCGCGCGCCAGCTTGGTGCCGGTGGTGACGTCCATCGCGGCGAGGCGGCCGGCGGCGGCCTCGGCGTCGGAACGCACCAGGGCGCGGATCTCCTCGACGAGGTCGAGCAGGGGCCGGCCCTCCTGCCGGGCCAGGGTCTGGCCGAGCAGGGTGCCGATGCGCCGGATGTCGGCACGCAGGGCGGCGTCGGGGCCGTCGGTGTCGAGCTGGTCGGTCACCATCGCTCCTTCGCGTCACGCCCCGCGGGGCGCGACCAGTGGCGGGCGGAGGACGGCACTGTCCCGACTCCGCAGATCGTATCGGTGCGGCGCTGCGGGCGGGTGAACCCGGTGAGTCAAGTCTCACGCAGCCCTGCCGGAATTTCTGCCGCTTGATCTTTACCTGCGCCTCACAGCCGATCGGGTTGTATCACCACCGGTCGATGCGCCACCGCGCGTCGCCACGCGACCCGGCTCCGCACGGCGCCGGGACACGACTGGGGAGATACACATGAGCAAGCGATCCCGGCTGCTGGCCGTGGGCGCCGTCGTGACGGCCACCGGGCTGGTCGCCGCCGGCGTGACCGTGGCGAACGCGGCCGCCGCACCGCCCCCGCTGGCGTTCGTCGCCGCGACCAACGCGCTGACGGCCGAGCGGTACGTCGACGAGTCGGGTGAGGCCTGGCTCTACCTCCAGCTCGGCACGCACGTCATCGCGGGCAAGGACCCGCTGGAGATCCGGGTCAACCGCACCGCGTACTCCAAGCCGCTGGTGGCGAAGCGGGCCGTCTGGACGGGCGGCAAGAAGACTTGGCAGACGCTGCCCGCCGGCATGGTCACCGATTTCACCGGCCTGAAGTCGTTCACGAAGGTGACGATCAAGAACAAGGCCGGCGCCGTCGTGCAGAGCTACGACCAGGACTACTGCCCGAACGCGTACGACACGGGCCGCACCCGGCCGGACGCGCCGTCGGACAACCCGTACCCGGTGGGCTGCGCCGACGCGGGCGGCAACCCGTTCTGGCTGGGCGCGGTCTGGGGCGTGCAGGCGGGCTGGAGCTCGCCGACGGACAACGTCGGCCGCTGGGGCGGGGGCGCCAACGTCGACGTGCCGGCCGGCGAGTACACGGTCGACGTGGCCGTGAACAAGAACTACGTCGACTTCTTCAAGATCCCGGCGAAGTCGTCGAAGGCGTCGATGTCCCTGACGGTCACCCAGGAGGAGGCCGAGGAGGGCGAGGAGGGGCTCGCCGAGACGCAGGCGAAGCTGCGCGCGAAGGACGGCGCCCCGCCGGCGGTCGCCAGCGAGCACGACGAGCACGCCGCCGAGGGCGACCCGAAGCGTCAGGTGTCGGCGTTCTCCGCCGACCTGCGCCCGCCGGCGCGGCGTCCCACGACCTTCGCGGCGGCGCCGTCGAAGGGCCCGAAGCCGGACCTGAAGTCGCTGCCGGCCTGGGGCATCGAGCTCGACAAGGAGAGCGAGGCGGGCAAGACGTACGTCAACTTCGGCGCCACGGTGTGGAACGGCGGCACGTCGCCGCTGGTCGTCGACGGTTTCCGGCGCACCGGCACCGAGCTGATGGACGCGTACCAGTACTTCTTCGACGCCAACGGCAAGCAGGTCGGCTCGACGGCCGCCGGCACGATGGAGTGGGACAAGCGTGAGGGCCACATGCACTGGCACTTCACCGACTTCGCGCAGTACCGGCTGCTCAAGGCCGACAAGAAGGTCGCCGTGATCAGCGGCAAGGAGGCCTTCTGCCTGGCCAACACCGACGCGGTCGACTACACGATCCCGAACGCCAAGTGGCGCCCGAGCAACACCGACCTGTCGACGTCCTGCGGCCAGAACACCTCGGTGGCGGTGCGCCAGGTGCTCGACGTGGGTGGCGGCGACACGTACGGCCAGTCCCTGCCGGGCCAGTCGTTCGACGTGACGGACCTGCCGAACGGCACCTACTACATCGAGGTGCTGGCGAACCCGGAGAAGAAGCTCGCCGAGGTGAGCACGGCGAACAACTCGTCGCTGCGCAAGGTCGTGCTCGGCGGCACGAAGGCGAACCGCACGCTGACGGTGCCCCCGCACGAGGGCATCACCGGCTGAGCGGCTGAACGCTGAGGTGGCCCCGGTCGGCGACGACCGGGGCCACTTTGGGTAACCGGTAGAGGATCACTCACCGTCCGTCAACCCCCGCCCGGCCTGCGATTAGAGTCACGCGGCACTCGACATCCCGGATACTGAGCGTAAGATCGTCACGTTGATGACCACGCTGGGTGACGGGAGAGCGCATGGCCAAGCACTCGCGCCGGACGCCGCGCCGCCGCGTCTGGCCCTACCTGACCGGGGCGCTGGCGACGGCCGTGGCCGTGGCGCTGCTGGGCTGGACGATCACCGGCGCGCTGGGCCGCCCGGTCACCGAGCTGATCGCCCGCACGGCCGGCCCGGCGCCCGTCCCGTCGCCCGCCGTCACCGTCGTGCCGCCGCCGGCGGCCGGGCCGTCGGCGAGCGCGACCGTCGCCGACCCGGACGCCAGCCCGCTGGCCGGCCGGCAGCTGTGGCTGGAACCCGAGACCGGGGCCGCGTGGCAGGCCGCCGAGTGGACCCGCGAGGGCCGCATCGCCGACGCGGCCGCGATGCGCCGGATCGCCGCCCAGCCGCAGGCCGTCTGGTTCGCCGACGGCGCCGGCGGCTTCGCGGCCCGCGCCGCCGCCCTGGCCGCCGCCGCCGAGCGGGCCGGCCGGCTGCCGGTGCTGGTCGCCTACTACCTGCCCGGCCGCGACTGCCGCGACGAGGTCCCCGGGCCCGCCGGCGGCGCCGCCACCGCCGACGCGTACAGCGCCTGGCTGGGCGCGCTGGCCGAGGCGCTGGAGGGCCGCGAGGCCGTCGTCGTCCTGGAGCCCGGTGCCGTGGCGCAGGCCGTCGACGGCTGCCTGGGCGATCCCGCCGACGACGCGGCGGCCAAGCGGGCCGTCTCGGAACGCTTCCGGCTGCTCGGCGCCGCCGTCGACCAGCTGAAGGTCAACTCCGGGGTCCGGGTCTACATCGACGCCGGCAACCCGTCCTGGGTGCAGGACCTCGACGTGCTCGCCGACGCGCTGCGGACGGCCGGCGTGGAACGCGCCGACGGCTTCGCCCTCAACGTGGGCGGCTTCGAGACCACCGCCGACAACATCGCGTACGGGCTCAAGCTGTCGAAGCGGCTGGACGACGCCCACTTCGTCGTCGACACCAGCCGCAACGGCAACGGCCCCAGCGCCCGCGGCCGCAGCGCGTGCAACCCGCCCGGTCGCGCCCTCGGCGACGCCCCCTCGACCTGGACGGGCCAGCCGCGGGTGGACGCGTACCTGTGGGTGAAGCGGCCGGGCGAGTCGGACGGCGCCTGCGGCGGCGCCCCCCGGGCGGGCCTGTTCTGGGCCGAGTACGCCCTGGACCTGGCGACCAACTAGGCCCGTCAGGCGGGCACGGCGGGGCGCACCAGGTGCGGCACCTCGGCGCCCGGCGCCTGCCGCGGCCGGGCGACGTGCCGGGTGTTCCCCACCGCGACCGGCGCCGCGAACGCGAGCTTCGCCGGGGTGGTGGTGGCCCGGGTCTTGTGCACGAACGCCTGCCGGGCGGCGGCGAACCCCTGCCGGTCGTCGAACAGGTCGCGGCTCATCTCGGCCAGCTCGCGCTGCTCGTAGACGTCCAGGGGCAGCCGCTCGCCCGCGAGCCGGCGCTGCTTGGCGAGCCGCTGGCGCTTCGCGCGGGGCGGGTCGGTCCAGCGGTCGGCCAGGTCGGCCAGCCACGCCGCGTACGCGTCGGGGTGCCGCGGGCCGACCTCGTCGACCAGCCCGATGGACCGGGCGCCCTGCACGCCGAGCGGCAGCCGCCGCGACAGCAGCCGGGCCGCGCGCTCGGCGCCCACCCGCTGCGGCAGCGTGTACGTGTGCAGCTCGGAGCCCGACAGCCCCATGTCGTAGTACGGGTTGAGCACGATGCCGTCGCGGGCGGCGACGACGTCCGCGCCCAGGCCCAGCATGACGCCGCCGGCGCCCGCGTTGCCCGCGTACCCGGCGATGAGCACCTGCCGGCAGGTGATGAGCTCGCGGCACACCTCGTTGATGGCCCGGATGTTCTCCCAGCCCGCGGCGGCGGGGTCCGGCGCGGCGTCGATGGCGTTCAGGTGGATGCCGTTGCCGAACGCGTCGGTGCCGCCGCGCAGCACGAGCACCCGGGTGTCCTGGGCGGCCGCGTGGCGCAGGGCGGTCAGCAGCCGCCGGCAGTGCGCGGTGGACATGGCGCCGTTGTAGAAGTCGAACGCGAGCCAACCGACCGCGCCGGAGCGCCGGTAGCGGATCTGCCGGTACGACGGCACCTCCGGCTCCGCGCCGGGCGGCAGGGTCAGGTTCGGCACCCCGGCCAGGCGGCGGCCGAGGAGCGTGGTGGCGGGCAGCTTCACGCCGCCGTCGGCCGCGTCGCGCAGGTGGCCGAGCCAGACGCTCCCGTCGCCGGTGCCGACCAGCACGGCGCCCTGCCGGCGGGCCAGCACCGCGCCGGGCCGCGCGCCGTGCACGGCGCCCGGGTGCGCGTCGTAGGCGAACACCGGCAGCCCGGCCACCTCCGTGCGCACGCCCGGGGCGCCGTCGGCGGCGCGGACCCGGCGGACGATCCGGTCGGTGTCGTCCGACCAGTCGAACATGCGGTCCGTCTGCTTCATCGCCGGCCGCAGCCGGGCGCCCAGCACCGCCGTGCGCATCCGCTCCAGCGGCGTCGGCCGGAACGCCGGGTCGGCGGCCTTCGCGACGACCTCGGTGACGCACTCCAGCGCCGCGTCGGCCACCGGCCCGCCGTAGAGGGCGGACTTGCGCGGCGGGGCGGCCGGCATCGGGAAGGTGCGGGTGGCCCAGACCGGGCCCGCGTCCAGCTCCTCGGCGGCCTGCAGCGCGGTGACCCCCCACTGCGGCAGGCCCTCCGAGATCGCCCAGTCCAGCGAGGACGGTCCGCGGTCGCCGACCGGCCCCGGGTGCAGGATGATCGTGCGGTGCCGCTGCCACACCTCGGCCGGCACCCGGTGGGTCAGGTACGGGCAGATGATCAGTTCCGGGTCGGCGGCGCGGACGCCCTCGGCGATGCCGCGTTCGTCCGTCGCCAGCAGGACGCCGACCTGGTGGCCGCTGTCACGCAGGTGGCACCAGACGCGCTGGGTGAGGCCGTTGAAGGCCGACACGAGCAGCAGGATGCGCACACTTCCTCCTGAAAACCCTCTATGGGTCGGACCGGCAAACTCTGCAATATCTCGATGTGCGGGGGTCGCACATCCGGTGCGACGCGTCTGACCTGCAAGTTGCAGCCGATCGAGGGACATCAGTCCGCCAGGTCGAGCGCGTACGACGGGAACCACTGCCCCGCCGGGGGAGCCCCGCCGCCGCAGGCGCCGTCGGACTCGCCCGGCCGCTTGATCCACAGGTACGCGTCGACGCGCGGCTGCCCCGTCCGCGTGGTGGGCGGCTCGCCCAGCGCCCGCCCCGGCGGGTTGCACCAGTGCCCGTCGTCGGCGCCGATGACCGCCGGGCCGTTGCCGTTGCGGCTGGTGTCGATGACGAACGGCGCCCCACCGAGCAGAGTGGACAGCCGGTTGCCGTACGCGACGTTCGCGGCGGTCGTCTCGAAGTTCGCCACGTTCAGCGCGAACCCGTGCGCCGACGCGACACCCGCCGAGCGCAGCGCCGCCGCCATCCGGGCCGGGTTGCGCACCCAGCTCGGGTTGCCGGCGTCGAGGTAGACGTACACCTCGCCGGCCGCCCGGAACGCCGCCACCGCCTCGGCGAGCAGCGCGTAGCGGGCGGCCGCCGCCGTGCCGTCCAGGCAGCCCTTCAGGGTCTGCGCGACGGCGTCGGGCTCCAGCACCACCACCGCCCGGTGCCCGGCGAGCGCCCCGGCCAGCCCGGCCACCCACTGCCGGTACGCGGCCGCGTCCGGCGCGCCGCCCGCCGACTGCCCGGAGCAGTCCCGCCCGGGGATGTAGTAGGCGGTCAGCACCGGCACCGTGCCCGCCGCGCGGGCGTCGGCGGCCAGCTTCGCGGCGCGCTCGGCGTAGCCCGGCGCGGCGTCGGCGAACCACACGGCGGTGGGCTGCTCGGCGATCCGGCGCACGGCGGCCGCCTCGGCGGCGCGGCCCTGCGCCGCCCAGACGCGGGCCTGGTCGGCGGCGAACCCGGACGGTTCCGTGTACAGCGAGAACCCGCTCAGCTGCCCGCCGCCCCCCGCCCCGCCCGACGCGGGCGCGGCGGACGACGGGGCGGCGTCGGGCGCGGCCACCGGCGGGGGCCCGGTGCCCCCGTCGGCGAACCCGAGGTAGATCAGCGCGACCGTGACCGCCGCCGCGACGGCGGCGGTCAGCGCGACCGGCGAGCGCCGGCGGCGGTGCGCGGGCACGGCGTGACGGGACACCTCAGCGCACCCGCACCCAGCGGCCGACCGACGGCACGCCGTCGTGGTCGACGAGGAACAGCATGTAGTAGCCGGACGGGACCAGCCCCTTCTTCTTCGGGATGGACAGGCCGACCGAGCCGGGCCCGGGCGTGACGTCCAGGGCCACCGACCGCTGGTCCACATCGGTCACGTGGGTGACGGCGCCGGGGCGCATGAGCCGCGCGGCGCGGATCCGGCCGGGCGCCGGCGTGGCGAAGGTGACCGTGGTGCCGCGCTTGACCGCCTCCGGCCCCCCGGTGATCACCGGGCGGTCGCCCTTGAACAGGTACGGCGGGCTCCAGATCTCGATGCGCTTCTCGAACGTGCCCGGGTTCTTGCCGGTCTCGTCGTAGAGCGGGTCGCCGCCGAGCGTGATGACCCGGCCGTCGGCCAGCAGCAGCGCCTCGGCGTGGTAGTTGCGGCCCACCGTCGAGTCGGCCATCGGCTCGAACCGGTTGCGGGCCGGGCGGTACAGCTGCGCGTTGAACAGGTCGCTGCGCGGCTTGCCCCGGTACTCCCCGCCGCGGTACCCCGACGAGCCGCCCGTGGTGAACACGGTGTCGTCCGGCAGCAGCACGGTGCTCAGGTAGCGGGTCGGGTGCGGCAGGTCCGGCCCCGGCACGTACCGCGGGTTGCGCTCGGTCAGGTCCACGATGTCGGTGCGCGCCGTCGACACCGGCGACTCGCCGACCTCGCCGCCGCCGAAGATCATCACCCTCTGGTCCTGCGCCGGCGGCAGCAGCACCGACGACGCGGTCTCCGTCATCCGCGGGTCACGCAGCCCCGGCACCTCCCGGAACCGGTTCGTCTTCAGATCCCACAGCCCCGGCGTACGCCCCTCGGTGTCGGAGCCGTACCCGGAGTTGGCGCCGGAGAAGAACAGCCGGTCGTCGGCGGTCAGGTGCAGCGCCGGGTACGTGGGGAACACGCGCGTCAGGTTCGGGGCGTCCACCCAGCGCTTCTGGTCCTTCAGGTAGCGCTCGTTGTCACCCGGGATCATCCGGCCGAACTCGTCCAGCCCGGACACCGCCAGGATGTCGCCGCTCGGCAGCTCGGCCAGCGTCGGGTACCAGCGGTGCTTCACCATCGGCCCCGTCTTCACGTACCGCTCGGCCACCGGGTCGAACTCGTACGACGTGCGGTCGCCGCCGTACTCCTGCTTCTCGCGGGTGATCTTGTCGGACAGCCCGTACAGGTTGCGGGCGTCGGCGCCCCTCAACCCCTCGATCCGGTACTGCGCCGGCTGCAGGACGATCGCCGCGTCCCCCGGCTCGACGGCGTCCACCCACACCTCGGCCTCGCCGGCGTGCTGCATCACCTTCGCGCCGTGCTTCATCACCTTCGCGGCGGGCACGGTCAGATCGTCGCGGGTCGCGTACACCCGGCCGTCCCGGCCCGTCAGCCGCGTCCCCTTCGGGAACGTGCGCGGCCCCCCGACCGCCGACTCGTTCTTGATCTTCATGACGCCGGCGGCGTGCGTGATGTCCTTCTCCAGCACCTCGTACGACTTCGTGCCGCCCGCCACCAGCAGATTGCCGTTGGGCAGGAACGTGTGACCGGCGCAGAACACGTCCGTCGGCGTCGGCACCTCCCGGAACGAGTCGTCCTTCGGGTCGTACAGCACCGTGCGGAACGTGCCCGCCTCGAAGTCCTCCCGGTTGTTGCCGCTGCCCGCGATGATGAGCACCTTGCCCGTGCTGAGCAGGGCGGCGTGGATAGCGTTCACCTGGAAGCCCTTGGGCACCGGCAGCATCGCCCAGTGGCCGTGCCGCTCCTTGTAGGACTGCCGGTTGATCGAGAACTCGTGATAGACGCCGGCGCCGTAGGCCACGATGGGCCGGTTCACGACACCGAGCACCGCGAGCACGGCCAGCGTGGCCAGGGCACTCAGCAGCCGGCGGGCGACGGTCGGGCGGGGGCGGGGGGTCCTCATGCGGGCGACTCCACGGGCTCGTTCGCGGACTTCTTCTGGGCGGGGATCTCGGCCTCGGCCTGGGGCTGCGCCTCGGGTTCGGGCGCTGTCTTGGTTGGGGGGCCGGGCTCGGGGCTCCGGGGGGTGGGCGCGGCCTTGAGGGCCGGTCCGGGCTCGGGTTCCGGCTCCGGCTCCGGCTCGCGCTCCGGCCCGGGCTCGGGCTCCGGCTGCGGGTCGGGGGGTGGCGCCGGGGCGGCCTCGGCGTTCGGCTCGGGCTTGGCCTCGACCTCGGGCTTGGCCTCGACCTCCACCTCGGCCTCGACGTCGGCCTCGACCTCGACCTGGACCTCGGCCTGGACCTCCGGCTGGGCCTGGACCTCGGGCCCGGCCTGGACCTCAAGCTTCGCCCTGCCTTCGGCTTCGGCCTCGGCTTGCGTCTCGGCTTCGGCCTCCGTCTCCACCTGGGCTTTCTCCTCGGCCTCGACCTCTTCCTCAGCCACGGCCTCGGCCTCGGCCTTCTTCTCAGCCACGGCCTCGGCCTCGGCCTTCTTCTCGGCCTCTACCTCGGCCTCGGCCTTCGGCTCGGCCGCGGGTGCCGGGTCGAAATCCACCACCGGCGGGGACCACGGCTCACTCCCTGGCTCGAAGGCCCGGACGACGACCGGCCCGGTCGCCGGCTCGGTCGCCTGCCCGGCCGACGACGCGGCCACCGGGTCGGAGGCCGGGTCGGCCGCCGGGTCCGCGTTCGTTTCGGGGGCCGGGTCGCGGAAGATCGGGATCTCCCGGGTCTCGGCGGCCGGCACGATCGGCAGCAGGCGGGTGTGTTCCGCCAGGGCGGCGGGTGCGCGCCGCCGCCGGTGCCGCTGGGCCAGGAAGATCGCGGGCGGCAGCAGGCAGATGGCGAGGTTGAGCGACGGCCACACCCACATCGGGCCGTTGACGTGGCCGGCGAACGGGGCCACCGCGAGCAGCAGGGCGTAGAAGCCCGCCCAGCGCAGGCTGCGGTGGAAGGTAAGCAGCCGGTCGGGGCTGGTCGAGTCGCCCTTCGGCGTCACCACGAAGCCGCTCGTCCTGCGCAGCACCGCCTGCACGAACGATGACACGTACACCGGGGTGGACAGCGTGGACACCAGCATCCCGGTGAGCCCGGACGAGCCGGCCTCCTCGTGTGGGCTGGTGTTGTGCCGGCGGTTCCACACGTACAGGCCGATCTGGAACAGGGCGGCGTCGACGTAGAGCATCAGCCACACCTCCAGCGGCACCTGCACGCCCTGGGCGCCGAGCAGCAGGTAGCAGGCGGCGTTGAGGGCGCCGAGCAGCCAGGCCAGCGCGGTCAGCGGGTAGTACGACATGAGCAGCGCGTAGTGCAGGGAGCGGCGCAGGCCGAGCCGCCAGCCGAGCTTGTGGAAGGAGGTGACGGCGACCTCGTCGGTGCCGCGCGACCAGCGGTGCTGCTGGCTGAAGTAGTCGGTCCACGACGAGGGGCCCTCGCCGACGGCGAGGACGTCCGGTGTGTACACCGAGCGCCAGCGTTTGCCGGTGGCCGGGTTCTTGTTGCCGTGCACCACGAGGCTGGTCGCCATGTCCTCGGTGATGGAGTCCTGGAGGCCGCCGATGGCGCGCAGCGCGTCGAGGCGCACGGCGTTGTTGGTGCCGACGAGCATGGCGATGCCGTGCCGGTTGCCGGCGCGCTGGAGCAGGGAGTGGAACAGGTACTGCTGCGACTCGGCCCAGCGGGTGACGACGTTGTCGTAGTTGCCGTAGATCTGGGGGCCGACGACGAACGCCACGTCGGGGTCGCGGAAGTAGCCGAGCATGCGTTCGCCGAAGTTGGGCGCGGGCACGTGGTCCGGGTCGACGGAGATGAAGACGTCGTACGCCTCGCCGTGTTCGGCGACCCACGCGTTGTAGTTGCCGTGCTTGGTCTTGGCCTTGTACGCGCCGCCGGCGGTGTTGTACTCCTCGCGGCCCTTGCGGCTGAAGTGGCGGGCGCCGACCCGGGCGCACATGGCCTTGACGGTGGTGTCGTCGCCCTCGTCGAGCAGCCACACGTCGTACGGGCCGGTGTGCCGGATCTCCTTGGCGGCGCGCAGGGTGCGCTCGACCATCTCGACGGGTTCCTTGCCGGGCACGATGGTGGTGAGGAACGCGACGCGCAGGTCGGCCTGCGGGCTGACCGGCACCGGGTCGCGCGCCCACAGGGTGGCCAGGCACAGGGTGACGACGTTGACGAGCCGGAACAGCTCGATGAGAGCGGTGGCGCCGATCATCGTCAGAGTGGCGGCGTGCAGGGCGGGCTGCATGCCGCGGTCGGGGACCTCGATGGACGAGACGAGCCAGGCGAAGAACGTCGCCTCGAACGCGAACGCGAACAGGGTGATGAGGGCGGTGAGGAACGGCCGGCGCCGGGCCAGCGGGCGCATGCGGACCCGGTAGGGGCCGGTCGGCACCGGGTCCAGGGGGCCGGCGAGCACGCTGAAGCCGTCGTAGTCGTAGCCGTCCAGCGCGTACGCGGCGGCGTACACGCGGCCGCCGCCGGTGGCGGGCCGCCGTTGCAGCGGCACGGCTCTGGCCCGTGCGGGGCCGTCGACGGGCGACGGCCGGGCGGGCACGGGTTTGACGGGCACGGGCGCAGACCTGAAGCGCATCGACGTCCTCTCACCTCGGAACGGTGGAGTGTTCTCGATGTATCGATGCGTCCGTCGCACAATCGGTGCGTTCGTCCGGGAAAGTTATGATTTGGACGGATGTCGATGGATGATCTCGCCTGCTCAACGCGCGCGGGCCGATCCGGCAACGGTGTCGGACCCGCGGACTACTCTGGGAACCGCACCCCCCGCCTCCGGCGTTTCGGGGGTCTCGTCGCGTGCCCGGTGGGGGTTTGTCATGCAGTTGTCCGGTCTGCTCAGCGCCGCCCTGCGCGATCGCGGGCTGGCCCGGGCCCGCGATCTGGCGCGGGCCGGCTTCCCCGACGCCGACGCGCTCGACCTGACCGCCCCGGCGGCGCTGCGCCCGTTCGTGGTGGCCGCGGTCGCCGCCGACGCCGGCCGGCCCGTGCTCGCCGTCACGGCCACCTCGCGCGAGGCCGACGACCTGGCCGACGCGCTGGGCTGCCTGGTCGAGCCCGGCCGGGTCGCCGTCTACCCGTCGTGGGAGACGCTGCCGCACGAGCGGCTGTCGCCCCGCTCCGACACCGTCGGCCGCCGGCTCGCCGTGCTGCGCCGCCTCGCGCACCCGGACGACGCGCCCGGCGGCGCCCTGCAGGTCGTCGTCGCGCCCGTGCGGTCGGTGCTCCAGCCGCAGCTCAAGGGCCTGGGCGACCTCGAACCCGTCGAGCTGCGCACCGGCGGCGCCGCCGAGCTGGAGGACGTCGCCCGGCGGCTGTCCGGCATGGCGTACGCGCGGGTCGACCTGGTGACCAAGCGCGGCGAGTTCGCCGTGCGCGGCGGCATCCTCGACGTGTTCCCGCCCACCGACGAGCACCCGTCCCGGGTCGAGTTCTGGGGCGACGAGGTCGAGGAGATCCGCACCTTCGCCGTCGCCGACCAGCGCACCATCGACCCCGTCGACCGGCTCTGGGCGCCGCCGTGCCGCGAGCTGCTGCTCACCGACGACGTCCGGCGCCGCGCCTTCGACCTCAGCGTCGAGCACCCCGAGCTGGCCGAGATCCTCGACAAGCTGGCCGGCGGCATCCCCGTCGAGGGCATGGAGTCGCTGGCGCCCGCCCTGCTCGACGGCACCGACTCGATGGAGCTGCTGCTCGACTGCATGCCCGCCGGCACGCACGTGCTGCTGTGCGACCCCGAGCGCATCCGCACCCGCGCGCACGACCTGCTGCGCACCTCGCAGGAGTTCCTCGAGGCGTCCTGGGCGGCCGCGGCCGTCGGCGGGCAGGCCCCGGTCGACCTGGGCGCCGCCGCGTTCCGCTCGCTGGCCGACGTGCGGGCCGAGGCCGCGAAGCTGCGGCAGCCGTGGTGGTCGGTGTCGCCGTTCGGCCTGGCCGAGGCCGCGGCGCAGGAGCCGGACCAGCCCTGGCTGGAGCAGCCGTCGGTCGAGGTCAGCCCCGACCTCGGCGACGCCGTCGCGCTCAAGGCGCAGCCCGTCCCGCTCTACCACGGCGAGACCGCCCGGCTCGTCGACGACCTCGGCCGCTGGGTCGCCGACGGCTGGTCCGTCGCGCTGGTGTTCGAGGGCCACGGCACCGCGCAGCGCTCCGTCGAGCTGCTACGCGACGCCGGGCTGGGCGCCGCGCTGGTCGACGGCATCGAGACCCCGCCCGAGCCCGGCCGCCTGGTGGTCACCTGCGGCGGGCTCAACCACGGCTTCGTCGACGAGCTCGCCAAGGTCGCCGTCATCACCGGCAACGACATCAGCGGCGGCCGCGGGGCGTCCACGAAGGACATGCGCAAGATGCCGTCCCGGCGGCGCAACATGATCGACCCGCTGGAGCTGAAGACCGGCGACCACGTCGTGCACGAGCAGCACGGCATCGGCCGCTACGTCGAGCTGGTGCAGCGCACCGTCAACGGCGCCGAGCGCGAGTACCTGGTGATCGAGTACGCGGCGAGCAAGCGCGGCCAGCCGGGCGACCGGCTGTTCGTGCCCACCGACCAGCTCGACCAGCTGTCCCGCTACGTCGGCGGCGAGGCGCCCACCCTGCACAAGATGGGCGGCGCCGAGTGGCAGAAGGCCAAGTCGCGCGCCCGCAAGGCGGTCAAGGAGATCGCCGCCTCCCTCATCCAGCTGTACGCGGCGCGGCAGTCGTCGCAGGGTCACGCGTTCGGCCCCGACACCCCGTGGCAGCGCGAGCTGGAGGACGCCTTCCCGTACACGGAGACGCCCGACCAGCTCGCCGCCATCGAGGAGGTCAAGCGCGACATGGAGCAGTCCGTCCCGATGGACAGGCTGATCTGCGGCGATGTCGGCTACGGCAAGACCGAGATCGCGGTGCGGGCGGCGTTCAAGGCGGTGCAGGACGGCAAGCAGGTCGCCATCCTCGTGCCCACCACGCTGCTCGCCCAGCAGCACTTCAACACGTTCACCGAGCGGATGGGCCAGTTCCCGGTGCAGCTGCGCCAGCTGTCGCGGTTCCAGACGCCGAAGGAGGCGGCCGCCACCATGGAGGCCGCGGGCGACGGCAGCGCCGACATCGTCATCGGCACCCACCGGCTGCTGTCGCAGGCCACCCGGTTCAAGAACCTCGGGCTGATCATCGTCGACGAGGAGCAGCGCTTCGGCGTCGAGCACAAGGAGCACCTCAAGCAGCTGCGGGCCAGCGTCGACGTGCTGACCATGTCGGCCACGCCGATCCCGCGCACCCTGGAGATGGCGATCACCGGCATCCGCGAGATGTCCACCATCGCCACCCCGCCCGAGGAGCGGCACCCGGTGCTGACGTTCGTCGGCGGCTACGACGACAAGCAGGTCGCCGCCGCCATCCACCGCGAGCTGCTGCGCGACGGCCAGGTCTTCTTCCTGCACAACCGGGTCGAGTCGATCGACCGGGCCGCCCGCAAGCTGCGCGAGCTGGTGCCCGAGGCCCGCGTCGCCGTCGCCCACGGCCAGATGGGCGAGGACGCCCTGGAGAAGGTCATGGTCGGCTTCTGGGAGAAGGAGTTCGACGTGCTGGTCTCCACCACCATCGTCGAGTCCGGCATCGACATCCCGAACGCCAACACCCTCATCGTCGAGCGCGCCGACCTGCTCGGCCTGTCCCAGCTGCACCAGATCCGCGGCCGGGTCGGCCGCGGCCGCGAGCGCGCGTACGCCTACTTCCTCTACCCGCGCGAGAAGCCGCTCACCGAGCAGGCCCACGAGCGGCTCGCCACCATCGCCCAGCACACCGAGCTCGGCGCCGGCATGTACGTGGCCATGAAGGACCTGGAGATCCGCGGCGCCGGCAACCTGCTCGGCGGCGAGCAGTCCGGCCACATCGAGGGCGTCGGCTTCGACCTGTACGTGCGCATGGTCGGCGAGGCCGTGCAGCAGTTCAAGGGCCAGCGCCCCGAGGAGGAGCCCGAGGTCAAGATCGACCTGCCGGTCGACGCGCACCTGCCCACCGAGTACATCTCGGTCGAGCGGCTGCGCCTGGAGATGTACCGCAAGCTCGCCGAGGCGCGCGACGCCGCCCGCCTCGACGAGGTCGTCGCCGAGATGACCGACCGCTACGGCGAGCCGCCGCAGCCGGTGAGGAACCTGGTCGCGGTGGCCCGGTTCCGGCTGGTGGCCCGCGCGTACGGGCTCACCGACGTGTCCATGCAGGGCAAGCACATCCGGTTCGCGCCGCTGCCGCTGCCCGACTCCAAGCAGATGCGGCTCAAGCGCTACCACCCGGACAGCGTCTACAAGGCGGCGACCGACCAGGTCAGCGTGCCGCGCCCCAGCACCCGCCGGATCGGCGGCGAACCGCTGCGCGACGACGCCCTGCTGCAGTGGTGCGCCCAGTTGCTGAAGGACGTGCTGGGTGAGGTCCCCGCACCGGTGAGCGCATGATCGGATTTCCGGGGGTCGGCGACGTACGTCACAGCACCCGTGAGAGAGTGACGACCATGCAGCGTGCCCGCCGAGTAGCCGTCACCGCCGTCGCCGCCGCCCTCGCCGTCACCGGCCTGGCCGCCTGCCAGAACGAGCCCGGCGTCGCGGCGTACGTGGGGGACACCCGGATCACCGAGGACCGTGTCGACGCCATCTACACCGAGGCGCGCGACAAGCTCACCGCGTCGGTCGAGCGCACCGGCCAGGAGCAGGGCGGCCAGGCGCCCGGCCCGGTCGAGATGCCGGTGACCCGCCGCGACATCGTCACCAACCTCGTCGGGCTCGACGTGCTGCGCGGCATCGCCGAGCAGCGCAACCTGCAGCCGGCGCAGATCCCGGTCGAGCAGGTCGCGCAGGGCGTCGGCCTGCCCGCCGACACCGAGTACGTGCGCACGTTCGCGGAGTACCGCGGCTACCTCGACGCGTTCGCCCGCACCGTCACCCCGGCCGCGCCGAGCGACGCCGACCTGATGGACGTGTACGAGCGGCTGAAGGCCGGCGGCGCCCAGACCGGCGGCGACTTCGCGGCGTTCAAGGGCTCGATCGGCGAGCAGGACCAGCAGGTCCTCGCCGAGAACATCGGCCTGCGCAACGCCCTCGGCGAGGCGGCCGCCGCCGCGAACGCCCGGGTCAACCCGCGCTACGGCGACGCCGAGATGCAGCTCGTGACGTTCCGCAACGAGCAGGGCCAGACCCGCCCGCTGGTGGTGCTGTCCTTCAACGCCGAGACCGGCGAACCGGCCGTCGTCGACCTGCCGTGACCCCGCCCGGCGCCGGCCGGATCGTCCTGCTGGTCACCTCGCCGCGGCTGCCCGCAGGCCTGCTGTCGGCCGCCGCGTGGGACCTGGTGCGCGCCCACCCGGTGCTGACCGCCGCGGACGGCGAGACGGTCACCGCGCTGCGCGCCGCCGGCGCCACCGTCACCGTCGGCGCGGCCGACGAGCAGACCCTGCTCGACGCGGTCGCCGCCCACGGCACCGTGGTGTGGCTGGCCGGCCCGACCGGCGACGAGGACCTGGCCCGCCGCCTCGGCCTGCGGCTCGCCCGCGAACCCGCCCTGGCCGAACTGGAACTCATGTACGGCTCGTGGGACCCGCCCGGCGCCCGCCTGCTCGACGCGGTCGCCGTCATCGACCGGCTAGCCTCGCCCGGCGGCGACCCGTGGAAGCGCCAGCAGACCCACGCCAGCCTCGCCACGTACCTGCTGGAGGAGGCGTACGAGGCCTACGACGCCATCGACTCCGGCGACCTCGACGCGCTGCGCGAGGAACTGGGCGACGTGCTGCTCCAGGTGGTGCTGCACAGCCGCCTCGCCGAGGAACTGCCCGACGAGCACCGGTGGAACGTCGACGACGTGGCCGGCACGCTCGTCGAGAAGATGGTCCGGCGCAACCCGCACGTCTTCGCGGGCGAAGAGGTCGCCGACGTCGACGAGATCATCGAGAACTGGGAACGCATCAAGAAGGCGGAGAAGGCCCGCGGCTCCGCCATGGACGGCATCGCCCTGTCCCAGCCCGCCCTGGCCCTGGCCGCGAAGATCCTGCAACGCGCCGACCGCGCCGGCCTGACCGTCCCCCTGCCCACCGGCGACGACCTGGGCGCCCGGCTGCTGGCCGCGGTGGCGGCGGCCCGCGCCGTGGGCGAGGACGCCGAGGAGTCCCTGCGCCGCACCGCCCTGGCGTACGCCGAAGCGGTGCGCGAGGCTGAGGGCGCCGGCGACCGCTGAGCCGGTGCGGCAGGCCAGACTGTTCGAAAGCGGTCATCCGCGCTGCCCCGCGCGGCCGGGACGGCCCGTCCGTTGATGCGCGGCGTGGCGGGTGCGTCTCGACAGGCGGAGTAACGTCATCGCATGCCGGAGTTCGTGCCGCTCGCGGAGCGCATCGTCGACGCCGTTCTCGCCGCCAATCCCGGGGTCGCCACGTACGCGGGCGATCACCGTCACGACGACAAGCTGACCGACCTGTCCGCGGACGCCGTGGCCGGGCAGGTGGCCATGCTGCGCGACGCCGCCGACGTGCTCGCCGGGCTGGACACCGACGATCTGGGGCCACAGGAGCGGGTGGACCACGCCATCCTGTCGTCGATCGTGGACCGGGGCATCTTCGAGGCCACCCAGGTGCGCGAGCACGAGTGGAACCCGCTGGAGCACAACCCGGGGCCGCTGCTGCACGCGTTGCTGAGCCGCGACTTCGCGCCCGCGGAGGAGCGGCTGGCGAACATCGCCGGGCGGCTGGCGGCGATCCCGGACGCGCTCGCCACGGCGCGGGCGGTGCTGCGGGACGTGCCGACGATCCACGCGGAGACGGCGGTGGGGCAGTTCGCGGGCACGGCGTCGCTGATCCGGGACGAGTTGCCGGCGCTGGTGGCGCAGGCGCCCGCGCTGAAGGGCGAGGTGGAGCCGGCGGCGGCGGGGGCGCTGGCGGCGCTGGACGAGTTCGGCGGGTGGTTGCGCGACGGGCTGTCGGCGGGTGATCCGGGGCGGGACCCGCGGCTGGGGCGGCGGCTGTGGGAGGCGCGGCTGTGGCACACGCTGGACACGGAGCTGCCCGCGGCGGAGGTGCTGGCGCGGGCGCAGCGGAACCTGGCGGCGGTGGGGGAGCGGCTGCGGGAGGTGTCGGCGGAGCTGGTCGGCGGCCCGGCGACGGACGAGACGGTGCGTGAGGCGCTGGGGCGGCTGGCGGCCGACCACCCGGACAACGCGTCGATCGTGGGTCTGGCGCGGGAGACGATGGCGGAGGCGACGGCGTTCGTCCGGGACCACGACGTGGTGACGCTGCTGGACGACCCGTGCGTGATCGAGGAGATGCCGGAGTTCGCGCGGGGCGTGGCGGTGGCGTACTGCGACGCGCCGGGGCCGCTGGAGACGGCGACGGTGCCGACGTTCTACTGCATCTCGCCGACCCCGGCGGACTGGCCGGCGCAGCGGGTGGAGTCGTTCTACCGCGAGTACAACAACCACATGATCCGGAACCTGACGGTGCACGAGGCGATGCCGGGGCACTTCCTGCAGCTGGCGCACTCGCGGCGGTTCCGGGGCAGCACCCGGGTGCGGGCGCTGGGCTTCTCGGGCCCGATGGTGGAGGGCTGGGCGGTGTACGCCGAGGAGCTGATGGCCGACCTGGGCTTCGGCGGCCCGGCGATCCGGCTGCACCAGCTGAAGATGCAGCTGCGGATGAGCCTGAACGCGATCGTCGACCAGCTGGTGCACTGCGCGGACCTGCCCGAGGCGGAGGCGATGGCGATGCTGACCGGGCCGGGCTTCCAGGAGGAGGGCGAGGCGGCCGGCAAGTGGCGGCGGGCGCTGCTCACGTCGACGCAGCTGTCGACGTACTTCGTGGGCTGGACGGAGATGTCGGCCATCGCGGCGTCCCGGCCGTTCGGGGCGACGCCGCGGGCGTGGCACGACGCGATGCTGGCGCACGGCTCGCCGGCGCCGCGGCACCTGCGCGCGCTGCTGGACGTGTGAGCCGCGGGCGGCATTCACTCACGCGCGGGTCCGGGCCGCCGGTGTCAGGATGCACGGATGAAGCATCGTCAGGTCACCGTCGGTGATGCCTCGCTGCACGTGATCGAGGCCGGCGACCCGGCCGCGCCGCCGGTGCTGTTCCTGCACGGCTGGCCGCAGTCGGCACAGAGCTGGGCGCCGGTGCTGGAGCTGGCCGCGGAGACCCACCACGCGCTGGCGGTCGACCTGCCCGGCATCGGCGGCTCGACGGGCGCCACGGACGGCTCGAAGCGGGCCGTCGCCGAGGTGGTGCGCCTGCTGATCGAGCGGCTGGGGCTGCGCCGGCCGCTGCTGGCCGGGCACGACCTCGGCGGCATGGTGGTGTACGCCTACCTGCGCCGCTACCACGACCTCGGCCGGGCGGTGATCATGAACACCGTGCTGCCGGGCGTCGCCCCGTGGGACGAGGTGCTGCGCAACCCGTACCTGTGGCACTTCGCCCTGCACGCGGTGCCGGACCTGCCGGAGCAGCTGGTGACGGGGCGCGAACGGCCGTACTTCGACCACTTCTTCGACGTGCTGTCGCCGGACCCGGCGGCGATCGGCGAGGCGGAGCGGGCGGCGGCGGTGGCCGCGTACCGGGGCCCGGCCCTGCGCGCCGGCTTCGACCTGTACCGGGCGCTGACCTGGGACGCCGCCGACAACGAGCTGTGCGCGCAGGACGGCCCGGCCCCGACGCCGGTGCTGTACGTGCGCGGCGAGCACGAGCCGGGCGACCCGGACGCGTACGTGAAGGGCCTGGCGGACGCGGGCGTCACCGACGTCGAGTGCGCGGTGGTGCCGGGCGCGGGGCACTTCGCGCCGACGGAGAACCCGCGCGCGGTGTGGGACCTGGTGCGCCGCTTTCAGTGACCGGCGGTGCGGGCGCGTTCCTGCATCTGCCGGCGCAGCACGTGCCGGCGGATCGCCTGGGCGGCGGGCTCGTCCGGCTGGAACCCGAAGACGACCTCGACCTGCTCGTCGACCCGGCTGTCGAGCACGGTGGCGGCGACCTCGACGCTGTCGTCGTCCAGCTCGACGAGCAGCACCACCTGCTGGCCGGGCTGGGCTTGGCGGCCGTCGAACCGGGCGCGCAGGCCCTGCTCGCCGAGGTCCTGCACGTGGCCGGGCACCGCCTCGGGCGAGTCTGCCGGGCGCACCCAGACCTTCTCGCCGCCGCCGCCGCGCACGAACCGGCGCACCTGTTCCAGCACGGGCTCGGCGGACCGGGTCACGGTGAGCCGGTGCCCGGCGGCCTCGCCGACCCGGGCGTCGGCCGTCCAGCGCCCGCGCGGCCCCGCCGACCAGCGCAGCGTCACGGCCGCGCCGGGCTCGACGACCGGCTCGGTGTGCGCGGCCGACACCCGCAGCGTCAGCACGGCGTCCTGGACGAGCTCGACCCGGGCACGGACGGTCGTGCCGTCGGCCGTGCTCAGCGTGACGGTGGAGTGCAGGGCGGGTGCGGTCATCTCGTACCCCCGATCGGCGGCCGCGGCGGGCGTCTGAGTTCGGCAGGCGGGAAGTTCACCGGGCGGCCACGACCCGGCGGGGCCTGCTCGATACGCTCGGGGTCGGCTCGCCGCAGGGCGGCCGGACCACGAACCAGAGGAGCGAGACCAGCATGGCCACCATCGAGGGAATCGTCGCCCGGGAGATCCTCGACTCGCGGGGCAACCCCACGGTCGAGGTCGAGGTCGGCCTGGACGACGGCACGATCGCGCGCGCCGCGGTGCCGTCCGGCGCCTCCACCGGCGCTTTCGAGGCGCTCGAGCTGCGTGACGGCGACAAGGGCCGCTACCTGGGCAAGGGCGTCGAGAAGGCCGTCGCCAACATCGAGGACAAGATCGTCGACGAGCTGATCGGCTGGGAGGCCAGCGAACAGCGCCTCATCGACCAGCGCATGCTCGACATCGACGGCACCGCCGAGAAGTCGGAGCTGGGCGCGAACGCCATCCTGGGCGTCTCGCTCGCGGTCGCCAAGGCCGCCGCCGCCTCCGCCGGGCTGGACCTGTTCCGCTACGTCGGCGGCCCGAACGCGCACCTGCTGCCGGTGCCGATGATGAACATCCTCAACGGTGGCGCCCACGCCGACTCGAACGTCGACGTGCAGGAGTTCATGATCGCCCCGATCGGCGCGCCGACCTTCAAGGAGGCGCTGCGCTCGGGCGCGGAGGTCTACCACGCGCTGAAGTCGGTGCTGAAGAAGAAGGGCCTGTCGACCGGCCTGGGCGACGAGGGCGGCTTCGCGCCGAGCCTGCCGACCAACGCGGCCGCGCTCGACCTGATCGCCGAGGCGATCGAGACCACGGGCTACACCCTGGGCACCGACATCGTGCTGGCGATGGACGTGGCGGCGACCGAGTTCTACAAGGACGGCGCGTACGTCTTCGAGGGCACCCCGAAGTCGACCGAGGAGATGATCAACTACTACGCCAAGCTCGCCGAGACGTACCCGATCGTCTCGATCGAGGACCCGCTGGCCGAGGACGACTGGGCCGGCTGGTCGGCGATGAGCGCGCAGCTCGGCGGCAAGCTGCAGATCGTCGGTGACGACCTGTTCGTCACCAACCCGCAGCGCATCGCCCGCGGCATCGCCGAGGGCGCCGCCAACGCGGTGCTGGTGAAGGTGAACCAGATCGGCTCGCTGACCGAGACCCTGGACGCCGTCGAGATGGCGCACCGGGCCGGCTTCAAGACGATGATGAGCCACCGGTCCGGCGAGACCGAGGACACCACCATCGCCGACCTGGCCGTCGCCGTCGGCAGCGGCCAGATCAAGACCGGCGCCCCGGCCCGCTCGGACCGCGTCGCCAAGTACAACCAGCTGCTGCGCATCGAGGAGGAGCTGGCCGACGCCGCGCGTTACGCGGGCGCCGGCGCGTTCCCGCGCTACCGCAAGGCCTGACACAGGCGTACGAACGGGCGGACCCGGTCGGGTCCGCCCGTTGCGTTCAGTGTGTTGTGACGCGCCGTGACCGGGCATAGTGTCCGGTACGGGGACGCACGCCCGGTGACGACGCGTGGGGGAGGGGGAGCCGCATGACGCAGCGCCGCACACCCAGCGGTCAGGGTCCGGCCCGCCGCCCCGGGCAGTCCCGGGCGGGCAGCCGGGTCACCGGCCGCAGCACCACCCGCGAGCCGGCCGGCCTGCGCGCCGAGCCGCGCACCCCCGCCCGCACCCCCGCGCGCGGCACCGGCCGGGCCGCGCCCGCCGCCCGCTCCGGCAGCCGCCCCGCGGCCGCCCGCCGGGCCGCCGTCGGCGGCGCCGCGAAGCGCACGGCCGCCCCGCAGCCGCGCCGGTTCACCGGCCGGGCCACTGTGCTGCTGGTCGTGCTGGCGGTGCTGGCGCTGGGCTACACGTACCCGATCCGGGTCTACCTCGACCAGGAGTCGCAGATCGCCGAGACCAAGGCGGCGATCGCGGCGCAGCAGAAGGCCATCGCGGACAAGACGGCCCAGGTCGCCAAGTGGCAGGACGACGAGTACGTCATCTCGCAGGCCCGCAAGCGTTTCTACTACGTGCCGCCGGGCGTGACGCCGCTGATCGTGCTGCACGACGAGGCAGGCGCCGCCCGCGACGCGGGGGTGCCGCCCGTGCCACCCGCCCCGGACCGCTGGTACGACTCGCTGTGGTCGAGCATCGAGGCCGCCGACAAGGAAGCTCCGTGACGTTGGAACCACCCGCCGACCGCGATCTGGCCGCGGTCGAGGCCCAGCTGGGCCGGCCCTCCCGCGGCACCCGTGCCGTGCACCGCTGCCCGTGCGGCAACCCCGACGTGGTCGAGACCGAACCGCGGCTGCCCAACGGCACCCCGTTCCCGACGACGTACTACCTGACCTGCCCGAAGGCGACCGCCGCGTGCAGCCGGCTGGAGTCGGAGGGGCTGATGCGCGAGATGGCGGCCCGGCTCGACACCGACCCCGACCTGGCGAAGCGGTACGCGGCCGCGCACGAGGACTACCTGGCCCGCCGCGCCGGGCTGGGCGACGTGCCGGAGATCGCCGGCATCTCCGCCGGCGGCATGCCCGACCGGGTGAAGTGCCTGCACGTGCACCTCGGGCACGCGCTGGCGGCGGGGCCCGGCGTCAACCCGTTCGGCGACGAGGTGCGCGAGCTGATCGGCGCGTGGTGGAGCGGCGGGCCGTGCGTGACGTCCTGATCCGGCGTGCCCGCACCGGCGACGTGCGCGGCATCCGGCGCCTGGTCGACACGTACACCGGGGGCCGCCGGATGCTGACCAAGGCCACCGTGACCCTGTACGAGGACGTGCAGGAGTTCTGGGTGGCCGAGACGCCGGACGGCCGCCTGGCCGGCTGCGGCGCCCTGCACGTGATGTGGGAGGACCTGGCGGAGATCCGCACGGTGGCCGTCGACCCGGAGCTGCGCGGGCGGAAGATCGGCCACCGGATCGTCGAGGCGCTGCTGGACACGGCCCGCGAGCTGGGCGTGCAGCGGGTGTTCTGCCTGACGTTCGAGACCCGGTTCTTCGGCTCGTTCGGGTTCACGGAGATCGACGGGGCGCCGGTGCCGCCCGCGGTGTTCGAGCAGCTGCTCGTCTCGTACGACGAGGGTGTGGCCGAGTTCCTCGACCTCGAACGGGTCAAGCCCAACACCCTCGGCAACACCCGCATGCTGCTGCACCTGTAACTTTCGCGCCATGACGCGAGTGGCGGCGATCGACTGCGGCACGAACTCCATCCGGCTGCTGGTGACCGACGACGGCACGGCGGACCTGACCCGGCGGATGGAGATCGTCCGGCTCGGCGAGGGCGTCGACCGCACGGGCCGGCTGTCGGACGCGGCGCTGGAGCGCACGGAGCGCGCGCTGCGCTCGTACGCGGCGGCGATCGAGGAGCTGGGCGCGACGAAGGTGCGGATGTGCGCCACGTCGGCCTCGCGGGACGCCTCCAACGCGGCGGACTTCCGGGCGATGGTGCGCGGCATCCTCGGCGTGGACCCGGAGGTCATCTCGGGCGACGAGGAGGCCCGGCTGTCGTTCGCGGGCGCGGTGCGCGGCCTGACCGCGGCGGCGCCGTACCTGGTGGTGGACATCGGCGGCGGCTCGACCGAGTTCGTCACCGGCACCGACTCGGTCGCCGCGGCGCTGAGCGTGGACGTCGGCTGCGTGCGGATGACCGAGCGGCACCTGCACGGCGACCCGCCGACGGCGGCGGAGGTGGCCGCGGCGGAGGCCGACATCACGGCGGCCGTCGACCGGGCGCTCGCGGCCGTGGACGGCCGCGCGGCCGCCACGCTGGTCGGCCTCGCCGGGTCGGTCACGACCGTGGCGGCACTGGCTCAGGGCCTGCCCGGGTACGACCCGGTGCGCATCCACCACGCCCGCATCTCGTACGCCGACGTGGCCCGGGTGACAGCGGAGCTGCTGGCCGCCCCGGTGGCGGACCGGCTGGCGCTGCCGGTCATGCACCCGGGCCGGGCGGACGTGATCGGGGCGGGCGCCCTGGTGCTGCGGGTCGTCATGGAGCGCTCGGGCCACGACGCGGTGGTGGCCAGCGAGCACGACATCCTGGACGGCATCGCCTACTCCATGATTGACGGCACTTCGTAAAGCACAGCGGGGCTGGGCGCCACCGGCCACCTGACCACCTCCGTGGTGCCCAGCGCCGCCGGACCGCACCGCAAGTGCCACGCGCTCACCGCGCCGGCGCCGGCCCACCTGCTCGACGACAGCGGCCAGCCGCAGGGCCTGCCGCCCCGCATCGGCGGCAGCGAGGCGGTCGCCGTCATCCTCGTCGCCGCCGGCGTGGTCGTCTCCGTGTGGACGGGCGCCGCTCCACCGGGCTCGCCGGGTGGCCGGGGCGCGCGCTGCACGCGTCCACCGAACCCGACTCCGTCGCCGTCCACATAACACCTGCGTAACGGGGCAGCGGAGCGACGGGTGTGATCGCTACCGTTCCGGCGTTCGTTTCGCTGTGAGTTTCCTGGAGAGGTAGTCCCGTGACGCACCCGGTAGCGCCGCCGCCCGCGGAGTCCCAGCAGGGCCCGAGCCCCGAGGGTGCGGTCCCGCCGCCCCCGCCGATCCCCGGCCACCCGGGCGAGCAGAAGAAGTCCGGCAAGGCCCGCATCCTCGGCATCGTCGGCACGATCCTCGTCGTGCTCGTCGTCATCGGCCTCAAGACCGGCCTGCGCAGCGTGTTCGACTCCGACCCGCTGAAGGACGCGGCCGCCGGCACCTGCGTGACCGACACGCCGAAGGCCGAGGACACGGAGATCGTGCCGTGCGGCGACGCCAAGGCCGCCTTCACGGTCGCCGGCCGCGTCGACGACGTGTCGAAGGCCAAGATCGACGCCAACCCGAACGGCGAGCTGTGCGCCGCCTACCCGACGGCGGAGTACACGCTCTGGTCGTCGGAGGAGTACCTGCTCTGCCTCGCGCCCAACAAGAAGTGACGGCCCGGCCCGCCGGCACCCCCGCGGGGCCGGCGGGCCGCCGCCCGTGATGTGCTGAGGCGCGTGACGACGCGTACCCCGGCCGAGGTGGTGGCGCACGCGGCCGGCGCCGCGGATCTGGCCGCGCTCGACGCGCGGATCACCGACTGCTTCGCCTGCCCGCGCCTCGTCGCGTGGCGCGAGGAGGTCGCCGCGGTGCGCCGCGCCGCCTTCCGCGACCAGCTGTACTGGGGCCGGCCCATCCCCGGCATGGGCCCCGCCGACGCCGCCGTCGGCATCCTCGGCCTCGCGCCCGCCGCGCACGGCGGCAACCGCACCGGCCGCATCTTCACCGGCGACCGCTCCGGCGACGTGCTGTTCGCCGCCCTGCACCGGGCCGGCCTCGCCAACCAGGCCACCAGCGTCTCCCGCGACGACGGCCTCGAGGTGCGGCACACCCGGATCTTCCCGGCCGTGCGTTGTGCCCCGCCCGACAACAAGCCCACCCCGGCCGAGCGCGACACCTGCGCGCCCTGGGTGCACCGCGAGGTCCAGCTCATCGCGCCCACGCTCAAGGTGGTCGTGGCGCTCGGCGGCTTCGCCTGGGCGGCCTGGTGGCCCGTCCTGCGCGCCGTCTACGGGGTGCGCCCGCCGTCGCCGCGGCCGGCGTTCGGGCACGGGGCACTCTGGAGCGCGCCGGGCCTGCCGCACCTGCTCGGCTGCTACCACGTCAGCCAGCAGAACACGTTCACCGGCCGGCTGACCCCTGGGATGCTGGACGACATCATGGCGCGCGCGAAGGAGCTCGCGGGGCTGGCATGATTCAGCGGATGGACCTCGCCGCGCTGCGCCGCTGGTGGCCGCTGGCCGCCGTCGCCGTGCTGCTCGGCGTCGCCGCGTTCGCCGCCGGGCACTCGTCGCCGCAGCTGGAGCGCATCGAGCCCGGCCTGCAGATCACCATCGGCCCCGACCAGAGCGACCGCTTCGAAGACGTCGCCCGGCCGCCCCAGGAGGCCCCGGCCGGGGTCCCCGAGGACCCGGGCGCCGGCCTGCCCGAGTGGGTCACCCGCGCCGCCCTGATCGTGGTCGGCGTCCTGGCCGCCGGCGTCGTGCTGCTCGTCGTCGCCGCGCTCGTGCGCGACCAGCTGCGCCGCCGCGCCCGCCGGCCCGGCCCCCGGGCCGCCGAGGAGCCCGCCGCCCAGCCCGCCGACGACGTCGTCGCCGCGCTCGACGCCGGCCTGCAGGACCTGTCCGACACCGACCGCGACCCGCGCCGCGCCGTCATCGCCTGCTGGGTCCGCCTCGAACAGGCCGCCGCCGCGGCCGGCACCCCGCGCCGCCCCGGCGACACGCCCGCCGACCTCGTCGGCCGGCTGCTCGCCGAGCAGCGGGTCGCCGCCGGCGTGCTCGCCGACCTGGCCGGGGTGTACCGCCAGGCCCGGTACGCCACCCACCTGGTCGACGAGCGGATGCGCGCCGACGCCCGCGACGCCCTCCAGCGGCTGCGCGCCGACCTGTCGACGGGCCCCCGGGCATGAGCGCGGACGAGGACCGCGGGCTCGACCTGCTGTTCGGCGCCGCGCCCGAGGCCGAGGAGGCGCCGGCCGAGGAGGACGCGCCGCGGCGCGCCGGCGGCGTCGGCTGGTGGGTCAAGAACGCCCTGGCCATCGCCCTGCTCACCGCTGCGGCCGTCGGCGGCATGCGGCTGGTCGGCGTGCGGCTGCCCGTGGTGCTGCTCGCCGCCGGGTTCGTGGCGCTGCGCGCGCTGTGGCTGATCGTCGCCGCCGTCGCCCCGCCGCCCGCCCCGCGCGCCGCCGCCCGCACCAGCCCCGCCGACAACGAGGGCCACTACCGGTTCTCCTCAGGCGACGCGCTGCGCACCGCCGTACGCCGCTGGGAGAACCGCCTGCAGGGTCCCGCCGACGCGGCGCGGTTCTCGCGTAACGTGCTGCCGGTGCTCGCCGAACTGGCCGACGAGCGCCTCCGGCAGCGGCACGGGCTCACCCGCGCGTCCGACCCGCAGCGCGCCCGCGCGCTGCTCGGCGAGCCACTGTGGCGGCTGCTCGACGACCCGCACCGCAAGCCCCCGAAGGCCAAGGAGTGGGCCGCCCACGTGCAGGCCCTGGAGAAGCTGTGACGAGAGGAATGTCCGTGGCTGAGCAGCACGCGATCGCCCCGCACGAGGTGGGACGGCTGGCGCGCGCCGTGCTGGAGAGCGTCGGCAGCGTCGTCGTCGGCAAGCGCGACGCGCTCGAGCTGGTGCTCGCCGGCATCCTCGCGGGCGGCCACGTGCTGCTGGAGGACCTGCCCGGCCTCGGCAAGACGCTGACGGCCCGCACCTTCGCCCAGGCCCTCGGCCTGGACTTCCGGCGCCTCCAGTTCACCCCCGACCTGCTGCCCGCGGACGTCACCGGCTCCTTCCTGTACGACCAGAGCAAGGGCGACTTCGCGTTCCGGGCCGGCCCGGTGTTCACGAACCTGCTGCTCGCCGACGAGATCAACCGCACCCCGCCGAAGACCCAGTCGGCGCTGCTGGAGGCCATGCAGGAGAAGCAAGTCTCCGTCGAGGGCGTCACCTACCGGCTGGACCCGCCGTTCCACGTGCTCGCCACCGCCAACCCGATCGAGTACGAGGGCACGTACCCGCTGCCCGAGGCGCAGCTCGACCGGTTCCTGATCCGGGTGTCGTTCGGCTACCCCGAGCAGGAGGAGGAGTGGGAGGTGCTGCGCCGCCGGATGGCCCGCCGCCAGGAGGACGCCCACCTCAGCCCGGTCGTCGACGCGCCCACGCTGGTCGCCATGCAGACCGCCCTGGAGGCCGTCGCCGTCGAGGACTCCATCGGCCGGTACATCGTGCAGCTCACCGCCGCCACCCGCGAGCACGCGTCGGTGCTGGTCGGGGCGTCGCCGCGCGGCTCGCTGGCGCTGCTGCTGCTCGGCCGCGCCCGCGCCGCCATGGCGGGCCGCGACTTCGTGGTGCCCGAGGACATCAAGGAGGTGGCCGTGCCCGCGCTCGCCCACCGCATCACGCTGCGGCCGGAGATGTGGCTGCGCCGCGTCGACCCGTCCTTCGTGGTCAACGAGGTCCTCGGCTCGGTGCCGGCCCCCGCCAGCGGGGCGCTGCCGACGTACGCGGGCGGCTTCCCGGGCGGCGACCGGGCGTGACCCTGGACCTGCGCCCGGCGGTCCCCCCGGTCCACAGCGACCAGCCCGCGGCCGACGACGACACCCCGCGCTGGGCGCCCACCCGGGCGTTCGGCCGGACGGTGCTGCTCACCGGGCTGCTGCTGGTGCTCGGCGTCGCCCTCGGCCGGGTCGACCTGGTGCTGCTGGCGGCCCCGTTCGCGCTGGGCGCGGCCGTGCACCTGCGCCGCCGGCCGGTGTCGGCTCCCGAGGTGGTGATCGAGGCCGACGACGCGTACGTGGTCGAGGGCGGCGACGTCACCGCCGGGCTCACCGTCGTCAACCCCGACGAGGTGGGCTACGACCTGGTGGTCGTGCGCACCCTCGTGGCGCCGTGGCTCGACCTGCCCGGCAGCGACCGCCCGTTCGCCGTCACGGTCGCCCCCGGCCTCGACCACGTCGTCGAGCTGCCCGGCACGGCCCGGCGCTGGGGGCGGCACAACGTGGGCCCGGCGGCCGCCCGGGTCGCCGCGTGCGGCGGGCTGCTCGCCTGCCGCCCCGTCGTCACGCCGCCGCGTGGGGTGCGCGTCTACCCGGTCACCGACCCGTTCCGCGCCGACGAGGCCATGCCGCGCGCCGCCGGCCTGGTCGGCAACCACCGCTCCCGGCGCCCCGGCGAGGGCGGCGAGCTGGCCGGCGTGCGCGTGTTCGCCCCCGGCGACCGGCTGCGCCGCATCGACTGGCGGGTGTCGCTGCGCACCCGCTCCCTGCACGTCGCCTCCACGCTGTCCGACCGCGACGCCGAGGTGGTGCTGCTGCTCGACGTGCTGGGCGAGGCCGGCACCTCCGGCGGCGTCAACGGCACCGCGTCCGTGCTCGACACCACCGTCCGGGCGGCCGCGGCCATCGCCGAGCACTACCTGCACCGCGGCGACCGGGTCTCGCTGCTGGAGTACGGCGCCGCCGCCCGCCGGCTGCGCGGCGCCACCGGCCGCCGGCAGTACCTGACCGTCCTGGAGTGGCTGCTCGACGTCCGCGCCGACGGCGCCGACCAGCCGTCCTACGAGCAGGTGTTCGGCGTGCAGCAGATCTCGTCGAACGCCCTCGTCGTCGTGCTGACCCCGCTGGTCGACCCGCGCTCGGCCGAGATGCTGGCCCGGCTCACCCAGTCCGGCCGGTTCCTGGTGGCCGTCGACACGCTGCCCGCAGCGGCCGCCCCGCCCGAGCGCAGCGCCTGGACGCCGCTCGCGCACCGGCTGTGGAAGATGGAGCGCGACAACACCGTCGGCCAGCTGCGCGAGCACGGCGTGCCCGTCGTGGCGTGGGCCGGCGCGGGCAGCCTCGACCTGGTGCTGCGCGACGTCGCCCGGCTCGCCTCCGCGCCCCGGGCGGTGGGCCGGTGATCCTCGCCGACCGGCTCGCCCGGGCCCGCACCGTCGCCACCCGGGCGGCGCTGATCCCGCTGCTCGTGCGCGCCGCCGTGTTCCTGTGCGGGCTGCTCGCGGCCGTGGTCGCGTACCCAGGCTCGCTCGTCTCCTCCCGCCTGCTCGCGCTGCTCGCCGTCGTGGCGCTGTGGCCGGCCGTCGCCCCGCGCGGCCGGGGCGCCACCGCCGCCGTGCTGGCCGTGCTGGCCGGCTGGATCCTCGACACCACCTGGTACGACGCGCCCATCGAGCTGTGGCGGGTGCTGGCGATCGCGTCGCTGACGTACCTGCTGCACAGCTTCGCCGCGCTGGCCGCCGCCCTGCCGTACGACGCCACGGTCGAGCTGGACGTCGTCACGCTGTGGGCCGGCCGGGCCGCCGGTGTGGCGCTCGCCTCAGCCGTCCTCACCGTGATCGTGCTCTCCGTCGCCGACATCGGCGGCGGCGTCCACCTGGCCGCCACCCTGGCCGGCATCGCGGTCGCCGTGGCGGCCGCCGCGCTGCTCGCGTGGCTGCTCAGGCGCCCCTGAGCGGCGGCTGGGAGTTCGGAAACAGCTCGGCAACGCGCCCGACACCGGCCGTGACAGGACGGCTTGTCCTGCGTCACAAAACCCGCCCGCAGCGCGACATGGCCGCCGTCACAGGCGAAGGATTCCTCTCGTGAGTCCGCAGCGGATCCTTGTGGTGGGTGCCGGTCACGTCGGGTTGTACGCGGCCCTGCGCCTGTCGAAGAAGCTCAGCCCTCGACGCGCCGAGGTCGTCGTCGTCGACCCTCAACCCCACATGACCTATCAGCCGTTCCTGCCCGAGGCGGCGGCCGGCAACATCTCGCCGCGGCACTCCGTCGTGCCGCTGCGCCGCGAGCTGAAGAAGTGCCGCATCGTCTCCGGCGAGGTCACCCGGATCGAGCACGCCCGCAAGACGGTGACGATCCAGCCGATCGAGGGCCCCGCCACCGAGATGCGCTACGACCACATCGTGGTGGCCCCGGGCTCCGTGTCGCGCACCCTGCCGGTCCCCGGCTTGCGCGAGCGCGGCATCGGCTTCAAGACCATCGGCGAGGCCATCTACCTGCGCAACCACATCCTCGACCAGCTGGACGTGGCGGCCGTGACGCCCGATGAGGCGTTCCGGCGGGCCGCGCTGACGTTCGTGTTCGTCGGCGGCGGCTACGCGGGCATCGAGGCCCTCGCCGAGATGGAGGACATGGTCCGCTCGGCGCTGCGCTACTACCCGGAGCTGCGGCAGGAGGAGGTTCGGTTCGTCCTCGTCGAGGCCACCCGCCGCATCCTGCCCGAGGTCGGCGCCAGCATGGGCGCGTACGCGGCCCGCCAGCTCGCCGCCCGCGGCATCGACCTGCGCCTGGAGGTCCGCCTCGAGTCCTGCGTCGGCGGCCTCGTCAAGCTCAGCGACGGCGACGCCTTCCGGTCCGAGACGGTCGTCTGGACGGCCGGCGTCAAGCCGTCGCCGATGCTGGAGCGCACCGACCTGCCGCTCGGCCCCCGCGGCCACGTCACGTGCCTGCCGACCCTGCAGGTCGCCGACGGCGACCGGGTCCTCGACGGGGCGTGGAGCGCGGGCGACTGCGCCCAGGTGCCCGACCTGACCAAGCCGCCGGGCGCCTGGTGCTCGCCGAGCGCCCAGCACGCGGTGCGCCAGGCCGCCGTCCTGGCCGACAACATCGCGATGGTCGTGCACGGCGGCCAGCCCAAGGAGTATCGCCACAAGTACGTCGGCAGCGTCGCGGGCCTCGGCCTGTACAAGGGCGTCGCCAACGTCTACGGCGTCAAGCTCAAGGGCTTCCCCGCCTGGCTCATGCACCGCACGTACCACATGAGCCGCATCCCCTCGTTCAACCGCAAGGTGCGCGTGGTCGCCGACTGGACGCTGGCGTTCCTGCTGCGCCGCGAGGTCGTCGCGCTCGGCCAGCTGCACACCCCGCGCGACGAGTTCACCCACGTCACGCCGGAGATCCCGGAGAAGGTCGGCGTCTGACGCCCGCGACGAAGCCCGGCGGCCGGTGGTCGCCGGGCTTCGCCGTGCCCGCTACGGTGTCAGGACACCCTGTCGCCCGGGTGGTGGAACGGCAGACACGGCCGCCTTAAAAGCGGCTGCCGCAAGGCGTGCGGGTTCGAGACCCGCCCCGGGCACCCCCTCTCAGGCTGTTCACAGCTTCCGGGATCCACAGGCTCGGCTGACTCCCGTACGCTGGTAGGGCACGTTCACGTGCGTTCACCCTGCTGAGGGAGGCTCTTGCAGTGAAGACTTCGAACCCGGTGCTCTCGCGACTCGGCCAGGCGGCCGAGCGGGAGCGGATGGCCGGGTACGCCCCGGCGGGCCCGTACGGGCCGGCCACCGGTCAGCCGGGTTACGGTCAGCCGTACCCGACCGCCGACGGCGGCTTCCCGGCCGCACCCCCCACCGTCCAGCCCATGACGATCGACGACGTCGTGGTCAAGACGGTCACCCTGCTCGGCGTCACCGGCATCTCCGCCGTGGCCGCCTGGAACCTGATCCCCGACGCCGTGGCCGGGCCGGCCTTCTTCGGCGCCGCCATCCTGGGTCTGGTCCTCGGCCTGGTCATCTCGTTCATGCGCATCGCCAACCCGGCGCTCGTCCTGACCTACGCGGTCGTCGAGGGCGTCTTCGTCGGCATGGCGAGCAAGTTCTTCGAGTCGCTCTACGACGGCATCGTGCTCCAGGCCGTCGTCGCCACGTTCGGCGTGTTCTTCCTGATGGCGGTGCTCTACAAGGTCCGCGCCATCCGGGCCACGCCGAAGTTCGCCCGCGGCCTCATCGCGGTCATGGGCGGCCTCTTCGCCGTCATGCTGATCAACCTGGTGCTCTCGCTGTTCGGCTTCAACACCGGCCTGCGCGACGGCGGGGTCCTCGGCATCGGCTTCAGCCTCATCTGCATCGTGGTCGCCTCGCTCAGCTTCATCCTCAGCTTCAACGAGGTCGAAGAGGGCGTCCGCATGGGCCTGCCCGCGAAGTACGCCTGGACCTGCGCGTTCGGCATCCTCGTCAGCCTCGTCTGGCTGTACCTGGAGATCCTGCGCCTGCTCAGCTACTTCCAGGGCGACGACTGACCGTTCCGCGTCCGAGGAGCGCCCGTTCCGGCTGTGCCGGGGCGGGCGCTCCGCCGTTCCCGGGCGGTGGGTGCGGCGGTTGCTAGGGTGCGGGCCGTGGCAGACGAGCTGACGACCGCGGTGGACCGGCTGGTGGCGCAGGTGGCCCACTGGGAGCTGCCCCGCTGGTCGACGGCCCTGCCGTCGGGCGGGACCCGGGCCGAGCGCGTGTTCGGCCTGGTGCAGCGCCTCGCCGACCGGGCCGCCGACGCCGAGGGCGAGCCGCGCCGGGAGGTGCCCCGGCTGGGCCCGCAGAACCTGGCCGACCAGGTCCGCGTGATGGCGGCCGACCTGGTGCTGGCCGGCGCGGACCCGGCCGTGCTCGCCGACGCCGCGGCGGACGTCCTGGAGACCCGCCGCCTGCTCTAGCTCAGGCGCTCCAGCACCATGGCCATGCCCTGGCCGCCGCCGACGCACATCGTCTCCAGGCCGATGGCCTTGTCGTGCCAGTCGAGGGCGTTGAGCAGCGTGCCGGTGATGCGGGCGCCCGTCATGCCGAACGGGTGGCCGACCGCGATCGCGCCGCCCATCACGTTGACCTTGTCGAGCGGCAGGCCGAGCTCGCGGTACGACGGGACCACCTGGGCGGCGAACGCCTCGTTGATCTCGACCAGGTCGACGTCGTCGACGGTCATGCCGGCGCGGGCCAGGGCCTGGCGGGTGGCCTCGACCGGCCCGAGGCCCATGATCTCGGGGGACAGGGCGGTGACGCCGGTGGACAAGATCCGCGCCAGCGGGGTGATGCCCAGCTCGCGGGCCTTCGTGTCGCTCATGACCACGACCGCGGCGGCGCCGTCGTTGAGCGGGCAGCAGTTGCCGGCGGTGACGCGCCCGTCGGGGCGGAAGACGGGCTTGAGGGCGGCGACGGCCTCCAGGGTGACGCCGGGGCGGGGGCCGTCGTCCACCGACACCACCGCGCCGGACGGGGTGGTGACGGGCGTGATCTCGCGCTCCCAGAAGCCGTCGGCGATGGCCTTCTCGGCAAGGTTCTGGCTGCGCACGCCGAACGCGTCCATGTCCTCGCGGCTGACGTCGTACGCCTGGGCGAGGTTCTCGGCGGTCTGGCCCATCGTCACGTAGATGTCGGGCAGCTCGCCGTCGGCGCGGGGGTCGTGCCAGGTGGTGCCGCCCTGGGCGCGCCGCTCGGTGCGGGCGCGGGCCTCGGCGAAGCGCGGGTTCTGCCAGCCGCCGCCGACGAGCGCGGCCGCCTCGGGCGGCAGGCCGTCGCTGTTGCCGCGCGCGTACCGGGAAACCGTCTCGACGCCGGCGGAGACGAACACGTCGCCCTCGCCCGCCTTGATGGCGTGGAACGCCATGCGGGTGGTCTGCAGCGAGGACGCGCAGTAGCGGGTGACGGTGGCGCCGGGCAGGCCGTCGAGGCCGAGCAGGGTGGCCACCACGCGGGCCATGTTGAAGCCCTGCTCGCCGCCGGGCAGGCCGCAGCCCAGGTAGAGGTCCTCGATGAGGGTGCGGTCGAGCTGCGGCACCTTGGCGAGCGCGGCGTCGACGATCGTCGCGGCGAGGTCGTCGGGGCGCAGCTCGCGCAGCGAGCCCTTCCCGGCGCGGCCGATGGGGGAGCGGGCGGTGGCGACGATGACGGCTTCCGGCATGCCGACGATGTTACTCACCGGTAAGGCCGCGGGCTACTCCTGCTTCGAGGGCTTTCCGGCCGCCGCGGCCGCCGCCGACACCGCCGGGTACAGGGCGTGCGCCCAGACGCGGTAGCCGTCCGCCGACGGGTGGAAGCCGTCGTAGCAGAGGGTCCCGGCGTCCGCCCGGAACACCGCGCCCGTCTCCTCGGCCAGGTCGACCACGGTGCCGCCGGCCTCGCGCACCGCGTCCGCCTGCGCCCGCGCCACCCGGCGGCCCTGCCAGCCGGTGAGCTGGCGCAGCGGGACGGCGATCGAGCGCACCGCGCCCAGGTCCGGGCAGGTGCCCACGACCACCTGCACGCCCGCCCCGCGCAGCCGGCGCACGGCCGCGCCGAGGTGGCCCGCCGCGTCCTCCGGGCTGCGGAAGCCGGTCGCGTCGTTGGCGCCGATCAGGATGACCGCCACGTCGGGCTTCTCGCCGAGCAGCGCCCGCGCCACCTGCGTCGCCAGGTCCGTCGAGCGGGAGCCGGCCACGCCGACGCTGGACAGCAGCACGTGGCGCTGCGCGCCGCCCTCACCCTCGGCCAGCAGCCGGGCCAGCTGGCCGCCGATCGTGTCGGCCAGCCACTCCACCCCGACGCCCAGGGCGGCCGCGTCACCCAGCAGCACCAGCCGCAGCTGCGGCGCCGACGACGGGCCCATCGAGGTGCGCAGGGCGAGCCCCATCGTCGGTTTGGCGTAGCGGCGGGTGCGGGCGGCGATCGCCTCGCCGGCCAGCAGCGCGGCGCCGCCCACGGTTCCCGCGATGAGGGTGGTCAGCGTCGCCCTGCCGATGCGTCCCGCCACGTTGCTCATGCCGCCTCCCCGATCATCGGTACGAAGCTCATCTTGCCGATACTTCCCGGTCGTCCGCTCAGTCATGCGTTCCGCCGTCGCCGTCCGGATCGGTGGACACCGGGACCGGGTGGTCGGCGGGCGCCGGCAGCGGCGGCGCCTCCCCGGGCGTCGCCGGGGCGCCGCCGCCGGTGTCGTTGCCCTCGACGACGGCGGTGACTCCCACGGCGGCGGGCGGGCGCAGCCGCCCCTCGAACCACGGGTGCCGGCGCAGCATCGCCCAGCGCCCCGCCGGGCCGCGGTCGCGCCCGTCGACGCGGGCCGCGTGGATCTCGGTGCCCGCCGTCTTCACGGCCTCCTTCGCCGCCTGCGGCAGGCTGCGCACCCCCTCCACGCCCGACGGCACCGCGCCGCCCCGGCCCGCCGCGCCGGCCGTCAGCGCCGACATCACGGTCGGCAGCAGGCCCGCGGCCGCCCGGGCGTACCCCTCGGCGGACGGGTGGAACTGGTCGGCGCTGAACATGCGCACCGGGTCGGCGACGAAGCGGGCGCTCAGCAGCTCGCCCAGCGACACCGTCCAGCCGCCCGCCTCGACCACCGCGACGGTCTGCGCGGCGGCCAGCTGGCGGCTCCAGTGCCGGGCCAGCCAGCGCAGCGGCGGCTTGATCGGCCGGATCGCCCCGATGTCGGGGCAGGTGCCCACCACCACCTCGGCGCCCGCCGCGCGCAACCGGCGCACCGCGTCCGCCAGGTGCCGCACCGCGGCCGCGCGGGCCGACGCGTGCGTCACGTCGTTGCCGCCCACCACGATCACGGCGACGTCCGGCCGGTGCTCCAGCGCGGCCTCCACCTGGTACGGCAGCCCCGCCGACGTCGCGCCCACCACGGCCAGCCGGCGCAGCCGCACCGGGCGGCGCAGGCGGCGGGACACGCCCGTGGCGAGCAGCGCCCCCGGCGTCTCCCGCGGGCGGTGCACCCCGTAGCCGGCCGCCGACGAGTCGCCCAGGATGACCATGCTGATCGGCCGCCCCGGGAACCGCGGGCCGTAGACGCCGTCACCGCGCGGCGGCGGCGCCTCGGCCTGCGGGATGATGCGCCGCGCCTGGTGGGCCTGGCCGAGCAGCACCCCGGCGCCGGCTGCCGCGAGCGCGACGGACACGCCGGTCGCGCCCGCGGCGGCCCTGGCCACCCGGCGCGCCGTTGCTGCCCGGCCCTGCGTTCGCTGCACGACTTCGCCCCCGAGAACCGTCGGACGTTTCCCTCGTGATGGTGCGGACTAGAAGGCTAGCGCGTACCGGCGACACCCGGAGATCCACCGAAGGGCTTCGGTTTTGCCCGGATTATCACCCCGCCCGGGACGGTCCCGCCGCCGTCGGCGTGATCCGGATCAGCACCCGCCGCTCCCGCTCCATCGCCGCCCGGTAGTCGTCCCAGTCCGGGTGCTCACCCGAGATCGCCCGGTAGTACGCCACCAGCGGCTCCATCGCCTCCGGCAGCGACACGATCTCCGCCTCGCCCTCCACCTGCACCCACCGCCCGTAGAAGCCGTCCGGCAGCACGCACAGCCACGCCCGCGGGTCCCGCCGCAGGTTGCGCACCTTGAACGCCGCCTCCCGGCTGCTCACCACCAGCCGGTCCGCCTCGTCCACCGCCACGTTCACCGGCGTCATCGCCGGCCGTCCGTCCCGCCGCGCCGTGGCTAGGACCGCGTTGCTCTGGGTACGTACCACCTCGAGCGCCTCACTGATCTCCATCAGTCCATCCTGGCGCGAACCGGTCACCATGGGCGAGAAGGAGGCGGGGCAGATGGCGAAGACACTCAGACGAGCGGCGGCGTTCTCCGCGCTCGGCAAGGCACTGTTCGCGGGCGCCCGGGGCGGCCCGTCGCTCGGCAAGCGGCTCGCCGCCCTGCCGCGCATGCTCAAGGCCACCGCCAAGGGCGAGTACGACGGCGGCATGCGCGTCGCCCTCATGGTCGCGGCCACCGCCTACGTCGCCTCACCCGTCGACGTCGTCCCCGAACTGTTCCTCGCCCTGTTCGGCCTCGCCGACGACGCCCTCATGGTCGCATGGCTCGCCGGCAGCGTCCTGTCCGAGACCGAACGCTTCATCGAGTGGGAGCAGCGGCGCGCCGCGGTCATTCCCGGGCACGTCGTCACCTGAGGGGTCGTTAGGCTGGCGGCGTGCGCTACTACGACAACGTCGTCGAGATGATCGGCAACACCCCGCTCGTGCGGCTCCACTCCGTCACGGAGGGCATCGCCGCCACCGTCCTCGCCAAGGTCGAATACGTCAACCCGGGCGGCTCCGTCAAGGACCGCATCGCCCTGCGGATGGTCGAGGACGCCGAGAAGGCCGGCCTGCTCGCGCCCGGCGGCACCATCGTCGAGCCGACCAGCGGCAACACCGGCGTCGGCCTCGCCCTCGTCGCCCAGACCCGCGGCTACAAGTGCGTCTTCGTGTGCCCCGACAAGGTCAGCGAGGACAAGCGCAACGTCCTCAAGGCCTACGGCGCCGAAGTCGTCGTCTGCCCCACCGCCGTCGCCCCCGAGGACCCCCGTTCCTACTACAACGTCTCCGACCGCCTCGCCCGCGAGATCCCCGGCGCCTGGAAACCCGACCAGTACGCCAACCCCGCCAACCCCCGCTCCCACTACGAGGACACCGGCCCCGAACTCTGGGAGCAGACCGCCGGGCGCATCACCCACTTCGTCACCGGCGTCGGCACCGGCGGCACCGTCAGCGGCGTCGGCCGCTACCTGCGCGAGCAGAAGCCGGACGTCCGCATCATCGGCGCCGACCCCGAAGGCAGCGTCTACAGCGGCGGCACCGGCCGGCCCTACCTCGTCGAAGGCGTCGGCGAGGACTTCTGGCCCACCACCTACGACCGCGACATCTGCGACGAGATCATCGAGGTCTCCGACAAGGCGTCCTTCGAGATGACCCGCCGGCTCGCCCGCGAGGAAGGCCTCCTCGTCGGCGGCTCCTGCGGCATGGCCGTCGTCGCCGCCCTCGACGCCGCCCGCCGCGCCGCCCCCGACGACGTCGTCGTCGTCCTGCTCCCCGACGGCGGCCGCGGCTACCTGTCGAAAATCTTCAACGACACCTGGATGGCCCGCTACGGCTTCCTCGACACCGGCGCCGACGGCCACCCCACCGTCGCCGACGCACTCGGCGCCAAGGACGGCACCATCCCCCCGATGGTCCACGTCCACCCCACCGAGACCGTCCGCGACGCCATCGACTACATGCGCGAGTACGGCGTCAGCCAACTCCCCGTCCTCAAGGCCGAACCCCCGGTCGTCACCGGCGAGGTCGCCGGATCCATCGCGGAGAAGGCCCTCCTGGACGCCCTGTTCACCGGCCAGGCCCACCTCCACGACACCATCGAACGCCACATGGCCGAACCGCTGCCGATGATCGGCGGCGGGCAGCCGGTGGGGGAGGCGGTGACGTTGCTGGAGCACGCCGACGCGGCGATGGTCCTCATCGATGGCAAGCCGGCCGGGGTCCTGACCCGGCAGGATCTGCTGGCGCACGTGGGGGCGGCGCACCCGTAGCCTCCACGTCTCTGGCCTTCGCTTCGCTACGGCGGGGTTTTGCCGCCTTGGTGTTCGTGCCGGGAGCCTTCCGGGGACGAGCGGCTGCGCCGCCGTCTCCTCAGGCTCCCGGCACGAACGCGGCAAAACCGACTCTGGGGCGGCTCGTGGGCTGCGTCGCCGCGCTCCTTGCAAACCTTCTGTGGTCGCTGTCGTCGGTGTGGTGGGGCGGCTTTTTATTGCAGTTCTGTGGGGGTGGCTATGACGTCCACCAGGGCGTTGCGGCGGAGGACTGTCAGGGGGAGGCGGGTGCCGATGGTCTGGCCCAGCATGAGGCGTTGCAGGGACTGGACGTCCTGGGTGGGGTGGCCGCCCGCCGTCACCAGGATGTCGCCCAGGTAGATGCCGGCGGTGCCGGCGGGGCTGTCCGGGACGACCTCGACGACGCGCAGGCCGATCTTCTGGTGGAGGCGGGTGGCCAGGGGCGGGGGGAGGGGGACGGGGACGCCGGCCACGCCGAGCCAGGCGCGGCGGACGCGGCCCGTGGCGACGAGGTCGCCGATGATCTGGCGGGTGGTCGTGTTGATGGGGACGGCCAGGCCCAGGCCGTAGCCGGCGACGGCCGTGTTGATGCCGACCACCGTGCCGGCCGAGTTTGCCAGCGCGCCGCCGGAGTTGCCCGGGTTCAGGGCGGCGTCGGTCTGGATGACGCTGTCGATGACGCGCACGTGGCGGCCGTCGCGAGCCGGGAGGCTGCGGCCCAGCCCGGAGACGACGCCCGCGGTGACGGAGCCGGCCAGGCCCATCGGGTTGCCGACGGCGACGACGAGCTGGCCGATGACGAGGGTGTCCGCGTCGCCGAGCGGGGCGGCCGGGCCGCCGGCGTGGTGGACGCGGACGACCGCCAGGTCCGACAGGGGGTCGGCGCCGACCACGTCGAAGCGGGCGTCCGTGCCGTCGGCGAAGGTGGCCTCGCCGCCGGAGGCGTGCTGGACGACGTGGGCGTTGGTGAGGAGGAAGCCGTCGTCGGTGAACGTGACGGCGGAGCCGGCGCCCGCGCCGCGCGGGCCCCGCACCGACAGCGCCGCCACGCTCGGCAGCAGGGAGGCGGCGACACCCGTCACGACACGGCTGTACGCGTCGAGGGCCTGCGCATCCACGTCCGTGTGTTCGGTATCCATGCAGCTCGCAACGCGTGCCCGCGCCCCGGGCATGCCCGGGTGACGTCCGCCCACAGCGAAAGCGCGCAGTCGCACAGTCCGTCCGACCGGGAAGTTGCACATCGCGGTTGACTTCCATGAGACGAGCTGAGGGGGAGGGAATGGTCAACGGAGACCACGACGACGCCGAGGATTCGCGGTGGTGGGCGGAGCTCACCAGCCGGCACGACCTGAACAGCGTCCACCACGTGGTGGGTCGCGAGGAACGCACCGCCGGTGGCGACCGGCGGGGGCGCCCCGCGGCGAACCGCGGGTGGTTCGGCGACCGGACCCGGCCCACCGGGCGCCGCGCGGGGGTCTGACCCCCGCCACACAGACGAATGATCCCGGCGGTTGATTCCGCGGTGCCCCGCCAGCACCCGGCATCCCGCGCCCCAAACCCGCCCACACACTGGAAGGTCGGCTTGCCTCCGCCGACCTGCGACGCCTCCGGCCAGGCGTCATCCCCCGGTTCGGGCGGGTACGGCGGGCGGGAGTACGTGACCAGCAGGTTCCCCCGCATTCACACCGGTCACGTACTCCCGCCCAGCTCTTTTCCGTAGCGCCGCTGCACCGTCGGGGCGCTGCCCACGTGCCCGGTGCGGGCGACGCCCTCGTCCACCCAGCCGCCCCGCTCATAGAAGCGCCGGGCGCGCGCGTTGCCCTCGAGCACCCACAGCACCGCCCGCGGTTCGCCGTGCGCGCGCAGCTGCTCCAGGGCCGAGATCATCAGCAGCCGGCCGACGCCGCTGCCCACCCGGTCCGGCGCCACGTGGATGCCGTACAGCTCGGCCGCGCCGGGGGTCTCGCTGGGGCCGGTGTACGTGAAGCCCACGATCGTGCCGCCGTCGTCGGCGACGGTGAGCCGGTGCGTGTCCGCCTCCCAGCGCCACCGCTCCGCCCACCACTCGCCCATCGCCGCGGCCGGGGTGGCGGCGAGCGCGCCGGCGGGGATCAGCCCGGCGTACGCGGACGCGCGCGACGCCAGGTGCAGCGCGCCGACCGCCATCAGGTCGGCGTGAGTGGCGACGGGGCGCAGGACGACGCTCACGCGAGGACCCTCGGCGGAACCGGGACGCGCATCAGGTCCTCGGCGACGACCAGGTCGCCGGTGAAGTGCTCGCGGGCCTCGTCGGCGAACCGGCCCGGGTCGGGGTAGCGCTGGGAGAAGTGGGTGAGCACGAGGGTGCGTACCCCCGACTCGGCGGCGACCCGGGCGGCCTGGCCCGCGGTGAGGTGGCCGACCTGCTCGGCGAGCGCGGCGTCCTCGGCGAGGAACGTCGACTCGATGACGAGCATGTCGGCGCCGGCGGCGAGGTCGTACACGGCGTCGCACAGGCCGGTGTCCATGACGAACGCGAAGCTCTGGCCGGGCCGGGGGACGCTGACGTCGTCGAGGGTGACGTCGCCGAGCCGGCCGGCGCGCTGGAGTTCGCCGACGGCGGGCCCGGCGATGCCGTGCGCGGCGAGCCGGTCGGGCAGCATGCGGCGGGCGGGGCGCTCGTCGTACCGGTAGCCGTAGGTCTCGATCGGGTGCCGCAGGCGCCGCGCGCGCAGCTGCCCGTCGGCGAGCCCGATGGCGGTGTGGTCGACGACCGGCAGGGCGCCGATGCGGGCGTGGTCGACGAAGCTGCTGGCCTTGCGCAGCCGCTTGAGGAACTTGCGCCCGCCCAGCGGGTAGGAGATGTCGACCTGGTGCGGCACCCGGTCCAGGGAGATGCGCTGGAGCACGCCGGGCAGGCCGAGGCAGTGGTCGCCGTGGAAGTGGGTGATGCAGATGCGGGTCAGTTCGGTGGCGGACACGCCGGCCAGCAGCATCTGGCGCTGGGCGCCCTCGCCCGGGTCGAACAGGACGGTGTCGCGGCCCCAGCGCAGGACGTAGCCGTTCTGGTGGCGGTGGCGCGTGGGCACCTGGCTGGCGGTGCCGAGGATGATCAGTTCGCGCATGAGATGAAGCGACCCCCGGGGTCTTCCGCGCCGCGGAGCGGCGTGGTCCGGTCGGACTAGGCCGGAACCCCGGGGGTCGGGTGGCATGTCTGGTATTCGCCGCACCGCTGCCACACGGTCTCGACGTTATTGCGTACGAAGCTGTCGAGGACAGCGGCTAGCGGACAGCCACCTCACGAGTCCCGTTGCTATACAACTTCGGACCACCTCCCTTCACGTGTACGGCCAATTTAGCTCCGCCACAGGGCGTCGACAACGGGATTAGAGGCGCGGAAACACCCGGGGGGACATTTCGGTGCCTTCCACCACAACCGAGGCGGGACCGATGATCTTCGGGTCGGGTCGGCCGACCACGTCCTCGTCCTTGTCGTCGTACTCGTACAGGTTCAGCACGTGGCGCATGGCCTCCAGCCGGGCCCGCTTCTTGTCGTTGCTCTTGACCACCGTCCACGGGGCGTCGGCGGTGTCGGTGTAGAAGAACATCGCCTCCTTGGCCTCGGTGTAGTCGTCCCAGCGGTCGAGGGACTCCAGGTCCATCGGGGAGAGCTTCCACTGCCGCACCGGGTCGACCTGCCGGATCGCGAACCGGGTGCGCTGCTCGGCGCGGGACACCGAGAACCAGAACTTCACCAGCCGGATCTGCGAGCGCACCAGCATCCGCTCCAGGTCGGGGGCCTGCCGCATGAACTCCAGGTACTCGACCCGGTCGCAGAAGCCCATGACCCGCTCGACGCCGGCCCGGTTGTACCAGGACCGGTCGAACAGCACGATCTCGCCGGCCGCGGGCAGGTGCTTGATGTAGCGCTGGAAGTACCACTGGCACGACTCGCGGTCGGTGGGCTTCTCCAGCGCCACCACCGACGCGCCGCGCGGGTTGAGGTGCTCCATGAACCGCTTGATCGTGCCGCCCTTGCCGGCCGCGTCCCGCCCCTCGAAGAAGATCATCAGGCGCTGGCCGTTCGCCTGGATGTGCTTCTGGAGCTTCAGCAGCTCGATCTGGAGCAGCCGCTTCTGCTGGTCGTACTCGTCGCGGGAGAGCCGCTCGTCGTACGGGTAGTCCTCGCGCCAGGTGTCCACGGGCGAGCCGTCGGCGTTGAAGAGGACCGGGTCGTCGTCGTCGTCGGCCTCCACCCGGTAGTCGCCGAGGTTGGGCAGCGCGGTGGGGGTGTCCGTCATGGGAGGGGACTACCCGGCCGGCGCGCACATCATCCGAGGAAACGCCGGATCCTGCGGCGGGATGCGGCGCGCCGGGCCGCCGCCAGTCCCTCCAGCGCCCGCTCGCCGGCCCGCCGCTGCCGCTCGTGCAGCACCCCGTAGTCGAAGCCGTTCTCGCCGGCCTCGTGCGCCCGGCCCGCGTGCTCGCGCAGCAGCTGGCCGGTGATCACCGCGTCCTGGTGCTCGCCGAGCACGTCCTGCAGCCCGGTGAGCGCCTTGGCCAGCCGCCGGCCCGGCTTGCCGAACACCTCGGCCGCGTACCGGGCCCGCTTGTACGCCTTCCGCGCCTCGTGCAGGTGCGGGTCCCGGTCGTCGCCGGTGCGCTCGTCGGCCTCGGCGAGCAGCTCGTCGGCGCGGACCAGCGCCTTGCGGGCCCGGCGCCGCACCCGGCCGGCGCCCACGGCGGGCGGGCCGTCGACGGCGGCGTCCAGCTCGTCGAGCAGCGTCAGGTAGCGGTCGCCCTCCAGGGCCTCCGTCAGCTCCCGGCGGCCCCGGTCGAGGTCGTCGGCGAGGCCGTGGGTGAGCCGGTCGTGCGCGGCCGGGAAGTCGCCCGTGAGCCGGTCCATCCGCCCGCGCATCACCTGGGCGTCGCGCACCGCGCCCAGGGGCCCGGCGAGCCACTTCAGCTCGTCGCGCAGCCGGCCCGCGCGGTCGGCGGGCCACACCGACCGGAACGTCTTCAGGGTGCTGCGCAGCCGCCGGATCGCCACCCGCATGTCGTGCACGGCGTCCTCGTCGCCCGCCCGTGCGCCCGGGTCGTTCGCCACCAGGGCGGCGCGCTGCTCCCGCGCGTACCGCTGGACCTGCGCCACCGTGCCGCGCGCGGACAGCGCGGGGCGGTCCGGAGCCGGGACGCGCCCGCCGAGCACCCGGCCCAGCTTCGACGGCCCGGCGGCGGGGGTGGCGCCGGCCGCCAGCAGCGCCCGCTCGACCGCCTCCAGCACCTCCGGCCCGCCCTCGACCAGCTCGACCTCGACCTCGCGCCAGTGCTGGGCCTCGCCGTACGCCTCCGCGTCCACCGTGTCGTCGGCGATCAGCGCCAGCGTGCGGCCCGCCGCGTCCCGGACGGGCGTCTCGACGCGCCGGGTGCGCAGCCGCGCCACCGGCGCCACCTCCTGGCGCCGCACCACCGCGCGCACCGGCGCCAGCAGCTCCGCCGGCACCCCGTCCGCCGACCGGTCGAGCGGCAGCCGGTGCTCGACCCGGGCCGCGCCGTCGCCGGGCGTCTTGAGGTGCCACCCGGCGTCGGTGCCGCCGGTGCGCCGGCGCAGCGTGATGCGGTGGGCCGCCAGCCGCAGGTCCGGGGTGTCGAAGTAGGTGGCCTCCAGCTCGTGCGTCGCCGGCTCGCCCGTGCCGTCGACGGCGGGCAGCGCGAAGTCGGCCGGGACGTCGTACTTGCGCTCGGATTCGATGGCGGTCTCCATACCGGGACCTTTCCCCGGCGCGGCGGCGGTTATCCGCCCCACCGGCGGGCGCGCGGCCGCGGCCACCGGCCGCGACCGCGCTGTCAGCCCTGCCCGCCGTGACTGCGCAGGTAGAGGGCCCGCGAGTAGTGGGCCGCGGCGGCGCCGTAGTACATCATCGCCTGGGTCACGTGGAAGTTGTTGTCGGCCAGCGCCTTCTTCGCGTTCGCCGTCTCCGCCCAGCGGATCTCGGCGTCGGTGTCGCCGATGCCGCGGCGGATGCACCGCTGCCGGTTCAGCTCCTTGCCGACCATGAACGTCTCGAGCGCGCCCTCGGCCTTGCGCATCATCGCGCGGCCCCGATCGATGAGCGACTCCGCCAGTGCCCAGGCGTCACGCTCGTCCGGATTGTTGAATCTCGCCATCGCAGACCTCCCCGTTCCCGCCCCTTTCACCTGCCATCGCTTCGTCAAGTCTGGGCGGGCGGGTCGGCGGTTGTCGATCTCCGGGAGCCGAAATCCCCTGAAGGTGGATCACCCGTCGGAGAGGTTGCCGGACCGGCTCCGGGCTGCTCGCACGAGCCGCGCGGCGACGGCGGTCGGCACCGCGCGTCCGGCGGCATACCGTCGGGGCATGTCGAGAATTCTTTTCGTGCTGACCGGCGCCGACCACTGGACCCTCGCCGACGGCACCAGGCACCCCACCGGCTTCTGGGCGGAGGAGGTGACCGTCCCGTACGAGGCGTTCACCGCCGCCGGGCACGAGGTCGTCGTCGCCACCCCCGGTGGCGTCGTGCCGACCGTGGACGACGGCAGCCTCACCGACGACACGGTCGCCACGGCCGTCGAGGCGATGACCGAGCTGCGCCGGCCGATCGCGCTGGCCGACGTCCGGCTCGGCGACTACGCGGCCGTGTACTACCCGGGCGGGCACGGCCCGATGGAGGACCTCGCCACCGACGCGGAGTCCGGCCGGCTGCTCGGCGAGGCGCTGGCGTCCGGCCGCCCGCTGGGCGTGGTGTGCCACGGCCCGGCCGCGCTGCTGGCCACCGGTGCGGACGGCGCGTCGCCGTTCGCGGGGTACCGGCTGACCGGCTTCTCCAACGCGGAGGAGACCCAGGGCGGGCTCGCGCCCCGGGCGCCGTGGCTGCTGCAGGACCGGCTGGCCGGTCTGGGCGCCGACGTGGTCGTGGCGGAGCCGTGGGCGCCGCACGTCGTCGTCGACCGCAACCTGGTGACCGGCCAGAACCCGGCGTCGTCGGCGGGCGTGGCCGAGGAGATGCTGCGCGCCCTGGCCTGACCGGGCCCCCGAACGGCAACCGCCGGGGCGGCCGCGTCGTGCGTCCGCCCCGGCGGTGTGTCGCCGGACTGCTACGGGGTCAGCAGGCGCCCAGGTCGCGCCAGACCTCGTTGGTGCCGGGCTCGTCGCCCTGCGTCCACCAGCGGGCGGTCCACCGGTGGCCCTTGTGGGTCACCTCGCCGCTGGCGCCGGTGTAGACCTTGCCGCGGTCCCACGCCGGGCCGGAGCACGTGGTGGGGGTGCTCGGGGTGACGCTGGCGCTGGGGGAGACGCTCACGCTCACGCTCGGGCTGGGCTCGCCCGCGCAGGCGCCCTGGTCGAGCCAGACGGCGTTGGTGCCGGGCTGGTCGCCCTGCGTCCACCACTGGGCCTTCCAGGTGCGGCCGCCGTACGACACCAGGTTGGTGCCGGTGTAGACCTTGGTGCGGTCCCACGCCGCCGCCGCGCAGGTGCCGGTGGACGGGCTGGGCGACGCCGAGGCGCTGGCCGACGTGCTGGTCGACACGCTCGCGGTGGGGCTGGTCGGGACGACCCCGCCGCCGGCGCCGCGCGGGTTGTCGGTGCTGAGCGCGTACGACTTGCCGCCGAAGGTCACCGTGTAGTTCGACGGGCCGCCGATGGGCAGCTGGTACACGACGGTGATGTCGATCGTGCCGCCCGGCGCGATGCTCTGCCAGCCCGGGATGGTGAACGACGCCCGGTGGAACGTGCCCTTCAGGCCGCCGACGTTGTTGCCGGTGTGGTCGCTGCGGATGATCTTCAGGCCGCTGCCGGACTGGTCCGACATGTTGGCGGGCGCGGCGACCGGGTAGTCGAACTGGAACTCGGCGCCACCGGGGATCGTGGTGGTCGACTTGTTCGTGATCCGCATCTTCGGGTTGATCGGGTAGTTGCTGTCGCCCAGCGCGTACTCGACGAGGTCCACCTTGACGTCCAGGATGTCGGCCGGCATGGCCTGGGTGGCCTTGAGCGCGCCCGGCTTCGACGCCGACTTGAACTTGTCGTAGAGCAGCGTGGTCAGCGTGTCGCCGATGTAGTACTCGCCCTTGCCGCCGTTGCGGTCGGCGTAGAAGTCGTAGTCGCCCGCGAGCTCCCAGATCATGACGCCGCCGAGGCCCTGGTTGACGACGTAGTCGGCCTTGGCGCCGAGCGACTGCTCGTCCTCGGTGGACAGGAAGACCTTCTTGGAGTCGTTCCACAGCCACGGCGCGACCAGCGTGGAGTTGTAGTGCCGGGTGTACGTGCCGGTGAGGTTCGACGCGCTGAGGTTGTACTCGCCGAGGTAGCTGCCGGCGATGCCCTTCTCCAGGTTCTTGGCGTGCCACAGCGGACCGGAGCCGGCGCCGACCTCCTTGCCGTTCTCGACGTCGTGCCAGATGTTGTCGATGCCGACCGCGCCGTCGCCGCAGGCCGTCGTGCCCTTCGGGCAGGTGCCGGTGGACCGGGCCTTGCCCCACAGGCCGTTGGTGCCGCCGGTGACGTTGCGGTGGCCGCGGGTGTAGTACGGCACGCCGATGTTGATGCGGCCCGCGGCCATGGCGCCGCGGAAGTACTTGGCGGCCCAGTCGGTGTTCAGGTAGCCGATGCCGCCGAACTGGGCGGCGGTGTAGACGCCGGCCTGGGCGAGCTCGGCGTCCTTGCCGTCGTCGAACAGCGACGCGTTCGGGCCGACGTACTCGTTCCAGGCGCCGTGCAGGTCGTACGACATGATGTTGACGTAGTCGAGGTACTGCAGGCTGGCGAAGTTCTCCATGCCGCGCAGCAGGTAGCCCGAGGAGGGCGCCGCCACGGTGAGCATGTAGTACTTGCCGTCCTGGGCCGACGCGGCGTTCAGCTTGTCGCGCAGGGTCTTCATCAGCGCGTTGTAGCTGCGGTTGAGGCCGGCGCGGCGGGCGTTGCTGATCGCGAAGTCGTCCGGGTGGCCGGCGTCCTTCATCGACGTCGGGTACTCGTAGTCGATGTCGACGCCGTTGAAGCCGTACTTGCGGATGAAGTCGACGGCGGACGTGGCGAACGTGTCGATGCCGGCCTGGTTGACGGAACCGTCCGAGTTGGTCGTCATCGTGTAGAAGCCGCCGCTGGCGACGCGGTTCTCGCCGTCCAGGTAGCCGCCGGTCTCGGCCCAGCCGCCGACGGAGATCAGCGTCTTCACGTCGGGGTGCTGCTTCTTGTACTTGGTCAGCAGGTTGAAGTGACCCTTGTACGGCAGGCTCGGGTCGAGCTCGGCGCCGGGGACGCCGGGGAAGCTCATGCCGGTCGCCGGGTTGGTGGCGTTGTCGGCGCCCACGGAGACCTTGTTCTGCGCGTCGACGTGCGCGAACGCGTAGTTGATGTGGGTGACCTTGTCCCACGGGATGTTCGAGGCGAGGTACTTCGCCTGGCCGTTGGCGCCGGTGCGCCAGCCGGTGAAGTAGCCGATGATGCGGCGGCCGTGGTCGGCGCCCAGCTTCTCGCGGCCGTCGGTGTCGTACGCCAGGCAGTACGGGGTGGCGACCCCGGCGGTGGCGGCGAGGCCGTCGGGCCGGCAGTCGGGCTGCTCGGTCTCCGCGGACGCGGTGAACGGTATGGCGACGAGGGCGGCGGCGACCACCGCGGCGGCCGACAAGGACAAAGTGGTGCGTTTGTTCATCAGGAGGCTCCCGTGGCGGAGGGGGCAGAAGGTGCTGCGGTAGCGCCTGATCAACAATATGAAGTAAACATTCCTAACAGTAAAGAGCCCTGCCGACCAAAAGTCGGCGGCCCGCACCCCGGACGGGACGCGGGCCGCGCTCGGCAGCGGACCGTCAGGCCGTGCGCGCCACCCCGATCGGGCAGGTCAGGCCGTTCGGGCCGTGGTTGCAGTAGCCGCCCGGGTTCTTCGCGTCGGACAGGTACTGCTGGTGGTAGTCCTCGGCGTAGAAGTACGTGCCGAGCTTGGCGATCTCGGTGGTGATCGCGCCGTAGCCGGCCTGGGTCGCCACCGGCTGGAACAGCTCGCGGCTCTGCTGCGCCACCCGCTGCTGCTCGTCGGTCGTCGTGTAGATCGCCGAGCGGTACTGAGTGCCCACGTCGTTGCCCTGGCGCATGCCCTGGGTCGGGTCGTGGTTCTCCCAGAACGCCTTCAGCAGCTGCTCGTAGGAGACCTTCGCCGGGTCGTGGACGACCTGGACCACCTCGGCGTGGCCGGTGCCGCCCGAGCAGACCTCCTCGTACGTCGGGTTCGGCGAGACGCCGCCCGCGTAGCCCACCGAGGTCGAGTAGACCCCCGGCAGGCGCCAGAAGATGCGCTCGGCGCCCCAGAAGCAGCCCATCCCGAACACGGCGACCTGGTGGCCGGCCGGCCAGGGGCCCCGCAGCGGGGTGCCCAGGACGGTGTGCCGGTCGGCGACGGGCATCTCGACGCTGCGGCCGGGCAGCGCGTTGTCGACGGTGACCAGCTCGACCTTCTTGTTGCGCAAGAACATGCGACTCTTCCCTTCGTCCGCTGGTTGCAACACCGGCCGCGGTCCAAGTCTTACCCGCCGGCCAGGACCGCCGCGATGCGTTCCGCGTACCCGGTGGCCTCGGCGTCGTCGGCGTAGCGCGTGCGCGGCCAGAAGAACCCGCGCAGCCCGTCGCCCTTCGTCCGGGGGACGACGTGGGCGTGCAGGTGCGGCACCGACTGCGACACCACGTTGTTCATCGCCACGAACGTGCCCTGGGCGCCCAGGGCGTCCGGTACCGCCGCCGCCAGCCGCCGGACCAGGGCGAAGAACCCCGGCAGCAGCTCGCCCGGCAGGCCGGGCAGGTCGTCGACGTGCGGGCGCGGCACCACCAGCACGTGGCCCTTGAAGACCGGGCGGATGTCGAGGAAGGCGACCCCGTCCGGGGTGTCCGCCACCCGGAAGGCGGGCACCCCGCCCGCCACCACGCCGCAGAACAAGCAACCAGCCATCGGGGGAGACTAGCCTCGAACCATGACGTACGGCTTCGACACACTCGCCATCCACGCCGGTCAGGAACCGGAGGCGCGTACCGGCTCGGTCGTGCCGCCGATCTACCAGACCAGCACGTACGCGCAGGACGCCGTCGGGGCGCCCCGGGAGGGCTACGAGTACAGCCGCTCCGGCAACCCGACCCGCGACGCGCTGCAGGAGTGCCTGCGGGCGCTGGAGGGCGGGCAGCGGGCCCTCACGTTCGCCAGCGGCCTGGCCGCCGAGGACACCCTGCTGCGGGCGCTGTGCCGGCCGGGCGACCACGTCCTCATCCCGGACGACGCGTACGGCGGCACGTTCCGGCTGTTCAGCAAGGTCGCCGAGAAGTGGGGCATCGACTGGACGGCCGCGCCGCTGGGCGACCTCGACGCCGTGCGGGCGGCGTTCCGCCCCGACCACACCCGGCTGATCTGGGCCGAGACGCCCACCAACCCGCTGCTCGGCATCGCCGACATCGCCGCGCTGGCCACCCTCGCGCACGAGTACGACGGCATGCTCGTCGTCGACAACACGTTCGCGTCGCCGTACCTGCAGCAGCCGATCGCGCACGGCGCCGACGTGGTGGTCCACTCCACCACCAAATACCTGGGCGGGCACTCCGACGTGGTCGGCGGCGCGCTGATCGCCGCGGCCGCCGGCATCGGCGAGGACCTGGCCTTCCACCAGAACGCGATGGGCGCCGTCAACGGCCCGTTCGACGCGTGGCTGACCCTGCGCGGCATCCGCACCCTCGGCGTGCGGATGGACCGGCACTGCCGCAATGCCGAGCGGGTCGTGGAGTACCTGGCGCAGCACGAGGCCGTGGCGCAGGTGCTGTACCCGGGCCTGGAGTCGCACCCCGGCCACGAGACCGCCGCGAAGCAGATGTCGGCGTACGGCGGCATGATCTCGTTCCGCGCCGCGGGCGGCCCCGAGCAGGCCGTGCGCATCTGCAACAGCACCAAGGTGTTCACCCTCGCCGAGTCGCTCGGCGGGGTCGAGTCGCTCATCGAGCACCCCGGGCAGATGACACACCTGAGCGCCGCGGGCTCGCCGCTTGAAGTGCCCGCCGATCTCGTGCGACTGTCTGTCGGCATCGAGTCCGTGGACGACCTGCTCGCCGACCTGGAGCAGGCGCTGGGCTGAGCTCGGGAGGTAACCGTGGCAGACCTCGTGTCGACCTGGGTGGGCGCGACGGCCAAGCAGATCGCCCGCGGGGTGCGCCGCGGCGACGTCTCCGCCACGTCCGTCGTCGCCGACCACCTCGAGCACATCGGGGTCTTCGACGCCGAGCTGGCGGCGTTCCGCACCGTGCGCGGCGGCGAGGCCATCGTGGAGGCCGAGAAGGTCGACGAGCAGGACGACCTGGCGAACCTGCCGCTCGCCGGGGTGCCGGTCGCGGTCAAGGAGAACACCGCCGTGGCCGGCCTGCCGATCCTCAACGGCTCCGCCGCGGCCGCCACCGCCGTCGCCGAGGAGGACGACGAGGTGGTGCGGCGGCTGCGCGGCGCCGGCGCCGTCGTGCTCGGCACCACCCGCATGCCCGAGATGGGCCTGTGGGCGGTCACCGACGACCCGGACGGCCCCACCCGCAACCCGTGGGACACCGACCGCACGCCCGGCGGTTCGTCCGGGGGCGCCGCCGCCGCGGTCGCCGCCGGGCTGGTGCCGCTGGCGCACGGCAACGACGGGCTCGGCTCCATCCGCATCCCGGCCGCCTGCTGCGGGCTCGTCGGGCTCAAGCCGGGCCGCGGCGTCGTGCCGTGCAAGCTGGGCGTGGAGAACTGGTTCGACCTGACCGAGCACGGCATGCTCGCCACCACCGTCGCCGACGCCGCCATCGGCTTCGCCGTGCTGGCCGGCCGGCGGCCGGAGAAGCTGGTGCCGCCGTCGGGGCTGCGGGTCGCCGTGTCGCTGCGCTCGCCGGTCAACGGCATCCGCCCGGACGAGCCGAACCGGCAGGCCGTCGCCACCGCGGCCAAGCTGCTCGTCGGCGCCGGGCACAGCGCGATCACCGCCGACCCCGTCTACCCGGCGAAGCTCGGCCTCGCCGGGCTCGCCACCTGGTTCGCCGCCGCCTACCGCGAGTCCGCCCAGCTCGACGTCCGCGCCCTGCAGCCCCGCACCCGCCGGCACATCCGGGCCGGCCGGTGGGCGTGGAACCGCGGCATGGTCCGCGAGAGCGACCGGGCCGGCTGGCGCGAGCGCTCGATCGGGTTCTTCACCGACCGCGCCGTCGACCTGCTGCTCACCCCCGCGCTGGCCGCCACCCCGCCGCGCGCCGAGGGCTGGGCCGGCGGCTCGTGGCGGACCAACCTGCTCGGCTCGATGCGCTACGCCCCGTACGCGGCGCCGTGGAACATCGCCGGCCTGCCGTCGATCGTGGTGCCCGTCGGCATCCGCCCGGACGGCCTGCCGCTCGCCGTGCAGCTGACCGGGCCCCCCGGCTCGGAGCTGACCCTGCTCGGCGTCGCCGGCCAGTTCGAGATGGCCAACCCGTGGCCGCGGCACGCCCCCGGCTGGCCGCGGGTGTCGGCGGCGCTGTAACGACGGGACTGCGCGCGGGCGCGCCCATCGCCTACATTCCCGTGAGCATTCACGACCACGGGGGTTCCACACCATGTTCTGCCGGTCCTGCGGCTCCACGCTGCCCGTGGGCGCGTGGGCGTGCCCGCGCTGCGCCGCGCCCGTCTCCTACACGCCTGCCCGCGCGGCGTACCCGGTGCGCACGCTCGGCACCGTCGTCGCCGCCGCCCTGGCGGTGGCCGTCGCGCTGCAGGCGGTGTCGTTCGCCGGGACACTCGCGGTGTGGATCGCCGCGTCGTCCGGCGCCGGCCCCGGCACCCTCGACACGTTCCTGTTCGCCGAGGGGCTGGCGGCCCTGCCGGTCCTCGTCGTCATGCTCGTCACCGGCGTCCTCGTGATCGTGTGGACGTACCGGGTGGTCACCAACGCGGAGCACCAGTACCGGTACGCCGACACCCCGATCGGCGGCGGCTGGGCGATCGCCGGCTGGCTGGTGCCGATCGCCAACCTGTTCGTGCCGTACCGGGCGGTCGCCGGCGCGGCCCGCACCACCTTCCAGAGCGCCACCACCCCCGCCCTGCTGAAGTGGTGGTGGGCGGCGTGGCTGCTTGCCCAGCCCGTCGAGTCCGTGGCCGCCGCGGCGGCCGGCGAGCCCACCGCGCACGCCTACCGCGGCGCCGTGCTCGGCGCGGCCGTCGCGCTGGGGCTCTACGCCGCCGCCGGCGCCTGCCTGGCCGTCATGGTGCGGCGGATCAGCGCCGCGCAGGACGCCCACACCGCCGGGGCGGTCCCGCTGCTGACACCCGGCACGACCGTGCCGCCGCCGCCCCCGCCGGGTGCGACGATCGGGGCATGACTGAAGCCGTACCGGCCGACCTGCTGACCCTCGCCGACATCGAGGCGGCACGGGAGGTCCTCACCGGGGTCGTGCGCGTCACGCCGATGGAGCGGTCCCGGCCGCTGTCCGCCGTGCTCGACGACGTCCCCGCCTGGCTGAAGCTGGAGAACCTCCAGCGGGCCGGGTCGTACAAGGTCCGCGGCGCGTACCTGCGCATCTCGCGGCTCACCGACGCCGAGCGCGCCCGCGGCGTGGTCGCCGCCAGCGCCGGCAACCACGCCCAGGGGGTGGCGCTCGCCGCCGGCCTGCTCGGGGCGCGGGCCACCGTCTTCATGCCGGAGGGGGCGCCGCTGCCGAAGGTCGCGGCCACCCGCGGCTACGGCGCCGAGATCGAGTACGCGGGCAGCACCGTCGACGACGCGCTGGTGGCGGCGCAGGCGTTCGCCGAGCGCACCGGCGCGACGCTGATCCACCCGTTCGACCACCGCGACATCATCGCCGGGCAGGGCACCGTCGGCCTGGAGATCATCGACCAGTGCCCCGAGGTGGAGACCGTCGTCGTCGGCATCGGCGGGGGCGGGCTGGTCAGCGGCCTGGCCGTCGCCGTGAAGGCCCTCAAGCCGGGGGTGCGGATCATCGGCGTGCAGGCCGCCGGGGCGGCGTCGTTCCCGCCGTCGCTGGCCGCCGGGCACCCGCTGAAGCTGCCCACGATGACGACCATCGCCGACGGCATCGCGGTCGGCTGCCCCGGCGAGCTGACCTACGCGCACGTCGCGGCGCTCGTCGACGACATCGTGACGGTCACCGACGAGGACATCTCGCAGGCGCTGCTGACCGTGCTGGAACGCCACAAGCTGGTCGTCGAGCCGGCCGGCTCGGTGGCCATCGCCGCCCTGCTCAGCGGCGCGGCCAAGGTGGACACCCCGGTGGTGGCGGTGCTGTCGGGCGGCAACATCGACCCGATGCTGCTGCTGCGCGTCATCGAGCACGGCCTGTCCGCGGCCGGCCGGTTCCTGCGGCTCACCGTGCGCTGCGCCGACCGCCCGGGCGAGCTGGCCCGGCTGCTGAGCCGGCTGTCGGAGCTGCAGGCCAACGTCGTCGACGTCGAGCACTCGCGGCAGCACCCGGGGCTGGAGTTCGGCGAGGTCGAGGTGGCGCTCAGCGTCGAGACCCGCGGGCCGGACCACTCGGTGGTGCTCATCGGCGCCCTGCGCGAGGCCGGCTACCGGGTCACGGCCAACACGGGCGCCTGATGCGGCGAGGTCCCGCCGGCACCGGCCGGCGGGACCTCGGATCGCACGCGTCAGGCGCCGTACGGCTCGAACTTCACGACGGTGACCTTGATGTCGGCGCCGCTGGGGGCCGTGTACGTCACGGTCTGGCCGGCGCGGCTGCCGAGGATGGCCTTGCCGAGCGCCGACTCCGGGCTGTAGACGGTGAGGTCCGTGGTCGCGGAGATCTCGCGCGAGCCCAGCAGGAACGTCTCGGTGTCGGAGGCGTCGTCGTCGAAGTAGATGGTGACGACGGTGCCCGGCGCGACCTCGTCGGCCGTCGGCGCCTCGCCGACCTGGGCGGTGCGCAGCAGCTCCTTGAGGTAGAGGATGCGGCCCTCCGCCTTGCCCTGCTCCTCACGCGCGGCGTGGTAGCCGCCGTTCTCGCGCAGGTCGCCCTCCTCGCGGCGGGCGTTGATCTCCGCGGCGATGACGGGGCGGTTGGCGATCATCTCGTCGAGCTCGGCCTGCAGCCGGTCGTACGCGTCCTGGGAGAGCCAGGTCTGCGGCTCGGACTTGGACACGGGGGCTCCTCGGGGGACGGGCGGGCGATTGGATCGAATCACCAACCTTACCAGCGGCCCGGTAGTCGCCCGGCGACCGAACGGGGTCAGCCGGCGGCCCGGCAGGCGACGACCTCGCCGATGAACGGCCGCGCGGTGGTGGGCACGACGTGCCGGGCGACGGCCCGGCGCTCGCCGGGCTCGGCGGTGACGACGACCCGGGTGCGCCCCACGTCGGCGCCGTCGTACGAGCGGGCGCGCAGCCCGCACTCGGCCGACCCGCCCGGCGGCACGGTGACGCGGAAGTCGACCGTGACGGACGTGTCGGTGATGCCGGTGTAGCGGATCACCTCGGCGTCGTACACCGGGTCGCCGAACTGGGTGTACATCCGCCAGCCGACCCCCACGCCGGCGAGCGCGACCAGCGCCACCAGCGCGGGCAGCAGCCAGCGGCGGGCCGTGCGCGGCGCGCGGCGGCGGCCGTAGCGGCCCGGCGGGAATACCGGGGCTGTGGCGGGTGTCTCGGTCACCGGAGGCCCGTCCGTGCGGTTGTTTGTCGGTGGGGTCGGCCAGAATGGCGCACGACCCATCTTCGCAGCCCGCGGGATGTACGCTGCGCCGGGTCCGATGGAGGAGAAGCAGTGGCTGAGCAGTTGCGCCTCATGGCGGTGCACGCGCACCCCGACGACGAGTCGAGCAAGGGTGCCGCGGCGACCGCGCGGTACGTGGCCGAGGGAGTGCGGGTCCTGGTGGCGACCTGCACGGGTGGCGAGCGCGGCAGCGTGCTCAACCCGAAGCTCGACCGCCCCGAGGTGTGGGAGAACATCAGCGAGATCCGCCGCGCCGAGATGGACGAGGCGCGGGCGATCCTCGGCGTCGAGCAGGCGTGGCTCGGCTTCGTCGACTCCGGCCTGCCCGAGGGCGACCCGCTGCCCCCGCTGCCCGACGGCTGCTTCGGCCTGGTCGACCCGATCGAGGGCGCGCTGCCGCTGGTCAAGCTCATCCGCGAGTTCCGGCCGCAGGTCATCACGACCTACGACGAGAACGGCGGCTACCCGCACCCCGACCACATCATGTGCCACAAGATCAGCGTCGTGGCGTTCGACGCCGCCGCCGACCCCGACTTCCACCCCGAGCTGGGCGAGCCGTGGCAGCCGCTGAAGCTGTACTACAACGCCGGCTGGACGAAGGCGCGCATGCTCGCCCTGCACGAGGGCATGCTCGCCGAGGGCCTGGAGTCGCCGTACGCGGAGATGCTGGAGAAGTGGGCGGACCGCGAGGACCGCGGCGACCGCGTCACCACCCGGGTCGAGTGCGGCGAGTACTTCGAGGTGCGCGACGACGCGCTGCGCGCCCACGCCACCCAGGTCGACCCGGACGGCTTCTGGTTCCACGTGCCGCTGGAGCTGCAGCGCCGGGTGTGGCCCACGGAGGACTTCGAGCTGGCCCGCTCGCTGGTCGACAGCCCGCTGCCGGAGTCCGACCTGTTCGCCGGCGTGCGGGAGACCGCGCACGCCCGGTGACGCGCGGCGGCGTACCGTGGAGGCCATGACCGACCTGCTGGCCGTGAACAACTTCGGGGACACCCGCGAGGGCTCCCTGATGGGTCCCATGGGCCTGTTCATCATCGTTCTCATGGCGGTCGCGACGGTGCTGCTCATCCGCAACATGAACGCGCGGCTGCGCCGCCTGCCCGACCGCTTCCCCGTCGACGAGCCGCCCGCGGCGCCCGACGACGCGAGCGCGCTCGACGAGCCGTCCGCGGAGGCCCCCGCGGAGCCCAGCGCCGAGGAGCGTGCGCGGCGGACGGGCAGCTGACGGCCCCGTCCGCCAATTCACCCACTCGGATCTTCAGCGACGATTGACGCCCAAAGCCATCCGTCAAGACCTGTTGTGGACAGGCGGATTGGCTTAGCCTTCCCGCCGGGGGCACCACAACGTGCTCGACCCTGCGCGGAAAGGGGTTGCCAGCGATGTCGACGTATCGCCACCGCCCCTTGACCGTCCGTCACGTCCGGCGGTGCCGGTGACGCCCGGCCCGCGGCGCGCCCCGGAATCCGCGGTGTCGCCCGGCGCGTACGCCGCCGCCTTCCTCGGCGCGGCGATCGGCCTGGCGGTGCTGCTCGCCGTGCTCGCCGGCGGCCAGGAACCCGCGTGGCTGCTGCTGCTCGTGCCCGCCGCCTGGCTGCTGTGGGACGCCCGCGCGCGCACCCGGCGCGCCGCCGCCGACGCCCGCGCCCTCGACGCCGCCCTGCGCGCCGCCCGCGACCTGCTGGAGGCCCGCGACGACCTCGACGCCGTCGCCGCCGCGGGCGCGCGCGACCTGCTCGGCGCCGAACGCGCCGAGGTGGCCGCCGCGATCACCGCCGACGACGACCCGGCCGCCCTGCGCGCCGGGCCGCTCGCCGTCTGGCTGCCGCGCCAGCGCACCGGCACGCCGCGCGAGCAGGAGGTGCTGACGGCGTACGCCGGCACGGTCGCCGCGGCCGCCCGCAACGCCGGGGCGTTCGCCCGGCTCTCCGCCGACGTCGCCGCGGCCGCCGAGCGGGAGGGCCGCGACGCCCTCACCGGGCTGCCGCACCGCGCCGCCCTGCACCGCGCCGCCGCCGGGCTGCTCGCCGGGCTGGACCGCAGCCGGCCGGTGGCGCTGCTGCTGTTCGACGTGGACGACTTCGCCGCCGTCAACCGCGCCCTCGGCCACTGCGGCGGCGACGCGCTGCTGCAGCGGCTCGCCACCCGGCTGCGCGACGGCCTGCGCGAGGGCGACCTGGCCGCGCGCACCGGCGACGACGAGTTCGTCGTGCTCGTGCCCGACGTGCCCGTCCTCGGCGACTCCGCCGCCCTGGGCGCCCTGGGCGCCGCCGGGTCGCCGTTGCCGCAGGCCCTGCGCCGCGCCCGCGAGCTGCAGTCCCAGCTGGTCCGGCCCGCCGAGATCCGCGGCTTCGAGCTGGTCCCGCGCGTCTCCGCCGGGGTGGTCGTCGGCGCGGCCGGCGCGGTCGACCTGTCCGAGCTGCTGCGCCGCGGCAAGGTCGCCCTGGCCGAGGCCAAGGCGCAGGGCGGCGGCGTGGTCGCCTACGACCGGCACCGCGACCCCGGCGGCACCGACCACCTCGTGCTGCTCGCCGAGCTGCGCGCCGCCCTCGCCGCCGGCGACCAGGTCGTCGTCGAGCTGCAGCCCGAGGTCGACCTCGGCACGGGCGTGCCCACCGGCGTCGAGGCGCTCACCCGCTGGCTGCACCCCCGGCTGGGCAAGCTCGGCCCGTCGGCGTTCGTCCCCGCCGTCGAGCACAGCGACCTGCTCGGCCCGTTCACCCGGCACGTGCTCGACCGGTCGCTGGCCGTCGCGGCGGCCTGGGCGGCCGACGGCGTCGACGTGCCCGTCTCGGTCAACCTGTCGGCCCGCAGCCTGCTCGACCCGACGCTGCCCGCCCAGATCGGCGAGGCGCTGCGCCGGCACCGCGTCCCCGCCGGCCGGCTCGTCCTGGAGATCACCGAGACCGTCCAGGTGGCGGCCACCCCGGTCGTCGACGAGGTCCTCGCCGGGCTGCGCAGCCTCGGCGTGCAGCTGTCCGTCGACGACTTCGGCACCGGCTTCTCCACCTACGAGCTGCTCGCCCGCGTCGCCGTCGACGAGCTCAAGGTGGACCGCGCGTTCGTCGGCCGGATGACCGAGTCGCCGGAGGCGCTGGCGATCGTGCGCAGCACCGTCGAGCTGGGTCGCCTGCTCGGCGTGCGGGTCGTCGCCGAGGGCGTCGAGACCGCCGACCAGCGCGCCGCCCTGACCGAGATGGGCTGCACCCACGCCCAGGGCTACCTGTTCTGCCAGCCGCTGCCCGCCGACCGCATCGGCGCCAAGCTGCTCGAACTCGGCGAGGTCAGCCCCGCCCGGATCGTCCCCCTGCGGGCCGACGGGGCCTCCTGACCCCTCCCGATGCTCTGCACGATGGGGCGCTCGCACCGGTCCCGGGTGCCGATAACGTCTGTCGATCACCCGGGAGTGCGCCGCTCAAGACAGGAAACCCAACGATGAGCCTTCTTCGGACCCGCCGCGCCGCGGCAGCCGTGGCCGCCGCGATGACCACGGTCCTGCTGGCCGCCGAGCCGGCATCGGCGGCGGTCGCGCTGGGCGACAACGCGACCGTGACCGGCAGCAACCCCGAAACATACGCGTTCTCGACCACGCGAAGGGTCTGGGCGGCAGTGGGTGTGCGGAGCAACCCCGGAAGTGACCACGACCTGACGATCCGCGACGCGAACGGCCGTCTCCTGAGCTGGAGCCTGGACTTCGCCCCGGTCGTCGACTTCGTCGCGATCAACTCCACTGTCGCCCCGCTCGCCGCGTACCAGGCTGTGGTATCCCGGTACAGCGGCGCCGGGTCGTACGACATCCACCTGGCGCAGGGCCACGGCACCATCAGGAGCGACATCGTGACCGGCATGTCGGCCGGCGGCTCCCGGCGACCGCTGGGTATCGCCGACATCGAGTTGAAGAAGGACCAGAAGCTCGCCCTGTTCGTCGACAAGGTCGTCCATGCGGACGGCACCATCGGGGCGCGTCCCGGCGACTTCGGCTTCTTCCTCATGGCGCCCGGCGCCGGCACCGTGCTCAACCGCACCCAGGCGATGGCGCCGGCGCTGAGCCTGGAGACCGGCAACCAGTGGTGCAAGCGGTACGTCGCGCCGAAGGCCGGGCGGTACGCGATCGTCATGACCAACAACCGGACCGACAACCGGCCGCTGCTGCGCATCGACCCGACCGGTGCCGGCGATACGACCACGTGCCCCGGCTGACCGGGCTCGCGCGCTCTCGTGACGAGGTCAGAGCTCGCAGCTGAGCGCGTCGACGAACGCGCCCCTGCAGGTGTCCTCACCGCCGTTGCCGATGACCTCCTGGCGCCGCCTCGGCCACCAGACGGTGCTGCCGGCATCGAGCAGATCGTTCTGCGCGCCGCCCGCCATCCGGTCCCGGCCGTCCTGGCCGTAGAAGACGACCGGAGCGCTCGAGCTGTTGCCGTCGAGCTGGTCTCCGCCGGTGCCGCCGTAGACGGTCACGGCGATGTAGCCGGCTCCCTCCAGTTCCGGGAGGTGGGGGTACGACGCGAGGGCCACGTGCCGGTCAGCGAGGTCGCCGAGCTTGACGACGACATTGATGTTGTGTTCCGGCTGTCCCGTGCACCGCACCTTCCGATCGGTGATGGACGTGCACATGGTCGCAGCCGACGGGTCGACCTCGATCTTCGCCGCCTCGTCCGTCAGGAGCAGAATCGGGTCGAGGGTGCCCTGGGTCGACGAGTCGTTGGCCACGCCGGCGCCGGCGGTGAAGACGAGGACGCCCTTGTCGGTCAGGGTGAGCCGCCCGGCATTGGGCTCCGCGGCGGCGTGGGCCTGAGTGGCGGCGACAGAACCGGCGGCGGCCACGCACGCGGCGGCGCCGAGCAGAAGGGACCGGCGAAGGATCGACATGGTGCTCCTTGGTGACCAGGACGACGTCGGGCCGCGCCAGCTCACCACGCCGCACCGCCGTTCCTGATGACCGAAGACGCAGACATCCAGGCAGTTCGGCGACTGATCGGCACCGTCGGCAGCCGCCACGACACGCGTGTCCAGGGGCTCGCGCCCGGCAGCCGGTGTGGCAGGGTGGATGTATGAATCGGCTGGGTAGCGCCACATCGCCCTACCTGCTCCAGCACGCCGACAACCCGGTCGACTGGTGGCCGTGGTGCGACGAGGCGTTCGCCGAGGCGCGCCGCCGGGACGTGCCCGTGCTCATCTCCGTCGGGTACGCCGCCTGCCACTGGTGCCACGTGATGGCCCACGAGTCCTTCGAGGACGAGGGGATCGCGGCGCAGCTCAACGCGGGCTTCGTCGCCGTCAAGGTGGACCGGGAGGAGCGCCCCGACGTCGACGCCGTCTACATGACCGCCACGCAGGCCATGACCGGCCAGGGCGGGTGGCCGATGACGGTGTTCGCCACGCCCGGCGGCGAGCCGTTCTTCTGCGGCACGTACTTCCCGCGGCAGAACTTCGCGAAGCTGCTCGACTCCGTCACCACCGCCTGGACCGAGCAGCGCGACGCGGTGCTGCGCCAGGGCGCCGCGGTGGTCGAGGCGGTCGGCGGGGCGCAGGCCGTCGGCGGGCCCACGGCGCCGGTCGCCGCGGAGCTGCTCGACGCGGCCGTCGCCCGGCTCGCGCAGGAACAGGACCGGCGGCACGGCGGGTTCGGCGGCGCGCCCAAGTTCCCGCCGCACCTCGACCTGCTGTTCCTGCTGCGGCACCACCGGCGCACCGGCTCGCCCGAGGCGCTGGAGATGGTGCGGCACACCGTCGAGCGGATGGCCCGCGGCGGCATCTACGACCAGCTCGCGGGCGGGTTCGCCCGGTACGCGGTGGACGACACGTGGACCGTGCCGCACTTCGAGAAGATGCTCTACGACAACGCGCTGCTGCTGCGTGTGTGCACCGAGCTGTGGCACGCCACCGGCGACCCGCTGGCCCGGCGCGTCGCCGACGAGACCGCCACCTTCCTGCTCCGCGACCTGGCCACCCCGGCGGGCGGCCTGGCGTCGGCGCTGGACGCCGACACCGACGGCGTCGAGGGGCTGACGTACGCGTTCACCCCGGCAGAGCTGGCCGACGCGCTCGGCCCCGCCGACGCCGCGTTCGCCGCCGACCTGTTCGGCGTGACCGAGGCCGGCACGTTCGAGCACGGAAAGAGCGTGCTGGTGCTCGCCCGCGACATCGACGACGCCGCCCCCACCGTGCGGGAGCAGTGGCAGGACGTGCGGGCCCGGCTGCTCGCGTACCGCGACGCGCGCCCGCAGCCCGCCCGCGACGACAAGGTGGTGGCCGCCTGGAACGGGCTGGCGATCACCGCGCTGGCCCGGCACGGGCGGCTCACCGGGTCGCACGCGTCGGCGTTCGCCGCGGTCGCCCTCGCCGAGGTGCTCGCCGGGCGGCACATCGTGGACGGCCGGCTGCGCCGGGTCTCCCGCGACGGCGTGACGGGCGAGCCCGCCGGCGTGCTGGAGGACTACGGCTGCGTCGCCGAGGCGTTCTGCGCGGTGCACGAGACGACCGGCGACGGGCGCTGGCTGGAGCTGGCCGGGGAGCTGCTGGAGGTGGCGCTCACCCGGTTCGGCAACGGCAAGGGCGGCTTCTACGACACCGCCGACGACGCGGAACGGCTGGTGGCGCGGCCCGCCGACCCGACCGACAACGCGACCCCGTCCGGGCTGGCGTCGGTGTGCGCGGCGCTGGTGGCGTACTCGGCGCTGGCCGGCACGACCCGGCACCGGGAGGCCGCCGACGCGGCCCTGCAGACGGTGGCGCCGCTGATCGGCTCGCACCCCCGCTTCGCCGGCTACGCGGCCGTGGTGGCGGAGGCGCTGGTCAGCGGGCCGTACGAGATCGCCGTGGTCACCCCCCGCCCGGCGGACGAGCCGCTGCTGGCGGCGGCGCTGCGGCACGCCCCGCCGGGCGCGGTGGTGGTGGCCGGGGCGCCGGACGCCCCGGGCGTGCCGCTGCTGGCCGGCCGGTCGTACCTGGGCGGCGAGCCGGCCGCGTACGTGTGCCGCGGCTTCGTCTGCGACCGCCCCGTGACGGACGTCGCGGACCTCGTGGCGGCCCTGGGCGGCGCGCCCGGCTAGGCTGCTGGCCGAGATGGATACCCGAACCGGTCTGCCCGTTGTCGGCATGGTGGGTGGCGGCCAGCTGGCCCGGATGACCCACCAGGCCGCGATCGCCCTCGGCCAGTCGCTGCGCGTGCTGGCCACCTCACCCGACGACGGCGCCGCGCTGGTCGCCGCCGACGTCCGCATCGGCCACCACACCGACCTGGCGGCGCTGCGCGAGTTCGCGAAGGGCTGCGACGCGGTCACCTTCGACCACGAGCACGTGCCCACCGAGCACATCCGGGCCCTCGAGGCCGAGGGCGTCAAGGTCCACCCCGGGTCGGCGGCGCTGCTGTTCGCCCAGGACAAGGGCCGGATGCGCGAGCGCCTCGCCGAGCTGGGCGCCCCCGTGCCGCGCTGGCGGGCGGTGCGCGCGGCCGCCGACATCGCCGCGTTCGCCGCCGGGACCGGCTGGCCGGTCATCGCCAAGGCCACCCGCGGCGGGTACGACGGCCGCGGCGTCTTCGTGCTGCGCACCCCCGAGGCGGCCGAGGAGCTGGTCGCCACCGGCACGCCGCTCATCGTCGAGGAGCTGGTGCCGCTGCGCCGCGAGCTGGCCGCCCTGGTGGCGCGCTCGCCGTTCGGGCAGGTGGCGGCGTACCCGGTGGTGGAGACCGTGCAGCGCGACGGCATCTGCGTCGAGGTGCTCGCGCCCGCCCCGGGCCTGGCCGAGGAACGCGCGCTCGCCGCGGAGCAACTCGCCATCGACCTGGCGACCGCGCTCGGCGTGGTCGGCCTGCTGGCGGTCGAGCTGTTCGAGACCGACGCCGGCCTGATCGTCAACGAGCTGGCGATGCGCCCGCACAACTCCGGCCACTGGACGATCGAGGGCGCCCGCACGTCGCAGTTCGAGCAGCACCTGCGGGCCGTGCTCGACTACCCGATGGGCGACACGTCGCTGACCGCCCCGGCCGTCGTGATGGCGAACGTGCTCGGCGGCGCGCCCGGCGGCATCGGCATCGACGAGCGGCTGCACCACCTGTTCGCGGAGGACCCGGGCGCCCGGGTGCACCTGTACGGCAAGCAGGTCCGGCCCGGCCGCAAGATCGGCCACGTGACGGTCTGCGGCGACGACATGACCTCGGTGCGGGCCCGGGCGGCCCGCGCCGCGCAGTGGCTCCAGGAGGGCGCGTAGTGGCACCGCAGGTCGGCGTGATCATGGGCAGCGACTCGGACTGGCCGACGATGCAGGCGGCCGCCGAGGCCCTCGCCGAGTTCGGCGTCGAGTACGAGGTCGCCGTGGTGTCGGCGCACCGCACGGTGCAGAAGATGGTCGACTACGCCCGCTCGGCGGCCGGCCGCGGGCTGCGCGTCATCATCACCGGCGCCGGCGGCGCGGCGCACCTGCCCGGCATGGTGGCGTCCATGACCCCGCTGCCGGTCATCGGCGTGCCGGTGCCGCTGAAGTACCTGGACGGCATGGACTCGCTGCTCAGCATCGTGCAGATGCCGGCGGGCGTGCCCGTGGCGACGGTGGCGATCGGCAACGCCCGCAACGCCGGCCTGCTCGCGGTGCGCATCTTGGGCGCGGGCGACGAGGCGCTGCGCGACCGGATGGCGGCGTTCCAGGCCGACCTGGCCGCCATGGTGGAGGAGAAGGACGCCGCGCTGCAGAAGCGGATCGCCGAGGGCGGCTAGGTGTAGTGCCCATGACCGTTGTTGACAGCGGCGTGGTGACTTGAACG